>NZ_JASHKV010000004.1:0-353895 GCF_030056895.1 Rhodococcus sp. IEGM 1341 | reverse complement strand
GCCCGCAACCGTCGGAATCAACAACAATCGACTCCAGACAGCTTGACATTGAGCGGCACTTGCCAAACGCGCGCATTCTCGTCAACGGTCAGGGGCGATTCTGCGCGCGTCTGACGAATGCGCGCGCGTTTGCCCGGATGCTGCCTTGTCCCGCCGTTCAGGAGAAGTTGGGCAGGTCTCCGTTTTCGAGGGCTTCGGCGAGGGTGGGGGCGGCTTTGTCCTTGTCGGAGAGTTCGTAGGTCAGGGGTGTGCCGTCGCGGGCGGTGGTGGGCCAGTCGATGCCCAGGGCGGGGTCGAGTGGGTTGATGTCGCGGTCCAAGGCCGGGGTGTACTCCAGGGAGCACAGGTACATGACGGTCGAGTTGTCTTCCAGGGACAAGATGGCGTGGCCGAGTCCTTCGGAGAGGAACACTGCTTTGCGGTCGACGTCGTCGATCAGCACGCTGTCCCACTGCCCGAATGTCGGTGATCCGACGCGCAGGTCGACGATGACATCGAGGAAGGCTCCGCGGGCGCAGGTGACGTATTTCGCCTGCCCGGGCGGATTGGTGGTGAAGTGGATCCCGCGCAGGACCCCGGCGGCGGAGACCGAGCAGTTCGCCTGCAGCAGCTCCAACGACCGCCCGGTGGTGGCCTCGAACGCCGACGCTTTGAACCATTCGAAGAACACTCCGCGGTCGTCGCCGAACTGACGTGGGGTGTACTCGTAGGCACCGGATATTTTCAGTTCACGAAAGGTCATCGGTTCCCTCGGTCGATCAATTCCAGCAGGTAGCGGCCGTACCCGGACTTGACGAGTGTCTCGGCGCGCACGCGCAGTTCGTCGTCGGTGATGAATCCTCGTCGCCAGGCCACTTCTTCGGGGGATCCGATCTTGAGGCCTTGGCGTTGTTCGATGGTGCGCACGTAGTTCGAGGCGTCGAGCAGGGAGTCGAACGTGCCGGTGTCGAGCCAAGCTGTCCCGCGAGGGAGAACTTCGACGTGGAGGCGGCCGGCCTCCAGATAGTGGCGGTTGACGTCGGTGATCTCGTATTCCCCGCGGGCGGACGGTTCGAGGTCGCGGGCGATGGCGATGACGTCGTTGTCGTAGAAGTACAGGCCGGGGACGGCGTAGTTCGAATTCGGGGCGGCGGGTTTTTCTTCGAGGGAGATGGCTTTGCGGTTGTCGTCGAATTCGATGACGCCGTAGGCGGTGGGGTCGGAGACCTCGTAGGCGAACACGGCTCCGCCGTCGATGTGATCGAAACGCGACAGTTGGGTGCCCAGGCCGGGGCCGTAGAAGATGTTGTCGCCCAACACCAATGCCGCGGAGTCGGTGCCGATGTGCTCGGCACCCAATACGAACGCTTGGGCGAGACCGTTCGGCTCGTGTTGGACCTTGTAGGTCAAGTCGATGCCGAACTGGGAGCCGTCACCGAGGAGGCGCGTGAATTGGTCGGCGTCCTGCGGGGTGGTGATGATGAGGATCTCGCGGATCCCGGCCAGGATCAGTGTCGAGAGCGGGTAGTAGATCATCGGTTTGTCGTAGACCGGAACCAGCTGCTTGCTGACGCCCATCGTGATCGGATGAAGACGCGAGCCCGTGCCGCCCGCCAGAATGATTCCCCGCATGACCGCGAAGTCTTCCAGACCCTCCGATCACCCGCTCGCTTGTGCCTGCCCCGTTTCTGCTGCGTGAGCTCCGAGGTGCACTTACGCTCGCCGCATACCCAGCTTCCGAGAGAACCGAGGACAAGCCACGTGACGACAACGAACCAGATCTCCACCGGTATCGATCAGGTCACCGCTCTGCTCTCCACAGTGACCGAAGCCGAACGCGCATCGGCCACGCCCTGCACCGAGTGGACCGTCGCCGAGCTGACGGACCACCTGGTGAACACCGCGGCCAACTTGGTGACCATGGCTCGGGGTGGCGAGATCGATTGGTCGGCGTCGCCCGAACCGTCGTCGGATCCGATTCCGCTGTGGACGGAGCGGACTCGCGAACTGCTGGCCGAGATCGATGCAGGTTCACCATTGCCGCTCGGCATGGTGGCTGCGGAACTCTCGGTGCACGCGTGGGATCTCGCGACCGCACTCGGGCGCGGCACGGACGATCTCGACCAGACGGTGGCGGAGGAGGGGATGGTGTTCATGTCGGCCAACATGACCGACGAACGACGAGGCGGTGCTTTCGATCCTGAGCAGCCTGCACCCGAAAGCGCAAACGCGTACGAGCGGTTGGCGGCCTTCGCCGGACGCACTGTCCGAGGGTCCTGACAGTTCCAGCGGCCGATCACTCCCACGGGATTCGGTACGGCGAAGTTCCGGTCTCGGTGATCGGAGTCGGCCATTCGGCCGGCCACACGATCTGCGGATCGGCTTTGAGCTCTTCGACTTCCGGTGGCACCGGAGTTGCGTCCACCTCGACACGTTCCCAACTGCATTCACCCGACGCGACGCGGGTCGCGTAGTGGATCAGGTCGGCCGATGCCCGGCGTGAGGACGCCAGGCGGGCCAGCAGTTCCGCTGTGACGTATCGGGTTCCCGCCAGAGCTTTCAGATCGGTGTTCAGGGCCCGCGTGCGCGCGGCCTCGAGCTCACCGCAGGATGTCATCAGACGGTCGTACGCGGCTCGGGCGTGTGGAGGCAGTGACTGGATCATGCGTCCCGCCAGGGTTCGTCGCCGGTGCCAACGGAGAAGTCCTCGTCCGGAGTGTCGAGGACCGGTCGGATATCCGCGGTCTTTCCCGCTTCGACGGACTGCTTGCCGTGGTCGAGGAAGTCGTTCAATGGGCGCAACGTGTCGTCGATCTTCTTGCCCACCTGGCTCTCGGGATCGCCGAGCGCGTCGAGGAACGCGCCGAAGTCGTCGACCACCTGCTCGATCTTCGCAATGAGTTCCTTGGTCAGATCCATTGCTGTCCAGCAGATTTCGATGATACTTTCGACCTGCCAGGCCGTGCCCACCATCGGTATCTTCTTGATCATGACCTTCAAAGCACCGCGGGCGTTGTCGACGGCGACCTCCGATTCGAGAAGTTCGACGATTTTCCGAACCACTGCCAGCGCAGCGTCACGGAGTTGTTCGGATATCACTGCACAGACCGCGGAAATCGTGCGGCCTGCGGGCCCCTCCCATCGCATTGCGGCCAGTTGTCGGTCGGCGTAATCGGTGAATGCCTTTGCGGCAGCGCCGTTCCAGTAGGCGTTTACGCGCCCCACACCTGCCGCGAACGACTCCGACGCAGCTTCCATGGCGTCGCCTGCGATCTGATATGCGTGGCCGATTCTCCTGATTTCGTTCCAGTTGCCGGTGATCGGCATTGTCGCTTCGTTCAGGGGGCTCCACCCGCAGAGTTCGAAAATCGTTGTGTCGATCTCTCCGAGCCAGCCCGCGGCATCGTCGAGCAATTCTCGGACTTCGTCGACGACGGGATTCGGCGCGGGATAGTCGATCCCGTGGGGCCGTCCGTAGTCGGCCGCTCCGTCGAATTCATCCACGTGGCCGACGGCGGCACGATCCGAGCTGCCTCGATCGATGCCCGGTAGTGGCGGCGCGCTTGTGTGAGCGTTCAGCAGGTCATAGTTTCGCTGATCCTGATCGGCATACAGCCATGCCGCTCTGTTGAGTTCTGCACCCATTTCCCCGCAATTGGCGGACAGGTGAACCTGCCGAGTGCGTGTCATCTCCTGAAACCGTGCGAGGTACGGCTGAAGTCGTTTCAGAATCTGCCCAACCACGTTCTCGCTCAGGCCCGCCTGATCGAGCAGATAACGATGACTGGCCAGAGTGTCGCCGCCGATGCGATCGAGAAGATGTCCGAGGCCGGCGATTTCCGAGGATCTGGCGATCAGCGGTTCGGTCATTGCGTCGCGGTCCTTCTCAGTGACGAGATGAGGCCGTCGACATCCTCATCGGAGAGTGCGTTCTCGACATCACGGTCGGCAAGTACAACGAAGACCGCGACCTCTGCCGTGGCGAAACCGGTAGTGGTGACAACGTCGAATGTGGCGCGGGGAGGAGGGCAGTAAGGCGAATCCGGTATGTCTTCCACCAGGGCTGTGTAGCGGACAGCCGGGACTCCGTCGACCTGTAGATACTTGGGGTCGCTGATCTGAACAGTGGGTGCCAGTGAACCGTCTCGGTTGGTGAAGATCATCGACGCCTTCTGCGCTTCCTGATAGGCGAGGACAGTCAAGTCCCCGGCACGTCGACCGGTCATTCCGCTGATCGCCGAAGACTCGAACTCACCCCCCTCGCAATCGAATCGACCGTGGAGGCCCATTGCGCCGTACGTTGCGGTCGACCCGTCCTCGCCGACCCACTCCGCGAAACCGTCGTTCCAATTTTCCCAGTCCGCAGGAATATCGTAGGTCCAGCCGAATTTGGTGGCGATGGGCTGCGGTTGGCCGTCGGGCACCTCGATCTTCGGTGGCGGCCGGTTCATGGACGGAAACCCCGGCGGCATTGGTGGCGGGGCTGTCGTCGAGCCCCTGGGTTCCGGCGACACCGGCGGCAGAGTCTGTACCCCCTCGTACGGCTCGGGCACCTGCGGTGCCAGCAGCGGGATTGCCCACATGATTCCGAACAGCAGTGCCACCGATGCCGCGAGACGCAGCAGTATGTATCGAAGACGCATCGTCACTCCCCCCGAAGTCGAAGAGAAGCTAGCACGCGCGCCCGACAAGAACGGCCGTCGCCGGCCAGCACCGGTAAAGTGCCGGTACATGAGAATTCTCGTCACGGGTGGGGCCGGGTTCATCGGCGCGAACTTCGTACATCAGACCCTCGCGCAGCGTCCCGACTCCCAGGTCACCGTGCTCGACAAGCTCACCTACGCCGGCAACAAGGCCTCCCTCGACCCGGTGGCGGATCGCATCGAGTTCGTGCACGGCGACATCGCCGACGCCGATCTCGTGGACCGCCTCGTCCGCGAAACCGATCTGGTCGTCCACTTCGCCGCCGAATCCCACAACGACAACTCGTTGACCGACCCGTGGCCGTTCGTGCACACCAACGTCATCGGCACCACCACCTTGCTCAACGCGGTCCGCGAGCACGACGTCCGCTACCACCACATCTCCACCGACGAGGTCTACGGCGACCTCGAACTCGACGACCCGGCACGGTTCACCGAATCGACCTCGTACAACCCGTCGAGTCCGTACTCCTCCACCAAGGCCTCGAGCGACCTGTTGGTGCGTGCCTGGACCCGCTCGTTCGGGGTCCGCTCCACCATCTCGAATTGCTCCAACAACTACGGCCCATACCAGCACGTGGAGAAGTTCATCCCACGCCAGATCACCAACATCCTCAGTGGCTCTCGGCCCAAGCTCTACGGGGCAGGGCAGAACGTGCGCGACTGGATCCACGTCGACGACCACAACAGCGCCGTCTGGGCGATCATCGACGGTGGCCGCATCGGCGAGACCTACCTCATCGGAGCCGACGGCGAAGCGAACAACCGCACCGTCCTCGAAGCGATCCTCGAAGAAACCGGCAACGCATCCGACGCCTTCGATTTCGTCACCGACCGCCCCGGCCACGATCTGCGCTACGCCATCGACTCCAGCAAACTGCGTACCGAATTGGGTTGGACACCAACGTATGTCGACTTCCGGGCGGGCTTGAAAGCGACCATCGACTGGTACCGGGAGAACGAGCAGTGGTGGCGACCGCAGAAAGATGCCACCGAGGCGGTCTACGCGGCGAAAGAATCCGTACTGCCCTGAAGCCGGAACTAACTACTGCGTGACATCCGATGGCGCAGCAGCAGGTACACCGCGCGACGCATGAACGACGTCATCAGGGCCTTGGCGTTGCCGATGCGAACATCGTTGTCGGACAACAATGTCGGGTCGCTGGCCTGCAGCGAGCGGTGGAAGTCCGCGGCCTGACGTGCCTGCTGTGTCGCCAGCTCCACGCTCCACTGCCCCGAGTTGATGCGGAACGACGCCAGCGGTTGCGGAATGGCCACGATGTCGCCTCGTAGCGCAACCGCGATGAAGGTGGCCTGGTCGATCAGGTAGGGATGGCTGTTGTCCCACAGCCCGATCTCGCGGAGTTCCGACAGCTTCATCATGACGCCGCCGGGTTCGCCGAAGATGTTGGCACCGGCCCGAACTGCGGTTCGAGCGGCGACTCGGCCCGATACCGTTCCGTGCAGTCCACCGAGCCCGCGGGCGGCGATGACCGTCTTGCCGTAGGCGTCGATCAGCGTCCGCTGTGCGGCGACCAGAACGGCGGACGGGTTGTCGTCGAAAGCCCGCACCTGAGTGTCCAGCGCGGTGGGCGCGATGGTGTCGTCACCGCAGACGAGCTTGATCAGCTCGCCCGTGGCTTCCTCGGTGACGCGGTTCCAGTTGGCCTGCGCTCCGCCGCCGGCCGGGGTTGTCAGCAGGCGGATCCGTGGGTCGTCGAACTTCTGCGCGACGGCGAGGGTTCCGTCGGTCGACGAGTGATCGGCGATGACCAGTTCGAAGTCCGTGAACGTCTGGGCGAGAATCGAATCGATGGTCTCGGCCAGGTACTCGGCGTTGTTGTACGCCGGGACGACTACGGAAACACGGGGCGTCATGATGTGGGGGCCTGGCTCTTTCTGCGGAACGAGAAGTCGCGGTAGCCGAAGAAGCTGACGACTGCCATCACGGCTGTGACGACCAATTGTGAAGGGATGGGCGGGAAGTGGAAGACGGACACGGCGATCGTCATCAGGGAGATGTTGGCGACGAACGCGCCGAAGTTCACGACGAAGAACCGCAGCAGATCACGTAGGAAGTGACCCCGCACGCGGAACACCAGGTAGCGGTACATCGCGAACGCGCACAGCACGTTGCAGAGATAGCCGAGCACGATCGCGGCGTGGTATCCGTACTGCTCGCCGATCAGCAACTGCCACAGGATGAACCACGCGGTACCCAATGCGGTGTTGACGCCGCCGACGAGCAGGAACGCGATCTTCTGATTCTTGACGATGCGCATCAGCGGCCCCGGCGCGCCGTTCATGCCCGCCGGGGGAGCAGGAGTCTGTGGTTCGGTCATCGACCCACCGCCAGTGCCTGACGCGTCGCGAACAGGGTGGACGCGATGCCTGCGGGCAATGTTCGGTGCGTTCGGCGATCGATCTGCGGCCATACCGTCGACCGCAGCCGTAGATCGCGACCTTGGAACACCGCCAGTGGGGACGCTGCCAACACCACGTTCGGTCGACGGCGGAACACCGTCCGGCAGGCTCCGAGAATCGAGCCGATGGTCACGGCCTCACCGGAGGCGAAGATCTTGATCGTCGGCGATATTCGTCGCGTGGCCGACATGGCAAGGGTGTCGGCAACCATCTCGGCCGCGTCGGACACGTAGAGGTAGTCGCGCAACGTGTCCATCGGGACGTAGATGGATACGGGGGAGGCCATGAGGTATCCCCGGCACAGGTGCGAGATCAGGCCCTGCGGTTTCGCGAGGTTCTGCCCCGGCCCGTAGAGGTTCGCGAACCGGCCGATGGCCACGTTGATGCCGGTGCGGGCACCGAACTCGGTCGCGATGGCCTCGGACTGCAGCTTGGCGAAACCGTAGTCGCCCAACGGAACCGGGTTCGTTCCCTCGTGATGTGGGGCGCCCGTCGCGCCGGCGTAGACGCCTCCGGCGGACGAGGCGAGGAACACGGTTCCGGTGCCCGCGCGGTCGGCGGCGACAGCCTCGATGTGCGCCAGGACGGTGCGGATCAGGCCGTTCTCTTCGGCGAATTGTGCTGCGCTGGTTCCGTTCACGCCCGCGCCCGCGGCCCAGATCACGTTCCAGGTACCGTCGGCGAAGGAGTCGAAGAATTCCGAACAGCGCTGCAGCAGAGCCTGTTCGGCGGACGCCGTGTCCGACCACGGGATGGTGCTGGTGTGCACTCGATGCCCGCGACGACCGGCCTCCCGGGTCACCGCAGCGCCGAGCAGCCCGCCGCTGCCGACGATCCACGTGTGTGTCGCGGTCACGCCGGCGGTGCAGGTTCGGTCGATGGCGCAGTGCGCCCGAGCGGGCCGTTTCCCGGGTCGGTGACGATCAGGTACGGCGGTTTGCCCATGGCCGTCTTGACGTTCACGCCCACGTACTCGGCCACCACACCGAGGGAGAACAGTGTTGCTCCGAAGCCGAACAACAGGATCACCATCGTCGATGCCCAGCCTCGTACCTCGGCGCCCGAATCGAAGACGAAGTACGACACGAGTACGTACGCCACCAGAATGAGGCCGAGTACCGCGAAGGCGATGCCGATGAAGCTGACCAGTCGCAGGCCCTTCGTGCCGCTCGAGAGCACCATCCGCCAGAAGTGCGAGAGCAAGGTGCGCAGTCGGTAGCCCGATCGACGGTCCACCTCTTCACGCAACGCCACCGGGCTGGTCGTGACGTCGCCTGCGATCCAGCCGAGTGCGATGTCCAGGTATGCCTCGGAACCGGCGTAGGCGGCGACGGAGCGACCGACTTCACCGAGCACCAGGCGGTAGCTCTGGTAGTCGATGGTGTTGTCCCCGGCCAGCGCCTTGGCGATCAGCCACTTCGAACCCTTGGAGGCTGCGTTGCGCCACATCCCGTGCGGTGCGACGTTGGTGGGCTTGGCGTAGACGACGGTGGACTGCTGGTCGAGGGCCGTATCCAGCATGCCGCCGATCGCCGCCGGATCGTGTTGCCCGTCCTCGTCCATCGTGACGATCCACTCGCCGCCGCTCGAGGCCATGCCGGCGAGGGTGGCGGGGTGCTGACCGAAATTGCGGCTCAGCCACACCCCGCGAACGAACGTGTGCGCGGCCGTGAGCTGGCGAATCACCGCGGCAGAGTTGTCGGGTCCGTGATCGAAGACGAGCAGAACTTCCTCGACGATCATCGGCCGCCCGACGGGGGTGTGCGTCACCTGCGTCAGCGGAAGGATCTCGTCCATCAACGCGCTGAGCGTCCGTTCGCCCTGGTAGACCGGTACCACGATGGAGATGCGGTGCGGATCAGCAGCAGAGTCGTCGGACATCACGAGGTCTGAGCCTATCTGCTCGACGTCCCAGCGCCGAACTCCCGAGAACTCGAATTTCTGCGCCGTCGCACATCGAGCACCACCAGGCCGACCAGCAACAGCGTCCCGCCGGCCATCGCGGCCAGTCCGAGTCGTTCGCCGGGCGGTCGGAAGGTGATGTGCAGGTCCGCGTTCTCGGTGCCGGGCGGCAGGTCGACGTACAGGAAGATGTCGGCCAGCCCCTTCGTCTGCAGCTCCTCACCGTTCAGCGTCGCGGTGTAGCCGGGCCAGGCCAGACGCGAGAACACGACGCTGCCACCGTTGGGTGCGCTGACGTCGACGTGCTCCGAGTCCGCATCGGACGATCGGGGTTCGGCCGTGGCGTTCACGGTCGCGACGACGCGTCCCGACGACGCGGGAATCAACCCGTCGACGCGTTCGAGGACGTAGATCTGGCGAGCGGACTCGGGCGTGGGCGCGGTCACCCACATCCAGCCTGCGGGTGCGGGCCGGGAGTTCGCGAGCGGATATTGATTCTTCTGCAGCGCGATTCGATCGAGTTGCATCAGGTCGGCGTACGTCTTGCCGGTGTACGGCTCGATCTCGAACACACGCCGGAAGGCGTCCGTGCAGGTCGATCCCTCGTGCTCGAAGCACAGCAGGTTGGCGAAGTCGAGATAGCCGACGGGGGTGTACGCGTTGACGTAGTCCAGGCCCATGATCTTGGCGGAGTTGCCGTACACCTGGGAGTGCCAGGGCAGCCGGGGGTCGTCGGGTCCGTCGGCTGCGGTTTCGGTGAGCGCACGGCTACCGAGTTGCAGAGTCGCGCCCTGCCACTGTGGGAACTCGGCCTTGGCTTCGGATTGGGAGGTAGGCAGCCACCACTTGGCGAAGGGCGGTTCGTAGGTGGCCACCTGGTACATCGCGACCGGCGCGATCGTCACGAGGAGCAGCGCCGCAGTCGCCCGGGTGGAGAAGCGGTGGGCCAGCAGCAGAGCGAGCGCGCCGACGAGCAGGATCACCAGCGCAGCGAGGACGTGGCGACCGAAGAATTCCGGACCCGACGAGCCGGCGCGAAGCAGCAGTACCAGCGTCAGCAGGCCGGCCGCGAGCAGCCGCGGCCGCAGCTTGTCGAGGGTTCCGTACCGGCTGATCAGGGTGACCACGAGAATCAGTGCGACGAGGGCGACGAACGGCAGAATGCGGGCGGGCCAGCGGATCGGTCCGATGTCGCTGGGACCTGCGGTGAAGATCAAGGCGAACGCCAGCATGATCAGTGGTGCGGCCAGCTCGCGCAGAGCCGCGGGTACCCGACGCCACGCGATGAACGCCAGCGCGGGCACCACGAACCAGGCGATGTAGGTGACCGGCGATTCGGTGGTTTCGCCCGCCCAGGATTCGATGCTCGTCACGGCGGTCGGGATGCTCGCGGTGAGCGATTCCGACCACGGTGCGGTCAGGAAGTTGTCGTTGAACGTGCCTTCGTCGCCGCTACGCCAGGTGACCGCGGATGTGAGCACGCCGGGCAGGAAGGTGACGGCCCCGCACGCGGCGGCAGCGATACCTACCGCGCACACCTTCAGTGCCGGACGCCACAGCCGCTGGAACAGTCGTTCGCCGATGGCGACGGATCCGATCATCACTCCGGCCATCACCGCGGCGTGGACGTATCCCACGCTGATGGCGAGGTAGAGGAAGGCGAACGGCACGATCGGACCGCTGCGACCGCGGGCGTAGGACACCGAGCTCGCCCAGGCGTTCATGATCCACGCCGTGCCCATCAGCGCGGTCACCCACGAGGTGTTCTCGAAGAACAGCGTGAACCCGACGAACGGTGCGCTCGCGCCCGCTACCGCAGCCCAGTTGGCTCGCGCTCCGTAGGCCAGGGCGACTCGAAACACGCCCCAGGCCAACAGAATCGAGAAGCCCAGTTTGACGACCGTTGCCAGCAGTACCAGGTTGTCGATCGACGGCGAGATGTAGTTGATCGCCATCTGCACGGGATTCCACAGGCCGCCCTGGCCCTCGACCGGGTAGTTGCCGGCCATCCACTGATCGAGCACCAGCGAGGGGAATTGCCCGTCGCGCATGATGCGTCCGAGCTGGAGCCAGTTGGGTACGGCACCCGATTCGGTGTCGTCGATGTAGAAGAAACGGGGATCGACGCTGAGCACCAGGAGATAGCCGAGGACCACCACTGCAGCGACCGCTGCTCCCCACGCGAGGCGCTCTCTCCTGCTGTCGGGCAGGGCGGCGCGCGCGATGTGGGTATCCGTGGGGGTCAAGGGTCAACTCCGTGAGTTCGGGCAAAGACACTCGACTGTATCTCTCGAGGTGTCCAGGAACCGAAACGTCGACGCGCGGAACACGCAGGTGATCGCGAGACGGCCGACTCGGTACGGCTATTGCGAGTGATCACTCTCTAAGTTAGAGTTTCGTCATCCTATGACGGAGGTCACATTGAGCTCGAACATTCCTTTCGACGTCGTCATCACCGGCGGCACCGTCTACGACGGGTCCGGCGGTCCAGGAGTGCGAGCCGATGTGGGCATCGTCGACGGTTTCGTACGGGCCGTGTCGTCCACTCCGCTCGAGGCGGGCCCGACGACCGAGGTGGTCGACGCCACCGGTAAGTGGGTCACCCCGGGCTTCGTGGACGTGCACACCCATTACGACGCGGAAGTGCTCGTCGGGCCCGGTCTAGAGGAGTCCGTTCGGCACGGGGTCACGACGGTTCTGCTGGGGAACTGTTCGTTGTCGACGCTCTACTCCACTCCGGTCGACATCGCTGATCTGTTCAGTCGGGTGGAGGCGCTGCCGCGCGATCATGTGCTCAAGGCCGTCGATACGCACAAGACGTGGACCAGTCCCGACGAGTACATCGCAGCGCTCGAGCGTCTGCCTCTGGGCCCCAACATCGCAGCCTTGGTCGGTCATTCTGATCTGCGTGCGCACGTGATGGGCTTGGACCGATCGACCGACCGCAGTCAGAAGCCCACCCGCGAGGAATGGCGCACCATGTCGGACGCGCTCGAGCAGGCGCTCGATGCCGGGCTGCTCGGAATGTCGACGATGACGAACCCGTGGGACAAGCTGGACGGGGATCGGTACCGATCTCGTTCGCTGCCGTCCTCGTACGCACGGTGGAGCGAATTCCGTGCTCTGCACAAGATCCTGCGTAAGCGCGGCCGACTGTTGCAGAGCATTCCGAACCTGAACACCAAGTACGACATGCTGTTCTTCCTTGCCTCGGCCACCGGGATCGGCCGCACTCCGCTCAAGATCTCGTTGCTGGCGGCGGCCGACGCGAAGGCCTCGCCCTGGATCCATCGGGTCTTCGGCCCGCTCGCTCGCATCGTCAACGGGCCGGGCAAGGGACAGTTCCGCTGGCAGCACTTGCCCACCACATTCGACGTGTATTCCGATGGCATCGACCTCGTGGTGTTCGAGGAGTTCGGCTCGGGCCGCGCCGCGCTACATCTGCGAGAAGAGTTGGGCCGCAACGAGTTGCTGTCGGACGAGGCCTACCGCCGCTGGTTCCGCGCCGATTTCGAGAAGAAGTTCAGCTCGCGCGTCTGGCATCGAGACTTCGCCGACGCCGAGATCACCGAGTGTCCCGACGCGTCGGTCGTCGGCAAGAACGTCGCAGAGGTTGCGGCCGAACGCGGGGTACACGTGGTGGACGCGTTCCTCGATCTGGTGGTCGAGCACGGTCGAAAGCTGCGCTGGCACACGACGGTTGCCAATCACCGCAAGCGGCAGATGGACAAGCTGATCAACCAGCCCGGGGTGACCGTGGGGTTCTCCGACGCCGGTGCTCATCTACGCAACATGGCGTTCTACAACTTCGGCATCCGGTTGCTGCACCGTGTGCACGACGCGCGAAACGATCGCCGACCCTTCATGACCGTGGAGAAGGCCGTGCACAAGCTCAGCGGCGAGCTGGCCGACTTCTACGGTCTCGACGCCGGACACGTGCGGGTGGGGGATCGCGCCGACATCGTGGTGATCGATCCGGAGGGGCTGGACGAGGAGGTCCTGGCCTACCGGGAGGAGACCATGCCGGAGTTCGGTGGCCTGAGTCGAATGGTCAACCGCAACGACCGGGCCGTGGCCGCCACCCTGGTCGCAGGCCGAGTGGTGTTCTCCGGTGGCACCTTTGCTCCCTGGTTCGGTGTGTCGGAGCGGGCAGGTAGTTTCCTGCGGGCCGGCACCCCGACGGCTCCGCGTCGACGGGAGCGTGTGTGAGCCCGAGTCAACTGCAGCGTCGGACCGAGACGATCGGAAAGTTGCTCGACGCGACCATCGAGTCGTTGTGCGAGAAGGGCTATGCCGCAACCAGTGTCAGTGAGATCGTCAGCCGCGCAGGGGTGTCTTCCGGTGCCATGTTTCGGCATTTCGACACCAGGCTGGACCTGATAGTTGCCGCAGCAGACGAGGTTCGGCGACGTCAGTTCGTGGAGTTTCGCCGTGGCCTGTCCGGTTTCGGGAGCGCGTCGATCGAGCACTGCCTCGAACTGCTCAGGGCTGCGTGCCGCGCTCCGATCAACGGTGCCTGGTACGAGCTGTTGACCGCGGCCCGTAGTGACGAGGAGTTGCGAGAGAGGCTGCAGCCGTTCACCGTTCGGTACCACGAGCAGATCGCCGAACTCGCTCGCACGCTACCGGTCGCCGGCGTGATCGATCCACGCCATCTGGAGACGGTGGTCTTCAGCGTGGTGCATCTGCTCGACGGCGAGGCGTTGGCCGCGGTGGTGCATCCGCAACCCGAGCAGGAGGCCATGCGGCTGAGGATGATCGCCCACTTGCTACGCGGCGGCACTCTGTACGCACTGAGCGACGCGGGATGACCCACTGGACTGTGCGCACTCCGGGTGCCGAGCTTCCCGTCTTCGAATACGGGGACCCGGCGGCGAAGTCCACAGTGCTGCTGGTGCACGGATACCCCGACAACCGTCACGTGTTCGATCCGCTGATCGCCGAGCTCGGCGACCAGGTTCGGGTGATCGCCTACGACACACGAGGAAGCGGAGCGTCCACGCTCGAGCACGAGGCGGACGTGTCCATCGAGCAGCTGGCGCGCGACGCCTTCGCGGTGGTCGAGTCGATTCCTGACCTCACCGGGAAGGTGCACGTCTTCGCCCACGACTGGGGTTCGGTCCAGATGTGGGAGGCGATGGCCTCGCCTCGCGCATCGACCGTGTTCGCGTCGTACACATCGGTGTCCGGACCCAGTCTGGATCATCTGAGGCAGGTGGCACGGGCGCGGCTGGTGCGGCCGCATCGATGGCCGTCGTTGATCGGGCAGTTGGCCCGGTCCTGGTACGTCTTCGGGTTTCATGTGCCCGTTCTGGGCACACGGGTACCGGACTTGTTGGCACGGCTGAATGTCGAGGGTGAGCCGACCCCGACGGTGGCCGACCAGCAGCGCGGCATCGCCCTCTACCGGGCGAACGTGTTGCGGCGTGTGCTCCGCGGGCCTGCTCCACGGTGCGCGGTCCCGACCACCGTGGTCGTACCGTCACACGACCGCATGCTGTCGACCAACCTCACCGACGGTCTCGATCGATGGATCCCCGATCTGCGCGTCGATCGAGTCGATGCCGGCCATTGGTGGCCGTACACGCACCCCGCCGACGCCGCCCGCGTGCTGATGGCGAGGGTGCAGGAAGCGAAGTAGACGGCGAGCGTCGGACAGATCGGTCGGGGCCTGTGCAACCATGGTCAGTGGTCTTCTTCTCTCCACGACCGCACAGAGCCACTACTCGAACTGGATGGGGTACTTCTCGGTATGGACGGCACTGCTCTCGATCGTCTCGGCTCGCCATCGGATGTGTCGGCTGTTGCCGGCGGTGACGGCGAGCCCGAACTGACAGTTCAGAGACTGCTGTTCGACGGCCCGTCGCCCCTGGTCAGTGCCGATATGTACAGCTCTGTCGGTAAGGGAAATGCCGAGCGCACCCGCACGGGCGTCCGTATCGCCAAGCGCAGCGTGCTGCACACCAACAGCTACTTCGGACGGTTCCCGGCCAGCTACTGGCAGCGGTGGACCACCGTCACCGAGGTGGTGTTCCGTGCGACCGTCGCCGGTGCCGGGCGGATCGATCTGGTGGGCACGGACTACAAGGGTCACGAGCGCACGATGGCCAGTACAACGGTCGATTCCGCGAACTCGTCGACTCAGTTGGCCGTTCCCGTCGCCACGACGCAGTTCCTCGACGGCGGCGCGCTGTACGTCCGCTTCACCACCACATCGAGCGAGTTGTCGGTACAGGACGCGGAGTGGACCGTCGCCGCGCCGGAGAAGCTGCGTCCCACCTCGGTGGTGATCTGCACGTTCAACCGCGCGGACGACTGCGCCAACACCGTCGCTGCCATGGCCGACGACCCCATAGCGCTACTCGGCGTCGACAACGTCTACGTCGTCGATCAGGGCACCGATCAGGTGCAGACGCGCGAGAAGTTCCAGCGCGTGGCGGCCCAGCTCGGCGACAAGCTCGTCTACATCACCCAGCCCAACCTCGGCGGTGCCGGCGGGTTCACTCGTGGGCTCTACGAGGTGCAGGGCAAGGGCGGCGATCCGGCCAACGTCATCTTCATGGACGACGACGTGCTGTGCGAGCCCGAGGCGATAGTGCGGATGAACTCGTTCGCCAACATGACCGTCGAGCCGGCGATCATCGGCGCGCAGATGCTCTACCTCTTGCACCCCGATCGCGTGCATGTCGGTGCCGAGGTGGCGAACCTGCAGAAGCTCGAAGCCGGAGTGCACGTCAAGAACGCAATTTCGGACAAGAGCGCGTTCAAGCGCAAGCGCCAGCAGGACGTTCGCGTCGACGCCGGCTACAACGGCTGGTGGTCGTGCCTCATCCCGTCCGAGATCGTCGGCCAGGTCGGCTACCCGCTGCCGCTGTTCTTCCAGTGGGACGACATCGAGTACGGATACCGTTCTCGTGCAAATGGTTTCGCGACAGTCACGCTGCCCGGTGCAGCTGTATGGCATGCCGACTTCGCGTGGAAGGACTGGGACGAGTGGCACCGCTACTTCAACCTGCGCAACGGCATGATCACCGCCGCCCTGCACATCGAGCTCGACGGTAGGACGCTCGCCAAGCAGCTGTTCACCGATCTGCTGCGGTACCTGGTGTCGATGCAGTACGGCATGGCGTACACGCTGATCAAGGCCGTCGAGGACTTCCTGGCCGGTCCGGAAAATCTGCTCGACGGCGGCATGGACGCTGCCGGTTCCATCCGACGCGAACGTGCTGCGTACGGAGAAACCAAGCGGCACAACGCCAACGACGTTCCCGGGGTGCGTCCGGCGGATATGTTCATCACCCCCGCGGGACCGCACCCGAAGAAGAGCATGGAATTCGCCGTGTTGGCCAAGCGGATGCTCAATCAGTGGCGCGGCACGGTGAACCCCGGTCCGGTCGCCATCTCCGCCGACGACGCCCACTGGTGGCACGTCTCGCTGTTCTCCCACGCGATCGTCACCGATCGCTCGCAGGAGGGCGTCCGAGTTCGCCAGCGCAACAAGCAACATGCGGTCGAGCTGCTCAAGCGCGGCGTGACCGCACTCAAGCGTCTGCGCACCGAAACCCCGACGGTCGCTGCGTCGTACCGCGCAGCGGTGCCCGAGCTGACGAGCCGAGAGAACTGGGCTCGCCTCTACGGCCAGTAGCTATTTCGCGCGAACTGTCGGGGCCGTGCGAATGCGTACGACGACCTGTTCGTTGTCGGCGGTGTAGCCGAGGTAGTCGAACTCGGTACCGGTGCGTGCGACGAATTCCGTCCACGCCCGGTACTCGTGGTTGCGCCAGCCGGGGAAGTTGAAGTACTCGTCGAACACGATCACCGTGCCCACCGCGAGTCGATCGGCCACCAGATCCAGCACGGTGACCGTCGACGAGTACAGGTCGGCGTCCAGGTGCAAGAACGCCAACTTCTCGTGATGGCCCTTCAGGAAGCCCGGCAGCGAGTCCTCGAACAACCCGGGGACGATCTGTGCGCCCGGCACTTCGGGGATGGTGTCCTGCTCGAAGAGACCCTTCGGGAAACCGGTGCGCCAGGTTTCGGGGAGGCCGGAGAACACGTCGAATCCGGCGACGACGGTGATGTCCTTGCGTGAGCTCAATTCCTCGGCGATGATCTCGAGCGTCGTTCCGCTGGCGACGCCGAATTCGAGTGCCATGCCGCGAATGGAGACCTCGCCGAGGGCGAACCGCAGCGTCGCGTGCGGCCGCAGGAACGTGGGGGCCTGCGGCATCATCTCTTCGGCGAATTCCGCGCTCTGGGCGGCTGCTTCGACGTCGGAGGCGTACGGAATATCGCGACGCATCCGCATCTCGAGGCCGCGGATGAACGCGTGCAGATCGTCGATCTCACGCCGCTGGCGTTCGAGGACGTCGAGCAATTTCGCCTGCTGATCGCTGGTCTGTTCGGCCAGCTGAGCGGTCTGCTGAGCCAGAACCTCGCCGATCGCCCGTTGAAGCTTCTCCCGTGCCGACGACTTGATGCGATCAGCGAGCTTCCGAGGTTCCGTCATGGGCACACGGTAGCGGTATCACGCGGGTCCGCGCACCCCATGACGAGCGGTGCTAGGGCCTACGGAAGTGTTCCCGACGCCCCAGCCCGCGCAACCGGAACCATTCGGCCAGACCCTTCGGGTTACGGGTGGTGATCAGGAAGAACCAGGTGAACCGAATCCACTCTTGCGGCAACAGCTTTCGCATGCCGGGCTGCGACATGAGGTAGCCGCGATTGCGGTACGTGAAGTAGCGCTTGGTCGCGTCCTCCGGGTACTGCGTGTGCATCCGGCCGCCGAGGATCGGCTTGAACTCCTCGGCTCCGTTGGGATGGACGTAGGCGGCGGTGAGGCAGGTGCCGAACTTCAAGCCCGATCGCTGCAATCGACGATGCACTTCCACCTCGTCGCCGCGCACGAACAGCCGTAGATCGGGCACGCCCACTGCGTCGATCGTCGACGCCTTGAACAGCGCTCCGTTGAACAGGGAGGCGATGCCTTCGAGAAGGTCGTCGTCCGGGTTCGTCGGGTCGATCAATTCGGACCGCAGCCGACGCCATTCGACGCCGCGGCGCAGCGGAAAGGCCAGCCGGTCCGGATCGTCGATGTCGCAGACGACCGGGGAGACCTCGTCGAGGCCGTGGGTGAGAGCGCAGTCGTAGAGAGTCTCGAGCACCTTCGGGCCCTCGGGGCGGCCGTCGTCGTCGGCGAGGAACACCCAATCCGCGCCGAGCGAGAGCGCATACAGAATCCCGAGCGCGAACCCGCCCGCGCCGCCCAGATTGTGCTGCGAGCCGAGATACGTCGTCGGCAGGTCGATCGATTCCACCAGTTCGCGTACGGCCGGCTCGTCGGCGTTGTCGACGACGACAAGATGATCGAGCGGACGAGTCTGTGCGCCGATGACATCGAGCGAGAGAGCCAACAACTCACGCCGCTTGTGCGTGACGATGACCCCGACAATCTTGTCAGCCACCGGCATTGTCTTCCCGCTCGATCTCTTTCAGGATCTGCGCGACGTGGTCTCCCGCGTCATCACCGTCGTATGCCCGCACCACGTCCTCGATGCCGCCCTGTTGGCGAATCTGGCCGTGATCGATCCACATCGCGGTGTCGCACAGCTGAGCCAGGAATTCGTTGGAGTGGCTGGCGAACACCAGGATTCCCGAGCGCTTCACCAACTCCTGCAGGCGGTGACGCGCCTTCTTCATGAATTCCGCGTCCACGGCTCCGATGCCCTCGTCGAGCAGCAGGATCTCCGGGTCGATGCTGGTGACCACGCCCATCGCGACGCGCACGCGCATGCCCGTGGAGTAGGTCCGCAGCGGCATGTCGAGGTAGTCGCCGAGTTCGGTGAAGTCGGCGATCTCGTCCATCTTCGCGAGCATCTGCTTGCGCGTCTGGCCGAGGAACAGGCCGCGGATGATGATGTTCTCGTAGCCGGAGATCTCCGGGTCCATACCGACGCCCAGATCGAACACCGGCGCGACGCGGCCGCGGATGGTGGCGCTGCCTCGCGTCGGCTCGTAGATGCCCGAGAGCAGCCGCAGCAGCGTCGACTTGCCCGCACCGTTGTGACCCACCAGTCCGACGCGATCGCCGTCCTTCAGGTTCATCGTGATGTTCTTGAGAGCTTCGACGACGACGACGTCGGACGAGTTGCGGTCGATCGCACCACCGGCCTTGCCGAGGAACGCCTTCTTCAGTGACCGCGTCTTGGCGTCGAAGATCGGGAAGTCGACGCACGCGTCGTGAGTGCTGATGCTGATGGACAACTCGAATACCCCTAAACCCAGTAGGGCACGCGGGCCCGGTACTTCTTGAGTGCGACGATGGCCAGCGCCCAGCCGACGACGGTGAACCCGAGCACGATGTACCAGTGGTACGCCTGCTGATCCTCGCCGATCAGTGGGGCCCGGATGATGTCGAGGTAGTGGAAGAGCGGGTTGATCTCGACGAGCTTGGCGCGGTTCGCGGCCTCGCCGCCCATGGACTGCAGGCCTGAGGTGGTCCACACGATCGGCGTCATGAAGAACATCAGCGTCACGAAGCTGCCGAGGATCGGGGCGATGTCGCGGTAGCGGGTGGCGACGATGCCGAACAGAATGGACACCCACACGGCATTGAGCAGAATCAGCACCAGCGCGGGGATCGCGAAGATCACGGTCCAGTGCAGCCCGCCCTCGGGCCAGAAGATCGCGATGATGATCACGTAGATCAGCATGTTGTGACCGAACAGCAGCAGCTGACGCCACACCAGGCGATAGACGTGCACGCTCAGCGCACTGGGCAGCTGTTTGATCAAGCCCTCGTTCGCGACGAAGACGTCTCCGCCTTCGAGGATCGCGGCGCTGATCAGTCCCCAGACGATCAGGCCGACGGTGACGTGTGGCAGGAACTCGCGCAGATCGATGTTGAGCAGGACCGAATACAGCAGACCCATCGCGATGGCCTGCACGCCGGTGGCGATGGTGATCCAGAACGGACCGATCACCGACCGGCGGTACCGCTGCTTGATGTCCTGCCAACCGAGATGCAGCCACAGCTCGCGCTGGTTGAAACCGGTTTTCAGGTCGCCGAAAGCGCGCCGATAAGTCTGTGAGTCCGAAACCGGAGCAGGCATCTGGTCTCCTGCCTCGCTCTCGGGATCCTTCGCTGGTGCCGACACGACGGTCGACACTACCTCTCTTCGGAGACTGCGCTCATTCCGAGCTTGCTACAGATACTGGCCGGTACCGCCGCCGCCGTGGCCCCCGCCACCCTGGCCGCCACCCGGGGCACCCATCACACCGGGAGGCAACGCGCCCTGCCGCATCTGTTCGAGTTGAGCCCGCGCGGCCATCTGCTGAGCGAACAGGGCCGTCTGGATGCCGTGGAACAGACCTTCGAGCCAGCCGACGAGCTGAGCCTGCGCGATGCGCAGTTCCGCGTCGGTGGGGACGACGTCGTCGCCGAAGGGCAGTACCAGGCGCTCGAGCTCGTCGCGCAGTTCCGGTGCGAGGCCCTGTTCGAGTTCGTGGATGGACGACTTGTGGATTTCCTTCAGCCGCGTCCGGCTCGCGTCGTCGAGCGGCGCGGCGCGCACCTCCTCGAGCAGCTGCTTGATCATCGTGCCGATGCGCATCACCTTCGCGGGCTGCTCGACCATCTCCGACAGGCCCGATCCATCGTCCGATCCTTCGTTCGCGGAGGATCCGGCGGCGCGGGCCGCAGCGGCCGTCGCTTCCTCGCGGCTCAGGGCGAGCGGTTCCCCGTTGGGGCCGATCACAACGACATGGTCATCGGGCGCGCTGTTCGGCTCGGATTGAGTCATATATCCATCATTACGCCTCGCTCGCCGTTGCGCGATCGTCAGGGGCGATTATCCTGGTTCGGTCGTCGGGAACAGTGGAGGCCGGGAGGATCGAGCGTGCGAGGTGGGCAACCGTTCCCTGGGGAAACAGGACGTGGAACACATGCTTCACCGGTCGGCGCTTAGAGTGTCCGGCATGGGTTACGACGTCGCGCGAGTGAGAGGTTCCATCCCCTCGCTCGGTGACGGGTGGATTCATCTCGACCCTCAGCTGGGGATGCTGATCCCGGACCGCGTGTCGACCGCTGTGTCCACCGCATTTCGGCACAGTGCCTCCAATCATTCGGCCGGCAACACCTCGGCCAAGCGCAGTGCAGCTCTGCTGGAATCCGCCCGCGTCGCGATCGCCGATCTGGTCGGTGCCTATCCGTCCGGTGTCGTCATCGGCCCGGACCGCGCGACGCTGCTGTCCTGGCTCGCGGACTCGATGAGCTCGCGGCTGGGCCTGGGAACCGGTCTGGTGCTCTCACGTCTGGACGAGGAAGCAAACGTCGCACCGTGGCTGCGGGTGGCCAGCCGGTCGGGCGCGCATGTCCGATGGGCCGAGGTCGAGATCGATACGTGCGAATTGCCCACCTGGCAGTTCGACGATCTGATCACCTCCACCACTCGGCTCGTCGCCGTCACTGCTGCGTCGCCGATCGTCGGTAGTGCGCCCGATGTTCGGGTCGCGGCGGATCTGGTGCACGAGGTCGGTGGGCTGATCGTGGTCGACGCGGCCGGAGCTGCCCCCTACGCCCACGTCGACATCAAGGAACTCGGGGCCGACATCGTCGCGATCGACACCGCCGCTTGGGGTGGGCCGTCGGTCGGTGCGTTGATCTTCCGCGATCCGACGCTGCTGGAACAGTTGCCGTCGATGTCGCTCAATCCGTCGGCCAAGGGGCCGGCGCGGCTCGAGGTCAGCAGTCACCAGTACGCGTTGTTGGCCGGCGTGGTCTCGTCCATCGACTACCTGGCCAATCTCGACGACGCAGCGACCGGGACGCGTCGCGAGCGCCTCGAGCTGTCGATCGGATCGCTGCAGCACTACCACGACGGTCTGTTCGATTACCTGATGAAGGCGCTCGGTTCGCTGGACCACGTGATGGTGCTCGGCAATGCACCGACGCGCATCCCCACTCTGAGCTTCACCGTCGAGGGCATGCCAGCGGTGAAGGTGTCCGAGCAACTCGCGCAGGCCAGAATCGGCAGTGTCAGCGGAGTCCACGGTGGCAGTCGGTTGCTCGACGCGTTGGGCGTCAACGACGAGGGTGGTGCCGTCACCATCGGTCTGGCTCCGTACACCACCCGCTACGAGATCGATCAACTCGTCAAAGCGCTCACCGCCCTCGCCCTCTGAGAGCGGCTGTGCCGCACGCGCACGAGGAGCCTCCGGGTCGTTCCGCAGGCTCCACTCCGGCCTCGTAGCCCACTACGAGGTTCCGCGCACGACCGCTGAGCTGCGCTACTGGATTCGCAGAATCACTTTTCCGATGGTCTCGGCCTCGTCGAGCATTCGATGTCCTTGCGCCGCTTCGGTTATCGGAATCTCGGCGTGCACGACGGCGGTCACGCGGCCCTCGGAGATCATCGGCCACAGGTGTGCGGTCATCTCTGCGACGATGTTCGCTTTGCTCGACGGCCCAGTTTCGGGTCGGCCACGCAATCCGGCTGCGTGCACCGAGCCGCGCTTGGCGAGGAGTTTGCCGAAGTTCAGCTCGCCCTTCACGCCGCCCTGCATACCGATGGTGACGACGGTGCCGTCCATGGCCAATGCGTCGAGGTTGCGGTCGAGGTATTTCGCGCCCATGTTGTCCAGGATCAGGTCTGCTCCGTGATCCTCTGTCTGTGAACGGATCTCGGTGACGAAGTCCTGGTTCTTGTAGTCGATCAGGATGTCGGCTCCGAGGTCTGCGCACATGTCCAGCTTGTACTTGGATCCGGCGGTGACGGCGACGGTTACGCCCATCTGTTTGGCCAGTTGGATTGCGTGCGTGCCGATTCCACTGCCGCCGCCGTGGATGAGCAGTACCTGCCCCGAACGCATGTGTGCGTCCATCACCAGGTTGGACCACACCGTCGAGGCGACTTCCGGAAGTGCCGCTGCGACATGTAGATCGAGGCCCTGCGGAATGGGGAAGAGTTGGGTGGCGGGTACGGCGACCTGCTCGGCGTAGCCGCCGCCGGCCAGCAGCGCACAGACCCTGTCTCCGACGTTCCAGCCGCTGACGCCCTCGCCGAGTTCGGAGATGATGCCCGAGCACTCGAGTCCGAGGATGTCGCTGGCCCCCGGAGGCGGTGGGTAATTGCCCTGACGCTGCATCAGGTCGGCGCGGTTGACGGCGGTGGCCGAGACATCGATGATCACCTGTCCGCGGCCGGGGCGGGGGTCGGGGACCTCGGTCCATTCCATGACGTCGGGATCGCCGAATTCTTTCAGTGTGATGGCACGCATGTCTCCATAGTGCGCCTCCGGCGCAGTGGTGCGGTTAAGTGCCCTCTGGAGCGCTTAACCGCACCACTGCCGCAGGCACCTTTACAGGTCCCAGAGATTGATTCCGAAGTCCTCGGCATGCGTGTCGATCTCGGCGAGTTCGGCGTCGGTGAAGTCCAGGTTCTTCAAAGCCGCCACGTTGTTCTCGAGCTGTTCGACGCTCGATGCGCCGATCAGTACCGACGTCACGCGTGGGTCGCGCAGGGCCCAGCTCAGCGCGAGTTGTGCGAGGGATTGGCCGCGGGTGGCGGCAATGTCGTTCAACGCCCGGAGATGTCCGATGTGGTCATCGGTGAGCCAATCCGGATTCAGTGATTTACCCTGCGCTGCTCGCGAATTCGAGGGAACACCGTCGAGGTACTTGTCGGTGAGCATGCCTTGGGCCAAAGGCGAGAAGGCGATGACGCCCGCGCCCACCGCGTCGAGGGTAGCGAGCAGTTCGGGTTCGATCCACCGATTGACCATCGAGTAGCTGGGCTGATGGATCAGCAGGGGAACACCCGCTTCGGCGAGCAGGTCTGTCATCTTCTGCGTGCCCTCGGGCTTGTACGAGCTGATGCCCGCGTACAGGGCTTTGCCCTGCTGCACAGCGCTGATCAGTGCGCCTGCTGTTTCTTCGATCGGGGTGTCGTGGTCGGGGCGATGGCTGTAGAAGATGTCGACGTGGTCGAGTCGCATTCGGGTCAAGGATTGTTCGAGCGAGGACAACAGATATTTGCGAGAGCCGCCGAAGCCGTAGGGGCCGGGCCACATGTCCCAGCCGGCCTTGCTGGAGATGATCAGCTCATCGCGGTATCCGGCGAAATCTTCGGAGAAGATGCGGCCGAAGTTCTTCTCCGCGCTGCCGTACGGCGGGCCGTAATTGTTGGCCAGATCGAAATGCGTGATGCCGAGATCGAATGCGCGACGCAGGATCGCGCGCTGGTTCATCAGCGGTAC
The DNA here is from genome assembly GCF_030056895.1 of Rhodococcus sp. IEGM 1341. Lineage (NCBI taxonomy): Bacteria > Bacillati > Actinomycetota > Actinomycetes > Mycobacteriales > Nocardiaceae > Rhodococcus > Rhodococcus sp. IEGM 1341. The sequence goes on along the minus strand of NZ_JASHKV010000004.1, from coordinate 329,632 downwards.
GTCGTCACCGAAGTTGTGCCACAGTCCCAACGACACTGCCGGAAGTCGGGGGCCCCGTGAGCCCACTCGGCGGAACAGCATGGACTCGTAGCGATCGTCGGCGGCAACGTACGGCGGGTCGATGTAGGGATCGGTCATACCTCGACCATAGGGCGCTCCGCCGAACGGGGCCTCGAACCGCCTCAACCTACTCGTGGGTAGATTTCCCGCCTAAGATGACACGCGTGACGGCCGAATTAGCCATTGGTCCCGGGGGGGACCCGCAGTGGCTCGACACTGCGGAAATGAAAGCATGGCGCGCCTATATGGACGGCGGGCAACGATTGATGGGGGTATTGAACAAGGATCTGCAGGATCGCCACGATCTGTCGATGGCCGAGTACCGCATCCTGGTGATGTTGTCGGAATCGGTCGACGGCTCCATCCGAATGAGTGAGCTCGCCGACGGTGTCCTGTCCTCGAGAAGTCGCCTGACGCATCAGATCAGGCGAATGGAACTGCAGGACATGGTGTCTCGCAGTACCTGCGTCAACGACGGCAGAGGCGTGCTGGCGGTGATCACCGAGGAAGGGCGTCGGCGATTGTCGGAGGCGGCACCCACGCACGTCCGCGGCGTCCGGCAGCACCTCGTCGACATCCTCTCGCCCCACGAACTCGAGGTGCTGGGCGACATCTTCGAGAAGGTCGACGCCGCGATGGACGCGTCCGGCTCGACACCGCGACGGTGAGGGGCGATTGGGCCTCGGGCCGCTCGGCCGTTTAAGATCGCACACGGAAGCGTGGCAGAGCGGCCCAATGCACTCGCCTTGAAAGCGAGAGACGTGTAAAAGCGTCCGGGGGTTCAAATCCCTCCGCTTCCGCCACATGTTCGTCGTTCACGCCCGGTCCACCCGCGAGGGTGGGCCGGGTGTTTCCGTGTCGGGTGTTTTCGTGTCGGAGAAGCCGAGCGAGGTCGTTGTCCTCGGGCATTCCGACCGGATTCAGCGGGGCTCTCCCGCGTGAGCTGATAGATGGGACAATCGATCGATGAGACATATTGAGACAGTTCGAGTTTCGGACGGCCAGATGCGATTGGCTCAGCAAGTGTCTCTGGATCTGGTCTGGCCGCCCACCGGTGTTCCGGGCTTTGTGTACTTCGGTGACGGAGGAGCGCTGATCAGCACGGGGATTTCAGGTGGTTTCGTGAGCGTCGAGCTGCGAATGCTCGAAGGTGAACCTGAACTGGATCTCCACTCGTGGGAAGACATCGACGAGGGCGACCTGCGAACCAAAGCGGGAGGCATTCGCCTGTCGGCGGGTATGGAGTTCAAGAATTGGATACCCGGAGGCCGCGAAGGCCTGACTCCTCGTGGTCCAGGGCTTCATCGGGTCCGTGTCAGTGCCACCGGTAGAAACTCGAACTACGACTTGGTAGTAGACGACGATCAACCCGTCGAGTCCTACTCGATCGAGATCTGGCAGGCGCAGTCTTCATCAGCGTCGATCGTACATAAGCACTCGTCGGGCAGGTAGAGGTCGAACACGGGACTCCCGACGGGCTGGTATCGATCCCGACTCAGTGGGTACTACCTGCGAATGAGTGAAGAAGCGCGGCGCAACGATGGCGACAACGAGGGACCTCTGGAAGAGGAACTCGAGGAAAGTTTCGACGCTGTCGTCTCCGAAGGTGCAGAGCGATTGCACCGGACCGTGCGCACAGTGCTGATCACCGGATTCTTCGGCGGGCTCGAAGTTGCTCTGGGTGTGATGGCCTATCTCGCGGTGCTGGACGAGACCGGAAGTCATCTGCTGGCGGGCCTTGCGTTCGGCATCGGCCTGGTGGCCATCTATCTCGCGCATGGTGAGCTGTTCACCGAGGACTTCCTGATGCCGATCGCGGCGGTGGTTGCCCGCGACGGAACACCTCTGCAGCTGGCGAGGCTGTGGGTCGGAACGTTGCTGGCGAATCTGCTGGGCGGTTGGTTCGTTATGTGGTTGATTGCACACGCGTTTCCGCAGTGGCTCGAGGTGCTGTCCGAGGCGGCACATCATTTCGTCGACGCACCGCTGAATCTCCAATCGATCTGCCTCGCCGTTCTCGGCGGCAGCACGATGACGTTGCTGACTCGCATGCAGCAAGGAACAACCTCTGATGTCGCGCGGATCATTGCTGCCATGGCGGCAGGGTTCCTGCTGGCCGGATTGCAGTTGTTCCACTCGATTCTCGATTCCTTGCTGATTTTCGGAGCCATCCACGCGGGTGCGGACGTGAGTTACCGAGACTGGATCGATTGGTTCGGCTACACAGTGCTCTTCAACATCATCGGGGGCGTCGTGTTGGTCACTGCGCTGCGCTTGGTGCGCACGAAGGAACTCGTGAAGTCCGAGCGTGATCGACATCCCGAGTAGCCGAGCGGAGCCGGAAGTCACGGGCCGACATCTGGTACCCACCGCTCCAGGCCTAATCCGGTCTCGAAGCGTCGCGGGGCTTTCGAGATCGGGTCCGTGAATTCGAGTACACTGGCGAGTAATTGGAGCGGGTCGGTGAAATCGTCGACGGCTCGGCCGGTGGCTGTCGGGTAGAGATCGTCGCCGAGGATGGGCACGCCGAGTGCATTCATGTGCAATCGCAGTTGATGGGTGCGGCCGGTCACCGGTGTCAGTCGATAGCGACCGAGTCCGTCTCGATGCTCCAGTAGTTCGACGGTGGTGTGCGCGTTGGGTTCTCCGTCGACCTCGTGGGCGGTGAATTGCCCCTTCTCCGAGACGATTCGACTGCGAACGACGGTCGGCAGGGTGAGCGACGGGTCGTAGCGCGCGATTGCCTCGTACTCCTTGCGGACCTCGCGATCCTGGAAGAGCGTTTGATACGCGCCGCGCAGTGTCGGATCCACGACGAACAGGACCAGGCCAGCGGTCACACGATCGAGCCGGTGAGCGGGCACCAGTTGCGGCAGTTCGAGTTCGAGACGCAATCGTACGAGCGCGGTCTGCAGAATATGTCCGCCGCGGGGGATGGTCGACAGAAAGTGAGGCTTGTCGATCACGAGCAACGCGTCGTCCCGGTGCACGATCGAGATATCGAACGGCACAACGGTTTCCGGCGGTAGGTCGCGGTGGAACCAGACCGCCTCGCCGGGAACGTATGGAGCGTCGAAGGAGATGGGGCCGGCCATGTCGACGATGTCACCGGCGGCGAGCATGGCGTCGATCCGGTGCGGGGGAATGCGTGACTCCGTAGCGGTGAGGAAGTCACGAACAGTGAGCCAGGGGCCGTCCTCGGGCATCCGAATTCGGGCGGGATCGAGACCGTACCGCTTCGCCAGGGGCGGTTGCTGGCGTCGTCTCACCGGATGAGCGTATCCGCCCGCCGAGACCGCACTTGTGCAGACAAATCAGTGCCATCTACCTGCACAAGTGCGAACTCGCTACTCGCAGCCGATGCCGTCGTTGTCGCGGTCGAGATGAGGTCCGTAGCCGTACTCGTCCCGATAGACCGGGTCGGCTCCGGCGTCGCGCGCCGCGTCGCAGTTCTCGTACTGGAATGTGCCGCCCTGACGGGGTGCGGGCGCGGGAGCTGCCAGTGGGGCCGGGGGTGGGGGCAGGAGAACCGGGCAGAACTGGGCCGAACCACTGTTGCAGAGGAAGTCGGTGATCGGATCGGCCGACGCTACGGCCGGGGCGGTGACCAGGGCGGCCGCCGCGATCACGCCGCTGATGCCGATCTTGACCAGCAGGTTCTTCGTCTTCATGGAACTCCAATCGAGGGGATGTGATGTGGAGCATCCTCGGCGAATTGTTGAACTGTCAATCAAGTCATTCGAGTGACCTACGCCAGAGCGCACACGGGCAATCGTGTTTGGAACCCGTCGATTCGGCGTATCTACGAACGTATGAGCGAAAACGAGCAGGTCAACCAGAACCCCGAGAAGGATCCCGACGATTGGGTCACCGGCGACGAGCCGATGACCGGCCCGCAGAAGAGCTACCTGAGCACTCTTGCGCAGGAAGCGGGCGAGGAAGTTCCCGAGGGTCTCAACAAGGCGCAGGCGTCGGAAATGATCGACAAGCTGCAGGGCGAGACCGGCCGCGGCTGAGACTCCCAGAGGTCCACTCGATGTGACATCGACCCCCGAAAAGTCCACCAAATGTCACATCGAGTGCCTTCGCGGTAGCGGTGTCCGCGAGGACATCCGACCAGGTAGACCGTTATGTCTCGAGTACATGTAACAAAGGATCACGCGGACTTTTGTACCCGTGTATCCGCGGCTATTGTGAGCGAACCCACAGCTTTAGCGTGCGCGCATATCGGTGGGTACGTTGAGTGACGGATGTTGTTTGTGTTGCGCCCCGTGAGGGTGCGCCGGGGGAGGATGGGCAATCTGATGCACCGTCGAGTGTTGGCAGTAGCGGGAGCTGCTCTGGCAGTGTCGCTGCTGGGGTCGGGTCTCGCCGGGGCGCAGCCGCTCCCCGATACCGGCAGTTCCGATGGCGCCGGTGCGGCTCCTGGCATCGCAGCTCAGTCCCAGCCGTTGCCCTCGGCGCGCATCGATCGGGTGGACATGCTGACCGACCGCCGCGCTGCCGTGTGGGTGGAGTCGCCGGCCATGGGCCGCGCCATCCAGGTCCAGGTTCTTCTTCCGGCCGCGCAGGCGGTGTCTCGTCCGACGCTGTACATGCTCGACGGTGTGAGCGCGGGCAAAGAATCCGATTACAAGGAAAGCACCTGGACGCAGAAGACCGACATCGTCGACTTCTTCGCCGACAAGCAGGTCAACGTCGTGCTCCCGGTCGGTGGATCGAGCAGCTACTACACGGACTGGAACGTGCCGGACCCGGTGCTGGGCGTCAACAAGTGGGAGACGTTCCTGACGTCGGAGTTGCCGCCGCTGATCGATGCGCGCTTCTCCGGTAACGGCACCAACGCGATCTCGGGTGTCTCGATGGGTGCCCAGGCCGCGATGGACCTGATGACACGTCACCCCAGCCTCTACACCGGCGTCGCCGGCCTGAGCGGTTGCTACGACAATTCGCAGACCAACTTCAAGGACGCGGTGCGCGCCACCGTCGCCACCAACGGCGGCAACGCAACCAACATGTGGGGCGAGAACACCGATCCCAAGTGGGTCGAGCACGATCCGTCGCGTAATGCCGAGGCGCTCCGCGGCAAGGACGTCTACCTGTCCGTCGGCACCGGCCTACCCGGTCCGTACGAGCTAGGCCCCGGTGGCAGCGGAGTCGAGAGCGCCCTGATGGGTGGACCGCTCGAGGCTGCCGCGCTCTACTGCACAACGGTGTTCGATACTCGGCTCCGGTCGCTGGACATCCCCGCGACAGTCGTCTACCGCCCGTACGGCATCCATCAGTGGCCGTACTGGCAGGACGACCTGCGTGAATCCTGGCCGACGCTCGAGCGCGCGCTAGGCCTGTAGAGCGAACTTCAGAAACGCGTCGTTCTCGTGCGGGTCGCCGATGGTGACCCGCACTCCGTCGTTTCCGTAGGCGCGCAGCAGCACGCCCTGTTCGGCTGCAGCAGCAGCGAATTCACCCGAGCGTTCGGCCAGCGGCAGCCAGACGAAGTTGGACTGCGATGCGCCGACGTCGTAGCCGCCCGCAACGAGCGCGTCGCGCGCACGATCCCGTTCCGCGATGAGGGCATCGGTGCGGGCCAGCAGCTCTGCCGACGCCTCGAGCGACGCCACCGCAGCCTGCTGGGCAACGGTGCTGACAGCGAAGGCGATCCGCACCTTCGACAGTGCCGTGATCACCTCGGGATCGGCCACCGCGTAGCCCACCCGCAAGCCGGCGAGTCCGTAGGCCTTCGAGAACGTCCGCAGCACGATCACATTGCGTCGTCCGCGTGCCAGCTCCACTCCGTCGGTGTGGTTGCCTGCGTCGGGACGGGTGTACTCGAAGTAGGCCTCGTCGAGGACCACGAGAATGTTCGACGGCACCGCATCGAGAAACGCCTCGAGCTTGTCGCGCTGAACGACGGTTCCGGTCGGGTTGTTCGGGTTGCAGACGAAGATCAGCCGGGTGCGGTCGGTGATGGCGGCGAGCATCGCGTCGAGGTCGTGCACGTGGTCGGCGGTCAACGGAACCAACACGGGTGTCGCGCCTGCGACGCTGGTGACGATGGGGTACGCCTCGAACGAGCGCCACGCGAACAGCACTTCGTCGCCGGGACCGCAGGTGATCTGTACGACCTCCTGGCACAGCGAAACCGAACCACTGCCGACGGCCACGTTCTCCGCGGCGACTCCGAGCTTCTTCGCCAGTGACTCGACGAGCGCGGTCGCTCGATTGTCGGGGTAGCGGTTGACGCCACCGACGGCCTCAGCGATCGCGTCGCGCACGCTCGGCAGTGGCCCCTGCGTCGTTTCGTTGCTCGCCAGTTTGATCGCACCCGGAAAAGTGCGTCCGGGAACGTAGGCGGGGATGGCGTCGAGGTCGGGGCGGATGCGCGCGGTCACGGCTGCCATTATGCGCTCAGGTTCGGGGTTGACTTCTGCGCGTCCGTGATATTGCTGTGCACGACCGGACCGATCGTCCTATCTTCGATAAGTATGTCGGGAATATTGAGCGACGTCGCAGTTCTTCGGTCCGCCTCCGCGCCCACGGTCGGTGCGGACGACGTGGTGGACACGACCGCGCACGAATCACCCCCGCGTGAGAAAGTGCCGTTGACGGCTGTCGAACCCGATGGTCCACCTCGCGGCGGAATCGTCGTGCTGCACGAGGCACGTGAGGTGCCCGAGTCTCTACTCGACCTGCTGCGCGCACTCGCGCTTGAAGGCTGGCTCGCCGTCGCGCCGAACCTGTTCCACCGAGGCCACGGCGACGACAAGGAAGTGTTCGGCGACGACCTCTTCGCGGACTTCGATGCCACCTCCGACTGGCTCGTCCAGCGCGGTGTCTATCCCGATTGTGTCGGGGTGATCGGGTTCGACGACGCAGGCACAGCAGCGTTGATCGTGGCCACCAGCCGTCCGGTCGGGGCGGCGGTCAGTGTTGCTGCCGCCGGCATCGTCGAACCGCTCAACTCCGACGCTGTCGCGTTGGTCGAGGCCGCACCCAAGCTGCAGGCCCCCTGGCTCGGTCTCTACGGCGAGGACGACCCGCACACCCCACCGGAACACATCGAAGCCCTTCGCGACGCCGCCACGCGCGCCTCAGTGGCCACGAACGTCGTCAGCTATTCGGGGCTGAAGCATCGAGCCGACCATCCCCGCGAACAACCCGGCAGCTCCGATCACAGCGACCCCGCAGCGGCCGCGCTAGTGGACGCGCAGACCCGAATCTTCGACTGGTTCGACAGCTTCATGCGCTGAAGAGCAACAAGCGTCTTTTACGCGAACGACGCGCGAACCATAGGCGTCGACCAGCCGTTTTGCCTTCTGGCCTCCGCTGTGGGTAATCTCTTTCCTCGGCGGTCCGAGAGGGCCGGCAGCCTAGGAGGCGTGCCAGAGCGGCCGAATGGGAGTCACTGCTAATGACTTGTCCTTTCACCGGGACCGGAGGTTCAAATCCTCTCGCCTCCGCCACGAACGGTAGATCGTTGCCGTTCAGCTGGACCAGTTGAATAACTGAACATGCGCCCGTAGCTCAACGGATAGAGCACTTGACTACGGATCAAGAGGTTAGGGGTTCGAATCCCTTCGGGCGCACAGAAGAAGAAGCCCCGAACTGCAGCGATGCGGTTCGGGGCTTTTTCGTTGCCCTCGAGTGGTGCGGCGGTGGAGCTCTGATCTCGACAATCAAAACAAACCGGGCGTAGGGTTTGATGACGTCGTCGAGGGAGTTCACGTGAGCGATCGTCCGGGTAGAATCTCGAACGAACGGGCTCGGCTGGACGGCGTCGGTGCCGATTCTCGACCGCATGCCGTCACCGCGTGGTTGTCCGTCCCTCTGTTGCTCATCGCGGCTTTGTTCATCGGCGCGTTGCCGTTCTACGTTCGGCAGCCGCTCGGTTCCGGGGAGTCGGTATCGAGTCCGATGTGGTTCGGCGGATCCGCGTATCTCGCATCACCGGTAGCGGGTCTCTACTGGCTGATCGCACTGCCGGTGTGCATCGGGGCAGTTGCTCTCTACTGCACGTGGTGTGAACGTAGATCAGGTGCCGAATTGCACGTTCGTCTGTGGCTCGCGGTCAGCGTTGGATTGTGTGTTGCCACAGTCGTTGCCGTGCGGAGCGGACTGCTGTTCTTCCTGGGCAACTTGACCATTCGTGGACTGCTACCGCTGTTGACGATGTCGGCAGCGGTGTTGATCTGGGGTGTTGCTCTGCGATCGCGCGTAGTGATCGGGGTGGGAGTCGTGGCCGTCGCGGCGAGCCTGGTGTCGAACCTCTACAACGTGGAGAACCTTGTACCGCAACAGTTCACGTTTGACCCTCGCTTCAGTCTGTGGTCGAACATCATGCTGACGGCGTCCGTCTTCGTAATCGGCGCGCTGGTTGCCGCGTTTACCGTCCGACGCAGCGATGGGGGTCAGTCCTGAGAGCGGTCACGTATGAACACAGCCCAGAACAGTGTGTAGAGCCCCCATGCGGTGGTACTGGCCAGGACTACCCACCAGAATCCGATGTCGTACACGACGAGCGCGACAAACTGACAGATGAACAGGCATACGTAAAATACTCGCCAAAAGCGCTGCTCGCGCCGAGCGGCCGAAGAAAGTCCCCGCTCCACATAGTCGACCGGGCGCATGGGTTCCACCACCCCACGTTCTCACAAGTCGTTCGCGGAGTCAGCCGGTCGGGCTCAACCCAGAACGCCGTCGACGACAAGTGCGCCGGCGAAGATCAGCAGCAGAACACCTACTCCGAGTTCGAGGTTGGCCAGTCCTCGCGGGCCGAGGTTGCGAAAAGCCCTGACGCCGAACAGGACCAGTATCGGCAGATAAAGAACCCCGACCAGGACGTCGGCGGCACCCAGGACGTCGGCGGCACCCAGGACTCCGAGTTGCATAGCGAAGGCCACGAGGACGATCGGTCGACGAACTGCGGCAACACGGCGACGAAGAACAGGATCACCTTCGGGTTGGTCAAGTTGGTGACGAAGGTACTTCGGAAGGCGCGTCGACGGGCATGGCTACCGGATACCGACTCGGGGCCGACGGTGAGGGAACTCCCGCCTGAACGCCTCGTGCCGACGCTCGCCATCAGCGCCCGAATACCGAGGTAGGCGAGATACACGGCCCCAAGGATTGCAAGGACGGTGAGGATGCCGGGAAGCGCGACGATCAATGCCGACAGGCCAACCGCGCTGACGAGCATATGCACGGCCAAGCTGCACAATGCGCCGGCAGCTGCTGCCATCGCGACGATCCGCCCTTTCACGCTCGAGCGCAGGATCATCACAGTGTCGGGCCCGGGGGAGATGTAGCTGGCCAACACCAACGACAAGAAGACGGCCCACTGCACACTCACGGGTGCTCGATCTCCTGTCGGTTCTTGGTCGGGTGATGGATAACCATAGAGTGCATCGGCGGCGTCGGCGAAGGGGAATCCGTGCATCGCGACGCTGTGTGCAATGTCCCGGTTCGGGTGCTGCTCCGACGTCTCGTGGATCGTCACTGCCGCATCGAAATCGACTGTTCCAGGTCGAGCTCGTCTGCCATCATGACGCCGTGAAGATCGTGTCGATCAATGCGTGGGGTGGTGCCATGTACGACGAGCTCGTCGCCTGGCTGAAAACCGTTGAGGCCGATGTCATTTGTCTTCAGGAGGTCACTCGCACTCCGCATCGATCGGGCTGGGCGACGTTCGCGGACGGTGAGCGCACTCTGCCGCAACGGCTGAACTTGTTCGACGACGTGTCGGCGGTGCTTCCCGGATATACACCGCATTTCGTCGCGAACGACGCGGGGCCTGTCACGGACGGTGACGGCACCGAGTTGAGGCAGGACTTCGGCATCGCCACCTGGGTGCGTGACGACGTTCCCGTCGTAGGAATCGATGCCAGGTTCGTTCACTCCCGGTTCGTCGATCACGCGGAGTGGAACGTTGACGACCGACCGCGAGCTGCCCTGACGATCACCGTTCGCGATCGCGTAGCCGAAAGCTTCATCTCTGTCATCCAATTGCACGGGCTGCGAGATCCAATAGGCAAGGGCGACAGTCCCGCTAGGTTCGAGCAGGCCCAGAAGCTAGCGGAGATCGTCGAGCATGTACGGGCGGTGAGTGACGAAATCGTCCTGTGCGGAGACCTGAATCTGCTGCCGTCGAGCGAGACGTTCAGGTTGCTGGCCGAGCATGGGATGACCGACATGGTGGGATCGACAGATACCCGAACGTCGAGGTACACGAAACAAGTGCGCCGTGCCAGCTATCTGCTGGTGTCCTCGCCGTTCGCGGTACGCAGATTCGAGGTCGTCGCCGCGCCGGAGGTGTCCGATCTCCGAGCACTTGCGCTCGACCTCTGAGGGCCGGGTCCTGGTTCGAGCTCGGCGCGATGCCCGTCTCGGGCAGGTAACAACTCGGCTGCAGCGGTGGACAGGCCGGCTCGAGTAAAGAATTGTTAAAGTTCGGCGGCGGCACGCCCCAACGACCGCGCAGGAACCGAATCCGACGAACCGTGCCGTCGAGGATGGTGACGGCAACCGTGGACACACTTGCTCGCAAACTGGGCCTCAGAACCGACAATCACATCTTCTTCGTGTCGGCCGGCCTCACGATCACACTGCTGGTTCTGTTCCTCGTCTTCCAGGACTGGGTGGGAAACGCGTTCGGTGTCGGGAGGGAGTGGATCGTCACCAATCTCGGCTGGTTCTTCATCATCGGCGTCACGGTGTGGCTGGTGTTCCTGATCTGGGTTGCCGTCAGTAAGTACGGTCATCTGCGGCTCGGTGAGGACGACGACAGACCCGAGTATTCGAACCTGTCGTGGTTCGCAATGCTCTTCGCCGGCGGAATCGGCACTGTGTTGATGTTCTGGGGTGTGGCAGAACCGATTTCGCATTTCTCCGCGCCGCCGTTCGATGACGTGGAGCCCTACAGTGTCGAAGCATCCCAGGATGCGATGAGTATCTCGCTCTATCACCTCAGCTTGCACACCTGGGCGATCTTCACGTTGCCAGGGTTGGCATTCGGCTTCTTCATCTACCGGTACAAGCTGCCGATGCGCGTGTCGTCGGTGTTCTATCCGATTCTGAAGGAACGCATTTCGGGTCCGATAGGCAAGACGATCGATGTATTCGCAGTATTGGGCACGATCTTCGGACTGGCAGTGTCGTTGGGGCTCGGTACTTCTCAGATCAACGCCGGACTGAGTGAGCTTGTCGGGCTTCCCGATGCCGTGTGGGCGAAGGTGCTGATCATCGGCGTACTCACTGTGGTTGCGACGATTTCGATTGCCGTCGGGTTGGACAAGGGCGTGCGTCGCCTCTCCAACCTGAACATCCTCGTCGCGGTCGGTTTGATGATCTTCGTCCTGATCGCGTCGGACACCGTCTTTCTGCTGCGCCAGGTGTTCGAGAGCTTCGGCAATTACGCACAGGACATCGTTCCGCTGTCCTTCTGGAACGACGCCATGGCCGAGTTCACCTCCGACGGCGGGTGGGGATGGCAGGGTGGTTGGACCGTCTTCTACTGGGCGTGGACCGTCACCTGGGCCCCGTTCATGGGCGTCTTCCTCGCACGAATTTCGCGGGGCCGCACCATCCGCCAGTTCGTCGCCGGAGTTCTGGTTGCGCCGTCACTGTTCACACTGGTGTGGTTCGTCGTATTCGGCTGGTCTGCAATGAGAATCGACGGAATCGGTGGCAACGGTGGTTCGATCTCGGACGCTGTGTCCGAGAGCGTTCCGTTGGCGATGTTCACGTTCTTCGAGAACTTCCCTGCGGCGACTTTGGTTCAGGGGATCGCTGTGGTGGTCGTGGCGCTGTTCTTCGCGACATCCTCGGACTCGGCATCGCTGGTGATCGACATGCTGTGCTCCGGTGACGGTGAAGCGGGCCCCGTGCGGCAGCGAGTGTTCTGGGGCGTCACCGAAGGCGCGGTGGCCGCAACGCTGATCGTGCTCGGCGGTGAGGCGGGACTGCAAGCCCTGCAGCAGGTCATCACCGTGATCGGACTGCCGATCTTCATTCTGGTGTCGCTGATGATCATTGCGTTGGTGATGGGACTGCGTGCCGAGCGAGTGAAGGTTGTACCGCTCACGAGGGAACAGTTCATGGAACATAACGGCCAGACGTCGCGCACCGAGTCCGAGAAAGTGCGCTCGTCGAGCTTGGCAAAAGACTCGGAGGTCACACAGGGTAGTTCGGACATCGATTAACGAGAGAGCATGCCTACTGTGTTGTTTCGTGACGAAGGGCGAGAGGCGGCAGCACGGTCGAAACAGGGGTGGGGATCCGTACTGTCGCCGCTTCTTCGCACGAGCCCACCCACCCAGTCGCTACGAATCGACCTCTGAAGCGGCCAGATCGCGTTCTCTCGTCTCGGGAATTGTGATCAGAGCGGCTATGGATACCGCAAGCAGAGCAAGTGTGTACCACTGGAACAGGTCCGGCGTTCCACGCTCGGCGAAGAATGTCTGCACGTAGGCAGCAGTTCCACCGAACGCGGCAACCGCGATCGAATACGGAACCCCTACTCCCGCGGCTCGCATGCCGGTGGGAAACAGCTCCGCCATCATCGCGGGCATGACGGCCAGGATTGCTCCGATGGCACACAACGCCACCGACATCGCAAGGAACAACGTGAACGCGCTGGATCCGACCATGGCGTCGAGCGGAAAGAGTAGCAGCGCGATTCCGATGTTTCCTATGAACAGCACCGGCTTTCGCCCGATTCTGTCCGAGAGTGCACCCCAGACGGGGAGTGATGCGATCAAGACGACATTGGCTCCCACACCCGCCCACAATGCGCCGGACGGGTCGATTCCGCGCACCGTGATGGCATAGGCCGGTGCCGATACTGCCCACACGTAGTAGAAGACCGTGCCGCCGACGCTGAAGAAGAGCACCTGCAGAACCTGGCGCCGATGTGCCGAGAATTGCTCCCTCATCGATGTTTTCGCGTGAACATCGCCGGACTTCTCGTATACCTCGGTCTCGGCCATGCGCGAACGCATCCACAGCACGAACAGTCCGAGCACGCCGCCCAACAGGAACGGAAGTCGCCATCCCCAGTCCGTCATTTGCTCACCGGTCAGCGTTGTCGTCAACAGGGCACCCAGGAGCGTGCCTGCGACCACACCCGAGGTATTAGAGATGTAGATCAGACTCGACCACAGTCCCCTACGTTCGGAGGGCGCGTACTCGATGATGTACGTCTGCGCGGAGGGTAGTTCACCGCCGTGAGCGACGCCCTGCGCAAGACGGGCCAGCACCAGGACGACGGCCGCTGCGGCACCGATCGTTTGGTGGGTCGGCGTCAGACCGATGACGAGACTACCGATCGAGGCCAGTGCGACAGCGAGTGTCATCGACAGCTTGCGTCCACGGCGGTCGGACAACCAGCCGAACAGGAGACCGCCGAAGGGACGTGCGACGAAACCGACCGCGAAGACACCGAACGATGCCAGTAGGTCGGAGACCGGAGATCCGGTGTGAAAGAACTGGGGCGCGAAGAAGGCAGCGAAGATCGCGTAGACGGTCCAATCGAAGTACTCGATTCCGTTTCCGGCCCCCACTCCCACAATGGCTTTGGTCTTCTCCCATCGGTCGTTCGGTCGAGCTTGGCTCGGTGTCACTCCGGTGGTTGCGCTCTCGGTCATGGTGCATCGCTTTCGGGTGAGGGGGTGTGGTCGAGCCGTCCGATGGCCAGTCCGGCGTAGACAGTCGCGGCGTCGGCGAGGACGGAATCGTCGAAACAGGCTCGGGGCGAGTGGTTCATCGGCGCGGTAGCAGTGTCGGCGTCGGGCATGCATGCCCCCAATCCGATGAAAGCTCCGGGAATGTCTTGGAGTACGTACGAGAAATCTTCGGATCCGGACAGAGGATGTGGAGCCGTTTCGTACCGCTCCTCACCGAGAAGTTCGACGACCGTCGCTGCCCCGAGCTGGACTTCGGTGGCGTTGTTCACGGTCATCGGAAACTCGGCGATCACGTCGACGTCGACGTCGACGCGGTGTGCCGACGCGACTCCGTCGAGAACCCGTCGCAGCGCGGTGGGTACGGCATCGTACGTGACTTCCGAGTAGCACCGCACCGTGGCCTCGAAGTACGCCTCGTCGGGAATGATGTTGTGGCGTGAGCCCGCTCGTACCTTCGCGACCGTGACGACTACGGGATCGAAGATGTCGAACGTGCGCGTGACCATGGTCTGCAGCGATGTGATCATCTCGGCCATCGCCGTCACCGGGTCACGTGCCGTCGAAGGTGACGAGCCGTGACCGCCTGCCCCTCGCACGGTGACGATGAGTCGGTACGACGCAGCGAGCAAGGTGCCGGGTCGGGAAAAGAATGTGCCGTTGGATTGTTGGGAGGAGAAGACGTGCAATCCGTAGGCCGCGTCCGCTCGTCGGCCCGATGCGTCGAGCACGCCTTCCTCGATCATCGTCGCTGCGCCGTCCCAACCTTCCTCGCCCGGTTGGAACATCAGCACCACATCGCCTGCGATGTGGTCACGATGACGTGAGAGCAGTTGGGCGGCACCGACCAATGCGGCAGTGTGCAGATCGTGGCCGCAGCCGTGCATCGCACCGTTCTGCGAGGCAAAGTCCAAGCCGGTCTGTTCCGTAACCGGTAATCCGTCCATATCGGCTCTGAGGAGCACTGTGCGCGCGATGTTGTCAGTCGGTTTCGTTCCGCGCAGAACAGCGGTCACCGACGTCGTGCGGGTGCCCGTACGGACCTTGAGTGGCAGGCCATCGAGTGCTTGCAGCACCGTTTCCTGCGTACGCGGCAGATCCAGACCGACCTCGGGCTGCCGATGCAGTGTGCGTCGGAGCTGCTTCAGATCGCCGGCCAAGGCGTGGGCGTCGTCCAGTAGATTCATTGATCACCTTTGTGTCGACAGCCATCCATCGGGGTTGACTGTGTCCGTCGTCATAGTGTCTGGTTGCCCCTACGAGGAGCGCCCATCTTCGTCAGAAGCGATCACCCAGCGAACCCATGAAGGTGTTCTGTGCAAGAAATGCTGACCGAATCCGAACTTTCGCTCGTTCATGCTCTGCAGATCGCACCGCGGGCTTCGTGGACGGATCTCGCTCCGATCTTGGGTTCCACCGCGGCGACGCTGGCTCGGCGATGGCATTCGATAGTCGAGCGTGGGCTGGCGTGGATCACCGCGTACCCCGCACCGTTGACCGGAGCGGGTGCGATCACCGCCATGATCGAGGTGACGTGTGGACGCGTCGGCTCAGCGGAGCTTGTCGATGCGTTGGTCCAGGATCCGCGAGTCGTGTCGATCGAGCATGCTGCGCGTGGCCGAGACCTGGTGTTGACGGTGCAGACGTCGTCGCTCGACGAGCTGACCGGTTTGGTGCTCGACGATCTGCCGGGCTTCGACAGTGTTCGATCGACTCAAACCCACACGTGCACGGCGTTGCACGTGGAAGGAAGTCGGTGGAGGTTGGACGCATTGGATGGCGCACAGCATTCCGCGGTCGCCGCGCTCGGCGAATCACCTGATCGGTCCGGGTACGCGCGTCCGGAAAGCCTGACCGATCAGGTGGCGCGCTCGCTCGTCGGTGAACTGACGGGAAACGGCCGGGCGTCGGCCCCTGAAATAGCGTCCGCGCTCGGTCGACCTACGTCGTCCGTTCGGCGGCAGCTTGCTGCGCTTCTGCGTTCTCGCGCAGTCGTGCTGCGATGTGAAGTGGCACAGGATGCTACGCGCTGGCCGATTACCGTGACGTGGTGGTGTCGGCTCCCCGTGCAGGCGCATCAGGAGGTCGTCGAGATAATCCGTGCGCGTTCGGAACTGCGACTCTGCATGTCGCTCACCGGACCCGCGAACTTCCTACTCAGCATGTGGGTGTCCTCCGTGCCCGAAATTCTGCGAGTACAGGAATGGCTCGAAAATCGGGCTCCGAGCTTGCACATCATCGAATCGTCGGTGACGCTGCGTTCACGGAAACGAATGGGTTGGGAACTCGGTGCCGAGGGCCGCGCAACCGGATACGTCACCACGTCGGGCGGGTCGACATGGACCCTTCCTCGGTGAGTCGAGGTCATCCTGCTCCAGTCCAGATACCCGTCTGACCTCACCACGCAGGGGTGATCATCTCTTCGTGGTCTTCGGCACTGCTCCTAGCGAACTGTTGTCACTGCGACTCGTGCCGCGTGACCGATGGCCTGATCGACCAGTGGGAGGTACAGATCCATCCGCGCGGCCCGGGTGAAGACCGAGACCGCGACGGGCGCCTCACCCGGAAACGACACCACCGCAACCTCGTTGCGGATGGGTCCGATCGTGCCGGTCTTGCCTGCGACCTGTACATCCGGGTATGGAATTCCGCTCCGAATCCTATGCGGCCATACCTGCTGAGAGAGAACCTCTTTCATGTACGCGCACTGCTCCGGCGAGGCGGCGGTATCGAGCCAGACGGCTCGTAGAACTGCGTTGCTGTCTCGGGGCGTGGTGCACGAGGTGTACGCGGGATCGAAACCGGCGCTGTCGACCACCGCGTAGTTGCTGGCCAGCAAACCCAACGCCTCGTCCGCGTTCAACCTGCCGGTGTCCCGCACGATCTGGTCACCCAGTGTCTTCGTGCCACCGACGATGCGGGTGTCTTCGAGCCCGAGTGAGTCGATCACCTGCGAGAGTGCATCGAGGCCGAGTGCACCGAGAAGTGCGTCCGCCGCAGCATTGTCGGAGACAGTGATCATCGAACGCGCGACGTCCCGCCAACTCATCGTCACCGGATCGGCGTAGCTCGCTATTCCCGTCGGCCCCGGACTGCACTGCGCCGGGACGAGCCGCACCGAATCGGTTGCAGCCAAGACGCCCTCGTCGAACGCGCGCGCCGTGGCAACCAGCAGCACGATCTTCCACACCGACGCTGCAACGACCGGATCGTCGCCCTCGAAGTCGACGACCGTGCCGGTGCCGTCGATTCGCTCGGCGCGTACCCAACCTCGGCAGCCGGCATCGGCGAATACTGCGCGAAGCTCTTCGTCGGTCGTGTTCATCTACAGGCCTGCAACAGGATTCGATCGATGAGATCCACCAGAGGTTTCACCGAGTCGTCGCGACGCACGATCCGAACCCGCAGTGCGACATCGTCGGCAGCGAGGTCGAGGTGCTCGGTTCCAGGCAGTACCGGGCTCGCGGCCGGAACGAGTCCGAAGCAGCGACCCGACGCGACGCCGATAGCGGCATCGCGAACGGTGTTCGCGGTGAACACCTCTGGGTCGAGAGCATGGCGTCTGAACGCGTCGAGAATCAGATCGTGTGCGGGTGGATTGGCACTGCGAGGCATGGTCGCGAACGCGAGATCGGACAACATCGTCAGTCGTGGCCGCTCTGCCCGAGCCGAGCGATGTCCCGCGGGAACTCTGACTCGCCGGGGGAGTGCGATGACCGGTCCGGCGAGCAATCGGTCGAGTACCACCGGATGATCGACCACCGCGAGGTCGAGGTCGTGTGAGCGCACCCCGTCGAGCAACGACACTGCACCGGCGGTCTCCACACGTGCCTGAACGCCAACGGATGCGGCGATCCGCGCGGCGATCCCATCGTCCAGTTGAGGGATGAGGCCGATGCGAACCGTCCCGGACGTAGTGAGTGATTCTGCGGTGGTGGTCAATCGGCGCGCGTCGTCGACGATCAACCGGGCTCGAGGCAACAGCGCAGCGCCGTGCTCGGTGATGGCGGCGCCGTCCGGCGTTCGCTCCACGAGTGTGAGTCCGAGGTGCTTCTCCAATGCCTTGATCGCCCGCGACACCGGTGGCTGCGTCACGCCGAGAGTTGCCGCGGCGCGGCCGAAGTGACGTTCTTCTGCGACGGCGACGAAATACTCGAGATGGCGAACCAGGTCCACCGACCTATTGAAACACGCTCAGCTGCCCCGATACCGAAGAGGAATGATCCGGCCGGGCCTCGGGACTTGGCCCCATGGTGCCCCCATGTGATCGGGTGACTCCCATGCGTACCTCGACCTCCACCCGACTGATCACCGCTATCGCAGCGGTGACTCTGACACTGACCACAGGCGTCGCGTGTTCGGCGACGACCACCGTAGAACCACCGCAGACTGCTGCAACCACCACCGAACAGTCCGTCGATGAACAGTCCAGTACCGAACAGGTCTATCTCGATTTCGAGGCCAGGGATAATGCTCGACTCGGCGTCAGTGCTGTCGATCTCGCCTCGGATTCCACCGAAAGTCATCGAGGCGACGAACGTTTCGCGTTCTGTTCGACGTTCAAGGTGTATGCCGTCGGTGCCGTTCTTGCCGCCGTCGATGCAGGTGCACTGCAGCTGAGCGACACCAGAACGATCACCGCGGCGGATAAGGTGCCCGAGTCGGCGGTCGATTGGACACCCGGGTCGGTGGTCTCGATCGCAGACCTGGCGGCGGCCGCATTGACCGAGAGCGACAACACCTCCGGCAATCTGTTGATTCGCGAGGCCGGTGGCACTGCGGCTCTCACCGAGTTCGCGAGGTCGCTGGGCGACACCGAGTTCCGGCTCGACCGCACCGAGCCTGAACTCAATACCGCTATCCCCGGAGATCCACGCGACACCACGACACCGAACTCGATGGCCGCCGGCTACAGAACCTTGCTCGACGGCGATGTACTGACCGCGGCCTCACGCGAACAGCTGTTGGCCTGGATGGCCGATACCCAGACCTCCGACGCCCGGTTCCGCGCCGCG
The DNA here is from genome assembly GCF_030056895.1 of Rhodococcus sp. IEGM 1341. Lineage (NCBI taxonomy): Bacteria > Bacillati > Actinomycetota > Actinomycetes > Mycobacteriales > Nocardiaceae > Rhodococcus > Rhodococcus sp. IEGM 1341. Next base: position 310,881 of record NZ_JASHKV010000004.1, on the reverse strand, counting down.
CTCCCGGCAGGGTGGACTTCGGCCGACAAGACCGGCACGGGCAGTTACGGCGTCTCGAACGATGCAGGGCTCTTGCTGGGACCGGACGGGCAGCGATTTCTCGTGGTCGTCCTCAGCGCTACGACGTCAGACACCGAAGATTCACCGGCCATGAATTCCCTCGTTGCCGATGCGACGCGACAGGTCGTCGACGGATTGGCATGATCTCGACCGTCTGTGCCGTTGCGTCAGGGCGCGGACAATCGAGTTCTCCCCGAGGGGAATTCGTCATTCCATGGATTGGACTCCCATGCGAGATTAAGGCCGAACGCGACGGCTGCGCCGACGACCACCATCAGCGCGCATTTCCAGAACGGCACGTCGGAGCCGAAGCCCCAGATGAGAGCCAGCGCGATGATAGCTCCGACCACAGGGCTGAAGAATGCCCGAGTCGCTCGATTCATCGAGTACCTCCTGAAACGTCCAACCGAAGTTTATTTGCGTACCGTAAGTAACGGTAAGGAAGAATGTGCCTCGGTTCAACCCCTCGACGTTCCAGCTCGCTCACCTGCCGTGATTCTCAACCCTCCGCGCGGCGGACGGCGTCGACCAGTGGGATCAGATCCGGCTCGGTCGACGCCTCATCGAGTGCCTCGCGCAGCGCCGCATCGTTGGTCGGGCGCGCGGCCTCGAGCAGGGCCAGGCCTTCTTCGCTGACGTCGGTGTAGATGCCTCGGCGATCGGTGGGGCACAGGTACCGAGTGAGTAGTCCGCGGTCTTCGAGTCGGGTGACCAGTCGCGTCGTCGCACTCTGGCTCAGCACGACGGCGTCGGCCACCTGCTTCATCTGCAGATGCCCGCCCTCCCCGTCGTGCTGCCTGCCCAGGACGTCGAGCAGCCAGTATTCACGAGCACTGAGGTTGTGCTCGGCCTGTAGTGCGCGTTCGATCCGACCCTCGATCCGGCCGTGCAGCACCGCCAGCGCCAGCCAGTTCTGCGCCAGCGCCGTCAGCGCGGGGTCGTGTGCGGTCATTGCCGTGCCTTTCGATGCCGGTACTCGTGACCACCCACCGTACCGCGCCGACAATTAACGGCGTCTGCAATTACCGGTCTACGACGGCCTGCGGGCGACGATGCGTCGAGCATGCGCGAGTACCGGGGCATCGACCATCTGGCCACGGAAGGTGAAGACGCCGCGGTTCTGGGCAACGGCGTCGAGCACGTCGGTGGCCCAGTCGAGTTCCTCGGCGGTGGGTGCATAGGCCTGGCGAACGACGGGGATGTGGCTCGGGTGAATGGCCACTTTTCCGTCGAAGCCGATAGCCACGGCATCCTCGGACTCCGCGCGGACACCGTCGAGATCGGGGATGTCGAGGAACACCGAGTCCAACGCGAACACCCCACGTGCCTTGGCTGCGAGCAGCGTCTGCGACCGAACATGCTGCGCCACAGCACGATACTGTCCATTGGAATGCCTGCTCGAGTTGCCACCCATTGCGGCCACCAGATCCTCGGCACCCCACATGGCACCGATCGCATTGTCGGCGGCGAGGGCGTCGAACACCGTCATCGCGCCGAGCGGAGACTCGATCAGCGCGACGACATTCAACGGAGCCAAAGCCGCAATCTGTTCGGCCGATTCGCATTTGGGGAGCATCACGGTCGTGTACTCGGTCTGCTGCAACGCCGCGAGGTCCGCAGCCTGATCGTCGGTGCCGTGCGCGTTGACGCGGACGATGGTGCGCGCTGGATCCAGTGGGGTCGACAGGACGGACTCACGAGCACCCGCCTTGTCCGCCGCCCCGACCGCATCCTCCAGGTCGAGGATGACGACATCTGCTCGTGCCGCCGCCTTCTCGTAGCGCTCGGGGCGGTCTGCCGGGCAGAACAGCCACGCCGGTCCCGGCGGAACCCAGGTCACGACGCCTCCTCCGGTGGTTGCATCCGGACGAGCGTCTTGCGGACGGCAATCGCGACGACGTCCCCGTGTTGGTTTCGACCGGTGTGGGTGAACGTCACGATGCCCTCGCCTGGGCGGGATTTCGATCCGCGCTTGTCCGAGATCACGGTCTCGGCGTAGAGGGTGTCTCCGTGGAACAGCGGCTTGGGGAACGACACCTCCGAGAAACCCAGGTTCGCCACGATGGTGCCCTGGGTCAACTGCGTCACCGACAGTCCGACGAGGGTGGAGACGGTGAACATCGAATTCACCAATCTCTGGCCGAACGCCGTTGTCTCGCTGTAGGCCGCGTCGAGGTGCAGGGCCTGCGTGTTCATCGTCTGCGTGGTGAACAGCGTGTTGTCGGCCTCGGTGATGGTGCGGCCGGGTCGGTGCTCGTAGACGGTGCCGAGTTCCATCTCCTCGAACCACAGGCCACGTTGCCGAATTCGCTTGTCGCTCACAGTCCCAGGCTCCGCGCGATGAGCATCAGCTGAACCTCGGTTGTCCCCTCACCGATCTCGAGGATCTTGCTGTCGCGGTAGTGACGAGCGACCACATATTCGTTCATGAAGCCGTACCCGCCGTGGATTTGCGTCGCATCGCGCGCGTTGTCCATCGCGGCCTCGGAGGCGACGAGCTTGGCGATGGACGCAGCTTTCTTGAACGGCTTGCCCGCCAACATCAATGCCGCCGCGTCGTAGTACGCGGTTCGCGCGGTGTGGGCGCGGGCCTCCATGCGGGCGATCTTGAACGAGATCGCTTGATTGCGGCCGATAGGTTGACCGAATGCTTCACGTTCCTTGGCGTACTTGACGCTCTCGTCCACGCAACCCTGTGCGGCACCGACCGAGACGGCGGCGATCGCGATCCGGCCCTCGTCGAGGATGTGCAGGAAGTTCGCGTACCCGCGACCTTCCTCGCCGAGCAGATTCTCCTGCGGCACGCGCACATCGGTGAAGCTGAGCGGGTGTGTGTCCGACGCGTTCCAGCCGACCTTGTTGTAGGCGGCCTCTGCGACGAATCCCGGGGTATCGGTGGGGACGAGGATCGACGAGATCTGCTTGCGTCCCGTTGCTTCGTCGACGCCCGTCACGGCGGTGACGGTGACGAGCTCGGTGATGTCGGTGCCGGAGTTGGTGATGAACTGCTTGCTGCCGTTGATGATCCAGTCACCACCGTCGCGCTTGGCGGTGGTCTTGGTGCCACCCGCGTCGCTGCCGGCGCCGGGCTCGGTGAGACCGAACGCGGCCAGGGCCTTGCCTGCGGTGAGCTTGGGCAGCCACTGCTGCTTCTGCTCGACGTTGCCGAATCGGTAGACGGGCATTGCGCCGAGCGAGACGCCGGCTTCGAGGGTCATCGCAACGCTCTGGTCGACCTTGCCGAGTTCCTCGAGGGCCAGGCACAGCGCGAAGTAATCGCCGCCCATGCCGCCGAATTCCTCGGGAAACGGCAGCCCGAACAGGCCCATTTCGGCCATGCCGGCAACTACCTCGTACGGAAAGGAATGCTCGGCATCGTGTTTCGCCGATACCGGTGCGACGACGGTGCGGGTGAAGTCGGCAACGGATTTGACCAGCTGCTGGTACTCGTCGGGCAGATTCGCGGACGACAGATGATCGGTCATGATGGGTCCTGTTCGGTGTGGTTGGGGACGATTCGGGCGAGGACCTGGTCGACGCGGACCTGATCCCCCACTGCAACAGTCAGTTCGACGGTGCCGTCGATCGGGGTGGTGAGGGTGTGTTCCATCTTCATCGCCTCGACGACGACGATGGCCGTGCCCGCGCTGACGGCGCTGCCGGTGGTTGTTCCGATCGCGATGATCGAGCCCGGCATGGGCGAGAGGATCTCGGCATCGCCGGAGTGCGCGTCGTCCTCGCGGACGCTCGCCTCGGCGATCCGATCGACTCGCCAGGTGCCTCGGGAGCTGGAAATCCATGTTGCCGAGCCGCTTCGAGCGAAGGTCATCGATTCGCGTAGACCGTCGAGCACCAGATCCACCGAATTCTCGGTGGCCGTTGCCCGCAGGGTACGCGGCGATCCGGCGTCGACGACGACCGTTGCCGCGGCTGTCGTGCCGGTGATCGCTACGTGCGCCGTTCGACCTCCGGACGCGAGACGACGATGGAAGGACGCGTGCTTGCCGACTCGCCAACCCGATGGTGCTGCCCAGATGTCCTGTTCCGCGGTCTGCCACGCGTCGAGCCACTGCACTGCGGTGGCGGCGATCAGCGCCTCGTCGGTGGCCTCGGCGGCGACGAAATCCTCGACACGGCGGTCGAGCAGGCCGGTGTCGAGATTGCCGGCACGAACATCGTTGTCGGCGAGCAGGAACCGAGCGAACTCGATGTTGGTGACGACCCCGAGTACTGCGGTGTCGGCCAGTGCACGATCGAGGCTGCGCAATGCGGTCGCGCGATCGGGGCCGTGCGCGATGACCTTGGAAAGCATGGGGTCGTAGTTGCTGCCCACCTCCGTTCCGACGGCGAGACCGGAGTCGACGCGAATCCCCGGCGCAGAGGGCTCACGCAATCCGACGACGGCACCGCCGGTGGGGAGGAATCCGCGGCCGGGGTCCTCGGCGTAGACGCGGGCCTCGATGGCATGTCCGGTGAGCAAGATGTCGTCCTGCGCGAGAGTGAGGGGCTCGCCCGATGCCACCCGAACCTGCCATTCAACGAGGTCGAGACCGGTGACCATCTCGGTGACCGGGTGCTCGACCTGAAGACGAGTGTTCATCTCCATGAAGAAGAACTCGTCGGGGCGATCGGCCGAGACGATGAATTCGACCGTGCCGGCACCGGAGTAGTCGACACTGCGGGCAGTGTTGCAGGCGGCCTCGCCGATGCGTGCGCGGGTTGCTTCGTCGAGCAGGGGAGACGGAGCCTCCTCGATGACCTTCTGGTGCCTGCGCTGCAGACTGCATTCGCGTTCGCCGAGGTGGATGACATTGCCGTGTCCGTCGGCGAGGATCTGTACCTCGATGTGCCGGGGCCGCAACACGAATCGCTCGAGGAAGAGGGTGTCGTCTCCGAAGGACGAGGCCGCCTCCCGGCGAGCGCTGGTCAACGCTGCAGGCAGATCCTCGGCGCGCTCGACCAGACGCATACCCTTGCCGCCGCCACCGGCGGAGGGTTTGACGAGCACTGGGAATCCGACGTCCGGCGCGCCGGCGACGAGGTCGGCGTCGGTAAGGCCGGGGCGGGAGATTCCCGGAACGACGGGTACGCCGAATGCGCTGACGGCAGCCTTCGCGGCGATCTTGTCGCCCATCACTTCGATGGCTTTCGCCGGGGGCCCGAGGAATGCGATTCCGGCTTCGGCACAGGCGGTTGCGAACTCGGAGTTCTCGGAGAGAAAGCCGTATCCGGGGTGAATGCCCTGCGCGCCTGTGCTGTTCGCGGCCGCGATCACCTTGGCGATGTCGAGGTAACTTTCGCGAGCGTTCGCGGGTCCGAGCCGTACGGCGGTGTCGGCCTCACGGACGTGCCGGGCATCGGCGTCGGCATCGCTGTACACGGCGACGGTACGAATTCCCATGCGGCGCAGTGTTCGTGCGACCCGCACGGCGATCTCGCCGCGGTTGGCGATCAGAACGGTGTCGATCATGGTGGTCATACCTCTCACATCCTGAATACGCCGTAGGAGACCGGCTCGAGCGGCGCGTTGGCGCACGCCGAGAGCGCCAGTCCGAGAACCTGCCTGGTATCGGCCGGGTCGATGATGCCGTCGTCCCACAGGCGGGCCGTCGAATAATAAGGGTTGCCCTGACTTTCGTACTGGTCACGGATGGGAGCCTTGAACGATTCCTGGTCCTCGTCGCTCCACGGCTGACCGGCAGCGTCGAGTTGTTCGCTGCGCACCGTGGCGAGCACCGACGCCGCTTGCTCACCGCCCATCACCGAGATTCGCGCGTTGGGCCACATGAACAAGAAGCGTGGTGAATACGCTCTGCCGCACATCGAGTAGTTGCCCGCGCCGTAGGAACCGCCGATGACGACGGTGATCTTGGGGACGCGGGCACAGGCGACCGCGGTGACCATCTTCGCGCCGTGCTTGGCGATGCCACCTGCCTCGTAGTCGCGGCCGACCATGAAGCCGGAGATGTTCTGCAGGAAGACCAGCGGAATGCTGCGCTTGTCGCACAGTTCGATGAAATGCGCGCCCTTCATGGCAGATTCGGCGAACAGTACGCCGTTGTTGGCGACGATTCCGACGGGATGGCCGTGGATGTGGGCGAATCCGGTGACGAGCGTCTTGCCGTATTCGGCTTTGAACTCGTCGAATTCACCCGCGTCGACCACCAGGGTGATCACCTCACGCACGTCGTACGGAGTGCGTGGGTCGGTGGGGACCACGTCGTACAGATCGGTCTGGTCGGCTACCGGTGCGCGTGTGGGAAGAAGGTCCCACGGCCGCGGAGTGCGGGGCCCGAGGGTGGAGACGATGCGGCGGACGCGGTGGAGCGCGTCTCGATCGTCCTCGGCCAGATGGTCGGTGACGCCTGAGGTCTTCGAGTGCAGATCACCACCGCCGAGTTCCTCTGCGGTGACGACCTCGCCGGTCGCCGCCTTAACCAGAGGCGGGCCGCCGAGAAAGATCGTGCCCTGATTCTTGACGATGATCGCTTCGTCGCTCATCGCCGGCACGTAGGCGCCGCCCGCAGTGCAGGAGCCCATGACGGCAGCGATCTGCGCAATTCCTTTGGCGCTCATGGTCGCCTGGTTGAAGAAGATGCGGCCGAAGTGGTCGCGGTCGGGAAAGACCTCGTCCTGGCGCGGAAGGAATGCTCCGCCCGAGTCGACGAGGTAGATGCACGGCAGAGTGTTCTGCAGTGCGATCTCCTGCGCGCGTAGATGCTTCTTCACCGTCATCGGGTAGTAGGTGCCTCCCTTGACGGTGGCGTCGTTGGCGATGATCACGCATTCGCGACCGGAGACGCGGCCGATGCCGGCGATCACGCCTGCGCCGGGGCACTCGTCGTCGTAGAGGCCGTTGGCCGCCAACGGTGAGATTTCGAGGAACGGGCTACCGGGATCGAGAAGCTCGTCGACGCGGTCGCGGGGGAGGAGCTTGCCGCGGGCGATGTGCCGTTCCCGAGACTTCTCGCTCCCGCCGCGGGCAGCAGTGGCCAGCTTCTCTGCGAGCTCACTGGTGAGAAGCTCGTGATCTGCCCGGTTGGCAGCTGTGTCGATCGCCATGAGGTGCACGCCTTAAGGGGTTGGACGTCGGTGTCACGAAAGTTCAGTTAATCGTTGATAACTGACACGATAGTAAACTACGATTAACTGAGTGTCCAGAGGCGAGGAGGTGACGGTGCAGGAGTCGGAAGCGAAACCGACGACCGTGCGTGAGCAACGCAAGGCCGAGCGTCGGCAGCAGTTGCTGGGCGCTGCAGCATCACTGTTCGCCGAACGCGGGTTCACCTCGGTGCGACTGGAGGATCTGGGCGCGGCCGTCGGTGTCAGCGGACCGGCCGTCTACCGGCACTTCCCCAACAAGGAGGCCGTGCTCGTCGAGTTGATGGTCGGGATCTCGGAGTATCTGCTCGACGGTGGCCGTGCGGTGGTCGATGGTGGTGAGGTCGCCGCGGACACCGTGTCCGCGTTGGTCGAGTTCCACCTCGACTTCGCCTTCGACACACCGGCATTCATCAGAATTCAGGATCGCGACCTGCAGAGTCTTCCGGAGGGTGCGCGCCGCAAGGTGCGCCGAATGCAGCGCGAGTACGTGGAACTGTGGGTCGAGGTGCTGTGTGCCGTCGACCCGGAATTGAACGAGTCCGACGCGCGAACCACGGCGCACGCGGTCTTCGGTCTGATCAACTCGACGCCCTACAGTGCGGGGCGTACTCCGTCGAAGAACGCTCGTCCGGTGCTGCGGGCAATGGCGCTGGGGGCGTTGGGGGTTGCTGCGCCGAGCCGCGCAGCATCGACCTGAGCGTCCACCTACACCGACGCGCGCTCGGCTTGCTCTGCCTGTCGGCGGGTGGGCTCGGGCGGACGAGCGCGACGGGATCCGATCACTCCGGCGGCAACGGCACCGACGAGGAACACTCCACCGACCGCGGATCCCAGGAGCGGTCCCCGGGTGGTCACCCACTCCAACTTGTTGGCCGCGTCGCGTGCCGAGGCCACCTGCTCGAGGCGACCCGTCTCGTCCAGGGCGAGTGAGGCCTTGAAGATCGTCACCTCGGGGACCTTCGGATCTCTCGCGAAGTACTGGTACGGCGTTTCCTGTCCCCACACCAGGCTCCCGCTCATGGGCTCGACGTAGATGTCGCGCACGTTCGAGTACCAGCGCTTCATCGTGATCGGCTCGTCCCCGTCGCCCAATCCCCACTTCGATGCCGGGAGGGTCACCGAGTTGATCGGCGACTGCGTGGTGGTCGAGAGGTCGGCTTCGGTCACGATCGATCGGAAGTGATAGATCGGCAGCCCCTCCATGGTGAGCTCCTCGACGAAGTTCGCCTCGAAGCTCGTCCACGCCGTCGCGTCGTAGACCGTGTACGTGATCGGCTGGGTATCGAAGGGAAAGCGATGCTGTAAGCCTGTGCGCGGCAAAGGAATGGCCGGCGAGTCGACTGTGGTCTGCAAGGATCCGGCGGGTTCGACGGGTAGTCCGGTGCGCCGGTCGCTCGTCACCCGATCCACCGAGGCGGTGAGCAGACCCGCGTCACCGTCGCGGTCGGCCCGTCTCACGGTCGCTCCCACTTGGAAGGTGACGCGGTCTGCGTCGGAGGGATCCTCGACGGTGATGTACCGCTGGAGAACGAGGGGTACATCCGTCGCGATGGAGAGAGGGCCGGGTCCGGTGATCGTCGTCGAGTCGAGGACCTCACCGCCCGCACCGTCCGCCGTGGTGGCCACCGTGGTGGCGTCGATGTCGAGTGGAGTCACCGCCAGGCGGTCGTACACGAGGGTGGGCAGAAGTAGAGCGACGACGATCGCGAAGGATCCCAGCCCCGCGAGCAAGCACATCGCGATTCTCACCCGTGACATGAACACCGTCCCAATTCTTTTCGTTTCCGGCCGTCTCATCCTGCCGTGGCGAGAGCCCCGAATGTCCGCTTCTGCGTTGTGACCTGTCAGCATGTTCGTGGGAATTTACAGAGACATCAACCGATGTTGAGAATTTCCGAAAAGGTGCACACTGGGGTCACTCGTCATTTGCCGCACAACGCTGAATCGGGGGACGACACATGGCGACCGGTATCGATCGAGGTACAACGGTCGATCACGGCAATCGTTGGCGAACCATCGGGACGTTGCGAACCGGGCCCGGTTCTGCAGTCCTGCCGTTCGGCTGGGGACCGGCGATCGTGTTGGTGCTCGTGGCCTTCGTGGACCGTATCGAATTCAGCCTCGTGGCCGCGGTTCTTCCTCAGCTGCAGGCCGAATGGGGTTTCGGCGACGCGGTGGCGGGATCGCTGCCCAGTGCGTCCGCGATCGCCGCGGGTGTCCTCGCGATACCGGCTGCATACCTCGCCGACCGTCACGATCGCGGCAGGATCGTGACCTGGGTCGTCGTTCTGTGGTCTCTGGCAACTCTCGGTTCGGCGCTGGCACCCACCTTCCTGATCTTCTACCTCGTGCGGGTCGGTCTTGCCGCCGCGGAGGCCGTGGACAACCCGGCCAGTGCGAGCCTTCTTGCCGACTTCTACCCGCCTGCAACACGATCCACTGCGTTCGGTTGGTGGCGAACCTCGGCGTACCTGGGCGGGGCGGGCATAGTCCTGGGTGGTGTGCTGGCGGACTGGCTGGGTTGGCGCGGGGCGTTCATGGTCATGACGATCCCGGGACTGCTTGTCGCAGTGCTCGTCTCACGTTTGAGAGAACCCGAACGCGGATACGCAGACCGGTTGGCGGCCCGCGCAGACCCGAGTGCGCAGATTCCTACGCCGTCCGGACCGCTTCCCACCCAGCTGCGCCGACTGCTGCCCATCCGAACGCTGTGGTTCACCGGCGCGGCTCTGACGGTCATGAGTCTGTCGATCGGTGGACTGACCTTCTGGCTGCCGAGCCTGCTGCAACGCCGGTACGGCCTGTCCGAATCGGCCGCCGCGACGGCAGGCGGAGGAATGACACTGCTGGGAATCGTGTTCGGCACGCTCGTCGCGGCGATGGCAACCCGTCGAGCCGTCGTCGGCACCAGCCTGGCGCAATGGCGAGTACTGCTGGGCGGTAGCGGAATCCTGGTGGGAAGTGTGTTCATGTCGATCGCGCTCGGCATGAACTCCACGGTGATGTTCGTCGTTCTTCTCACCGTGTTCGCCTTCTTCTCGGCCTTCGCTCTTCCTACGCTCACCGCCTGTGTCGCCGACGTGGTTCCGGCACGCGATCGGGGTCTCGGATTCGGCATGCTGCAGATCGCCGCGACCGCGGGCGGTGCCGTCGGGCCGCTCATGGTCGGTGTGGTGTCCGACGCGGCGGATTCACTCACCGTCGGCCTGATTCCGCTTCTTCCGCTGCTGGCGATCGGGGGAGTGTTCGCCCTCCTGGCCTACTGGTCCGTGGAACGCGACTCGACGCGCGTCCTGGCCGAGGCTGCGCGGGAAGAGTAATTCGTTGTCGTCGGTCACAATGTTCTTCATGACGAGTGAGCTATCGCGCGCCGAGGTCGGCCGGCGGCAGAGTCGATTCACTCCCGACGAGATCCCCCGCCTGCTGGCCATGGCCGGAGTCGTGGCCGCCCTGCACGTGATCGGGTGGGGGTTGTTCACCCATTACAACGCCATTCCGAGTATCCACAACCTCACCGGAGCGGACGGGACGCTGGTCTACGCCGGAGCCGGCGTATTGGCGTACACCCTCGGGCTCAGGCATGCGTTCGACGCCGATCACATCGCCGCCATCGACGACACCACCCGCTTTCTGCTGCAGAAGGGCAAGCGGCCGTTGGCCGTCGGGCTCTTCTTCTCACTCGGTCATTCGACCGTCGTATTCGTCTTCGTCGCCGCCATCGCGTTCGTGGCCTCGCAGGCGACGGCGTTCCAGGACGCGTTCGCCGGAGTCGGCGGCATCATCGGCACGCTGGTGTCCGGAACGTTCCTGTATCTCATCGCGGCGTTGAACATCGCAGTGCTCGCCGGAATCGTCGGAGTCTGGCGACGCGCGAAACGCGGTGAGTTCACCGAAGCCGGACTCGACGAGTTGCTGGCCAAGCGTGGGCTGATGAACCGATTGTTCCGGGGGCGCTACGACAAGCTGATCGACCACTCGTGGCAGATGTACCCGCTGGGTCTGCTGTTCGGGCTCGGATTCGATACCGCCACCCAGGTCGGTCTGCTCGCGATCGCAGGCACGACGGCCATGGCAGGAGGACTGCCGCCGATGGCGATCATCGCGCTGCCGGTTCTGTTCGCCGCGGGCATGACCACCATGGACACCATCGACGGCATCTTCATGTCCAAGGCGTACGGCTGGGCATTCGTGACACCGGTGCGCAAGATCTACTACAACATGACGATGACGGGACTGTCCGTCTTCGTTGCTCTGGTGATCGGCACGGTGCAGCTGTCGACCCTGCTCGCCGAGCAGTTCGAGCTCACCGGCGGACTGTGGGACGCGCTGGCCGTCATCGATTTGAATCTGGCCGGCCAACTCGTCGTCGGCACGTTCTTCGTCGTGTGGATCGGAGCGGTCGTGTATTACAAGGTGGCGCGCATCGACGAACGCGGTGGCTTCACACACTCGAACGAAATGGAGAACCAGTGACCTCTCGGCGTCGGATCGGTGTCCTCGCAGTTGCCGCGGCGCTCGCGTCGAGCATGGCGACGGCGCTGCTGGCCGTACCTGCTTCCGCTGCACCGGCTATCACTCAGGAGATCGGTGACGTCGTCTCGACTCGCGATCTGGACCGAAACCTCTGGATTCCCGGCGCGGCCTCGGCCGAGGTGCTCACTTACGTCACCACCGACACCTTCGGTGAGAAGGCTCTGAGCACCGGCACCGTCTTCCTACCGCCCGGAACTGCGCCGGACGGTGGCTGGCCGGTGATCTCGTGGGCCCACGGCACTTCCGGGCTCGGCGACGCGTGTGCGCCGTCTCTGATCGGTCCGACGTACGCCGAGCGGGATCTGCCGTACCTGGCGAACTGGCTCGCGCAGGGCTACGCCATCGTCGCCAGTGACTATGCCGGCCTCGGAACACCCGGATTGCCAACGTATCTCGACGGTCGAACCACGGCCCACAACGTGGTCGACATGGTCAAGGCGGGCCGCAACTACAGCGAGGACCTCTCGCGTTCCTGGGTGGCCGTCGGCCAATCGCAGGGCGGTGGCGCTGCGATCTACACCGCCCGGTACGCGACCGAGTTGGGCGGCCCCGATCTGGACTACCGCGGGGCGGTCGGAACCGGAACTCCGGCGTACATCGAGAAGTTGATCTCGATCGGTGGACCGGGCGTACCGCCGGTGGAACTACCGTCGGGCCTGACCGCCTATGTCGCGTACATCGGCGCGTCGCTGCGCTACGCGCATCCCGAGCTCGGGCTGGACGACATCCTGACTCCGCTCGGGAAGAAGTACGCAGACCTGGCCGAGACGACGTGCGTATCGGATTTCGAGGCACAACTCGACGGTGTGACGATCGGCGACTTCTTCACCGCGCCACTGACCGGTCTGCCGAACTTCACCGCCGTGCTCGACGACTACATGGCGATGCCCGAAACGGGATTCGACAAGCCGTTCTTCATGGGCAACGGCCTGCAGGACATCGACGTTCCGTTCCCGACCACCGCCGCCTACGTCGCCCGTCTGACGGCCAACGGTCAGCCGGTGACGTTCCGCGCCTACGACACCGACCACAGTGGAGCCTTCGTGCAATCGCAGGCCGATACGATTCCGTTCGTCGCGAACCTGTTTCGCTAGTTCACCGGCCGCTTGCTGGGCAGCCCGTAGGCGCGAGCGGTGAACAATTCCAGCACCGTGCGCGGCAGCAATCGCTGGGCGAGGAACACCGCCGGAGCATTGCTGCCGACCGCGTAGATGGGCAGCGTCTTCTTGTCCTCGACGGCTTTGAGGACGGTGAGCGCGACGGTCTCTGCCGTGATCCCCTCGGCCTCTTTGGCGTCCAGCTGTGAGATCACCGTGGTGAAGTCACGGAGATACGGCGAATGCGGGCCGCAGTATTTGGTTCGACGGGCCGAGAGCCCGGTGGCGATGGCCCCGGGTTCGACTGTGGTGATGTCGATTCCGTAGGGCTTGAGCTCGTAGCGCGCGGCCGTGGAGAACCCCTTGATCGCGGCCTTCGTGGCGGCGTACGACGAGCGGTAGGCCAGCGGAAAGCTCGCGAGCATCGACCCGATGTTGACGATCTTTCCGCTGCCACGATCTCGCATGCCCGGCAGCACGGCCTGGGTCAACTCGATCGCGCCGAAGACGTTGAGCTGGAAGAGCCGGGTGATCGCCTCGATGGGCAGCTCTTCGATTGGGCCGCACTGGCTTTCGCCTGCGTTGTTGATCAGCACATCCACCGGGGTGTCGGCGATGCCGTCCACGAACCCGCGGAGCGATGCCGGGTTCGTCAGGTCCAGGTCGCGGTAGTCGACGCCGGGTATCGGGTCGGCCACCGATGAGCTGTCGCGGCTCGTTCCGATGACGTGGTAGCCGCGAGAGATCAGAACCTCGGCGACGGCCTCGCCGATTCCGGACGTCGCTCCGGTGACTATTGCAGTGTTCATCTACGCCTCTTGTTCACGGTGCGGGTAGGTGCCGGCTTCGTCGCGACAGGTGCCGGGCATTCTGTCCTGCGAAAAGCTGTGGTCGGCACTTTGGTGTGCAGGGACGGCACCGAGGTGCCCGACGCCATGACCGTGCGGTCCGGCCGCACGATGGCGGCGACAGCGTGGCCGCGGCGCAGCCAGACCCCCAGCTCCGACGACGCCGCAACCTCGACGACGACGGCTCCGCGGCGTTCGATCTCTCGACGGTGCCCGACGGCCAGGGGTGTCGACGAGACGAACAGGAACCGGCCCGGTGCGAGGTCGTCCAGACGAGCTCCGCCGTCCAACGGGCTGTTGGGGCAGAGCTTTCCGGCCAGTGTGCGAACCGGAACGGGTGAACGCAGCACGTACGGCGATCGAGCGAGTGACGGGGTGGTGCTGGCGGTGACCTTCTCGCCGATGAACGGCAGATAGCCGAGGGCGGGTGCGATGTTCGCGCGCATGATGCCGGTGAGCCGGCTGCCGCCGGTCATGGCCCATCCGATCGCGACTGCCAACTCGATCATCTGCTTGGCGTGCGTCTTTCGTTCTGTCTCGTAGCTGTCGAGCGAGGTCTCCTTCAGATGCCCGTCGAGCACGCCGACGAGCTTCCAGACCAGATTGCGCGCATCTCGGAGTCCTGCGCCCATCCCCTGCCCGATGAAGGGCGGCGTCAGATGCGCGCTGTCGCCGAGCAGGAACACCCGGCGATCACGCCATCGGTCGACCACCTGTGCACGGAAGGTGTACTCCGCGCTGCGAATCAGCTTCATGTCCGGGATCTCGCCGGAAACGAACCACGGTGCGATGAAAGGGTGGATGGCCGAGAGATCGGTGAACTCGTCGAGGGTCTCGCCGTCGAGCATCCGGAACTCCCAGCGGTAGCGGGTGGGGCCGATGCGCATGTACGTCGCCGATCGCTCGGAATCGCACACCTGGTGCACGCCGTCCCACTGTTCGAGATCGACGTCGGTCTCGATGTCCACGACCAACCATCGCTGCTCGAAACCGAGATCCTCCATTTTCGAGCCGATGGACCTGCGCACCACACTGTTGGCACCGTCGCAGCCGAGGACGTAGTCGGCGGTCACCCAATGTCCAGTCCCGTCCTCGGTCGAGTCGTACCGGACCCGAACCGAGTCCTTCAGGTTCTGTACATCGGTGATCTCGCATCCGCCACGCATCTGCACGGAGTCGTAACGCGCGATGTGGGAACGCATCAGACGTTCGAGTTCGGGTTGATCGAACATGTTGGCCTGCGGGTAGCCGTGCGGTCGCGCATCCGGATCGCGCTCGAACTCGGCCAGGGTTCGAATCCGCTTGTCGCACAACCTCAGTCCGCGACCGGGGCGGGAGATGGCCGCGAAGTCCTCGGCCAGGCCCAGATCGCCGAGGATGCGGTACACCTCGTCGTCGAGATGGACTGCCCGCGGCTGCGGGTAGACGTCCTCCCATCTGTCCAGCACGAGGCACGGCACGCCGTACCGGCCCAGCAACAACGCAGCGGTCATGCCCGTCGGACCGGCTCCGACGATCACCACTGGAAAGTGCGTGCCGTCGGACTCGGTACCGGTCATCGGTAGGAGACCCGGGTGCGCTGGACTCCCAGATCGAGGGCTCCGTCGGGAGTCGAGCAGGTCAGTTCGAGGACGTCGCCGTCTTTCAGAAACGCGGGATTCTTGGCCTGCTTCTTGAAGAAGACCTTCCACTTGACCGACGGAGGAACCAACGATCCGATCATCTCGATCGGCTTGGCGGGGGCCTTCAACGCGGTTCCGCCCGGAGTGCCGGTGAGCAGCAGGTCGCCCGGGTCTATCCGCTGGAACTTGCTCAGCGCCTTCAGCGACTCGACCGGGCGGTAGATCATGTCGGCGACCGTACTGTCCTGTCGCACAGAGCCGTTGACCCGCAGGGTCAGTGCGAGTTCGCCGAACCGATCGAACTCGCCGGCCTCCAGGAGAACCAGGCGCGGCCCGACCGGAGTGAAGGTGGGATACGACTTGCCCTCGTAGAACTGAGTTTTCGGCAACTGGACGTCGCGGGCCGAGACGTCGTTGGTGAGCACGAGCCCGGCGATGTACTCGGCCACGTTGGAGGCGTCGACCTTGGTTCCGACGGTGAGGGTCTTGCCGAACACCAGTCCGATCTCGATTTCGTAGTCGAGCAGCTTCACGTGCGGCGGCTTGATCACGTCGTCGGTGGGTCCGCTGATGGAACCGGACGTCTTGCGAAAGAACGTCAGCGGCACGGTGTCGGGGTTCATTCCCGAGTCTTGGACGTGGGAGACGAAGTTGGTCATGTTGGCCATGACGCGGCAAGGCGCCGTCACCGGCGAGATCAACGACAATGTCTCCACGGCAACGACATCGGTCGAACTGCGGGCGGATTCAATGGCAGGCCGATCGGCGAGGAGCTCGGCGGTGCTGACCGCGGAGGTGTCGATGCGTGACGCGCCTGCGGGGGTTTCGACCCACCACGCGTCGGCGGTGCGGAGTACAGCGATGCTCATGAGGATGCCACTTTCATCAGGCCGCGAAGGCGATCGGTGTCGAACTCGTTGTCGTTGCGCAGTGAGGAGAGGATCGATTTCAGTTCGTGCAATGACGCTCTGCTGGGAGCGATTCCGAGGAAGTCCTTCGACGCAGGCGGCCCCCACTGGGCCAGCCCGGACGCCGTCATCGGGGCCCAACCGGGTTCGAGGGAGTTGTCGAACATGTCGCCGTCGCTGAAATGCTCCACCAGGAAACCGTCGGGATCACGCCAGTAGTCGAAGATCTGGCTGCCCTGGATGTGTCTGCCGATGCCCCACGAATGTCGGTACCCGCGTTGGGTCAGGTACTCGCCGCCCGCGGCGATGGCATCGAGATCGGACACCTGGTAGGCGGAGTGCACATACCGGTTGGACGGGCCGAGAGTCATTGCGAGAGTGTGATGATCGGACGGAGTGTTACCGCGATCGCAACGGATGAAACTCATCACCGGACCGCGATCACGCTGGCCGTCGTAGTAGAGGAAGTCGCTGACGATCAGGCCGAGGTGATGCAGATACCAGTCCAGATTCTGGAGGTAGCCGGTGCGCTGGAGCACCACATGTCCCAGGCGCTGGACTCGGGCGGGCTGACGCGGTGGCCGCTGCGTCGCGTTGAGTCGAAAGCGCGGATCACCGAAGTTGTAGGTGTGCGCTTCCTGACCGGGAAGTTCGGGATGCTCGGTGTATCCGGACACCACCTGGACGGGCTGCCCGCCCGGATCGGTGAGCGTGACCGCGACACCGCCGAGTGTCTCGGGGAGCCGTTGGACCCGCTGCCCGGTTGCCTCGGCCAATCTCATGAGGTCGCCGTCGTCGGCGGCGGCGAAGGCTGCGCCCACGAAGCGTGTTCGCTTGCCGCGGCGGATGATCACACACGGTGCGCCGACCTGCGTGCCGCGCAGATGGATCTCCTCCGGAGTGCGAAGCGAGACGGTGAAACCGAAGGCGACAGCGAACGCCTCGGCCTTGGTCAGATCCGGCTTGCGAAACTCCAGCCAGGCGATGTCTCGAACCTTGATGATCGGATCTTTCGCGCGACCGGGGTGCTCGCCGGGGAGTGCGCCCTGGTCCACGTGCATGTCCTTGTGGCCGTCGACGTCGTGTCCCATGAAGCCCTCCCTCGTTGGTGACAATATCGTCACCTATGACAGCACTGTCAGTCAATAGTATTGACAAATTCGTCAGCGGTGAGGAAGAGTCAGGGCGTCGACCAGCGGCAGACAGAAGTAGGGAACATGACAGAGACCCCGAATCGGCTCGAGCGGCGCAAAGCGCGCACGCGCGGCGCGCTGATCGCAGCGGCGCAAGGATTCATCGCCCGCGGCGAACTGAACGCTCCGATCGCGGAGATCACCCAGGCCGCCGACGTCGGGATGGGGTCCTTCTACAACCACTTCGTCAGCCGTGAGCAGCTGTTCCAGGCCGCGGTCGACGGTGCCCTGGAACTGCTGGGCAACTATCTCGATTCGTTGACCGACAGCTCGGCCGACCCGGCGGAAGCCTTCACCCGGTCCTTCCGGATCGCAGGTCGTCTGTTCCGGTTGCAGCCGGAACTGAGCCGCGTACTCATCCACTCCGGCCCCGAATTGATCACCTCGCAACACGGTCTCGGTCCGCGGGCGGCCAGAGACATCCAGGCCGGAGACGCCGCAGGCTACTTTCGGGTACCGGACCTCCAGCTGTCTCTGGCGCTGGTGGCGGGCGCGCTGATCGGCCTCGGGCAGTTGTTGCTCGAGCAACCCGATCGAGACGACATCGAGGCGGTCGACCGCATGGCCTACGGCGTTCTGCTCGCCCTCGGTGTACCCGACTCCGATGCCCGGGACCTGTGCGCACGATCTCTACCACCAATGAGCGACGTACCCGCCGTGATCGGGGAGGGCCGGTAGCCGGACCCGCCGGCAAGACTCAGTGCGCGTGCGCCTTCTCCAGGTCCCGGATGATCTCGGCGATCGCGCGGTCCTTCGCAAGTCTGCGTTCCAGAATCGGGTTGAGAACCCCGCGGAACCAGAAGTACGGCATCCAGGTGGCCGGCGCGATGATGCGGGCCCGACGCGTGCGGACCGAGTGCACGAGCAACTCCGCGGCGCGCTGCGAGGGCAGTCGCCGATTCAGCGGCCACGGCAGAAATCCGCCGATCCGCCGGCCCATCGGATCGCTGTCGAGGGTGTTGCGGGCCAGATCGGTATCCACCACACCGAAGTACGCCAGACCCGCTGTTGCGCCCACGGCCGCGAGTTCGATTCGCAGCGCGCGGCCGAGCTGTTCGACCGCCGCTTTGCTTACCATGTAAGCAGACCCGCCCATGCCGGGAGTGAAAGCGGCACAGGACGATACGAGCAGAATGTGGCCACCGCTCGCGACGATCTCGTCGGCCGCAGCACGCACGATGTTGAGCACACCACCGAAGTTCACGGCCATCACCGAGTCGAAAACCGCGCGGTCGACGGTCCTGATGGTGGCGGGCGGGGGTGTGATGCCGGCGTTGGCGATCACGATGTCGAGACCGCCGAATTCGCTCACCGTCGCGGCCACGCAGTCCGCCATCGCATCGGAATCGGTGACGTCGCCGGTGAGCAGCAGGATCCGTTCGGATCGCGCAGCGTCCGGCGGAAAGTCTCGATCGACCACAGCCACCAAGGCTCCCGCGGATACCAATTCCGCGACCGACGCGGCTCCGATTCCACGCGCTCCACCGGTCACCAACGCCACTTTCCCGGCCAGGTCGATTCGGTTCTTCATGCGAGGTCCTTCGTCGTCACGAGCTCGGTATCGGCCGGGGAATCCACACTGCGCCAGTGGTAGTGGCCGAGATCGATCGTCGACATACGCTGGGTGAAGTTGCGCACCGAACCGGGCCAGTACGTCACATTTCGACCCGACGGGCTCAGGTAGTAGCTGCTGCACCCGCCGGAGTTCCATACCGATCCCGCGAGCGTGCGGTCGGTGTGTTCGACGAACGTCGACTGCGCGCGCATGCTCACTTCGAGCGCCGTGATCGCGTTGGAGTCCATGGCGCGCAACGCCGCGAGGATGTAGTTCACCTGAGCCTCGATGGTGACCACCTGCGAGGTGTACACCACCGAGTTGGGGCCGAGCAGCATGAAGAAGTTCGGGAAGCCGTGCACCGTGGTACCCCGGTACGACGACATCTCGCCGTCGGGCCATTTGTCCGCCAACGACTTTCCGTCGCGGCCGACGATGCGCCGAAAGCCGGTGTGGCCGGACACGGCGAATCCCGTCCCGAGAACGATCGCATCCACCTCGTGCACGGTTCCGTCGGTGGTGACGATGCCCTCGGGCACGATCCGAGCGATGCCGGTGGTCTCGACGGTGACGTTCTCTCGGCACAGTGCGGGATAGAACTTGTTCGAGAAGGTGGGTCGCTTGCAGCCGAATTCGTAATCGGGCGTCAGCTTCTCGCGAAGAACAGGATCTTTGACCTGACGACGCAGGTGGGCACGCCCCATGGCCGTGAGCGGTGCCAGCAACGAGCGATGGCCGATGAGTCCGGGTACCAACGCTTCCTGGAACAGATCGAACACCCGGCGCATGGCCCGCTGGGCCCGGGGGTACTTCCGAAGCACGGACCTGCCGGATTCGGAGATCGGGCGGTCGGGGTGCGGAAGAATCCATGTCGGCGTCCGCTGGAACAGAGTCAGGTGCGCGGCCTCGGGGGCCAGGCGCGGAACGAACTGCACCGCAGATGCTCCGGTGCCGATGACGGCGATGCGTCGACCCTCGGCGGAGTGCTCGTGGTCCCACTTCGCCGAGTGGAACACTCTGCCCGAGAACGATTCCAGGCCTTCGATTCTGGGCGTGGCCGGTTCGCTGAACGGTCCGAGGGCTCCGATGAGGATGCGCGCCGACCACGTTCCTGCATTCGTCCGCACCACCCACCGGGCCTGCTCGTCGTTCCAGGTTGCGTCCAGTACCTCGTGGCCGAAGCGGATGCGATCCCTGATCCCGAACCTGTCGGTGCAATCGTTGAGGTATGCCTCGATCTCGGGCTGCAGCGGGTACAACCGCGTCCAGTCCGGGTTGGGCGCGAACGAGAACGAGTACAGCGCGGACGGGATGTCGCACTGCGCACCGGGATAGGTGTTCACGTGCCACGTTCCCCCGACCGCGGTGTCGCGCTCGAAGATCAGAAAGTCGCCGCGTCCTTCCTGCTCGAGTCGGATTGCGGCACCGAGGCCGCCGAATCCCGCGCCGATGATCGCGACGTCGATGTGTGGCATCGCCGTGCCGGATTGTGTTGCAGTCATCAGAGTTCGAGCTCCTTCTACAGATCGAGGACGAGAACTTCGCCGTCGACGGCACCGCGCGAGACGCACAGGGTGAGCGAGTTCTCGCGTTCGGAGGCATCGAGAACGCGGTCGCGGTGATCGACGCGTCCGCCGACGAGACCGACCACGCACGCTCCGCAGAAGCCCTGTCGGCAGGAATAGGGCTGGTCCGGCCTCGATCGACGGAGGGCATCGAGTGCGGTCTCCTGGGCACCGACCTCGACGATCTCCCCGGAGCGGGCGAGCTGCAACACGAACGGCGTGCCGTCGACCACCGTTGCGGGCGCGAACAATTCGGTGTGGAATCCACGGACGGCCGTACTCGAGAGGGCCTCGGCACGAAGCCTGCTCGCCAGTGCCGCAGGCCCGCAGACGTACATCGCGGAGGTGCCCATCCCGAGATCGACGATGTCCGCCGGAATCGGAAGTCCATCGACATCGTCGGTCTTGACGATCACATGACCACGTGAGGTCAGGGCCAACTGCTGCAGCACGGCAACGAACGGCAGACTCGCCCGAGACCGACCGTGGTAGTACAGCGTCCACCGCGCTCCGTCCGCGGCAGCACGTTCGATCATCGCCCGGATGGGTGTGATGCCGATTCCGGCGGCCACGAAGAGGTAGTGCTCGGCCTCGGCCATCGGAAAGGCGTTGCGGGGTCCGCGAACTCGGAGGACATCGCCGCGGGTGAGGGTGTGAATCTCGGTGGACGCCGTGCCGCCGGGGATCTTGCGGACGCTGATGCGGTAGCGATCACCTGCGCCGGGGCGGCCGGCGAGCGAGTACTGCCGCACGGAACCGGACGGGGTGGTGACGTCGATGTGGGCGCCGGGCAACCAGTTCGGAAGCGGTGCAGCGTCTTTGCGGGACAGCAACAGTGAGCGAACGTCCTCGGCCTCGTCGATCGTCTCGTCGACGACGGTCTCGAATTCGTATCCGACGCTTCGCCGGGGCCGCGCCGGGGACAGGGCCGTGACGATCGAAAAATCGGTGACAAGCTTGGCGTAGAGGCGGGACGCGGCACCGACGGCCCGCAGTCCGATGCCGGGTGCCGTCACGTCGACCTCGCCCAGATGGCTGTGTACCGGAGGCGCTGTGGTCGTCACTGCTGGGCCGCCAGTGCTGCCGGGGAGATCGCCAGATACTGCACGGCCTTGTCGATGTCGCCCATGTTCGAGGGATGGAAGCCCGGGCGAATGTAGAGGGCGAGCTGTACGAACAGGAACGACAGACCGGGGATCAGGTGCTTACGTGACGCGCGTGCGAAGGCGATCGGCCAGGGCGTCCGCAATCGGCGTCTGCCGGTGCGCGGCGTGGCAACGGAGTTCTGGTACAGGTACGCGGCGGTGCTGAACCACAGCACGGCCAACCCGGCACTGGCGACGACTGCCGTTCGGGCACGGCGGAATCCGCCACCGTCGACGTACTGGAACGCGTCGAATGCGACGTTGCGGTGCTCGAGCTCTTCCGCGCCGTGCCAGCGCAGCAGGTCGAGCATCGTGGGGTCGACGCCGATGCGGTCGAATTCGGTGTTGTCGAGCAGCCATTCGCCCACCACAGCCGTGAAGTGCTCTGCCGCTGCGTAGATTCCGAGGCGCTCGTTCAGCCATGCTTTGCCTGCGCGGCCGGTGAGGCCGTGGTCGCCGAACACCACACCCACGGCGAAACGAATGCGCTGCAGAATCGGTTCGATGTCCACTCCGTGCGCAACGAGATAGTTGCGGAAGCTCTCGTGGGAGGACGCGTGCGTTGCTTCCTGGCCGACGAATCCCACGACCTCCTCGTGCAGCCTGCGGTCGTCGATGAACGGCAGCGCCTGGGCGAACACGTCCGCCATCGCTCGTTCTCCCTCGGGCAGGACCAGGTGCATCACATTCCAGAAGTGGGTGGCGTACCACTCGTGGGGGATGTACTGGAGTGGAACGCCGGACCAGTCGAATGTCACTGCGCGCGCGACGATCGCATAGGACTCGTCCGTGTACTGCTCGTTCGCGTCGACCGCCTTGTTCCGAGACATTCCGAACTCCGTTTCTGCAGGATGGTCACCTGATGCTACATAGCAACAGTATGTGTCGCAATGTTGCATTCAGTAGGAGTTGGACGGCCGATAGGATCGAACGATGCAGCCAGATGGTGACGACGGGCCGATCCTCGATGCCGCCCTGGAACTGTTCGGTGAGGTGGGAATTCCTCGGACCACCATCGGCGACGTCGCCAAGCGCGCCAGGATCAACCGGGTGACCGTCTATCGCCGGATCGGGTCCAAGGACGACCTGGTGCGAGCCGTCATGGCGCGGGAGTCGTCGCGATTGTTCGTGGCGGTGGCGGCTGCGGCTGCGGAACAGACGTCACGCGCGGATCGGGCCGCCCACGGGTTCGCGACCACGATCGACTCGGTGCGCACCAATCCGGTGTTGATCAAGATGTTCGATTCCGAGAGTTCGTTGGTGCTCGAGCAATTGACCACGAACGCATCGGCATTGCTCGTGTCCGCGATCAACGCTGCCGCGCACATTGCCAGGGGTGAACTGGAATCCGACACCTTCGCCGTGCCCGATGCTCCGGAAATCGTTGTGCGCGTTGTGCATTCGATCTTGCTGACCCCGTCGGCCGCCGCCCCGCTCGATACCTACGACGATCTGCTCGCGTTCGCGCACCGCAGCATCGTGCCGCTTCTCGTCGGAACCACCTGACGCGTTCCTCCTCGAATTCAGGCCCGCGGCACGTACGAGTCGAGTACGCGGAGCAGAGCGCCCTTCAGCTCGGCCCGATTGCCACCCGGTGTCGGCCTGGCGATCTCGTGCAGGGTGTAGCCGTCGATCAGGGCCAGGAAGTGCCGAGCCGGTAGATGCGGTTCCTCGATGCCGAATGCTCCCAGCGCGGCCTCGGCCGCCTCCTCGATCATCCGCATGATTCGATGCACCGACACCGCGAGCTCCGGTCGCCTACGCACGGCGAGGTACGCCTCGAACTGCACGAGGGAGTCGTCGTCCTCCGGAGAGGACAGCAGTGAGACGAGGTCCATGATCGCGTCGGCGAGATCGTCGCGAGTGAGTTCACCGGATTGCGCGACGTCGAGTAGAGCGTTGACCTTGGCCGTCACGTTCTCGGCGATTCGAGTGATCGCGGCATCGATGAGTTCGCCGACCGAGCCGAAGAAGTAGCTGGTGGTCGACGGCGGGAAGCCGGCCGCGTCGGCGACGGACCGAAACGAGACGCGTTCGAGTCCGCGTGTTCCGATCACACCGATGGCGGCGTCGACCAGGGCGTCGCGACGCTCCTGGCCACGCGCGTATCGAGTCTTCCGGCGCTCTTCGGTCATGGCTACAACGTAGCCGGGGTGTTGTCGCTGAGCTCCACCGCAGTGCTCTCCAGCAGGCACTTCTCGCCAATCCTGGCCTAGTGGCCAATATTGAGTTACTGTCGCCGCTACATCGAACAGCCCGGAAAGGAGCACCGATGAACGAGATCTCGGAAGCCTCGCGTGTGGACGTGGTGGTCGTCGGCGCGGGACTCGCGGGTCTGACTGCCGCCAGGGAACTGACGGCCGCAGGGTTGACCGTCCAGGTTCTCGAGGCCAGAGACCGGGTGGGCGGACGGACGGTCAACCACGCACTCGGGGAGAACGCGGTGGTGGAGACCGGCGGACAGTTCGTCGGTCCGACGCAGGACCGCATACTCCGCCTGGCCGCGTCCGTGGGCGTCGGGACGTTTCCCGCATACGACATCGGATCGAGCGTCTACGTCAAGAACGGACGCGCCCGACGCTTCGACGGCGGAGTGCCGCCGGATCTGGCGGCGCTACCCGACGTCGGGATGCTGGTGGCGCGAATCGATCGGGCTGCTGGGCAGATCCCCGTGGGTAGACCGTGGTCGGCACCGCGTGCCTCCGAGTGGGACACGCAGACTCTCGCCACCTGGGCCCGAAAACACTCGGCCACCGACGGCGGTGTGGAACTGCTCGACATCCTGCTCGGTTCGGTGTTCGGCGGCACCTCCGCCGATGTGTCGGCGCTCTTCGGCCTGGCGTACGTGGCCGGGGCAGGCAACGAGTACACCCCCGGCACCGTCGACCGCTTGATGAGTGTCGCTGGGGGAGCGCAGCAGTGGCGATTTCTCGGTGGCTCACAGGCGATCTGCATCGAAATGGCGTCGCGACTCGGTGATTCGGTCCGCCTCGATACTCCCGTGCGCCGCGTGGAGCAGCATCCGGATCGCGTGGTGGTGCACAGCGATACCGAGTCGTGGGTGGCCCGATCGGTCGTCGTCGCGATTCCGCCTGTTCTGGCCACCCGAATCGACTGGAGCCCTGCGCTTCCCGCGGCGCAGGAAGCACTGTTCCAGCGGATGAACTTCGGCGGACTGGCCAAGTGCGAGGCCGTGTATCCCGAACCGTTCTGGCGCACGAGCGGGCTGTCCGGCCAGGCACTCTTTCGCGACAGCGACGTGCCGGTGTCCTCGATGTTCGACAACTCGCCTCCCGACGGAAGCCACGGAGTGCTGATGGGATTCGTCGGCACCTGGGGCGCGCGCCATCGAGGCGGCCGAAACTGGTCCGAGGGCAACGAATCCGAGCGGCGCGGTGAGGTGCTGCGAGCTTTTGCCTCGGTGGTGGGTCCGCGCGCATTGGAACCGACGGAGTGGATCGAACTGGACTGGACCGACGAACACTGGACGCGCGGTGGGCCGACCGCGGTGTTGACCCCCGGAGTGTTGACCGGGCTCGGACGGTGGCGCGATGTTCCGTTCGGCCGAGTGCGATGGGCCGGTGCCGAGCACTCCGACTATTGGAACGGATACATGGACGGTGCCGTGCGATCGGGTGAAAAGGCCGCAGCAGAAATACTTTCGACCGAAGGAGAACTCTCGTGGAACAACGCTTCGTAGTCTCGGCTCATCGCACACTCTCGGTGAGCCCCGAGGAGGTCTGGGCACTGACCGGTGATACCAGCCGCTATGCGGAATGGGTGTCCGACGTCCGTGCCGTCACCGCTCATCACGGCACCGCACGCACAGGTGGCGTCTACACCGAGAAAGTGGCGGCACTCGGCCGCTTCACCACCAACGCCACGTGGACCGTCCGGCATCTGGAACCGAACCGACTGCGAGTCGATTCGGGCCAAGGATTCGCGCCGCTCACCAACGTGGCCAACGTCTTTCGCTTCGCACCGCTCAGCGGCGGAACCTCGACCGCGATGACCTTCGAGTTCTGGTTCGACGTCTCCCCGCGCTGGCTGGGACGGATTGTGCGACCCATCGCCACCGCCGGGATGTCCGCACGATTCGACATCTCGATGTGCAACCTGGAGGCGCTGATCCTCTCCGAGCGAACCGCGACGATCCGATGAGGGAACCGGCGGAAGTCCTCACCCTCGGGGTGCACATACTCGACACCCTGGTACGGCCGGTGACCGAGATTCCGCACGGTCAGACGGCGGTCCTGGCGGAGCAGATCGCGATGTCCGCCGCGGGGACCGCCGCGGGAACGGCGCTGGTGCTGTCCCGGCTGGGTGCCGCGGTGCACACCGCGGGAGTCGTCGGCGCTGATTCGGCAGGCACGTTTCTACTGCAGCTCCTCGTCGACGAGGGCATCGACGTCTCGCTCGTCCATCGGATGGAGGGAGTGCAGACCTCGGCGTCGGTGTTGCCGATCAGGCCGGACGGATCACGGCCGGCTCTGCACGTCATCGGAGCCAACGGCTGTCTGGCCCGGCATGTTCCGTGGAACATGTTCCACAACGTCGACTTCCTGCATCTGGGCGGACCCGAGTTCTTCGGACCGGACACCGCGCGCGACATCGCGCGTCGCGCCCACGAGGACGGCGTCGTCGTCACCGTCGACAGCCTGGCACCGTCGGTTCCGGAAGGACTCGGTGCGTTCGCCGCCGCGCTGCCCCACGTCGACTACCTGCTGCCCAACGACGAGCAGGTCCTCGGCTGGACCGGCAGCGCGACTGTCGAAGACGGGTGTCGTCGACTGCTCGAGCTCGGAGCGTCCTGTGTGGTGGCCACCGCGGGGGCCTCGCCCACTCTCGTCGTCACGAACAGCTCGGCCGTCGAGGTCCCCGCGTATGCCGTGGACGTGGTGGACACCAGCGGATGCGGAGATGCGTTCTCGGCCGGGTTCGTTCGGGGCCTGTCACTGAGCATGAACGCCGTGGAGGCTGCCGAACTGGGCAATGCGACCGCCGCGCAGGTGGCGCAGGGCCTCGGAACAGACTTCGGCACCTACGACCTCGAATTCGTTCGGAAGTTCGCACGTACCTGCAGGACCATCTGATGCCGGCCGACGTCGACGAGCTACGGCAGTCCGTCGCAACGACCGCCCGGCACCTGGGCCGACGGGGTCTGGTTCTCGGTACCGCAGGCAATGTCAGTGCACGTACGGGTGATGTGGTGGCGGTGACGGCGACCGGGCTGGTGTTGGCGGACGCGACGATCGAGGACGTCACGGTTGTCGGTATGGACGCCGTCGTGCGCGCCGGTGCATGCGAACCGACCTCGGAACTGGGCTTGCACCTCGGAGTCTACGAGGCGACCGAGGTTCGGGCTGTGGTGCATGCGCATTCTTCTGCGGCCGTTGCTCTTTCGCTCGTCGCGGACGAACTGCCGCCCGTGCACTACGCACAACTCGCCCTGGGTGGGACCGTCCCGGTGGTGCCGTTCGCGCCGTTCGGTACCACCGAGCTCGCCGACGCGGTGGTGGCGGCGATGCGTTCGAGGTCTGCGGTCATCATGGCCCACCACGGATCGGTGGCCACCGGTCGCGATCTCGATTCGGCACTGTCGAACATCGAACTGCTCGAATGGCTCTGCGGGGTCTATCTTTCCGCTGCCGCAGTGGCGACTCCGCGCACCATGACCGAAGTGCAGCTGGCCGCGACCCTCGACGAGGTGGTCCGCCGTGCCTACGGAACCGCGGCACCCGTGCGAGGGGACTGATCGATGACCACCCGGGTACGCCCGCTCTGGATTGCCGTGTTCTCCGTGGCGTGGCTGGGCTACTGGATGGCCAATCTGGTTCCACTGCAGCTGCTTCTGCCCGAGCGTTTGCAGGAGATCGATCCGCAATCGAAGGTGTTCGACTTCGCGGTGATCAACGCGGTCTCCGCCGTGGTGCTCCTGATCGGTCTACCCGTGTGCGGGTCGCTGTGCGATCGAACACGCAGCAGGTTGGGGCGACGGCGCGTCTGGTTCGGCGGCGGTGTCCTGTTCTTCGCCGGTGGGTTGGTGGTCACCGGGCTGCAGAGTACCGTCCTCGGAATCGGGACGGCGTGGTCGGCGGCGATGCTCGGATTGAGTGCTGCCACAGCGGGTTTGACGGCCGTGGTGGCCGATCGCGTGCCGGACGAGCAGCGCGGAACGGTGTCGAGTGCGATCTATGCACCGCAGGCACTGGGCGTGGTGGCGGGCCTGGCGCTGGTGTCCACGCTTGCTCTGTCGGTGTTGGGCGGGTACTTCGCCGTGGCGCTCGCCCTGGTGGTCTGCTCGGTGCCGTTTTCGCTGACGTATCGCGAAACCGGTGCGCCGACAGCGCTGTTGAGTCTGCGCAGCATCGTTGCCTCACTTCTCGATTCGATGCGTCACCGCGACTTCGCGTGGGCCTTCGGGGGTCGAATCCTGGTCAACGTGGCCAACTCGCTCGGCACCTGCTACCTGCTGTTCTTCCTCACCGACGGTCTTCGAGTCGCCGATCCGACGGGATCGCTGCTCGAGGTGACCGTCGTCTACCTGATCGCCTGTGTGGTGTGCACGTTCACCTTCGGGCCGTTGTCGGACAGGATGCGTCGCCGAAAGATCTTCGTAGCGGTTGCGGCATCGATGCAGGCCATCGCCGGCTTCGTCCTGGCTATACATCCCACGATGGATGCGACATTCGTCTCGGCGGCGTTGCTGGGCGGCGGATTCGGCGCGTACATGGCCGTCGATCAGGCACTGGTGACCGGGGTTCTTCCGTCCGCCGACAGTCGGGCGACCGATCTCGGCGTGATGAACATCGGGGCGATCGTTCCACCTGCCCTGGCTCCGCTGCTCGCGAGCGTGTTCCTCTCCACCGTCGGTGGATACCCGGTGCTGTTCGCGGCGGTGGGGATACTTGCGGCGCTCGGGGCAGTGGTGACCTGGCAGGTGAAATCGGTGCGCTGATCTCTCAGCGGCGGTGACGAAGCCCCAGCACACGGTCGATCAGCGGCATGACCCACCGTCGGCGTCGCAGCGTCACCAGCTCGAATCCGGGGATATCGAACAGCTTCGTGACGCGGCTGTGCGTGCGGCAGAATTCTGCGAACCCTTCGTCGCCGTGTACCCGGCCGAAGCCGCTGGCACCGACGCCGCCCATCGGAACCGATCCCATTCCGGCGAACGCGATCACCGAGTTGACGGTGACCTGACCGCACACCAGCTGCGCCGCAATCTCTTTGCCGTGCGTGCGGGAGAACACCGATGCGCCGAGGGCGTACCGATGATCGTTGCTCAGCTCGATCGCCTCCTCGATGCTGTCGACCTCACGGACGGTGACCGTGGGGCCGAACGTTTCCTCGCGAACGGCCGAGCAGTTCTCGGGCGTGTCCACCAACACGGTGGGTCCGACGAATCGCTCGCCGATCGACGGCAGTCCGCCGATCAGTGCTCGGCCACCGGCCGCCTCGGCATCGGCGAGGTGGCGCCGGACGATGTCGATCTGGCTTGGCATGGTCATCGGTCCGTAGGTGGCCGACGCATCGCCACCGGGCGCGATGGCACGGGCGTGCTGCACGAGGGCCCCAGTGAATTGTGCTGCGACACTGCGCTCGACGTAGACCCGCTCCACTCCGACGCACGTCTGGCCGCCGTTGGTGAATGCACCCCACGCCACCGCCTCGGCAGCCGCTGCGATATCGGCGTCGGCTGCAACGATCACCGGATCCTTACCGCCGCATTCGAGAACCACCGGCGTGAGCGTCTCGGCGCACGTGGCCATGATCTTCGATCCGGTTCTCGTCGAGCCCGTGAACGCGATCTTGTCCACGCCCGAGCGGCACAATGCGGCACCGGTGTCGCCGTATCCGGTCACCAGAGACAGAATGCCGAGCGGGAGAGCAGGATTGGCCTCGTGGAAGGCGCGGACGTAGCGGGCCGCCACCGCGGGGGTGTACTCGCTGGGCTTGAACACCACGCAGTTGCCTGCGGCCAGAGCCGAACCGATCGCACTGTTTGGGGCATAGAGCGGGTAGTTCCACGGGCCGATGACGCCCACCACGCCGAGAGCGACCTTGTCCACGTGTGCGGAGTAGTTCGCCAGCAGCACGCCGGGGTTCACCCTGCGTGATCGCATGAGCCGCGGTGCCTGCTTTTCCGCCCACGCGATGTGTTCGAGGGTCAGGACGATCTCCAGTAGCGCATCGTCGGCCGGTTTGCCGTTCTCGCGGTGGATCAGATCGATGAATTCGGCGCGGTGACTCCAGATCTCGTGTCGCCAGGCCCGCAGGTGCCGGCCGCGAGTGCGCGGCGGTAGTGCCGCCCAGGTGCGCTGCGCCCTCCGCGCGAGGCCGACCGTTCGCGCGACGGACTCCGCCGAATCGACGGTGAACGAGGCGATCGAGCTGTCGTCGATGGGCGAGATCGAATCGAAGGTGGCTCGCGTACGGACCTGGCTGGTCACAGGGAAGCTCCGAGCGCATCCTTCGCAACGTGGGCGTCCCGCAGTTCGCGCTTGAGGATCTTGCCTGCGCCGCTCATGGGCAGTGCCGTGACGAACTCGATGGTGCGCGGGGTCTTGTATCCGGCAACGAGAGTGCGGGTGTGATCGCGGAGCTCCTCGACATCAGGCGAGAACCCCTCGGCCAGCACGACACAGGCGTGAACGCGTTCGCCCCACTCGCCGTCGGGAACACCGATCACGGCGCACGCCAGCACCGAGGGGTGCAGGCTCAGTGCGCTCTCGACCTCGGCGCTGTAGACGTTCTCGCCGCCGGTGATGATCATGTCCTTGAGTCGATCGACGACGAACAGGAATCCGTCGGCGTCGAGGTAGCCGACATCTCCGGTGTGCATCCAACCGTCGCGAACGGCCGCGGCGGTTTCGTGCGGCTTGTTCCAGTAGCCCAGCATCACGTGTCCACCGCGAACGCAGATCTCGCCGACGGACCCGGTGGCCAACTGCTCGTCGTCCGGGCCGAGAATCTGGATCTCCGAGTGCGGGGCCGCGCGACCGGCCGAGCCGATGCGTTCTCCCACATGGTGTTCCGGCCAGAGCAGCGACGCGACCGGTGCGAGCTCGGTCATGCCGTATGCCTGAGTGAGGCGGGCCTGCGGGAGTCGGGCGAGGGTCCGCTCGAGGACGCCCGCGGAGATCGGGGATCCTCCGTACAACACGCGGCTGAGCGAGGAGGTATCGAATTCGCTCAGCGTGGGGTGGTCGACAAGAAGCTGAATCATGGTGGGTACCAGCAGCACATCGGTGACCGAATGCGTCGCGATGGCACCGAGCACGGCAGTCGGCTCGAAGAACGGAACCATGACGTGGGTGCCGCCGAGCATGACCTGACCCACCCATGCGGCCAGATCGGCGAGGTGGAACATCGGCGCGGCATGGAGCAGGATCGACGCGTCGTCGAGCAGCTGTCCGGTCGCCACCGTTCCCAGGCCCGAGGTGACGAGGTTCGCGTGCGAGAGCATGACGCCCTTGGGGAAGCCGGTGGTGCCACCGGTGTAGAACAGGCCGGCAAGGGCGTCGCCGCTGCGTCGCGCGTCGGGAACGGGATCGTGGGACGAGATGAGGTCCTCGTACGAGACCATGCCCTCGGGGGTGGCCCCGTCCCCGCAGTAGACGATGGTCTGCAGGCCGGCGCATGCGGGGCGCAGTGCCGGGACCATGGCACCGAAGGTGTCGTCGACCAGCAGAACCTTGGTGTCGGAATCGTTGAGTGCGTACGCGACCTCCACGGGCGACCACCGGATGTTCACGGGGTTGAGCACGGCGTCGGCCCACGGCACCGCGAGCAGGTACTCCGAGTACCGGTCGCTGTTGAATGCCAGCATCGCAACTCGATCGCCGGCCTCGACGCCGATGGAGTGCAGGCCCGCAGCCAGTCTTGCCACTCTGTCGAGTTGCTCGGCGAAGGTACGAACGCGATCGCCGAACACCGTTGCTGCCCGGTTCGGTGTGGTCGACGCGGAGCGGTGAAGGCCCTGAGTGAGATACATGGCGAGTCCCTTGTGCGAGTGGGGGGCGAGGGTGCCCGAGGTGAGTACCGCCACAGTTCCACCTTGTTGGCACAGTGTCAATAGGAGATACGGGCGGTTACCACTCGCAAGGACCGCCGAAATGAATTGTCCGGCTAACGGTCTCGGGCGTCGTCCAGGGAGCGCGCCGTGCCGAGGACGGTGACGAGCACATCGGTCAACAGAATCTCGACCTGCTCGCGCGTCAGTGTGCCGCGCACCAACCATTCGCGGCCCGCGGCCTTGACCATGCCGCCGAACGCGCGCACGGCCGAGGTAGCGATTCGACGGTCACCACCCCTGCCCTCGAATGCTGTTGCGTCCAAGACGCGTTCGGCGGCCAGGTCATCGGCCTCGTCCAGAATCCGAGCAACCTGCTCGTCGACACCCGAGCCGCTCGCCACCGACACCCAGGCAGTACCGTGCGTCTCGATGACGCCGACCAGCCAGTGGACGCTGCCCCGGGCCCGGTCCTCGAGCGAGCCCGTCGGCAGGTGCACGTCCTCGATCGGCGGCACGGTGACCAGGAAGCGAACGCACTCGAGGTACAGGTCGCGTTTGCTTCCGATGTAGTGGTGGATGAGCCCGCGTGCGACGCCGGCCGAGGCAGCGACGTCCGACATCGAGACCTCGGCATAAGGCTTGTCGCCGAACAGGCGAACGGCGGCAGCCAGAATCTGAGTCCGTCGCTCGTCCGGTTCCAGTCGATTCCATTTGGGTGTACTCGCAGCCGGCATGGTTGTCATGATTGCACCGAACCGACGCCGCGAGGCGTCAGAGGTACCGCTCGGTGCGGGAGCGCAGTGATGTCGGCACGACGAACCGATCGCCGTACCGTGCCCGCAGGTGGTCGGCCCGCTCGACGAATCCCGGAAGGCCGCCGTCGAACTGATTGACGAACTGCAGCACGCCACCGGTCCACGCGGGGTAGCCGATGCCGAGGATGGAGCCGATGTTCGCATCGGCGACGGTCCGCAGAACACCCTCGTCCAGGCATGCGATCGAGTCGAGCGACTGCGCGACCAGCATGCGATCCATCATGTCCTCGAACGGAATTCCGTGATCGGGACGGTGATAGTGCTCCACCAGACCCGGCCACAATCCTGCCTTGGTGCCGTCCTCGGTGTACTCGTAGAAGCCGCGTCCGGCCTTGCGTCCGGGGCGATCGAACTCGTCGACCAGGCGATCGACCAGCGCATACGAGTTCGAGACGATCCACGGTCGACCGTCGGCGCGCGCGGCCTCGGCCATGCCCTCGCGGATGTGCCGAGACAGGGTCAACGAAATCTCGTCCATCAGGGCCAGCGCACCGGACGGATAGCCCGCCTGGAGAGCGGCCTGTTCGACGGTGGCCGGATGCACGCCCTCGGCGACCAGAGATATCGCCTCGTCCATGAACCGGCCGATGACGCGGGTGGTGAAGAAGCCGTGACTGTCTCCGACGACGATCGGGGTCTTGCCGATCAAGCGAACGAAGTCGAATGCGCGGGCGAGCGCGGAGTCGCTGGTGTGTTCTCCCACAACGATTTCCACCAACGGCATCTTGTCCACCGGGGAGAAGAAGTGCGTGCCGATGAAGTCCGAGGTGCGCGAGACTCCCGTCGACAGTTCGGTGATGGGCAGTGTCGAGGTGTTCGAGCACAGCAGTGCGTCGGCGGTCAGATACTTGTCGACCGCCTCGAACGCACCCTGCTTGACGGCGGGATCCTCGAACACGGCCTCGACGACCAGATCGCAACCCTCGGCATCGGCCGCGTCGGAACTGGGTGTGATGAGCGCGAGCACCGCATCGGCCTCGGCCTGGGTCTTGCGTCCCTTCGCGACGGCCTTGCCGAGAATCGAACGCGCGTAATCCTTGCCGCGCTCGGCGGATTCGATCGAGACATCGCGCAGCACGACGGGAACCCCGGCCGAGGCGACGACGTAGGCGATGGCAGCACCCATCATTCCGGCACCGATCACCAGGACCTTCTCGGGTACTCGGTGCGGTTCGGCGCTCGGACGCGAGCCGCCCTTGTGGATGGATCCGAGATCGAAGAACATCGATTGGATCAGATTGCCCGAGACCGCTCCGCAGGCGAGCGAGGTGCAATGCCGGGTTTCCACCAGCGAGGCCGACTCGAAGTCGAGTACCGACCCTTCCACGGCCGCAGCAACCACCGCGATCGGAGCGGGCATGGGTGCGCCCTTGACCTGCTTGCGTACCGTTGCAGCGAAAGCGGGCAGCTGCGCAGCCAATGCGGGTGAGGCTGCGGTGCCGCCGGGAATCGTGAATCCTTTCTTGTCCCAGGGCTGTGACGCTTCGGGATTGGCGAGAATCCAGGCACGTGCACGTGCCATCATCTGCTCGTCGGTGTCGACGACCTCGTCGATCAATCCGAGTTCGAGGGCCTGCGTCGGCCGATACCGCTGGCCCTGGCCCACCACCTGTGTCAGAGCCTTGACGATGCCGAACATCCGAACCGTCCGGGTGACGCCGCCGGCCCCGGGGAGCAGCCCGAGAGTGACCTCGGGAAGCCCGAAGCGAGCTCTGCTGTTGTTCAGCGCAATTCGATGATGGCACGCCAGCGCAATCTCGAAACCGCCGCCGAGTGCGGTACCGCCGAGCGCAGCCACCACGGGCTTGCCCAGCTTCTCGAGGCGACGAAATTTGTCCTTGGTGAAATCGAGGGCGTCGGCGATCGCCGCGTGGTCCGACGGACCGGCGTCGCGCAGCAATTCCAGATCGCCACCGGAGAAGAACGAATCCTTGCCCGAGGTGACGATGATGCCGTCGAACGCATCGAGGTTGGCCTCGAGCCAGTCGATCGTCTGCTCGAGTGACTCGCCGAACGCGGCGTTCATCGTGTTGGTGGACTGCGTGGGGTCGTCCATCGTCAGCACGAGTATGCGGTCGTTGCCGATCTCGCCGGTGATCGTGGGGGTCCGCAGAGTTGCTGTGGTCATCGAGGTCCTCGGGTCGTTGTTCTCTCGCGGGATGGTCACAGGCGCTCGATGATGGTGGCGACGCCCATTCCGGCACCGATGCAGAGTGTGATCAGTGCGTAGCGCTCGCCCCGACGTTCGAGCTCGTCGAGGGCCATTCCGGTGAGCATCGCGCCCGTTGCGCCCAGTGGGTGGCCCATCGCGATCGCGCCACCGTTGACGTTGATGCGTTCGTGGTCGATGTCCAGCTTCTTCGCGTAATTGAGTACCACCGAAGCGAATGCCTCGTTGACCTCGAACACCGCGATGTCGTCGAGCGTGAGCCCCGCCGCGGCCAGTACCTTGTGGGTGGCCGGAACCGGGCCGGTGAGCATCAGCGTCGGGTCCGATCCGGCGACGACACCGGCCACGACGCGTCCGCGCGGGGTCAATCCGCCTGCGCGCCCGGCTTCTTCGGAACCGATCAGCACCATCGCGGTGCCGTCTACGATGCCGGAGGAGTTCCCGGCGTGGTGGACGTGATCGATGCGCTCGACCTCGGTGTACTTCTGCATCGCGACGGCATCGAACCCGGCGAGCGCCCCCATCCGGGCGAACGACGGTGTCAGGGTGGCGAGATCGGCCATGGTGGTCTCGGGTCGCATGATTTCGTCGTGATCGAGCATCAGCCGGCCGTTCGCGTCGAAGACCGGGATGACCGACTTCTCGAAGTGGCCCATCGACCAGGCGTGTGCCGCGCGCTGCTGGCTGCGCACCGCGAAGGCGTCGACCTCGTCGCGGTCGAACCCCTCGATCGTCGCGATGAGGTCTGCACTGACTCCCTGCGGCACGAAGTAGCTGCCGTAGTTGGTCAGCGGGTCGCACGGCCAGGCACCGCCGTCCGCCCCGAGCGGGACACGAGACATCGATTCGACCCCGCCTGCGACGATGAGTTGATCCCAACCGGACCGAACGCGTTGCGCCGCAGTGTTGACGGCCTCGAGCCCCGATCCGCAGAAACGGTTGAGCTGAACGCCGGCAACGCTGTCCGGCAGTCCGGCAACCATCGCGACCGTCCGGGCGATGTCGCAGCCTTGATCACCGACCGGGGTGACGACACCGAGCACGACGTCGTCGATCAGGGCCGGATCGAGCTGCGAGTGTCGAGAGAGCAATGTGGACAACGTGTTCGCGGCCAGATCGACCGGTTTGACGGTGTACAGCGAACCGGAGCTCTTACCGCGGCCACGTGGGCTGCGAACCGCGTCGTAGAGGAATGCCTCCATGGGGTGCCTTTCTGGGGCAACAAGATTGCCGAGTACTACAGGGAACGAGAGATGAGGTCTTTCATGACTTCGTTGGCACCGGCGTAGATGCGCGCGATGCGGCCGTCGACGAACATGCGAGCGATGGGGTATTCCTCCATGTAGCCGTACCCACCGAAGAGCTGCAGGCAGCGGTCGACCACCTCGAACTGTCGGTCGGTGGTCCAGTACTTGACCATCGCTGCGGTGGTGACGTCGAGGCTGCCCGAGATGTGCTGTGCCATCGCGTCGTCGACGAAGGTGCGGACGACGCGGCCGATGGTGGCGCATTCGGCGAGCTCGAACTTGGTGTTTTGCAGATCGAACAGTGTCTTACCGAAAGCGTTGCGCGACTTGGTGTATTCGACCGTCTGTGCGACGGCGGCATCGATCATCGCGGCGGCGGCGATGCCGCAGATGAGGCGTTCCTGGGGGAGTTGCTGCATCAACTGCGCGAAGCCGCGGCCTTCTGTTTGGCCCAGGAGATTTGCGGCGGGGATGCGAAGCCCGTCGAAGGTGAGTTCGGCTGTGTCCTGGCCCTTCTGGCCGATCTTGTGCAGCACGCGTCCGCGGTGGAAGCCCTCGGTGTCGTCGGAGACCTCGGCGACGAGCAGTGACAGTCCCCGGGCTCCCGCGGACGGATCGGTCTTGGCGGCGATGATGATCAGATCGCAGTGAGCTCCGTTGGAGATGAACGTCTTTCCGCCGGTCACCACGTAGTCGTCCCCGTCACGCACTGCGCGGGTGGTGATGCCCTGCAGGTCCGAGCCGGTGCCCGGTTCGGTCATGGCGATGGCACCGATCCACTCTCCCGAGCACAGCTTCGGCAGCCACTGCTGCTTCTTCTCCTCGGAGGCGTAGGCCAGGAGGTAGTGCGGAACGATGCCGCTGTGCACACCCAGCTGCATGGACGAGTCGCCGGAGCGCACCTGCTCGGAGAACAGCACCGCCTCGTGGCGGAAGTCGCCTCCGCCTCCGCCGTACTGCTCGGGTACCGACATGCCCAGCAGTCCGAGACTGCCTGCGGTGCGGTAGACCTCGCGGCTGGGGCGTCCGGCAGCCGCGAACTCCTCGCGGTGGGGCGCGACTTCCTTCTCGAAGAATCCTCGGGCGAGCTGTCGCACGTCGGCGAGCTCGGTGGTGAGGTCGCTGGGGGTGCGGTCTGCGAGTGCAGTCATGGTGGGTCCTTGGCTCGAAGCGCACCTGTGGGTTATTGGCGCTGTGCCAATAATGATGGCGCGGGGTTGCCGCGGATGTCAACCAGGTAGTGCTCCCCGGGGACTGCTGCCGGAGTTCTAGCTGTCGACCGAACGCAGCAGTGCCACATCCGAGACGAGTCGGATGTGGTCGGCCATGGCCCGTCCTGCCTCGGCCGGATCCTGATTGCGCACGGCCTCGGCGATGCGTCGATGATGCTCGAGCGAGGCCTGTGGACGGTTCGACTGCGACAGCGATTCGATGCGGGTCTCGCGAATGAGACCGGCGATTTCCCCCATGAGCCTGGCGAGCAGCGGTGAGTGTGCCGCCTCGGTGATGGCGTGATGGAACAACTCGTCGCCGGAGTCTCCTCGATCACCGTCGGTGATCTCGGTGGCCATGACGGACAGGGCGTGGTCGATCGCGGCCATTTCACTGTCGCTGCGACGCGTGGCAGCGAGTTCGGCGAGCTTGACCTCGAGTGCCTCGCGGGCCTCGATCACCTCGGGTAGCCGGTCTGCGTGCTCGCGTAGAGCACGAATTGCCATGTCTCCCACGGACCGTCGTACGAGCACTGCGCCGTCGCCGTGCCGGACCGACAGGATGCCCTGTACTTCGAGGGCGACGAGGGCCTGGCTCAAGGATGCTCGACTGACCCCGAGGTGTCCGGCCAGTTCGCGCTCGGGCGGAAGTCGATCGCCAGGGTTCATCTCGCGGTCGGCGATGTGCTTGCACAGCTGTTCGACGATGACCTCGTACAGCCGTGGTCGGGTCACGGGGCGAATTTGCTCAGCCACTGTGTCACTCGCTCTCTGTTCCTCTGGACCTCCACCCTAGTCGCCGCCATGCACGTAACGGCGGACACATCGAGGGTTGACAAGTGATCCACTTCACTGGTTGAGTCCCTATTGACTCAGTGGCCAGTCCAATTAGCCACTGGAGATCCTGGGCAACCGCTCGGGTGACACCACAGACGGACCGGAGACCTTCGATGTCGACCGAGTTGATACCCATCCTTGCGCTCGTCGTCATGTTCCTCGCCGCAACCGTGTTCCCCGTGAACATGGGCGCGTTGGGGTTCGTGGCGGCGTTCTTCGTCGGAACACTTGCCGTGGGCATGGGTGCCGACGACATCATTGCCGGCTTCCCGAGCAGTCTCTTCCTCACGCTCGTCGGCATCACCTACCTGTTCGCCATCGCGCAGAACAACGGCACGGTCGACCTGCTGGTCCGCGGAGCCGTTCGACTCGTCGGAGGCCGGGTGGCACTCATCCCCTGGGTGATGTTCGGCATCACCGGTGTCCTGACCTCCATTGGTGCGCTCGGACCGGCCGCGGTGGCCATCGTCGCCCCGATCGCCCTCGGATTCGCCGCGCGCTACAAGATCAACGCCCTGCTCATGGGCATGATGGTCATCCACGGCGCGCAGGCAGGCGGATTCTCGCCCATCAGCATCTACGGCGTCACGGTCAACAACATCGCCGCCAACGCGGGACTCGTCAACAGTCCGCTCACACTTTTCCTCGGCAGCCTGTTCTTCAACGCCGCGATCGGCGCGCTGCTGTTCATGTTCCTCGGTGGCCGCTCCCTCATCGGACGCAGCGTGCACGACGAGGACGGCACGCGTCCCGACGGTGACACCGGCGGAGTCGGCGGTTCGGGTTCGCGAACGGTCATGCGCGGCTTCGGTGCATCGACGCCTCGTCCGTCCGGTCAGACGGTCACGGTCGAGAATGCGCCACCCCTGGCCACCGCGGTCAAGGCCATCACCTTCGATCAGATTCTCACGCTCGTCGGCCTGGCCTCGCTGGCTCTGTTCGCCCTCGTGCTCGACCTCGACGTCGGATTCATCGCGATGACGGTGGCCGTGATCCTCGCACTCGCATCGCCCAAGGCCCAGAAGGGCGCGATCAACCAGATCAGTTGGTCGACGGTGCTGCTCATCGGTGGCGTGCTCACGTTCGTCGGGGTGCTGCAGGAAGCCGGAACCGTCGAGTACGTCGGCGATTCGGTCGCCAGCATCGGCATCCCGCTTCTGGTGGCGCTGCTGCTCTGCTACATCGGTGCCATCGTCTCGGCCTTCGCGTCGTCCACCGCGATCCTCGGCGTCACCATCCCGCTGGCGGTTCCGTTCCTGCTCGCCGGTGAGGTGGGAGCCATCGGAGTCATCGTGGCTCTGTCCATCGCATCGACCATCGTCGACGTCAGTCCGTTCTCGACCAACGGAGCCCTGGTGCTCGCCAATGCCCAGGACATCGACCGCGACGTCTTCTACAAGCAGATCCTCAAGTACAGCGCACTGGTGGTGGTCATCGGCCCGCTGATCGCCTGGGCATTGCTGGTCGTACCCGGCTGGATGTAGCGGTACTGCAGCTGAAAGCAGACGCTCGATGATGGCGGCACGTGTGTTCGACGTGCCGCCATCACGCGTCTGAGCTGGGCAAAGGCGCGTACATCGTTACTTGACA
Source organism: Rhodococcus sp. IEGM 1341 (assembly GCF_030056895.1). Lineage (NCBI taxonomy): Bacteria > Bacillati > Actinomycetota > Actinomycetes > Mycobacteriales > Nocardiaceae > Rhodococcus > Rhodococcus sp. IEGM 1341. Next base: position 271,363 of record NZ_JASHKV010000004.1, on the reverse strand, counting down.
TCGCCGTGGTCCGCTGGTCCAATTGAATTGGCTAGTCCACTGGCCCAGTAATCCAATCGGACTTCGGGTCCGGCTCCCACCTCGCTTCGACGTAAGGATCAATTCGATGCCCCTCAACACGACAGGCAGAACCGGACCGCTCGAAGGCACCGTGGTGGTCGATCTGACCCGCGCCCTGGCCGGTCCGCATGCGGCGATGATGCTCGGCGACCTCGGCGCAGACATCATCAAGGTCGAGACCCCGAAGGGCGGCGACGACACCCGCGTCTGGGGTCCCCCCTTCGTCACTCCGCGCGATGCCGAGCGCGAGTCGACGTACTTCCTCTCGGCCAATCGCAACAAGCGGTCCATCGCGCTCGACCTCAAGACCGACGACGGCCGAGAAGCGTTGGAGCACATGATCGAACGGGCAGACGTACTGCTCGAGAACTTCCGTACCGGTGTTCTCGACCGACTCGGCTTCTCGCCCGAGCGGATCGCCGAGATCAACCCGCGCACAGTGGTGCTGTCGATCAGCGGCTTCGGTCACGACGGCCCCGAGGGCGGCCGCTCCGGCTACGACCAGATCGCTCAGGGTGAGGCCGGGCTGATGTCCTTCACCGGCTCGGGTCCCGAGGACGTCCAGCGCGTCGGCGTTCCCATCGCGGACCTGCTGGCCGGAATGTACGGAGCTTTCGGCGTTCTCGCTGCACTGCGTGAACGCGACCGCACCGGCCGCGGCAAGGTCGTCCGTACCTCGCTGCTCGCCAGCGTCGTCGGAGTGCACGCCTTCCAGGGCACCAAGTGGACCGTCGCAGGCGAGGTCGGCGCGGCGCAGGGCAATCACCACCCGTCGATCTGCCCGTACGGCCTGTTCCCGACATCGGATGGCGCAGTGCAGATCTCGGTGGGCAGCGAGGGACTGTGGCATCGGTTCTGCGAGGGCTTCGGCATCGACCCCGATCTCGAAGGCATGGCCACCAACCCGCAACGGGTGAACAGTCGCGACGATGTCATCGAACTCGTGTCCAAGATCTTCCGCACGTACGAGACCGAACCGCTGCTGGCCCTTCTCGACGAGATCGGTGTTCCCGCAGGCAAAGTGCGCAACGTCCAGGAAGTCTACGAGTGGGAGCAGACCAAATCCCAGGGCCTGCTGGTGGACGTCGAACACGCGACGTTGGGCACGGTGACACTGCCGGGACCGCCACTGCGGTTCTTCGAATCCGACGGCACCGAGGTCACCGAAACCAATCACCTGGCACCGCCGGTGCTCGGTGCCGACGACGAGCTCGTCCGCGACTGGCTGAAAGAGGCGACACGATGACCAGAATGACCGCCCTCGAACTCCTCGATCTGGTGATCGATTCCGGCAGCTTCGACTCCTGGGACACCCCGACGGCCGACTACGTCGTCGACGACGAGTACGCAGGCGAACTCGCCGCGGCACGTGAGAAGACCGGCCTGGACGAGTCCGTGCTCACCGGCTCCGCGACCATCCGCGGCCGCAAGGTGGCCATCCTGCTCGGCGAGTTCGCGTTCCTGGCCGGCTCGATCGGGGTCGCGGCGGGCGAGCGCCTGGTCAACGCCGTACACCGCTCGACCGACGAGCGGCTGCCGCTGCTGGCGCTGCCGACGTCCGGCGGAACCCGAATGCAGGAGGGCACGGTCGCGTTCTTGCAGATGGTCAAGATCACCGCCGCGATCACCGCACACAAGGCGGCGAACCTGCCGTACATCGTCTATCTGCGGCACCCCACCACCGGCGGAGTCTTCGCGTCCTGGGGATCGCTCGGTCACGTCACCGTCGCCGAGCCCGGTGCTCTCGTCGGATTCCTCGGCCCCCGCGTGTACGAGGCTCTTTACGACGCGAAGTTCCCCACGGGCGTGCAGACGTCGGAGAACCTTCAGGCCCACGGGCTCATCGATGCCATCCGTCCGCCCGAGCAACTCGGCGAGATCGTCGATCGCGCATTGCGGATCATGACCGACATCCCGTCGTACCGCCCCCGCGCCGTCGAGGCGCTCGAATGGAAGATCGAGGACGTACCCGCGTGGACGTCCATTCTGGCCTCGCGCAGAGCCGATCGCCCCGGGGTCCGTGAGCTGCTGTTCAGTACCGCAGCAGATGTGCTGCCGCTCAACGGAACCGGCCAAGGGGAGTGGGATCCGGGTCTGATTCTTGCCCTCGTCCGGTTCGGCGACATGCCCTGTGTTCTGCTCGGGCAGGATCGACGCGGTCAGACGACGAAAACGCCGCTCGGTCCCGCAGCGCTTCGCGAGGCTCGACGTGGTATGCGTCTGGCCCAGGATCTGAAGCTTCCGCTCGTCACCGTCATCGACACGGCGGGTGCCGCACTGTCGAAGGAGGCGGAGGAAGGTGGCCTGGCCGGCGAGATCGCACGGTGCATCGCAGACATGGTCGACCTCGAAACCCCCACGCTGTCATTGCTGTTGGGGCAGGGTACCGGCGGCGGCGCACTCGCTCTGGTACCCGCGGACCGCGTTCTCGCCGCACAGCATGCGTGGCTCTCGCCGCTGCCGCCCGAGGGTGCGTCGGCCATCGTGCACCGCGACACCGCCCATGCCGCGGAGATGGCGACGAAGCAGGGAGTGCGCTCGCTCGATCTCTTCCGAGCCGGCGTTGTCGACATCATCATTCCCGAATTGCCCGACGCGGCAGACGAATCGCAGCAGTTCTGCGACCGGGTGGGTGCGGTACTGCACCGCGAGCTCGCCGAACTGATCGCTCAGGACCCGTCGATGCGGATGATCGCCCGCGAGAAGCGATTCAACAGAATCGGCTTCGCGGCGGCCGCGGTGTAATTCCCACCGAGCTCGAAGTTATGGACGGTTTTCGGCTGAAATGTATCCATAACTTCGAGTTCGGCGGGTGGTCGGGGAGGCTATCGTCGTCCGGGTGGCGGGCAATGCGCGGGATCCAGGGGTGTCGGTGGCCTCGCGGCTGCTGGCGCTTCTGGCTGTGTTCGACGAGAAGACCCCTGCGCTGACGCTGTCCGAACTGGCCGACGGCGCAGGCCTGCCCATCGCCACCGCGCATCGGATGGTGCGTGAACTGGTCGATTGGGGCGCGCTCGTTCGCGGCGAGGACGGCCGCTACGTGGTGGGGCGTCGACTGTGGAAGTTGGGATTGCTGGCACCGGATCAAGCCGACCTGCGAGAGATCGCCTCACCGTTTCTGCACGACATCTACGGCGCGACACTCGCCACGGTGCATCTGGCCATTCGCGACGGCGACGAGGTGCTCTATCTCGACCGGCTTGCCGGACACGCGTCGGTACCTGCGGTCAGCCGGGTCGGAGCACGCCTGCCCCTGTATGCGACCGGAGTCGGCAAGGTGTTGTTGGCCTACGCCCCGCGTGAGGTGCACGATCGCGTGCTGAGGAACCTGACCCGCATCACCGCGTACACGGTGACTCATCCGGGGAAGTTGGACAGCGAACTACGCCGAGTGCATCGCGAGGGGTATGCGCAGACGGTCGAGGAGATGACGCTGGGGGCGTGTTCGGTGGCCGTACCGGTCCGCGGCGAAGGCGAACGAGCGGTGGCGGCGTTGGGCATCGTGGTTCCGAGCATCGGACGAGATCGAGCCAGACTGGTTGCCGCTCTGCAGGTTGCCGCCCGAGGAATCGAGCGAAGTCTGCGGGGATGAGATCGGTATTTTCGCTGAGTGGAAACGTGGTCTTGTTCGCGGCCCCGATGCGCGGTGTACTCGATGCATGCGAACACAGGTCGCCATCATCGGTGCAGGGCCCGCGGGTCTGCTGCTGTCCCACCTGCTCGGGGAGCAGGGAATCGACTCCGTTCTGATCGAGTCGCGCACGCAGGAGTACGTACTCTCGCGCATTCGCGCCGGCATTCTCGAACATTCGACGGTTCAGCTGCTCGACGACCACGGTCTGGGGGAGCGGTTGCATCGCGAAGGCCACGAGCATCGCGGAATCTATCTGCAGTGGCCGGAAGAGCGGCACCACATCGACTTTCGCGACCTGGTGGACCGAAGCGTGTGGGTGTACGGGCAGACCGAGGTGACCAAGGATCTCGTTGCGGCCCGGGAGAAAGCAGGCCAGCAGATCTTTTACGACGTCTCCGATACCGCGTTGCACGACGTCGACTCCGACTCCCCGTACGTCACGTTCACCGATGCCTCGGGTACTCCGATGCGGATCGACGCGAATGTCGTTGCCGGGTGCGACGGTTCGTTCGGTCCGAGCCGCGCTGCGATGCCGGACTCGGTGCGCAACACCTGGGAGCGAACGTATCCGTTCTCCTGGCTCGGGGTGCTGGCTGACGTCGCGCCCTCGACCGACGAGCTCATCTATGCCTGGCATCAGGACGGATTCGCGATGCACTCCATGCGATCGTCGGCGGTCAGTCGGCTGTATCTGCAGGTGCCGAACGGGACCGACATCGCCACCTGGTCCGACGACCGAATCTGGGATGCATTGGCACGCAGGCTCGGTCACGGGCAGAACGGCTGGGAGCTCACTCCTGGACCGATCACCGAGAAAAGCGTCTTGCCGATGCGCAGCTACGTGCAGACGCCGATGCGACACGGCAACCTCTTTCTGGCCGGCGACGCCGCGCACATCGTGCCGCCGACCGGGGCGAAGGGCCTCAACCTCGCAGTGGCCGACGTCGCCCTGCTGGCACCGGCACTGACGTCGCTGCTGGGCAAGAACGATTCCCGCGCCGCCGATGCCTACAGTGACGACGCGCTCCGACGCGTCTGGCGTTGCACGCACTTCTCCTGGTGGATGACGACGATGCTGCACACCGGCGACGACCCGTTCGATGCGCAGTTGCAGCTCTCGCAGTTGAAATGGGTTGCTTCCAGCGAGGCCGGGGCAACGGGACTGGCGGAGAACTACGCCGGTCTGCCGATCGGCTTCTGACCCTCGAACTCTGCCGAACTCGAAGTTGTGGACGGAATATGCCCGGAATCCATCCATAACTTCGAGTTCGGCGGGAGCTACCGTCGACGATCCAACACGTAGGTCACCGCCACACCGGCGACCAGTCCCCAGAACGGAGCCCCCAGGCCCGCGACGTCGGTTCCCGAGACGGTGACCAGCAGGGTGATCAGCGGCGCGAGTACCGGACGGCCGGTCGAATCGGAGAATGCGGCGGTGAAGGCTCCGCGCAGTGCCTCGAGCATGGCCAGACCGGCGAGGGCGGCGATGAACGTCGCGGGTACCACGGCCAGTCCGCGCACCAACACCGGTGCCAGTACACCCACGACGATAGCCAGTGCGCCGCAGGTCATTCCGGCGATGTACTGCCGCGACCGTTCACCCACAGCGACGAGCAGTGCGTTGGTCGGACCGGCGAGACACGTCGACACCGCACCCAGCGGTGCGACGAGAAGCGACCACACCCCGCACGCGATGGTGACAGCGGTCATCGGAGGCCGATGGCCCGCGGAGCTCAGGACGGCAGCGCCTTGACCGTTCTGCACCGCGACCACGGTGATGGCGAGCGGTATCACCAACTGCGCCATTGCCGCCCCACTGAACGACGGCGCAACGAGTTCGGGCAGACCGATCAGAGGGAGCTCGGCCGCGGGGCCGGTCAGTGGGGTGTATCCGCCGGTGACCGCCAGCGCAGCGAGACCGGCCACCAATGCCGCCAGCACCGGAGGTATGCGCCTCGACCAGACATCGGATCGTGTCAGGGCCAACCACGCCACGACCATGGTGCCCGCGACCAGTACGTTCGACGAAACGGACTGCACCAGTCCGGTTCCGAACGACAGGAACGCGCCTGCAACCATCGCCATCACCACACTGTGCGGCAGAAAGGCCATCAGCTTCGCGACGACACCGGTGGCACCGAGCACGATGATCAGGACCCCCGTCGCGAGATAAGCCCCGACGACTTCCGGCCAGGTCAGCGACGCCAGCGACTGACCGACCAGAACGGTGCCCGGAATGGTCCAGAAAAAGCTCAGCGGCATTCGGTAGACCCAGCTCGCCACCAGGGTGAGAATGCCGTTGAGCACGAACACCCCGAACACCCATGACGCCGTCTGCGCGGCGGTGAGCGAGCCTGCTGCCGCGGCACCCATGATCACCGCAACGGGCCCGGTCGCGCTGAACAGCACGCCGGTCGCCCCTGCACCGACGTACAGCCCGCCGAAGTCCGCGCGCAGAGCACGCAGATTCGGCGGGCGACGTTCCGGTAGGTCGCTCGAGGTCGGCCTCTGGAAAATATCTGTCATTCAGCCACTTTCACCGGTTCTTCGATTGCTGGATCGGATCGACGCAGTGCCCGAACCGCAGGGACGGCTGTGGTGACGAGAGCTCCGAGCAGGGCAACGACGGCGAAGATGTAGAACGCCTGCGAGGACGCGATTCCCGCACCGAGCAGGATACCGCCGAGCAGCGGACCGAGAATGCCGCCGAGGCGTCCGAAACCGGCGCACCATGCGACGCCCGCCGCCCTGGCGGTCGTGGGGTAGTAATTGGAGACGAAGCCGTAAATCAGCACCTGGGTGCCGATAGCGCCGATGCCGGCACCGGCCACGGCGACGAGCAGTACGCCGAGCGGGAAATTCAACGTCAACAACACCAACGACAGTGCGGCAAGGCAGAAGGTGGCGGCGATGACGCGCTGTGGTCCGGTCCGATCGGCGACGCGAGAGGCGATCAATCCACCGATGATGGCACCACCGTTGAGCACCAACAGGAATGACAGCGACCCCTTGGCGTTGTATCCGGCCTCGGACATGATTTGCGGGAGCCAAGTATTGAGGCCGTAGGTCAGCAGCAGGCCGGAGAAGCTCATCAACCCGAGGAGTGCCGTCGGGCGCAGCAGTGGTTTGCGGGCGAGCGCGGCGAATCCGACGCGATCGCCGGCGACTGCGGGCTCGGGCTCGGGCATCGGGATTCCGGTCTTCGCGCAGATCTGCTGGGCATCGGCGACGCGTCCGTGCGCGAGCAACCACCGCGGGGATTCCGGCATACGGAGCACTGCGAGGGGCAGCAGGATGACCAGCGGCAGTGCTCCGATCCAGAACAGTCCGCGCCAACCGATGCTGTCCTGCAGGGCGATTGCGGCCAGAGAAGCCAAGACGCCGCCGGCGGGGATACCGCTGTAGACGATGGCGTTGAACAGATTTCGACGCCCCGCCGGTGCGAACTCGGCGATCATCGCGCCTACCGTGGCGACGAGTCCGCCGACTCCGATTCCGGTGACGAATCGAAGGATTCCGAAAGCGGTGATGTTCTGGGCCAGTGCGGTGGCCCCCATCCCGACCGAGAACCACACGATGCACGTCAGCATCGTTCGCCGACGCCCGATGCGGTCGCCGAAGGCTCCGGCTGTCAAAGCACCCACCATGACTCCGATGAGAGCGTACGAACCGAGGGCACCGGCCTGCTCGGGGCTGAGGGCACCGAGTTGGGTCGAGTCGGCCAGCAGTGTCGGCAGGACGGTTCCGTACACGACGAGGTCGTATCCGTCGAAAACGATTGCTGCGGTGGAGAGTGCGACGATCCAGATCACGCTACGTCGGTGACGGTCGCTGGCCCAGCCGGCGGCTGCGCTGCGGGGCGTCGGAATTGTCGGTGAGGTCATCGACTGTCCTTCGGTAGAGGGCCCGTCGTGGCGGGCGAATGCGGCACCCGGTCGGTGCAGTACGGCAAGTGTGTCGCACTGTGCCCTGGGTCACACCGGGTAAATGCCTAGGATCGACCCAGGGTTCGTGCCGAAAAGCGCTGTTGCACAATCATGGTGGCGTGCTCTCGGATGCACGGGCCGCGGCGAGTTCGGAACGGGATCGAACGCCGAGCTTGGCATAAACACGCGTGAGATGGAATTGCACGGTCTTCACCGACAGGAACAGTTCCGCGGCCACTTCTCGATTGGTCAGACCCGTTGCGACGAGGCTGGATACCGCGTCCTCCTGTGGCGTCAGCGCGTTGTGCGGCCTGTCCTTGAGGATCGCGTGCACTCCACCTGCCTTGAGCTCGCGGTCGCACCGCCGGACGTACGTCGTAGCGCCGAGAGAAAGGTAGTCGTCGCGGGCCGCGGTGACCACCACGTCGGCTTCGCGTCGCTTGCCTGCCCGCCGCAACGTCTGGCCGTACGCGTAGTTCACCCGGGCGCGGTCGTACACCAGGGGCAGTGGCATGAGCGAATCCAAGGCATCCTCGAAAGAGGCTCGCGCAGAGTCCATGTCGCCGGTTGCGCCGTGCCATCTACCCCGCGCACACGCGAGCCGGGCATGTGCCGATCGGTGGCCGCGCTCTGCCACCCGGGCTTCGTGGGGAGTGAGGAAGGCATCGGCTTCGTCGAGCCTGCCCTCCACGATCAGCGCGTTGGCGTACACGTCCGGCCAGGCCCAGAAGCCCGGCTCGGAGACGTCGGCGTGTGCCCATTGCTGTGTCAGCGGACTCAGGGCGCGCAGGACACCGGCATAGTCGGCCCGAGCCTCGGAGATCGCTGCGCGGCCCAGAGCCGTGGGGACGCGCATGATCTCGTAATCTCTAGCGCCGGATTCACCTCGTCGTGAACTCGCCGCGGCGGCATCCCAGTCACCCCGAAGCGCGTGGATCTGCATGGCCGTCCACTGCAGGAGCGGGACGATGAGGGCGGCACCGGAACTGTCGGCCAGGTCGGAGGCGCGTCCGACTATCCGCAGCGCCGCGTCCCATTCTCCGGTGACGAAATACGTGCGGGCCAACCAGGCGTTGGCCCACAGTGCGATTCGGGTGGAGCCGCCGAGGAAGTCCGTCGGTGCCGCTGCTTCCAGTTCGGACCTCGCCAGCTCCACCGAGTCGGTGGCCAGGTGCAGCCAGCCGGCACCCATTTGCACTCGCTGTCCCACGGCTCCGGTGCCGGCCTGTCCCCACAGATCCTCGTAGCTGGCCAATGCTTCTGCGACGCGGCCGGTTCCGGCCAGACCGAGCCCGCGGATGGCCTGCGCCTCGACGGCAGTCGGATGGTCCGAGCCGACGAGTTCGACGGCGCGGTCGGCCCAGTACACCAGTGCGCCGCCGTCGCATCGGGCGAGATTGTGCAGGACCTGGCGATGACAGATGACGGCGGCGACGTCGCGATCGTGGCGGGTTCGGACGAGCTGCCACGCCCGTGTCAATCGGGCGTCGGCCTCCTGCGGGCGGCCCCGCAGAATGGCGAGATAGCCGAGAACGGCGTTGCGGCTCGGTGTTTCGTGCAGACTCTCGATCTCGGCGATGTAGTCCGATGCTCCGCGAACGTCACCGGCACCGATGAGGGCGTCGACGCCGCGCACGAGTCGATCCTCGCGTAGGCCTGCGTCGCCGGACGCTCGGCTCGAGAGCATGAAGAGCCTGGCAGCGGTAGCCCATTCTCCGGTCCGCGCGCGTTCTGCGGCAAGTGATTCGAGCTCGTCGGCCATGTGTGGCTCGGGTAGCAGCGCCGCCTCGGCGCGGTGCGCAAGCCGATCGGCCGGGTCGGATTCGGCGGACGCCGCGGCTCTGTGGACGTCGGCGACGCCGGTTCTGCTCATGGTGGCCAGTACGGCTGCGCGAATCATCCCGTCCGGGCACTCGAGCAGAGTGATACCCGATCGACGGCGCACGAGAACAAGGCCCAGTGCCTCCGCCAGATCGAGTGCAGCACTGGGATCATCGATCTCTGCTACCTCGCACACCGTCGAGACCGGTCGAGCGCCATCGAGCACGGCCACGGCCTGCACCAACCGAACTGTGTCCGCCGAACTCTCGCTCAGTGCCGCTCGCACCGATGCCTGCACGTACTCGGGTGCGGGTAGTTCGGGCCGCACGCCCGTCCACATGTGGCCGGGCAGTTCGGACAGCAGCGCCGACACCTGTTTCGGGCGTCCACCCGTGTGCGCGGTCAGGTGCGCGGCCGACGACGGTGAGAGGATGACGCCGCGCAGCGCAGCGAGTTCTGCGACGTTGTTGCTTCCCAGCGGTTCGACGACGAACCGGGTATCGGCTGCGCGATCGAGTATCTCGTGCGATTCGATGCTCCCCGCGGGCAGAATTCGACGGATGCACACCACGGCGATCTTCGAGTCGCGGTGGCGTCGGACGGTAGAGGCAAGTACGCGAAGCGAATCCGCGTCGGCGTCCTGAGCGTCGTCGATCAACACGGCGGTCACCGAGGGGCCGTTGCTGCCTGCGATTCGCTCCGGCAGCGTCCGGCCGTCGGCGATGTCGATCTCGGGGAAGCATTGGTGCGCGATCTCCCACGGCCTGCTCGTCTCCCACGGTACGGCGGACACCTGCCGGACGCGCGGGCGAGGCTCGGCCGCGTCGAGGCGGGCAGCCAGCTCTCGCAGCACCGCGGTCTTGCCGACACCTGCCGCGCCGTCCACGACGACGAACCTCGATCGGGCGTCGGCGTCCTGCACCTCGTCCACCAGCGCATCGAGCAGCTCGCCACGGGCAACGAGCGGCGCGGGGGACATGAGCTCACCGTAGCGGTGACGTGCGGGTACGTCCGGCAATCGAACCGACATCGCGCACACTCAGCCCGGGTCGCCGCCGGCGACGGGGAGCACCGTACCGGTGATGTACGACGCCTCGTCGGAGGCCAGGAAGCAGATCGCCGCGGCCTGCTCGTCCAGTGTCCCGTAGCGCTTGAGCAGGGACGAGTCGACGGTCTGATCGACGATGGCCTGGTACCACTGCTGTTCCTGATCGGTGCTCGGCGCAGGTCCGCGAGCGACTCGGCGCGGCGGTGCCTCGGTCCCTCCGGGCGCGGTCGCGACCACCCTGACCCCGTGCGGAGCCGCCTCCAGTGCGAGTGCCGAGGTGATGGCGTTGACTCCACCCTTGGCTGCGGCGTAGGGAACTCGGTGCACTCCGCGGGTCGCGACCGAGGAGACGTTGACGATGGTTCCGGTGCCTTTCGAGATCATGTGCGGGATCACCGCGCGACACGACCAGAGTGTGGGGAACAGCGAGCGCGAGATCTCCTTCTCGACCTGTTCCGGTGGGTACTCCGCGAACGGCTTCGCCCAGATGGTCCCGCCCACCACATGGATCGACACGTCCACTCGTCCGTGCGCGACCAGCGCCGCGTCCACGGCGCTCGACGCACCGGCCCAGGTTTCGAGATCGGCCAGCACACTGGATGATTCGGTGCCGTCGCGGCCGAGCTCGGCGCTCAGTTCCTCGACGAGTTCGGAGCGATCGGCCAGCATCAGGGTGCCGCCCTCCGCGGCGATCCTGCGTGCGACGCACTCTCCGATGCCCTGCGCCGCACCGGTGATCAGGACGACCTTCCCGGCGAACCGGCCCGGGCTGACGAATCTGGGTCGCTTGCTCGCGGCCGAGTCGTGCATGGCACGCTTCATCGTGGTCTTGGAGCGGTCGGCATGGTCGGCGATCAAGGTGCGAGCGCGTTCTCGGTCGCCTGCCTCGAAAGCGTCGACGATGTCGAGATGATCCTGGGCGCACAACGGGTCACACCACGTCGCGTTGCGGAGCACGTCCTCCATCGCAGCTTCGACCCCGAGGGCCCGATATGCCTGCAGCAGATGCTCGTTGCGTGTCTGGGTGAACAGGTAGTCGTGGAAGGCGGCGTTGGTTTCGGTGTACGCGGCGGCGTCGACGAAGCGATCGCCGTCCACGTAGCGGGTGGTGGCCTCCGCGAGCAATCGGTAGCCCGCGATCTGCTGGGAGCTGAGCCTGCCGATGACCAACTCCAGTGCGCCGAGTTCGAGTGCGCGTCGGGCCTCGAACACCGCATCGGATTCGTGCACCGAAGGATGTTCCTCGCCGATCTCGTAGTCGACGGTGGCTGCGGCAGGCTCGACCCGGTCGAACAACGGCTCGATATCTCGGACCGGCCATATGCGTTGACCGGCGACCGACTGGGCATCGGGTGTGACGGCGAGACCGTCCGAGGCCTCGTCGAGTGGGTCGGCGCTTCCGGTGCCGTGGGAGACGATGCGCTGCCGGGCGATCGAGGTGATGGCGAGGGCTTCGTCGCTCGCCGAGATCGCAGTGCCGGCGCGGAGGGGATTCTCGTCGCGAGCATCGAAGAGCGTTCGGCCGCAGACGGATCGAGCGTCGGTGGCAGGCCGGTCCTCGGTGACGAGGTCTTGCGCTTCGGCACCCGTCGCGGGAACCCGTTCGACCGCAACGGGCGTGGAGTCCACAGCAATCGGCTCCTCGACGGGATCAGGACGCTCGACGGCCGGGGCAGACGGCGCGAACTTCTCGTAGTAGAAGCCGGTCGGTTCGATTCCCGACTCGGCGAAGTGCGTACGCACGGCCTCCACCATCGGCGGAGGACCGCACAGGTAGACGGCAACATCGCCGTCGTACAGGTGTTCCTCGCTCAGCAGCGACGTGACGTAGCCCTTGTTCGCGGCCGTGCTGTTCGGATCCGACACACAGTGATCGAAAGTGAACGCATCGAGTTGCGAGGCGAGTGCGGCCAGCTCGTCGAGGAGTACGACGTCCTCGTCGGTGCTGACGCCGTAGACCAGATGCACGGGACGCGAGGATGATTCGGCGGCCAAGGTGCGCAGGATCGACAGGATGGGAGCCAAGCCGGTTCCGCCGGCCAACAGCAGCGCGGGCCGTTGCGCTTCCCGAAGGAAGAAGCTGCCGTGCGGCCCGGTGAACGAGATCTTGTCCCCGACGGCTGCGGCGTCGGCCAGGTAGGTCGACATCGACCCGTCGGGGGTCAGCTTCACCAGGAACTCGAGCTCTTCGGATCCGGACACGCAGCTGAACGAGTACGACCGGGTCTGCTCCGATCCGGGCACGGTGATGTTGACGTACTGGCCCGGTAGGAAGGTGAGTTCGTCGCCCTGCGGTGCCTCGACGGCCAGGCGGACCGTCGTCGGTGAGAGTCGGTCGACTGCGGTGACCACGGTTTCGTGCGTCGCCGCTCGGGTTTTCGCAACCGCGGAGGTGCTGGCGATCTGGAGTACGAGGTCGGACTTCGGAGTCATGCTGCACGGCAGGCAGTAGCCCTGCTCCGATTCGCCGGCGCTGAGCGCGTCGTCGAGGTACGTGCCGCCGTCGAAGTCGCCGGATTCGCACAGTGCCTTGCAGGTTCCGCACGCCCCGTCCCGGCAGTCGAGGGGGATGTTGATTCGCGACCGATAGGCGGCGTCGGCGACGGTCTGGCCGTCGGAACAGGTGATGAATCGGGTGACGCCGTCCTCGAAGGACAGTGCGACGGAATGTCTCACGAGGGGTCTCCTTTCCTGATCAGAAGTGATAGATGTCGACGACGTGGTGGATGTAGTCGTTCTTGAGCACCACGGTCTTGCGGCGGATCAACGGTGATTCGCCCGAGAAGTCGATGGTGTAGAAGGACGTCCCGTAGTACGGATCGATCGTCTTGTATCGGAAGTACATCGTGTGCCAGTTGAAACGCACATCGACCAGGTCGCCTCGGCGTTCGATCACCTCGACGTTGCTGATGTTGTGACTCGTGCGCGGCTCGGGAATCGAGGTGGCACTGGAGCGCTCGGTGCGGATGCGGAACACGCGGTCCTCGAGGCCACCCTTGTTCTCGTAGTAGATCAGCGAGATGTCGGTCTGCGGATCCTCGGTGAGCAGATCGTCGTCGCCCCAGCAGGGCATCCAGTACTCGACGTCGTCGGCGTAGCAGGTGAGCCAGAGTTCGAACTCCCGGTCGTCGAGGTATCGGGCCTCGCGGTAGAGGAACTGCTCGATCGCGCTCTGCGTGATGCGAGTTTCGGTGGAGGTCATGTCATTTCACCCGGCTCTCGGTAGCTGTCCTGTCGATGGCAGCGAGCAGGGTGCTGCGCCAGTAGCCGTGCTGAACGGGGAAGAGTCCCTCGTCCTCGTTCTTGACTCCCGCGGAGACCACCCCGTGCATGTCCAGTGCTTCGGCCACTGGATCCGGCCCGGTCAGCCAGTGCTCGGCACCGCGGCTCATGTCGTTCCACGGCGCATTGGTCGCCTGGAACGTCAGCTGGCAGGAGCGGAATTCTTCCAGGTCGTCGGGGGTGGCCATGCCGGACGCGTTGAAGAAGTCCTCGTACTGCCGAATGCGGTGCGAGCGAGCCTCTTTGCTCTCACCCTTGGGAGCGATGCAGTAGATGGTGACCTCGGTCTTGTCCGGCGCGATCGGGCGGAAGTGCCTGATCTGGGTGCTGAACTGATCCATCAGGTACACGTTCGGGTACAGGCACAGGTTGCGTGAGCCCTTCACCATGAATTCGCCCTTGGCATCGCCGAATTGCTCCTTGAGCGCATCCATCTGGTCCCACAGCGGCCGATCCTGGGGGTTGGCGGCCCACGTCCACAGGCACAGGTGCCCGTTGGGGTAGGACCAGTAGCCGCCACCGGACTTGCCCCAGCCGCCTGCGTCGAGGGCCTTGGTGGTGTTCTTCGATTCGCCGTTGTTGCGCCGCGAGGTGGTCGCGGCATAGTTCCAGTGCACGGCACTGACGTGATATCCGTCGGCACCGTTCTCGGCCTGCACCTTCCAGTTGCCGTCGAAGGTGTAGGTCGAGGAACCCCGCAGTACTTCGAGACCGTCCGGTGATTGATCGACGAGCATGTCGATGACCTTGGTGGTGTCGCCGAGGTGCTCGGCGAGCGTCGATACGTCGTCGTTCAGGCTGGCGAACAGGAACCCTCGGTAGCTCTCGAACCTCGGCACCTTGGTGAGGTTGTGCGAGCCGTCGACATCGAACGTGTCCGGATAGCCGGCACCCTCGGGATCTTTGACTTTGAGGAGTGTGCCGTCGTTGCGAAATGTCCAGCCGTGGAACGGACATGTGAGGGTGGGGCGATTGTCGGTCTTCCGGCGGCACAGCATCGCGCCACGGTGCGCACAGGCGTTGATGAGGCAGTGCAGCTCCCCGTCCTTGTCGCGGGTGATGACCACCGGCTGACGACCCATGTGCACGGTGAAGTAGTCGCCGTTGTTCGGAATCTGGCTCTCGTGGGCGATGTAGATCCAGTTGCCCTCGAAGATGTGCTTCATCTCGAGCTCGAAGATCTCCTCGTCGGTGAAGATGCTCCGATTGGCTCGATAGATGCCGGCGTCGGCATCGTCGATCACCGCTCCGTCGATGGCGGCGTGCGCCTGATCCAAGATTTCCGTCATGGTCGTGTCCTCGCTGTCGTTCGATTCCGCGGCGGTGCAAGTCGCGTGGCGGTTGTCTCCGACTCTGACACCGAGTGGCACCGGTCACACCAGGGCTTTGCCTAGGCTCGACCAGGGTGCCTATTGATCACGTTCACTTATCAATCGACCGGAAATAGGTCTTTGCCGTCGATGGATGTGCGGCTTACTGTGGGCAGGGTCACGCCGAGGAGTACGTCGGCTCGGAACGCGATATCGGAGAGGAAGTCACCGTGGAGCTGCGGCACCTGTATCAGTTCGTGGCGGTGGCCGAGACGTGCCACTTCGGTCAGGCCGCCAAGCGCCTGCATCTGGCGCAGCCGGCGCTCTCCCAGTCGGTTCGTCAACTCGAGGCAGAACTCGGCGTCACGCTGCTCACTCGCACCACACGGCAGGTCAGCCTGACGCCTGCGGGCGAGTTCTTCTACCGCGAGACGGTCCGAAACCTGGAGAACATCGAGCGAAGCACCCACGGTGTTCGACGCATCGCCGAGGGGCGCTACGGGCTGGTGCGTATCGGTTTCACCGGTACCGCTGCCTTCGATCAGCTGCCGCCGATCGCCAGAGCGATCAAGCAGCGCCTGCCCGGGCTCGCACTCGAGGTCCACGGGGATCTGCTCACTCCTGCTCAGGTGGAGGGGCTGCGCTCCGAGCAACTCGACGTGGCGGTACTGCGGCCGCCCGTGGCGGGCGACGATCTGGTCATCCGCACCATCACCACCGAATCTCTTTTGCTGGCAGTGCCCGTCGACCATCGGTACGCCGCCGAGGCCGCACTCGAGGTAGCAGACCTCGCCTACGAGGACTTCGTGATGTACGCGGACTCGCATTCGGTGGTCAACGAGGCAGTTCTACGTAGTTGCCGCGCAGCGGGTTTCAGCCCCCGGCGTGAGCACGAGGCCCCCGACACGTCCGTGTTGCTGGCCCTGGTCGCTGCCGGGCTCGGGGTGGCTCTCGTTCCGGAATCCGTCCGAGCACTGCAACTCACCGGGGTCGTCTTCCGTGACATCGCGGGCGCAAGCACCATAGATCTGGCATTGGCCTGGCATCGCGACCGACCGTCGGCCCTCGTCGACGCATTGGTCGGCGCTCTCGAAGAGGCCGGGGTCCTGCCCCGCGTCGACACGCTTTCTCCATCACCCGACCCGAAGGCAGTTCTATGAAGATCGTTGCAGTCGAGGCGATTCCGTACAGCATTCCGTATGTCAAACCGTTGAAATTCGCCAGCGGAGAGGTGCACGCCGCCGAGCACGTGCTGGTTCGAGTGCACACCGACGACGGTATCGTCGGCACCGCAGACGCGCCCCCACGTCCCTTCACCTACGGCGAAACTCAGCGCGGAATCGTCGCGGTAATCGAAAGCCTCTTCACCCCAGCGATTCTCGGACTGACCCTGCTCGATCGGGAAGTGATCCGTTCCAGGCTGACCCGCACCGTGGGCAACCCGGTGGCGAAGGCTGCGATCGACATGGCCGTCTGGGACGCGCTCGGCCGCACCCTCGACCTGTCCGTCACCGAGATGCTCGGCGGATACACCGACCGGATGCGGGTGAGCCATATGCTCGGATTCGACACTCCGGCAGCAATGGTCGACGAGGCGACTCGAATGCGCGACACCTACGGAATCGAGGTGTTCAAGATCAAGGTCGGTCGCCGGCCCGTAGCCCTCGACACCGCCGTCGTGCGCGCGCTCAGGGAAGGTCTCGGCAAGGGCGTCGAACTGTACGTGGACGGCAATCGCGGCTGGACTGCTGCAGAATCGGCACGCGCCATGAAGGACATGGCCGATCTCGGACTCACCCTTGCCGAGGAACTGTGCCCGGCCGACGATGTTCTCGGTCGCCGCTGGCTGGTGCAGCAACTCGATGTCCCCTTCGTCGCAGACGAATCGGCCACCACGCCTGCCGAAGTGACTCGCGAGATCCTCGGGGGATCGGCGACGGCGGTGAGCATCAAGACCGCCCGCACGGGGTTCACCGACTCGACGCGAATCCATCACCTGTGCGAGGGCCTCGGCCTGGATGTGGTGATGGGCAACCAGATCGACGGTCAACTCGGCTCGGCCTGCACCGTTGCCTTCGGTGCCGCCTTCGACCTGACGTCGCGTCGAGCCGGGGAACTTTCGAACTTCCTCGACATGAGCGACGACCTGGTGACCGAGCCGCTCGAGATCCGCGACGGAGAACTCACCGTCCCCACCGGTTCCGGTCACGGCATCGACATCGACCCCCACAAACTCTCCACCTACCGCATCGACACCTAGCCCCGAGAACGAGGAGTTTCACCATGAGTATCGACCACGCAGCATCGACAGATCTGTCCGCGGAGGTGGCCACCGCCGCCGCGTCCGGCGCGAACGCCACCCAGCGCTTCACCTCCGACAAGCAAGCCGCTGCCGACACCCCACCCGAGCGCGTGAGTCTGCTTGCTCGCCAGGTCATTTCGGCGATCCATGACACCGTCCGCGAACACAAGGTCACGTACGACGAGTACAACGCCCTCAAGGCATGGCTGATCAACGTCGGGCAGACCGGAGAGTGGCCGCTCTTCCTCGACGTATGGGTGGAACACGTCGTCGAGGAGGTGGCAGGAGAGTCCCGCGAGGGCAGCAAGGGCACCATCGAGGGCCCCTACTACGTTCCCGATGCACCCGAACTCGGTTCCGCGGCGATCCTGCCCACCCGCGACAGCGAGAAAGGCACCCCGCTGCTGTTCAAGGGGCAGGTGCGCGGCGTCGACGGTGCCGCGCTGCCCCATGCAGTCATCGAGATCTGGCATGCCGACGCCGACGGCTTCTATTCGCAGTTCGCACCCGGCATCCCGGAGTGGAACCTGCGCGGCACGGTCACTGCAGATGATCAGGGACAGTTCTGGATTCACACGATGAAGCCGGCGCCGTACCAGATTCCGACCGACGGAGCGTGTGGAAACCTGATCTCCGCTGCCGGCTGGCATCCGTGGCGTCCGGCGCACCTGCACCTCAAGGTCGCCGCAGCAGGCCATCAGCAGATCACCACCCAGCTCTATTTTCCCGGTGACGCCCACAACGACGACGACGTCGCGAGTGCGGTCAAGCCCGAGCTCATTCTCGACACGCACGACGTCGACGGCGGACAGGAAGTCACCTACGACTTCGTTCTCGACAAGGCCTGAGCGGCATGCTGTTTGCAGTGAAGATGGACGTCGCGCTCCCGCAGGATCTCGATGCGGACGTGCGAACCGACACCCTCGCCCGAGAGAAGGCGTACTCGCAGCAGTTGCAGCGCGACGGCGAATGGGTGAACATCTGGCGGCTCGTGGGCCAGTACTCGAATCTGAGCATCTTCGATGTGCGGGACAACGAGCGACTCCACGAGATTCTATGGAATCTGCCGCTGTTTCCGTACATGAGCATCGACGTGACTCCGCTCGCCGCGCACCCTTCGGACATCGCCGCGGGGTGAAATCAACCTCCCGCCTCGTCGAACTCGCAGTTGTGCACGATATTGGGCCGAAATCCCTGCACAACTGCGAGTTCGGCACTCCGGCGACGGTCTCGGGACCTAGGCTGACGCCATGCGTATCGACGAGTATCGCAAGTACGACGGCCTCGGCCTGGCAAAACTGGTAGCCGACGGTGAGGTGACGCCGCGCGAGTTGCTCGATTGTGCTCTGGCACAGACCACATCGATCGACCCGTCGCTCAATTCGATCGTGCGCCTCATGTCGGAGCAGGCGGACGAGCAACTGACGGGAACGCTCGACGGGCCGTTCGCCGGTGTGCCGTTCCTGATCAAGGATCTCTCTCAGGACTACGCCGGGGTGCCCACCGCGAGCGGATCCCGCTCGTTGACGAATCTGCCGATGCCCGAGCACGCAACGGTGGTGCAGCGCTGGCTCGACGCAGGCCTGGTCATCTTCGGCAAAACCAACACCCCGGAGTTCGGTGCCAAGGGAATCACCGAGCCGACCGTCTTCGGCCCGGCTCGAAACCCATGGGACCCCAGCCGAACTCCCGGCGGCTCGTCGGGCGGATCGGCCGCTGCGGTCGCGGCCGGGATCGTCCCGGTGGCAGGGGCCAGCGACGGTGGCGGTTCGATTCGCATTCCGTCGTCGTGCTGCGGGCTCGTCGGCCTCAAGCCCGGCCGCGGGCTGGTGCCGTCGGGACCGACGTTCGGTGAGGCGATGCACGGAGCGGCAGTGCAGGGCGTCGTGTCGAGGTCGGTACGCGACACCGCCAAGATGCTCGACGTGTTGGCCGGTGGCGAGGCGACATCCGGTTACTCGCCCGCCCGGCCGGACGGGAGCTTCCTGTCACGGACGGAGCAGGATCCCAAGTCCTTAAAAATCGGCATGTACGCGGCGACGTCGGTGAATCCGAGTCCGGATCCGCAGGCCGTCGCTGCGATGGAGTCTGCCGCCAAGACACTGACCGAACTCGGCCACACCGTCGAACTTCTCGACGCCCCGCCGTACGACGATGCCCGCCTCAATCGCGAGTTCCTGCTGGCCTGGTTCACCTATCTGGCCTACGAGATGGACGAGGTCAAGCGTCGAACCGGTTGCGGTGACGATTCTTTCGAGCGGGACACCCGGATCATGGCGGCGCTGGGAAGATCCGCCAGTGGCGTCGACTACCTCCAGGCGGTGGAAGGTCGCCACGTGCACGTGCGGGCTCTGGCCACGTACTTCGAGACCTACGATCTGCTGCTGACCCCGACGATTGCCGAGCTACCGCCGAAGATCGGTGCATTCGACCTCGCGAAGCCACTGGAAATGGCGTCGGACTTGTTGTTGCGCAGTAGAACCGCCGGTTTGCTTCGGCACACCGGCATCGTCGACCAGATGATCGACGACAACATCTCGTGGATTCCGTACACCCAACTCGCCAACGTCACCGGCCGCCCGGCGCTGTCGCTTCCGCTGCACTGGACGCCGAGCGGACTCCCGATGGGTGCGCACTTCACCGCTCCGCTGGGCGGCGAAGCATTGCTCGTCCAACTGGCCGGACAGTTGGAACGAGCCGTGCCGTGGGCCCACCACTACGCCGATATCGGTCAGCGGGTAGCCCCCAGCTGAGCCTTTCCGAGGATGCCCGACGGCCGCTGCCGCACCTGGCCGTCGACGATGTCGACGACCCCTCCTGCCCACTCGGGATCGGTGTCGGCGGCAGCCTGGGGATCGGCGTGGGCATCGGTGCCCTCCTCGGCGGTCACGGTGATCGAACGCTGCAGTGCCTCCTCGACGCTCATCAGCGACGTACCGGGCTCGGCGAACACTTCCGTTGCCGCGTTCCCGCGGCGCACCACCATGTCGTGGGTGAGGCTGTCGACCAGCGAGATCACCGTGCCGGGAGGCATGCCGGTGATGATGGCGACGGCGCGCCCCACCAATCCCGTCGGCAACAGCGGCACCGGAATCTGTGCGCGACGCAGACCGGCAACGCTGCCGTACGCCTGCAGCAGCTCCGGGTAGCTCATCGTTTCGGTTCCACCGATGTCGAACGTTCCCGGGCGTGCGGTGTCGCCGAGGGCGCGGGCGATGATGGCGACCACGTCGACTACGGCGATGGGCTGCACCTGCCTGCGCATCCACGTCGGAATCGGCGTCAGCGGTAGACGCTCGGTCATGCGACGCACCAACTCGAACGAGGTCGATCCGGAACCAAGGATGATCGCCGCGCGCAGCACGGTGGCGTCGACCGAACTGTCGAGGAACACCTCCTCGACCTGCAGGCGAGAGCGCAGATGATCCGAGAGCGGGGTGCCGTCGTCGGGGATGAGGCCGGAGAGGTAGACGATCCGGCGCAGGCCGTTGCGCTCGGCGGCGGCGGCCATGGACTGCGCGGCGTGGCGATCCTTCTCGACGAAGTCGCCCTCGTCCATCGAGTGCACCAGGTAGACGACGGCGTCGACATTCTCGGTCGCGGTGTCGAAGGTCTCGTGATCGTCGAGGTCGAAGTGCACCGCGGTGACGTGCGCGCCCCAGGCGAAGCGAGATTTCTTGCTCGGATCGCGCATGGCCGCGTGCACCTCGTGGCCCTGCTCGAGAAGGACCGGGATCAGCCGGGATCCGATGTATCCGGTTGCACCGGTGACCAGTACTCGCATGAGATTTCTCGTTTCTGTAGGTACAGGCCATACCCGGTCGGGGCAGTCTCACTCCCCGCTGTCGTAGCCAGGTGACAGACTGTGCGGGTGAGTGCGCGCATCAGGAACAACGTCAAGGTCGTGGGGGCTGCCGACGGTCCCGTGGTGATGTTGGCTCACGGCTTCGGATGTGACCAGACGCTGTGGCGCTCGGTGACCGACATCCTGGCCCCGAATTTCTCGGTCGTGCTCTTCGATCACGTCGGATCAGGAGCGTCGGACCCGGCGGCCTGGGATGCCGACAAGTACGCGCCGCTGGAGGCCTACGCCGACGACATCATCGACATCGCCGAGGAACTCGACCTCCGTGACGTCACGTTCGTCGGGCATTCGGTGGCGTCGATGATGGGCGTTCTCGCAGTTCAGGCGGCTCCCGAGCGATTCTCCAAGCTCTTTCTCCTGACGCCGTCTCCGCGATACATCGACGACGGTGACTATCGCGGGGGTTTCAGCCGCGAGGACATCGACGAGCTGCTCGAGTCGTTGGACAGCAACTATCTGGGCTGGTCCGCTTCGATGGCACCGATCGTGGTCAATGCGCCGGATCGGCCGGATCTCGAGAACATGTGGTCCGCGAGCTTCTGCCGAACCGATCCCGAGTGCGCGCGGGTGTTCGCCCGCACCACCTTTCTGTCCGACAATCGCGCCGATCTGGCCGGGGTGACCCTGCCCACGATGATCGTCGACTGCGCACGGGATTCGTTGGCTCCGCCTCAGGTCGGCAGATACGTGCACGAACACATCGCCGGCAGCACTCTGAAGACGCTCGACGCCAACGGGCACTGCCCGCACGTCACCCAACCCGAACAGACCGCCGAGGCGATTGCGGCCTTCGTGAGACCGGCGTAATGCACGAGCTGGACATCGAGGATCTGTACGAGAACGCGCCGTGCGGTTACCTGTCGGTCTATCCCGACATGCGGATCGCGAGGCTGAACGCGACGCTGGCGGGCTGGCTCGGCTTCGAGGTCGACGCCCTGATCGGGACCGACTTCACCCAACTTCTCACCGCCGGTGGCCGCATCCACTACGAGACCCATTTCGGTCCGATTCTGCGGATGTACGGTCAGCTCGACGGCATCGCGCTCGATTTCGTGACGTCCGATCGACGTCGGCTGCCGGTGTTCATGACCGCGAACGTCAAGACCGACGAGTCGGACACGCCGGTGCTCATTCGCATCACCGCGCTCGACGCCAGGGACCGTCGCACCTACGAACGCGAGTTGCTCGAGTCCCGGACGCGAGCAGAGCTGCTGGCCAAGACACTGCAGCGGTCGCTGCTGCCGCCTGCCCTGCTGCCGCCGTCGGGAATGACCGCTGCCGCGCACTATCACGCGGCATCGAGCGACGAGGTGGGTGGAGATTTCTACGATCTGTTCCCGCTGTCGGACGATCGCTGGGGATTCTTTCTCGGCGACGTGTGTGGCAAGGGTGCGTCGGCTGCAGCCGTGACGTCGTTGACGCGGTACACCCTGCGCGCTGCCGCGGTGTACGACCACGACCCGGTCGCTGTACTGCACAATCTGGATTCGGTTCTGCGACAGGAATTCCGCGAGAACAACGCGCAGTTCTGCACGGCGGTGTTCGGGGTGCTCAGTCGTTCGGCCGATGGATTCGAGGTGTGCATGGCCAGTGGCGGTCATCCGCCGCCACTGGTGATGCGTGCCGA
Source organism: Rhodococcus sp. IEGM 1341 (assembly GCF_030056895.1). Lineage (NCBI taxonomy): Bacteria > Bacillati > Actinomycetota > Actinomycetes > Mycobacteriales > Nocardiaceae > Rhodococcus > Rhodococcus sp. IEGM 1341. The sequence goes on along the minus strand of NZ_JASHKV010000004.1, from coordinate 248,488 downwards.
CGGCAGCGCGCACTACGTCCACATGACGGGCGGGCAACTCGTCGGAATTCTGCGTCATGCGCGCTTCGTGCCTGCCACCGTGACGTTGAGCGCGGGCGACACCCTGATGCTCTACACCGACGGCCTCACCGAGGCCAAGGTGGGCACGGGTCGATACGACGACGAGGGCGCGCTGTTGGAATTCGCGACTGCCCACGCCCCGGCGTCGCCTGCAGTCATCGTCGAGGACCTACGGGTACTGCTGACCAGCTTCGGCGACGGCTTGGCCGACGACGCAGCAGTGATGGCGCTGGGAGTGGGGTCAGTCGAGAGCGGCGAGAGCTGACGCGAGATCGGCGTGCAGCGCGAATTCCTGATCGAGACCCATCAGTTTGATCGGGCGGCTGGTGGTCGGCCCATCGGCGACGACCGAGAAGGCAACGGTGTCTCCGTGGTCCTTCTGCGTCGACGCCAGCACGGTCATGGCAGCCGAGGCCAGAAACGAGACCTTGCTCAGATCGACGATCAGGGCAGCCGGTGTGGTCGAAATCTGTGCTTCGATCGCGGACGACAGCGCGGGGGCCGTGGTGACGTCGAGTTCACCGGCGACCGCGATGACGGCTGCGCGCCCGTCGTTGCTGGACTGGATGGAAAATCCGGCGGTGTTCGTATCGGCTGGCATGTGTGTACTCCTGAATCGTTACCCGACGCGCTCGTCGACGGGGTCTGCGGTCCATTCAATCAGTAGGTCCTACCTGAACGTGACCTGCGTTCCTCTGAGTGCGGGAGCGCCGACCGTCGTGGTCCAGGACGGCACGGCGTCGGGCTCGATTCCAGTGGCCCCGCCGTAGACGACGGCCAAGGTCTGTTGCTCGGTGACCGAGTTCGCGTACGAAGCCGGTACGGGGGAGAGCTGCGGAGCCGGAAGTGACGGAAGGTCCTGCTGCCCGGGGTTTCTCGACGGCACCTGGTACGAGCCGTCGTTGGGGGAGCCGCCCGGGTACTGCGGGAAGTATTCGCCCGCCGAACGGTCGAGGGGGCTGGGGCAGCTCGGGGGCCGGTTCTGCTCGAACAGTCGCGGTTCGTCCTGGTTCGGCAGGTACCGCCCCTTCGGATTGACGAAGGGCATCGAGACGTTGATGCCGGGATGCTCGTCGCCGACGCCGGTGACGATTCGGCCGCGTCTGGCACCCTCGGCGAATTGGGCGACGGTGCAGCCGACAGCCGGGGAGAACTCGGCGAACACCTCGAGCGCCTCGCGTGAGTTCGCGGCCAGTCCGATGATGTCGGCGGAGTTGGCGTCGAGGAAGTCAGCAGTCGTGCCCGAGGCCGACGTGACCGAGGAGTACAGCGTTTCGAGTGCCGGGCGCTTCTCGACGACGGTGTTGCCGGTGGTCCGCAGGTTGTCGAGCGCGTTGATCAGTGCGGGTGCCGCGTCGGCGTAGGTCTGCGAGAAGTCGGCCAGTCCGCGCAGGTCCTCCTGAATGGCCGGAAGCTCGGTGTTGAGCCCGGCAAATATGTTCTCGAGTCGGTCGATCGTGAGGCCGAGTTCCTCGCCGCGACCGCTCAGACCCTGCGCCAGCGCACCGAGGGTGTTCGAGAGGTCCTCCGGCGGCACGGCCTGGAGCAGCGGCAACAGGCCGTCGAGAACCTGTCCGACCTCGATGGCGTTGCCGCTGCGATCCTGCTTCAACACCGTGCCCTCGGTGATCGGCGTCCCGGGCCTACCGTCCGGCAACTCCAACGCGACGTATCGCTCGCCGAACAGTGTCTTCGGCAGCAGTCGCGCGGTGGCGTTCGACGGAATCATCTCGGCCATGTCCGGTTCGATGGCCAACTCTGAGGTCACGACGCCACCGGACGTCGTCGCCGATCGCACTTCGCCGACGATCATGCCGCGAACCTTGACGTCTGCGTTGCGGGGAAGTGCGTTACCGACGGAATCGGTCTCGAGGGAGACCGTCACGACGTCCTTGAACGTCTTGTTGTACGAGGTGACGCTCCACCCGACGAACATGACGATGAGTACGACGAGACCGATTCCGAGGAGTCGGTTCTGGACCGGTGAGGGGGAGCCGGTCATGGATGAGTCGCAACGACGACAGCAGTCATGTCGCGAACCTTAGTGGTACACAACGTCACACTTACTACCGAAAATTGCTTTGTGAGATGGACCTAGCACTTCGGTAACAATGTGATGTGAGCCACTAGTTCTCAGTCGGCGATCAACTGAGGCGCATGGAACCAGCCGCCCTGTCCGCCTTCACGCTGACGGCCGATGACATATCGACCCGGAGCGATTCCGGTGGCTCCGTGTTCGGGGTGAATGAGGTACGCCGTCTGCGAGTTGGCCAGAATTCCCAGGGCGAGACCTCGGACGTCGTGGACGGGACTGAGCCACGTGCAGATGCCGCCGTCGGCGACCAGGCTGTGCGGGTTGCCGCCCGCAGCGCTGCGCAACAATTCGATTCCCGTCAAGGGCACATCCTCGCGACGGGTCTGCTCGGTGGGGACGACTATGCCGTCGAGCAGTACGTACGGTACGACGATCAGATCGCCCTGGGCTTGCAGGCCGTCGATGACGGGCACGGAGATCTCCTTGTCGAGATAGTCGAATACGTCGAGGCCGGTGAGGTCGGTCAGTGCGGACAGCGTGATGTTCGAGTTCATGTTTTTCACCTTGGGTGTGTTGTAAGGGTGTGGGGTCAGGTTCTGCGGAGTAGTCGGCCGTAATCGGCTCCGGCCAGACCGTAGGTCCAGCCCGCGGCATCGACCGCGGACGAGAACGCGCCGGGGACGCGAAGCCCGTAGCGTCGGCGCTCCCCGTCTCGTTCTCGAGAACCGTTGACGGCAAGCAGTATTCGACCCTCGTCGCCCCATCCAGCGGGCGTGGCGAACAGTTGCAGGGTGCAGCCGGGGTTACCCGGGTCGTCGTCGGTGTCGACCAGTCGTAAACCGGCCTGGTCCAGATAGGAATCCCAGCCGATCCGTTCGATGGCGCTTCGCCGGATCTCGACGTTGCGTTCGACGGTGATGCGTTCGACCGTCGGATCATGGATCACCCAAGCGGGAATCACTGTCCCGTTCAGGACATGGACACCGCTGCCGTCGCCGAACTCGACCGCGGGGGAGGTCGAATGATGCAGTCGCACTTCGCCGTGCACCGGATCGGGAATCGGTTCGGTGTGCAGAGCCGTCGGCCGTTCGGACATCACTGCGATGTCGTCGAACGCCCACCACCATCCCGTCGACTCGATGAGGGCGGATTGAATGTCGAGAAGCTCGTTGTCCTCGCGCCCGAACGTCATGAGGCCGAAAGAGCGATAGATGTCGTAGTAGGCGACGCGATGGGCTTCTTGTTGTCCGTACCAGCTGACGGTGCCGAAGGGGTGCGGAGCGAGGGTTCGGACAGCCGTGGCCACTCCGTCGAAGAGGCTGGTGTGCAGAGACTTTCGCACGGTTCGGCGAATGATCGGATCGGGACTGATGCCGGCGCGGGCCGCGTCTGTCGGTGAGCGGCGTGCGACATCGATACGCGCCTGCAGATCACGCTGTGCATTGTTGTCGGAGTAGTAGTACTGCTGTGGCCATTCGATCTGTCGTCGATCGATTCGCTGGTCCATTCGTCGGCGTGAACTCGACAGCAGTGATGCGATGAGGGAGCCTGCACCTGCGCTGTCCGCTATCGGTCGAGATGTCATGAATTCGGCGGCGGCTGCAGGAGATGCCACCCACACGAATTTCGGCTCAGGACGCCCCGATCTTCGATACAGCTGTGCCACAGCCGATTCCGCGGCTGTTCTGTCGGAGGGGCCGGCCTTCAGGCCGTAGGCGAGCCATCGATCGCGCTGCGCGCAGATTGCGCGAATGCTCTCGGCATAATCTTCGGGATTGTCACTGAATGTGCCGCGACGGGGAAATGTCGACGGCATCGGCACGGCGCTCACGTGAGGGAGGCGGTGTCCGCCTTTCCGGTTGTCATGAAGAAAAGAGTGACACGAGAATGGGATGAGCGCAAGGCACACGTGCACGAAACTTCGTAGCAGGGGTCGAGGTGTCTCTTGGTCGTTCCTGCAGGCTCCACTCCTACCCGCTCACGTGGGTCAGCCGCGCGAGCGGAGAATCAACTGGGCCGCGCTGATGTCGTCGATGACGAGGTCGGTGATCAATCCGCCGCGCAGCGCGGCGGTGAGTGCATCGAGTTTGGACGCCCCGGCGACGATGCAGACTCGGCGCGGCACCACCTTGAGTCGGTCCAGGCTCGGTCCACTCGATCTGTCGTTCAACGCAATTCGATCGTGGCTGCCGTCGGAGCGCAGGAACACGGTGGCAATGTCTCCGACGACGCCGTCGCGCTGTAGCTCGGCTCGATCCTCGCGCTCGAGATAGCCGGCGCTGTAGACGTGACTAGGAACAGCACTGCTCATGACGCCGATGCTGAACACGGCGAGGTTCATCCGGTCCTGCAGTTCCAGTACTCGCTTGATGCTCCGCTCGCGCCACAGGTGTCGGCGGGTTTCGGGGTAGTCGAAGAATGCGGGAACCGGAAAGCCCTGCGCCACAGCGCCGTAGGCGTCGGCGAAAGTTCGGACGATGTCGGTGGCGTAGGAGACCCCGGTGGTGCGGGTGTTCGCTGCGCCGTTGAGCTGCACGACGGTCGAGTTGTGGGTTCGTTTGGGTGCGAGCTTGCGACTGACGGCGCTGACGGTGGTTCCCCACGCGACGCCCATCACCATGTCCGACTCGAAGAACGACGTCAGCAATCGGCCTGCGAAGGTGGCGACGCGGTCGAGGCGCTGCAATTCGTCGACGGTTTCCGACACGGGGACGACATGTGCACGAATGTCGTACAGATCGGCGAAAGCCCGCTCGATTCGTGGTGCCTGACCGAGAGGGGTGGAGATCTTGATTTCCACCAGTCCCGATGCCCGCGCGAACGTGATGAGCCGGGAGACCGTCGAACGAGATACGCCCAGCTCACGGCCGATCGCCGCCATCGTCATGTCCTGGAAGTAGTAGAGGCGCGCTGCCTGGGTGGCATGGCCGGTCCGCAGATCCGATTCGGGTGCGATGCGTTGGTCCGTCACCATCGCCAGTGTACGACCGCTTTGCACATATGTGCATCAGCTGTGCAACGCAGTGCAGGCCGTCTACCGTGGCAAACAGCACGCAATGTGGCGTGCATCACCAACTTTGCGGAGGCTACACAATGGCTCGTAAGGAACCGGAATGGGGACTACCGGCGCACATGGCTGCCGAGTTCGCCGGAACCATGATTCTCATTCTGTTCGGCGTCGGCGTCGTCGCGCAGGTCGTCTCGGGCGGTGAATCGGGAAGTCTCGGAGACCACGACTCGATCGCCTGGGCCTGGGGGCTCGGCGTGATGTTCGGCATCTACGTCGCGGGTCGGATCACCGGCGCGCACCTCAACCCCGCGGTCACGATCACGTTCGCACTCTTCCGCGGATTCAGCTGGAAGATGGTTGCGCCGTACATCCTCGCGCAGACCGCAGGTGCCTTCGTGGCCGCTCTGCTGGTGCGCTGGAACTACAACGACATGATCAACGCAGTGGACCCCGGGCACACCACCGCCACCCAGACGATCTTCTCGACGCTTCCCGGTAACGGAACTCTGCCGGTCAGCGTGTCCTCGGCACTGATCGACCAGATCATCGGTACCGCGATCCTGCTGTTCCTCATTGTGGCCGTGACCGATTCGCTCGGCACCGCGCCGATGGCCAACATGGCACCGCTGATCGTCGGCCTCATCGTCGTCGCCATCGGTTTCGCGTGGGCCACCAACGCCGGCTACGCGATCAATCCGGCCCGAGATTTCGGACCTCGCCTGGCGTCGTACATCACCGGATACGGTGGAGCCTGGCGAGATCAATACGGCGGCCTGTACTTCTGGGTCCCGATCGTCGGACCTCTCGTAGGCGGACCGATAGGAGTGTTCCTGTACGACCTGCTCATCGGAAAGAACCTACGCAAACAAGAAGGTTCGACGCCCGAGCCGCCATCACGACTCCCAGCAGACACCCAGACCACAGGAGAGAAGCCATGACCGAGTTCGCAGGAAAGTACGTCGCCGCGATCGATCAGGGAACCACGTCTTCACGCTGCATGATCTTCGATCACGCGGGCACCGTCGTCGCGGTCGATCAGAAGGAACACCAGCAGATCTTTCCGCAGGCCGGTTGGGTCGAGCACGACGCGTCGGAGATCTGGGACAACGTGCGCGCTGTTGCGGCCGGTGCCATGGCCGCAGCGGATCTGACGCGCGAGGACATCGCCGCCGTGGGAATCACCAACCAGCGCGAGACGGCGCTGGTGTGGGATCGCGCAACGGGCAAGCCGATCTACAACGCCATCGTCTGGCAGGACACCCGTACCGATCGCATCGCCACCGCGCTGGGCGGGGGCGATGCCAACAAGTACACCGCCAAGACCGGTCTGCCCCTGGCCACCTACTTCTCCGGCCCCAAGATCAAGTGGATCCTGGACAACGTCGACGGTGCACGGGCGAAAGCCGAAGCGGGAGAACTGTGTTTCGGAAACATGGACACCTGGGTGCTGTGGAACATGACGGGCGGTGTCGACGGCGGGTTGCATTACACCGATCCGACCAACGCCTCACGCACCCTGCTGATGGATCTCGACTCCCTGCAGTGGGACGAGAGCATCTGTGCAGACATGGGCATTCCGATGTCGATGCTGCCCGAGATCCGCTCGAGCTCCGAGGTGTACGGAACCGGCCGTGAGCGCGGACCGTTCAGTGGCGTGCCGATCGCCGGAATCCTCGGCGATCAGCAGGCAGCGACCTTCGGGCAGGCCTGCCTGTCTCCCGGTGAAGCCAAGAACACCTACGGCACAGGCAATTTCGTGCTTCTCAACACCGGTACCGAAAAGGTGATGAGCAAGAACGGTCTGCTGACCACGGTCTGCTACAAGATCGGCGACCAGCCGACGGTGTACGCGCTCGAAGGTTCCATCGCCGTGACGGGCTCGTTGGTGCAGTGGCTGCGCGACAACCTGGGCATGATCTCCTCGGCCGCGGACATCGAGACCGACGCACGGTCGGTGGACGACAACGGCGGTGCCTACTTCGTCCCCGCCTTCTCCGGTCTCTTCGCCCCGCACTGGCGATCGGACGCCCGCGGTGCCATCGTGGGATTGACGCGCTTCGTCAACAAGGGGCACCTGGCGCGTGCCGTTCTCGAAGCCACCGCGTATCAGACGCGTGAGGTGATCGAGGCCATGAACGCCGACTCCGGCGTCGATCTCGAGGTGCTCAAGGTCGACGGCGGCATGGTGGTCAACGAACTGCTGATGCAGTTCCAGTCCGACATCCTGAACGTCGACGTGGTCCGTCCCGTCGTGGCCGAAACCACTGCTCTCGGAGCGGCTTACGCCGCCGGACTGGCCGTAGGCTATTGGGAGAGCGAAGACGACATTCGCCAGAACTGGGCCGAGGACAAGACATGGACCCCGTCCATGGACGAAGACCAGCGGGCGAAGTTGTACGCCGGCTGGAAGAAGGCAGTAACACGAACTCTCGATTGGGTTGATGAAGAATGAGTTCCACCACAACGGCCATGAGTCCTCAGGCACGCGCAGATGCGCTGGCGAGGATGGAAGCCGAAGAGCTCGACATTCTGGTGATCGGCGGCGGCGTCGTCGGTGCCGGAACTGCACTGGACGCCGTGACCCGCGGATTGAAAGTGGGTCTGCTCGAAGCGCGTGACTACGCGGCCGGCACGTCCAGCCGCTCGAGCAAGCTGTTCCACGGCGGTCTGCGCTACCTCGAGCAGTTCAACTTCGCGTTGGTGTTCGAGGCGCTCAAGGAGCGTTCGCTGGTACTGAACAAGCTGTGCCCGCACCTCGCTCGCCCGGTGCCGTTCATCTATCCGCTCGAGAAGGTGATCGACCGTCCGTACGTCGGGCTCGGGATCGGCGTGTACGACGTCATGGGTGCCGGACGCGGCGTCCCGAGTCACCACAAGCACCTCGGCAAGAAGAAGACGCTCGAGTCCTTCCCGTCGGGCAAGCGCTCGGCGATCCGCGGTGCGGTGAAGTTCTACGAGGGCCAGGTCGACGACGCTCGGCACACAATGATGCTCGCTCGTACCGCGGCAGCCTACGGCGCGTTGTGCGCCAACAGCACTCGCGTCACGGGCTTCCTTCGGGAGGACGACAAGGTCGTCGGCGTCGTGGCGAGCGACCTGGAAACGGGCCGTTCCTTCGAGGTGCGGGCCAAGCAGGTCATCAACGCCGCCGGGGTGTGGACCGACGAGGTGCAGCAGATGGTCGGTGGCCGTGGACAATTCCAGGTTCGCGCCTCCAAGGGGGTGCACCTGGTGGTGCCGCGCAACCGCATCAACAGTGCCACCGGCATCATCACGCGGACCGAGAAGAGTCTGCTGTTCGTCATCCCGTGGGGTAGTCATTGGATCATCGGCACCACCGATACCGACTGGAAGCTCGACCTGGCTCACCCGGCCGCGAGCCAGAGCGACATCGACTACATCCTGGGCCACGTGAACAAATTGCTCGCCGATCCGTTGGACCGCACCGACGTCGTCGGCGTGTATGCCGGACTGCGCCCGTTGCTGTTCGGCGAATCCGATTCCACCAGCACCCTGTCCCGGGAACATGCGGTGTCCAGCCCGGTCCGCGGACTGACGGTCATCGCCGGTGGCAAGTACACCACCTATCGCGTGATGGCCAAGGACGCAGTCGATTCCGCGGTGCACGGACTCGAACGCACGGTACCGAAGTGCGTCACCGAGGACATTCCGCTCGTCGGTGCGGACGGCTACCTCGGCGCGTACAACTCCCGCGCTCTGACGGCCGAACGCACCGGTATGCGCGTCTCACGCGTCGAGCATCTGCTCGGCCGGTACGGCACTCTGATGGGTGAGCTGCTGGACTTGATCGACGCCGATCCAGAACTCGGAAAGCCGCTCGAGAGTGCACCGGAGTACTTGAAGGCAGAGGTGGTCTATGCGGCCAGTCACGAAGGCGCGCAGCATCTCGACGACATTCTGACCCGTCGGACCCGAATCTCGATCGAGGTTCCCGATCGTGGTGAAGCGGCGGCCATCGAGGTGGCTCGTCTGGTTGCACCCATCCTCGGGTGGGACGATCAGCATGTTGCCGAGGAAATCGAGCACTACCGGCTCCGCGTTCTGGCAGAACGGGATTCGCAGGAGCAGCCGGACGACGACACCGCCGATGCAGCTCGACTCGGAGCACCGGACGTGCGCGCCGGGGTGAGCTGAAACGAACAATGGCGGCAGTCCTCGTGACGAGGACTGCCGCCATTGTCGGCTGTTGCGGGGTCAGCCCTGCAGCAACGTGAACGAGTGTTCGCGAATCAGAATCGACGGCCCGCCTGCCTCGTATGCCTGATCGGGGTCGCTCGAAGTCGACTGAGTCCAATGTCCCTTCGGCAGAGTGAATTCCACGGTGCCAGGCGAGGCGTTGACCATCCACGCGAACGACGCATCGGACTCACCGGCACGCATGAGGACAAGAATGCTGTGCGCATTACCGTCCGACCAATCCTCGTCGGAGAGCTTCTCGCCGTCGGCGCGGTAGAAGTCGACGGTGTCCGGTCCGGCTCCTTCCTCGTCGGAATCGCTGTCGTGGCGGAACCACGTGGGGCGCAAGGCCTGGTGTTCGTCGCGTAGAGCGATCAAGTGGGTGGTGAAGTCGATGAGGTCCTGATCGGCTGTGCTCCAGTCGAACCAGGAGACCTCGTTGTCCTGGCAGTAGGCATTGTTGTTGCCGTTCTGCGTCCGGCCGAGCTCGTCGCCGCCGAGGATCATCGGCACGCCGGCCGAGAGCAACAGCGTGGCAAGGTGATTGCGCTGCTGACGGGCCCGGAGTGCGTTGACGCCCTCGTCGTCGGTCGGGCCCTCGGCGCCGCAACCCCACGAACGGTTGTCGGACTCGCCGTCCTGACTGTCCTCGCCGTTCTCCTCGTTGTGCTTGTCGTCGTAGGAGTTCAAGTCGGCCAACGTGAAACCGTCGTGTGCGGTGATGAAGTTGACGCTGGCCAACGTGGGTCGACGAGTGCTCTCGTAGACGTCCGGACTGCCGGTGACGCGTTGCGCCAGGGCGGGTAGTGCGCCGCTCTCGCCGCGCCAGAAGTCACGGACGTCGTCGCGGAACTTGCCGTTCCACTCCGACCATCGGGCCGGGAAGCCGCCCACCTGGTAGCCCTGGGTGTCCCACGGTTCGGCGATCAGTTTGACCGGCGCGAGCGTCGGATCTTGGTGTACCAGGCTCAGGAATGCGCTGTGCACGTTCAGGTCCGAGTCTTGACGCGTCAGCGTGCTGGCGAGGTCGAAGCGGAACCCGTCGACGTGCATCTCCGTCACCCAGTAGCGCAGCGAGTCCAGGATCAGTGCCAGGGCAGCGGGGTGGCCGACGTTGAGACTGTTGCCGGTGCCGGTGGTGTCGTAGTACGCGCTGCGGTCCTCGTCGACCAGACGGTAGTGCGAGCCGTTGTCGATTCCCTTGAGCGAGAGCGTCGGTCCGAGGTGATTTCCCTCGGCGGTGTGGTTGTAGACGACATCGAGAATGACCTCGATGCCGTTCTCGTGCATGGCCTTGACCAACGCCTTGAACTCGTCCACCTGGCCGCCGGTGTCGCCGCTGCTGCTGTACTCGTTGTGCGGTGCGAAGAAGCCGATGGAGTTGTAGCCCCAGTAGTTCCGCCGCCCCTCCTCGAGCAGATGCGAGTCCTGAACGAACTGGTGGATGGGCAGCAACTCCACCGCGGTGACGCCGATGCGCTTGAGATGTGCGATCGCGGCGGGGTGCGCCAGACCGGCGTAGGTGCCCCGAATATCCTCGGGTACATCGGGATTGGTGGCAGTGAAGCCCTTCACGTGTACCTCGTAGACGACCGTGCGATCGAGTGGTGTGCGCGGTGGCTCGTCGCCGGACCAATCGAAGTTCGACTCCACGGCAACGGAATACGGCATGTGCGGGGCCGAGTCCTCGTCGTTGCGGGTCTCCGGCCCGGCGTGGAGGTGGCTGAACACCGATTCGTTCCAGTCGACCTGACCGGTGATGGCGGTGGCGTACGGGTCGAGGAGCAACTTCGCCGAGTTGTGCCGCAGCCCCGACGCGGGATCCCATGGACCGTCGACGCGCAGTCCGTAGCGTGCACCCGGCGTGACGTCGGGAACCAGATCGTGGAAGACGTGGCCGGTACGCAGCGTCAACGGTGTTGTACTGCGCTCTGTTCCGTCGTCGTTCAGCACGACCACGGACACCGAGTCCGCGGTTTCGGAGTAGACGGCAAGGTTGGCACCGTCGTTCGACAGACGAGAGACGCCCAAGGGGTACGGGAGACTTGATGAGAGGGGCATGCTCGCGGCAGTACCCCCGTGGGGGATCAGCGAAACGCCTGCATACCGGTCGTTCGGCTAGTATTGACGCCGAGATCGCGCCCTCCGGACTGGAGCGGAACGACAGTGCGAAGGACGAGGCGATGAATTCCCCACAACCCGATGGTAGTTCGGCCCAGCTGGACGAGCTGTTTTCGGGTGACAACGCCACCGACGCGCGATTCCGGGAACTGGACTGGACGGCGACCGATCTGGGGCCGGTGGAGAGTTGGCCGCAGGAGTTGGTGACCGCCGTCCGCACCGTCATGCCGTCGACGATCCCGATGTTGATCTGGTGGGGCCCTCATCTGGTGCAGATCTTCAACCACACGTACACGGATTTTCTCGGGGACAAGTTTCCGCAGGCCGCAGGTCAGCGGGCCAGCCAGTGTTGGTCCGAGATATGGGACGACGTCGGCGGTCTCTGCGCTCACGTGGTCGAGGACCGCAAGCCAGTGCACGGTGTTCGGCAGCTGTTCGTCATGAATCGGTTCGGCTACCCCGAGGAGACGTACTGGACCTTCTCGTACAGCCCGATCTTCGGGGCCGGACGGACGGTACTCGGCGTGTTCGTTGCCACGACCGAGGTCACGATGCAGGTACTCGGCGAACGCCGCATGCACGCGCTGCTCGCCCTGGGCTCACTGACGGGTGACGGCACCGAGGGGCCGGTAGGCATCTGTCGCGCCGCGGTCGAGACGCTGGGTGACGAGGCCCGCGAGTTTCCCCTCGTCGCGGCCTACCTGCGCCGCGACCTCGCCGAAGACGGGCAGCTCGATCACATCGCAACCTCGGGCGAACTCGGCTGCGACGACGCGACCTGGGACCTTGCCCACGTTCTCGACGTGTGCGACGGACGCGTTCCCTGCTCGACGGTCGAGATTGCCGGATCCGTCGCGCAGGCGGTCATCGTTCCGCTGACGCTCGCGGGACATGCTCAGCCCATCGGAGCCCTGTTGGTCGGAGTCGACGAATCTCGCGCCCGCGACGACTCCGTCGTGTCCTTCTCGATCGCGGTGGCCGAGCGGGTGTCCACGGCCCTGACCGCCTCGCATGCTTTCGAGATGGAGAGGCGACGCGTCGCGGCACTCGCCGAAGCCGACGAGGCGAAGACGCGGCTGCTCGAGAACGTCGGACACGAGTTCCGTACGCCGCTGACCTTGCTCGCGGGCCCGTTGGATTCGGTACGCGAGAGTGTCGACTCGACGCTCACCGACGTCGATCGTGAGTCCTTGGACGTCGTTCATCGCGCGTCGACTCGACTGCGTCGACTGGTCGACGATCTCCTGGACGTGGTCAGTGCCGATGCCGGTCAGCTGCGTCCCCGCCTCGAACCCACCGACCTCGGAGCGGTGACGCGTGACTGCACGTCGCTGTTCGAGGCGGTGGCGTCGGGCAAGGGTCTCGAGCTCGTGGTCGACGTCGCCGACGATGTCGTCGTCCTCACCGACGGTGAGATGTGGACGAAGATCGTGTTCAACCTCGTCGCGAACGCCGTCAAATACACGCCGGTCGGTCGGATCTCCGTGCGCCTGCGGACCGACAGCGACGTCGTCCGCCTGGTCGTTGCGGACACCGGTCTCGGGATCCCCGCAGATGACCTGCCGCTGATCTTCGATCGATTCCATCGAGTCGAACGATCGGGTGCCCACAGCATCGAAGGATCCGGTATCGGACTGGCGCTGGTATCGGACCTGCTCACCGTCTTGCGCGGCCGTATCGACGTCGAGAGCGAGGCGGGCCGTGGCAGTACCTTCACCGTCGTGGTTCCGCGCCTGCCCGCCGAGGCGGCTGCAGCCGTCGAACGGCCGGCCGCCCCCGCCGATTCGGTGTCGGCGATCTTCGCTGCGAGCGACTCGGCGACGGTGACCACCGAGCGCGCGGACATTCTTCTCGTCGAGGACAACGTCGACATGCGTAACTACCTGGTGCGCCTGCTGACCGAAGAGGGCTGGTCCGTCACCACCGCGGGCGACATCGAGACCGCACTCGGCAGCGCTCGATCGACGATGCCTGGCCTCGTGCTCTCCGACGTTCTGCTGCCCGGACGCAGCGGTCTGGAACTCGTGGACGAGATCCGCCGCGACGACGTCTTGCAGCGGGTGCCGGTGATACTGCTGACCGCGCGAGCGGGAACCGACTTCGTGCTCGACGGGCTCGGGCGCGGGGCCGACGACTACATCGTCAAACCGTTCCACGACCGAGAATTGGTGGCTCGAATTCGAGTGCACCTCGAACTCTCGCGCGTGCGCGAACAACTGATCCAGGAAAGCGGCAACGAGGCCGCGACACTACGGACTGCGCTCGACACCCGCGGATCCATCGGCCGAGCCGTCGGAATCCTGATGTCGGTGTACCGCATCGACGCAGACGCTGCCTTCACGCAGCTGACCGAGCTCTCGCAGAACACCAACCGCAAGACCCGCGACTTGGCGGCGATGATCGCCGACGATTTCACCGCCGGGCTCGGCCGAGAGCGTCAGTGATTGCGGCGGTAGTTCTCTCGCTCGCGTTCCATCTCGGCCATCTTCTTCGGGCTCTTCAGATCGGCCGGTAGCCCGTGGATCTCGAGGCGTCGAGCGCGGTTCTGGTCCATGTAGGCGGCGGTGTAGAACAGCGCGAGCAGCAAACTGAGCAACACCATCGACGCGCGTAGCCAGATCGCTCCCGGAAACAGAACGAAGAATCCGATGAAGATCGGCAGGAACGGGATCATCGACCGCAGGATGTGACGTGGTGTCGCTCCTGGGCCGACGAGGTCGCGTCGAACCCAATCCTGCATGGAGTCAGGCAGTTTGCGGCCGAGGACGGCGTAGCCCAGCCACTGACCGAAGCGCGGGCGGGTAGGACGAGTGTTCACGACAGTGCTCCTGCTGCGATGGCCGCGTCGTTGACGCGGGTGAGGACGCGTCGTAGTTCGTCGAGTTCGACGAGTGACGCTCCGAGTTTCGAAACGACGGTGGGTGGAATTTTCTCCGCTTTCTTGCGAAGCGCGGCCCCGGCCGGGGTGAGCGCGACGAGTAGAACGCGCTCGTCCTCGGCGCTTCGATTGCGGGTGAGCAACCCCATCGACTCCAGACGCTTCAGAAGAGGCGAGAGGGTGGGGGAGTCGAGTTGCAGGGCCGATCCGATGGCCTTGACCGACATCGGCGATTCGCCCCACAGCGCCAGCATCACCAGATACTGCGGATGAGTCAGTCCCATCGGCTCGAGCAGTGGCCGATACACCGACAGCACGGCGCGGTTGGCGACGGCGAGCGCGAAGCAGACCTGGCGGTCGAGCGCGAGTGGATCTTCGGTGGTCGTCACGATGCCCAGGCTACCAGTATTGGTTAGTGCACTAACCATTAGTGGACGAAGCGATGCGGTGAAATCGGAACTGGATGCCCGAAAAGCGTTGCAAAGAAGGGTGAATGCTCGTGCAGTGATGTGTTGTCAGAGTCCCGGTCGGTCCGAATCGGGTGGATGTTCGTACGGCGTTCCATCCGGTCGGTTGCTGTGCAATGCTCCATGCAATTCGCCAGTTTCTTGTGACAACTCCCGCCCTGTGACAAATCCCGAGAGGATCGCCATGCGTCGTCGACGCATCTTCACCACGTTCGCCGTCGCCGCCGCGCTGTCCGTGTCCTCGGTCGGCATTGTCTCCGCCGATCCTGCCGTCTCGGCCGCCCGCATCGTCGATACCGTGATCGCGTCCGACACCCTGCGCACGCTGAGTGTGGAATCGCCTGCGATGGGGGCCGTTGTCGAGGTGCAGGTGCTGACTCCGGCAGCGAAGACCGGATCGCGGCCGACGTTGTACATGCTCAGCGGAATCGGCGAAGAGGATCCGAACAACAGCATGTGGCTCCGCAAGGGCGGAGCGGCCGAATTCTTCGCCGACAAGAACGTCAACGTCGTGCTACCGCTGGCCGGGCCGGGCAGCTTCTACACCGACTGGCAACGAGACGATCCGAAACTCGGCCGCTATCAATGGGAAACGTTCCTGACCGAGGAGCTTCCTCCGCTGATCGACGCGTCTGTGGACGGCAACGGACGCAACGCGATTGCCGGGCTGTCGATGGGTGCACAGTCGGCCATGATGCTGGCCGCACGTAATCCCGATGTCTACTCCGGGGTGGCGTCGTACAGCGGGTGTTTCGCCTCCTCGGAGCCCATGGGGCAGGCGAGTATCCGCGCGATCGTCGGAGCATTCGGCGGAAATGCCGACAACATGTGGGGCGGTCCTCTCGATCCTGCCTGGGCGCAACATGATTCGGTGGTCAATGCCGAAAGCCTGCGCGGCACCGACGTGTACGTGTCGGTGGGAACGGGAGCACCGGGTCGCCACGAAAGTTTCGACAGCGCGTCGGCGCTCGACGTGGTGGTGGTCGGTGGTCTCATCGAGGTGGGCGCGAACTACTGCACCCATCGACTTGCGGATCGACTGAGCCAGTTGAACATCCCCGCGACGTTCGACTTCACCGAGACCGGAACCCATTCGTGGCCTTACTGGGTGGAGCAACTGCCCAAGAGTTGGCCCACGCTGGCGGGATCGCTCGGGATCTGAGCTCACCCGCGGTTGGTGTCGCGAAAGTCCTTGGGGGTGCAGCCGAAGCGGGCCCGGAAGGCACGGCTGAAGTGCGCCGGGTCGGTGAATCCCCAGGACGCCGCCAGGGCTCCGATGGTGGTGCGGGAATTCTGGGGTTCGCACAGAGCGCGTTTGACGCCGTCGAGTCGCTGCATCCAGATCCATTCACTGGCGGTGCACGGTTCACCGGCGAACGCTCGATGCACCGTACTCAGCGACAAGTGCAGCGAGGCTGCCACTTCCGTCACGGTCAGATCCGGATCTCGCAGCCGCGCGGTCATCGCACGCTTGATTTCGCCCAGCCGTTCGGAGGCTGCGTAGGGTGCAGGCTTCTCCACCCCGGTCAGCCCGACCAGGCCTGCGACCAGGATGTACTCGACGCTCTGCGACACGGCCTCGGCCGACGCGGTACTCATGTCGGCGTCGTCCATGATCGACGAGATCATGCTCACGAGTAGTTTTCCTGCCCCCTGTCGTCCGGACACCGCCCGTGCGGTCAGCGAACCCGTGTCCCGGACGAGCGTTCGCAGTGTTGCGCCGGGGAGCATCAGCACGTACTGGGCAAACGGGTCGTCGAAGCGAAGACTGTACGGCCGGGTGGTGTCGTAGAGCGCGAAGTCTCCCGGTTGCAGGACCGCCGTTCGGTCGTCTTGCACGACAAACCCGGTCCCCGACGTCTGGACGCTGACCAGAAAGTAGTCGTCACTGGTTCGGGAGATACCTGCTGGCGTCCGCAGCACGGTCTGAGCTGTCGCAGACACTCGCGACAATCCGAGAGTCGCAAGTCCGGTGGACTCGATATGCCCGGTGATGGCCGACGCGTTCTCCGGAATCGTGCACTCGAGATCGACGTACGTCCGACTCACCGCAGCGGTCCAGAAATCGACGCTGTCGGCCAGATCGACGGAGTCGGTGCGCAGCGGATCGGCCATGTCAGGTACCTCCCGTCTCCTCACAGGGTAGAACGCTCCGCAGCGGTACGCAGTAGACCCGTGCGGTCGTGGCAGCCGAAATACTCGAAGTACTGCTCGTCCGCCGCCGCGACGGTCACCTCGTGATAGAGCCGTAGCGACGCCGCGGGCCCCATCGTCGACAGATACTTCAGCGCGGCACCGAAGATGGCGACATGCGTCGGATGCGACACGGCCCATGCTTCGAGGTCGCTCAGGCTGCGCCACCAACTCATGCCGAACGACTTGTCGGTATCGACGCCGTTGTCGTCGACCACCGTCATGTATCGGTTGGCGAAGCAACCGATGTCCAGGCCGTCGTCGCGAAGAAACTCCATGCCGGCGCGCAACACCGGTTCGACGTCCCGGAGGTACATCTCTCGTTCGGACCCGACCGTATCGACCCAGTCCTGCCCGGATCGAATGAGGCAGATGTTCTCCTGCGGCACAATCGTGACTCTGTCGCCGTCGCGTACGACCTGAGGCTCCCCGCTGGGAGCAAGTGAGTCACTCTGCGACAACGGGATTCGATCCCGGACCCCGCCCCAGTAGGCATGTTCCTCGATGGAACCACTGAGCGAATCCGTCAGAGTGGCAACACCTTCCATGCGGCCGGTGGAGGAGAAGAGTGTCTCGTAGCGGTCGACGGTCGGTCTGATGATTTCGACGAAGCGGCCTCCGACGCTGGTCCAGTGCCGACCGACGGTATCGAACCAGCGGTCGAACACTGCGACGTCGTCCCAGTAGCCGATGAACACCGTCGTGTCGATGCCCTCCTCGTCGGTGTACCGGGCTCGGTCCCTTCGGGATGGGCCCTCGTCACCCCACGGGGAAGCGTCGGGCATGCCCTGTATTCCGAAGTAGCCCATCACGACTCGTTCGGTGGATACCGGAAAGCGGGCGACGTACGACGGGAAGGGTGGCTGGTAGCCCTCGGGTGTGCGACGCGGACACGACCGGGGAACGACGAGATGGGCGGGAATTGCCGACTCGAGTTCAGACACGAGCGGCGCCCTCGTCGAGAGCGAGCTGCTCGGTGATCTCCAGACGTAGCTCGGCCGCGACGTCCTCGGTGAAGTCGTAGCGCGTATTCGCACCGGGCTGCGTCCCCTGAACGACGCGGTCGCCCGGAGTCTTGTTGAGCCACAACCGTGTCACGTCGGAACGGGAGTAGTGGCCGGCCGGGTCGGCGGCGGCCTTGGCGATCGAAATGAGGCTGGTGTCGATGTCGGCGTAGACGATGCCTTCCGCGTCGGGTGCGAGCGGCTCGTGCATCAGTTGGCCGTCGGGCGCGAAGATGCGGGCATGACCGCCGCCTGCGGTGAGCATCGCGCGCTTGGCGTCGTCGGTGCACATGATGTCGATCATCTCGGGGGAGACGGTCGCGCAGGGACTGATGACGAAGCAGCCGCCTTCGACGGCGTAGATGCGGCTGGCAGCGGTGTTGACCTCCGGCCCGAGGGCGTAGGCCGCGCCGGTGTAGAGCGAGAAGCTGGGCCAGGCACCGATGTGCACCTGCTCGTTCTGGGCGTACATCGCGTACTTCGACAACGGTTGCAGGTGCTCCCAGCAGCACAGTGCGCCGACGCGTCCGAGGTCGGTGTCGTATACCGACAGGTCGGAGCCGTCACCTTCGCCGTACACGGTGCGTTCGACGTGAGTCGGCTTGAGCTTGCGGCGCATCGCGACGGTCTTGCCTTGGGCGTCGATGATCCACTGGGCGATGTAGAGGCTGGCCTTGTATCGCTCGCTCAGGCCCATCACGACCATGATGTGATTGTCCTTGGCGGCCTGCGCAATTCGAGCCGCCTGCGGTGTTCCGTACTCCAGTGAGTTGTCGAAGTAGCGCTGCGTGAACTGAAACCCCCACGCCGGTGCGTCGAGCCAGATGTACCAGGGATAGCCGGGCAGGTAGGTCTCGGGAAATGCGATGAGCTCGGCTCCGGCGCGGGCCGCGTCCTCGATCAGGCCGATCGCCTTGTCGATCGACGCGTCGAGATCGAGAAATACCGGCGCGGCCTGGACTGCTGCGGCGCGAAACTGGTGGTGTGTCATTGCGGGCCTTTCGTATGGGAGGGCACCAGTTTTGCCTGCTGAGAGGCCGATGGATGGCCTCGAAGTGTCGGAATAGTTGACTCTCCGTCGCATGCCAGGGCGGTGAAACACGGCGGTAACCGGGGCCGGGTGTCTCGACACACGATCGTCACGCGAGGAGGTCGATCGGCGGTGCGCATCTACCGCACAATGTGTGCGCGATCACACAAGACCTCCTCGCCTGTCCGGGCGCAGTCTGGACCGGACACGCCACAGGTGCCGCGATCGGCACCCGAGAAGGAGCCAACACACATGACTGCAGTCCAGGAATCGGCCGCACCGTCGTTGCCGACCGACACCGCCACCGAGCTCTACATCGCGGGGCAGTGGCACGGCGCTTCCGACGGAGGCACGTTCACCGACATCAACCCCACGACGGAACAGCCGCTCGCCGAAGTTGCTGCAGCCACCGCGTCGGACGTCGATGCAGCGGTGCGTGCCGCCCGTGCCCAGCTCGGTGGTGAATGGGGCGCGACGCCCGGAGCAGTGCGCGGGAAGCTGCTCAACCGGATTGCCGATCTCATCGAACGTGACGGGGACCTGCTGGCACGGCTCGAGGCTCTCGACGTGGGCAAGCCCGTGGGTCAACCGGCGATGCTCGACATCCCCAATGCCGCAGCCACGTTCCGGCACTTCGCCGGCTGGGCCGACAAGATCACCGGCAGCTCCATCCCCACTGCGGGCTACTTCGGCCAGCCGACGCACTCGTACACCGTCCGTGAGCCGGTGGGCGTCATCGGCATGATCGTTCCCTGGAACACCCCGCTGATGATCGCCGCGTGGAAGCTCGCGCCCGCGTTGGCCGCCGGAAACACCGTGGTCGTCAAGCCGCCGGAGGACGCGCCGTTGTCCATCCTGCATCTGGCTCGTCTGATCGACGAGGCGGGAGTACCTGCCGGAGTGGTCAATGTTGTTCCAGGGCTTGGAGAAGTGACCGGCGACGCGTTGGTCGGGCATCCGGACGTAGACAAGATCAGCTTCACCGGCAGCCCTCGGGTCGGCAAGCTCATCGCCAAGAAAGCTGCCGATACGTTCAAGCGAACCACGCTCGAACTCGGCGGCAAGTCCCCGCAGATCATTCTCGAGGACGCGGATCTCGAGGCGGCGATCAACGGAACCGCGATGGGATTGTTCTTCAACCAGGGCCAGGTGTGTGCGGCCGGGACGCGGGTTCTGGTGCATCGCTCGCTGTACTCGCAGGTGGTCGACGGTCTGGCCGCTGCGGCGTCGGCTCAGGTCCTGGGTGATCCGTTCGATCCGTCGACGACGATGGGCGCGCTGGTCAACGCGAAGCAACGCGACAGCGTGCTGGGGTACATCCAGGCCGGACGCGACGGCGGAGCGCGAGTGGCGGCGGGTGGCGGACGGCCCGACGGCGCAGGGTATTTCGTCGAGCCGACGATCTTCACCGACGCGGACAACGACATGAAGATCGCGCAGGAGGAAATTTTCGGCCCCGTCGGCACGGTGATTCCGTTCGATACCGCCGACGAGGCCATCGCCGTCGCCAACGGCACGGTGTACGGACTGGCCGCGAGCATCTGGACCCGCGACGTGTCGAGGGCGCACACCCTGGCTGCGCAGGTTCGGTCCGGCGCTGTGTGGGTGAACGGTTGGGCCGCAATCGATCCCGCCCTCCCCTGGGGTGGCATGAAATCCAGTGGTACGGGCCGTGAACTCGGATGGGCCGGTATCGAGGCCAACACCGAGGAAAAAGTCGTCACGATCGTTCTGTAGAGCTGACGCAGGTGAGGAGAGCTGACGCAGGTGAGCGGAACTTCGTAGCAGGGGTCGAAGTTCCGCTCACGTGGGGTAACGCGGTGTTTACCGAAGGAAGCGCGATTCGTAACGAGCAGGTCGCAAGATTTAGTTCAACGGACGTAGAACAACGTTCGAACGGATCGGAAGGCGATGATGACGATGCCCGAACCCTAGGTCCGAGCAGGGAGCCGCTACCGTAGGGCTGTGCCGAAGCTCGTGGATCACGACGAACGCCGCCGCGCGATCACCGCGGCAACCTGGCGTCTGATCGCTGCCAAGGGGATCGATTCCGCGAACATGCGAGACATCGCGACCGAGGCGGGATACACGAACGGTGCACTGAGCCACTACTTCGCGGGCAAGGACGAGATTCTCCGCACCGCATTCGAGCACGTCTTCGAGGCAACGAACCGCCGTATCGACGAAGCTCTCGGCGATGCAACGGGATTCGATGCCCTCCGCATCTTTTGCCGAGAAGTGATGCCGACGACCGAAGAGACTTTGCTCGAGGCGAGAATTGCAGTCTCGCTGTGGCAACGCGCGATGTACGACGAGCACATGGACGACACCAACCGTCGATCCTTGGTGTCGTGGCGGGCGCGGATGGCGGAGTTTCTCGAGCAGGCTCGCGCAGAAGGCGACGCCGGCGACTTCGACGTCGATCTCGCCGTCGAAACGTTGCTCAACATGATGATGGGCATGCAGATTCTCGGCGTGCTCACTCCCGATGACACCACTGCCGACCGGCAGTTCGAGATGCTCGACCGGTTCATAGCTCAGCTGTAGCCACACTGCGGGCGGGCGATTCGGCTCTGCCCGCATGTCTTCGTTATTCAACGTCTGTAGAACCAACACACGACCTCGAGGAACATCCATGCCAACCCTCACGCCCCACGCAATCGACCACGCCTTGTCGTTGCCCACCGAAGACGAGATCGCACAGGTTCGGAATGTCGTCGACGCCGCCGGATTCGTCACTGCTGCAACCCGGTTCGTCTACGTCGGACTGGACGAACCGGACAAGGCCGAGCTGTACGCCGCCGAACCGACCACCCGACGTACCTTCCGGGTGCTGTTGCACGACATCTCGACACCCGATGCCGTCGATCTTCTCGTCTCTCTCGACGAGCGTCAGGTGATCGGCTCCACGCGGCTCGACGCGATCCGTGACGGCCAGATGCCGGTGCTCGACGAGGAATTCGAGCTCGTCGAGAGCGTGCTCTCCACCGATCCGGACTGGCTTGCCGCGCTGGCCGCGCGCGGACTGGACGTAGCACACGTACGAGTGGCACCCCTGTCAGCAGGGGTGTTCGACTACCCGGGCGAGCATGGTCGACGCATCCTGCGCGGCCTAGCCTTTCGTCAGGACTACCCGGCCGATCATGCGTGGGCGCATCCCATCGACGGTCTGGTCGCCTTCGTGGACGTGATGAATCGGACGGTGGACAAGGTCGTCGACCTGGGTGCGGTTCCCATTCCGGAGGAGTCGGGAAACTTCGACGATCTGTCCGTTACCGGCCCGCTGCGCACCACGCAGAAGCCGATCGAGATCACTCAACCCGACGGCCCGAGCTTCACGGTTCGGGGCAATCGCGTCGACTGGGAGAAGTGGTCCTTCAGGGTCGGCTTCGATGTGCGTGAGGGCCTGGTGCTGCACCAGATCGGGTTCGAGGACCGGGGTACCGTGCGCCCGATCGTTCACCGCGCTTCGATCGCCGAAATGGTTGTTCCCTATGGTGATCCGTCCCCGGTTCGGTCGTGGCAGAACTACTTCGACACCGGTGAGTATCTGGTGGGACGGTACGCGAACTCACTCGAACTCGGGTGCGACTGCGTCGGCGATATCACGTACTTCGATGCCGTGATCGCCGACGAATTCGGCAACCCGAAAACGCTGACCAACGCCGTGTGCATGCACGAGGAGGACTTCGGAGTGCTCTGGAAGCACACCGATCTGTGGTCGGGCTCGCAGGAGACCCGCCGCCAGCGCCGACTCGTGATCTCCTTCTTCACCACCATCGGCAACTACGACTACGGATTCTTCTGGTACCTCTACCTCGACGGCACCATCGAATTCGAGGTCAAAGCAACCGGAATCGTGTTCACGTCCGGGCATCCCGGTGGTGACTACCCTTACGCAACAGAGATCGCCCCGGGACTCGGAGCGCCGTGCCACCAGCATCTGTTCAGTGCGCGACTCGACATGATGGTCGACGGTATCGGTAACTCCGTCGAGGAGATCGAGACCCGCCGGGTACCGATGGGACCGGACAACCTGCACGGCAACGCCTTTGCTCTGCAACACACGCCGCTCGCCACCGAAGCCGAGGCACAACGCATCGCCGACGGCACGGTCGGCCGCGTCTGGCACGTCACCAATCCGACCTCGCTGAGCCGGCTCGGAAAGCCCGTCGGATACACGCTGCACCCCGAAGGCCAGCCATTGCTGCTGGCCGACGACAACTCGTCGATCGCGCGACGTGCCACGTTCGCCACCAAGCATCTCTGGGTGACGCAGTTCGACCGAAGCGAACGATATGCCGCAGGCGATTTCGTCAATCAGCATCATGGGGGAGCGGGTCTGCCGGCATTCGTGGCGTCGAACCGTAGCCTCGTCGACGAGGACATCGTGCTGTGGCACACCTTCGGGCTCACCCACTTCCCGAGACCCGAGGACTGGCCGATCATGCCGGTGGACTACACCGGCTTCAAACTGAAGCCCGCGGGATTCTTCGATCGCAACCCCACCCTCGACGTGCCGCGCTCGAGTTCTGCGCCCTGCGCCGCCTCGAGCTGCGCGAGCGGTGAGCAGAATGTCTGAAACGCAATCGAATTCGACGGCAGGTGCGCTCCGCGGATCCATCGGCGTCGTCGGAATCGTGTTCCTGGTCATCGCCGCTGCAGCGCCGCTGACGGCCATCGGTGGGGCCCTGCCGGTCATGATAGCCACAGGTAACGGAGCGGGCGCCCCGCTCGCCTACATCGTCGCGGCGGTCGTCCTGCTGATCTTCAGCGTCGGGTACGCGGCCATGAGCCGACACATGGTGGACACCGGTGCGTTCTACGCCTACGTGGAGAAGGGGCTCGGGAGAACCATGGGCCTCGGTGCCGCGGGTCTGGCGCTGCTGACGTACACCGCCGTTCAGGCGGGCATCTACGGCCTCGCCGCATCGACCGTCGACAGCCTGGTCGTGAAGTACGGCGGACCCGACCTGCCGTGGTGGTTGTGGGCGCTCGGTCTCGTCGCGATCGTGGCGCTGCTCGGCTACCGCAGCATCGATCTCGGTGCCAAGGTGCTCGGGGTGCTGCTGGTGCTCGAGATCGGCATCATCGTGATCCTGTCGGCCGCGGTGTTCGCCAAGGGCGGTGCCGCGGGCATCGACGTCGAATCGTTCACTCCCTCGGCCTTCTTCAGCGGATCACCGGGAATCGCCCTGATGTTCGCAATCGCCTCGTTCATCGGTTTCGAGGCCACCGCGATCTACGGCGAGGAGGCGCGTAACCCAACGCGCACCGTTCCGATTGCGACCTACGCCGCTGTCGTCACCATCGGACTGGTGTACGCGGTGTCGAGTTGGGCCGTCGTGCTCGCCTTCGGCAGCGCGTCCGTCGCGCAGGCCGCTGCCGACGACACGGCGGGATTGACCTTCGCCGCTGCCGCCCAGTACCTGGGCCCGATGTCGGCGGACATCATGGAAATCATGTTGGTCACCAGTCTCTTCGCCGCTCTGTTGGCGTTCCACAACGCAATCGGTCGGTACGTCTTCGCACTGGCCCGGAAGGGCGTCGCCCCCTCGTTGTTGGCGCGCACCCACTCCCGGCACGGCTCCCCGCACATGGGGTCACTGTTCCAGACCGCCTCGGCCGCGGTGGTTCTCGCGGTCTTCGCGGTGGCGGGCGCAGACCCGGTGCTGCAACTGTTCACCTGGATGTCAGGACTGGCTACCGTCAGCATCCTGGTTCTGATGATCCTCACCGGCGGCGCCATCATCGCGTTCTTCCGTCGATCGAGCGTGGACACACGGACTTGGCACACCGTCGTCGCGCCTGCGCTGGGAACTCTTGGCCTGGTGGCGATTCTGGGCCTCGTGCTGGACAACTTCACACTGCTGATCGGCGGTTCGGGAGTGCTCGCCGCCCTTCTGTTGATCGTCGTCGTGGCATTCTTCGTGGGAGGAACAATGACGGCACGAGCGACTCGGAGCCGAACTCTCGAGACGACGGAGGTCTGACACCGATGGTCATGACGGTGCTGATGGCGCTCGGTGCAGTGGGTGCTGTTCTCCCGCTGCTCGGACGTGGCAAGCACACGGGGCGGGTGCGGTGGGCTCACCTCTGCATGGGCATCGTCATGGCCTCCATGGTGGCCTTCGGTACCGACCCATCCATGGCGCTGATATCGATACTCGCTCTCGTCGCGGTTGCCGTACACGTCACCGCAGACGTGCCGAACAGAACCCGATCGATTCCATGCGCGGTGGACCTGACCTGCATGGCCGTACTACTGATGATGCTGCCGCCCATGCACTCCCACGCGGAATCGCAGGCGACGACGCGGCACCGGCACGGAGTCGAGGCCGATCCGAGGATCATCGCCGCGCTACTCCTGGTGGGGTGGATGGCCGTAACGATCCACCTGTTGCGCACCAACCCGCCCGGACGACGAGTGACGGCAGGTTCCGCATTGATGAT
The DNA here is from genome assembly GCF_030056895.1 of Rhodococcus sp. IEGM 1341. Lineage (NCBI taxonomy): Bacteria > Bacillati > Actinomycetota > Actinomycetes > Mycobacteriales > Nocardiaceae > Rhodococcus > Rhodococcus sp. IEGM 1341. The sequence goes on along the minus strand of NZ_JASHKV010000004.1, from coordinate 223,040 downwards.
CCTGGGAATGGCGCCGATGGCCTTCTGACCGAGCTCGCTCATGGTGGTGCGCATCTGCCCCAGAATGTGTGCGCTCAGCGACATGTTTGTGTTCGCGGATTCGGCCACTGTTGTGTCGACGGTCACAACAGAAAGAGGCAGCGCATGTCGACGGATTACATCGTAGTGGGAGCAGGATCAGCAGGAAGCGTCATCGCGCGGCGCTTGCTCGATGCCGGGCATACCGTGCACGTGATCGAAGCCGGACCGGTGGATACCGACCCGGCGATCCACTCACCCCAGGGCTGGCCGACGCTGCTCGGCGGATCACAGGACTGGGGACTGTTCACCACCCCGCAGAAGCACGCGAACGATCGGCGGATCTTCTGGCCGCGTGGACGCGTACTCGGCGGCAGCTCGTCCCTCAATGGAATGATCTACGTCCGAGGACATTCCAGCGACTACGACGGGTGGGCGTCCGCCACCGGCGATGCCGGGTGGTCGTGGGAGAACGTACTGCCGCTGTTCAAGCGCTCGGAGTCACACGAGCTCGGAGCCAACGAGTTCCACGGCGGCGACGGCCCGCTGCCGGTGTCGATCATGGGAACCCCGCATCCACTGGCGGCTGCCTTCGTGGATGCGGCCGTCGAGCACGGCCACAAGCTGATCGACGACTTCAACGCCGACGAGATGGTCGGCGCGGGCTACAACCACACCACCACCCGCGACGGTGAGCGGATGAGCGCGTGGAAGAGCTTCGTCGGGCCGGTGTTGAACAATCCCGATCTGACCGTCACCACCGGCGCGCTCGTCCACAAGGTGGTGCTCGAGAACGGTCGAGCGGTGGGAATCGAGTTCAGTCGCGGCGGCTCCGAAGTACAGCGTGCGTTCGCCGACCACGAGGTGATCCTGTGCGGTGGAGCCCTCGGCTCACCGAAGACGTTGATGCTCAGCGGAATCGGGCCATCGGATCACTTGTCTGCTATCGGGGTCGACACAGTCATGGACCTGCCCGGCGTCGGCGAGAACCTGCACGACCATCTGCTGCTGAGCAACATCTACGAGTCACTCGAGCCGCTCGTGGCCGGCACCAACAACCTGCTCGAGGCCCAGCTGTACGCCCGCAGCGCCGGATGGGAAGGCGCTGCACCGGATCTGCAGCCGTTGTTCATGCACATTCCCTATCCCGCAGACGGATACCCGGTGCCCGAGAACGGCTACACCATCGCACCCGGCATCGTCGCTCCCCGCTCGCGGGGGACCCTGCGGCTGGCGTCCTCGGACCCCAGCGAACTGCCACTGGCGGATCCGAACATCCTGGCCGAACCGTACGACCTCGAAGCGATGGTCGACGCGGTGGAGATCTGCCGCGAGATCGGTGCCTCCGACGCGTTCGCGCCGTGGCGCAAGGCCGAGGTGGTTCCGGGACCGAGTGCGCGTACCCGCGACGACCTGCGAGCCTACGTTCGCCAGACCGCCGGCACGTACCACCACCAGGTCGGCACCTGCAAGATGGGGGCGGAATCGGACGTCAATGCCGTTGTCGGAGCTGATCTTCGAGTGCGAGGAGTCGACGGCCTACGGGTCGCGGACGCGTCGATCATGCCGACGGTGCCGTCGGGCAACACCAACGCGCCGTCCATCATGGTCGGTGAGCGAGCCTCGGATCTGATTCTCGGAACGTGATTCGTGGTCGGTTGAGGGCGGCGTACGCCCTCACCCGGCGCGATACTCGCGCGGCGACATGCCGTACGTCTCCTTGAACAGTTTCGAGAAGTTCGAGGAATCGATCAAACCGTTTCGCGCGCAGATGGTTCCGATGCTGTCTGCCGCGAAGCGGGGGTCGCGTAGTTCGCGGTGGCATCGGTCGAGTCGCCTGGATCTGATCCAGCCGGCCACGGTACGGCCGTCGGACTCGAACAACTTCTGCAAGTAGCGCGTCGAAATATGCAGTCGCGCAGCGATCGACGCCGTGGACAGTGTGGGATCGGACAGATGCGACTCGACGAGGCTCTTGGCCTCGATCAGTAGCGTGGAACCCGGCGCATCATGGGGAGCCGCATCGTCGAGCGCGGCACAGAGAAGGTCGAGCACCGCGTTCTCGAGCATCGGCGTCGCCGGCAGTGTTCCGTCTGCGGCGTTGCGACGCAAATTGAACAGAAACGGCGAAACCAACGCGCCGACGCCGTGATCGCCCTCGATGCGACGCGCGGCAACAGTCGTCAACTCACGGGAATCGATGCGGAGCGCGTCGCGGGGGAACATCACCACGAACATCTCGAAGTCTCCGACGAAATGCAGATCGTACGGGGCACTGGTGTCGTACACCGCGAAGTCGCCCGGCTCCAGCACGGCCTCGCGGTCGTTCTGAACCAGCGTGCCGCGGCCGGTCAATTGCAGTCCGACCTTGATCAGGCCGGGATCGGCACGCTTGAGGGTGGCGCGGGTGCGCCGCACGTCCACCTCGCGCCCGGCGACCTCGCTCAGTTGCAGCGATCCCAACGTCGACGACACGAGGGTGCCCTGGAACGGAGACTGCCCGGTGGACACAGCGTCGAGCGGCACGAACGCCGTCGAGACGTTCTCGCGCCATTGCTCGAAATCCTGTGCGACCGGGCTCATGTCATACGGCCGGGCGGTTGTCGATCAGTCTGCGGGCCTTACCGATCGAACGCTCCAATGCGGCCTGCGGCAGTACGTCGACGTTCACCGTCACACCGATCCGATTCTTGACCAGCTTCTGCAGCGTCACGCCAAGGCCGGCGTAATGATCGGACGGCACATCGGGTCTGGCCTCGACCCGCACCGTCAGAGAATCCATTCGGCCTGCGCGATCGAGTACGCACTGGAACTGAGGTGCGAGCGCGGGGACACCCAGGATGAGCTCCTCGATCTGCGTCGGGAAGAGATTGACGCCGCGCAGGATGATCATGTCGTCGGTCCGGCCGGTGACCTTCTGCATCCGACGCATCGTGCGGGCCGTGCCCGGCAGCAGACGCGTCAGATCCCGGGTGCGATACCGCACGATCGGCATCGCTTCCTTGGTCAGGGAAGTGAACACCAATTCACCCTCCTCGCCGTCGGGCAGAACTTCGCCGGTCACCGGATCGATGATCTCCGGGTAGAAATGATCCTCCCAGATGTGCAGTCCGTCCTTGGTTTCGACGCATTCCATCGCCACACCCGGTCCCATCACCTCGGACAGGCCGTAGATGTCGACGGCATCCATCGCCAGAGTGTTCTCGATTTCGGTGCGCATCTCCTCGGTCCACGGCTCGGCACCGAACACACCGGTCTTCAGCGACGTCTTCGCGGGATCGATCCCCTTCTTCACCATGGCGTCGACGATCGTCAGCATGTAGGACGGGGTGACCAGGATGGCGTCGGGCTCGAAGTCCTGGATCAGTTGGATCTGACGATCGGTCATGCCACCGGACATCGGAATGACCGTGCAGCCGAGTCGTTCTGCGCCGTAGTGCGCGCCGAGCCCGCCGGTGAACAGTCCGTATCCGTAGGCCACGTGCACCTTGTCCGACGGCTTGACGCCACCCGCGCGGAGACTACGGGCGATGAGATCGGCCCAGTTGTCGATGTCCTTGGCGGTGTAGCCGACGACGGTCGGACGACCGGTGGTACCCGAGGATGCATGAATGCGCGAGACCTGGTTCTGCGGCACGGCGAACATGCCGAACGGGTAGTTGGCCCGCAGGTCCTGCTTGGACGTGAAGGGGAACTTCGCCAGATCGCTCAGGTCCTTCAGGTCGCTGGGATGCACTCCGGCATCGTCGAAGGCCTTCTTGTAGTGCGCCACGTTGTCGTAGGCATGCTGCAGTGACCACCGCAGACGCTCCAACTGGAGAGCGGTTATCCGGTCGCGAGAAGCGAACTCGATGTCGGGGGTGTCGGTGGGGGTGGACAAGACGCTGGTCATGGCAGTCTCCGGGGGGATCAGGCGTCGAAGTCGACGGTGACGGTGTCGCTGACAGGGAAGGTCTGGCAGGTGAGTACGAAGCCGGCGTCGACCTCGTTGTCCTCGAGCGCATAGTTGCGACGCATGTCGACATCGCCGAAGGTCACCTTCGCGCGACACGTGCCGCACACTCCGCCCTTGCAGGCGAACGGAAGATCGGACCGCAGCTGCTCGCCCGCATCGAGAATCGACTCGTCCTGAGGCAGTGCGCCTTTCACCTCACGGCCGTCGAGGATGATGGTGACCTCGCTGCTGGGCCCGGTGACGCCGGGCTCGCGGTGCTTCTCCTGCGGCGGCGGAATGTCGTCGACGTAGAACAGTTCGTGGTGAATGCTGCTCTTGGCGACGCCGAGTTCCTTCAGCACGTCCTGTGCGTCGTTGACCATCCCGAACGGACCGCAGAGCCAGAAGTGATCGATGTCCGGTGTCGCGACGACAGTGTCGAGTATCTCGCGCAAGCGCTCGGCATCGAGCCTGCCGCTGAACAACTCGACCTCACGCGGCTCGCGGGACAGGACATGAATGATGTCGAATCGACTGCCGTACTGGTCTTTGAGGTCGGCTATCTCCTCGGCGAACATCACCGTGCGTGTGCGCCGATTACCGTACAGCAGAACCACTTCGGCATCGGGGTTGGCGAGCACGGAGGCCGCGATCGACAGCATCGGGGTGATGCCGGATCCGGCCGCGATGAGAACGTGCCTGCCGGCCACAGCGGGATCGGCGTGAAAGTTGCCGGTCGGACCCTGAACGTCGATGCGGTCACCGGCCTTGACGTCGCGGACGAGCCACGAGGAGAACAAACCGTCGCTCACCTCGCGGACGCCGACACGGGGACGCGCACCCGCGGGTGCACAGATCGAGTACGAGCGACGATGCTCCACACCGTCGACCGTGCGGCTGAGCATCAGCGACTGGCCCGGCTTGAAATCGAACTCCGCGCGCAGATCCTCGGGCACGTCGAAGGTGACGGCCACTGCGTCGTCGCACAGTGATTCCACGTCGGCGACGGTCAACGTGTGAAAAGGCCTGTTTCGCAGGTTCTTCTGTACGGGCTCGGCGGTGACGGTCATCAGATTTCCTTCACGTGGTCGAAGGGTTCGAGGCAGTCGCCGCACCGGTACTGGGCTTTGCAGAGGGTGGCACCGAACTCGGACGTGAGGCGAGTATTGGTGGAACGGCACTGGGGGCAGGTGAGCTGCCGGGGCTTGACCGTGAGGGTCAGCGGAACCGGACCGTTCGCGCGCGTCGGAGCAGGACCGGGTGTGGAGTAGCCGGATTCGCGAAGCTTGCGCAGGCCCTCCTCGGAGATCCAGTCGGTGCTCCATGCGGGGGAGAGGCTGGTGACGATCTCGACATCCGCGTAACCGTGATCCTGGAGCTTGTGGGCGATGTCGTCGCGCATCGTCGCCATCGCGGGGCAACCCGAGTACGTCGGGGTGATGGTGACCAGCACGCTGCCGTCCTCACGGACTTCGACGTCGCGCAGGACGCCGAGGTCGTCGAGAGTGAGCAGAGGCATCTCGGGATCCATGACGGTGGCGGCGATCTCGCGCGCCGTTCGTTGAAGTGTGGTCACCAGACTCCCTCCGGATGTGCCCTGGCCACGACCTGCATCTCGGCGATCAGGGGCCCGAACGCTTCGGTGTGGATGCCGCGCCGGCCACCGCGTCCGCCGATGGTGCCGACGGACTTGCCCTCGGGCGCATCCAACTCTGCTGCATGCAGCACCTGTGCCAGAACGGAATCGAATTCTTCGCGGACGTCGCGCGGATCTACGGCGACGCCGACCCTCGCGAGTGCGATCTCCTCGTCCGTCGGGACGAACAGTTCGGAGACATACGGCCAGATGCGCGTCACGGCCTCGCGGACGCGTCGCTTCGATTCGTCGGTTCCGCAACCCAGGGTGACGACCCAGCGCGCGGCGTAATCACGATGGTAGGTCAGCTCTTTCACGCCCTTGTTCGCAACAGCGCCGAGAACGGGATCGCGGGATTCGGTCAGCCGAGCGAACACGGCGAGCCGCCATGTCGCGAACACCAGCAGGCGGACCTGGGATTTCGCGAAGTCACCGTTGTCGAGTTCGGTGAGTCGCACGCACCGGAAATCTGCCTCGTCGCGGAAGAACGACAGTGCATCCTCGGCCGGTGCGGGAGAGGTGTCCGAAATGAACGGCACCACCGTCGGGTCTGCTTTGGCGGCGCGGGCCATCAGCAGCCGAGCCTGGCCGAGGAGATCGAGGCCGACGTTGGCCAGGGCCACTTCCTCTTCGAGCTCCGGTGCGCGGGTGCTCCACTGCGCCAGTCGCTGCGAGCTGATCAGCGCGTCGTCGCCGAGCATGAGGCAGTATGCCGCAAGGGCTTTCAGGTCGACGTCGTCGGGGACGGTGGTGTCGACTCCGGCGAGCGGGTCGTCGAAACTCGTTCCGAATGCCCACTGCCCGTGCGAATCCTCGTCGACGAGGCCCTCGTAGGCGCTGTCGTGATCAGTCATGAGTGCTTGTCCTCTTGAAGAATGGGTCTCACATGTGGGGGACGTTGTCGGGGATCTCGTAGAACGTCGGGTGGCGATACACCTTGTCGCCGCTCGGTGCGAAGAAGGGATCCTTCTCCGACGGCGACGACGCGACGATCGAGTTGGACGGAACCACCCAGATGCTGACGCCTTCGTTGCGACGGGTGTAGACGTCGCGTGCATGCCGCAGTGCCATGTGGTCGTCGGCAGCGTGCAGCGATCCGACATGCACGTGGTTCAGGCCGCGCTTGCCGCGCAGGAACACCTCGTACAACGGCCAATCGGCCTTGACAGCTTCTCTTTTGGGCTCCACCGGCACATTGTCGGTGGGAACTGCTCCGTGGCCGCCCTCGGCCGTGAACTCGCTCACGATGCTGCGTTCCTTTCGGCAAATGCGGTTGCGGCCTCGCGGACCCAGGCACCGCCGTCGTGCGCTGCGCGACGGTTCGCGATGCGCTCGACGTTGGAGGCTCCGTTGCCCTTGATCACCTGCATGAACTCGGACCAGTCGGGCTCGCCGAAATCGTGCGACTTGCGCTCCTCGTTCCACTTCAGATCCGGGTCCGGGAACGTGACGCCCAGCGCCTTCGCCTGCGGGATCGACATGTCGACGAAGCGTTGGCGCAGTTCGTCGTTGGTGTGACGCTTGATGCCCCACTTCATGGACTGCTCGGTGTTGGGGGACTCGTCGTCCGGCGGACCGAACATCATCAGTGCAGGCCACCACCAGCGATTCACCGACTCCTGAACCATGGCCCGCTGCTCGTCGGTGCCGCGCATCATCGTCGCGAGCAATTCGTAACCTTGGCGCTGGTGGAAGGATTCTTCCTTGCAGACGCGGATCATCGCGCGCGCGTAGGGCCCGAAGCTGCTGCGGCACAGGGGAACCTGGTTACAGATCGCCGCACCGTCGACGAGCCAGCCGATGGTGCCCACGTCGGCGTACGTCAGGGTGGGGTAGTTGAAGATCGAGGAGTACTTCTGCTTGCCCTCGATGAGCTTGACCGTCAGGTCGGCGCGGTCCGCTCCGAGCGTCTCCGCGGCGGAGTAGAGGTAGAGGCCGTGGCCGGCCTCGTCCTGCACCTTGGCCATCAGGATTGCCTTGCGGCGTAGCGACGGCGCGCGGGTGAGCCAGTTGCCCTCCGGCTGCATTCCGATGATCTCGGAGTGCGCGTGCTGAGCGATCTGGCGAATGAGCGACTTGCGGTAGCCGTCGGGCATCCAGTCACGAGGCTCGACGCGCTGCTCGTGGGCGATGGTCTCGTCGAACCCGTCCTGCAGCGTCTCGGCGGACAGGGTGTTTGACGTGGTCATAAGTCCTACTTTCATTACCGAATGATCGGTTGGTAACCAGTATGCCTCGAAGTGACCCCGGGCACAAGAGCGGCTGCGCCGCACGTGCGCGAGGTAGGAGTGGAGCCTGCGGAACGACCGAAGACACCTCGTAGCAGGGGTCGAGTTTCTGTTCACATGCCGACGAAGGAGGCTCTCGTCTTGTTCAGGAACGCGTCGACGGCGGCCTTGTGGTCCTGCGTCTGTCCCAGAGCGGTCTGTGCCTGAGCCTCGCGGTCCAAGGCGTCGGACAGTCCGGATCGAGCGATCAGCGTCTTGACCTGCTCGTAGGCCTGGGTGGGGCCGGCAGCGAGGGAGGTGGCGAGCGTGCGCGCGGTCTCGAGTACGTCCCCGTCCTCGACGACGCGATGCACCAGACCCCAGTCGAGGGCCTGCGCGGCAGTGACCCTGTCACCGAGCAGCATCAGACCCGCGGCCCGGCTCGATCCCAGCGCCTCGACCAACGTGTAGCTCAACCCCGAGTCGCTGGCCAGGGCGATGCCGGTGAACGCCGTCGCGAAGGAGGACTTCGTGCCGGCCACTCGAATGTCTCCGGCGAGTGCAATGCCGAGACCTGCGCCGACGCATGCGCCGGGGATGGCCACGACGATCGGCACTTCGAGCGCAGCCAGTCCGCGGATCACCGGGTTGTAGTGCTCGCCGACGGTATCCATCGCCGTGGCCGGATCGGCCTCGAGTGCGGTGACATGCTCGCCGAGATCCTGGCCGACGCAGAAATTCTTGCCCTCCGCGGTGATGAGCACGGCGCGCACCTCGGGTGCAACGGCCTTCTGGACGGCTTCCGCCAACGCGACCTTCGTCGCGACGTCGAGGGCGTTGTGTGCCTCGGAGCGCGCGAGGGTGATGGTCGCCAAGCCGTCGGTGATGTCGAACCGTACCGTCATGTGTTCGTCCAATCGTGAAAGCCGCGACCGGACTTGCGTCCGATGTCGCCGCGAGCAACCATGTCTCGCAACAACTGCGGGGGAGTGAACCTGTCGCCGAGGGTCGACGCCAGGTGTTCTGCGATGGCGAGCCGAACGTCCAACCCGACGAGGTCGGTCGACCGCAACGGTCCCATCGGATGCTTGTAGCCGAGTTCCATCGCGCGATCGATGGATTCGGCGTCGGCGACGCCTTCCTCCAACATCCGAATGGCTTCGAGCCCGAGGCAGACTCCGAGCCGCGAGGTCGCGAAGCCGGGAGAGTCGTTGACGAGCACCTCGGTCTTGCCGAGGAGCGACACCCACTGCTGTACTCGCTGCACCACGTCTGCGGAGGTGGCGGGAGCGCGGACGATCTCGACGAGAGTCGACGCCGGAACCGGGTTGAAGAAGTGCATCCCGATGAAGCGGCTCGGATCACTCAGTGCTGCGCCGAGTTCGGCGATGGAGATAGAGCTCGTGTTCGACGCGATGACCGTCTTTTCGGATGCGACTTTGTCTATCAGCGCCAACACCTCGACCTTGAGCGCCGGAATCTCGGGCACGGCTTCGACCACCAGGTCGAGGTGGTCCGGGAGGTCCGCGGGCCCCGCGACGGTAGAGACCCGCGCGAGAATCGCAGCGGGATCCTCACTGAGTTTGCCGCGGTCGTGTGCCCGATCCAACCCGGTCGAGACTCGAGCGAGGGCCGCTTCTTGGTCGGCGGCTTCGGCGATGACGACGGTGGAACCGAGGGCGGCGAATACCTGAGCGATACCTGCACCCATGCGGCCGCCACCGACCACTGCCACCTTTGATGGAGCTGTCATTTCTTCTTCTCCAGAAATGCCGTCATCCGGCGTTGTTTGTCTTCGGTCTCGAACAGAACAGCCTGCGCGATGTCGTCGGCCCACGGATGTGAACCGGGTGCATCGAGAATTTTCTTGGTCAGCTTCAGTGCCAGAGGTGCTTGCTTGGCAATGCGATCCGCGAGGGAATGCGCTGCGGCCAACGGCTCGTCGACGACGTCCAGCACCAGGCCGGAGCGCAGTGCCACCTCTGCGTCGAGCGTCCGGCCACCGAGGAGTACCTGCTTGGCGACGGACACTCCCACCAAAGTCGGCAACCGGTAGCTGGCCCCGGCGGCCGCCATGATGCCCAGCCCCGGTTCGGGATTGCCGAACACCGCCGTCGGCGACGCGATACGGATGTCGCACGCGTAGGACAGTTCTGCGCCACCGCCGAGTGCGTAACCCCGGACTGCGGCGATCGTCGGCAGGGGCAGTGCGGCGATGCGGTCGAACAGGTTTCGGTTGATGCCGCGCAATGCGTCGTCGCGGGTACGGGCGCGCAGCTGGTTGATGTCGGCACCGCCGGCGAAGTGCTCGCCCTGCCCCGTCAGGATGACGATCTTGGGATCCTGCTCCACGAGCGCGCACACCTCGTGCAGCTCGCCGATCATCTCGGCATCGATTGCGTTGCGCTGTTTCTCGCGATTCAGGGTGACGACAACGCGGTCGGTCAGCTCCTCGACGACGAGCGTGTTCACGGTGCCTCGATCAACATCGACACGCCTTGCCCGACGCCGACGCACAGCGTCGCGAGCCCGCGGGACGCCTTCTCACGTTCCATCCGGCCCAACAGCGTCAACAGGATTCGAGCACCGGAGGAACCCAGGGGGTGGCCGAGGGCGATGGCCCCGCCGTCGGCATTGACGATGTCCTCGTTCAGCTTCAGCTGGCGGATGACGCCGAGCGACTGTGCCGCAAAGGCCTCGTTGAGCTCGACGGCTCCGAGGTCCTCGACAGACCACCCGGCGCGAGCGAGCGCCTTCTGTGTGGACGGCACGGGCCCGAGCCCCATGATGTGCGGCGCGATGCCTGCGCTCGCACTGGTGACGATGCGTCCGCGAACGTCGAGGCCGTACTTGTTCACGGCCTCCTCGGAGGCCACCACCAGCGCCGACGCACCGTCGGTGAAGGGAGAGGACGTTCCTGCGGTGACGATGCCGTCCTTGCGGAACACGGCCTTCAACGTCCCGAGCTTGTCCACTGTGGTTCCGCGTCGAGGTGTCTCGTCGCCGGTGACCTCGCCGTTCTTGGTCGTGACGGGCACGATCTCGTCGGCGAAGCGTCCGGCATCCTGGGCGGCGATGGCACGCTGCTGACTGCGGAATGCGAAGGCATCGGACTCTTCGCGGGTGATGCCCTCGCTGAGCGCGACCTCCTCGGCGGTTTCGCCCATCGACAGGGTGATCTTGGGATCGGTCCCCGCGTCGTGGGAAGCGAAGGTCGGATTGGTGAAGCGCCAGCCGAGGGAGGTATCGAAGATCTCGCCCGGCTTGGCCCACGCGGTTCCCGGCTTGGCCATGACCCAGGGCGCGCGCGTCATGGACTCGACGCCACCGGCCACGATGATCTCGGCCTCACCGCTCCGAATGGTGCTCGCGGCGTTGGCGACTGCGGTCAGTCCGCTCGCGCACAGACGGTTGACGGTGTAACCCGGCACGGTGTGGGGGAGTCCTGCGAGCAGAACTGCCATTCTGGCCACATCGCGATTGTCCTCGCCTGCCTGGTTCGCCGCACCGAGAATCACCTCGTCGATTCGGTCGACGGGAACGCCCGCGCGCCGGACCGCCTCGGCGACGACGATCGCGGCCAGGTCGTCGGGGCGCACGGTCGACAGCGCACCGCCGTAGCGTCCGTGCGGGGTGCGTGCGCCGGCCACCAGAAATACTTCGCCCACTTCGAACTCCTTCGTACGGTTGCGTCATTGATAACCGAACATTCGGTCGTTTGGCAAGGTCTGCTGCCCGTGGTGCTGTGGAATCGGCCATCGGCTGAGAAGATGTGGCAATGACAACCGCACGCGCGCCGCGCAAGACCGGACAGCCAGGGCGGCCGGGATACGACCTCGATTCCCTCCTGGCAGTGGCGGTCAAGGTCTTCAACGACCGCGGATACGACGGCACCAGCATGGAAGTTCTGGCGAAGCGGCTCGGTATCACCAAGTCCTCGATCTATCACCACGTGTCCGGCAAGTCCGAGTTGCTCGAACTCGCGCTGTCGCGGGCCCTCAATGCACTGTTCGCCGTCACGACCGAGGATCGGGCGACAACCGGGCGATACATCGACCGCCTCGAATACCTGGTGCGACGCAGCGTGGACATCCTGTGTGCCGAACTGCCCTACGTCACGCTGCTGCTGCGAGTCCGCGGCAACACCGACGTCGAGCGACGGGCCCTCGCCCGTCGCCGCGAATTCGATTCCTTCGTCACCGGGCTCGTGGTCGCCGCCGCCGAGGAAGGCGACCTGCGTCCCGGTGTCGACCCGGCACTGGCGTCGAAGCTGGTATTCGGCACGGTCAACTCGCTCATCGAGTGGTACCGCCCGCGCACCGGTGGATCGGTCGAGGAATTGGCCGACGCCGTGGTGGCGCTGACCTTCGACGGGTTGCGTCGAACGTAGCCGGACAAGTCTTGACATCTCGGCGTTCGACGGCGATGGTAATTACCGACCGAACGTACGGTGAGATGGAGGCGTTGTGAGCAGACTTCTGGAAAGCTATGCCCAGGGAGCGTGGTATTCCGCGACCGACGAGGGAACGCCGCTGCTGAGCGCCGTCGACGGCAGCGAGATCGCTCGGGTGTCCTCCAGCGGTCTCGACGTTGCCGGCATGGTCGACTACGCCAGAACTGTCGGCGGCCCGGCCCTCGCCGCCTCGACGTTCCACGATCGCGCGGCGCTGCTGAAGCAGTTGGGCCTGACGCTGATGGCCGGCAAGGAGGAGTTCTATCAACTCTCCCGACATACCGGAGCCACCGTCCGTGATTCCGGCGTCGACATCGACGGCGGCTTCGGCACCGTGTTGAGCTACGCGAGCAAGGCTCGGCGCGAGCTGCCCAACGACACTGTCTATCTCGACGGTGCGATCGAACAGCTCGGCAAGAAGGGCACCTTCCTCGGTCAGCACATCTACACCTCGCGGCGCGGTGTCGCGGTGCAGATCAACGCCTTCAACTTCCCCGTCTGGGGATTCCTGGAGAAGCTGGCACCCGCGTTCATCGCCGGCGTGCCGTCGATCATCAAGCCCGCCAGCCAAACTGCGTACCTCACCGAGCTGGTGTTCCGCCGCATCATCGAATCGGGACTCTTGCCCGAGGGATCGGTACAACTGCTGTGCGGTAGTGCCCGCGGCGTCCTCGATCACCTCGGCGGTCAGGACTCCGTAGCGTTCACCGGAAGTGCCGATACTGCAGCGACTCTGCGCTCGCACCCCAAGGTCGTCGGCGAGGGACTGCACTTCACGGCCGAGGCCGACTCTCTGAACGCGTCGATTCTGGCTTCCGATGTTGCGCAGGGCGATCCGGAGTTCGATCTGTTCGTCAAGGGCGTCTTCGCCGAGATGACATCCAAGGCGGGACAGAAGTGCACGGCCATCCGGCGCGTGTTGGTCCCGCAGGACTCGGTCGAGCCCGTCATCGAGGCGCTGAAGGCAAAGCTGGAGAAGGTCGTCGTCGGTGATCCGGCAGAGGAGGGCGTCACCATGGGTGCGCTGGCGAGCATCGAACAACGCGACGAGGTACTCAAATCCATTCGTGGACTGACCAAGTCCGCTTCGGTGGTCTTCGGCGATCCGGAGACGGTGGATCAGCGGGCCGGCGCGTTCATGGCACCGGTGCTGCTGAAGGCCGGAGACAAGACCGCGACCGAACCGCATGACATCGAGGCCTTCGGGCCCGTCTCTACCGTCATCGGTTACGACAGCACCACAGACCTCCTCGATCTCGTCGCCCGCGGCAGGGGCTCGCTGGTCGCCTCTGTCGTGACCAAAGATTCGGCCATCGCACGCGAGCTCGTACTCGGGTGCGCTCCGTACCACGGGCGCATCCTGGTGTTGAACTCCGAGGATGCGAAGGAATCGACCGGCCACGGATCTCCGCTGCCGGTCCTGGTGCACGGCGGTCCCGGACGGGCCGGCGGCGGTGAAGAACTCGGCGGTATCCGCGGCGTACTGCATCACATGCAGCGCACAGCAATTCAAGGAACCCCGGACGTGCTGACTGCGGTGGGCAACAAGTGGGTAGCCGGTTCTGCGCGCATCACCGGCGATGTGCATCCGTTCCGCAAGAACCTGGGCGAGCTGAAGCTCGGCGACACCATCGTCGGTGGACCCCGGCAGGTCACCCGAGCAGACATCGATCACTTTGCCGAGTTCACCGGCGACACGTTCTACGCACACACCGATCCCGAAGCGGCAGCCGCCAACCCGCTGTTCGGCGGTATCGTCGCGCACGGCTACCTGGTGGTCTCGCTTGCAGCCGGACTGTTCGTCGACCCGGCACCAGGTCCCGTGCTCGCGAACTTCGGCGTCGACAACCTTCGTTTTCTCACACCCGTCAAGGCCGAGGATTCGCTGACGGTGACGCTCACGGCCAAGCTGATCACCCCGCGTCAGAGCGCCGACTACGGTGAGGTGCGTTGGGACGCAGTGGTTGTGAACCAGAACGACGAATCGGTCGCCACCTACGACGTGCTGACCCTGGTTGCGAAGCCCGAGGACGCATCATGAGTATTCGCGTTGCCGTCTGTTACGGAATGCCCGAGGACCCTGCCGCATTCGATCGGCACTACGCCGACGTGCACGGGCCCCTCGCTCGTGCCGTTCCCGGCCTGGTCGACTTCACCTGGGGCACCCTGGACTCGCTCGACGACTCACCACCGCCGTACTACGCGATCGCCAGCCTGTACTTCGCGGACGAGGCGTCGCTGTAGGCAGGACTGTCCTCGCCCGAGATGAAGGCGGCAGGCAAAGATCTGCGCAACTTCGCGACCGGTGGGGCCGTCATGTTCACCCAGAATGAGCGATCGGTGTTGCAGTCGTGAATGATTCGATGATCGCGCGAGAGATGTTCGAGGTCGACGCCGCGTCCCGCAAGCTCGGAATCGAATTGATCGAGCTCTCACCCGGGCACGCGAGAATGTCCATGGTCGTCACCGAGGACATGGTCAACGGCTACGCCATCACGCACGGCGGCTATGTCTTTCTGTTGGCGGACACGACGTTCGCGATGGCCTGCAATTCACACGAGGACTCGGCCGTGGCGGCGCGATGCGACATTCGCTATCTCCGTCCGACGAAGGCCGGTGACGTCCTGGTCGCCGACGCCGTCGAGCGTGCGAGGTTCGGCCGCAACGGTCTGTACGACGTGTCGGTCACGTGCCGAGACGAGCTGATCGCCGAATTCCGAGGTGACAGTCGCACCGTGGCCCGGTAACGGCACCGCACATGGAAGTACTGTGAATCGGTGAGCACTGCGGATCTCTCGGCGCTGGCGGACGCAACCGCCACCGCGGTGGGCGGCGCTGTGTCGGTGATGGATCCACTCGGCTTCGTCATCGCCTACTCGTCCGTACCGGGCCAGCCGATCGACGACGTCCGTCGAGACGGGATCCTCGGGAAGCAGGTTCCGGCCGAGTACATGGTGCATCACCTCGACCCCGACTTCCGGCGGAGCTCGACGGTGCACGTGGTCGACGTTCCCGGAGTGCTCCCGCGACTGGCGGTGGCCGTCTCGGTGGACGGGGAGTATCTCGGCTCCATCTGGAGTATTGCCACCGGGGTTTCCCTATGTCCGCCTGACTCCAGCGTGATGGCGGCCATGACGCGTGCGGCAGCAGCTGCGGTGCCCCTGCTGCTGGCCCGGCGTCATCCGGCCGGTGCCGACAATCCGAGGGCGCGTGCGCTCCTGACCGACCCAGATACCGTCACACCGCCCGGCAGCCTCTACGTCGTGCTGGCAGGGAGGGTCGAGTCTGCGCGATCGGAGGCTCAGCTGGTGCAGTTGGCCGATCTGTTGGAGCTGACGTTCGGCACTGCGGCGGATTCGGGCTGTGTCATCGAGGATCGCACCGTTTTTCTGGTCACGGCGGCCGAGGACGAACGCGGTGTCGCCGTTGCGGCCGAGGATGTTCGACGCAAGGCGGAGGCCGCATTCGGTGTATCGGTCACCTTTGCGATCGGCGGTCCGGACGCCCGGCCCACAGTGGCACGTCGACATGCGCAGTGGGTACTCGACGCGGTCGGGGACGGTGTGACGACGACCTTTCGGCAGAGTCGGGTGTCGGTCACTCTACGTAGAGCGTCTGATGCGCTGTCGGACGTCCCGTTGGCCATACCGGCCGTCGAGAAGATGCTCGCCTGCGACGCAGCCGAAGGTACCGAGTACTCCGCGACGGTGCTGGCGCTGCTGGCGCACGAGTCCAATGTTGCCGCCGCGTCTGCATCGTTATATCTGCACCCCAACACCTTTCGCTATCGACTGCGGCGTACCAAGGAGCTGTTCGGCCTCGATCTCGACGACGCGGACACCCGACTGCTGGTGTGGATGGCGCTCCGGTTCACGTCCGGGCGGTGAGGACCTTTCCTGGGTTGAGCAGGTAGTGCGGGTCGAGCAATTCCTTGATGCCACGCTGCAGTTCTGCTGCAACCGAATCGAGTTCGGTCTCGAGTAGGTCCCGCTTGAGCAGCCCGACTCCGTGCTCGCCCGTGATGGTTCCGCCGAGCGAGAGGGCGAACGCTGCGATCTCGTCGAACGCGCGGTGAGCGTCCGTCAACGACTGTGGGTCCGTCGGGTTCACGATGACCGTGGGATGGATGTTTCCGTCCCCCGCGTGACCGACGACGCCGATGACGATCCCGATGCGCTCGGCGATGCGCCCGACCTCGTCGATCATCGCGGCCAGATGCGAAATCGGAACGGACACATCGTCGACCAACGGAGAACCGAGACGGTCGAGTGCGGGGTACGCCAGCCGACGGGCCTGCACGAGTTGCTCCGACTCCACCTCGTCCTCGGCGACGGCCACATCGGTCGCACCGGATTCGGTGCAGAGTGCGGCGATGGCCTCGAGCTCCTCCACAGCGCCTGCGCCGATGTCGGATTGGGCGATCAGCACGGCCGCGGCATCGGTACCGAAATCCATCCGGGCGTAGGCGTCGATCGCGGCGATCGTGGTGCGATCCAGCAGCTCGAACAGGCTCGGGGTGATACCGGCGGCACGAATCCGCGTCACCGCCTCTCCGGCAGCGACGGTCGAGGGGAATGTCGCGGCCATCGTCAGCGGTGTGGCAGCCGGAAAGTCGAGGCCGACGGTGGCCTCGGTGATGATGCCGAGTGTGCCCTCGGACCCGACGAACAGATCGGCGAGCGACAGCCCGGCCACGCCCTTGACGGTGCGTCGGCCGACGAAGGTCGCCCGGCCATCGGCGAGAACAACACGCAGTCCACGCACGAATCGTGCTGTGACGCCGTACTTCACGCAGCACAGGCCACCGGCGTTGGTGGCGATGTTCCTACCGACCGTCGACGCCTCCCAGCTGGACGGGTCGGGTAGATACGTCAACCCTTGCTGCAGGGCAGCATCTTTGAGTTCCTTGTTCGTCACGCCGGGTTGCACGACGGCGACGCGGTTGACGACGTCGAGCTCGATGATCTTGTTCATGCGCCGGGTGTTGAGGGCAATAGCTCCGACGCTGGTGTTCGCGGCTCCGGCCAAGCCGGTCAACGCTCCCTGCGGGACAACGGGAATGCGGTGCGCCGACGCAATGCTCATGATTGCCTGGACGTCCGATTCCGTGGTCGGCAGCACCGCGGCCAGCGGAAGCGCGGATTCACACAGAGCGGCTGCGTCGTGACGGTAGCTCTCGAGGATATCGGGGTCGGTGATCACCGCGTCGGCACCCAGCGCACGCATCAGTTCGTCGATGATCGGAGAGCGCTGAACGAGAGTCGACGTCGGTGCAGACATGAGTTCGAGTATGACCTTCCGTCACTTCGGATGTCTGCGTCGTTTCGAACGAACCCGAGGGCTCGGATCGGTAGTTTCCGACGAACTGCGTCAACGGTCTTGTTATGCCTGCTACCACCTTGACAAACTGTGGTGGCGCCGGTCACAGTAATTACCGACCGAATGGACGGTGAGTTTCATCCGCTTCTGCGGTTGCAGGAATCACCGACCTTCACCCATCACAACCCCGCCCCACATCACTCCGAACTGCCGCTCGTTGCCCGAGTGCCGGAGCCCGAACGAAACGAGACAAGTCGATGTCAACCCAGGTCGAGACGCCCACCGGGGTGTCGCGTGAGCACCGCCGCGCCGCCATGGCCAGCATGGTCGGCACCACCGTCGAGTGGTACGACTTCTTCATCTACGCGCAGGCGGCGTCGCTGATCTTCGCGCAACTGTTCTTCGCGCCCATGGGTTCGTCCGGACAGCTCGTCGCCTATGTCACGATCGGCATCAGCTTCATCTTCCGTCCACTCGGGGCCATCGTCGCCGGCTACTTCGGTGACAAGATCGGCCGCAAGAAAGTCCTCATCGCGACCCTGACATTGATGGGTGCGGCCACCGTGGGCATGGGACTGCTCCCCACCTACGCGACCATCGGCATCTGGGCCCCGATCATTCTGATCGTGCTGCGCATCCTGCAGGGATTCTCCACCGGTGGCGAATGGGGCGGCGCGGCGCTGATGGCCGTCGAGCATGCACCGAAGGGCAAGCGCGGAATCTACGGCGCGGCAACCCAGATGGGCGTTCCGCTCGGCATGCTCATCGCAGTGGGAACGTTGGCGCTGTGCACCGGTCTGCTCGGTGAGGAGCAGTTCGAGGCCTGGGGCTGGCGCATTCCGTTCCTGATCAGCTTCGTGCTCATTCTCGTCGGTTTCTACATCCGACGTCGTGTCGAGGAGACTCCGGTGTTCAAGGAGCTGGCAGAACGCAAGGAGCGCAACCACACTCCCGTTCGCGCACTGTGGCGCACCAACAAGAAGCAGGTCATGCTGGCCGCGCTGTCGTTCATCGGCACCAACGGCAACGGCTACATCATCGTCGGCGGGTTCATCGTGGCGTACTCGACGCGTGAACACGGACTCGCGCGCGTGGATGTGTTGGTGGCCAGTTTGTTCGCGGCCATCGTCTGGGAAGTGTTCACTCTGCTCGGAGCGCACCTGTCCGATCGCTACGCCCGAACCACGATCATGAACGTCGGAAACGCGGCAATGGTGTTGTGCGCCATCCCGTTCTTCCTGCTCGTCGACACCGGTGAATTGCACTGGATCTACGTGGCCCTCGGGCTCTTCGCCGTCGGACTCGGCCTCTCCTACGGACCACAGCCGGCCCTGTACGCCGAGATGTTCCCCGCAGCAGTCCGTTTCAGTGGAGCGTCCATCGGATATGCCATCGGAACCGTGCTCGGTGGAGCATTCGTCCCGACCATCTCCGAGGCACTGTTCAACGGAACCGGCACCTCGATGTCGATCTCGATCTACCTGATGATCCTGGCCGCGATCTCCTTCGTTGCGACCTCGCGAATCAAAAACCGTAAAGATGAGGATCTGAACGTCTGACGTCGCATCGACGAAGGCCCCGAAGCCGGCGCGGTTTCGGGGCCTTCGTTGTTTACTGAGCGGGCCACCGTGGTGCAGAATTGCTCTGATGCGATTTCTGATGAAGTAGCGACGTCGAATAATCGAGACAGCGGGACTTCGTGTCAGCTGTCGATGGTTGCGCCGACGTAACTCGCCCTGATACTTTGAAGTTCTTGCCGCCCCATCGAGGTGGGGCTGGAAGTGAGCCACAGAATCACTCGCCGGATGACGAGGTCTGTGGCTTGCGTCGTTTCAGGGTCAGAGGTGGTGAATTTCGACAGCATCGCTGATTTTGTCCAGATAGCTGCTGTTTCCCACGCGGTCTTGTACCACCGCTCCGCACACGATGTCGGCCACCCAGAGCGCAGGTTCGATTCGACCGACGCTGTGATGCAGACGTAGACCTGAGGTAACCACTTTTTGTGCGCGGAACTTCTGAAGTAGATCGAGATCGCTTCGGTCCTGGTTGCCTCGCGATTCCAGCGTGACGCGTTCGCATTGCATCTCGGCGAGGTTCGGTAACAGGAATTCCAAGCATTTTCGGCGATGCCGTCGATCGGTTGCTTCGGTGGTGAGTACGACAACCAAGCCCATCATCGGCAGTGAGGCGATTGCGTCCACGAGAAGGTGGCGGCGCTCGGGACTGCTTCCATGCCAGTGCACCTTGGGCTCGGTCACGAGGCGGACCTGTTCCAGGGTGTTGCGCCATTCCGGCACATCACTTTCGTCGCACAGGGCCGCCGCCATCAGATAGGTGTGAGGATCTCGGCCGGGCTGAGACCCGCTCTCGTCACCCCACGCAGTCTGCATGGGCGGCGAGTTCACGGACCGGCACCGACCGAATCCTCACCTCGAAAAGGTCATGGCCCTGGGACCTGCCGTTCCCGCTCAGCTATGCGCGTGCAACGGCCGTCCCGACAGTGCCATCATCGCTTCACCGAGTGCCTCGTTCTGCGTGGGGTGCGCGTGCACGAAGGTCCCGACCTCCGACGGCAGTGCCTCCCACGCGACCGCGAGTTGCGCCTCACCGATCAGTTCGCCCACGCGGTCACCGACGATGTGGACGCCGACAACCGGGCCGTCGTCGCGTGCGCGAATCACCTTGACTCCGCCTGCGGTGGACAGAATGCGGCTTTTGCCATTGCCGCCGAGGTCGTAGACCACCGACGTCACGGTTCCGTACTTCTCCTCCGCGGCCTTCTCGGTGAGACCGACCGACGCAACCTCGGGATGCGAATAGGTCACGCGCGGAACGAGATCGCCGTCTATCCGTGCGGGTGCGAGACCGGCGATGTGTTCGGCAACGAACATGCCGTGCTGAAAACCGCGATGAGCCAGCTGATACCCCGCCACGATGTCGCCGACGGCATAGACACGGTCTGCGGTGGTGAGCAGGTTGTCGTCCACAGTGACGAAGCTACGTTCGGTGGCGATGCTCTGCTCGGCCAGACCCAAGCCGTCGGTGCGCGGTCCGCGACCGACGGATACGAGGACGAGATCGGCCGAAAGAGTATCCCCGGATGACAGGGCCACCGAAACGTCGTCGGAAGATTCGGTGACGGTCTCGACCTTGGTGCCGGTACGAACGTCGATGCCGCGTTTGCGCAATGCCTTGGTCAGCTGCTTCGAGGACCACCCGTCTTCACCGGGAACGATGCGATCGAGTGCCTCGACGACGGTGACCTTGGCACCGAAAGAGGCCCAGATGCTGGCGAACTCGATACCGATGACCCCGCCGCCCAGTACGACGACAGATTCCGGAACTCGATCGAGTGCCAACGCACCGTCGCTGGTGAGAACACGAGGTCCAAGTTCGATACCCGGGATGGTGCGTGAGTACGACCCGGTGGCGAGAACCAGCGAGGCACCGGTGATGCGTCGACCGTCCACCTCGACGGTGCGAGGACCGACCACCCGGCCACGGCCGGAGACGATCTCGATGCCCGGACGCTTCAGCAGACCTTGCAGCCCTGAGTAGAGCCCGGCGACGACACTTCGCTGGTAGTCCAGAGCCATAGGCATATCCACACCGGTCAACGAAGCAGTGACGCCGACATGCGCCGCACCGCGCACCGCGTCGGCAACCTCGGCCGTGTGCAGCAGAGCCTTGGTGGGGATGCACCCGCGATGTAGGCAGGTGCCACCGAGCTTGTCCTCCTCGACCAATGCGACCGTCAGGCCGAGTTGCTCGGCGCGCAGGGCGCAGGAGTACCCACCGGATCCGCCACCGAGGATGAGAACGTCCACGTCGCTCATCGAACGGATCCCAGTGCCACGACGGGGTTCTCGACAAAATCCGCAACAGTGCGCAGAAACCCGCCGGCCACTCCGCCGTCGCACACGCGGTGGTCGAAAGCCAATGACAGCTGCGCTACCTTGCGCACGGCCAATTGGCCGTCGACCACCCACGGGCGGTCGATGATGCGTCCGATACCCAAGATCGCGGCCTCGGGATGATTGATGATCGCAGCCGAGCCGTCGACCCCGAACACCCCGTAGTTGTTGAGGGTGAACGTTCCCCCGCTCAGCCGGGCTGCGGGCAGGGCACCGGTTCGCGCCAGCTCGGTCAACTCGGCCAACCGCTCGGACAGTTCCTTCAGATCGGCCTTGTCCGCCTGCGGCACAACAGGAACCATCAGTCCACGGTCGGTCTGCGCGGCGATGCCGAGTCCGACGTTCTCGTAGCGCAGGATCTCGCCCGCGGCAGTATCGACCGTGCTGTTCAGCTCGGGGAACTTGGCCAACGCGATCATGGTGAGTTTGGCGAGGACCGCCAGCAGCGTGACCTTGACGCCGTCGATGGAGGCATCGAGGTCGCGACGGGCCTGCAGCAAAGCCGTCGCGTCGACGTCGACCCAGACGGTCGCCTCGGGAATCTCCGAGCGACTGCGAGAGAGTTTGTCGGCGATGGTCTTACGAATACCGGTGATCGGGATCCGCGTAACGCCGTCGGTAGTGGGAATGCTGGTGGAGAGTGCCCGTTCCACGTCCGCACGGGTGATGACTCCGTGGCCGCCGGCTGTCTCGATGCTCGCCAGATCGAGCCGGCCCTGCAGTGCCATGCTCCGAACGATGGGGGAGAGCACCTTAGGTGCAGTGGTGCGGTTAAGTGCCCCCTGGGGCACTTTTTCATGCCACTGCGGCGGAGCCGCACTTCGCCGACGACGGCCGGTCGGACCGTGTCCCGTGCCGTAGCCGATCAGCACATTTCCAGAGCCGGCTTTCTCCTCTTCGCGGTAACGCTCATGGGCAGCGGACACATCGGCGACGGCACCGCCGGTGATGCTGATCAGCGGAGCACCGACGGCGAGTGACGTGCCCTCGGCGGCATGCAGTTCGCCGACAACACCCTCGAACGGGCAGGGCACCTCGACGGAGGCTTTCGCCGTCTCGACCTCGACGACGACCTGATCGATGGTGACGGTGTCGCCGGGCTTGACCTTCCATTCGACGATCTCGGCCTCGGTCAGTCCTTCCCCGAGGTCGGGGAGCAGAAACACCTGCATGCTCATACCGTGACCGCCTTGCTCAGGTCGGGGGCGTCGTTCCACTGCAGTCGGTCCATCGCGTCGAGCACACGGTCAGCGGAGGGCAGGTGGAAATGCTCCAGTTTCGGTGCGGGGTAGGGGATGTCGAGACCGGTGACCCGCAGTACCGGAGCGTGCAGGTGATGGAAGCAACGCTCGGATACCCGCGACGCGATCTCTGCGGCGACACCGGAGAATCCCTGCGCTTCTTGGATCACGATGCAGCGTCCGGTCTTACGTACCGAGGCCGCGACGGTCTCGTCGTCGAACGGATTGAGCGATCGCAGATCGATCACTTCGACGCTCCGGCCGTCCTCGGCTGCGAACTCCGCGGCCTGCATGGCCACCGACACGGTGGGGCCGTAGGCGAGAAGAGTGACGTCGGTACCGGCACGGCGGACGACGGCGGTGCCGATCGGCTCGGTCTTGGTCAGCTCGATGTCGTCCTTGGAGAAGTACAGCCGCTTCGGCTCGAGGAAGATCACCGGATCCGGATCGGCGATGGCGTCCCGCATCAGTGAGTACGCGTCGGCAACGGTGGACGGTGAGACGACCTTCAGGCCCGGGGTGTGGGCGTAGTAGGCCTCGGACGAGTCGCAGTGATGCTCGACGCCGCCGATACCGCCGGCGAACGGGATGCGTATGACCATCGGCGCGGTGAGTGAGCCACGAGTTCTGTTGCGCAGCTTGGCCACATGAGACACAATCTGCTCGAAGGCCGGGTAGGCGAAGGCGTCGAATTGCATCTCGACGACGGGCTTGTAACCCGACATCGCCATTCCGATTGCAAATCCGACGATACCCGACTCGGCGAGCGGGGTGTCGAAGCAGCGATCGTCACCGAAGTCTCGGGTCAGTCCGTCGGTGACGCGGAAGACGCCGCCGAGTGTGCCGACGTCCTCGCCGAACACGACGACCTTCTCGTCCTCGGTCAACGCGTCGCGCAGGGCGGCGTTCAGTGCTCCGGCCATGGTCATCGTGGTCATGACAGTTCTCCTGCAGCGATTTCGGCGGCAACCTGATCGCGTTGTTCGATCAGGGCGGGTGTGGGGGAGGAGTAGACGAACCGGAACAGATCCTCGGGATCGACCTCCTGCTCGACGTTCATGCCGGCGCGAAGCGCAGCGGCGTCGGCGTCGGCCGACACCGTCATCTGCTCGCGCAGCTCGTCGGTGAGTAGCCCCTGGCCTTCGAGGTAGGAATCGAGGCGCGAGAGCGGATCTCGGGCCAGCCACCCTTCGACCTCGTCGGCCTTGCGGTAGCGCGTGGCATCATCGGCGTTGGTGTGCGCGTCCATGCGGTATGTGTGCGCCTCGACGACGACCGGTCCCTTGCCCGCTCTGACGTACTTCACGGCTTCGTCCATCACGGCCATCATGGCAATCGGGTCGTTGCCATCGACCTGCTCGCTGCCGATTCCGTAGCCGACTCCCTTGTGCGACAACGAGGGAGCGGCACTCTGACGTGCCAGGGGAACGCTGATCGCGAAGCCGTTGTTCTGCACCAGGAAGATGACCGGTGCCCGGAACACCGCGGCGAAGTTGAGGGCCTCATGGAAGTCGCCCTCACTGGTGGCACCGTCGCCGCAGAAGGCGAGGGCGATGGTGTCGCGACCCTGCTTGGCCTCGGCGTACGCGAAGCCGGTCGCGTGGAGCAATTGTGTTGCCAGTGGGGTGCATTGGGGAGCGATTTTGTAGGCGGTCGGGTCGTAGCCGCAGTGCCAGTAGCCGGCGAGCATGCCGAGCAACTCCACCTGGTCGACGCCTCGCGCCGCGAGAGCCATCGAGTCACGGTACGTCGGGAACATCCAGTCCTGCTCGCCCAGGCAGAGGGCGGCCGCGATCTGGCAGGCCTCCTGTCCGCGCGAAGACGGGTAGACCGCGAGACGGCCCTGCTTGGTCAAAGCTGTTGCCTGCTGGTCGAATCGGCGACCGTGGACCATCGAGCGATACATCTCGAGCAGGCGCTCGTTGGACGGGTGTGCGTAACGGGCGGCACTGTCCACGCCCGTCCCGTCCGGCGCGAGATACTGCACGGGACGGTCGGCGGGCATGAACTGTTGGTAGGACGTTGCCGCTACCTTCTCGACGGTCGTCATGTCGCACTCTCCTGAAATCGGCTTGTACGGCGATTCTGGCCGATTTTGTGATGAACAAGTCCGATCGTCGTAGAATTGCAGACATATGGCCGCCGATTGCCACGCGAATCCAGAATCTGTCCGATCGGCGCAACGAACCACGAGGTAGGAGCGGACGAATGGACGACGTCTCGAGGCGTGTGGAGTTGGACGACACCGATCGTCGCATCCTCGCCGAGCTCAGCGCGGACGGCCGGATATCGATGCGAGTGCTGGCCGATCGTTTGAATCTCTCGCGGGCACATACCTATACGCGGGTGGACAGACTCAAGGATTCCGGTGTCATCGAACGGTTCACCGTGCAGGTGGATCACGCGGCCTCAGGGCTCGGGACGTCGGCGTTCATCGCGTTGTCCATCCGTCAGGATTCGTGGCGGACCGTGTCCGAGGGGCTGAGGGCGATGGAGTTCGTCGACCATTTCAGCTTGCTCGGAGGGGATTTCGACGTGCTGGTACTCATCAGGACTCCCGACAACGAGAGCCTGCGGTTGGTGGTGCTCGAGGGACTGCAATCGCTCGACGGCGTTCGGGCGACCCGCACGTGGTTGATCTTCGACGAAGATCGAGGTGGCCTGGGACGCACGACGCCGCCCACCGAACGCTGACAGTGGGCGGCGTCGAACAGATCACGAGTCAGAAGTTTCCGCGCGCGTCCTGCTCCCGCTCGATGGCCTCGAACAGTGCCTTGAAGTTACCGATTCCGAAGCCGAGCGAGCCGTGGCGTTCGATCAGCTCGAAGAATACCGTCGGGCGATCGACCAGTGGCTTGGTGAAGATCTGCAGCAGATACCCGTCCTCGTCACGGTCGACGAGAATGCCGCGCTTCTGCAGCTCTTCGATCGGTACCCGGACGTTGCCGATACGGGCCCGCAGTTCCGGGTCCTCGTAGTACGAATCGGGTGTGGCGAGAAATTCGACGCCCGCTGCGCGGAGGGCATCGACCGAGGACAGGATGTCGTTGGTCGCGAGCGCCAGATGCTGTGCTCCTGGGCCTCGGTAGAAGTCGAGGTACTCGTCGATCTGTGAGCGCTTTTTGGCGATGGCCGGCTCGTTCAGTGGGAACTTCACGCGGTGATTGCCGTTGGAGACGACCTTGCTCATCAGCGCCGAGTAATCGGTGGCGATATCGGCCCCGACGAACTCGGCCATGTTCGTGAAACCCATGACGCGGTGGTAGAAGTCGACCCACTCGTCCATCTTTCCGAGCTCGACATTGCCGACCACGTGATCGAGAGCCTGGAAGATGCGCTTGGGAGCTCCTTCCGGTCGCTGTAACGTCGACGTTCGCGGTACGTAGCCGGGTAGGTAGGCGCCGGTGTAGCGGGAGCGGTCCACCAACGTGTGCCGGGTGTCGCCGTAGGTCGCGATGGCCGCGGTGCGGACTGTGCCGTGCTCGTCGGAGGTGTCGGTCGGCTCTTGCAGTACTCGCGCGCCCTGGGCCCGCGCATGTTCGATGCATCGATCCACATCCGGTACGGCCAGCGCGATGTCGACGACGCCGTCACCGTGGCGGGTGTGGTGGGCGACCAGATCGCTGTCCGGATCGACGGCTCCCTTGATGACGAAACGCACTGCGCCGGACTTGAGCACGTACGCGTGGTGGTCACGTTGGCCCGTTGTCGGGCCGGAGTAGGCAACGAGCTCCATGCCGAACGCGGACTGGAAGAAGTGCGCGGTCTGCGTCGCGTTGCCGACGACCCACACGATGGCGTCCCAGCCGCTGACCGGAAAGGGATCTTTCTTGTCGTCGTACTCGACCAGGCCGACGAGCTGTCGAAGCTGATCTGCATCGAGATCGGCCAATCTTTCGTCGTCGTTGAGGATGCTGTCGAGGCTCATGAAGGCTCCCTGGTTGGTGTGATGGCTCGGGCGCGGCGACAAGGGGATCGGCCGCCTTCGGTTCGAGCTGAGCGAACTGTCCTGATGACTCAAACATTGCCGGTGAGAGGTGTCAATCGACCGGACTTCTGCTAGCTGAGCTGTGCAGATGGGCCAGGAGAATGCGCGGCTTGCTATACAATTCGTACAGAAAACTGGAGGTGCGCGATGGAATCCACATTGGACGAGTTGGACCGGGCGATGCTCGCTGCGCTGCATGACAATTCGAGGATCGGCGTGCTCGAGCTGTCGCGGACGCTCGGCGTTGCGCGTGCGACTGTGTCGGCCCGTCTGCAGCGACTGGAGGACACCGGTGTCATCAGGGGGTATCAACCTCGAATCGGCTTGGCTGCAGCAGGTTACGGCGTTCAGGCGTTCGTGACGTTGGAGATCGCCCAGGGCGCTCTCGGTGACGTCGTCGCTGTTCTGGAGCAAATACCCGGGGTGTTGGAAGCATTCGCTACGACCGGTGCCGGCGACGTGCTGTGCCGGGTCGCGGCCGCCTCGCACGACGACCTGCAGCGAACTCTGATCGTGCTCAACCAGTCTCGTACGATCGCACGGTCCACCAGTGTGGTCGTGCTCTCGGAACTGGTCGAGTTTCGAGCGATGCCGTTGCTGAACACTGCCGAGCCCGAGAGAACGCCGAAGGCCCCTGCCTTTCGACGAACGCGCGACTGAGCACGTCCGCGTCGAGGCAGGGGCCGAAGTGGCTCTCGAATCAGGTCATCGAAGGCCCGACCACCGTCAGCAACCATACGGTCGGCGGAGCGAGGAGAACGACGAGTCCGCAGTAACCCAACATCTTTCGCTGGAATCGGGCTTTGTCGTCCACTCGTGCTTCGGCCAGGACCATCACGCCGTTGGTGGAGAACGGGCTCACGTCCACCACCGTCGCCGAGAATGCAATGGCGGCAACGAATCCGATGGCTCCCAGTTCGCCGGCGGCGAGCATGGGTGCAGCGAGTGGGAGGGCGATACCGATGGTGCCGATCGACGATCCGAACGCCGAGATGATGGCCACCGCGTAGCACAGGATGAGTGCCGTCAGCAGTGGTGATCCCAGGGCGGAGGCGGCGTCGCCGAGGAATCCCAGCGTACCGTTCTGGGTCATGACTGCCATGTACGTCTGAACACCGCAGACCAGAACCACGGCGGGCCAGGCGATGTTGTCGACCACCTTCGGATGAGTCTTCGGTGCCAGCAGCAACAACACGACCGACACGCAGATCGCGCTGACGCCGATGTCGACGCCCAAGGTCACGGACAGCAGAACCAGGGCGGCAATACCGAGAAGCGTGAGTACGCGCACTCGAGTCAGGGGGACGGCTTGATCGGGAACCGTTGTGACCGAGGCTGCTTCGATCGGATCGGCTTCGACTTGCACGGCGGTGCCGCCACCGCTGCCCTCGGGCAACCCGGTGTTGCCCGGACGCGGTCCTGACGGCACCGGCAGCCCGCCCTCCTGGTCGCGGAGATCCTGGACGTCGAACGCACGCGTGCGGTCTTTGATCAGGTCGCGGCCGAGAACGAGGAAGAGAACCAGTGCGATCAGCGTGTTGAGAACGAACGGGATGAGGAACAGCGCGAGCGGATGTGAGCCCACACCGGTGGAGTCCATCAAGCCGTTGACGAAAGCGCCGTAGAGGTTGATCGGGGAGAAGCAGCAGGCGAGCGCGCCATGGCTGACGACCATGCCCATCAGGAAGGGATTGATGTTGTTGCGCTTGGCCAGCGGCATCGCGATCGGTGCCAGCATGCCGACGGCGAGCACGGATCCGAGGGCCATCAGCAGGCCGGACAGCAGGAACATCATCCACAGGATGGCCCAGCGCCGTCCGCCCACCAGTCGGAGGGATCGATCGATGACGACGTCGATGGTTCCGTTGGCTTTGGCGATGGCGAACAACAAGGTGATGCCACCGACGATGATGAAGGTGCTACCTGGGAATGCGTCGATGATGTCTTCGATAGGTATGCCGGATATCGCGCCACCGATGAGGAAAGCGCCGGCGAAGGCCAGTAGGCCCA
Organism: Rhodococcus sp. IEGM 1341; assembly: GCF_030056895.1. NCBI lineage: Bacteria > Bacillati > Actinomycetota > Actinomycetes > Mycobacteriales > Nocardiaceae > Rhodococcus > Rhodococcus sp. IEGM 1341. The sequence goes on along the minus strand of NZ_JASHKV010000004.1, from coordinate 194,320 downwards.
TGTTGATGGGGGTGATCGTCGCGACCGTGAAGATTGCGATGAGGGCGATGATCGAGATTGCGTAGACCACGGCTGGCCTTTCGGACGGAGGATGAGGTTGTGCCGCAGGGGAAGCGGCGATGCGCGGACCGGAGCCCGCCTGATCAGAGAGCGGAAGCAGAAGTGGGGAGAGGAAGAGCGCGATCGACCACTGAACGAGCGAGATCGGCAGCGGTGGCCAGAGCAGCCGTGTCGATACCGGTGTCGATTCCGGCGCGATGGAACCTGTCGACGAGCTGCTCGGTGGCCAGGTTTCCGTGCGCGCCCGGGGCGAAGGGGCAACCGCCGTACCCGGCGAGCGCGCTGTCGAAGTGCTCGATCTCGAGGTCGAGCACTGCACGTACCGCTGTCTCGAGGGCCTGGTCGTGGGCGTTGTGCAGGTGCAGGCTGATCGTCAACTCGGGCAACGCCCTTCGGACGGCGTCGGCTCCGGCCAGTACCTGGTCGGTGGTCGCGATGCCGAGGGTATCCGCGAGACCGAGGCTCGATACGCCGATGTCGGCCATGCGGGTGCAGACCTCGACGAGCCGTGCGGGCGTGATGATGCCGTCGAACGGGCACACGAAAGCGGTACTGACTCCGCCGATGAACGTCCGATCCGGATGCGCCGCGACTGCACGGTGCCAATCCTGCAGAGCGTCCTCGGACGACCGTCCGGCATTCGCGCGGCTGTGGCCCTCACTGGCGGAGGTGACGACCTGGATGACATCGATGTCGGTCTCGGCGGCCCGGTGCACTCCCCGTCCGTTCAATGTCAATGCGGTGTAACGGATATCGGATCGGCGCGGTGCACGCGAGACGACCTCTTCGGCGTCGGCCATCTGCGGCACCCGGGTGGGAGAAACGAACGAGGCGATCTCGACGGTCGTGATGCCCGACGCGAGGGTGGCGTCGAGTACGGCGAGTTTGTCCTCCGTGGGGACGATGCACTTCTCGTCCTGCAATCCGTCGCGGAGATAGACGTCGGTGATGTGTACGCGAGGCATGTCAGATCACCTTCCTGGCGCGGAGATCGTCGAGCTGCTTCTCGGTGAGTCCGAGCATGCGGCCGAGGACATCGTCCGTGTGCTCGCCGAGGTCCGGTCCGGCCCACTTCACGGCGGTGGGTTCGTCGCCGAAGCGTGGAACCACTCCGGGAAAGCGCACTTCCTCGGTACTGCCCTGTTCCACAGAGACTTTCAGAGGTTGGACCATCCCGCGTGAAACGAAGTGTTCGTCGTCGGCGATCTGAGCTGCGTCGAACACTTCGCCGACGGGAATGCCCGCGGCACCGAGTTCGTCGACGACAACAGCTGTCGGCCTTACCGACGTCCAGTCGGAGATGGCTCCGTCGAGTTCGGCCTCGCGCGCAAATCGTTTGTCGCCGTTGGCCAGTTCCGGGTCGGCGGCCAGGTCTGCTCGGCCCACCGCAGTCATGAGCCGTCCGAACACGCTGCTCGAGTTCCCGGCGATCATGACGCTGCCGTCCTGGGACGGATAGATGCCGCTGGGGACCACGCCGGGAAGATTGCCCGCTGTGCGCTGGCGAACCGTGCCGTATGCGTCGTAGTCCGGGACCAGCGATTCCATGGCCATGAACACCGCCTCGTAGAGTGCGACGTCGGCAACCTTGGGCCGGGAATGATTTCCGCTCCGTTCGCGGGCCAGGAGCATCACGAGAGCGCCGACGGCACCGTGCAATCCGGCCAGTACGTCGCCGATGGGTGCTGCTGGCCGAACGGGCTCGCGATCCGCGTGGCCGGTGACGTGGCGCAATCCGCCGAATGCTTCTGCTACCCCGCCGAATCCGGCCCGGTCTCGATGCGGACCGGTTTGGCCGTAGCCCGAGATACGGACCATGACCACGTCGGGATTGGCTTCCTGTAGTCGGTCGGGTCCCAGTCCCCACCGCTCGAGGGTGCCGGGCCGGAAGTTCTCCACGACGACATCGGCGGTCTCGACCAACTTCAGCGCGAGATCGCGGCCTTCGTCGGTACGCAGATCGAGAGTCACCGAATGCTTGTTGCGAGCAATGGTTCGAAACATCATGGAGGTGTCTCCACGGCTTCGACGCCAGCCGCGAAGTTCGTCGCCGACGCCGGGGCGCTCGATCTTGATGACGTCGGCACCGAAGTCGGCGAAAAGGCGACTCGCGAAGGGTGCAGCGATGAAATTGCCCAGCTCGATCACACGGATTCCGTGCAAAGGGCCGTTCTCAGTGGTGATGGACACCGGTGGTCACTCCCTGCAGTACGTAGTAAGTCAGAGTGAAGATGGCCAATTATCATTATTTGATAAAGGCATTATCTTCTGGTAGGAATGACCATAGTGTGCTGGATCACGTATGACAACCACTGTGATGTGGATTTCTCAGATATTCGTGCCGCTGGAAGGAAACAGGAACTCATGACCGACAAGAACCCAGGGTCGATGCTGCTCGCGCTCGAGTGCGGATCTCCTACCGTCGACGCATCCGCGTGGCTCGCCCCCACCGCGACGCTCGTCGGGCGAGTGAATCTCGGTCCGGACAGCAGTGTCTGGTACCAGGCCGTTCTACGGGCCGACTCGGAGGAGATCACAATCGGTGGTGGGTCCAACATTCAGGACGGTGTTGTCGCACATGTGGATCCGGGCTTCCCGCTCACGATCGGACGCAACGTGAGTGTGGGACACAATGCCGTCTTGCACGGTTGCACCGTCGGCGACGGAACCTTGGTCGGCATGGCTGCCGTCATCATGAACGGTGCCGTGGTGGGAGAGGACTGTCTCGTTGCCGCAGGTGCACTGGTGACGGAAGGTGCACAGATCCCGCCGAGATCATTGGTCGCCGGTGTCCCTGCCAAGGTTCGGCGGGAACTGACCGACGAGGAGGTGGAGCACTGCACAGCCAACGCGCTCACCTACCGCGATCTGGCCGGCGTCCATCGTGGCGCTCGGCCCTGCTGACAGCGTCACGGACCGGTCCGACACCTATGCTGCGTAAGCAGTGTCGGCCATGTAGCCGATGCTGTACGGGAATCGAAAACGGAGGTCGACAGCAGTGACGGACGGTAGCGCCGACACCACTACCGGGGTGCTGGCCCGGGCCGCGGCGATTCTCAATGCCGTCGAGGCATGTCCGCGAACCACCGGTGACCTCGCCAAAATACTGGGCCTGTCTGCATCGACGGTCTATCGACTGGTCGGCGAGATGGTGCGGTACTCGATGCTCCGCCGGGACAACGACGGTCTTCTTCATCCCGGTGACCGCTTCGGCACCTCCACTCTCAGCGGGCTCGCGGTACCGATTCTCAGGCGCCTGCGGCAAGAGACCGGAGAATCCGCCCAGCTGTGGGTATTGCGGGGATCGCATCGGTTGTGCCTGGTCTCCGAGGATTCCCAGCACGAACTCCGCGCGTCGTTGCCGGTGGGGGCGCTACTTCCGCTCGGAGCGGGGTCGGCCGGTCACGTGTTGGCCGGCGATCTCGACGCCGACTCCGAGAGCCGCGAACTCGGGTGGTGGGAATCTGTATCCGAGCGAACCCCGGGACTGACCTCGGTGAGCGCCCCGGTTCGCCGAGACCAGCGCATCGTGGCCGCCGTCTGCGTCGCGGGACCGATCGAGAGGGTGTCGACCTCGGCCGGCGTGTTGTGGGGGCAGGCCGTGCGCGACGCAGCACTCGAAATCGAGCAGTCCCTCATCGTGCGCTCGGACTGGTAGCTGTTCAGGCCGGCTTGATGCGACCCCGGACATCACCGAATCCGATGCGCGATCCGTTGGGCCCTGGGGCACTCGCAGCGATGGAAATCTCGTCGCCGTCCTTGAGGAAGGTTCGGGTTTCCGAGCCGAGTGTCACGGGTTCTTTTCCACCCCAGGTCAATTCGATGAATGCCCCGCGCTGATTCTTCTCGGGTCCCGAGATGGTGCCCGAGGCGAACAGATCGCCGGTTCGCGATGTCGCACCGTTGACGGTCTCGTGCGCGAGCATCTGAGCCGGCGACCAGTACATTGCAGTGTAGGGCGGGTGCGAGACGACGTGCCCGTTCCACGCGACGGTCAGGTCGATGTCGAGAGCCCAGGAACGAGATTCGCGGAGGTAATCGAGCGGCTCGGGGTCCTGAACCGGCGTCGAGGTTCGTGCGTGCTCCAGCGCGAGCAGGGGTACCACCCACGGCGAGATGGAGGTCGCGAAACTCTTGCCGAGGTTCGGCCCCAGCGGAACGTACTCCCAGGCCTGGATGTCGCGCGCCGACCAGTCGTTGACGATGACGGCTCCGAACACGTGGTCCGAGAACCGATCCGGCGATATTGGCCCGTCGGACGGAACGCCGACGACGAAGCCCATCTCGGCCTCGATGTCCAGTCGCCGACTCGGACCGAAGGTGGGCGACGCCTCGTCGGGTGCCTTGCGTTGGCCGCGAGGCCTGGTGATGTCGGTGCCGGAGACGACGACCGTGCCGGACCGACCGTGGTACGCCACGGGCAGGTGCTTCCAATTCGGTAGCAGCGGTTCGGCATCGGGGCGAAAGAGTCGGCCGAGGTTGGCTGCGTGATGCTCGGAGGCGTAGAAGTCCACGTAGTCGGCCACCTCGAACGGCAGGTGCATCGTCACGTCGGAAACGGGCACGATTGCTTCCGCGGGGGTCGTGCCACCGGCGAGCATGTCGGTGACCGACGAGCGGATCTCCGCCCACCGACTGCGTCCGCGAGCCATGAATGCGTTCAGGCTCGTCGACGCGAAGTCTGCGTCACCCAGAGCTCCATACAGGTCGATCACGTTGTCGCCGTAGCGAACTCCGACACGAGCGTTCGTGCCCGGAGTGCTGAAAATGCCGTAGGGGAGGTTGTCGATTCCGAACTCGGAATCAGCGGGAATGTCGATGTGCGTCATGAGCGGCGCTCCTAGGTCACAGAGGTGGGACGAGTCCGAGTCGGATGAGATCGTCCAGGGGTTCACGAATGTTGCAGGTGCCGAAGGAGGCGAAGGCGCGTTGGCCCTCGATCCCGGCCACGATTCCGGCGAGGACCTCCTCGTCCCTGATCGCCAGGATCTTCTCGAGCTCGCCGACGCGAGCGCCGCTGTGCGCTGCTTCGGCCGCAAGAATCACGTTGAGGAAGCCGTGCTGCTCGAAACCGTTGTGGGGATCGGTGTTACGCGCCGCGTGATGCAGACCGGCGGTGGCCTTGAAATGGACCTCGCGCTGTGCCGCCTGGTAGATCGACGCGGCGAGCTCGTGTTCGTCTGGGTACTGGTCGGCCGTGACGCCACCGGTCCGGAACTTGGCGCGATACCCGAACTCGTCGACGGCGTCGAAGATGTCGTCTTTTCGGGAGTCCCGGGGAATCTCGACATAGATGTCCACGTCCTGAGTGATGTTGCGGAGCACATCGATGTCGGTGCCCTGGGGGACTGCGACTTCGATGGACACGACCGTCACGCCGGCCGTGCGGTCGGCTGCCCGCAGGCCTGCCTCCACACTGCGCGGCCCGGCAGGTGCGGTCAACGCCACCTCCATCCGAGCACCCAGGTCCAGCTCGCCCACACGGTCCATCGGGACGACCAACGGGCCGACGAGGTCTGCGAACGCACTGGCCCGGTGCTCGAGATGTTGTGCCACAGCAACATCGAGCGGCGCATTGCCGGGTGGGAAGGCGGCGGCGTCGTCGCACAGGCGACGGAAGAGCGGAGGGATCATCGGTTCGGCCCCCGGCCTGCCCACGTCCACGCATAACCGTTGTCCTCGCACGCGAGCGCGCCCTCTCCGAGTTCGAGGGGGCGGAACGTATCGACCATGACGGCCAGCTCGTCGAAGAATTCTGCGCCGATACTACGTTCGTAGGCACCGGGTTGCGGCCCGTGAGCGTGACCGCCCGGATGTACCGAGATCGAGCCTTGCCCGATGCCCGAGCCCTTGCGGGCTTCGTAGTCGCCGCCGACGTAGAACATGATTTCGTCGGAGTCGACGTTGGAGTGGTAGTACGGCACCGGGATCGCCAATGGGTGGTAGTCGACCTTGCGTGGCACGAAATTGCAGATCACGAAATTGGCCCCCTCGAATGCCTGATGCGCAGGCGGTGGTTGATGCACCCGGCCGGTGATCGGCTCGTAGTCCGAGATGTTGAATGTGTACGGATAGAGGCAACCGTCCCATCCCACCACGTCGAACGGGTGGTTGGGGTAGACGTATCGGGTTCCGACGATGCCCGTCGAACCACGATGTTTGACAAGCACTTCGACGTCGCTGCCGTCTGCCAGTAGGGGCTCGGTGGGGCCGCGCAGATCGCGTTCGCAGTAGGGGGCGTTCTCGAGCAGCTGGCCGTACTTGGACAGAAAGCGCTTGGGCGGTGCAATGTGGCTGTTGGCCTCGATGGCGTAGGCGCGCAGGGTGCCGTCGGGAATCCAGCGGTGCGTCGTGGCACGCGGAATGAGCACGTAGTCGCCTTGCCGCGCCTCGAGGGTTCCGAACACGGTTTCGACGGTGGCTGAACCGGATTCGATGTAGACCATCTCGTCGCCGATCGAATTGCGATACAGCGGTGAGATTTTCGATGCGACGACGTAGGAGAGTCGGACATCGGCGTTGCCGAGGACGAGCCGGCGACCGGTGACGACGTCGGTGTCGGCGACGACGGATTCCGGAGACAGCTCGTGCAGCTTCAAGTGCCGCGGCATCAGTGGGTGATTCGGGGTCGTCGTCTGGTCGGGCAGATCCCAGACCGTGGCGTCGACGATGGCCGACGGAATGTGGCGGTGATAGAGCAGAGACGAGTCCGAGGAGAAGCCCTCCTCGCCCATCAGCTCCTCGAAGTAGAGGTTGCCGTCGGGAGTTCGGTGCTGGGTGTGCCGCTTCGGCGGTACCGATCCGAGCTGCCGGTAGTAGGCCACGTCATCGCTCCTGTGTTGTGTTCACCGCTTATAGTAAACACATTAACTATTTTTACGTGATCTACGCAACCCTCAGTTGCGTCCCCGGACGTCGAATTGGTTGCGGTGGGTGATGAGTTTGGTCAACAGCATCACCAGGATCCGCTGCTCGGGTTCGGTGAGCGCGCTGGCCCACGCGTTCTCCCGTTCGTTCTGTTCGGCGAACGCTTCGACCATCTCGTCGTGGCCCTGTGCGGTGAGGGCGAGGCGGACCGAACGCCCGTCCTTCTCGTCGGGAGTGCTGGCGAGCAGTCCGCCGGCGATGAGGGTCTTGGACAGGTTGGATACGGCCGCGCGGCTCATACCCGTCAGCTCGGCCGCCCGCTTGGGCTCGATCGGGCCTGACAACCACGTGACGAACATCAGCCGGAACGACGACCACGACCAGCCTCGCGGGCGATGAACCGTCGCTTCGAGGTCGTAGGTGACGATGTTCGACGCCCGGTTCAGGGTCAGTAGTACCTCGGTGGCCAGCTGGTGCTCGAACCCGTAGTCCCGGGCCAGCGTGGTGTTGGCGGTGTCGATGAACGACCAGAAATCGGGCTCGGGTGAATCGGTCACAGATTCACTGTAGCCATGAACTCATCTGATCAACACCTTTATTACTTCCGCACGCGCGATTCGTGTCTCATCCCGCAGGGGCCATGATGGACCCATGAGCTCGAAGAACCTGTTCGGTGGCCCACGGACCCTGCTGATCGTGGCAGCAGTGGTCATCGTGATCGCACTCGTCGCTGCCGCCGCAACGCTGATCGTCCGTGCCGTCCTCGGACCGCCCGAGGGCGAGAACAAGTTCGAGATCCAGGGCTACTCCGTCGTGCAGGTAGATCCCCAGGTCAACGACCTCGCGCTCGCCACACGCTAGCCGACTCCGCACCGACCCGCGGGTCGTGGGTCTGCTGAAAATTGCGGCCACCACGCGCGAAGGTCTGCAGTGTCGCCGCGGGAACCTGGCGCTCGGGAACGGGTTCGCTCGTCCACTGGCAGTCCCGCACGAAAATCATGTTCGACGCCACCGCGTCGGCGCTGCGATCCTCACGTAGAGGACCGGAAATTCGTCCGAGAAAGAACTCGCCACGCTCGGTGCGCGTCCAGACGAGAGATCCGTCCGGAACCTGCTCGAAGCGCTCGACGCGTCGTAGCGAGCGTTCGTCGTCGGCCGCCATTCCGCAGAGACCATAGGCGAGGGCACGCTCGACGCCGTCAGGCATCGGTGCGCGATAGACGGCATCCGGCATGCGCTCGAGCCTAGCCATGCTGGCCGCAGGGCCAAATCGGTGCTAAGTTGAAGATTCAACCTAAGTATTCGAGGGACCCGCCATGACATCTGTGATCAACCCGCCCGTCGCGGGAGCAGCGTTCGACGCATTTCTCGCCGATACCGCACCCGCGAGCCGGTCACAGGAACTGTGGACTCCGAGCGACGGTCCGATGCCCGCCCTGTACATCAGCCACGGCGCACCCCCGGTCTTCGACGACGCACTCTGGATGGACCAGCTGTTCACCTGGTCGCAGTCGATGCCCAAGCCGAAGGCGATCCTCATCGTCAGCGCGCACTGGGAGGAGGCCCCGCTGAGCCTGTCCGCGTCGGCGGCTGCGACCCCGCTGGTCTACGACTTCGGCGGATTCGCCCAGCGCTACTTCTCGATGGAATACCGGACGCCCGACGCAGAGGTGCTGGCCGCACGGGTGGCCGCGGCAATCCCGGCGTCGGAAAATCTGCACCGACACACCTCTCGCGGACTCGACCATGGTGCCTGGGTTCCCCTGAAGGTGATGTACCCGTACGCCGACGTCCCCGTTCTCCAGTTGAGCCTGCCGACGCATGCTCCCGACCGGCTGATGGCGATAGGCGCTGCGCTGAAAGAGCTTCGTGCCGAGGGCGTGCTGGTCATCGGTTCCGGGTTCATGACGCACGGACTGCCGTTCCTCTCGCGCGAGAACTTCGTCACCAACACCGTGCCGACGTGGTCGGAGGACTTCGATCTCTGGGCGGCCGACGCGTTGTCACGCGGTGATGTCGCGACGTTGGCGGACTTCCGCAGAGCCGCACCGGGTATGCCGTATGCCCACCCCACCGTCGAACATTTCACGCCTTTGTTCGTCACGCTCGGTGCCGCCGAGAACCCGGAAGCTCCGGTGACCACAGCCATTTCCGGCTTTCAATTCGGCTTGGCGAAGCGGTCGTTCGCCGTCGCGTAAACCTCGAGGTCATACAGTGGACCGATGACAGATGCCACCGGTCCACTCGCAGGGCTTGTCGTCGCGGATTTCTCTCGCGTACTCGCAGGCCCGTACGCGACGATGATGCTCGGCGACATGGGGGCCGAGGTCATCAAGATCGAAAGGCCCGGGATCGGTGACGACACCCGATCGTGGGGACCACCGTACGACTCTGCCGGTACGGCAACGTATTTCAATTCGGTCAATCGCAACAAGACGTCGAGGTTCATCGACCTGCAATCCGAGGGCGGCGTAGCCGAGGCGCAGGAGATCGTTTCGGGCGCAGACATTCTGATCGAGAACTTCCGGGCCGGCGCGATGGACCGGCTCGCCCTGGGCTATTCGACGCTCTCGCAGACGAATCCCGGTCTGATCTACTGCTCGATCACCGGCTTCGGCACTGGCGGAGGCTCCGCACTTCCGGGATACGATCTGGTGGTGCAGGCCGTCGGCGGTCTGATGAGCGTCACCGGCCCCGATTCCTCGACGCCCACCAAAGTGGGAGTGGCGATGGTCGACATCGTCACGGGATTGCACGCACTCAGCGGAATCCTTGCGGCGCTGCATCATCGATCGAACACCGGTGCGGGTCAGCAGGTGCATACCTCACTGATGGCGTCGGTCCTGTCCGCGTTGAGCAACCAGTCCTCGGCTTATCTCGGGGCAGGCGTCGTACCGCGGCCGATGGGCAACAAGCACCCATCGCTCGTACCGTACGAGGTGTTCGAGACCGCCGACCGTCCGCTCGCGTTGGCAGTGGGCAACGACCGGCAATTCTCGGCGCTTACGGAGGTGCTGGCTATGCCGAAACTGGCTGCAGACGAGCGCTTCTCGTCCAACTCTGCTCGCGTCGAACATCGAGATCAGTTGGTCGACATCCTGAACTCGGCTTTGCGATCACGTACAGCCGACGAATGGTACCGAGAACTGATGGCCCGCAACGTCCCCGCGGGGCCGGTCAATTCGATCGACGAGGCCTTCGCCTTCGCGGAGTCGCTCGGGCTCGAACCGCGAGTCCAGGTTCCGGGAGCAGCGGCCGAGGGCGTCCGCAATCCTCTGGACTTCTCGGCCACCCCGGTGAACTACCGCCTGCCACCGCCGGCCGGGACCTAGTTCAACGCCCACTTCACTGACACGCTCACGCTGACGGTCTGTTGTCCCGGCTCGATGGGCACTGCCGTGTCGAACGAAGTGGCGGACTCGCCGAACGACCTCGGCTGCTCCTGGCCGGTGATCGACTCCGTGATCGACAGAACGTCCCCGAGTTCTCCGCCTGCGAGTGACGCGTACTGCTCGGCGCGGTTGCGGGCGTCGGCGAATGCCCTGGACCGGGCATCGGCGATCAGCTCGGAATCGTCGTCGATCTTGAAGGAGACCCCGGAGATGCGGGTCGCGTTTCCGCCGGCCGACGTGGCGTCTCCCAGCACTGCGGACGCCCTCGACAGGTCGCGAACCGTCACCTGCAGGGTGTTGGTGGCCTGATAACCGGAAATCGCAGAGGTGCCGCCCGGCAGTGCGCCGGAGTACTGCGGATCGATCGACACCTGCTGAGTCTGGATGTCCTCGCGGGCGACACCGGCCGCGACAACCGCGTCCGTGACGTCACTCACGGCCGCATTCGCCTGTTCGATGGCGGCGGTGACGTCCTCGGCCGTGGCCTGAACGCCGATCTGGGTCGTCAGCATGTCTGGCGCACCTTGCACTTCTCCGACGCCGTTGACGTTCACCCCCGGAGGTCCATCGGCAGGCGAGGTCGCTGGACTGCTGCAGCCCGCGGTCAACGCTACGGCCAGCGTCAGGGCCGATAAGCAGGATCCGAACATCCATCGATTTCGACTCATCGCCGTAGTGTCCACCATGACAGTCGAATTGGAAAGACTCAGGGCTTGCGATACTCGGCGTCGAACGTCACGGTGACCTCGTCGACCACCTTCATGGCTCCGAACATCTGCGAATACGGGGTGATCTTGTAATCCGATTGACGCACAGCAGTTTCCGAAACGAGATGCCACCGATCTCCGAGGTCGGTGACGTTCACATCCACGGTGACCTCCCTCGAAACGCCGTGGATCTCCGCCATGCCGGTCAGTCGAAATCCGGTGTCGACGGCGGTGATGTCGGTCGATCGGAATGTGATCGACGGGTATCGGCCGGCGTCGAAGCTCTTGAGCGCGTTGGCTTTCGCTACTGTCTTCTCCGGTCCGATCAAGGGCGTCAGTCCACCCTCGCCGTCGATCACATCGATCGATCCCACCTCGGCGTCCAGGGTGACCGCGGTGGGTGCGTCCCCGGACCACTCGACGGTGGCGGTCCAGGAGGTCACCGCAATCGTGAGGCGATGCCCCATCTTGGATGCCTTTCCGGTGACATCCGTCCGGACAGCCAACTGTCCGCCGTGCGATGCGTCGAGCGTCCAGGTCTCGGTACTCATACCCCGACTGTATCGGTCCTGCAGAACCGATGAAGGGACGCGGCGCAGGTGGTTAGGGTGGAGCCATGTTCTCCAATTCCCCTCGAACATTCGTCGCCGACGCCCTCCGCGGTTTCGTCGCCGCCACCGACGACGTCACGTGGCATGCCGATCCCGGATTTCTGACCCGCCGCTACCGCATCTCCGACGGTCAGGTCGCCCTGCTGTCCGGTGGGGGATCGGGCCACGAGCCGCTGCACGCCGGCTTCATCGGACGCGGCATGCTCACCGGCGCGTGCCCGGGTCTGATCTTCACCTCACCCAACGCGCTCCAGGTGCACGAGGCATCGAAGGCCGTGGACTCCGGCGGCGGAGTGCTGCACATCGTGAAGAACTACACCGGCGACGTGATGAACTTCATGATCGCTCGAGAGCTGTTGCAGGAAGACGGTATTGCGGCCGACGTCGTTCTCGTCGACGACGACGTGGCCAGTGAGAGCGAGGACGGTCCAGGTCGACGCGGCACCGCAGCAACCATCGTCGTCGAAAAGGTGTGCGGCGCAGCAGCGGAACGCGGCGACAGCCTGCAGGCGGTGGTCGCGCTGGGGCGTCGAACCGCGGAGAACGCACGCAGCATGGCGGTCGCGCTGAACCCGCCTACGTTGCCGGGAGCGGACGAACCGTCCTTCGAATTGCCCAAGGAAGAGATCGAACTCGGCATCGGTATCCACGGAGAACGCGGCACCGACCGCGTATCCCAGCTGCCCGCTCAGGAAATCGTGGAGAAGCTGACCGAGCCCATCGTGGATTCGCTCGGATTGAAGTCGGGCGAAACGGTGATCGCGATCGTCAACGGGCTCGGGGCAACGCATCCGCTGGAACTGCATCTACTGTTCGGCGAACTCTCGGAATACCTCCACGGCAAAGGGATCGAGATTTCCCGCTCGCTGGTCGGGAGCTTCGTCACAGCGCTGAACATGGGCGGAGCCTCGATCACCCTGGTCCGCGCAGACGACGAGATGCTCGAACTCTGGGATGCACCCACCGACGCACCCGGCTGGCCCAACGCATCGAGCCGTGGGGCGAAACCGGTGGCCGAACGCGGCGCATTCGGACCGACCTTCACGCCGTCCGACACCGGCGACCGATCGGCGTTCGTCTCGGAGTGGATCGGGTCGTGGGCGCAGCGGGTACTCGACGAGGAACCGGCCCTGACCGAGCTGGACCGCAAGGCAGGCGACGGCGATTTCGGAACCAACATGGTGGCCGCCCTCGAACAGCTCGATCTGGACGCTGTGAAGGAAAGCTACTCGGCAGCAACGGTATTCGAGGGGGTGAGCGAGGCCTACCTCGGCCACGCAGGCGGTACGTCCGGAGCGCTGTTCGGCATCTGGTTCCGCCAGTTCTACCGGACGATGCTCGAAACCGAGCCGGATCTCGCGGCTATCGGACAGGCCGCCAGGGCAGGACTCGACAGCATCACCGAACTCGGTGGCGCCCGGGTGGGCGACAAGACGATGGTCGACGCTATCGCCCCGGCCGTCGACGCGCTCGAGAAGGACGGCGGCACCCTGCAGGACGCTGCCGACGCGGCGAAATCCGGAGCCGAATCGACGAAGGACATCACTGCCAACCGCGGCCGCGCCAGCTACGTCGGTGAGGCCGCACGCGGCGTCGTCGACCCCGGTGCGCTGGTCATGGCCTGGTTCTTCGAGGCGGCAGCTGGTTCTACCCCAGAGAGTTGAGAAAAACCGCCGCGATCGCTTCGAGGCCGGCCTGATCGTCGGCGTCGAAGCGGTCGGGGACAGGGCTGTCCAGATCGAACACACCGATCAGGGTCTCGCCCTGGTACAGCGGTACGACGACCTCGGAGCGAGTGTTGGCATCGCACGCGATGTGGCCCGGGAAGGCATGGACGTCCGCGACGCGCTGTGTCTCACGGGTAGTTGCTGCCGCTCCGCAGACACCCTTGCTCAGGGCGATGCGCACGCAGGCAGGCTGACCCTGAAACGGCCCGACCACCAGTTCGGTGCCGTCGTACAGGTAGAAACCGACCCAATTGACCTCGGGCAGAGCGTGATAGACCAACGCGGAGAGATTGGCGGCGTTCGCGATCAAATTCGGTTCTTCGAAGACCAGGCCGCGGGCCTGCTCGGTGAGCTGCTGGTACTGCTCGACCTTGGATCCGTTCAGTTCGGTCGCGGTGAAGGACATACGCCGAGTCTAAGCGCACAGCCCAGCACCACCAGATACGCCGACATGCCGCCCACTTGAATCCGTTGCGCGATGCCGAGACCGTACTGACCGGGCAGATTATCGGCGATCAACAGCCACGCGGTGGCCAGCGTCGTGAGGATCAGGACGGCAAGGCCCAGTGTGCGAAGCAGCGGGTACAGCCGGTAGCGGAACGCGGCCAGCGTGAACGCAACCATGACGGTGAAGATCGCGAACACCGCGATGGTGCTGGTGAGTGCATGAAGATGATGGAGTTGCGGGAAGAGCCCGCTGGGTTCGATCGGGCAACTCGGATCGTCGGCCGCGACACACTCGAGGGGGAGTTTCGCGTCGGCGATGGTCGCGATACCGAAGATGCCCGACGCCACCCAGCCGGTGACGAGGAGCCGTCGACGCAGGGTTGCCAGGAAGCCGAGGACCGCGGCGAGAATCATCAGCGAACCCGTGACGACGTCTGCGGTGGAGAAGAATTCGCGGTACGGCTGATCGCGGGCGTCGAGTTCGCTGAGGAAGGATGTGGTGGGGTCGAGTCCGGTATCGAGGAAGAATTCGGCCACCCACGCCGAATACAGCAGTCCGGCGAGGATCAAGCAGATTGCCCCTACGACACGGCGGATATCCACGCCTTCGGTTCTCGAACGCACCGACCAAGGCTAGCCAGTCAGTACATCGGCGGTTGCCACCGCCAGGGCGACCGCGGAGTCGCAGTGGTCGGCCAGGACGGTCAGGGTGGGAACTGTGCGGGCATAGCGCGCGGCAGTGTTGTCCTCCTCGGGCATGCCGAGCACGGGGTTGCCCAGCACGATGTCGGCGAAGCACGCCGAATCGGAACCGCGTGTTTCGACGGTGTAGCCGCCTTGCTGGATGGGCTCGCGGTCCGTCGAACGCAGGTCGCCGTCGACGTAGCCGAGCGAGACGTCGAGCATCGCCAAGTTGTCCTCGAATGTTGCCGAGGACGCCGTGAAATGGCAACGGTACGGATCGGACGCAGGGTTCCAGCGGTCTACCGTCCAGGTTGCGGGCAAGTGTTCCAGGACCGCGCACGGGTCTTTCATGGCAAGCGGAAGGTTGTACTTGGAATCGGCACGCAGTGGTGGGTCGTCCAGCAGCGCGAGCGCTGTCTCGGTGACGGATATCGCTGCGGGGCACGCGTCCCCCACACTGCGGAACACCTCGATGGCGGCGAAACTACGACCGGACTCGGTGAGGTAGCCGTCCATGGCCCCCGCGGTGGCACCGTCGAACTCGTCGCGGAGCGGGAAGCTGATGCGGCACGACCCGTGCGACGCGTTCTCGCGATACACCTGTTCGCCACCGATCGTGATCTGCTCGGTGCCCTTGTCGTCGGAACTCGGCCGATATCCGTTCAGATCGACAGAGATGGAGTCGGTGGCGCTCGACCCCGCGGGATTCAGGCTGGCCGAGCACGTGCTCAATTCGCCGTCGGGCCGCAGCTGCACCACTGTGCCGAGGGCGGCGAGATCGTGCTGGGTGAGAAAGCCGCAAGGATCGAGACTGCGCACGAATTCTGCCGAATCGGCCAGATATCGGTCTGCCTCCGACATCTCGAACCCGTACCGGCTCTGCGGCGACGAACTGCCTGCGGGAAAAGCGTTGCCGAGCAACACCACCGCGCATCCGCTCGTCGATACGGACATCGCCAGCGCCACCGCCGCGAGCAACAAATTTCTACGCACCGTTTTCCCCCGAACTCGATTCGACCGATCATGGGGTTGGACGCGCGGGGGCTCGAGATGGTTTCAGTCTCCTGATAATTCGTCTTCAACTCGGTCGGCGGCGACGGTGGGATCCTCGTGTTCCCAGATTCGCACCACGCGCCAGCCCTCGTCGATCAATCGTCTGTCCGTGTCGCGATCACGGGCCACGTTGGCGGCCAGTTTGTCGGCCCACCACTGCGCGTTGTTTCGGGGCGCGGTCGCGTGAATCGGGCAGCTGTGCCAGAAGCAGCCGTCGACGTAGACCGCGACCTTGCGCCTGGGGAACACCAGGTCTGCTCGACGCCTCATGCCCTTCAACGGAGCGCGATCGACGAAATATCGCAGGCCTCGCCGGTGGAGTGCTCGCCGCAGCGCCACCTCAGGCTTGGTGTCGCGTCGCTTCTGCTTGCTCAGGCGCGCACTGGTTTTCGCGTCGGTGACGGGGCGGTCTGCGCTCACACCGGAACCTGCTCGGCGTACCCGCCCATGCGCTCGAGGTGGGCGTCGAGGTCGTCGAGGAAACCGTCGGCGAAGCGAAGGTTGCCGGTGCGTGCGCGCTTGAGAAATCCCGCGGTGGCCCGCGCCGACAGCAACTTCGAGTCGTCCAGAAAGTCGATGAGGTCCTCGTAGGGTTCGTGCACCGGCATGGTCGACACGGCGACCTTGAACGACGTTCGATCGCGTCCCCAGGCGGCGGTCGGCCAGGCCTGGCCGGGAAGTAGAGCTAGATCGTTCGACGCGTCGTACGGCTTCGGATCGTCGAGTGCACGCGCGGCCCATGACGCCATCCGCACACTGACAGCATTGCCGACGAGCTTCCAGCGATGTCCGCTGCGCACGCCGGGTTGCTGGACGGCGGGCAGCGTCCAGTCGGGATCGAATCCCTGCAGACGTTCGGCACCGATGATGCCGGGCGTGACGATCTCCCCGGACGGCAGGCGAACCGCCGGGGGACTGGCGATGCCCAGGGACGATCCACCCTTGAGCGTCGGGACCGCATTGACCGCCCAGCCCAGACCGCGGATTCCCTCGGTCCAGTAGAAGCCGCACGGTTGGGTGCTCGGATCGCCGTCGGGCAACGGGCCTGCATCCTGGGAGAACAGCACCTCGCGCGGATCGTCGGTGCGTGAGGCCAGCATCACCACCCGCTGGCGACGCTGCGGCAATCCGAACGCTCTGGCATCGACGACGCGGTAGGCCCACATGTAGCCGAGGTCCTCGAGCGCGTCGGTGATGTGTCGCATGGCAGCCCCGCGGCTGAGCTGCAGCATGAATGGCACGTTCTCCATCAGCAGCCAGCGCGGGCCCCGCCGCCGCGTGACGAGCCGAAACACCTCGTCCACCAGGCCGGAGCGGGCACCGGTGATGCCCGCGGTGCGTCCAGCCTGGGACAGGTCCTGACAAGGAAAGCCCGCTGCCACCAGTTCGGTGTCGCCGGGCAGGCTGCGGAGAGTGGTGACGTCCGTGTGCAGCGGTGTCTCGGGCATACGCGCTCGAAGGACGGCCCCGGCTCCGGGATCGATCTCGCACAGCAACTGCGTCGACCAGCCCGCCTCGGCCAACCCCAGCTCGAGCCCGCCGATCCCCGCGAACAACCCGACCATCGACCGTGCGCTCACGTGTGCCCTTCTCTCGCCCGACGGCCCTACGTTACTCGAGGGCTCTTGAACTTGACCTCGACCTTGCTCGAGGTTTCACACTGGAATGCGCTGGCCCAAAAATCGGTTGGAAACTGAGCCTGTGCAATGAAATCATTCGAGCACAGCAATAAGGAGAAGAACTGTGTCTACGGGTGTGCTCGATCCCGAAACCGGAACGGTCGATCAGCCATACCCGAACCCAGTGCGGACGACCAGTTCACTGCGCCGTTTCGCGCCGTTTCTGCTGCCGTACAAGTGGTTCTACATCGCCTCGATCGTGGTCTCGCTCATCGCGACTCTGACCGGTCTGGTGATTCCGCTGGTGATGCAGCGTGTCATCGACGGCCCCATCACCGACCGCAATTTCTCGGCAGTCTGGTGGCCCGCCGCTTTCGTCCTGTTGCTCGGCACCATCGATGCACTCGGTATCTGGGTTCGTCGCTATCTGGTCTCGCGGCCGTCGAGCCAATTCGAGATATCAGCGCGGGCAACGGTATTCGACAAGCTTCAGCGGCTGTCGGTCTCGGCTCACGAAAGCTGGGAATCGGGTCAGCTGCTCTCGCGTGCCATTGCGGACCTCGGTTCGCTGCGGCGCTTCATGGCGTTCATCGGTCCGTTCATCATCATCAACGCCGTCACGCTGGTCGTGGGCATCGGCGTATTGCTGGTCCAGTCCTGGCAGTTGGGGCTGATCATGCTGGCAACGTCGGTACCGCTGGTGATCGCCTGCACCAAGTTCGAGACGCTGTATCGCGTCGTGGCCCGTGACGCTCAGGATCAGGCCGGCGATGTCACGACGACGGTCGAGGAGTCCATCCAGGGTATTCGCGTCCTCAAGGCCTTCGGTCGAAGTGCTTACTTGGGCAAGCAGTTTCTTCGACAGGCGCGCACGTTACGCGGAACCGAACTGAAGAAGGTGCGCTACCTGGCGATCATCTGGGCGGTGATCGTCGGATTGCAGCCCATCACCATCGGCGCGATCCTGGCGGTGGGTACGTACTCGATCGTGCAGGGCACCATGACGGTCGGCACGCTCGTCGCAGCCATTGCGATCGTCACCTTTCTGCTGTGGCCTATCGAATCGTTCGGGTACCTGCTGGCCGAGCTGAACAACGCGCGCACAGCAGCGGATCGGTACTGGGAGATCATGGACACTCCCGAAACCGTGACCGATCCGGACAATCCCGTCGAGTTGCCCGAAAAGATCCGTGGCCGAGTGCAATTCAATCGCGTCGGATTCACCTTTCCCGACGCGTCCTCGCCGCTTCTGACCGACGTCAGCTTCGTCGTCGAGCCGGGGGAGACCGTCGCGCTGGTCGGCAACACCGGTAGCGGAAAGACTGCGCTGACGAACCTCGTGCCCCGACTGTTCGACGCCACCGAGGGCACCATCACGATCGACGGTATCGACGTGGCCTCGATGCGGTTGGCCGATCTTCGCTCGATCGTCACGGTGGCGTTCGAGGATCCGGTGTTGTTCTCGGCCAGTGCGCGCGAGAACATCGCGCTCGGTTCACCCGACGCGTCCGATGCCGAGGTGGCCGAGGCGTTGGAGATCGCGCACGCAACGGATTTCGTCGAGCAGTTGCCGTGGGGTCTGGCCACTCGCATCGGTGAGCAGGGCATGAGTCTGTCCGGTGGGCAGCGGCAGCGGCTCGCACTGGCGCGGGCGGTGCTCGGCAAGCCGCGGGTGCTGGTGCTCGACGACCCGCTGTCCGCGCTCGACGTGGACACCGAAGCAAAAGTGCAGAAGGAACTGCGACGCGTGTTGGCGCATTCGACGACGGTGCTGGTGGCACACCGGCCGTCGACCGCTGCATTGGCCGACCGCGTGCTCTATCTCGAGAACGGAAGAATTGTGGAGCAGGGAACACACGAGGGACTGCTGGCGTCGTCGCCGCGGTACCGCGAGGTGATGGGGTCGGTTCATGGCTGAGCAAACTGCAGCTGCGGATTGGCGCGGCGTCGGCGGTGAGGAATCGGAGGTCGACGCAACCGGGAACCTGGTGTTGGCCGGGCGTTCTCGCCGGTTGCTCGTCTCGTTGGTGCGCCCGTACAAGAAGCAGGCCCTGCTGTCGTTCCTGATCATTCTGGTCGACAACATCACCTACGTCGCCGGTCCGCTGTTCATCGCCTATGCGCTGGACAACGGCGTCGGTGCTGCAGGACAGGGTGATTGGGGTCCGCTGATGTGGGCGGTCGGCGGGTACACCGGCTTCGGTCTGCTCGGCATGGTCACCACGTACGCGTTTCTCACCGTCTCCGGTCGGTTGAGCCAGAACATCCTGTACGACCTGCGCGGCCGGGTGTTCGACCATGCCCAGAAGCTGAGTCTGTCGTTCCACGAGAAGTACACATCGGGACGGTTGATCTCGCGACTGACCAGCGATGTCGAGTCACTGCAGACACTTCTCGAGAGCGCGCTCAACGATGCGTTGACGGCCATCCTGTCGATGGTGTCGATCGCGATCATTCTGGTGTATCTCGACGTTCCGATGGCGATGATCGTGCTGGCCGGCTTCGTTCCGCTGGTGCTCGTCACCCGGTGGTCGCAGCGGCGACAACGCCAGGGATACCGTCGAACACGGGTGGCGATCGCGCGCGTCGTGGTGCACTTCGTCGAATCGATGGGCGGAATCCGCGCGGTGCAGGTGTTCCGGCGCGAGGGCCGCAACGATGCGATTCTGAGTACCGAGGATTCGGAGTACCGGGACGCCACCACCGCAGCGCTGCGCGGCATGGCGAGCTACACCGGCATCGTGCGCTGGATCGGCAACGTCACGCTCGCCATCATTCTGGTGTTCGGTAGCTGGCGAGTGATCAACGGCCACATGGACATCGGTGTGCTCGCCGCCTACGTGCTGTATCTGCGCCGGTTCTACGGACCGCTCGACGAGTTGGCGATGGTCTTCAACGCCTACCAGTCCGCCGCCGCTGCGCTGGAGAAGATCTCCGGTGTGCTCGAGGAAGAGCCGTCGGTGAAAGCACCGCAGAACCCGGTGCAGATCGGAACGGCAAGGGGCGACATCACGTTCGACGACGTGCACTTCGCCTACGGCCCCGAACGCGTCGTGCTGCCGGAATTCTCGCTGCACGTACCCGCCGGACAAGTGGTCGCGATGGTCGGAGCCACCGGAGCAGGCAAGTCGACACTGGCAAAGCTGTTGGCGCGCTTCTACGATCCGACGGCCGGAGCCGTCCGACTCGACGGCATCGACATGCGGGAGATCAGCGACGAGGACCTGCGTCGCAACGTCGTGATGGTGACACAGGAGTCGTTCCTGTTCTCCGGTTCGGTGGCAGACAACATCCGACTCGGACGCCCCACCGCGACCGATGCGGAGGTAAGGGCAGCGGCCGACGCCGTCGGACTGACGGAGTTCATCGCGACGCTACCGGAGGGAATCGACACCGACGTACGCAAGCGTGGAGGTCGATTGTCCTCGGGCCAAAGGCAATTGGTGGCCTTTGCACGAGTGTTCCTCGCCGCGCCGTCGGTGATCGTGCTGGACGAGGCAACGTCGAGTCTGGACATTCCGAGCGAGCGGCTGGTGCAGCGCGCGCTCGAGACGATCCTGCAGGGACGAACGGCGCTGATCATCGCGCACCGCCTGTCGACGGTGGCCATCGCTGATCGAGTGCTCGTCATGGCCGACGGAAACATCGTCGAGGACGGAACTCCCGAGGACCTGATCGCGGGGGAGGGGAGCTTCGCGCACCTGCACGAGGCGTGGGAGGACTCGCTCGTCTAGGTCCAGGGGGTGATCGGCGGCTTGACCCACATGATCTTCTCGTCCGCATGCTGGGGCGTCGCACCGTCGTGACCGGGGTGCTCGGCCGCCCATGCGGATTTGCGGTCGAGCAGCTCGGCCACGATGGTCCACGTTTCCATCGTGCTGGGCGGATGCAGATCGGCGGCGCGTGCCAGCTTTCGGCGGACGGCGTCGGTGAGGTCGAGTAGTTCGGCACCGGTGATGCCGCGGTCCCACACGTAACGCGCGAGGGCTGTCGCCTTGTCCTGTCGACTCTTCGCGGCCTGTTCGGAATGCGCGAAATCGAACTGACCGCCGCCGGTGTTCTCTGTCGTCACGGGCACAACCTTAATGAACTGCGAGAAAAGGCACGTCCGCTTGATCTTCTGGGGGCCTCGTCGCCTACCGTAGGTGGGTGATCACTCAAGCATCGGGTGCCGAGCATGCCTCCGTCCCCGCGTCCGATTCCACCGACGCGAAAACCTGGCCCTCGATCCTGACGTGGCGAGCCCACGATGTTCCCCGCATGGAGTCCGTGCGAGTACAGCTCTCCGGCAATCGCATCAAGGCTGCCGGACGCATCATCGGCGCTGCGTGCAGCGATCACCCCGCCTTCAGCGCGTCCTACGACCTGGTGACCGACGAATACGGCGTCACCAAGCGACTGTCGGTGCGCACCTCGCTCGCGTCCGGTGACCGGCAGGCGTCCGTCAGCCGCGACGACGAGGGCTACTGGATGGTGGAGAACAGCACCAGCCATCAGCGCTCGACCTACAGTGGCGCACTCGACGTCGACATGGTGCTCAGCCCCTTCTTCAACACTCTGCCGATCCGTCGATTCGGTCTGCACACTCAGGTCCAGGACCTCGAGGTGCCCACGGTCTACGTGAACGTGCTCGACCTCAGCATTCAAGAGGCCACGCTGACCTACAGCAGCGGTTCCGAGGGCATCCACGTCATCTCGCCGGTCTCCACCTCGTCCGTCACGGTCGACGCCGACGGATTCGTCCTCGATTACCCGGGACTGGCCGAACGGATCTGACGCACGACGCCACCGCGCCGACCCGCGTCCTGCAGTTTTTCTCGCCACCCCGGCTCGCCCGGGGTGATGTCGGTGATCTCGAAACGCTGGTGCTGCTCGTACTGCAGCCGCGCTGCGTTTCCGGCGTCGACCAGTGTTTTCGTCGAGTTCTCGTCCAGTTCTTGGCGCGCTTCGGTGAGCGCATGCAGTGCCTCGTCGAGCGCGGTGCGTAGAGCGGCCGCGTTGCCCTCGGTCATCGCGCGGACGAGATTCGGCGACGACGACGCCACCCGCGTCCCGTCGCGGAACGAGCCTGCAGCCAGGCCCAACGCCAACGGCCCTCCTGCCGCCCCGACGATTGCCAGCGCCTCGGCCAGCAGGTGCGGTAGGTGCGAGATTCTGGCGACGGCGCGGTCGTGCTCGACGCTCTCGGCCGGCACCACCACCGAACCGCAGTCCAGGGCGAGCCGGGCCACCCGCACCCACACGTCGGCGTCGACTCCCGGGCCCGTGGCCACCACCCACACCGCGTCGGTGAAGAGAGTCGGATCGGTGGCCGACCACCCCGACTGGTTGGTGCCGGCCATCGGATGCCCACCGACGTAGCGCGCCTGCAGTCCGCGAGCCGCCACGGCCGCGGCAACCTCGGCCTTGACGCTCACCACGTCGGTGATCGGAGCAGCGGGCGCATGTTCGGCAATTGCCGCCAGAACCGAGTCGACGGCAGGCATCGGAACCGCGATGACGATCAATGCATCCTGCGCTGCGGCCCTGCTCAGAGCGGCTTTCAGGTCTGTGCCGACGTCGTAGCCATCGGCGATAGCACCGGCGATCGCGTCGGCCGATCGGTTCCATCCCCACACCTGTCGACCGGTGCCCTGTGCCGCGCGCAGGATCGACCCGCCGATCAGTCCGAGACCCAGAACGCACACCGAGGCAGAAGTCACCCGATCAGATTGGCACAGGTGGGTGACGTCGAGGGGAGGTGGACTTCGAATACCGGCCCCTACCGGACTACCGTTGCGCGCATGGCCGCACAGCGCGCGAACAACAACCGCGCATCCGCACCGGAGTACGACGACCTCGAGGGATTCGGCGTTGCAGTTGTCCGAGAGGAAGGCAAGTGGACTGTCACGCCGCTGTCCGACGACGCATTGACCAGTCTGTCGGCGGCAGAGACCGAACTGCGTGAACTGCGCAGCTCGGGAGCTGTGTTCGGACTGCTCGACGTGGACGAGGAATTCTTCGTCATCCTGCGTCCCGCACCGAACGGCACCCGACTCCTGCTGTCCGACGCGGTCGCCGCAGTGGACTACGAAATTGCCGCGGACGTGCTCGATGCGTTGAACATCGAGATCCCCGACGTCGACCCCGATGAACTCGACGACATCGAGCCCTACGAAGAGGGCGACCTCGCCCTGCTGGCGGACCTCGGACTGCCCGAGGCCGTGCTCGGCATCATCGTCGCCGAGACCGACGACTATCCGGACGAGCAACTGCAGTCCATTGCCGAACGACTGGGTTTCGAAAGCGAGTTCGCCGCAGCGGTGGACAAGCTTCGGCGGTAACCGATGCCGATGTCCGACGCGGACATGATCCGAGCCGCACTGTCGGCTGCGGCCGAGGC
The DNA here is from genome assembly GCF_030056895.1 of Rhodococcus sp. IEGM 1341. Lineage (NCBI taxonomy): Bacteria > Bacillati > Actinomycetota > Actinomycetes > Mycobacteriales > Nocardiaceae > Rhodococcus > Rhodococcus sp. IEGM 1341. The sequence goes on along the minus strand of NZ_JASHKV010000004.1, from coordinate 170,771 downwards.
ATCGGATGCCGACGTCCCCGTCGGAGCCGTCGTGTTCGACGCCACCGGACGTGAGATAGCCCGGGCCTGCAATGCGCGGGAGGCGTCGGGCGACCCCACCGGACATGCAGAAGTGATCGCGTTGCGTCGAGCAGCGGCCATCCACGGTGACGGTTGGCGACTCGAAGGCTGCACCCTGGCCGTCACGTTGGAACCGTGCACGATGTGCGCCGGGGCGCTGGTCCTCGCCCGCGTCGGAGCGGTGGTGTTCGGAGCATGGGAGCCGAAGACCGGAGCTGTCGGCTCGCTCTGGGACGTCGTGCGCGATCGCCGACTCACCCATCGGCCACAGGTCCGCGGCGGTGTATTGGAAGCCGAATGCGCCGACGTGTTGACCCGATTCTTCGCCCGTCAGAGATAACGATCTCGTCACATGGTGGCCTGCATGTCCGATTTTGTGGAGGGTAGAGGGCAGAGCGCAACGCTGCGCTCCGAACTTGTGAAGGAGACACTCATGGGACTCGGCGACAAGGTTTCGAACAAGACCGAAGACCTCGGCGGCAAGGCCAAGGAAGCCGCAGGTTCGGCCACCGGAGACAAGGACCTCGAAGCAGAGGGCAAGGGCGACCAGACCTCGGCCGCAGTCAAGGACGGCGTCGAGAAAGTCAAGGACGCAGCCTCGAACATCAAGGACAAGCTCACCGGTAACTAGATTTGCGCGCTGAGCAGGCGATTTAGCCTCAGGCCGTCATTCCGGTACAGTCTTCTGCGGTGGCGTGTCCGAGCGGCCTAAGGAGCACGCCTCGAAAGCGTGTGACGGGTAATCCCCGTCCGAGGGTTCAAATCCCTCCGCCACCGCCAAGAACTCCCCACCTGTTCACGCAGGTGGGGAGCTTTTTTGTGCGCCGGGTGTCGCCGGGTTCGCCGCAAATGCGCGCGCATTCGTCAGACGCCGCTCAATGTCAAGCTGTCTGGAGTCGGTTGTTGTTGATTCCGACTGTTGTGGGCGGTTGTGGTGTGCAGGGGCGGCGGCGGAACCGTTCGGGGTGTCGGTCGTAATAGGCCTGGTGAGCTCGGTCTCGGTCGGTCCACAGGTTTCGCCAGTTCCCGGAGTGGACGTCCGCTGGTGAGAACAGGGCGATGCCGGAATGTTTGTGGTCGGTGTTGTACCAGTGGACGTAGTCGGTGAGGTGCCCGCGGGCGGCATCGATGTCGGAGAAGATCCCCGGGTAGTTCGGCCGGTATTTCATGGTCCGGAACTCGGACTCGGAGAACGGATTGTCGTTACTGACGTAAGGCCGGTTGTGGGTGAGCTGGACTCCGTGGGCGGTCAAACAGTTCTTGAGGGTGTTCGAGCGCATCGCTGCACCGGAGTCGGCGTGAACGAATGATGGTGCGCCGTAACGCTGTATGGCTGTCTCGAACATCTCGGCGGCGAGGTGGTCGCTCTCTCGTTCCTCCACACGCCACCCTGCGATCAGGCGGGAGTGGATGTCGATGATCGAGTACGCCTTGAACGAGGCACCGCGCCACGGGGAGTGCAGATCGGTGATGTCCCAACTCCACACCTGACCGGGTGCGGTAGCGGTGTGCACGGGCATCGGGCGCGGGGTTCGGGTGCTCTTCTTGGTCGGTGTCTTCGGGCGGTTGCGTTGGTCGAGGACCGCTGCTGCGATACGCCACCACGAGCGACGGGATGCCATCATCGACCCGTTGTCCCAGGCGGTGGCGAAGGAGTGATCGACCGAGTTCCCGGCTTGCCACCCGGTGTCGATCAACGCTTCGACCCGGGTGCGATCGGTGGTGTCGATTCTGCTCGGATACTTCCGATCTCGTTGGTGCACAGGGTGTTCGGTCTTGACCCTGGGGTTGCGGCGGTAGTGCCACGTCGAGCGGGACAACCCGACCAACGTCAATGCTCGACGCACCGATCCGGTCAGTGGGGCCAGTTCGTCGACGAGGGTGTTCTCGGCGCTCAGGAATCGGTGGGATCGGTTCTCGTCGGGGTGTCGTCGGGCTCGGGCACGTTCAGTGTGTGCAAGAGCCCGATAGCTTTTCCCAGCAGCTCGTTGGTCTCCTTGAGCTCACGGATCTGAGCGTCACGTTGGGCGAGTTCCTCGGCGTGGCGCGCCGTCTCGATGGCTCGCCGTTCGACCATTCCCTGCCGGCCCTTCGGTTGCGAGTTCATCGGTTCAGTCTGACGCGGAACCAGCCCGCGGTCCACGTCGCCGTCGAACACCGCCGTCCGCCACCGCGTCATCATTCCTCTCGAGACGGACGGATGCGCCGCCATCCATGGCCCATGCTGGCCATACGGCAACCGGCAGTACTCGAACACCATCTCCCGAATCTGCTCCCCTGTGAACTCAGCACTCAACATGCAGTAACCCTCCATAGCTTCTCGAATGACTCACCAGAAGCTTGGCAAAGAGGGGCACCTGGCGAACGCGCGCGCGTTTGCGGGATCACGGGGGTGGGCCTGGGCGGGGTGAGCGGGCCAAGGGGAGCGGGGCAGAACCGAACCCCACGCGACTCAGACGCTCAGCATTGTCCCGCCCCCGCGGCGTCGAGTCCCCGCAGAATTTCGTTCTGATCGCCGGGCGGGACGTCGTTCCAGCTGGGCGCGGTGGTCATTTCGGTGCGCAGACCCTCGACCGACTTGGCGCGATCGGAGATTCCGGTCTGCTCCAGCGCGTCGATGGACGGCAGAAACTGGGTGCAGGTTTGCTGGTAGAGCGCTTCACCGGTGACGCCGGAGGTCGCGTCGGTCGGAGTTGCAGGCTCGGCAGCAGGCGGTACCTCGGACACAGGCGCAGGAGCGGGCGCGGGCGCAGGTGATTCGACCGTGGTGCTGGTCGGGACCGTGGTGGAGGCGACAGCAGACGTGGTCGTAGCAGCGGCGGAAGTGCTCGACGCTTCCTCGGTCGACGCCTCGTTGCCGCATCCGGCCACCGAGACGGCCACGATCAGCCCGAGCAATCCGGTCGCGATTTTTCCGTTCATCGCAACTGTGTACCACCTACGGCAGAACCGCCGACGTCAAAGCAGGGTCTGCGCACGTCCGGTGATGGTGCTCAGCGCCGTCGACCAGGCGAGGTCTTTCGGGTCGAGGAACGCTCCGTGGCCGGCACCGGGCAGCACGACGAGCTCGGGATCGGTACTGCCTGCCTTCGTGGCGGCGTCGACGTAGACGCGGCTCTGGTTCACCGAGACGGTTTGATCGGCGTCACCGTGCAGCGCGGTCAGTGGAACGTCGAGGGGGAGGTATTCGATGGGTGAGGCGATCTTGTAGCGTCCGGGCACCTCGTTCGGCATGCCGCCGAGGAAGGCAGGCACGAACTTGTCGCCGCCGATGTCGGCTGCCCGCTTCATGTCGAAGACGCCGGCCATGATTGTGGCGCTGCGGGGCTTGATCTTCGGTTCTGCTCCGGGCGCATCGACCGGCATCAGGTGTCGAGCAGCAACCCATGCGGCGAGTTGGCCACCGGCCGAATGTCCGGCGACGTGGACGCGATCGAGATCGAGTCGCCCGTCTGCTGCGCCCTGTACGACGGTTGCCAGGGCCTCGGTGGCGTCGTCGACGTCGGAGAGGGTGTTGGCCCAGTTGTTCGGGCCACGTCGGTACTCGACGTTCCACACGGCGATGCCCTCGTCGGCGATGGCCGTCGACATCTGCTGGAAGTAGGACAGGTCGAGGTCTTCCTGCCATCCGCCGCCGTGAATCATCACCACCACCGGGAGCGAGGTGGCGTTGTTGTCGGGGAGGTACAGGTCGCCGATGTTGTCCGGTTCGTATCCGTACTTCAGTCGGATGGGATCCCCGGCCGGACCCGATACCGGTTGCAGCGCAGCCGAATACGTCTCGGCGGTACTCGGTGAGGAGTCGGTGTCGGCCGAACTGCAGCCGACCAACGCGACCGTCAGCAGACCGGATAGGAAATGACGACGATTCACGCGCGCTGCGCCGTCCACTCGAGCAGTTCGGTGAGGGGCCAGGTGTTGATCACGCGCTCGGCAGGCACACCCTGCGCTTCGGCGCGGATGCAGCCGTAGCCCTGCCAGTCGAGCTGGCCTGGTGCGTGGGCGTCGGTGTCGATGGAGAACAGGCAGTCGCGCTCGAGGGCGATGTCGATCAGTCGCTCGGGGGGATCCTGGCGCTCGGGTCTGGCATTGATCTCCACCGCGGTGCCGAACTGGCGGCAGCCCTCGAACACCACGGGGGCGTCGAACGTCGATTCGGGTCGGGTGCCGCGGCCACCTTCGACGAGCCGTCCGGTGCAGTGGCCGAGGACGTCGACATGCGGGTTGGCGATTGCGGTGACCATGCGCTTGGTCATCGTCTTGGAGTCGGCTCGCAGGTTGGAGTGCACGCTCGCCACCACCACGTCCAGCTCGGCGAGCAGACCCTCGTCCTGGTCGAGGGATCCGTCGTCGAGAATGTCGACTTCGATTCCGGTGAGGATGCGGAACGGTGCGAGCCGCTCGTTGAGCTCGGCGATCACGTCGAGCTGTGCGCGCAGGCGCTCGGCGGTGAGGCCGTTGGCGACCTTGAGGCGCGGGGAATGATCGGTGAGAGCGCAGTATTCGTGGCCGAGCCGCGCGGCGGTGCGCATCATCTCCTCGATGGGGCTGCCGCCGTCGGACCAGTTGGAATGGGTGTGCAGATCGCCCTTCAGCGCGGCGCGAAGTTCGTTGTCGCCGATGGGTTCTGCTGCGTCTCGTCGCTCGCGGAGATAGTCCGGGACGTCCTGAGTCAGAGCCTGGCGAATGATCAGCGAGGTCTTGGCTCCGATACCGGTCAGCGAGGACCAGCTGTCTGCCTTCTCGTGCTCGGATCGTTGTGCGGGCGTGAGAGATTCGACGACATCTGCGGCCCGGCGGTAGGCCTTGACGCGATGGGTGTCCGCGCGAGAGCGTTCGAGCCAGAAACCGATCTCTCGAAGTGCGTCCACCGGATCCATGCGGTCCATTGTGCCTGGCGGTACCGACACGTGTTCACGGGGTAAACGGACAAAACTCTCAGGGAGTTACCAGGTCGCTCACTCCCCATCGGCTTGAAGCTGCAACTACCATCGGCAGTCATGACCAAGAAATGGTGGATCGTAGGAGTAGTTGTCGTCGCCGTGGTGGCGCTCGGGCTGTACTTCGGCCCCAAGATCTATGCATCGCTGCAAGAAGACGACGCCCCGGCAGCATCGGTGTCCACCTCGGGCGCGCAAGCCGCCAGCACCGAGAGCATCGATGGACGGTGGATCGTCACCCCAGGTGACGCTGCGAACGCGACCGCCGCGGGCTACACCGTCGACGAGCTGCTCAACGGGTCCGATGTCACCGTCGTCGGGTCGACGACCGAGGTCGCGGGCAACGTCGTCATCGCCGACGACACCCTCACCGAGGGGCAGGTGGTCGTCATGACCAACTCGATCAGTACCGACAGTGATCGTCGTGACAGCCAGTTCCGCGGCAACATCTTCGACACCGCCACCTACCCGACGGCGACGTTCAACATCGACTCGCCCATCGATCTGTCCTCGCTGCCCAAGGACGGCACCACCGAAACCGTCACCGCCGAGGGCACTTTGACGCTCAAGGATCAGACGCGTCCGGTCTCGGTGGAGATGGAGGTGCTGCAGTCCGGTGACACGCTCATCGCGTCGGGCGCAATTCCCACCACGTGGACCGATTACGGCATCGAACCGCCGTCGCTCGGCTTCGTCACTGTCGAGGGCTCGGGAACCGTCGACTTCCTGATCAATCTGAGTCAGCAGTAGCGCGTTCTCTCGCGGTCGCAGGCGACCATCCCGGCGGTCCGACGAGATATCCGACGCGTTCCTTCCACGACCGCGATGCCGCAACGTCCCGCGCGATGTTGCGGTATTCGTGTGTCTGGAGGGTCCAGATGTTGAACGTGTCGACAGGCTTGGTGAGTCCGTAGTTGGGTCGCTCGACCTCCTCGGCGTACGTGCCGAACAGGCGGTCCCAGATGATGAGGATGCCGCCGTAGTTCTTGTCCAGATACTGCGGATCGCGGCCGTGATGGACGCGGTGATGCGAGGGCGTGTTGAAGACGAACTCGAACGGACGCGGCAGTCGGTCGATGCGCTCGGTGTGCACCCAGAACTGGTAGACGAGGTTGATCGAGAAGCCGACGAACACCATCCACGGCGGCATGCCGAGCAGGGGGAGCGGTAGCCACATGATGACCTCGCCGCTGTTGTTCCACTTCTGTCGCAGCGCCGCCGCGAAGTTGAAGTATTCGCTCGAATGATGGGCCTGATGCGTCGCCCAGATCAGTCGGGTTCGATGCGCGATGCGGTGATAGCCGTAGAACAGCAGGTCGACGCCCAGGATCAGGATCACCCACGTGTACCAGGCGTCGGCCGGAAGATGCCACGGCGCGACGTAGACGTAGATCGCCGTGTAGCCGACCAGCGCCAACGCCTTCCAGGCCGTTGTGGTCGCGATGGACACCAGTCCCATGCTCAGGCTCGAGCGCGCATCCCGAGCCGAATAGCTACCCCGCTCACCGTCTTCGAGCTTCGCGGCCGCAATCCACTCGATCGCCAACAGCAGTGCGAACGCGGGAATGGCCAGCGCGACGGGATCGCGCAGCGGTTCGGGCAGTGCATTCCACGCCGAACCGATCCACTCGCTCATCGAACCTCCCGCGTGACAATTAGAGGTTGAGTGTAACGCTTCCTGGCCGGTTTCCCCACGGCTCGTACCGTGGAAGGGGCATCGGCCGAAAGAGCGGAGTCGAACTTGTTGCAGAAAATCGCGTTCACGATCGGACAGGTGGTCGAGTCGGCGTTGGGTGTCGTCGGTATCCGAGTCGGTACCGAGGAACCGCCGCACACGAGCCGTCGACTGACCGATGCGGTGGAGATCCGTCGTTACGAACCACGCATCGCGGCGCAGACCATCGTCGACGCCGATGAGGAAGAGGCACGGCAGGAGGGTTTCCGCCGCCTGGCTCGATACATCTTCGGTGGGAACGGGGGCAAGAAACGGGTCGCGATGACCGCTCCCGTCAGTCAATCACCGGCAGGGTCGCAGAAGATCGCCATGACTGCGCCGGTATCGAGTACACCCGGCAGCGACGGGTGGGTTGTTCGGTTCTTCATGCCGTCCGAGTGGACGATGGACACGCTGCCCGAGTCCGACGACGACCGCGTGACGTTGACGGAGGTTCCGGCGGAGACGGTCGCCGTACTGCGTTTCAGCGGTGGCCGCGGCCGAGGCGACGTCCAACCGCAGATCGCGGCGTTGACCGATGCGTTGCGTGCCGAGGGCATCGAGATGCTGGGTGAGCCGATGACCTGGTTCTACGATCCTCCCTGGACCTTGCCGCCGTTGCGTCGTAACGAGGTGGTCGTGGCGATACCGGACGGTTCATGACACGTCGGGGTGGTCAGGTGAACACTCGCTATTTCCCTACTGCGATGGTAGGAATTGAACGTGCACATCACGGCCAAGGCGGACTATGCGGTTCGCACGCTTGTCGAACTCGCGGCGGTCGGTGGGCAGCGGCCCGCGAAGGCCGAGGCGCTGGCCTTGGCGCAGGGCATACCGCACAAGTTTCTCGAATCGGTGCTCTCGGATCTGCGTCGCGCAGATCTCGTGTGCAGTAGACGGGGACCCGACGGCGGCTACTGGCTCGCGCGTGAGGCGTCGGACATTTCTGTTGCCGATGTGATGAGGGCCGTCGAGGGCCCGTTGGCGTCGGTGCGCGGTCAGCGGCCCGAGGATGCGGAGTACGCAGGCCCGGCCGAGCCACTGACCCGGGTGTGGCTGGCGGTGCGCGCCAATCTGCGTGCGGTGCTCGAGGCGGTGTCTCTGGCCGACATCGTCGAGGACGATTTACCGGACCTCGTGAACGTGCTGATCAGCGAACCGACCGCCTGGGCTCGACGATGATCCGGGACACATGAGCAGTCCTGTGTGACGCGATCGACAATATTGCACGTCACTGCAAACTTGCAGATGGGTGCAAGTTCCGTATCTTGGTAATCGTGACCTCTCCGACGGGCCTTCGCGATCTCAAGAAGGCTGCCACCCGCGACGCGCTCGGCCTGGCCGCCGTTCGTCTGGGCAAGGAGCACGGTTTCGACGCGGTCACCGCCGACGGCATCGCGCACGAGGCGGGAGTGTCCACCCGCACGTTCCACAACTACTTCTCCAACAAGGAAGAAGCGGTTCTGCACCACATCGAGGTCTCCGCACTCGAATGGTTCGAGCTGCTGCGTGCCAGGCCGTCGACCGAACCGATCTGGGACTCGTTGCGGCACATAGCAATCAACTTGGTCGCCGATCCCGGACGGGACCTGGAGGACACCTTCGCGGCGGCCCGGCTCATCGAAGCCAACCCCGCACTGATGGCCCGGAAACTCGAAATGCACCACTCGCTGACCCGCAAGCTCGGCGAGGCCATCGCCGAGCGAACCGGCACCGACATCGACACCGACCTGTACCCCAACCTCCTGCAAATGGCCGTCGGTGGTGCCGTGACCTCCGCGCTGAACATCTGGATCACCGACCCAGCAGGTGCGTCGACGCCCAAGGCCCTCATCGAAGAAGCCTTCGACCAACTCCGCGCTGGACTCCCTGAACCACATCCCCACCCCGACTCGTCCGAACACAACCGAGGAGCTTGACAGTGGCCACCTATCTCTACCGAATCGGAAGATTCGCGTACCGACGCAAGGGCATCGTCCTCGGACTGTGGCTGGCGATTCTGGTTCTCGCCGGAGTGGGTGCCGCGACGCTGTCCGGCCCCACCGCCAACTCGTTCAACATTCCGGGCACACCGGCGCAGGCTGCGTTGGACCTGCAGGAGCAGCGCTTCGGCAACGCCGAGGATCCCCTGACCGCCGTCAATGCCGAGTATGTGTTCCAGGCACCGGACGGGCAGACGCTCGACACCCCGCAGTACACCTCGGCCATCGATGCCACCATCGCCGAGATCGAGAAGGTGGATGCGGCAAAGCCCGCGGAAGGTGCTCCGCCGCTGGCGAACCCGGTCGCTGCAAACCAGTCCACGATCGAGCGATACACCGAGGCGGCAGCGGAAGCGGGTACCCCCGCCGACGAGGTAGCAGCCGACGCCGCAGCCACATCGCCGTTGAGCCCCAACGGCAACGTCGGAACGGTCACCGTGCCGATCAACGTCGAGCTCGGCGACGTCACCGACCAGATCCGCACCGAACTCGACGAGGCAGCACAGCCCGCGCGAGACGCCGGATTGACCGTCTTGCTCGGCGGAACCGTCGCGCAGGACACCGCCCCGCCCGGCGGTACGTCGGAACTCGTCGGTCTGGCCGTCGCCGCCGTCGTGCTGCTCATCATGTTCGGATCCGCCGCGGCCGCCAGCCTGCCTCTCATCACCGCCATCGTCGGTATCGGCATCTCGAGTCTCGCGATCACCACGGCATCCGGTTTCGCCAGCTTGTCGACGTTCACACCGGTGCTCGCCATCATGATCGGCCTTGCCGTCGCGATCGACTACTCCCTGTTCATTCTGGCTCGCTATCGACACGAGTTGACGCTGACGGACGACCGTGAGGAAGCCGTCGGCCGGTCGGTGGGAACCGCAGGCTCGGCCGTCGTGTTCGCCGGTGCCACCGTGCTGATCGCACTCGTTGCGTTGCGCGTCGTCGGAATCCCGTTCTTGTCGCAGATGGGTCTGGCCGCCGGGTTCGCAGTGTTCATCGCGGTACTGATCGCGCTGACGTTCCTGCCCGCCATGCTCGGTCTGTACAAGGGCAAGGCCTTCGCGGGCAAGATCAAGTTCGTCAACACTGCCGACCCGGAATCTCCCGACGCCAAGCCCACCAACGGACTTCGGTGGGCCAGGTTCCTGGTCAAGCGGCCCGCGGTGGGACTCATCGGCGGCATCGTTCTGCTCGGCGTCATCGCAGGCCCCGCCACCGGTCTGTCGCTGGCCCTGCCGTCCATCGCCACGTCCGATCCGTCGACGCCGGCGCGTCAGGCCTACGACATCGTCGACGAAGGGTTCGGCCCCGGACGCAACGGTCCGCTGTTGGTCATCGCCGACGCCTCCAGCGTCGCCGAGGCCGATCGGACGGCGTCGTTCGGCAAAGTGGTCGAGACCATCACCGAGCAGTCCGATGTCACGAATGCCCAGATCGTCGCCGTCAACCCGGCCGGTGACACCGCGCAGATCCTCGTCACGCCGTCGTCCTCGCCGAATAGTGAGCAGACCAAGGATCTGGTGGCGAATCTGCGCGACGCCGAACCGGGCGTGCAGGCCAGTGACGGTGTCTCCTACGGCGTCACCGGGCAGACGGCGCTCGAGCTCGACGTCTCCGAACGCCTGCAGGACGCGCTCGTTCCGTACCTGGCAGTGGTGGTCGGTCTGGCGTTCGTGCTGCTGATGCTGGTGTTCCGCTCCATCCTGGTGCCGCTGACCGCGACGCTCGGATTCCTGCTCAGCGTGCTCGCGACCTTCGGTGCCACGGTGTTCATCTTCCAAGAGGGCGGGCTCGGCCTGATCTCCAACCCGCAGCCGATCGTCAGCTTCATGCCGATCTTCCTCATCGGTGTGGTGTTCGGCCTCGCGATGGACTACCAGGTGTTCCTCGTGTCGAGAATGCGCGAGGAGTTCGTCCACGGAGCCGCCGCCAAGGATGCCGTCGTCAACGGCTTCAAGTACGGCGCACGCGTGGTCACCTCGGCCGCAGTCATCATGATCTCGGTGTTCGCGGCCTTCATCGCCGAACCGGACTCGTTCATCAAGTCCATCGGATTCGCGCTCGCCGCGGCCGTCTTCTTCGACGCGTTCGTCGTGCGCATGGTGCTGATCCCGTCGGTCATGGCGCTGATGGGCGACAAGGCCTGGTGGCTGCCGAAGTGGCTGGACAAGATCCTGCCCAACGTCGACATCGAAGGGGCCAAGTTGAAGACGGCTCCTGAGAAGAACAAGTAGTACTCACCCTGGGCTGGTCGGCCGAAGATTACCCGCAACACTCGAAAAACGGAGAGACTGTCATTCATGTGTACGAGTAATCTTCGGCCATCATGCTGATTCCGCTGCTTCGCACGTATCTGGCTCCGTACAAGCTGCCGATCGTCGCGTTGGTTCTGCTGCAACTCGTCGCCACGTTGGCGGCACTGTTCCTGCCCAGCCTCAATGCCGACATCATCGACAAGGGCGTCACCACCGGAGACACGGGCTACATCCTGTCGGCCGGTGGAGTGATGCTGCTGGTCTCGGCAGTGCAGATCATCAGCTCGGTAGCCGCGGTGTTCATCGGAGCGCGCACGGCCATGGGTGTCGGACGCGACCTGCGCGGTGCGATCCTGCATCGCGTCGGCACGTTCTCGGCCCGTGAGGTGGGCCAGTTCGGTGCGCCGTCGCTGATCACCCGCAACACCAACGACGTTCAGCAGGTGCAGTTGGTGATCGTCATGGGGTTCACCATCGTGGTGATGGCCCCGATCATGTGCGTCGGTGGCATCGTGATGTCGCTGCGCGAGGACCTCGGCCTGTCCTGGATCCTGTTGATCGCGGTGCCGGGGTTGGCGATCTCCATGGGCCTGATCATCGTCAAGATGGTGCCGGCCTTTCGTTCGATGCAGAAGCGCATCGATGCCGTCAATCGTGTTCTGCGTGAGCAGATCACCGGAATTCGCGTGGTGCGAGCGTTCGTTCGCGAGGATTTCGAGATCGACCGTTTCGGGGCGGCCAACAGCGCGCTCACCGACACCGCCCTGCGCGTCGGACGGCTCATGGCCCTGATGTTCCCGACGGTCATGCTCATCAGCAACGTCACCAGCGTTGCCGTCATCTGGTTCGGCGGTCATGCGATCGACGACGGCACGATGCAGATCGGCTCTCTCACAGCGCTTCTGAGCTACATCATGCTGATCCTCATGTCGGTGATGATGGCGTCTTTCATCGCGATGATGGTGCCCCGTGCGTCGGTGTGTGCCGATCGCATCAGCGAGGTACTCGCCACCGAATCCTCGGTCGTGTTGCCCGACAAACCGAAGACTTTCGCGTCCTCGCCGGGAACGGTCGAGCTCGTCAACGCCGAATTCTCGTTCCCCGGAGCCGAATATCCAGTGCTGTGTGGGGTGAACCTGCGGGCCGAAGCAGGCAAGGTCACCGCCATCATCGGCGGTACCGGCTCGGGAAAGTCCACCCTCGTCAACCTGATTCCGCGACTCATCGACGTCACCGGCGGTGAGGTACGCGTCGGCGGGGTCGATATCCGCGAACTCGATCTGGACCTGCTGCGCTCCGAGATCGGCCTGATTCCGCAGAAGCCATACCTGTTCTCGGGCACCATCGCGAGCAACCTGCGCTACGGCAAATCCGATGCCACCGACGAGGAATTGTGGGAGGCACTCGAGATCGCGCAGGGAGCCGACTTCGTTCGCGCCATGCCGGAGGGACTGGAAACACCCGTCGCGCAGGGCGGTACGACGGTATCCGGGGGTCAGCGGCAACGTCTCGCCATCGCCCGCGCGTTGGTCCGCAAACCCAGCATCTATCTGTTCGACGACTCGTTCTCCGCACTGGACCTCACCACCGACGCCAATCTGCGTGCGGCTCTGAAGGCAGTGACGCGAGATGCCTGCATGATCGTTGTCGCTCAACGCGTCTCGACCATCATCGACGCCGATCAGATACTCGTACTCGACGACGGAAAGCCGGTAGGTGTGGGTACCCACGACCAATTGATGGCCGATTGCCCCACCTACGCCGAGATCGTCGACTCGCAGCACGCCGTGGGTGCACTGTGACCGCGCAGGTGGAGAAGGCGGAAGAGGAAGACGCCGCCCCCGTCTCCAAGACTGTGAAGCCGGGAACCAAGGCCCGCAACTTCAAGGGCTCGTTCAAACGACTGATCGGCCTGCTCGCTCCCGAGCGAGTGTTCCTGTCGATCATGCTGGCGTTCGGTATCGCCAGCACCGTGCTGACCGTCGCCGCGCCCAGCGTCCTCGGACACGCGACGGACCTCATCTTCAACGGTGTCGTCGGCCGCGAGCTCGATCCGGGTCTGACCAGAGACCAGGCCATCGACCAGCTGCGCGCGGAGGGGAACGACTCCGTCGCAGATCTGGTGTCCGGGACGAACCTGACTCCCGGAGCCGGAATCGACTTCGGTGCGGTCGGAACCGTGCTGATGTGGGTCCTGGTTCTGTACGTGCTCTCTGCGGTGCTGGCCTGGGCGCAGGGATACATCCTCAACATCGCCCTGCAGCGTCGAATCCTGTTGCTGCGCGGCAGCGTCGAAGCGAAGGTGCATCGACTGCCGCTGAAGTACTTCGACAACAATGCTCGCGGCGAGACGCTGAGCCGCGTCACCAACGACATCGACAACGTCTCGACCAGCCTGCAGCAGACGCTGAGTCAGTTGATCACGGGCATTCTCACCGTGCTGGGGATCCTCGGCGTCATGATCTGGATCTCGCCGTTGCTCGCTCTCGTTGCGGTACTGACCATTCCGGCGTCGTTCGCGGTCACCGCCGTCATCGCCAAGCGCTCACAGCCGCACTTCGTCGCGCAGTGGAAGCACACCGGCAAGCTCAACGCGCAGATCGAAGAGACGTACACGGGCCACGAGATCGTCAAGGCCTTCGGCCGTCAGGCAGACGTGGAACGCGAATTCGGCGACCGCAACGAGAAGCTGTTCCAGTCGAGCTTCCGGGCGCAGTTCATCTCCGGCATGATCATGCCCGTCATCATGTTCCTCGGGAACATCAACTACGTGGTCATCGCCGTCGTCGGCGGGCTGCGGGTCGCGTCGGGCACGCTCACGCTCGGTGAGGTGCAGGCGTTCATCCAGTACTCGCGTCAGTTCACGCAACCGCTCACCCAGGTGGGTTCGATGGTGAACCTGGTGCAGTCGGGCGTCGCGTCGGCCGAGCGCATCTTCGAGGTCCTCGACGCCGAGGAAGAAGACGCCGACCCGGCCGATGCGGTACGGCCCACCGAGCGCCGAGGACGCGTCGAATTCGAGAACGTCTCGTTCGGCTACTCGCCCGACCGCCCGCTGATCGAGAACCTCTCGCTGGTTGCCGATCCCGGGCACCTGGTCGCGATCGTCGGACCGACCGGTGCGGGCAAGACCACGCTGGTGAATCTCATCATGCGGTTCTACGAGATCGATTCCGGCCGCATCACCCTCGACGGCGTCGACACCATGAAGATGACCCGCGAAGAGCTGCGCGCCCGCACCGGAATGGTGCTGCAGGACACCTGGCTGTTCGGCGGAACCATTCGCGACAACATCGCCTACGGCGACCCGACTGCCAGCGAGGAGGAAATCCTCGAGGCCGCGCGCGTGAGCTACGTCGACCGATTCGTGCACTCGTTGCCCGACGGCTACGACACGATCATCGACGAGGAAGGCAACAACGTCAGCGCCGGTGAGAAGCAGCTGATCACCATCGCCCGCGCCTTCCTGGCCAAGCCTTTGATCCTCATCCTCGACGAGGCCACCAGCTCGGTCGACACCCGTACCGAACTGCTGGTGCAGAAGGCCACCGCGAAGCTGCGCACCGATCGCACCAGTTTCGTTATCGCGCATCGGCTTTCGACAATCCGCGATGCGGACACCATCGTGGTGATGGAGAACGGCAGCATCGTCGAGCAGGGCAATCACGAGGAACTGCTCGCGGCCAGGGGTGCCTACTTCCGGCTCAATGCGGCTGGCGCCACAGTGGCAGGAATAAGTGCCGTAGAGGGCACTTAACCGCACCACTGCCGCGGAGCGGCATACTGACGCGGTGAGTTCCTCCAGCTTCGGCTTCGATATCGGCACCCGGCTCGACGGTGAGCTGGGCCGCACCGGCACCATCCACACCCCGCACGGTGACATCGCCACACCCGCGTTCATCGCGGTGGGTACCAAGGCGACCGTCAAAGCGGTGCTGCCGGAGGCGATGAAGGAACTCGGCGCGCAGGCTGTGCTCGCCAATGCGTACCACCTGTATCTGCAGCCGGGCTCGGATATCGTCGACGAGGCGGGTGGGCTGGGCAAGTTCATGAACTGGGACGGGCCGACGTTCACCGACAGCGGCGGATTCCAGGTCATGTCGCTCGGCGTCGGCTTCAAGAAGGTCATCTCGATGGACGCTTCTCGCGTGCAGTCCGACGACGTCATCGCCGAGGGCAAGGAACGGCTCGCGCACGTCGACGAGGACGGGGTGACGTTCAAGTCCCATCTCGACGGTTCCAAGCATCGCTTCACCCCCGAGGTGTCGATGCAGATTCAGCACCGCCTCGGTGCCGACATCATGTTCGCGTTCGACGAACTGACGACACTGATGAATACCCGCGGCTACCAGGAGAAGTCGGTCGATCGGACGCAGGCGTGGGCCAAGCGGTGCGTCCTCGAACACGAACGACTCACGGTCGAGCGCGCCGACAAGCCGTACCAGGCGCTGTTCGGGGTGGTGCAGGGCGCGCAGTACGAGGATCTACGACGCAAGGCCGCACACGATCTCGAGACCATCACCGGAGAGACCGGCAGAGGATTCGACGGCTACGGCATCGGCGGCGCACTCGAGAAGCAGAACCTCGGCACCATCACCCGGTGGGTGAACGAGGAACTGCCCGAGCACAAGCCGCGTCACATGCTCGGCATCAGCGAGCCGGACGACTTCTTCACCGCCATCGAGAACGGTGCCGACACGTTCGATTGCGTCAATCCCTCACGGGTGGCGCGCAATGCGGCCATCTACGTGCCGACGGGCCGCTTCAACATCAACACCGCCAAGCATCGACGCGACTTCACCCCGATCGACGAGAACTGCGACTGCTACACCTGCGCGCACTACACCCGCGCGTACATCCATCACCTGTTCAAGGCCAAGGAAATGCTCGCGTCGACGCTGTGCACCATCCACAACGAGCGCTTCACGGTCAAGCTCGTCGACGACATTCGCGCCTCCATCGATCAGGGACGCTTCGCGGAATTCAAGACGGAGTTCCTGGGTCGTTTCTATGCTGCGAAGACTGCGTGAGCTGATTTTCGAGCTCCGAAATACGCTGTAGCAGTTCCTGTTCCCGCTCGGCTGCCTTGCGCTGGTAGACCTCGGACAACTCCGCGAGGTATGCCGCATCGTAGCGGGGGATGATGCTGCGGGTGCAGTTCCAGTCGAAGGCCTCGACGTCGATGACGACGCTGCGTTCGCACGTGGCGGCGACGGTCATGTCGCCGATCTTTTTCAGTCGGTCCAGCAGTTCGGGGTCGTCGGCCGCCTCGACGGTGCGTGCCCGTCCGTAGAGCTTGAGGCGTTGGCGCAGAGGATAATTCACCAGAAGCAGTGCGACGCGATCGTCGTGATCGAGATTGGCAGCCGTCACGTACTGGTGGTTACCGGCGAAATCGGCGAAACCCAACGTGTGATCGTCGAGAACCTGCAGAAAGCCTTTCGGGCCACTTCGGTACTGGATATAGGGCCACCCGGTCTCGGCGACAGTGGCGATCTGGAACTGATCGAGCGCGCGAATCATGGCCTTCTCGCGTGTGTCGAGAGGCGTCGGGCCGTCATCTGGTCGTTCGGTCTGTGAGCCGTAGGCGGTGTAACTGCCGTCGACCTTCTGCCGCGCAATCGCAGCAGGGCCGAACATCAAGTGGTGATAGTGGTTGTTCGGTGGCACGAATGAACTCTATGAGCCTCGGCCGCAAGCTGCGCACACGGTGTCGTGGTCTATGCAGTACCGATCGGAGCGACGACAATCGTGCAGGTGTACAGAATCGGAGAGTCCGGCGCGCGTGCCGCGTGGGAAGACGCGACAGCGGTCGGTAATGGCTGAGCCCGAGCCGGCCCTGCACGACCACGAACCGCACAGTGATCTGTCGGGTCGGTTGAACTGGCTTCGAGCAGGCGTATTGGGCGCGAACGACGGCATCGTGTCCACGGCCGGCCTGGTGGTCGGCGTGGCAGCGGCTACCACCGATCGCGGGTCGTTGCTCACCGCGGGCATTGCTGGTCTGGTGGCCGGGGCGGTGTCGATGGCGCTCGGCGAATACGTATCGGTGAGCACGCAGCGCGACGCCGAGCGATCTCTGCTGATCAAGGAGAGGCGAGAGCTGGCCGAGGAACCCGAGGAGGAGGTGGCCGAGCTGGCTGCGCTCTATGAAGCCAAGGGGCTTTCGGCGGAGACCGCGCAGAAGGTTGCGCAGGAACTGACCGATCACGATCCGTTCGCCGCGCACGTGGACATCGAGTTGGGAATCGACCCCGACGCGTTGACCAATCCATGGCAAGCGGCCGCGTCGTCGGCGGTGTCGTTCATCAGCGGTGCCCTCTTGCCGTTGCTCTCCATCTTGCTTCTGCCTGCTTCGCAACGTATTCCGGTCACGTTCGTCGTCGTGTTGGTGGCGCTGGCGCTGACCGGAACCATCAGCGCGCGCCTCGGTGGTGCGCCGAGTCGCCCGGCGGTGACTCGAGTCGTGATCGGTGGCGCGATCGCGATGGCCGTCACGTACGCGATCGGCCAACTGGCCGGAGTAGCCGGGCTCTGATCGACCGATGGGCTGAATTGAGGGCGTCGCTGGGTTCACTCGACTTGATCCGATATTTCATATTGACAGCGGACGGCATGTTTCTGTAATACTCTGTCGAGATCAGCCCATCACCTCGAGGACCAGCCATGAGCGTCGAAGGCAATACCCGCGCGATAGAGAAGACAGTCGTCACCGACTTCAGCGACCGTATGAGTTACGGCGCGTACCTGGACCTCGACACGTTGCTCAGCGCCCAGAAGCCGGTGAGCACCCCCGAGCATCACGACGAACTGCTGTTCATCATTCAGCACCAGACCACCGAACTGTGGCTCAAGCTGGTGCTGCACGAGACCCTTGCCGCACGGGCGGCTCTCGATGCCGACGACATCGGTACCGCGCTGAAATGTGTGGCCCGGGTCAAGCACATCCAGAAGACGTTGACCGAGCAGTGGTCGGTACTGGCCACTCTCACCCCGACGGAGTACTCGCAGTTCCACGACTTCCTCGGCAACTCGTCGGGTTTCCAGTCGTATCAGTACCGGGCGGTGGAGTTCGTCCTGGGCAACAAGAATGCGGGCATGCTGACGGTCTTCGAGTCCGATCCGGCTGCTCATCAACAGCTTTCGACTCTGCTGCACCAACCGAGCCTGTACGACGCCTTCTGGCAGTCGCTGGCGCGGCAGGGGTACGACGTACCGGCATCGGCGCTCGATCGCGACGTCACCACCGCGTACACGTTCAACGAGGACCTGATGCCGCTGATCAAGTTCGTCTACGAGAATCACACCGAACATTGGGCGGTGTATGAGGCCTTCGAAGAGTTCGTCGATCTCGAGGAGAATTTCCAGCTGTGGCGCTTCCGGCACATGCGGACGGTGCTCCGTACCATCGGAATGAAGAGCGGGACAGGAGGCTCGAGTGGTGTCGGATTTCTGCAGAAGGCACTGGAACTCACCTTCTTCCCCGAATTGCTCGCTGTGAGAACGGACATCGGACGATGACGGAACGCGCACTCGAACTCGACGAGAAGGATCCACTCCGCAGCTACCGCGACAAATTCCTCGGTAGCGACGACCCGTCGATCAGCGCGTATCTCGACGGCAACTCGCTGGGCCGGCCCACCAAGGCCAGCGTCGAACGGATCAACACCTTCATGACGCAGGGCTGGGGTGGACGCCTGATCCGTGGCTGGGACGAGCAGTGGTTCGACCTCCCCGTCACCATCGGCGACGCCCTGGCCGACGCCACCCTGGGGGCAGCGCCCGGTCAGACCACCATCGGCGATTCGACGACGGTACTGCTGTACAAGCTGGCACGGGCGGCGATCGCCATGCGGCCGGGCCGCACCGAGATCGTCATCGACCGCGACAACTTCCCGACCGACCGATACTTGCTCGAAGGCATTGCAGCAGAACTGAACATGACGCTGCGGTGGATCGAGACCGACCCTCGCGGTGGCATCACGCCGGAACAACTTGCCGAGGTGGTGGGGGAGAACACCGCCTTGGTGGTGATCACCCACGTCGCCTACCGGTCTGGCTTTCTCGTCGACGTCGCCGAGACGACGCGCATCACGCATGCTGCCGGAGCACTGATGCTGCTGGACGTGTGCCACTCCGTCGGATCGGTACCGCTCGAACTCGATTCCTGGGGAGTGGATCTGGCCGTCGGGTGCACCTACAAGTACCTCAACGGAGGACCCGGATCGCCGGCTTTCGCGTACGTGCGCAGTGATCTTCAAGGCGATTTCGTCCAACCGATCTGGGGCTGGATGGGTCGCGCCGATCCGTTCGAGATGGCGCAGGGTTACGTTCCGGCACAGGGTATTCGACGCGTCATCAGCGGCACGCCGTCGGTGTTCGGGATGATCGCGATGCAGGACACCATCGAGATGATCGCCGAGGTGGGGATGGACGCGATACGCGCAAAGTCCGTCGCACTCACCGAATACGCGCTCGAACTCGTCCGCGAGATGCTGGTTCCGCTCGGGGTGGAGATCGCCTCACCCGAGGACTCGAATCGACGGGGCGGGCACGTCACCATCGACCATCCCGAGTTCAAGGCGATCACCGCTCGCCTGTGGGAGAAGGGCGTCATCCCGGATTACCGCGCGCCGCAGGGTATTCGCCTGGGATTGAGCCCTCTCAGTACTTCCTACCGAGAGGTGTATCTGGGAATCGTGGCGATCCGTGACGAACTCCGCGTCTAGCACTGCCGGGGCGATCCTCGACGACTTCGACTCTCGTCCGGGAAGCGCCACCTCACTGGTGCGCACGGTGCTCGGGGCCTACGTTCGCCCGCTCGGAGGGTGGTTCGCCATCGCCGATGTCGTCGTCTGGATGGACGCGCTCGGGGTGCCACCGGAGAGCACGCGCATCGCGGTGGCAAGGTTGAAGAAGAAGGGCGTCGTCGAATCGAGTAATCGTGAGGGCCGCACCGGCTATCGCATCACCGAGCAGGCCGACGCCATGTTCGCGCGCGGCGACGGTCGGATCTTCGGGTTCCGGCGGATGGCCGACGGCGATCCGTTTCGGCTCATCTCGTTCACCATCCCCGAGACCCAACGCGCCGCACGCCACCAGCTGAGGCGTCGACTCACCGGAATAGGCTGCGGCACAGTGTCGCCCGGATTGTGGATCGCACCCGACTACCTCGCGGACGAGGCCAGAGCCATCGTCGACGCGTTGGAGCTTTCGCCCTACGTGACGACGTTCGTCGCCTCCGAGGTCGCGCCGCCGACCACGTTGCGTGAGAGCGCAGCGCAATGGTGGGACCTGGCCGGCATCGCCGATCGGCATCGGGCATTTCTTTCCGCTTACGAGACCGTCGCCCCGGCTCGGAATCCGCGGGACGCGTTCGTCACGTTCGCGACGCTGCTCGACGAGTGGCGCGTCATTCCCTACGTCGACCCGGGCCTCCCACCGTCCATGACGCCGGAGGACTGGCCGGGAACCCGGGCCGTCGCGACCTTCGAGGCAGCGCGAGGGCGCTACCTCGAGGTCAGTCGAGAATGGGTTGCGAGCTAACTGCTCTGGTACGACGGTTCGCGCTTCTTGATGTACGAGATGACGCGGTACGTGATGGGAAGGACGAGGACCTCGACGAGTGTCTTCCACAGGAATCCGACGACGACGTAGTTGGTGAAGTCGGTCCACGTGCTGATGCCGATGACGCCTGCGGCGATGGCGCAGAAGATCAGCGTGTCGAAGAATTCGCCGACGACGGTCGAGCCGATCAGGCGCGCCCACAGGTGCTTTTCCTTGGTGCGTTCCTTGATCTTGACCAGGACGTAGGAGTTGAGGAGCTGGCCGACGGCAAAGCCGGCGAGACCGGCGAGGACGAGTCGGGGAACGACACCGACGACGGTTTCGAGTGCCTCTTGGTTCTCGTAGAACGAGGCGGCGGGGAGTTCGATGGCGATCCAGAAGCACACCGAGGTGAGGATGAGGGAGCCGAAGCCGAGGTAGATCGCGCGGCGTGCGGCTTTGAAGCCGTAGACCTCGCTGAGGACGTCGCCGAGAATGTAGGCGAGGGGGAACAGGAAGAATGCGCCGTCGGTATTGATCGGCAGGATCTGCAGTGGTCCGAGCATGACGTCGGACGAGGCGAAGAAGGCGACACCTTTGCTGGCGGCCACGTTCGAGATCAGCAGCGTCGCGACGAAAAGCGCGACGATGGTGGGGTAGTAGCCCCGGCTGATGTGAGCGAACGTGGCCTGCCCAGACTCGGTGCCGCCGTTGGCGGCGGTGTGTTCGGTAGTAGTCACTGCTCGATCCAAGCACCGAGACGACGATGGGCGCGAATCCCGGGTGAGGGATGCGCGCCCATCGAGGCGGATCTCAGGTCAGGCGACGCGTCCGCGCACCGTGACGCGGTAGGCGTAGGTTCCGGCGATGATCGTGATCGGAATGGTCACCAGCAGGCCGACTACGAGCAGTATCGCGCCGAGGACGTTGAGGCCGAACAGGGCGAGCGCCAGCACGAAGATCGTGCCACCGTTCGACGCGATCGCCTTGGCGCTGGCCTTGATGGCGGGGATCGGTTCGTCGCCGCGGTCGATGACGAATTGGAAGGTCCACCACGTGAAGAACGTGACGACGAGTCCGGGGATGACCAGCAGGATGTAGCCGATGCCGGTTGCGATGCCGACGAGGACGCCGGCGATGACGATGGCGAAGACGTTGTTGAACTGGAAGAACGACCCGAACGCGGGCTTCATCCCGTCCACCTCGTGCAGAGCGCCGCGGACGAGTGCCGCCTGAATGAGGAGCGTGGCGACTCCGACGATGACACTGAAGATCAAGCTGAGGACGAAGTTGTCGGAGCTCAACACGTAGTTCAGAACGCCCTGGATGATCGCGGCGATGAGGACTATGCCGATCCAGACGAGGGCATTTTCCTTGAATTTGTTGAAGCCGTAGCCGATGGCCGTTCCCACGGACAGCTGCGTCGGCATCGGTGACTCACCGAAGGCCGGAGGCGGCGGATAGTTGCCCTGCGGGGGCGGTGGGTAGTTGCCGGGTGGTGGGTAGTTGCCCTGCGGAGGAGGTGGGTAGTTGCCGGGTGGTGGGTAGCCGCCCTGCTGAGGTGGTGGGTAGTTGCCCTGGGGCGGTGGTGGGTAGTTGCCCTGGGAAGGTGGCGGGTAGCCGCCCTGCGGCGGGGGATAGCCGCCGGGGTTCTGTGGATCCTTGTCGGGGTCGTAGCCGCCTGAGGTCATCGTGTCCTTCTCCCTCGGGAAGAGTTGTCGCGGCTACTGTACGTCCGATTCCTCCCGAGTTGGGCCCTGTCGCATTGCAACGTGATCTCGATCGGTTCGTAGATCAGAGATTCGCGGGGTCGAACACCCACGGTTCGCGCGGTACCCGCGTCGGCTTCCACTGTTCGAGCAGTTCCTCGGCGTTCTTCGCATTCGGCATGCCGAGCGAGGCGGTGATGAGCGACCACGCGTCGGGCCGCTCGCGCAGTGTCACAGCGCCGTCCCGCTTGGCCAGACGCTTGCCCTCGATATTGAGCGCGAGGGGCACGTGAACGTACGTCGCGGGGGTGAGGCCGAGGAGCTGAGCGAGATATCCCTGCCGCGGGGCGGAGGTGAGGAGGTCGTCACCGCGCACGATCTGGTCGACGCCTTGCGCGCCATCGTCGACGACGACGGCGAGGTTGTAGGCGGGGACGCCGTCGGATCGGCGAAGGACGAAGTCGTCCACCTGGCCTCGGAACAGACCGTGCAGCTGATCGACGACGGTGAATTCGGTTACCTGCGAACGCAATCGGATGGCGGGTGGGCGGTCCTTCGCTGCTTTCTGGTCCGCGGTCAGGTTTCTGCAGGTGCCGGGATACGCGCCGTCGGGAGCATGGGGTGCGGATGCGGCCTGTTGGATTTCCCGACGCGTGCAGAAACATTCGTACGTCAGCCCGGCGGCGGTGAGCGAGCGAATCGTGGCGTCGTAGATGTCCCGACGCTCGGATTGCCGCATGATCGACCCGTCCCAATCGAGTCCGATGGCGGCGAGGTCATCGAGTTGACGTTGCTCCGAGCCGGCTTTCACGCGATCAAGGTCTTCGACGCGCATCACGAAACGTCGTTCAGTGGAGCGGGCGAAGAGCCAGGCCAGCAAGCCTGTGCGCAGATTGCCGAGATGAAGATCGCCGGAGGGACTGGGTGCAAAGCGTCCGGCGGGCATGAGAGCAGCCTAGTTTCAGGTTCTTGAACATGCGAGGTGAGTGGCCGTAGTCCTGGACACTGAGGCTGACCGACCAGCAGTTAACGACAGCCACGGCGAACTAGTACTCTTGATTGCGGCAGAAAACTGCAGCATTGCTGCCGCCACGATGTGCGTTGCCTATGGGCTCAGCGACCTCGAAGGTACCCGACTGCCAACCCAAAATTGTTCGTGGCACTATTCATAGATGCAGCATGACTCGAACGCGTCAGTGTTCTTTGCCTATGCGTCTCAGCCCGCATCATGCGATGAAGCCATGACCACTGCCGCCGGTGAACTCCGTGCTGTCGGGTTGTCCGCACGCACCTGGCGGGACATGAACCCTAGTGGCCAGATCTTGATCGATGCCATTACTCGATCGATCGACGAATCCAGTACCGTCGTTGCTGAGATTAGCTCCATGAACCGTAACGTTCTGTTCGAAGCCGGGTATGCGCTAGCCAAAAGCAAACGACTACTTTTCGCAATCGATGAATCCCTTGAGAGCGCTCGACGGCTCTGGGACGGTGTGCAGCTTTTCTCGACTATTGGCAGGTTGAACTACCACGGAAATGGCCACGACTTGGCCAGTTTAGTCTCGGCAAGTCTAGCTACGTCATCGGCCAGTGAGTCGCTGTTGACAAGCATTCTTTCTGAGGCAAAGCTTCCCCAGAACAATGCTGTTTTTGCACCTACGGTGCCCGTACGCTTTCAAGCTGCCGACATGCTGGATAAAGAACTTGGCAATCGCGGAACTATTCAGGTTTTGGCAAGTGGAGATGATTTGGGCCTCGCCCCATTAGCGTACTACGCCGGTGAAATAGCTCGATGCAGCGCGGCGATTTTTCATCTAATGAATCCGGACAGGACTCGTGGAACCGAGCATAACGCACGTTCCAGCTTTTTGGCCGGCTTGGCCTACGGCTGGGAAGTTCCAGTGCTGATGGTGGCTGAGTCCGAATATGTCAGTCCGCTTGACTATCGCGATCTGCTTTTCAACTACTCGACCGCAGCGCAGATGGTGCGACATGTCGACGATTGGCTTTCGAATCTTCCGTTGAAGCCTGGCAGTAGTCGGCGGCTAGGGCGACTCGCAATGGACCTTGATCTCCCGGTCAGTTCTTTCGGTCAGTATGTAGCAGAGAACGAGGACTCCCGGCTTGACGACTACTTCCTGCCGACAAACGAATTCACTAGTTTGGTGTAGGGTGATGCATCCATCTTTGTGGGCCGTAAAGGTACGGGAAAGACTGCGACAATGCTTCAAGCCGCAGCCGACCTAGCTAAAGACCGGCGCAATCTGGTTGTTAAAGTCAAACCGACCTCCTACGAGCTCGCCGGATTGGTTGAACTGGTCAAAAGATTCGAGGCGCACGCCGGAAGTGAATATCTGCTAAACAATCTGTGGAATTTTCTACTCTCCACAGAAGTTGCCTGCCGCCTCCTCTCTTCGGCTGACGACCACGCTGCCGGAATCGGAGGATCATCCCAGTTGGTGGCGTTGGACCGGCGTCTTGAAAACATGAAGGTTAACAGGGCGTCGGATTTATCTACCCGCTTGGAAGACGCCGTGCAGTTCATTGAATTAGGGTCTGTATCCGCGAGAGACGACCGAGAACTTCGCGAAGTGGTTAGTGCAGCGCTAAGCGTCCACTGGTTTAGGGAGCTCCACCGCGAAATTCGTGAGGCTGCAGCACTGCACTTCAAGCGTGTCGCTATCCTCATCGACAATCTTGATAAAACTTGGGAGCGGGGCGCAGACTTCGAAGCAATATCACGCTTTCTGTTAGCGCTTCTGAGCGCGTCGGGCCAGTTCAAGAAGTCACTTTTAAAAGGTACTGAGAAAATTGATTTGACCCTTGGTGTATTTATTCGATCTGATATCTACGAAATGATGACTAAGTATGCGCGCGAGCCTGACAAAATAGGTCCGTTGACCGTACATTGGAATGATTCATACCTATTAGTTCGAGTCTTGGAAGAACGGTACTCGATTAACCGGCGTCGACCCAAGGCGGCTGACGATGACATGTGGTCTTCGATATTTCCGGCCGAAGTGAATGGGCTTCCGTCGAAAGATTACATCCTTTGGCGAATCCTGCCAAGGCCTCGCGATATTATCTACTATGGTAACGCGGCTCTGACAACTGCCGTGAACCGTCGGCATTCGATGATCACTCAGGACGACATTGCAATGGCTGACGAAACTTACTCGCGCTTTGCGTACGACGCGCTTGTTGTTGAGAGTGAGGCGCAGGATTTTGACTTGGAAGAGGTTCTATATGAGTTCGCTGGATTAAACGCTAATTTGACGGAGGGCGAGTTAAACGGAATTTTCCAAACGTTTCCGCAGGATTTCTCAGATATTTTGTCATGGCTATTACGCACCTCGTTCCTTGGAATCGAGGTTCGAGAGGGCAAATTTGCGCATGTCGAGGGTCAGAAAGAGGTAGATAGAAAGTTACGGGTGGCCCGTCGGTCCTCAGAGCGTTCGGGACGCCCCATGCGCTTTCGTGTCCACCCTGCGTTTCGTCATTATCTCGACATCCGCGACGACGATTTGCACGCGCCTGGATTTGAAGACCTTACTCTCAAGACGGGCAACGAGCTTGATTAAGGGGCAGATCCGCTAAGATCGATCTTACGCAGCGGTAGTTGCCGCGGCAGTTTTTGACAGATGGTGAACAGATATGGTGGGGAAGGTTGGTAAAAGATTATGAATATTTCAGATTGAGTTAAAGCGAACAAATGACAGTAGGTGAAGTTTCGGTAGATGCGCAACCGTGATGGGTTTGCATTGGCATTGCTCAGCCGGACTGTTGACGCGAAAACTCGACATAGAAAATGGCTGATATATGGGTACGCGTCATGTGCATGGAGCGCTGCTAAGTCGCCGCGATCGCGAGTTGTTAATCAAAAGATTACGGGTGGTTCGTGCGGTGAAAGCGTCGCTAATAGACGTCCGTAGCGAACTCTTCGATGTTGGATAGGTTTCCCATCGCGCATAGCCGATGTCAACGCCGCTTTTCGTCCGTTCAATATTGTCTTTGATTCGAGCCTGTAAATCACCACCACTAGGAAGCCTGATGGCCAACAGTCCATTGACCTTACTTAGTTTACTACTTCTGAGTGAAGAGTAAACCTCCCAGTCAATGTAGCGCCGCGCCCAAGTGCACTTGCCCATCAGTGCGATTGTAACGGTCGAGTCTCCCAAGTATTTGGTGCGAATTCGGTCCATCACATAGTCGGAGTCGTTGCTGTCAATGAAATCATCCTCATCAGTAACCCCTACAGTCTTGGCAATAAACTCTGTCCCGAATTCATTGATAAACTCAGTAACTTCGTCAATATCCGCAGCATGGTAGGACACAAAACACTTATGGCGCGTCGGGTCCTCCTTCCTAGCCGCCACGCGTGCTGCAAAGGCTTCGAGTTGACGTTGTTGGTAGTGGCCCATGCTGACGCTCTCCTCAGGTTGGCTGGTTCGCGTGCCAGTATGGCGCAGGATGCCCCCAGGGGTGATGATTACGTGTATGACATTTGTCCAACGGGTGCCCGACACCGACATGCCGCAGCTCTTCCAGGCGGCAGATCGAGCTTCCATCGATGCTCAGCGTGCGCACGTCGAGGGCATTCGACGGCGCCTGCTCATTCTCTCGTTTGCGGCAATCGTCGGGGTCTTTTCGTGGCGGGTCGGCAGCGGTCGCATTGATCTGTGGGGCATCGTCGGTGTCCTCGCTTTCACAGCCGCGATGGCGATGGAGCTCGACGCATGGAAGTCCAGGCCTGACAAGACCTGGTACGACGGTCGAGCCGTAGCGGAGTCCGCCAAGACTCTGGCATGGAAGTTTGCTGTTGGTGCCCTGCCGTTCCCCTGCGAGATGGACCTCGCTGTGGCCCGGCGGGCACTGGTTGAACGATTGCAAGAGGTGCAGAGCTCGTTTCAAGGTTTAGAAGTTGCAGCGCTAGACGCTCCAGCAATTTCGCAGTGGATGGTTGACCAACGTACCTCCTCATTGGAGGATCGCAAGAGGAGCTATTTGGCTGCACGGATTGAGGACCAAAAAAGTTGGTACGCCACGAATGCTCAGCTCAACAGGAAAAAGGCCCGTCAGTGGAGATCGGTGCTCGTACTCTGTGAATTCTTAGGGGTTGCATTATCGCTAGCTGTCGCGTTAGTGGAAAACCTGGTGGCGCTCTCGCCCGCTATTGCAGTACTTGTAGTGGCGACTGTGGCGTGGTCCGAGACCAAACAGTATGACTTCAATTCGCGCGCATACTCCGCCGCGGTAAACGATCTGGCAAACGCTGAAGCGAAGTTGGAACTGGCAATAGATGAATCGTCATGGGCTAAAGAAGTAGATGACGCAGAGGAGGCGATCAGCCGAGAGCATGTCATCTGGTGGGCAACACGATCACGCATTTGACGCAGTGACATGTGGCATTTACCAGTATCTAGTACTCTCGCTACTGGGTGGAAAGCAGAGTTTCCTGTCATTAAGCTCTGATTCGACCACGCACGCCAGCGCATTTTTCGTCGAGTAGTTACGGCATGCGGGATCTTCATGTTGCCGCCGCAGGAGGGGCTCGCAGGATTTTTAAACTGAGTAGAGTGCACTTCGGAGGGAATTGCGCACACATATCATGGGCTCCACGGAATTATCTATCGACGGTCAATTCGATAGCACTGTGCGGGTGGCTTTTCCGTATCGTTGTGGGTAATCCAACTAGATGACGGCCGATTGATTGCAATAGGTGGCCGTCAGGCGCCAGCTATAAACCGCGCCCCACCCGGAATCCGCAATCCCACTGCATCCCCGACCCGTACCGCAGATCCCGCCGCCAACTCCACTTTCACTATCGCCGACCCCACCGTCACGTCGGCAATGCTGCGAAATCCGGTAGGCCTCGAGCTCGAAACAACCCCTCGAATCCCGTTGTCATCCAGTGTGATCAGCTCATGCCGCAGCAGCAACACAGCAGGTCCGGCCGGCAGATCTACCCCGTCCACTTCCAACTCGCCGAGCTCGGAGCGATGCACACCAACCCCGTCCCACTGCCCCTCGATTTCGTTCATCCCACCCATCAGTCGCGAGACTGCCAACGTGCTCGGCCGCGTGTAGGCCGTCGCGATATCGGAGTGATGCTCCAAGCGACCGTCGATGAGCACTGCGACCGAATCGGCCAGCACCGCCGCTTCCTGTTGATCGTGGGTGACGAGCAGCAGAGTCTGATCCAGCGAAGTGCGCAATTCGCGAACCAGGTCGTGCATCTCGGTGCGCAACACCGGGTCCAACGCACTGAAGGGCTCGTCCAACAACAACACTCGCGGCGAACCGGCGAGTGAGCGCGCCAACGCCACCCGCTGGGCCTGCCCGCCCGACACCTCGGACACTGCACGATCACCGATGTCACCGAGATGGACCAGGTGGAGGTACTCCCGGGCCCGCTCGCGCGACCGCTTGCGACTCTCCCCGGCAGCGCGGTACGCGAAGCCGATGTTGTCCAGTACCGACATGTGCGGGAACAACATCGGACGCTGGAACACCATCCCGACGCCGCGGTTCTCGGCCGCAACACCGTCCACCTCGTGGCCGTCGATGCGCACCGTGCCGGCGGTGGGTGAATCCAGTCCCGCGATGAGCCGCAGCGCAGTGCTCTTGCCCGAGCCCGAGGGCCCGAGAATCGCCGTACACGAACCCGGCGGCACGGTGAGATCCAACGAATCCAGAGCCGCAACCGATTGACCAGCATGAACTTTCGTGAGCCCGTGAACGGACAACTCGACGCTCATCGTGCACTCCTCCGACGTAGCCGGGCCAGCATGAGCACCAGCAACAGCGGCGGCACGACGGCGGCGACCGACAGCGCAGCCACCACTGAATCGTTGCCGGTCCCGGCTGCGAACGAGGCGACGAGAATGGGCACGGTGACCAGTCTGCCTCCACCGATCAACAAGGTGATCACGTAGTCGCTCCACGCCACGAGGAACGCGAGCAGTGCCGCCCCCGCCAACGCCGGGGCCAGTAGCGGAATGCGAATCCTCCGCAGCACCATGGCACTCGAGGCACCGAGCGTGCGCGCCTCTTCCTCGTAGCCGATGTCGTACGCGCCGAATGCCACTCGCATCAGGTACGTCGTATACGGAATGGCCGCGACGGTCAGCAGTGCGATCACCGCCACCGTGCTCGGAATGCGCGAGCGCAGCACCAGAACATCGAGTCCCAACGCCACGGCGAACGGCGGCAGGGCCAGTGGTGCGAAGAGAACTCCGGCCACCACAGCGGGGAAACGCACGGTTCCGTTCACCAGCGCGCGAGCAGCCAACGCGCCCAATGGTGTTGCGATGGCGGCGACGGCGAGAGCGAGCAGGGTCGATCGCACGAACGCCTCGACGCCCCCGGCGTCGAGGGCGCTGCGGACGCCGTCGAATCCCCATTCCTGCGGAATCGAACCGGGAAACGACCAGCGATTGCTGATGGCCCACAATGCAACCGGAATCAGCGGCAGCAGGAACCACAGGACCAAAACGGACCTGCCGACAGCGGGAAGAACCCTGTTCATTTCCACGCTGCCGATCTGCGCAGATAGTGCAGGGCCAGCGCGGCCACGACCACCGTCAGAGCGGTGGCGACCGTCGCGGCAGCTGCTGCCTGTGGGCGCGTCTGAAGGTCGATCGAGGTGAAGAGGCGAATTGCCATCACCGACAACGGCTCCGGATACGGTCGACCCAGAATGCGGGCCACCTCGTAGGAACCGACGGTGTAGGCGAACGCGATGGCCGCCGACGCGATCAGCGCGGGACGAGCCAACGGCAGAGTGACCAACCGGAGCCGAGCCCACCGGCCGGCACCCAAAGTCGCCGCCGTCTCTTCGAATGCGGCGACTCGGGTGGCGAGCGTTCCGGCCACGACGACGGCTACGAAAGCCGATTCCTTCCAGGCATATTCGGCGACGACAGCGATCCACCACCGCCCGCCGACCAACTCCGGCCAACCGCCGTCGGTGAGTCCGAGAATGCGGGGCAGCATGCCCGAATCCGCCAGCAACAGGGCCATCGCGGCCGTGCCGATCAGGTGGGGCACCGTCACCGTCAATCCGGCGGCCACGAGCACAGCGCGCGTACCCGACAAGGCCGTCAGCGCCGCGGCAAGCCCGATCACCGTGGCCAACGCTGTCGAGACGACGGCGATCGACAGCGTCAACGCCACCGAGCGCCACAGGTCACCGCCCAGCGCGGAGTACGCGTCGACCGATAGTTCGGGGGTTCCGACCAACGGCATCAAACCGAGGCTCTGCAGCACCACGGTTCCGAGACCGCAGCCGACGACCAGAACAACCAGCACGACGGCGGGGAGCACCGCCGCCGTCCCGCGAAAGCTCTTCGTGGACGCGCTCACTGACCGGCGAGCACGCTTCGACGCCAACCCTCGTCGACCGGCGAAACCCAATCGGCCGAGAGTTCGGGATGCGCGTTTTCCGAAAGCTCCTCGTAGGAGGGCAGAACCGTCGAGCTCGGCAACGCCTCGAACCGGGCGCGGGCGTCATCGGGCAGTCGG
Organism: Rhodococcus sp. IEGM 1341; assembly: GCF_030056895.1. Lineage (NCBI taxonomy): Bacteria > Bacillati > Actinomycetota > Actinomycetes > Mycobacteriales > Nocardiaceae > Rhodococcus > Rhodococcus sp. IEGM 1341. Next base: position 140,048 of record NZ_JASHKV010000004.1, on the reverse strand, counting down.
TCGATATCGAGCACGGTGAACTGCCCCCACACTTCCGGCGTCGCCTTCTCGAGTTGTTGCTCGGGCGACAACGCAAGATTGGCGACCACCTGTGCCGCGGCCGACTTCCCCGACGTCGACGGAATGGCAAGGAAACTCGCATTCCCGACGGTTCCCTCGTCGATGGTCAGCACGCGTGTCTCCGGTGGGAAGGTGCCGTCGGCGACGAGCTTGGGGAGGGTCGCGGGGCCGTACGTCATGGTCATGTCGACCTGGCCACCGGCGTAGAGGGCGTCGAGCTCGGAGGAGGACTGCGGGTACGTCGTTCCCTCGCGCCACAGTGACGGGGCGAGTTCGTTCAACTGATCGAACAATGCCGGGGCGAGTCGGTCGTAGGAGTCCTGGTCGAATTGAGCGGGAACCTCGTCGACGCCGCCGGAGGCATTGATCAACGCCTCACGTACGAACACCGAGCCGGTGAAGTCCGGGGGAGCGGGGTAGGTGAAGCGGCCCGGGTTCGCTCGGGCCCAGTCGAGGACGCCGTCGAATGTCGTCGGCGGATCAGGGATGGCTGCCGCGTTGTAGACGAGGGTGAATTGAGCTTTGTGCCAGGGTGATTCGCAGTTCTCGACCGGGGTGCCGAAGTCGTCGAGCAACAGAGGATCCTCGGGATCGGTCAGATCCATGTTGGGCAGATTCTGCGTCCAGCCGCACAGCCACGCGCCTGCCTGCTTACCGGTGCCGAAGTTCGCGCCGTTGACCCACACCAGATCCACTTCGCCGTCGGTGACCCCGGCCTGCCGCTCGGACAGGATGCGGTTGACGGCGTCGGTCGTCGATTCCACCGGTACGCGGCGCAGCGTGACACCTTCGGCAGCGGCCGCGGGGGTGAGCACGTCGTCGACGTAGGCATTGCCCTGCTCGTCGCCGCCGTACATCCACAGCGAGACGGTCTGCCCCTGCGCCTGCTGTTCGATCTCGCTCCACGACTGCGCCTCGGCAATCGGCGCTTCCGAATCCGGCGCAGCGCAGGAGGTCAGCAGCAGCCCTGCGCTCGCCGCAATCGTCACTGCGCACCGTACTGAACGAATCACCGTGGGCCCTCCAGATCAAGAAAACAGCCGTCGTCGACGCTGCCCTCACCACCGTAATCGGTCGAATGAGACAACCGCTGAACACGCGGGCACACGGGTCTTGTGCACAATGGATCCTGACCGCCGGACGAGAGGCACATACCGTGACGCAGGACCGCCCGACGCGTAGTCGCCGCGGCACGACCCTGAAATTGCTCGCGGCTGCCGTGCTCGTCATCGCTCTGGTGATCGTGCTCGGCACCGTCGACCTACCCGACCCGTCGTTCATCCGTGACCGAGTGGCGTCGGCCGGGCCGTGGGGCATCGCGCTGTTCGTGGTGCTCTATGCCGTCCTGTCGGCCACTCCGTTCCCCGCCAGCACGTTGACCATCGCGTCGGGCCTCCTGTTCGGGTTGGCGGTGGGTGCAACCGTCGTGGTGTTCGCCGCCACGATGGGGGCGTATCTCGGGTACTGGGGAGCGCGGGCGCTGGGACGCGGCCAGGTGGCCCGCACCGAATGGGACAGGCTCCGCCGGCTCGACGCCATGCTCGGACGACGCGGATTGCTATCGGTGCTGCTCGTGCGTCTGGTGCCGCTGCCGTTCTCCTTGGTCAACTACGCGGCCGGAGTCAGTGCGGTGGGTCAGCGTGACTACGTGGTGGGGACGATGGTCGGCATCGTGCCCGCGACCGTCGCCTACACCGCCCTCGGGGCCTACGGAACGTCTCCGTTCTCGTGGCCGTTCGCCATCGCATTGCTCGCCGTGCTGGCCATCGCGGCCGGTTCGGCGCTGTTGGCACGCCGCCTGGGACTCACCGGCGCAGCCGAATGATCGACAGCTATCTGCGCCGCCACCTCGAAGGCCCGCTCGATCGCTGTGCCCGCGCCCTCGACCGCCCCGCGATCACCCCCGACCGCATCACCGCCGCCGGACTGGTGCTCGGCCTCGGTAGTGCTTTGGCCGCGGGGCTGCAGTTCTGGTTGCTCGCCTTGGTGTTGTGGATCGTTTCCCGCATCGCCGACGGCCTGGACGGGCCACTTGCGCGTCGGCGTTCCAATACGGGCGGCGCCGGCGGATTCTTCGACATCACCGCCGATTTCGTGGTCTACGGCACGACGGTGGTGGGCGTCGCGGTCGGTGCCTCGGCCGGATACGACGCCCCGTGGTGGCCGTTCTTGCTGGTGCTGTTGGCGTACTACATCAACGGCACCGCGTTCCTGGCGTTCTCCTCGATCGCCGAGCGCACCGGCCGCACCATCGACGACGGCCGATCGCTGTCGTTCCTCGGCGGCTTGGCCGAGGGTGCCGAAACCATTGCGGTGCACAGTCTCTGGCTACTGCTGCCCGGTATCTCGTGGCAGATCGCGGTGGTCTGGGCGGCGGTGGTCGCGGTGAGCTCCTGTCAGCGCATCATCGCCGGGTATCGCGCCCTCTCCTGATCCATACACTCCTGCCTTTCGCCAAGGCCCCAACTGCTCGGGAAATCACTGGAGAACCCAACTGCGCCTTCACGTCTGCTATCGCCGCGTTCCACGGACCATCGTTGTAGGTCGGATACGGGTGCGTGGCTCCGGCGAGGTCGCGGGTACGCAGCCCCTGCTCGATGGCGATGATCAGCTCCCCGATCGTCTCGCCCGCTCGCGGTCCCACCACACAGGCCCCGACGATGCGACGCTTGGCATCGAGCACCAGTGTCGTCGATCCGTTCGTCGCTTTCTCGGTGACGGCTCTGTCGACGTGATGGTGGTCGAGCGTCTGCAGTCTGAGCCCGCGCTCCCTAGCGGTCCGCACATCGATTCCCGCCGAGGCGATCTCGGGATCGGTGAACGTCACCCGCGGAGTTCCCGTCGTACTCACTTTTCGGTTCAGACCGAGTGCCGCATTGCTCGCAGCCAGACTGCCGTGCACACCGGCGGTGTGCGTGAACTGCGGATGTCCGGTGAGATCTCCGGCCGCCCAGATACGGGGATTGGTGGTCCGAAGATTCTCGTCGGCACGCACGAATCCGTTGTTCTCCACTTCCACACCGGCCGTGTCCAAGCCGATCGACGACGTGCGCGGAGTCCTTCCGGTGGCGATGAGTACTCGATCGAATTGGATCTCGACACCCGTATCGGTCACGGCCGAGCTTTTGTCGATGCGTACGACGGCGGTGGAGGTCAGGACGCGCACGCCCTCGTCGGTCAACGCCTGCGTCAGGACCGACGAGGCCTCAGGGTGCTCGCGAGGCAGGATCGTGGCCGACCGTCCGACGAGGGTGACGTCCGATCCCAGACGCGAGAATGCTTGCGCCATTTCACAACCCACCGACCCGGCTCCGACGATCAGCAGTCGCTGCGGCAAGTCCTTCAGATCCCACAGGGTGTCGCTGGTCAGGTAGTCCACGTTGTCGATGCCGTCGATCGCGGGCACCGTGGAATGCGCGCCGGTGGTCACGATCGCCTGACCGAAATGGAGTATCCGCGTACCGACTTTCACCGTGTTCGGACCCGTGAAAACAGCGTCCCCGCTGATCACCTGGACTCCCGCCTCGGTGAGGGCCTCCGGTGAATCGATCGGCGCGATCTCGGCGATCGAGCCGTGCACGTGCTGCATCACGCGCGCGAAATCCACGATCGGCGGCTGGGTGACGATGCCGAAGCGGGACGCGGATCGAACAGTCTGTGCCACCGAGGCCGCCGCGAGGAGCGCCTTGGACGGCACGCATCCGGTCCACAGGCAGTCGCCTCCGGTCCGCTCGCGCTCGATCAGCACGACGCGAACGCCGAAGCCCGCCGCGGTCTTCGCCGCCACGATGCCGGCGGTGCCGCCGCCCACCACAACCACGTCGGCGCGGTTCTCGGGCACACTCGAAGACGAACGACGGATTCCCATACTTCCCACTATGCCCGCGCCCTGGAGAGACCCGACATGAGACGACCGACGAAATACACGATGTCGGCCCGCCTGTACGACGTGATCTCCTTCGAATGGCCGGTGTATCGAGCCGGTCGGGAGTCGGCGTTCGAGCTGCTGAATCTACCTGCCGGAAGCCATGTTTTGGACCTCGGCTGCGGGACGGGACTGAACTTCGCCGGGTTGCAGCGGATGATCGGGCCGACCGGCTCGATCACCGGAGTCGACGCCAGCTCACAGATGCTCGAACAGGCCAGGCGGCGAGCCGACCGAGCAGGCTGGGACAACATCACGCTGGTCGCCGCCGACGCCACGGCCCTCACCAGCGCGGATCTGGGCGAGGCTGAGTTCGATGCTGCGCTCAGTACGTATGCACTCTCGCTGATGACGCCGTGGCAGGCGGCCCTCGACTCGATGATCTCGCACACTCAAGTGGGCGGAGTAGTTGCCGTCGTCGACATGCAGCGGCCCGTCGGACGAGCCGCTGCCTGGACCCCGCTGGCGAAGCTGGCATGCCGACTCGGAGGGTCAGACATCGAGGCCCATCCGTGGACGGCGATGACGCCACTGCTGCGTGATCTGTCGACTCGCTCCGTTCGCGGCGGCCACATCCAGGTCCGCGTCGGGACTGTTGCATCACGCCCAGCAGCGCCGAGTTCGTAACCGACGCTCGCCTGCGTGACGACCGGTGAGTTTTTGCTCGCGCCGAGGTCCAACCGATCATGACTACACAGACCGTTTCCGTTCCCGGTGCGACCCTGACCTACGACGTGATCGGCGAGCTCGAGGCCGGGGTCACCCCCCTGCTGCTCATCGGTTCACCGATGGACGCGAGTGGGTTCGGTACGTTGGCGTCGCACTTCCGCGACCGGGTGGTCGTCACCTACGACCCGAGAAATGTCGGACGTAGTCGACGAGACGACGCGACCGCCGCGGTCACCTTCGGCGAACATGCCGACGACCTGCATGCAGTGCTCACTGCCGTCGGCCATGGTCCTGTCGATGTCTTCGCCTCCAGCGGGGGTGCGGTCAATGCGCTGGTTCTCGTCAGCAAGTACCCGTCCGACGTTCGAACGTTGGTTGCCCACGAACCGCCCGCCGGAGGCACTCTGCCGGACCGCGAGAACATCGCGACAGTGTGCGCACACATGGTGGCCACGTACGACGCTCACGGCCGCGGCCAAGCGATGGCCGAATTCATGTCGCTGCTGATGCACGCGGGCCCCATCGACGACGCGTTCTTCGCTCGCCCGGCACCTGCCCCGGCGCAGTTCGGCCTTCCGACCGAGGACGACGGAACCCGCGACGATGCCCTGATGTCCAACATGCGAGGGGGAGGAGTCGATTTCGCGCCGGATGTCGATGCATTGCGTGCTGCTCCCACCACTGTGGTGATCGGAGTAGGTGAAGAATCCGGCGGCCCAGAGGACGGTCACATCGCTGCTCGCGCAGCGTATTCGACTGCAGCGCTCCTAGGATCGGAGCCGATTGTCTTTCCCGGCGGCCACTCGGGATTCCTCGGCGGCGAATTCGGTCAGACCGGTAAGCCGACAGAATTTGCCGAGAGTCTGCGAAAAGTATTGAGCTGAAGAAGATTCCGTCTTACAGAACCAGGAGCAATCATGGGCCTCATCACGTTGGAGTTGTTCGCCACCCTCGACCTCGTCGCACAATCACCAGGAAGCCCCGAGGAAGATCCCGAGAACTTCCCCTTCGGTGGTTGGCAGGCTCCTCTGCTCGACGAGGTCTCCGGAGCACAGGTCGACGCCGCATACGAGGGCACGGATGCGCTCCTGCTCGGCCGACGCACCTACGACATCTTCGCCGCCTACTGGCCGAACCAAAAAGGCTCGTTCGCAACGCTGTTCAACGCCATACCGAAATACGTGGCCTCGCGCGGCACACCCGATCTGCGGTGGGACGGTTCGACTCAACTCGGACCGAACCTGGTCGATGCGGTGCGTGAGATCAGAGATCGACACGACCACATCAAAGTGGTCGGAAGCCTCGATCTGGTTCAGACGCTGTTGCGCGAGAAGCTTTTCGATCGACTCGATCTGTGGGTGCATCCCATCCTGCTGGGAGTGGGAAAGAGAGTGTTCGCCGACGGCACCGTGCCCAGCAATCTGACGTTGCTCGAGCCACCGGCCGTCGACGGGAATGGCACCGTCTACCTGCGGTACGGCCTCGATGCCGGAACCCCGGGAACCGGCAACATGGACGACGTCCTGGGCGACTAGTTCTGCGGGAACTCACTTCTTCTGGCGTCGGCTCCCGCCGTGCCAGTCCTGCTGCACGCCCGCTTCGTCTTCCTGCACGCCGAGGGCCTTGAGTTGTGGAAGCTCACGCAGACTGCGCTTCATCTCGGCGAATCCGGGGAAGCGAGCGAGTCCGATCACGTTGTCCCACAGCGGCACTGCCTCCTCGTCGCTGGGCAGTCGGCTGATCACCGGCCCGAAGAACGCGACGCCGTCCGGCGGCTCGAAGGCGATGATCGGGGTTCCGACGTCCTTGCCGGTGAGCGAGAGAGCGTGATCGGTTTCGGCTCGGATCTCCTCGTCGAGCGACGAATCATCCAGTGCTGCAGTGTGATGGGTGGGCAGTCCGAGTTGTTCGAGGATCGGCCCCAGGAATTGTGCGGTGCCGCGATGGCCGTGGCTCGTAGCGTCGTCGGGCACCACCTCGGTGTCGAAGATGTGGGTGCCGAGGGCCTCGTACAGTGGCCCGATCGTTGCCGATCCGTGCTCACGACGAATAGCGGCAGCAGCCCGCAGCAGTCGTAGACCTGCGGTGTGGCCGGCCTCGTACTCGGGCGGGAAGTGGGCGTCGTAGTCGATGTGCGAGTTGAGCAGTCGCAGCGAGATGAACCGCCAGTCGACGGTGTAGTCGCGCTGGGCCTGAACCTTGCGAACCCATTTGCTGGTCATCCAGGCGAACGGGCACACAGGATCGAAATAGAACTCGATATCTGTCATCGGGGGACTCTCCTTGTGGACGTAGGTATTCAGTGTTCACCCAACAGTGCCGAACGTTGTTCGGTGACGACGGCGCGGATGGCGTCGACCACCGCCGACACCTCCGGCCGTCGCAGGGTTTCGGTACGCGTGACGAGCCAGTAGGTCAGTTTCACCGCGATGGCGTCGGGCAGGACTCGTCGGAGGTCGGGGTGGCGATCGGCCATGAAGCACGGCAGCAGTCCGATGCCCGCGGATGCGCGGGTGGCCTCGACGTGGACGAAGACGTTGGTGGAGGTGACCGATTCGCGCATCGTCGGGGTGAAGTTGGGGGCCAGATCGAGATCGTCGACGTGCAGCATCGAATCGATGAAGTAGATGAACGGGTGTGCGGAGAGATCGGCCGGCACCTGCGGAGTTCCGTGGTCCTCCAGATAGTCCTCGGAGGCATAGAGGCCGAGTAGATAGTCCCCGAGCCGGATGGCCTCGGCGCGATGCACTTGCGGTTGCCCGACGACGATCTCGATGTCCAGGCCCGATCGTTGCTGCGACGCGCGCCTGGTGACCGCCACGATTTCCACGGACACGCGCGGATGAGCGCGCTGCACCCGCGCCGCGGCCGGAGCCGCGATATAGGCACTGAATCCGTCGGTCGCCGAAATTCGCACGACGCCTTCCAGCGCGCCGACATCGCTCGAGACGAGGGTGCGCAGCGCATCCTCGACGGCCTCCGCCGCGGCCAGCGCGCCGCGGCCCAGCTGCGTCAGTTCCCAGCCACCGGCACCACGGGTGAGGACCCGGCCGCCGAGCGTGTCCTCGAGTGCGGCGATGCGTCGGGAAATGGTCGTGTGGTTGATGCCCAGGTCGTCGGCGGCCGAGCTGTAGCGACCGGTGCGACTGACAGCGAGCAGCACCAGCAGGTCGTCTGCACTGGGGATCTTCGCGCCACCGAGCGTCATGTGTGCAGTTTTGCAGATCCGACCTGCGTTCATGGCTCTTGCGCCCACAAACATCTGCACCAATACTCAGACCAGCCCGCAGTTGTGTGGTCCATCACATGCATGAACGTGACGTGCTGAGTAACACAGGAGAAAACATGAGCGTCGATCAGCCGCTGACAGAACGACCAGAACCGGATCCCGATGCCACGCCCACAGGCCTGAAGAAGGTCGTCGGGGCGTCGATGGCCGGCACCATCGTCGAGTGGTACGAGTTCTTCCTCTACGGCACCGCCGCAACGCTGGTGTTCAGCAAGATCTTCTTCGCTGCCGGAACCAGTGAGCTCGACGCGATCCTCGCGGCCTTCGTCACCTACGCCGTCGGCTTCGTCGCACGTCCGTTGGGCGGCATCGTCTTCGGTCACTACGGCGACAAGTACGGCCGAAAGAAGTTGCTGCAGTTCAGCCTCGTCCTCGTCGGCGGGGCCACGTTCCTCATGGGCTGCCTACCGACCTTCGAGGCCATCGGCTACTGGGCACCGGGACTGCTGGTGACCCTGCGATTCATCCAGGGCTTCGCCGTCGGCGGCGAATGGGGCGGCGCGGTTCTCCTTGTCGCAGAACACAGCCCGAACAAGTCCCGCGGATTCTGGGCCAGCTGGCCGCAGGCAGGCGTCCCCGCAGGCAACCTGCTCGCCACCGTCGCGCTGCTCGTCCTGACGACCACACTGTCCGACGAAGCCTTCCTCAGCTGGGGCTGGCGCGTCGCATTCTGGCTCTCCGCCGTCATCGTCTTCGTCGGCTACTACATCCGCACCAAGGTCTCCGACGCCCCGATCTTCCTCGAGGCTCACAAGCAGGCCGAGGTCATCAAGGCCGCGTCGTACGGCGTCTTCGAGGTCGTGAAGCGTTACCCGCGTGGCGTGTTCACCGCGATGGGACTGCGCTTCGGTGAGAACGTCATGTACTACCTCGTCGTCACCTTCTCCATCACGTACCTCTCGGTCGAGGTGGGTACCGACACCTCCACGATCCTGTGGTGGATGCTCATCGCCCACGCGATCCACTTCTGCACGATTCCGTTGGTGGGCAAGCTCGCCGACCGCGTCGGACGTCGCCCGGTCTACTTCGCCGGAGCCGTCACCGCAGCGACGTGGGGCTTCTTCGCCTTCCCGATGATGAACAGCGGCCACAACGTCGTCATCATGCTGGCCATCATTATCGGCCTGATGTTCCACGCCTTCATGTACGCCACGCAGCCGGCCATCATGGCCGAGATGTTCCCGACGCGGATGCGGTACTCCGGTGTATCCCTCGGCTACCAGGTCACCTCGATCGTCGCCGGTTCGCTGGCCCCGATCATCGCGGTCAAGCTGCTCGACATCTACGGCTCGTCCGTCCCGATCGCGGTGTACCTGGCCGTGGCCTGCGCGATCACCGTCGTGGCCGTCGTCGTCGCTCGGGAGACCAAGGGACTGGCGCTCGAAAGCATCGACATCGCCGACGCCAAGAACCTGGCCACCGAGGCCGAGCTGGCGAAGGCCGGTCTGCTCGACAAGACTGCACAGCGATGACCGACCTGAACGGACGCTCCGCCCTCGTCACCGGGGGAGCGTCCGGCATCGGGGCCGCATGTGCGCGCGAGCTCGCCGGTCGCGGTGCCCGCGTCACCGTCGCCGATGTGAACGACGTTGCCGCAAAGGAATTGGCGTCGGAGATCGGCGGAGACGTCTGGTCGGTGGATCTGCTCGACACCACCGCGTTGGACGACCTCCGCCTGGACGTCGACATCCTCGTCAATAATGCGGGCATCCAAACCGTCGCACCGATCGTCGACTTCGACCCGGGCGCATTCCGCAGAATCCAGGCGCTGATGGTCGAGGCACCGTTCCTTTTGGTTCGAGCTGCGTTGCCGCACATGTACTCTCGCGGTTTCGGTCGAGTGGTGAACCTGTCCTCGGTGCACGGACTGCGGGCCTCGGAATTCAAGGTCGCCTACGTCACCGCGAAACACGCCCTCGAAGGACTGTCGAAAGTGACGGCCCTCGAAGGTGCCGCCCACGGTGTGACGAGCAACTGCGTCAACCCGGGATACGTCCGAACGCCTCTTGTGGAAACACAGATCGCAGACCAGGCCAAGGCACACGGCATCCCCGAGAACGAGGTACTCGAGAAAGTTCTGCTGACCGAGGCGGCCATCAAGAGACTCGTCGAACCGGCCGAAGTCGCCTCACTGGTGGGCTGGTTGACCTCCGAAAACGCCGGCATGGTGACTGGAGCGTCCTACACCATGGACGGTGGTTGGTCGGCTCGCTAGTTCGGCCCCCGCCCCGCGTCAATGGACCATCTGGCCGCGTCAATGTGACATCGACGCGGAGAGGTGAACTGGGTGGATGGACCACTGCATACGTCTGACCGGTGCAGTGGTCCATTGACGCGAACGGGGTGGGCGCGAACCAGAGCGGACGGGTGAACCACCTCGCCTCGAACAGCAAGAAGCCCCCGTGACATGTCACGGGGGCTTCTCTGGCGGAGGATAGGGGATTTGAACCCCTGAGGGCGTTAACCCAACCCGCGTTCCAGGCGAGCGCCATAGGCCACTAGGCGAATCCTCCGTGGGGGAGCTTACCCGGTTACCCCCACCATCTCCCAAATCGGGAGGCGTGAAGGGTGGTGATGTGTTGTCGGACGGGAGGCGGCTACACTTCCTAACGGATCCCGCGCGGCGCGCATCCTGTGAACTCCCCCAGGGCCGGAAGGCAGCAAGGGTCAATGGGCTCTGCCGGGTGCGCGGGGTCCCCTTTATTTCAGTGACATCGACACTGTCCGGGGAACCCGTCACCGAGAGGCCGCTCCGCATGCCAGCGCAAACCCAGTTGGGTCTGATGAACCATGAGGAGCTTGCCTCCGAGCACGAGCGGCAGAGCGCGAAGTACACGCAGCTCAAAGCCGAGAAGCTCACTCTCGATCTCACTCGCGGCAAGCCGTCGCCAGAGCAGCTCGATCTCGCTGCTGGCCTGCTGACGCTTCCGGGTGCGGATTACAAGGACGGCAACGGCACCGACTGCCGCAACTACGGCGGCCTCGCGGGCCTGCCGGAACTGCGTGCCATCTTCGGTGAACTGCTCGGCATCCCGGTGAAGAACTTGCTCGCCGGCAACAACGCCAGCCTCGAGATCATGCAGGACCTGGTGGTCTGGGCGCTGCTGCACGGGCTGCCCGATTCCCCTCGCGCCTGGTCGGCCGAGCCGAACGTGCGCTTCCTCTGCCCTTCGCCCGGCTACGACCGGCACTTCGCGATCACCGAAAGCTTCGGCATCGAGATGATCCCGGTTCCGATGGGGCCCGACGGCCCGAACGTGCACGAGATCGCCAACCTGGTGGCGTCGGATCCGCAGATCAAGGGCATGTGGGTGGTGCCGAACTACGCGAACCCCACCGGAGCCGTCTACTCGGAGGACGTCGTTCGCGCGCTGGCCACCATGCCTGCGGCCGCACCCGATTTCCGACTGTTCTGGGACAACGCCTACGCGGTGCATCCACTGACCGAGGAATTCGCGCCGTCGTACGACGTGTTGGGCATGGCCGCCGAGGCCGGGTTCCCCAACCGCCCGTTCGTGTTCGCGTCGACCTCGAAGATCACGTTCGCCGGTGCGGGGGTCAGCTTCCTCGGCAGTTCCGAGGAGAACCTCGCCTGGTACCAGAAGCATTTCGGCAAGAAGAGCATCGGCCCGGACAAGTTGAACCAGCTGCGGCACCTGCGCTTCTTCGGCGACGCCGCCGGTGTGCGGGCCCACATGGCCAAGCATCGCGAGGTCCTGGCCCCCAAGTTCGCTCTGGTGCAGCAGATCCTCGAGGACCGTCTCGGTGCGTCGAAGATCGCATCCTGGACCGAACCCAAGGGCGGCTACTTCATCAGCCTCGACGTGCTCGAGGGCACGGCCGCGCGGTCGATCGCGCTGGCCAAGGAAGCCGGAATCGCTCTGACGGCCGCCGGCTCGGCCTTCCCGTACGGAAAAGATCCGGAAGACAAGAACATTCGCCTCGCCCCGAGCTTCCCCTCACTCGGTGAGCTGGAGAAATCGATGGACGGCGTCGCGACCTGCGTTCTGCTGGCCGCGACCGAAAAGCTGCTCGAAGGCTGACGCACGTGAGCGGAACTTCGTAGCAGGCTACGAGGTTCCGCTCACATGCGGCGGAGCCGCTCAGTGTCCGACGACTACCGCACCTTCGGGAGCCGACGGCAACGGTCCGTTCTTCAGCAGCGTGGCCGACAGCACCGCGCCGAGCAGGAAGATTCCCGACGCCCACCAGAACGTGGTGGTGTAGCTGGCGATCTCCGCGTTGGCCTGTAGCAGTGCCACATCGGTTGCCGTCGCCATGTTCGAGCTGACGTAGCTGGTCGCCGCATTGGCTGCCACGGTGCTCAGCAGCGCCGTGCCGATCGAGCCGCCCACCTGCTGCATGGTGTTCACCGTTGCCGATGCGACACCGGAATCGTCGGGGTCGACGCCCGAGATCGCGCCCTGCATGGCCGGGGCCATGGTGGCACCGAGGCCGAGGCCCATGATGACCAGGCCGGGCAGGATGTGCGTGACGTAGCTGCTGTCGACGTCGATCTGCGTCAGCAGCGCCATGCCGATCGAGGCCACGACCAGGCCGGTCGTCATCAGGATGCGGGGTCCGAAGCGGGGCAGGATCAGCGCCGTGGACAGAGTCGCCGTGAGGATCAGCGACGCGATCATCGGCATGAAGGCGAACCCGGTGGTGATGGGCGTGTACTTCAGCGTGTTCTGCAGGTAGTACGTCAGGAACAGGAACACCGCGAACATGCCTGCGCCGGTGACGAATACCGCGAGGAACGATCCCGCACGAGTGCGGTTCAGCACGATCCGCAACGGCAACAACGGATGCTCGACGCGCATCTGGATGGTCACGAACACTGCGAGCAGTACGACACCGGCGGCCAGGAATCCGAGGGTGACCGAGTTGCCCCAGCCGTCGGACTCGGCGTGAGCGAAGCCGTAGACGATGGAGAACAGTGCGGCCGAGACGGCGAGGGTGCCGGGGATGTCGAGCTTGGGGCGGACGTCGACCTTGTGCTTGGCCAGTAACAGGAATCCGCCGACGAATGCGAGCGCGGCGAAGATCAGGTTGACGTACAGGCTCCAGCGCCAGTTGGCCCATTCGGTGAGCATGCCGCCCAGCAGCAGGCCGAGAGCGCCGCCGCCGCCGGCGATGGCACCGAAGATGCCGAATGCCTTGGCGCGTTCCTTGGTGTCGGTGAAGGTGGTGGCCAACAGGGACAGGGCCGCGGGGGCGAGCAGAGCGCCGAAGACACCCTGACCGGCGCGGGCCGCGACGAGCATGCCGAAGTTGACGGCCGCGCCGCCCACAGCCGACATCAGCGCGAAACCGACGAGCCCGATGAGGAAGGTGTTGCGTCGTCCGAAGAGGTCGCTCAGTCGTCCACCGAGCAGCAGCAGGCTGCCGAACGCGAGTGCGTACGAGGTGACGACCCATGAGCGGTCGGCGTTGTCGAAGCCCAGGTCGAGCTGAGCAGCGGGGAGTGCGATGTTCACGATGGTCGCGTCGAGCACGACCATGAGCTGAGCCAGTCCGAGCGTCGCGAGAATCAGCCAACGATTCCGATGCGCACGTTCGTCGACCGGCGTCGTGGTCGACGTCGAGTCGCCCACGTTCTCCGATGAAAGGGCGGTCATAGTGTCCTCGGTTCGACTATGCGGAGGTGTACCCTCCGGTTGTAGAACAAGGTAGCAGCGAAGTGGAGGGATGTCCTCCGCTTATCGGGTGAAACGGACATCGAATGAGTGTGAGAGCGGACACAGCGGCATCGAAGCCACTTCGGGCCGATGCCGAACGCAATCGACGTCGCATCGTCGACGCGGCCCGCGAACTGTTCGCGTCACACGGCATCGACATCACGCTCGACGACGTCGCGGCGCACGCCAAGGTGGGCGTCGGCACCGTCTATCGGCGGTTTTCTTGCAAGGAAGAACTGATCGACGGCGTGTTCGAGCAGCGTCTCGAAGACATGCTCGCGACCGCCGAACGGGCGCTCGAGGCAGAGGATCCGTGGGACGGTTTGGTGCAGTTCCTCGGCGATGTGTGCGCGGGAATGGCACTCGATCGCGGTCTCGGAGACGTCGTACTCGGGTCCGATCAGGGCTGCCGAGGGATCGCTCAGGTTCGCTCGCGCATCGATCCGTTCTTCGAGAAGATCGTCGAACGAGCACTGGCATCCGGTCAGCTTCGGCCGGACGTCGCCGTAAACGACTTCTATCCGGTGCTCGGCATGATCGGCGCGAGCGTCGAATTCTCCAGCACCGTCGACGCGTCGAACTGGCGACGCTATTTCACCGTGTTGCTCGACGGTCTGCGCGGCGACGGCGTTCCAAGGTCGACGCTGCCGGGGCGGCCCTTCACCAGCGACGAGGTCGATGCGGCCAAGACGGCGATGCATCGTCGTCGACGCTGATCGTGAGGACACCGAACTAGCCCTATGCGTTGTGTGGCGCATCACGTAAGGTGCGTCACGATAAGTGCTACACGGGGTAGCGCTCACTTGAAGTCAAGTGATCGACGTTGGGGGTTTATCAGGTGCGTTGCACACGCGTGTTCGGGTCGGCTGTGGCGGTAGCGGCAGTATTCATGGGGGTGACGGCACCCGCGGTATCGGCGGCACCCTCGACGGGATCGACCGTCGAATCCGATTTCTACATTCCACCGAGCCCGCTCCCCGCAGGCTCCCCGGGTGACGTGATCCGGTCCGAGCCCTCGCATCTCGCGCTGTCGGTTCCCGGGATCGGTGGCCCGCTGCCCGGTGCGGCAACCCGAATCATGTACCGCAGCAACGATTCCAACGACGAAGCCAATGCCGTCACGGGAACCTACATCGATCCCGCCGCGGAGTGGACCGGGCCCGGCCCGCGTCCGCTCGTCGTCCTCGCCCCGGGAACTCAGGGACAGGGCGATCAGTGCGCGCCGTCGAAGATGCTCAACAACGTCATCACCTACACTCCGCCGCTCGGCTTCATGGTCGAGTACGAGGTGCTCGCGGCATACTCGCTGCTCTCGCAGGGTTACGGCGTGGTCATCACCGACTACGAGGGCCTCGGTACGCCGGGTGCGCACACGTACGTCAACCGCGCCTCGGAAGCTCACGCTGTGCTCGACGCGGCCCGCGCCGCACAGAACCTGCAGGGTACCAAGATCTCCGCCGACGGCCCGGTGGCCGCGTACGGCTACTCGCAGGGCGGCGGAGCAGCCGCTGCTGCAGCGGAACTCGCCGATGAGTACGCACCCGAGATGAACCTCGTCGGCACCTACGCCGGTGCACCTCCCGCAGATCTGAAGGCGACCCTCGAGCAGGTCGACGGCACCATTCTCACCGGAGTCATCGGATACACCCTCAACGGTCTGCTCAACTCCGACCCGGGTCTCCAGCCCATCATCGACGAGAACATCAACGACGCAGGCAAGGCCATGCTGAATCTGGTCGCGAATCAGTGTGTGGGAGAAACGATTCTGAACGTCGGGCTGCACCGCACCAACGAGTACACCAAGACCGGCGAGCCGCTGTCGGTGGTGCTGGACAGGCTGCCCGTCGCTCAGGAGATCCTGGCCAAGAACAAGATCGGTGAGCGGACGCCGAATGCGCCGGTGCTGATTCAGTCCGGTACGTCCGACGACATCGTTCCTCACGGACAGGCCGTCGGACTGGCCGGTGACTGGTGCGGCAAGGGTGCCACCGTGCAGCTGAGCGCCGCGCAGGTTCCGGCCATCGTCCCGGGTTCGGGTGCCGGACACCTGATTCCGGATATCCTCGGCCTCGGCGAGGCGCAGAACTGGATCAAGGACCGGTTCTACGGGGTGCCCGCGCCGTCGAACTGCTGATCTTCTCGGTACGGCCCGCGTGAGTCAGCGCGGGCCGTACATGATCACCGCGACGCCGATCAATGCGATCGACGCTCCGGTGATGTCCCACCGGTCGGGTCGGAAACCGTCGACCACCATTGCCCAGAGCAACGATCCCGCGACGAAGACCCCGCCGTACGCCGCCAGAATCCGACCGAAGTTCGCGTCGGGTTGCAAGGTCGCCACGAAGCCGTAGGCGCCGAGAGCGAGCACCCCGGCTCCGGCCCACAGCCACCCGCGATGCTCTCGAATCCCTTGCCATACCAACCATGCTCCGCCGATCTCGAACAGAGCGGCGACGCCGAACAGCACTATCGACTTCAACACAGTCATGGCGTTCAGCGTCGCACAGCGCCGTGAGAGGTGTAGAAACAAGTGTTCGGGGGTAAGGCCTACAGGCCCAGCAGGGCCGAACGGTAGGGGTTGAGTACTTCATGCGGGACAGTTACGCCGAGACGTTGGATTCGCTGGCGTCGAATTTGTCCGAAATGTCGCGAATTGCCGAGAAGGCGATGGCGGACGCGACTCGATCGTTGTTGACGGCAGACATCGTTCTCGCCGAGCAGACCATCGAATACCGCGAAGAGATCGACATGCTCGCAGTCGAGTGGGAGCACGGAGCCTTCGGCTTCCTGGCGCTGCAGGCACCCGTTGCCCACGATCTACGACGCGTCGTCTCGGGCATCAACATCGTCGCCGATCTCCAGCGCATGGGTGGCCTGGCCGTGCACATCGCCGAACTGGTTCGCCGTCGCCATCCCGCGCACGTTTTGCCGCCCGAGGTCGAGGGCGTGTTCGAGCAGATGGGTCGCGTTGCCGTCGCGCAGGCCGAGTCCACCCAACGCGTCCTGGAGACCCGAGACGCCGAGCTCGCCGCCGACCTGCGAATTCAGGATCAGGAGATGGACGCGCTGCACCGCAGCCTGTTCATGCTGACCTCCGCACCCGACTGGCCGCACGGCGTGCCTGCCGCAGTGGACATAACGCTGCTCGGGCGCTTCTACGAGCGATACTCCGACCACACTGTCGAGGTCGCCAAACGCGTCATCTTCCTGGTGACCGGCGATCGCCCCACCGACGAGTCATAGTCTGCGCGAACGGCTCGAAGATGGCAGGATCGGCACGATGAAACGTGATGTCTCTGCGTACCTCGATGTCGACGTGACCGAGGCCAGCACCCTCGAGTTCCAGATCGCAATTGCACCGCATCCAGGAACCGACGTGTGGGAAGCACTCTCGTTCACACTCGACGGTCAGCCGATCGAGGCGCAGGAGATCAGCGGTGCTCACGGCACCCGCATCCACAAGATTCACGCCGGCGTCGGCAAGCTCGAGGCGTCGTACTCGGCAACCATCTACGGCAACACCGAGCCCGCTCCGGTCTCCGACTACGACCTCTCGCTGTACCTGCGGCCCAGCCGCTACGCCGAAGCCGACAAGTTCTTCGGCTTCGCAGCAACGGAATTCGGCTCGTACCCACCCTCGGAGAAGCTGCTCGCCGAGGTGTCCTCGTGGGTCGGCGCGCGGCTGAGCTACGTACCGGGCAGCAGCGACCCCATCGACGGCGCAGTCGACACCCTCCTCGCCGGTGCCGGAGTCTGCCGCGATTACACCCACCTCGTGGTGGCGCTGCTGCGAGCGGTCAACGTCCCGGCTCGCCTGGTCGCGGTGTACGCGCCGGGCTGCGATCCGATGGACTTCCACGCGGTTGCCGAAGCATTCGTCGAAGGCCAGTGGCGAGTGGTGGACGCGACCTGCCTCGCACCGCGATCGACCTTGGTGCGCATCGCCACCGGACGCGACGCATCCGACACCGCGTTCCTCGACAACCACGGCGGATCGATCATCCTCAACAGCGCCGTCGTGGGAGCCGTCGTCGACGGCCCCTTGCCCTTCGACGACATCACGCAGTTGGTCTCGATCACCTGACCCCAGGGGTGCGTGGCAGGATCGAGGCCATGTCTCGCACACTGCACCTCGTCGGCGATCCTGAGGCCGATGCACTGCTCGCCGAGGATCCGTTCGCGCTGCTGATCGGCATGCTTCTCGATCAGCAGGTACCGATGGAATCGGCGTTCGCAGGACCGAAGAAGCTCGTCGACCGTCTCGGTGACCTGAACGTCGACACCGTCGCCGACACCGATCCCGAAGAGTTCGCTGCCCTGTGCGCGCAGACCCCGGCCGTCCACCGGTTCCCGGGTTCGATGGCCAAGCGCATCCAGGGGCTGGCGGCGTTCCTAGTCGAGAACTACGACGGCAAGCCGCAGGAGATCTGGACTCGGGACGATCCCGACGGTGCCGAAGTACTGAAGCGTCTCAAGGCCCTCCCCGGCTACGGCGATCAGAAGGCCCGTATCTTCCTCGCGCTGCTCGGCAAGCAGATGGGCGTCACGCCAGACGGGTGGCGCAAGGCCGCGGGAGCGTACGGCGACGACGGTGCGCGTCGATCCATCGCCGACGTGGTGGACGAGAAATCGCTGCTCGAGGTACGTGAATTCAAGAAGGCAGCGAAAGCCGCAGCCAAGAACAAATAAGTCTGTCGGTGCCCGTCGATACAGTGGCCAGAACTTTCACCGGGGGGCGAAATGACCGACAGTATCGAAACCTACGAGGGCTGGCTGGCGACTCTCGACGAGGACGCACTGACCGATCTGCTGCACCGTCGGCCGGACGTGGCGACCGACCCGCCACCGCGCTCGTTCGGGTTGCTCGCGCAGTTGCTCGGTGCACCGTCTCGGGTGTCGATGCTGCCGCGTCGACTCGACAGCGGCGCGCTCGCTCTCCTCGAATTGTTCGCGCTCATGGGAGATCTGAGCCGCGCCGAGATCGGGCACTGGGCGAGTGAGGGCCCGATCAACGAGACGCCGCACATCGATGCCGCTCTCGCCACACTGACGGCCTACGGGTTGATCTGGCCGCACTCCTCGCCCGGCGCAGGCACGGTCGAATACTCACCCATCGATCTGTCCGGGGTGTTCTCGCATCCGTTCGGACTTGCCCGCAGGCAGCGAAAACTGTTCCTGCACTGCGCCGTCGAGCAGGACCGGCTGGCTGTGCTGTCGATCCTCGGAATCGACCCGGCGCTCGAGCGAGGGACGCGCGCCGACGCCGTTGCAGCCGCGATGACGCCCGAACGGATCAGGGCGCTGTTCGACGGCGGGTCGGAGGAGATGCGAGCGATGTTGTCTCGCTTCGTCGATGGCAAGCCGGTGTCACTGATCTTCGACATTCCGTCGAGCGCGGGGACCCCTGCCTTCGAGCGGGGATTGTTGTATCGACTCGACGGGCACCGCGTCGAGATGCCGCTGGAGGTGAGCATCGCCCTGCGCGGGGTCGGGTGGCGTCTGCCCATCGAAGTCACGCCGCCGACCTTCGAGACCCGCGCGCTCTCGCACGACGACGTGCGGCGCACTCGTTCCATCGCACTGCTGCAGTTCTGCGAACACACGCAGGCATTGCTGACGGCCATCGACGCCGACGGCCTGACGACGATGAAGACCGGCGGCGTCAGTGCCAAGGAACTTCGGTCGCTCACGAGCAGGTTGGGATTCGCCGACGAACACGACACCGCGTTGATGTTGATGCTGGCACGCGAAGCCGGGCTGCTGGCCGAACGCGGAAAGACCGGCGTCGCGTTGACCTCGGCCTACGAGACATGGTCGACGAGCGCCCGAGCCGAACAGGCGGCGACGCTGGTGACCGCGTGGTGGAGTTCGCCCTTCACTCCCACCCACCGAGTTCCCCGCGCATCCCAGAAGACCGTTCCCGTGCTCAAGAAGATGCTCGACGACCCCGCGGCAGCGGACCTGCGCGCGACGGCGCTGACAGCTCTGCTCCGATACGAGGACGTCGCCTCGCCGGTGACGGTTCTGCAGGATGCCGAGGAGTTCGCCCGGTACCTGGACTGGCACATCCCGGTCGTCTCGACGAGCGCCGGGCCAGGCCACGTGCACGCGCTGTGGTTGGAGGTGAGTCGACTCGGGATATTGGCCGACGGTGCGCCGACCGATCTGTGCCGCACCCTCACCGAGTTCCCCGCGGGTCGAGACGGTGACCCGCGCGAAATCCGTGCGGCTCTGGCCGCACAGTTGCAGGACATGGCCGAGTGGGTGCCGTTCTCCGTTCGGCTGTTGCCCGATTCCACGGCGGTGGTGACCGGACCACCCAGTACCGAGGTGGCGTCGATTCTCGGCGCGGCCGCGCAGCCCGAGTCGAGGGACGTCGCATCGGTCTGGCGGTTCACTCCCGCGACCATTCGGGGGTTCTTCGACACCGGCGGCACCGGCGACGAGTTGATCGATGCGTTGACCGCGATGGCCGACACCGACGTACCCCAGGCTCTGAGCTACACGATCCGGGACTGCTGGCGTACCTACGGCGCACTGGCCGTGCGCAGAATTCCCTGCGCCATCGTCTCCGAGGATGTCGTCCTGCTGACCAACATCGAGACCGACGAGTCCCTGGCCGTGCTGCAGTTCCAGCGCCTCGCTCCGACCGTCCTGGTCAGTTCTGCCACGCCGATCGACACCATCGCTGTGCTCCGCAGGCACGGATACTCCCCGGTGCGGCACTCCGACACCGGGCAACTCCAACTCGACAGCGCACCTCGCATTCGCGCGGGGGACACCCGGCCGACGCATCGTGCCGTCCACCCGGCACGGCACCGACGCGAACCACGCGAGCTCGCGCGGCTCCTGCTGGCAGGCAGCGGCGGAACCGTCGACGAGGCACGAGTGCGGTCTGCGCTGGATTCCCACAGCCGGCTGTTGCCGCGTGAGCTGGATCTGTTGACCGACGCCGCAGCGCGCGGCACGCCCGTCACG
Organism: Rhodococcus sp. IEGM 1341; assembly: GCF_030056895.1. Classification (NCBI taxonomy): domain Bacteria; kingdom Bacillati; phylum Actinomycetota; class Actinomycetes; order Mycobacteriales; family Nocardiaceae; genus Rhodococcus; species Rhodococcus sp. IEGM 1341. The sequence goes on along the minus strand of NZ_JASHKV010000004.1, from coordinate 119,446 downwards.
ATCGACTATCAGAACTCCAGGGGAGCCATCGTCCGGCATGCGATCTCGGATGCGTTGCAGGACGGCCATTGGCTGTACGCGCTGTCGGAATCGACCGGAAGCCGCGAGAGCTTCGCCGTCATGAACATCAGAGCGGTATCCACCGCCGCACAATGACCGGCGATGCAACTGTGTCCGTGGTCGCCGGTACCCTTTCGGGCGTGGCCCTCTACCGGAAGTACCGTCCTGCGACGTTCGCCGAGGTCGTCGGTCAGGAGCACGTCACCGAGCCGATCAGCGTGGCGTTGGACAGCAACAGAATCAACCATGCCTACCTCTTCTCCGGGCCGCGCGGCTGCGGAAAGACCTCCTCGGCGCGGATCCTCGCCCGATCGCTGAACTGCGCCGAAGGTCCCACGTCGACGCCCTGCGGCGTGTGCAACTCCTGCGTCGCCCTCGCCCCCGGCGGACCCGGCAACTTCGACGTCGTCGAGATGGACGCGGCCAGCCACGGTGGCGTCGACGATGCCCGTGATCTGCGAGACAAGGCCGTGTACGCCCCGGCCGAATCGCGCTACGTCATCTTCATCATCGACGAGGCGCACATGGTGACCCCGGCGGGCTTCAACGCGTTGCTCAAGGTCGTCGAGGAACCGCCCGAGCACCTCGTCTTCATCTTCGCGACCACCGAACCCGAGAAGGTTCTCCCCACCATCCGCTCGCGTACCCACCACTACCCGTTCCGGCTGCTCGCGCCGTCGACGATGCGCGTTCTGCTGGAAAAGATCTGCGGCCAGGAACAGGTCCCGGTCGAAGACGCGGTCTACCCGTTGGTCATCCGCGCCGGCGGCGGCTCGCCCCGTGACTCGCTCAGCGTCATGGATCAGCTCCTGGCCGGAGCCGGTCCGGAAGGCGTCACGTACCCGCGAGCACTGTCGCTGCTCGGCGTCACCGACGTCGCGCTGATCGACGAGGCCGTGGACGCATTGGCTGCGGGCGACGGCGGCGCACTGTTCGGCACCGTCGACAAGGTGATGGACGCCGGCCACGACCCACGCCGGTTCGCCATCGACCTCCTCGATCGCATGCGAGACCTGATCCTGATGAAGGCCGTGCCCGACGCCGGAGAACGCGGTCTGGTCGACGTGCCGGGCGACGTACTCGAGCGACTTCGTGACGAGGCCGATCTGCTCGGCTCGGCGACGCTGACTCGCTACGCCGAGATCGTGCACTCGGGACTCGGCGAGATGCGTGGTGCCACCGCCCCGCGTCTGCTGCTCGAAGTGATGTGCGCCCGCATGCTGCTGCCCTCGGCCTCCGACGCGGAATCGGCGGTGCTGCAACGACTCGAACGCGTCGAACGTCGCTTGGACGTCACCCTTCCGGCGGGGGAGCAGGCAGCCGTCGCCCAGGCAGTTGCGGATCCGACGCGACCGCAACTGCAACCCACCGAGGAGCCCGCACCCTCGGGTCCGGCACCGGTGAGCAAATTCCAGCGACCGTCACAGCGCCCACCGGCCGCAGAGCCGACAGCGCCGACACCGGCACCGGCACCAGCTCCGGTGGCAGCCGCTCCCGCAGTCTCAGTTCCCACACCGGCACCCACGCCCGAGCCGACACCTGAACCTGAACCGGTTCCGACACCCGCACCAACACCGGAGCCCGAGCCCACACCTGAGCCAGCTCCGGCACCCGAGCCCACACCTGAGCCAGCTCCGGCACCCGAGCCCACACCGACGCCCGAGCCGGCACCGACACCCGAGCCTGAGTCTGTCCCGGAACCCATTGCCGTGCAACAGGATTCGGCCCCGGCTGCCCCGGCTGCCCCGGTCGCCCCGGCTGCACCAACTACCCCGACGTCGCACGAGGATTTTCCGCCGGAGCCCGAGGACGATTACGGTCCCGAACCGGATCCCGTGTTCGAGTCGGAACCGGAACCCGTGGCGGCCCCTGCCGCCGCGTCGAACGAACCCGACGCAGCTGCGGTTCGCGCGGTGTGGTCCGAGGTGCGTACGAAAGTGCGGGAGCGGAGCCGGACCGTCGAGGTGATGCTCTCCGGAGCCTCGGTGCGCGCGGTCGAGAACGGCACCATCACGCTCGGCCACGACTCGGCACCGTTGGCCAAGCGGCTCGAGGAGCCCCGCAATGCCGACGTCATTCGCGACGCACTGCGTGACGTGTTCGGCGTCGAATGGTCGGTGGTATGTCTGGTCGGTGCCGCGGCACCACCGGAACAGTCATCAGCAAAAAAAGATGAACCGGCAGCGAAACCCGCGTCGCTGCCGAAGTTCTCGAGGCCGAGCCAGGCAGGGGCTCCCCGTCCCACGTCGGACGGGTTCGGATCAGCGGGCGACGGATCCTCGGCCGGCATCGGGGCGGACGACATTCCGATGCCCGAAGCCCCGGGCTATCCGGACGAGCCCGAGCCGGTAGGGCCACCGCCGCCGGAGACCCCGGAGGACGAGGAAGAGTTGCTCAAGGCTGCCGCCGAGCCTGCCGATCCCACGGTTCGCCGGGACCCGGAGACAGTCGCGATGGAGCTGCTGGTGAGCGAACTGGGAGCGGTACCGCTCAAAGAGATCTGATCGACGGGTGACTCAGCCGACGGTGAGATCCTCGTTGTCGGCGAACACCAGGCGGCCACTGTCGAGTGCCACGGCCCAACGCCGTGCCACCGCCCATTCCCTCGACGTGGTGTCGGGGGTCTGCACGCCGAAGTCCACGACGATGGCTCCGGTCTCGTAGGCGCCCTGACCGGACTCGTCGTCGCTGCCGGTGGTGTGAATGCGTACTTTGACGCGGGCGCCCACGGTCAGTTCGTTGTCGGTTTCCATGGAGGGTCTTCTTCCGCGCTCGGTAGATCTGATCTATCCGAGTGTCCCATGCCGACTTCGTTCAAACCTGAACTTTCGCGCCGGTCATGGAGAACGCTCGTTTCGGTCCTTATGTCGGATCGACCCGCGGCCCTACTGTGAAGTGAGCTGAGGTCTGTTGTGGCCTCGCATCGACGCGGTCGGCCAGCACGGCGACGGCGACGCCGATCGAGAATGTGGAAGGAACTGCGCGCTGTGACTACAGAGGCATTCATTTATGAAGCCATCAGGACTCCCCGAGGCAAAGGAAAGAACGGCTCCCTGCACTCGGTGAAGCCGATTTCCCTGGTGACCGGCCTGATCGACGAGCTTCGTCGACGTTTCCCCGACATGGACGAGAACCGGATCTCCGACCTCATCCTCGGAGTGGTCTCGCCCGTCGGAGACCAGGGTGCCGACATCGCCCGCACTGCCGTGCTCGCTGCGAAGATGCCCGACACCGTCGGCGGCTTCCAGCTCAACCGTTTCTGCGCGTCCGGCCTCGAGGCCGTCAACCTGGCCGCGCAGAAGGTGCGTTCGGGTTGGGACGAGCTCGTCGTCGCCGGTGGCGTCGAGTCGATGTCTCGTGTGCCGATGGGCAGTGACGGCGGCGCGTGGGCCATGGACCCCGCCACCAACTACGACACCTACTTCGCCCCGCAGGGCATCGGTGCCGACCTCATCGCCACCATCGAGGGCTTCACCCGTGAAGACGTCGACGCCTACGCCGCGCAGTCGCAGGAGCGTGCCGCAGCAGCGTGGTCGGGTGGATACTTCGCCAAGTCCGTCGTACCGGTCACCGACCAGAACGGTCTGCTGATCCTCGATCAGGACGAGCACATGCGTCCGGGCAGCACCGTCGAATCGCTCGGCAAGCTGAACCCGGCCTTCACCGGTATCGCCGCCATGGGTGGATTCGACGACGTCGCACTGCAGAAGTACCACTGGATCGAGAAGATCGAGCACGTCCACACCGGCGGTAACAGCTCCGGCATCGTCGACGGCGCAGCACTCGTCCTCGTCGGCAGCGAGCAGGCCGGCAAGGATCTGAACATGGTTCCGCGGGCGCGCATCGTCGCCACGGCCACCAGTGGTGCCGACACGACCATCATGCTGACCGGGCCGACCCCGGCGTCGAAGAAGGTTCTCGCGACCGCGGGGCTGACCGTCGACGACATCGATCTCTTCGAGCTCAACGAGGCGTTCGCGTCCGTCGTGCTGCGGTTCCAGAAGGATCTGAAGATCCCGAACGAGAAGCTCAACGTCAACGGCGGAGCCATCGCCATGGGCCACCCCTTGGGAGCTACCGGCGCGATGATCACCGGCACCGTGCTCGACGAGCTCGAGCGCCGCGGCGGTCGTTACGCGTTGATCACCTTGTGCATCGGCGGCGGCATGGGCGTTGCCACCATCATCGAGCGAGTCTGAGGTAAAGGCATGAGCAACAACATGATTCAGTGGGACCAGGACGCCGACGGCATCGTCACGCTGACAATGGACGACCCCAACCAGGGCGCCAACACGATGAACCAGCTGTACAAGGACTCGATGGGTGCCACCGTCGAACGCCTCGAGGCCGAGGTCGACTCCATCACCGGTGTCGTGATCACGTCCGCCAAGAAGACGTTCTTCGCCGGCGGCGATCTGCACACCCTCATCGCAGCCAAGCCCGAGGACGCCCAGCAGGTGTTCGACGAGGTTCAGGAAGTCAAGGGGCAGCTGCGTCGCATCGAGAAGCTCGGTAAGCCGGTCGTGTCCGCCATCAACGGCGCAGCACTCGGCGGCGGACTCGAGATCGCCCTCGCGACGCATCACCGCATCGCGGCCGATGTTTCCGGCGTCCAGATCGGTCTGCCCGAGGTCTCGCTCGGACTGCTTCCCGGCGGCGGCGGCGTTGCTCGCATCACGCGACTGCTCGGCATTCAGACCGGTTTCATGACCGTCCTCGCCCAGGGCACCCGGTTCCGTCCGGCGAAGGCTCTCGAGATCGGTCTGATTCACGAATTGGTCGGCAGCATCGACGAATTGGTGCCCGCCGCCAAGGCGTGGATCAAGGCCAACCCCGAGGGTGGCGTCGCACCGTGGGACGTCAAGGGCTACAAGATCCCCGGCGGAACGCCGTCGAACCCGAAGCTCGCGCAGATCCTGCCTGCATTCCCGTCCAACCTGCGCAAGCAGATCAAGGGCGCACCGATGCCGGCTCCGCGCGCGATTCTCGCTGCGGCAGTAGAGGGTGCGCAGGTCGATTTCGACAACGCGTGCACCATCGAGTCGCGGTACTTCACCGAGTTGGTCACCGGACTGGTGTCCAAGAACATGATTCAGGCGTTCTTCTTCGACCTGCAGGCGATCAACGCCGGCAAGTCCCGCCCCGACGGCATCGAGAAGACCACGTTCACCAAGGTCGCAGTTCTCGGCGCAGGCATGATGGGCGCGGGTATCGCGTACGTGTGCGCCAAGGCCGGAATCGATGTGGTGCTCAAGGACGTTGCCCTCGAATCGGCTCAGAAGGGTAAGGCCTACTCCGAGGCCATCGAGGCCAAGGCGCTCTCCCGTGGCAAGACCACCCAGGAGAAGTCCGACGCTCTGCTCGCCCGTATCCACCCGACGGCCGACGCCAAGGACGTCGAAGGCGCAGATCTTGTCATCGAGGCCGTCTTCGAGTCGGAAGAGTTGAAGCAGAAGGTGTTCCAGGAGATCGAGGACCTCGTCGATCCGACGGCGCTGCTCGGTTCCAACACCTCGACGCTGCCCATCACGAGCCTCGCTCAGGGCATCAAGCGTCAGGAAGACTTCATCGGAATCCACTTCTTCTCACCCGTGGACAAGATGCCGCTGGTGGAGATCATTCGCGGCGAGAAGACGTCGGATGCAGCCTTGGCCAAGGCATTCGACCTGGTGCAGATCATCAAGAAGACCCCGATCGTCGTCAACGACAGTCGCGGCTTCTTCACCTCGCGTGTCATCGGCACGTTCATCAACGAGGCCATCGCGATGTTGGGCGAGGGCGTCGAGCCGTCGACCATCGAGCAGGCCGGTCTGCAGGCCGGTTACCCGGCTGCGCCGCTGCAGCTCTCGGACGAGCTCACGCTCAACCTGATGCAGAAGATCCGCAAGGAGACCTACGACGCGCTCATCGCCGCGGGTCAGACTCCTCCCGAGGATCCGGCCGGTGCCGTCATCGACAAGATGGTCGACGAGTTCGAGCGTCCGTCGAAGGCCAAGGGTGCGGGCTTCTACGAGTACGAGGACGGCAAGCGCGCCGGACTGTGGCCCGGACTGCGTGATGCGTTCAAGTCGGGCTCGGCGGACATCCCGTTCGAGGACCTCAAGGAGCGCATGCTGTTCATCGAGGCCATCGAGACGCAGAAGTGCTTCGACGAGGGTGTCCTGAACACCACCGCCGACGCCAACATCGGCTCGATCTTCGGCATCGGATTCCCCGCCTGGACCGGAGGCGTGCACCAGTACGTCGTCGGCTACCCGGGTGGTCGGGCCGGATTCGTCACCCGTGCAGACGAATTGGCGAAGAAGTACGGCGATCGCTTCCAGGTTCCCGCCTCGCTGCGCTAGTGCCAAGGCAGTGGTGTGGTTATGTGCCGCCCGTGGCACCTAACCGCACCACTGCGCGTAGCGCACTCAACCGCGGTGCGCGATCAACCTCTCGGCGCCGTCTGTGAATTGTTGCTTCATCAATTCGCAGGCGGCGTCGATGTCGTTTCGAACGAGTGCCTCGATGAGGGCCTCGTGATTGCGTACTGTCGCTCGGCCCCAGTCGCGGTCGGTGGCGTAGAGGCGGGTGGGTGTGTAGCGGGTGGCGTTGTTGAGAAACCACGCCAGTTTCGCGGATTCGGCGAGTCGGTTGAGGACTCGGTGGAACTCGAACTCGCAGTTCTCGACGTCCTCCGGCCGACCGTTCTCGACGGCGATCGACAGTGCGGCGGTGAGCTCGGCGAGCCGGTCGAGCTCGGCCTCGGTGATCTTCGGCGCGGCGCGGCGAACCAGCTCGGCGGCGATGTGGCCCTGGAGCCAGAAGATGTCGACGATGTCGCTCGGCGTCAGTGGTGAGACCTTGTATCCGCGATGCGGGACGAGTTCGACGATGCCCTCACCCCGCAGCGTCAGCAGCGCCTCACGAACCGGAGTGACGCTCACCCCGAGTTCGGCGGCGGTCTCGTCGAGTCGGATGAAGTCGCCTGGGCTCACCTCGCCGGACATGACGAGATGCCGGACGTGGTTGGCCACCTCCTCCGACAGCTGCGGCCGTCGGCGCAGAACCGATGCTCGACGCTTGTCCACCATTCCGAAAGCCAATCACACGGCGGGCTTCGTGCGAAGGAGGACCTTCGCGACCGGTTCGACGACTCGGGCCGCGATGGGCCCCAGGATGGCCATCAGCAGCACGTATGCCGTGGCCAGAGCAGCCAGCTCGCCCTCGACGGCTCCCGCGGCCACGGCCAGCCCGGCGATGACGATGGAGAACTCGCCACGCGCCACCAGGGCCGCACCGGCGCGCAGTCGGCCCGGCCGCCCTATTCCTTGACGCCTGGCCGCCCACCAGCCCGTCGCGATCTTGGTCGCTGCGGTGGCGACCGCCAAGACGACGGCCCAGCCGAGCACCGGCGGGATGGTTGCCGGGTCGGTGGCGAGACCGAACACCACGAAGAACATCGCCGCGAACAGATCTCGGAGGGGTTCGAGAACGCGGGTGGCGTTGGCGGCCGTCGAGCCGGAGATCGCGATACCGAGCAGGAATGCGCCGACGGCGGCCGAGACCTGCAGTTCCGACGCGATTCCGGCCACCAGCAGGGCAGCGCCGAGGACGTTGAGGAGCATGACCTCACGGTCCTTGCTGTCGAGCAGCGCAGAGACCGAGCTGCCGTAGCGCAGTGCGATGACCAGGACGATCGTGACGACCAGCAGGGAGATTCCGAGAGCTTCGAGCCCGCCGAGGAAACTGGCACCCATCAGAACGGTGGTGAGGATCGGCAGGTAGACGGCCATCGCAAGGTCCTCGAACACCAGAATGGACAGCACGATGGGGGTTTCTCGGTTGCCGAGCCTGCCGAGGTCGGTGAGGACCTTGGCGATGATGCCCGAGGACGAGATGTATGTGACACCGCCCATCACCAGCGCTCCGACGCCGCCCCAGCCGAGTATCAGTGCGACCACTGCGCCCGGGGTGAAGTTCAGGGCGATGTCGACCAGGCCCGCCAGCCAGGATCGGCGTAGTCCGGTGACGAGTTCGGTGGCGGTGTACTCGAGTCCGAGCAGGAGCAGCAGCAGGATGACGCCGATTTCGCTGGCGATCTCACTGAATTCGTCGATGCCGCCGAGGCTGACGATTCCGCCGTTGCCGAAGGCGAGACCGGCGAGAAGATAGAACGGAATGGGGGAGACCCCGAACTTGCCTGCCACGCGGGCGAGTAGGCCGAGGACGAAGAACACCGCTCCCAGTTCGGTCAGAGCGAGTGCAGTCTCGGCCACCGGTCAGACCCGACGATTGTCAGGCATTGCCGAGGATCTTGGCAGCTGCGTCCAAACCGTCGGCGGTTCCGACGGCGACCAGCAGATCGCCGGAGACGAGGGTGAAGCCAGGAGTGGGTGACGGTTGTACTTGGCCCGCGCGCATCACTGCGACGATCGAGACGCCGGTCTTGGTGCGCATCCCGGTATCGCCGAGGGGGCGGCCGTCGAAACGCGAGCCCTTCCTGACGGGGAGCTGGCGGGTGTTGATGCCGGGGAGGTCGCGATGCTGTTCCCCGAGCTGAGCGATGAGTTGCGGCGACCCGAGCAGATTGCCCAGGGCCGCCGCTTCCTCATTGCTCAACGTGATGGATTCCTGCGTCGCATCGGGGTCGTCCTTGCGCGAGACGATCAACTCGTTCGCGCCGTCCTTGCGGGTGATGACGCCTATGCGACGCCCGGAAGCGAGGGCGAAATCTTTCCGCACCCCGATTCCCGGCAGCAGGGTCACTTCGACGTTCATGGTCGAAATGCTAGCCCTGCAGGCAACGCATTATCGCCGGATCGGGTGTGAGCCCGACCCAGGTCGATCAGGATGCGACTGCGGCCAGGAGGGCTTCGCGCTGGTTTGCACCGAGGCCACCGATACGGCGGGTATCGGCGATGGACAGCTGCTCGAGCAGCTGTGCGGCGCGCACGGAACCAACACCCGGCAGGGCCTTGATCAGGGCGGACACCTTGGTCTTCTTGACGATCTCGTCGTTCTCCGCCTTGGCGAGAACGTCAGCGACGCTGAGTTCGCCGGACTTGACGGATGCGAGCAGCTTCGACCGCGCAGTGCGTGCCTCGGCCGCCTTGGCCAGCGCCGCGGTGCGCTGTTCCGGTGTCAATACTGGTAAAGCCATGGCCTGTTCTCCTCGATTGTGGTGACCCGTCGCTCGTTGACAGGTCTCGACCCTCTTGCATCGTGCCTGGTGGCTCTCCCAATCTAACCGAACAACACGACTGTCATTCCGGTCGAGCCACCGAACCTTCCCAGCCAGGCTACGTCCTATCCGATTCGGGGTGTGCCCCGACCAGCACTTCGGCCCCGTGTCGGCCCTCGAAGGGCGTCGTGTACCGGGCATGTTCGACGCCTCCCTGCCCGCCTTTCAGGCAGGTGCCGGCGAGTAGGTCTTCCGGAGTGCGACCTTGACCACCTTGCCGCTCGCGTTGCGCGGGAGGGCGTCGACGACGACCAGATCCTTGGGGTGTTTGAACCGCGCGAGATGGTCGCCGAGCCACACCAGAAGCTCGTCGAGTGTCAGGTCCGGGGCGCCGGGCGAATCGTGCAGTGCGACCACCGCGACGGGCACCTCACCCCATCTGTCGTCGGGGCGGCCGATCACTGCGGCCTCGAGGATTCGGGGGTGGGAGAACAGGACGTTCTCGACTTCGGCGCAGTAGATGTTCTCGCCGCCGGAGATGATCATGTCCTTCTTGCGGTCGACGACGAACACGAAGCCTTCCTCGTCCTGGCGTACGAGGTCGCCGGAGTGGAACCAGCCGCCGTGGAATGCGTCCGCCGTCGCGTCCTGGTTCTCCCAGTACCCCTGCATCAATGTGGGCCCTCGATAGACGATTTCACCGATCTCGCCCTGCGCCACGTCGTTCATCTCGTCGTCGACGACGCGCGCTGCGATGGTCGGAATGACACGTCCGACGGAGCCGAGTTTGCGGAGGGCGTCGACGCCGTCGAGCACGCAGGTGATGGGCGACATCTCCGTCTGCCCGAAGACCGCGACGTTCAGCGCTCCCGGGAACGTTGTCGACATCGCGCGCAGGACGGTGTCGGAGGCCGGGGCGGCACCCCAGGAAATGACCCGCAGGGCAAGTTCTCTGGGGTTGGCGGCCTGCTCGGCGCACATCGCCTGCCATTGCACGGGGACGAGGAAGAGATTGGTGACACCCTCGGCGGCGAGTACGTCGAGCAGGGTGCCCGGATCGAAGGCACCGACCGGGTGGACGACGGTGGGAATGCCGAGCAGCAGGCTCGGCGCGAGACTGCCGAGTGCGGCGATGTGGAACATCGGTGAGGCGCAGAAACCGACCTCGTCGGTGGCGCTCATCTGCAGTGCCCGGATGCAGGTGAAGGCCTGGGCCTGCATGTTCGCGTGCGTGAGGACCGCGCCCTTGGGTCTTCCGGTGGTACCCGAGGTGTACATGATCAATGCCGGGGCGTCGTCCGGAACGTCGACGGTGTCCGCCGGCTCAGCCGCGGACAGTAGCGCCTCGTAGTCGTCCCCGACGGTGATGATTCCGTTCAGTGAATCACTCTGCGCCACAACTGCTTCGGCCAGCGGAGCGAGTGTGTCGTCGGTGATCACCAGGGTGGAGCCACTGTTCTGCGCGAGAAAGGCCACCTCGGGCGGAGTCATCCGGAAGTTCACCGGCACTGCCAGAGCCCCGAGCGCGTTGATTGCCAGCACCGCCTCGAGGTACTCGGGTCGGTTGAGCATCACGATCAGCACCCGGTCGCCGAATCCGATTCCGCGGCTCTGCAGGACGCCTGCGCATCTCGACACGCGGTCGTCGAGTTCGCGCCACGTGATCGATCGCCCCTGGAATCGGAGCGCCACGGCGTCGGGTTGCATGAGGGCGTGGCGTCGAACGTGGTTGTTCCAGTTGTTTCGGTTGGACAACCCGGGTTCGTTCGGGTGAGCGGCCATCGCCGGTTCCTCTCGTCAGCAGTAAGAGCAGGGCATCGAATGTGATGCAGCCTACAGATCGGGCACTGCTTTGTCCGGAGCTTCGCAGACTGCATTTCTGCAGCTCAGCACGCCAATAAGTTTGCGGTCATTCGCATCGATGCCGCTACTATGGGGAATCGAGACGACCGGCGGTGCAAGGGCAGGCGATGAACGAGACAGGTACGACGGCGCAGCGGCGTCGGCCACGGAATCGAAAGGCGCAGATTCTGGTGGCCGCGGCCGAGGCCTTCAGCGAGCGCGGCTATCACCCCGTCGGAATCGAGGACATCGCCGCCACCGTCGGCATTTCCGGGCCCGCGCTGTACCGGCACTTTCCCACCAAGTACTCCCTGTTCGTCCACACAGTCATGCGGATGACCGACTCGTTGGTCGCGGCAACCGATCCGGCCGTCATCGAGGTGGAGGACCCGCAGGCTCGGATCGACGCGGTCATCGGTGCCATCATCGCCACCACCCTCGACAATCGGCGCACCGGTGGGTTGTATCGATGGGAGGGGCGCTATCTCGTCGGTTCGGACCGTGAGTACTTACGCCTAGCGCTGCGAACGGTGCACGAGCGGGTGACGGTCCCGCTGCGACAGCTTCGCCCCGATCTGTCCGAATCCGATGCAGCGCTGCTGGCCACCGCGGCAATCAGTGTGGTCGCCAGCATCACCGCGCATCGATCGGCGTTGTCGGCCAAGCAGATCGAGGAGTCGATGCTCGCTGCCGCACGGTCGGTCCTACGGACCGAACTTCCGCAGCAGGGCAGTGCATCTCCCCACCGCGAATCCGTGCTCGAGCATGCATCGAAACGCGAAGAGCTGCTGCATCATTCGATCAGGCTGTTCTACCTGCACGGCTACCACGAGGTGGGCCTGGACGACATCGGCGCAGCGGCGTCGATCACTGCCTCCAGTGTGTACCGCTATTTCCCCAGCAAGGCCGAACTGCTCGAGGCTGCGTTGCACCGTGCCAACGACCAGCTCACCGACACCCTCGCCGGTGCGCTCGAGCAATCGAGCTCCCCGGTCGACGCGGTGCGGACGTTCGCCAGGCTGTACACCGAATTGACCTTCCGGCAGGGCGAACTCGTGGCCGTGTACTTCGCCGAGATCGGAAATCTACCGGCCGATCGGCGGACGACGCTGCGCAGAATTCAGCGCCACAACATCGACGGCTGGGCACAACTACTGCGGGAAGCACGGCCGAACACGAGCGTGGTGGTCTCGAAATTTCTGATCCACGCCGCTCTCGGGTTGGTCTTCGACGTCGGTCGCACGGTGCGGTTCGAGCGCTCCGACCGAACCATGGCCCGAGTGCAGCAGACGATGACCGCGGTACTGCTGGGGTGATCGCCGCCGGACTCAGGCAGGCGTGGCCACGGCGGTGTACGGGCACGCACCAGCTCCCAGATCCCGAGGGCGGTAGCCGACGGGATAACCGGGGTAGGTCTTGTTCGACGCGTCGGCGGTGGCCCGCGAGTGCGTCCGCTTGGGCAGGAACCGCTCCACGCGGGCTCGGGCACGTAGAGCCCGCACGGCGGCCCGCTCGATCGTCGCCGAGCCGGACGGGAAGCCGAAGGCACCCGCCATCCGGTCGTCCAGCAATGCGAAGACTCCCTGTTTCACGGCGGGGGTGAACGCGGCTGGGTACCACGAGCAGTACAGCTCGAGGGTGTACGTGCCGATCCGACGGTTGTCCGCGCTGAAGCGAAACGTGCGCTCCTCGTAATCGAGCTTGAACTGCGCGAGCTCGGTGTACGAGGAGGGAATGTTCTTGATTCCCATCCGCTTTCCCACTTCGCAGTAGAAGTGGAACGTTGCGAGTCGTTCCTTCGGATGCAGGCGACGCCATCCGTAGGTGTCGATCCACTCGATCGGCTCGTAGATGAACGTCGTCAACACGTAGAGCATGTCGTCGTTCGAAATGTCGAACTGCCCGTGCATCCGGTTGACCATCCGAAGCGATTCGCGGCCCCGCTCGGAGTCGTATCCGTGCTCGAGCAATTCGGCCATCAGCAGCGCGGTGTCATCGTAGCGCTTCTGCGGCCTGTTCTCGAATTCGCCGGTCCTGACCAACAGAGCCGAGATGGTCGGCACGCAGTAGGTACGGAACAACGCGAATTCGAGTGCACGCTGGTAGTCCCACGGAAACTCGTAGCCGGCGGTGATGCGGTGGATCGTGTGGCAATCCCGCACCGGGTCGAGTTCCTCGATGCGGCGGAGCCAGCCGAAGCGCCCCTTCTTCGGCTTGATTTCCATGTTCAGCCCCGTCCGTGACGAAGCTTCAGCGCCAGCACGGACAGCTTCATGTTTCGCGCTTTGCGCTTCATCGTCAGCAGATTGACCGGAGCTGCAAAACTCTGCACGGTCAACGATTTCACGGTGCTGAATTCACGGAGGCCGTCGGCACCGTGGATGCGGCCGAATCCCGAGTCGCCCGTGCCGCCGAACGGCAGCGCCGGAACACCGGCGAAGCCGAGCACCGAATTGACCGTCACGACACCACAATCGAGCTTCTCGGCGGCGCGTCTGCCCACCGCTCCGTCCTGGGTGAACACCGATGCGCCGAGTCCGTACTTGGACGCGTTGGCGCGTTCGATGGCCTCGTCCAGATCGCGCACCTTGTTGACCACCACGGTCGGACCGAAGGTCTCCTCGGTGATCGCCGTCGAATCCTCGGGTACGTCGGTGAGAACCACCGGGTCGATGTACGGACCGTGCAACGAGTCGAGTCCGCCGACGACCGCCTTGCCGCCCTTGGCCAGAGCGTCCTCGATCTGGCCGCGCACGATGTCGCTCTGCTTGCCCAGCGTCATCGGACCGTAGGACGAGGTCTTCGTTCCGCCGGGCTTCAGCGCCTTCACCGCGGCGGTGAACTCGCCGACGAAGCGGTCGTACACCGGAGCCGCGACGTAGATGCGTTCGACGCCTGCGCAGGTCTGCCCGGCGTTGCCCATCGCGCCGAACGTCGCGAATTCCACTGCGGCAGTGATGTCCGCGTCTGCGTCGACGAGCATCGCGTCCTTGCCGCCGCACTCGGCGACGAGTGGGGTCAGGGACTTCGCGCAGGTGGCCATGACCTTCTTGGCCGTGGCGGTGGATCCGGTGAACGCGATCTTGTCGACACCGGATTCGACGAGGGCGGTGCCGGTGGATCCGTCGCCGGTGATCGTCTGGAACACCGGGTGCTGAGCGGCAAGCGACTGCCACTTCTCGGCCAACCAGGTCCCGACGCCAGGCGTCAGCTCGCTCGGTTTGAACACGACGGTGTTGCCTGCCGCGAGGGCGTACGCGATCGAACCCATCGGTGTGTAGAGCGGGTAGTTCCAGGGGCCGATCACTCCGACGACACCGAACGGGCGGTACCCGACGTAGGCCTTCTGGTTCACGGCGAGCAGGCCCGATCCGACCTTGCGCTGCCGCAGGATCTTCTCGGCGTTGCGGGCCGCCCAGTCGAGGTGTTCGACGCCGAGCATGACCTCGAGCAGAGAGTCCTCGTCCGGCTTGCCGGTTTCGGCGGCGATGACGGTAGCGAGGCTTGCAGCGTCCTTGGCGATGGCGGACTTGAATTCGAGCAGCCACCGTTTGCGTCCGACGAAGCCCTGTACGTCCCACCAGCGCGCGGCCGACCGAGCGCGAGCGACGGCGACGTCGACCTCTGCGGTGCCCGCGATCGGATACGTGGCGAGTGCGACACCTGTTCTGGGGTCGAGGCTTTCGAAGGTGCTCTCGTTCGTTCGTTCGATCTGGTCCGTCACGGGCTCTTCCTCCAGCAGATCGCATCACATATATTTGATGTGATTCAATGTTGTCCAGGACACACTATGCGTCCGATTCGGTTGCTACAACCCCCGCCGCCTCGATGTGCAGGAGCCGATTCATGAGTATCGATCTCACCCAGGAACAGACCGCGTTCGCCCAGGCTGTCGCATCCTTCTGCGCCAAGGAAGCCGGCACCCGCGCCCAGCGCGACGCGCTCACCGAGCACGGCAAGCACACCCACAATCAGGCGCTCTACGACAAGATGGCCGAGCTGGGCTGGTTGGGTGCGATCATCTCCGAGGAGCATGGCGGGGCGGGCGGCAGCACCGTCGACCTGTGCATTCTGCTCGAAGAATCTGCCAAGGCCATGGCTCCCATCGGCGGCATCGGACCCACCCTGATCACCGGCGCGGCCTACGAGAAATTCGGCACACCCGCACAGAAGGAGACCGTTCTCGGCGGCATCGTCGCCGGGCGGAGCTATTCGATCTCGATGTCCGAGCCCGAGGCCGGCTCGGACGTCGGCAACCTCAGCTGCCGCGCCGAGAAGACCGACACCGGCTGGCTGATCAACGGCCAGAAGACCTGGTGCTCCAACGCGCACTTCGCCGATCGGATCCTGCTCGTTGCCCGCACCGGCAGGAGCGGAGCCGGCGGAGCGACCCAGGGAGGCAGAGAGGGTGGGAAGCACGAAGGCCTGACGATGTTCGACGTTCCGGCCGATGTCGAGGGCCTGAACATCGTCGGCATCGACACGATGGGCGGCAAGGAAGTCAACGACCTGTACTTCACCGACTGCGCGCTGCCCGGGGACGCGGTGGTCGGGGTGGAAGGGCAGGGGTGGTCTCAGCTGATGACCGGTCTGAACATCGAGCGCCTCATTCTCGCGGCGATGATGCTCGGTACGGCGCAACGAGCATTCGACGACACACTCGACTTCATCACCCAGCGAAAGCAATTCGGACGGCCCGTCGGAACGTTCCAGGCACTGCGGCATCGCATCGCCGATCTGGCCACCGAGATCGAGTGCGGACGGCTGCTGGTCTACCACGTGGCTCGGTTGGTCGACGAGAGCCCGACGAAACTCTTCCCGCGCGAGGCATCGATGGCCAAGCTCAAGCTCACCGAGACCGCCAAGAAGGTGGCGCTCGAAGGCATGCAGATGATGGGTGGCTACGGCTACGCCACCGAGTTCGACATGGAAAAGCATGTCAGGACGACTCTCGTGTCCTCGATCTACGGCGGTACCAACGAGATTCAGCGCGACATCATCGGCAAGACGTACGGACTGTAGATCATCGTGTTGCGTCGTCGACCACAGCTCGCGGAGGATGTCGCCGCCAGTATTCGCCAGCAGATCGTCACGGGTGCGCTCGAGCCAGGGGCATTCGTGCGAATCGACGAGACGGCGGCGGAGCTGGGCGTCAGTGCCACTCCGGTGCGCGAAGCACTCGTTTCGCTGCGCGGGGAAGGGCTCGTCGAGCAGGTGCCTCGACGCGGCTATCGCGTCGGTGAGCTCTCGCGCCAGGATGTGGACGACATCTTCTGGCTGCAGGGGACCATCGCCGGCACACTCGCCGGTCGGGCCGCTCGCAGCATCACACCCGAGCACCTGGATCGGCTGACAGCACTCAACGACGGTCTCCGTGACGCCGTGGCCCGCTCGGACACCGAATCGGTGGAGTACTACGAGTTCGAGTTCCATCGATTCGTGAACAAGATCGCAGGCGGAACCAAGTTGGCGTGGTTCCTCCTCGGTGCGGTCAGATACACGCCGCGGTTGTACGCGACCGACAAGCGATGGGGTGAAGATGCAGTGCGCAGTCACGAAGAACTGATCGAGGCCTTTGCGCGACGCGACGTCGAGGCCGCCGACGACGTGATGCGTCGACAGTTCCGGCAGTGGGACATCGGCGCGGAATCGACGCCGTCGTGACCGGCGATCCGGATTTCCTGCGCAAGTCCATGACCGGGCTGGGGCTGCTCGCCGGCTCGGCCAACGTCATCATGCAACTGGGGCACCCGGCCGTCGGGTACGGAGTGTTCGAGAGCCGGGTCGAATCCGGACAGATCAACCGGCACCCGATCAAGCGCACCCGAACCACGTTGTCCTATCTCGCCGTCGCGGGTATGGGCGACGACGAGACCAAGGCCGCATACCGCAAGGCGACCAACCGATCTCATGCAGCGGTGAAGTCGACGCCGGACAGTCCGGTGAAGTACAGCGCCTTCGATCCGACCCTGCAGCTGTGGGTGGCTGCGTGCCTCTACCGAGGTCTCGAGGATGTGTACGTCGCCTTGTACGGGCCGCCCGATCCGGACACCGTGGACGAGATGTACCAGGCATGCCACGTCCTGGGCTCGACGCTTCAGATGCCACCCGAGATGTGGCCCGCAGATCGAGCAGCCTTCGAGAAGTACTGGGACGCAGCGCTCGACGACATTCACATCGACCCGACGATCCGGCGTTACCTACACGGCATCGCCTCGGCCACGTTCACCAAGCCGGCTGTACTGCATCCGCTGATCGGGCCGTTCTTCCGCTTCGTGACGACCGGATTCTTACCTCAGCGATTCGGGACGAGATGGAATTGGCCTGGGACCCGGTCAAGCAGAGACGGTTTGCGCTGTTGCTGCGCAGCGCGTCCCTGCTCAACCGGGTGTCGCCGCCCGTCGTGCGCGCATTTCCGTTCAACATCCTGCTCCGCGATGTCGAGCGGCGGATGCGCTCGGGGCGAGCACTGGTCTAGTACGAGCCTCAGCTCAGATGATGCGGCTGCGGGTGCGACTTGTGCCCCTCGTCCGATCCCTCGTTGTCCTGATGACCGTTCGCCGTACCCTGCACGCCTGTTCCCGCCGGAACCATCGCGATGATGACCGACTTCGAGGTGGGGGTGTTGCTGTGCAGCGCAGTCGAATCCAGCGGGATCAGCGGATTGGTTTCGGGGTAGTATGCGGCAGCCGACCCACGCGGGGTGTCGTACTCGACGATGCGGAACGACGGCGCGCACCGATCCACGTCGTCGTCGTCCCACTTGGTGACGAGGTCGACCATGTCGCCGTCGCGGAAGCCGAGCGCCGAAATGTCCTCTCGGTGCACGAAGACGACGCGTCGGCCGTTCTCGATGCCGCGGTAACGGTCGCTGAGTCCGTAGATGGTGGTGTTGAACTGATCGTGGCTACGCAGCGTCTGCAGGATCAGATGGCCCGGCGGAACCTGCAGTACATCGATCGGTGAGACCGCGAATTCGCCCAGGCCGCTCTTGGTTTCGAACGTCCGGCTGTCGCGCGGCGGATGCGGCAGCACGAAGCCGCCGGGGCGTCGAACATTGACCTCGTAACCCTCGCAACCGGCGACGACGCGGGAGATGTGCTTGCGGATGTTGCGGTAGTCGTCGCGGAAACCCTTCCAGTCGAGACCGTATCGGTTGCCGAGTGTCGCCTCGGCGATGCCGCTGACGATCGCGACCTCGGAACGAAGGAACTCGCTCGCGGGCTTCAACGGTCCGCGCGAGGAATGCACCGAGCACGTGGAGTCCTCGACCGAGATCCATTGCTCACCACTGGCTTGCACGTCCTTCTCGGTGCGTCCCAGAGTCGGCAGGATGATCGACGTCTCGCCGCAGACGAGGTGCGAGCGGTTGATCTTGGTGGAGATCTGCACCGTCATCCGCATCTTGCGCAGTGCCTCGAAGGTGACGTCACTGTCCGGAGTCGCCTGGACGAAGTTGCCGCCGAGGCCGAGGAAGAAGTGCGCCTTACCGTCGCGCATGGCCCGGATGGAATCGACGGTGTCCAAGCCGTGCTCGCGCGGCGGCTCGAAGTCGAATTCCGCAGCCATGGCGTCGAGGAAGGCCACCGGCGGACGCTCCCAGATGCCCATCGTCCGGTCGCCCTGCACGTTCGAGTGGCCGCGCACGGGGAGCAGCCCGGCACCTGCCCGGCCGATATTTCCCTGTGCGAACGCGAGATTGGTGACTTCCTTGATGGTCGCGACGGCATTGCGGTGCTGCGTCAGACCCATGGCCCAGCAGAAGACCGTTGCCTTGGAGTCGCGCAACATCTCGGCTGCCTCGGTGATCTGCGCTACCGACAGTCCGGTCACCTCGGTGACGAGATCCCAGTCGACCTCGGCGACGTGCGCCTTCCATGCGTCGAAGCCGACGGTGTAGTTGTCGAGGAACTCGTGATCGAGTGCATCCCACTTCACCAGCAACGAGCCGATGGCCTGGAAGAGTGCGAGGTCGCCGTTGATCTTGATCGACAGGTGCAGATTCGACAGGTCCGTTCCCGGGCCCACCATGCCCCGCGGGGTCTGCGGGTTCTTGAAGTTCAGCAGACCCGCTTCGCGAAGTGGGTTGATGGACAGAATCTTTGCGCCGTTCTGCTTGGCCATCTCGAGGGCCGAGAGCATGCGGGGGTGATTGGTTCCGGGATTCTGACCGGCGAGGATGATCAGTTCGGCATTGTGGACGTCGTCGAGCGTGACGCTGGCCTTGCCGATGCCGATCGATTCCTGCAGCGCGATGGACGTCGACTCGTGACACATGTTGGAACAGTCGGGCATGTTGTTCGTGCCGAACGCCCGGGCGAAGAGCTGATAGGTGAATGCGGACTCGTTCGAGGCGCGACCCGAGGTGTAGAAGATGGCCTCATCGGGACTCGCGAGGGACTTCAGCTCATCGCCGATCAGGCGGAATGCGTCGTCCCACTCGATGGGCTCGTAATGGCTGCCGCCGGGCAGCTTGATCATCGGGTGCGTGATCCGGCCCTGCTGGCCCAGCCAGTGTTCGGTGTGGCTGTCGAGTTCGGCAATGCTGTGCTGCGCGAAGAACTCCGGCGTCGCCCGCGTCGTCGTCGCTTCCTCGGCAACGGCCTTCGCGCCGTTCTCGCAGAATTCCGCCGCGTGTCGGTGGCCCGGATCGGGATCGGGCCACGCGCAGCTCATGCAGTCGAAACCCTCGGCCTGATTGAGCTTGAGCAGCGTCTGCGCGGTGCGCTTCGGGCCCATGTGGCCAAGCGCTCGCTTCATCGACACTGCGACGGCGACGGGGCCTGCCGCGTGGGTCTTCGGCTTTTCGATGTCGAGCTCGGCCTCGTCGACGTCGCTGTCGGTGCGTCTCATGCGGGTCCCTTCGTTGCGTTACCCCCGCACTCGACCATAGCCGTTGGCTCAGCCGGCGAGGAGCTTGGTCACCAGATCCACGTACTGCTGCTTCGCCGAATCCTGGCTCGTACCTTCGAGCTTCGCCCAGGCATCGAACTTCGCTCGGTTCACCATGTCCAGTCGTCCGGGCCGCTTACCCGAGGCGTCACCGATCGAACCCTGCTTGTAGAGCGAGTACAGGCTCAGTAGGTCGTCGTTGCTCGGCTTGGACGTGAGCTTCTTGACGTCTACCTGCGCGTCGGCGAACGACTGGTCGAGATCGGACATGAAGAACTCCTTCGGTTAGAGGTGGTGTCATCCTCGCACGGAGGCCTCGGAAATCAGCCGAATGCAGTGCGCCACGAGGGCTTCGCGGGTGACGGTGAGCGTGCCGTCGAGATAGCCGATGAACAGGGCCGTCAACGCCCCGACGGTTCCGACGGCGATCAGCTGTCGATCGTCGGTGTCGGGCAGTTGGGAGTGCACCAGCTCGACGAAGCCGGGCAGGAGATCGAGACCGCGTCGGCTCAGTGCCGGTTCGGCCAACGGCGCGATGAGCAGCACCCGTCCCGTTCGCGGTTCGTCGATGATGAGTTCGACGAATGCGCGCACCGGCGCGGCGATGGTGTCCTCGGCAGTGCTCGCCTGCATCACGGCGTCGAGCAAAGCGCCCTGCGCTCTGGTGCCGACCCACGCGTACACCGCGCGGACGAAGGCGTCGCGGTCGGCGAAGCTCTCGTAGAAATACCGCTCGGTCAGGCCGGCGGTACGGCAGACGGCCCGCACGTTGACGGCCGGACCGTCCGGCGAGCCGAGGAGCTCGACCCCGGCCGCGAGCAACGCGTCGTAGCGCTTGGATCTGCGTTCCTCCAACTGTTGACTACGCATGTTGTCAACCCTAGTCTGACAACATGCGTAGTCAGCCCGATCGACCCGTCCCGCTCGGTCCGGATTCGCTGACCTGGAAGTACTTCGGCGACTGGCGAGGGATGCTGCAGGGCGTCTGGGCAGGGTCGATGCAGAACATGCACCCAGGGCTCGGAGCCGGGGTGGAGCAGCACTCCACGTTCTTCGACGAGCGCTGGCAGCGGCTGTATCGGTCTCTGTACCCCATCGGTGGGGTCGTGTTCGACGGCGATCGGGCCGAGGAGACCGCGCTGCAGGTCCGCGGCTATCACACGAACATCAAAGGGATCGACTCGAAGGGCCGCAAGTACCACGCGCTCGATCCCGACACGTTCTACTGGGCGCACGCCACCTTCTTCATGGGCACGGTGCTCACCGCAGACCACTTCATGGGCGGGCTGACCGAGGCTCAGAAGGTGCAGCTGTTCGACGAGCACGTGCAGTGGTATCGCCTCTACGGCATGAGCATGCGGTCGGTGCCTGCCACCTGGCCGGAGTTCCAGCAGTACTGGGATCACATGTGCCGACACGTGTTGGAGGACAACATGGCCGCCCGCGGGGTGCTGGACCTGTCGAAGCTGGGACCACCGCCGTATGCGGCCTGGCTGCCGAAGCCGATCTGGGCCGTGTTCCGGCGTCCGGTGGCGAAGTTGTTCGTCTGGATCACCGTCGGGCTCTACGACGAGCCGGTACGCCGGCTTTTGGGCTACAGCTGGTCTCCCCAGGACGAGAAGCGCCTGGCGTTGTTCGGCAAGGCAGTGAACCTCGTGTTCGGGTTGGTTCCGCCTCGACGGCGACTGCACCCGCGAGGCCGCGCCGGATGGGACCGTGCTCGGGGCCGGATCGACCCGACGTCGCCGCTGGTCCATACGCCGGCCCGCAATCTGCCGCCGGTGGAACGCCGCACGGACCCGTCGCACTACATCCCGAAGGTGTAGATCGGCGCGCTCGGGGTACAACGCGGGGTATGTACAACGTCAGAACCGGCACCGGAAAGCCCCTGGTCCTCGTCCACGGTCTCGGTTCCTCGCACCGCAACTGGGACCCCATCGTGCCCGCCCTCGCCAAGCACCGAGAGGTCATCGCCCTCGACCTACCCGGGTTCGGGCAGACTCCGCCCCTGGCCGAGGTCTCCATCGCGACGTTGACCGACGCGTTGCGGGAATTTCTCGACAGCGAGGGGCTGTCCGACGCCGATCTCGTCGGAAGTTCGATGGGTGCGCGAATGGTCGTCGAGCTGGCCCGCCGCGGTCACCGCGGATCCATGGTGGCGCTCGATCCCGGCGGGTTCTGGAACGACCGGCAGGTCAAGATCTTCGGGGCCACGATCACCGCATCGTTGGCGCTGATGAAGAACGTGCAGCCGCTGGTACCGTTCCTGGCCGGCAACCCGGTCACCAGAACTGCTGCACTGGCGCAGTTCTCGGCCGCGCCCTGGAAACTTCCGAGTGGGCTGGTCGAGCAGGAGCTGAAGGGTTTCTCCTCCAAGACATCGCCTTCGCTCGACGCCGCACGCAAGGCGCTGATCCACGGGCCGAAGCAACAGGGTTCCCCGAAAGGTTCCCTGCAGGGCTCGCTGCTCATCGGCTGGGGCCGTCAGGACAAGGTCACCACACCCAGCCAGGCGACAGTGGCGTTGGAGCGATTCCCCGACGCCACCCTGCACTGGTTCGAAGAATGCGGACACTTCCCGCACTGGGATCAGCCGACCGAGACCGCGCGGGTCATCCTGCGGGGAACGGGTCGCTGACGCTCCCATGTGCGCGGAACTTCGACCCCTGCTACGAGGTTCCGCTCACAAGCGTCAGCCGTTCCACCAAGGCCGCAGGGGGACGTCGGCCTGTCCCTTCGGTCCGAGCTTGACGGCCAGAACCTGGTGCAGCTGAACCACATTGCGCTCGAAGCCGAGCCGAGACCCGGCCATGTACAGGCCCCAGACACGGGCTGTTCCCTCACCTGCTTCGGCGACGCAGGCGTCCCAGTTCTCGACGAGGTTCCGGCACCATCCGGCCAGCGTCAGCGCGTAGTGCTCGCGCAGGTTCTCCTCGTGCCGGACCTCGAGTCCGACGTCCTGGATCTCGGTGATGATGCGGCCCGAGCCGGTGAGTTCGCCGTCGGGGAAGACGTACCGGTCGATGAAGCTGCCGGCCTTGGCGTGTGCGCGATTGTCCGGCCGGGTGATGGAGTGGTTGAGCAGTCGGCCGCCGTCGCGCAGCTTGGACTGGATGAACGTGAAGTACGACGGGTAGTTGTGCACGCCGATGTGCTCGGTCAGTCCGATGGAGGAGATGGCGTCGAAGTTGGTCTCGGGCACGTCGCGATAGTCGGAGAAGCGCACCTCGGCGAGCTCGGAGAGCCCCTCGTCGGCGATGGCCTGCTGTGCCCACGACGCCTGCTCCTGCGAGAGCGTCACACCGATCACCTTCACTCCGCGGCGGGCGGCGTAGCGCACCATCGAGCCCCAACCGCAGCCGATGTCGAGCAGGCGATCACCCGGTTGCAGGCCGAGCTTGTCGAACACCAAGCGATACTTGTTCTCCTGTGCGGCTTCCAGAGACTGATCGACGCTCTCGAACGCCGCGCAGGTGTACGTCATGGAGGGGCCGAGCACCTTCTCGTAGAAGGCATTGGACACGTCGTAGTGATGGTGGATCGCTTCTGCATCGCGAGTCTTGGAGTGGCGCAGACCTTCTGCGATACGACGCCACCTCGGGATCGCTTCCTGGGGTGGGGGAGCGATGGGCCGCAACACATCCCAGCCGAGCGAACGGGCGATCGATGTCAGTGTCATCGCCGAGGGGCGACGGAAGTGCAGCTCGTCGCCCATCAGCGCCAGCAGCTCGTAGGGGTCGCCCGGATGGACTCCCGTTGCTTCGAGATCGCCCGAGACGTACGCGCGCGCCATGCCGAGATCGCCGGGAGCGGTTGCGAGATAGGTGGTTCCGCGCGGGCTCTTGAGGTTGAGGCCGATTCTGGCGTCCTCGGGTCCTGCGGTGCTGCCGTCGTAAGCGGTGAAGCGCAGTGGGATGTTGCCGTCGGAGATCAGTTCGAGAATCTCGGAGATCTTGAGCTTCTGGGCACCGTTCACCGTGCGATTGCCGGAGTCCTTGAACGTCGTCATCTGCGTTGCACCGCCTTCGAGTACAAATCCAACAATCGGGATTCGGGATCGTATTTCTTCTTCAACACTTCGTATCGATCGCCGCCGTACAGAACGGCGAATTCATGTTCGGTGTAATAAGCGTCCGAGTACAGCGATTTATGCCCGTCGAACTCGGTGACCTTCTTCTCGATGGCGCGGTTCGCGGCACCCTCTGGTTCGCCTGCAACGATCGGGACCGAAGACCAGAAGCCGATGTTGACGTAGGTGCGTTTCGGTTCGAGTGGATACAGCGGCCACGGCCGGGCCGGATTCGCGCCCGGTGCTGCGGGCTCACGAAGACGCAACGGGCACAACCACAACGGCTCGATCGGGATGTTGTCGAGGAACCACGCGACGAAGCCTGCGGTGTGTTCGATCGGAACCTCGACATCTTGCACGACGCGTTCGCGCGGCGGATTTCCTTTGCGCTTCTCTAGTCGATCGCCGATGTCGTACTTACGATCGAGACCGATGAGCTTCCAGTAGAAGCTACTGCGCCGGTACTTGCGCGGCCAGAAGCGTCGGATTCTCGGGTTCTGTGTTCCGAATGCGCGGGAACACCAGAACCAATCGGTGTCCCAGCGCCACAGGTAGTCGTGAATGGTGAGGCGGTCGGTCTTGGGTGTGTCCGATGCGTGCTGGATCGAGCGGTAGAAGATGTCGGCACCGGTGTAGTCGCTGACCGGTCCCGGTTCGTCGGTCTGGACGCCGAGTGTGAGGTAGCTTTCGTCGGCGCTGAAGACCACACCGTCGAGGTACTGGACCTCGATGCCGTCGTACTCGCGCTGCTCGACGATTCTGTCCATCGTGGACTGCAGGGTTTCGAGATCGTGAAATCGCAGGTGGCGCAACGCGACATACGGCAACACGGGTTCGAGCTGGATCTTCAGCCGAGTGGAGTAGCCGAGGGTTCCGTACGAGTTGGGAAAGCCCCAGTAGAGATCTGCGTGTTCGCCCTCGGGTGTTGCGGTGACGATCTCGCCGCTGCCGGTGAGGACATCGATCTCGAGCACCGATTCGTGGGGAAGTCCGCTACGAAACGACGTCGACTCGATACCGAGTCCGGTGACGGCTCCGCCGAGGGTGATCGTCTTGAGCTGTGGGACGACGAGGGGTGCAAGGCCGTAGGGAAGCGTCGCGTCGACCAGGTCCTCGTAGGTGCACATTCCGGCGACATCTGCTGTGCGCGAGGCGGGATCGACGGTGATGACCTTGCTCAGGCCCGACACGTCGAGCCCCGGTGTGGTGGTGGTCGTCCTGGCCCGGAACAGGTTGGACGTCTTCTTCGCCAGACGCACCGTCGCATCGGCGGGAATTGCGCGATAGCTGCGAAGCAGCTGCTCGACACCCGACCGGTGCGCTGCGTAACCGCTCTCCCTCGGTTCTGGCCGTCGTCCGAGAAGAGCATTCACTGAAGCCACACTCAGACGCTATATCTCGTACCGCGTGGTATCCACCGGCATCGGCGTCCGACCGGTGAAACTTCACGCAACTGTTGCCGAATCTCGGCGAAGAATCGGAGTAAACGCTCAATGTCAAGCTGTCTGGAGTCGGTTGTTGTTGATTCCGACGGTTGCGGGCGGTTGGGCGGTGTGGGGGCGGCGGCGGAACCTCTCGGGGTGTCGGTCGTAATAGGCCTGGTGAGCTCGGTCTCGGTCGGTCCACAGGGTTCGCCAGTTCCCGGAGTGGACGTCTGCGGGTGAGAACAGGGCGATGCCGGAATGTTTGTGGTCGGTGTTGTACCAGTGGACGTAGTCGGTGAGGTGCCCGCGGGCGGCATCGATGTCGGAGAAGATCCCCGGGTAGTTCGGCCGGTATTTCATGGTCCGGAACTCGGACTCGGAGAACGGATTGTCGTTACTGACGTAAGGCCGGTTGTGGGTGAGCTGGACTCCGTGGGCGGTCAAACAGTTCTTGAGGGTGTTCGAGCGCATCGCTGCACCGGAGTCGGCGTGAACGAATGATGGTGCGCCGTAACGCTGTATGGCTGTCTCGAACATCTCGGCGGCGAGGTGGTCGCTCTCTCGTTCCTCCACACGCCACCCTGCGATCAGGCGGGAGTGGATGTCGATGATCGAGTACGCCTTGAACGAGGCACCGCGCCACGGTGAGTGCAGATCGGTGATGTCCCAACTCCACACCTGACCGGGTGCGGTAGCGGTGTGCACGGGCATCGGGCGCGGGGTTCGGGTGCTCTTCTTGGTCGGTGTCTTCGGGCGGTTGCGTTGGTCGAGGACCGCTGCTGCGATACGCCACCACGAGCGACGTGATGCCATCATCGACCCGTTGTCCCAGGCGGTGGCGAAGGAGTGATCGACCGAGTTCCCGGCTTGCCACCCGGTGTCGATCAACGCCTCGACCCGGGCGCGATCGGTGGTGTCGATTCTGCTCGGATACTTCCGATCTCGTTGGTGCACAGGGTGTTCGGTCTTGACCCTGGGGTTGCGGCGGTAGTGCCACGTCGAGCGGGACAACCCGACCAACGTCAATGCTCGACGCACCGATCCGGTCAGTGGGGCCAGTTCGTCGACGAGGGTGTTCTCGTCGCTCAGGAATCGGTGGGATCGGTTCTCGTCGGGGTGTCGTCGGGCTCGGGCACGTTCAGTGTGTGCAAGAGCCCGATAGCTTTTCCCAGCAGCTCGTTGGTCTCCTTGAGCTCACGGATCTGAGCGTCACGTCGGGCGAGTTCCTCGGCGTGGCGCGCCGTCTCGATGGCTCGCCGTTCGACCATTCCCTGCCGGCCCTTCGGTTGCGAGTTCATCGGTTCAGTCTGACGCGGAACCAGCCCGCGGTCCACGTCGCCGTCGAACACCGCCGTCCGCCACCGCGTCATCATGCCCCTCGAGACGGACGGATGCGCCACCATCCACGGCCCATGCTGGCCATACGGCAACCGGCAGTACTCGAACACCATCTCCCGAATCTGCTCCCCTGTGAACTCAGCACTCAACATGCGATAACCCTCCATAGCTTCTCGAATGACTCACCAGAAGCTTGGCAAAGAGGGAAATCGGACAAATGGTTGCGTCATACATGTGTTTTGCGGGATCGGAATTTCTTGTGTGAAGCACGTCACACACGGTCCGGCGGGATGCCGGCCGCGCGTGCGCGGCGAGGCAGTATGGACGCACATCCCGTTCGCTATCGAAGGAGAACGTTTCCGTGGCTCAGGTCAGTGCATCCAGTTCCGCCACCATCGCCACCACACCGGATCGAGTGCTCGCTGCGCTCGCCGACTACGAGACGGTGCGCCCACGCATCCTCCCCGAGCAGTACCGCGACTACGAGGTGGTCCAGGGCGGGCAAGGAGACGGAACCGTGGCCACGTGGACCCTGCAGGCCACCGAGAAGCGAGTGCGCAACGTCGCCGCGACCGTCACCGTCGCCGGATCGACCATCACCGAACGCGACGCCAATTCCTCCATGGTCACCACCTGGTCGGTCGCCCCGGACGGCGCAGGAACCACAGTCACCACGACGACGGAATGGAAGGGTGCAGGCGGCATCGGCGGATTCTTCGAGAAGACCTTCGCACCGCTGGGACTGAAGAAGATCCAGGCCGCGACGCTGGAGAACCTGCGCCGCGAGTTGATCTAAGCCTGCTCGAAGTCGGGGGCCTCGATGAGCTCGAGTGTTCCGACGACCACGGTGCGCATCGACCACAGGAACATCCCGTCGGGTCCACGGTCGACCGTGTCGTAGGCCCCCGGCAGTGTGTCCAGGTCGGTGCGCGCCGCGATCGCGTCGTCGTACTCACGATCGCGTCGAGCAGAGTTGTAGACCATCTCGGACAAGGCCAGCGCATGCTCGCAGACGGTGATCACAGCCCACGTCGCCTGCTTCGGAGTGAGGTCGTATCGAGTTCGATAGCGCGTCTGCACCGAGTCGGCCATACGGATCGCGTCGATCGAGCTGGGAGTCAGGCCGATCAGATACTCCGCGATGCCCGGGTTGGAGTGAACCAGCTCGCGCATCGCGGAAGCGAGGGTCAGCAACGCGTCGTGCATCGATTCGTCGTCAGCGGGAAGCGGAGGCGACCACCTGCGCAGAATCTCCTCCGCCACGAGCGCCTTGAGGGAACCGAGATCGTCGATGTTGTTGTAGATCGCGACGATCGACACGCCCAGGCTCTCGGCCACCGACTTCACCGACACCTTCGGCAGCGTCAGCGCAATACCCGCCTCGGCCATGGTCTGGGGCGTCACCCGACGCTTGCGAGGGGAGCGACCCTCGGGGTTCGTCGGTTCGTGCATTCGAGGATGGTACGCGCCTCAGTTGTGACGCATCCTCAGCTGTGTGGCGCGGCATCCGCGAACCTTCGTGCGACTACGCTGGGGATCGCTTCGACCCACGCGAGAGGACGGCACAGTGCAACCCGGTGAACAGCCCGACATGGCATCGATCCTTCAGCAAGCCCAGCAGATGCAGCAGCAGCTGATGGCGGCGCAGGCCGAGATCGCGGAAACCGAAGTGACCGGCCAGGCGGGCGGTGGCCTCGTGGTCGCCACCGTCAAGGGAACCGGTGAGGTGGTCGGTCTGACCATCGACCCCAAGGTCGTCGACCCCGAAGACATCGAGACCCTCCAGGATCTCGTGATCGGCGCTATCGCCGATGCGTCTCGCGCGGCTCAGGCCGTCGCGAGCGAGAAGATGGGCCCCCTCGCTGGTGGTCTCGGTGGCATGCCCGGCCTGCCCGGGTTCTAGGCGGTGTACGAAGGTCCGGTTCAGGATCTGATCGACGAACTCGGCAAGTTTCCCGGGGTCGGTCCGAAGAGTGCTCAGCGCATAGCTTTTCACCTCCTGGGCGTCGAACCTCCCGAGGTGGATCGGCTGATGCGCGCGCTGCAGCGCATTCGCGACGGTGTGCAGTTCTGCATCGTCTGCGGCACGGTCTCGGACAAGGAACTGTGTCGAATCTGCGCGGACTCACGTCGTGACAGATCCATGATCTGCGTCGTCGAAGAACCCAAAGATGTTCAAGCCGTGGAACGTACGCGAGAGTTCAAGGGCCGCTACCACGTGCTCGGTGGGGCACTCGATCCACTGAACGGAGTGGGCCCGGATCAGCTCCGCATCCGAGAGTTGTTGACCCGCGTCGGAACCCAGGACGACGGCGTCGACGTCACCGAAGTCATCATCGCCACCGACCCCAACACCGAGGGCGAAGCAACGGCCACGTATCTGGTGCGCATGATGCGCGACTTCCCCGGCCTGGCGATCACCCGCCTCGCCTCGGGCCTACCCATGGGCGGAGACCTCGAATTCGCCGACGAGTTGACGCTGGGCCGCGCGTTGACGGGGCGTCGACGAATGTAGAGCGGCTTCGCCGCACGTGCACGAAACCTCGTAGCAGGGGTCGAGTTTCCACTCACGACCCGAGGTTATGCACAGCCTGTGGATAGATTCTGACGTGGGCGCTGGAAACCGGCCATCCTGAGGTCCATGAGGACAAGACCAGCGGGTACCTGGCAGCGATTATTGGACGAGCAGCACGGAATCATCACGACGAAACAGATGCATGCTTTCGGCGTCAACAAGGATTCGATCAACCACTACGTGGAAACCGGGCAGTGGCTGAGAGTGTTTCGTGGAGTCGTCTCGGTGACCAATGGGCCGCTGACTCGTGAGATGCAATTGTCTGCAGTGCTGCTGTACTCAGGGCGGGGAGCGTTGCTCAGTCACACCACCGCCGCGGAGGAATGGGGGTGGGTTCGGCCTGGGGCAGGCCCGGTTCACGTCACCGTTCCGTACGGATGCTCGGCCACCAGCAAGCCGCCGACGATGAGGCACGCCAAGCAGAACTTCACCTCTAAAAGCAACGAACAAATCCATCCCGGGGTAGTGGTCCACCGTTCCCGAGCCATGGGACACATCGGTGCCGAGACGAATCCGGCGCGAACGAGCACCGTCGATACGGTCCTCGATCTCGTTGTCGCAGAGCCGACGTCGAGGCAAGCGACGATCACATTGGTCTCGGCGATGTCTTCGGGTGGCGTGAACGTCGCGGCCATGACGAGCAAGGTCGAAGTCCGGCGACCGATGCGCTACCTCAAACCGATTCTGCACACGCTGGCTCTCATGCGCGACGGAGTCCATTCTGCACTCGAACACCGTTACGTACTCGACGTCGAGCAGGCACACGGTCTGCCGGTCGGGCAGCGGCAGGCCCCGGTATTCGTCGACGGCCGACAGCTTTTCGAGGACATTCGCTACCAGATCTGCGACCTCATCGTCAGGCTGGACGGCCAGGCCTTCCACTCTGCCAAGCAGCGGCGATTTCGCGATCGCAGACGTGACAATGCCGCGGAGCTGAGGAACCTGCCGCGGTTGATGTACGGCTGGCACGAAGTGACCGACGACCCGTGCGGTGTGTACCGCGAGGCCCGCGAGGTGCTGGTCAGAGAGGGTTGGGACGACGCGTCGTATCCGTGCGAACGTTGCGCCTTGTGAGTGAAAATTCGTAGTGGGCTACGAGTTTTCGTTCACGTGCGGCGCAGTCGCTCTTTACGTAACTGCGTGACCTCGGCAAGCTCGAGCGGAGCGAGAGTGGTGCCCAATGCCCGCTCCAGCAGATAGTCCGCCAATTCCGGGTTCCGGGCGAGTACCGGGCCGTGCATGTACGTGCCGATCACAGAACCCTGCACGACGCCTTCGCGTCCGTCGCCGACACCGTTGCCGACACCGTGGGTGACCTTGGCCAACGGGGACGCATCCAGGCCGAGAGTCGTTCCGCCGCGGTGGTTCTCGAAACCGGTGAGCTTCTGAGTGAGTCCGTCGAGCGCGGGTTCGGTGACGACTTCGCCGATCGAACGCGTCGCCTGCGGTGCGGTGGTGACGTCGAAGAGCGAGATGCCGTCGACGCGTTCGCCGGCAGAGGTTTCGTACCAGTGGCCGAGGACCTGGATCGCGGCGCAGATGGCGAGCACGGGCGCTCCGCGGGCAGCGGCGTTCTGCAGTCCGGGGTATCGGGTGAGGTGACGCGTCGCCAGGCGCTGAGCCGAATCCTCGGCTCCGCCAAGGGTGTACACGTCCAGTGAATCGGGAACCGGGTCGCTGAGGGTGATCTGCACAACCTCGGCGTCGATGTCTCGCATCCGAAGCCGCTGCCGCAGAATGAGCGCGTTGCCGTTGTCGCCGTAGGTGCCCATCACATCGGGCAGGACCAGACCGATGCGGACGGTGGACTCAGACATTCTTCACCTCACGTGCCAGCGCGCGCCCGAGGTCGCGGAACGCAGTGTAATTGGCAAGCACTTCGACGCGCCCCGGCGGACAGGACGCGATGGCCTGCAACGGATCTGCGATGGTCGTGTGCTGCGAGCCCGCGTACAGCAGGCGAACTCCGAGGTCGGTCGCGCGCTCACCCGCGGCGACGACGGCGACGTTCTCGAAATGCTCGAAGCGGACGTCCCACAACCACGACAGGTCTTCGCCGTCGGGTACCTGCCCGTTGACGGCGATGACGAGGCCGTCGCAGGTGGGGTCGATCATCGACAGCGCCTCCTGCCAGCCGGCAGGGTTTTTCGCGAGAAGCATTCTGACGGAATGAGATCCGTACTGGATGGTGGAGTAGCGTCCGGCTACTTCGTCGACGCTCGACGCGGCGGCGACGGCATCTTCCGCGCTCGCGCCGAGGGTCACTGCGGCGGCTACGGCCTGAGCTGCGTTGCCGCGGTTGGCTTTTCCTGGCAGCGACAACGTCATCGGCAGGACGAGTCCGTCGGGCCCGTAGAGATTCTCCTCGTCGAGCCACCAGTCCGGCGTCGGGCGCTTGAAGTCGCTGCCGGTGCTGTACCAGTGCTCGCCCTCCCACAGGATGGGTTCGCCCGTGCGCGGGCAGCTGACCGAATCGCCGGCCCATCCGCCGCCGGCCGCGACCCAGACGACGTTCGGTGCGTCGAATGCTGCCGAGGTGACGAGGACGTCGTCGCAGTTGGCGATGACGACGGTCTCGGGATGCCGGGCCAGTCCGGCGCGCAGTTTGCGTTCGATCATGTTGATCTCGCCCACGCGGTCGAGCTGATCGCGACTGAGGTTGAGCAACACGATGGCCGCCGGTTCCACCTCGTCGGAGACATGGGGGACGTGCAGTTCGTCGACCTCGAGAGCAGCCAGTTCGGCATCGAAGTGAGCGTGCAGGGCCGCGACGATGCCGGCATCCATGTTCGCGCCGTCGGCCTGGGTGGCGACATCGCCCAGGGTGGCCAGGGCAGCGGCCGTCATACGCGTGGTGGTGGACTTGCCGTTGGTGCCGGTGACGATGACGGTGCGTCGTCCGCGACCGAGCCCGCCGAGGATGTTCGGATCGATCTTCAGGGCGACGAGTCCGCCGATCATCGAGCCCTTGCCCCGACCCGCCTTGCGAGACGCCCAGGTCGCCAGCTCCGCCGCGCGCAGTGCCACACGGCCACGTGCACCGATACGTCTGCGCTCACCCACTTCAACCATCCGCCGAGTCTGGCACAGAAGAGCGTGCAGTTTCACGTCGGCGGCTTCTACCCCTCGGTCATTCCGCAGGCTCCACTCCCGCTACCCCCGGGTCGTTCCGCAGGCTCCACTCCCGCCTCTCACACCGGTGCTTTCTCCCGAACCTCGACCGACCGTCGCACGGCCATGCCGCCGAGGCATCCGCCGATCACGACTACTCCACCGATCAGTGCGAGCACGGACGGGTTCTCGCCCAGGAAAATCCAGGCACCGGCGATTCCGACAACGGGAACCAGCAGTGAGAACGGCGCGACCAGTCCGGCGGGGTTGCGGCTCATCAGGATGCTCCAGAGACCGCTGCCGATGATGGTGGCGGGAATCACGATGTAGGCCAACGCGACCAACCCTGGCCAGCCTTGCGGACCGAACGACTCCGTCAGCGCATGCCAGCCGGTGCTCGGGCCCTCGAAGATCGCGGACAGCGCCAGCATCGGCAGCGGCGGAACGACGGTCATCCACAGCATCAGCGTCATCGGCGAATCGGACTTGGCGAGTCGGTTTCCCAGATTGCCGAACGCCCAGCCGAGGCCGGCGAGGAGGGTGAGGATCACCGGAAGCAGGGAGGCGTTCTGAGCGCGGTCCCATCCGATCAGGACCATGCCGAGGACGGCGACCGCGATGCCGATCGCCTGTCTGCGAGAGACGTGTTCGCGCAGCAGAACAGCGCCGAGAACAACGGTGAACGGGGCGGACGACTGCAGCACGAGTGACGCCAATCCGGTGGGCATGCCTGCTGCCATCGCCGCGAACAGGAAGGCGAACTGCAGAAATCCGAACCCGAAGCCGTAGAGCAGCAACCACTTCAGCTGCACTTTCGGCCTGGGGGCGAACAGGACGACCGGGATGGCGATCACCAGGAAGCGCAACGCGCCGAAGAAGAACGGCGGAAAATGATCGAGTCCGACTCGGATGGCCAGGAAGTTCAGTCCCCACAACACGGCGACGGTCAATCCGAGGAGGCGGTCGCGAGTGGTCATGGCGTCCATCGTGTCCGCTACAAATGATCAGCACAATCGAATATATCCGCATCAACAGTTAAGATTTACTGCATGAACGTGGAGCGACTGCGGATCCTCGCGGAACTCGCCGACCGAGGAACTGTCGCAGCGGTGGCCGACGCGATGTCGATGACCCCCTCGGCGGTATCCCAGCAACTCAAGCTGCTGGCCAGGGAAGCGGGTGTGACTCTCCTCGAACCGGACGGTCGCCGGCTCCGACTGACCGATGCGGGACGCGCTCTGGTGCTGCGCACCGACGAGGTGCTCGCTGCGGTCGCCCGCGCTACAGCCGAGATGGATCGGTACCGTGCGTCCCCGCGGGGACGCGTGCGAGTCGCGCTGTTCCCGTCCGGTGCTGCTCTGCTCCTGCCCGGGGTGCTGACGCGGTTGGCGAACTCGGACGTCGACATCGAGGCACGCGACGAGGACCTGCCTGCATCCTCGGTGCCGGAACTGTTGGCCGACTACGACGTGGTGCTCACCCACCGCGACGAGCGGGCCCCGTCGACCGCAGGCCCGCGCATCGAAGTGACGACACTGATGCGTGAGCCGATCGATCTGGTGCTCCCGCCCGGTCATGGTTTGGCGCAACACGAATCGATAGACCTCAGGGATCTGGTCGACGAACGATGGATCAGTGTTCGCGGCGGATTCCCGGTCGACGACGTGCTGCTCTCCGTCGCCGCTGCCACCGGCGTCGAGCCCCGGGTGGTCCAGCGGGTGAACGATTTTCGCGTCACTGAGGTGTTGGTGGCGGCCGGTCACGGCGTGGCACTGATGCCGCGGTACGCCGTGGTGCATCCCGGTCTGGTGCGTCGAGAACTGTCCGGCGTTCGGGCCGGGCGCATCTACGAACTCGCGACCAGGCCCGACGCTCGACGCCTACCTGCGATCGCTGCCGTGCTCGACGCGTTCCGGGCGGAGGCGGACCTCAGGACAGAGCTTTGGCCTTCAGCGTCCTGAACTCGTCCTGATCGATGGTTCCGTTGTCCAGCAACGTCTTTGCGTGTGCGATCTCCTCCGATGCGGACCGCCCGGCCACCTCTTTGATGTAGTTCTCCTGCTGGTCCTTGGCGTGCTGCAGGGCGGCAACCTGACGCTCGGCCATGTTGCCGCCGTTCACGATGAGGTAGATCAGCGCGGTGAAGAACGGCGCGATGATGAGGAAGAGCACCCACGCGGCTTTCACGAGCCCGGATGCTTTGTGGTTTCGGAAGAGGTCTCCGATGATCGACAGCATCACCATGAGGTAAGCCACGAATGCGAAACCGACGATGAGAAGCCAGAGAAAATCCCAGAAAGAATCCATGGCGAACTTCCATTCCTTGTGTGCCCCGACAGCGAAATCATTGTCGCACGGGGCGTAGCATCCGGCCGTGGATCAGCAGCGAAAAGCCGCCCATTCGTGATGAATGGGCGGCTTCGCGTCGAACCGAGAAATCTACTTCAGTGCACGGTTCACGGCCGAGACCACGGCGCGCAGTGATGCGGTGGTGATCGAGGTCGCGATGCCGACGCCCCAGACGGTGGTGGCGACACCGGCGGGTGAGGTGACCGAGGCCTCGACGTAGGCCGCAGCCTGGGCGTCGTCGCCGGCGGACATGGCGTGCTCGGAGTAGTCGAGGACGCTGACGTCGTATCCGATGGTGGACAGTGCGTCGACGAACGAGGCGAGGGGGCCGTTGCCGGATCCGGAGATCTCCTGCTCCACGCCGTCGACCTTGACCGTCGCGGTGATCGTGTCGGTGCCACCGTCGTGCTCGGCCGCGATGACCGACTGCTTGATGCGCTCGAGGGGGCGGATCGGGGTCAGGTACTCCTCGGCGAAGACGTCCCACATCTCCTTGGGCGAGACCTCGCCGCCCTCACCGTCGGTGATGCGCTGGACGGCCTGGGAGAACTCGATCTGCAGGCGACGTGGCAGGTTCAGTCCGTGATCGGACTTCATGATGTACGCGACGCCGCCCTTGCCGGACTGCGAGTTGACGCGAATGACGGCCTCGTAGGTGCGACCGACGTCCTTCGGATCGACGGGCAGATACGGGACCTGCCAGGTGACGTCTCCGATGTCCGAACCCTGTTCGTCTGCAGTGACTTTCATCGCGTCCAGGCCCTTGTTGATGGCGTCCTGGTGGCTGCCGGAGAAGGCGGTGTAGACCAGGTCGCCGCCGTAGGGGTGACGCTCGGCGACGGGAAGTTGGTTGCAGTACTCCACGGTTCGACGGACCTCGTCGATGTTGGAGAAGTCGATCTGCGGATCGACACCGCGGGTGAACAGGTTCAGCCCGAGCGTGACCAGGCAGACGTTGCCGGTGCGCTCGCCGTTGCCGAACAGGCAGCCCTCGATGCGGTCCGCGCCGGCCTGGTAGCCGAGTTCTGCTGCGGCAACACCGGTTCCGCGGTCGTTGTGCGGATGCAGTGACAGCACGATGCTGTCGCGGCGATCGAGGTTGCGGCTCATCCACTCGATCGAGTCGGCGTAGACATTGGGCGTCGCCATCTCGACGGTCGCAGGCAGATTCAGGATCAGCGGCTTGGCCGGCGTGGGATCGATGATCGCGGTGACCGCGTCGCACACCTCTTTGGCGTAGGACAGTTCGGTGCCGGTGTAGGACTCGGGGGAGTACTCGTAGCGCCAGTCGGTATCGGGGAACTTGGCTGCTTCTTCGAGGACTTTTCGGGCACCGTCGGTGGCGATCTTCTTGATGACGTCACGCTCGGCCCGGAACACCACTCGGCGCTGCAGGATGGACGTCGAGTTGTAGAAGTGCACGATGACGCTGCGGGCACCTTCGCACGCGACGAAGGTGCGCTCGATCAGCTCGGGACGGCACTGCGTCAGCACCTGGATGGTGACGTCGTCGGGGATCGCGCCGTCCTCGATGATCTCGCGGACGAAGTCGAAGTCGGTCTGGCTGGCCGACGGGAAGCCGACCTCGATCTGCTTGTATCCCATGCGAACCAGCAGGTCGAACATGCGGCGCTTGCGGGCCGGGCTCATCGGATCGATCAGCGCCTGGTTGCCGTCGCGCAGATCGACGGCGCACCACTGCGGGGTGCGGTCGATGATCTTGTCCGGCCACGTGCGGTCGGGAAGGGTGACGTGCTCGACCTCCTCGGCGAACGGCCGGTAACGGTAGGTCGGCATCGAGGAGTTCTTCTGGGTGTTCCAGGCGGGCTGGTCGCTTGGTGCGGGCCGCGAGGGCGGGGTGATGGTGCGAGTTCCCGAGGTGAATGCGTCGGCTGGTGACATGGTCTTCGTCTCTCCGTACAGATCAGAGCAATGTGTTCGACCGGCGCAACGAACCCCGCGACGGGAAGCCAGTCTGGTCTCAGACCCCGTCGCGGCTGTTAAGAAGGAGAGCTCGCAGCATGGGCTGAGTGTACTACCGCGCGCCGACCGCCTACCCCAGGGTTGACGAGTGGAATTCTGCAGTTGCTGCATCGACTCTGCGCTGCCAGTGCCCGATGTCGTTCATTCGTCCGACGTCGGTGATCGTCCAGCAGTGCGCGAGGAGTTCGTACCCGAGGCGATCGACCTCGGCATGCTGCGACCACACCCGATGAGCCCACCGCCGATCGTTGTGTGCGGCCTCGGCACCGGCCAACGCGGACCCGACCAGCTCGAACTGGACGTCGCGCCGGGCGGTGAGAGCGCTCGATCCGGCCACGTCCTCGGTGCGCAACACCGTCAGCAGATCCGCGCTGAGCGTCAGGACTCGGCCGTCGGACCACTGCAATGCGCGCCTGAACGCCCCGGGAAGCAGCAGCCACAGCGCAGCGAAGGCCAGAGCGACACCCACCGTGGTTTCCACGATCCGGTCCACGACGATGTCCTCCAGAACAGCTCCCGGATGCGTCAGTGTCCCCATCAGCAGGGCGAGCGGCGTGATGAACGTGACGGCCAACCCGTAGTTGCGCGCCACCGACACCTCGATCGCGAACTGCAACACCATCAACACCACGATGACGGCCAGACCGGTCAGCGGCGAGAGGAAGATGGCGGAGAACAGGGCCACCCCCGCGAGGGTTCCGCCGAGCCGCTGCAGGCCCCGATACGTGCCGTGCACCCGGTCGGGACCTTGTTGCAGCACCAGGACGGCACCGAGGATCGCCCAGTCCGGTCGGCTCAGATCCAGCACGACGCTGATCCCGCCTGCCGCTGCCGCCGCGCAGAAGACCCTGATCGCCGTGGACGATGCGTGTGAATCCCGGTGCAGCGAGCGCCGCAACCGGTAGGCGATGCTCGGCCTCGCGAGCGGCAGCTGCTCCGGCACCGAGTCGACTGCCTGGTCCGCATCCATGGTTCGAGAGGTAGTGGCCGCAAACGCCCGATGGGCGTCGAACAGCCTCTGCACCAGCACCGGCCTCGACGACAACCGTGCGGCACCTGCGTCGTACACGGCGGCCCAGGCAGCGTGCAGACGCGCGGCCGCGACGTGACGATCGGCGGCAGAAGGCGTCGGCGAGCTCGTGTATTTCTCGATCGCGCCCACCGCTGCTCCGACGGCCTCGCGCTCGGGTCCTCGCGGATCCCACAGCACCCCGGACATCGACACCAGTAGCGCCGACGCGACGCCGATCGCCGCGCAGACCGCTCCGTGAACGGCGCCGATGCCGGCCCCGGGGATGTACGACGACACCGCGCACACCAGCACGAAGAAGAACGCACCCGGCGGTCCCAGTCGCAGCGCAGCGATGACGTAGACCGCCACGAGAGCGAGGAGCGAGAGCAGGGTCACCGGGATCATCTGCGCCCAACCGGTGCTCCCGAGATCGAGCGCCACCTGCCCGGCCGTCGCCCCGAGCCACACCGATGCCACCAGTGCGCCGCCCGCGGTCAGGACGACCCACCAACGCGAACGATAGGGACGCCCCTCGCCGTAGATGACGGCGAAACTGCCCGAGACCACCAGCAGGGCCTCGGTGTGGAACCCGAGAACCCACGCCGCGATCGCGGGGATGCCGAATGCCAGAGCCGAGCGCAGTCCACCCGGCCAGCGGCGGCCGACGGCAGGGAGCCCGAAGAGCACCCGCAGACCTCGCGGGGGTGGGGGTGGTCGGTGCTCGGGAAGGGTCACCCGAACATGTTAGGTCAGGTGTATCCGCAGGCGAACCGCCCTAAAGTCCCAGCTCGGAGCTACCCGGCCCACTGCTCGGGGTGCCGGATCGGTAAGGTGACCCCGGAACATTTCCCCGACATTCTCGTGATCGTCGGCTATCCAGCGGAGGTAAACACGCGTGGCTCTCATCGTCCAGAAGTACGGTGGATCGTCGGTGGGGACCGCCGAACGTATCCGACGCGTCGCTGAACGAATCGTCGAGACCAAGAAGGCCGGCCACGACGTCGTCGTGGTCGTGTCGGCCATGGGCGATACCACCGACGAACTGCTCGACCTGGCCCAGCAGGTGTGCCCGGCCCCGCCGGCCCGCGAGATGGACATGCTGCTCACCTCGGGCGAACGCATCTCCAATGCTCTGGTCGCGATGGCCATCCACTCGCTCGGTGCCGAGGCTCGATCGTTCACCGGCTCTCAGGCAGGCGTCGTCACCACCAGCGTGCACGGCAACGCCAAAATCATCGACGTCACCCCCGGCCGCGTGCGAAGCGCACTCGACGAGGGCTCGATCGTTCTCGTCGCTGGCTTCCAGGGTGTCAGCCAGGACAGCAAGGACGTCACGACGCTCGGTCGCGGTGGGTCCGACACCACCGCCGTCGCGCTCGCCGCAGCCCTGAACGCCGACGTCTGCGAGATCTACACCGACGTCGACGGCATCTTCACCGCCGATCCGCGCATCGTGCCCAACGCCCGGCATCTCGACACCGTCTCGTTCGAGGAGATGCTGGAGATGGCTGCCTGCGGTGCCAAGGTGCTCATGCTGCGCTGCGTCGAATACGCGCGTCGCTACAACGTTCCTGTTCACGTGCGCTCGTCGTACACCACGAAACCCGGAACGATCGTCTCCGGATCTATGGAGGACATTCCAGTGGAAGAAGCAATTCTCACCGGCGTCGCACACGATCGCAGCGAGGCGAAGGTCACCGTCGTCGGTCTGCCCGACACCCCCGGCTACGCCGCCAAAGTGTTTCGCGCCGTGGCAGATTCCGAGATCAACATCGACATGGTGTTGCAGAACGTGTCCAAGATCGACACCGGCAAGACCGACATCACCTTCACCTGCCCCAAGGCCGACGGCCCGACTGCAGTGGAGAAGCTCACCAAGCTCCAGGCCGAGATCGGCTTCGCTCAGGTGCTCTACGACGACCACATCGGCAAGGTCTCCCTCGTCGGTGCAGGCATGAAGAGCCACCCCGGCGTCACCGCGACGTTCTGTGAGGCCCTCGCCGACGCCGGCATCAACATCGACCTGATCAGCACCTCGGAGATCCGTATCTCGGTGCTGTGCAGTGACACT
The DNA here is from genome assembly GCF_030056895.1 of Rhodococcus sp. IEGM 1341. Classification (NCBI taxonomy): domain Bacteria; kingdom Bacillati; phylum Actinomycetota; class Actinomycetes; order Mycobacteriales; family Nocardiaceae; genus Rhodococcus; species Rhodococcus sp. IEGM 1341. The sequence goes on along the minus strand of NZ_JASHKV010000004.1, from coordinate 79,557 downwards.
CAGCTCGACGAAGCAGTGCGCGCGCTGCACGCCGCCTTCGATCTGGGCGGCGACGAAGAAGCCGTCGTACACGCAGGAACAGGACGATAGACGATGACCACAGTTGCAGTCGTAGGAGCCACCGGCCAGGTCGGTGCCGTCATGCGAACCCTGTTGGAGGAGCGCAACTTCCCCGCTGACACCGTTCGCTTCTTCGCCTCAGCCAGGTCCGCGGGCAAGAAGCTGCCGTTCCGCGGCGAGGAGATCGTCGTCGAGGACGCCTCCACCGCAGACCTCGCCGGAATCGACATCGCACTGTTCTCCGCGGGTGCCACGCTCTCGCGTGAGCAGGCACCGCGTTTCGCCGCGGCAGGTGCCACCGTCATCGACAACTCGTCGGCGTTCCGCAAGGACTCGGACGTGCCGCTGGTGGTCAGCGAGGTCAACCCCGAGGATGCGAAGAACCCGCCCCGCGGCATCATCGCCAACCCCAACTGCACCACCATGGCCGCGATGCCGGTGCTCAAGGTTCTGCACGACGAAGCAGGCCTGCAGCGTCTGATCGTCTCGAGCTACCAGGCCGTGTCCGGCAGCGGACTCGCTGGTGTGGAAGAACTCGCCACCCAGGCGCGCGCCGTCATCGGCGACGTCGAAAAGCTGGTGCACGACGGTTCGTCGGTGGATTTCCCGGCCCCGAACAAGTACGTCGCGCCCATCGCCTTCAACGTCCTGCCGCTGGCCGGTGCGTTGGTGGACGACGGATCCGGCGAAACCGACGAGGACCAGAAGCTGCGCAACGAATCGCGCAAGATCCTCGGCCTGCCCGACCTGCTGGTGAGCGGCACCTGCGTGCGCGTGCCGGTGTTCACCGGGCACTCGCTGTCGATCAATGCCGAGTTCGATCGTCCGTTGTCGGTGGAGCGGGCTCGTGAGTTGCTGGCATCGGCACCCGGCGTCTCGCTGGTCGACGTGCCGACACCTTTGCAGGCCGCAGGCGCGGACGATTCCCTCGTCGGCCGCATCCGCCAGGATCCGGGCGTCCCCGAAGGACGCGGACTAGCCCTGTTCGTCTCGGGCGACAACCTGCGTAAGGGTGCCGCGCTCAACACGATTCAGATCGCCGAGCTGCTGGTCTGACGCCGTGCGCGTTGTGCGTCCCCAGGGGTACGCACAACGCGCACGACGGTCAGTTCAGGCGGTGACCCTCGGCGGAGGCGTCGAAGATGTGCGCGTGCGCGTCGTCGATACGGACGTGGACGCGGTCACCCTTCTCGGGTGGGCTGCGCCAATCGGCCCGGGCGACGATGGTCTCGGTGCGGCCGTTGATGTCTGCACGGCCGAACACGAAGGCCTCGGAGCCGAGTTCTTCGACCACGTCGATCTCGAGAGCGATTCCGCTGCTCGCGATCTCGATGTGCTCGGGCCTGATGCCGAACATCACCTCGGCGGCCGACCCGAGGGTCTGGCGCGGCACGGGAATCACCTGATCGGCCAGGCGAACGCCGCCGTCGGTGACCGGGACACGGAACAGATTCATCGACGGTGAGCCCATGAACCCGGCGACGAACGCATTGACCGGCTTCCGGTACAGCTCGCGCGGGGTGGCGCACTGCTGCAGCACACCACCTTTCAGGACGGCGACGCGATCGCCCATCGTCATGGCCTCTACCTGATCGTGGGTGACGTACACCGTCGTCGTTCCGAGCCTTCGCTGCAACTGGGCGATCTGGGTGCGCGTCTGGACCCGCAGCTTGGCGTCGAGATTGCTCAGGGGCTCGTCCATCAGAAACACCTGGGGTTGACGAACGATGGCGCGGCCCATGGCAACTCGCTGACGCTGACCGCCCGAGAGCGCCTTGGGCTTGCGGTCGAGATACGGCTCGAGGTCGAGTAGCTTCGCGGCCTCCTCGACGCGAGTGCGAATGTCGTCCTTGTTCGCCTTCGCCAACTTCAGAGCGAAGCCCATGTTCTCCGCGACGGTCATGTGCGGATACAGCGCGTAGTTCTGGAACACCATCGCGATGTCGCGATCCTTGGGTTCGGAGTGGGTGACGTCCTTGCCGCCGATGAGGATGCGACCGGAATTGACCTCTTCGAGCCCCGCGAGCATCCGCAGCGACGTCGACTTTCCGCAACCCGACGGGCCGACCAGAACGAGGAATTCACCGTCCTCGATGTGCAGGTCGAGCTCGTCCACCGCGGGGGCGTCGGAGCCCGGAAACAGCCTGGTGGTGCGCTCGAAAGTAATCGTTGCCATGACAGATAGATCCCTCCACCGGCAGGAACGTGCCGGACGATCCGAGTGTGGGGTGACGGCGGGAGCCGACGGGCACATAGTATGGCCCCAATCACAACAAGGAGAGAGGAGGCTCGGTGAGCGGATCTGTGTCCAGGCGAACCGCCCTTCGAGGGCTCGCCGTCGCCGCAGTAGCCGCTGGTGCCGCTGCACTCCCGGTGGCGTCGACGACGCGCCGCGCGATGGCCGACGACTTCCTCCGTGGCCAGAGCCCCCTGCTGTTCCACTCACCGCCCCTCACGCCGTTCCGGGACGAGCTGCCCAGGTTGCCGCTGATCAGCGGTACCGAGGTGACGTTGGACGCGCACAGCTCCACCCACGTGTTCCACGCCGATCTACGACCCGCGCCCACCTTCGGGTACGGCCAGTGCGACTACCTCGGACCGACCATCGAGTCGCAGACCGGTCAGCCCTGGACACTGAAGTATTCCAACACCACCGCGGGCAACCCGCTCGCCGCCGACATCGACACCTCGCTGCACGGCATGAGCGAGATGGACCGCACGATGACACCGACGGCGCTGCACCTGCACGGGGCCGTCACCGAACCGGCGAGCGACGGGCACTCCGAGATGCTGGTGCGCCCGGGGGAGTCGATGACGCACAACTTCTCGGGGCTCAACGACGCCGCGGGACTCTGGTACCACGATCACGCCATGTCGATGACGCGCATCAACGTGTACGCGGGCCTGCTCGGCATGAACCTCGTGCGGGACCGTTGGGACACCGGTACGCCCGACAATGCGCTGGGGCTGCCGTCGGGTGAGTTCGAGCTGCCGCTGGTGCTGCAGGAAAAGATAATGAACCCCGACGGCAGCATGAGCATCCGTTCCAATATCACCGTGCCGCAGGGTAAATGGGAGGGCGGCGGCACCGGAGACGTGGGCGTCGTCAACGGCAAGATCTGGCCGACGATGGAAGTGGCCCGGGGTATGTACCGGCTGCGCGTCGTCAACGCCGGGTCGTACAGCGTGTGGAACCTGTTCTTCACCAACAGACTTCGCTTCTGGGTCATCGGGAACGACGGGGGATTGCTCGACGCTCCTGTGGAAGCCACCAGCATCCGACTCGCCCCGGCCGAGCGCGCCGACATCCTCGTCGACTTCGGTGCCGTCGAGGCAGGTGCTCTCGTTGAACTACTCAACGACGAGCCGCCGCCGGCGCAGGCCGCGTCCCTCGGAGCCGTCCCGATGCCGATGTTCTGCCAGTTCCGCGTCGCGTCCGCGGCCGGGTTCCGGGGCGGTATGCCGACGTTGCTGCGCGGCGGCAAGGGACAGCCGGATGTGTTGCCGCCGTTGCCGACCGCGACATTCACGCGAACGGTCACCGTCAACCAGCCGTCCGGCGGGCTCAACCTGGACATGACTCTGATGAACCTGAACAACCTGAGGTACTCGGACCCGGACATCGAGATGCCCAAGCAGGGGACCGTGGAGATGTGGAACATCGTCAACACGACGGTGGAGCCGCACCCGATTCACCTGCACCTGGCCCACTTCCGGACGCTGGGACGCATCCCGATCGACCTCGCCGCCTACCAACGTGATTTCCCCAGGCCAACATTCGGTACCAGGTGGGCTCCGCCGGTGGAGAAGTTCCTCACCGGTCCGTCGGTGCCGCCGGCAGCGTGGGAAGCCGGGTGGAAGGACACCGTCAACACCTACCCGGGCACCGTCACACAGATCCTCGTTCGATTCCCGACGGCCGACGAGCTCGGCTTCGACCCCGACGCCACCTTCGCCGGGCCGGCCGCGCACCACGGCGGCGAGCACGGTGGACACGACATGGGTGGGGGCGGCGAGCTGCAGGGGTACATGTGGCACTGCCACATGCTCGATCACGAGGACCACGAAATGATGCTCAGGTACCGCACCGTCGCTCCGTGACAAAGCTTGTCGGTGGGTGGGTATAGCTTTTCCGGTGTGAAGACATGGGGGGATGTGTTCGGGCTTGGCGACCAGGAATTGGTCTCCGAGCTCGCTGGCGTGTCCTCCCTCGAAAACGAGCTCGCTGCAACGCGATTGACGCTGCTGGCGGAGATGGACCGCCGCGGTCTGGCCATGAAACTCGGGTACTCGTCGGTCACCCGGTGGTACGCGCGATCGGTGCGCATAACCGACGGGTCCGCGGCCCGTCAGATGGAGCTGGGGCAGTGGCTCACCGACCGGCCCAGCGTGTTGAACGCCCTCGCAGGTGGTGACATCCACGCCGCGCACGCCTCGGCGATCGCCGACGGCTACGCCACCGTGGTGGTCGCCGACCCCACCCTCGACGAACAACGCCGCGACGCTGTCGTCGCCGAACTGCTCGAAACCGCCATGCGCAGCACCGCCGGGCAGGTCGCCTCCCGCGCGCAGGCACTGGCGCATTCCGCGGCCGAGGACGCCAGAGCCCGCCACGAGCAGGCCGAGAAGCAACGACAAGAACAGGAGCGGACACAGGAGCGGGACCGGGCGACCCGAGCTGATGCCGGTGGCGCGGGTGATGCAGGTGGCTCAAGTGAGCCCGAACCTGCTGGGCCCGATCCTGTTCCAGCTGGACCGCCGCCGATACCGGTGTCGGAGAACCCGGAGTTGAACCGTTTCGATGTTCACCCGCTTGCCAGTGGCCGCTTCCAGATGGGTGGCAACGTCGACCGGCTCCTGGCCGAGAAGCTGCTCACCGCGTTGTCGGCGTTGACCGCGCCGCAGCCCGGCCCTGGAGGTGAACGCGATCTACGTGGTCCGTCGAAGCGGCGGGCGGATGCCCTCGATCGGATCCTCGACCGGCACCTGAGCGGTGGTGGCCGCGGATCGGCGGGCGGGTCGCGGGCATCGGTGCACCTGATCGTCCCGCTGCGGGACCTGCTCGCCGACCGCGGAAATACGCAATCGAACAGCGCAACAACGGGTTCGACGACAGACGGTTCCGGTGGCGACTCACGGGCCGGCGATACCGATACGGGCCCCGACAATGCTGGCGTCGGTCCCGACGTCGGGAGCGGTGTCGGTGCCGGTTCACGGACCGGTGATTCCCGCGGCGATCGTGTCGGTCCCAGCGCTGGTGCCGGTGACCATACCGGGCAGAGGTCTGCACCTGAGCCCGGTGATGCCGACTGGCCGTTCCACTTCGACTGGACCGGGCCGATGAGCCGCGCCTTCGCCGAACTTCTCACCTGCGATGCCGACCTCACCCCGATCATCGTCGACCACCACGGCGTCCCCCTCGCCCTCGGCCGCACCACCCGACTCGCCAGCGACGACCAACGCATCGCCCTGACCATCCGCGACCGATGCTGCGTGATGTGCGGCCGCCCCGCACAGTGGTGCCAGGCCCACCACGTGAAATTCTGGGAACACGGCGGCCGCACCGACCTGAACAACCTCGCGCTGGTCTGCGGAGAATGCCATCGCCTCGTCCACCACGGCGACTGGCAACTGCTCATGGGCGACGACGGACACCCCTACGCCATCCCACCCGAATCCATCGACCCCACACGACAACCCATCCCCAGCTACCACCGCCGAAAACGTCGCGCAGCCTGACAGCACCTGAATCGGGCTACTCGGCCGCCCAAGCCATTCCCTCTCTCGAAGCCGTGCGCCAGCCGCGCGGCTTCGGCGGGCTGGCCCCCTGCGCGCACGGTGCTGTCGATCAGCGCTGACGGGCCAGGCACCTCACGCATCAGCAGTTCTCCTGCGCGCCCGAGCTTTTCCGACTCGAAGTCGAGTACCGACCCTTCCACGTCCGCAGCAACCACCGCGATCGGAGAGGGCACCGGTGCACCCTTGACCTGCTTCACCGACGACCGGCTGGCTTTCAACACTCGGTAGGCATCCATGTGGACCAGGTCGCTGGCGGCACCAGCGGTGGACTGTCCGTCGCCTATCCGTCGCGCAGCGGTCGACGGCCGGTGTCCGAGGGAGCTACGAGACCGCGGTATTGCGTGGCGATCTCGCCCGGTGTGGTGAACCAGACGCCGTCGCTGTTGTCGAGCATGTGTTGCAGGGCGGACCGGAACCGGCGAAGTCGGTAGGGCTGTCCGGTCAGGAACGTGTGCAGAGAGATGGCGAGCACTACGGGTTGGTGAGCCGAGTTCTCCTTCAGTTCGTCGAAACTGTCGATTATGTTGCGCTCGAACGTCGCTGCGGTCTGGTGATGGTGAACGAACACCGGAAGGTCGTTCACCTCGTGCGGGTACGGAACGCTGAGCAACGGGCCACCGCGGGTCTGCAGCCAGACCGGCTGATCGTCGATGGGCCAGTCCAAGGTGTATTCGTAGCCGCGTTCGGCGAGCAAGTCCTCGGTCACTCGACTGGGGTTGGCACCGGGGCTCATCCAACCCCGAGGTGGTGCTCCCTCGTGGCGCTCGATGGCGGTCGTCACCTCGTCGATCGAGCGTCGTTCGGCTTCCTCGTCCTGATCGTTCGGTTGCACGGCGTTCGTTCGTCCGTGCGCGACGACCTCCGCATCGAGGGCGCGGAAGGCGTCGACCAGCTGCGGAGCATGCTCGTACACCTCGGTGTTGACCAGCAACGTCGGGCGAACTCCATTCCGGTGCAACGTCTCTGCGATCCGGAAGCCGCCGACGCGGTTGCCGTACTCGCGCCAACCCCAGTTGTAGGTATTCGGCTGATCCATCCCGGGTGTGTAGCCCAGCCCTGGCTGACCGTCGTCGTACGGAAAGTGTTCGCAGTTGACTGCCACGTACACCGCGAGGCGCGCGCCACCCGGCCACTCGAATTGTGGGCGATCGCCGATGGGGGAGTATTCGAAGCGGCCATGAGAAGCGAGGGGCATGGCGACAGAATTGCCCATGGTCGATCAGCGCAAACTGTGGTGCCAGCTTGCCTGCGGTCGCCGAGTCGGAGCCACTGCTGCAGCCGGCTGAGGTGAACGCGTGGATCACCACGACTGCGCATGCGGCCCCACGAACAGCGACGGTAGAGATTGTCATCGGCCCTCTTTCGTCTGCTTCGATGCACCATTCGTGTGGCTACAGCAGGTCGGACCGACCGGATCGTAGAACCGAGCAGTGGAAATGGATTGGAAAGCGGTGCGCGCAGTCCAGTCGACTTTCCGATCAATCAGTGAGATCCAGACCGACTGCTTCCTGCAGCAAACTTAAAGTCAGGCTGGACTGTTTGTTGATTTAGCGCTACTGTGCAAAGTGTGACTACCGACACAGGGCTCGACGACTCAGCGCCCACCGAGCGCCGGACGCAGGCCGAACGCACCGCGGGCACTCGGGCGAAGCTGCTCGACGCCGCGATCGATTGCCTGGTCGAATTGGGCTTCGCCAAGACCAGCACCCAGGAGATCGCGCGGCGTGCCGGTGTCTCGCGGGGAGCGCAGCTGCACCATTTCCCGACCAAGGAGTCCTTGCTGATCGCGGCCGTCGAGCACCTCGTCGATCGTCGTCTCTCGGAGATCCTCGAAGCCGAACCGGACCCCGAGCGAGGACCCGAGATTCTCGCCGACGCATTCTCCGGGCCCCTGTTCCACGCCGCGCTCGAGCTCTGGGTGGCTGCCCGTACCGACCCGGCGCTGCACGAGGCGATGATCCCCTTGGAGCGGCGCGTCGCCGAGGCCATTCAGGGTGGTGCCCAGATCGTCATGGGCAGCCGGATGTCCCCAGAATCCATCGAGCTCAGTGTCGAACTCGCCCGCGGGCTGGCCGTCTCGGCTCTGTTCCGCACTCCCGAAGCCGACGCGCAACTGCGCGGGCGGCTCCTTCCCGTCTGGTCCGAAAAGGTGATGGATTCGTGAACGCAACTCTCCCCGAACAGCTCGACGTGCTGGTGGTCGGAGCCGGTTTCGCAGGCCTGGCCGCGGTGGCGAAGATCCTCGCCGCCGACCCGACCGCCGACGTGACCGTCATCGAGCGCGCGTCCGACGTGGGTGGCACGTGGCGAGACAACACCTACCCGGGGTGTGCATGCGACGTGCCGACCTCGCTGTACTCGTTCTCGTTCGCCCCGAGCCCCAAGTGGAGTCACACCTTCGCCCGTCAGCCCGAATTGTTCGCCTACCTGCGTTCGGTGGTGGATCGTCTGGACCTGAACGATCGCATCGTCACGAACTGTGAATTGCAGTCCGCGACCTGGGACGAGGGGAACAAGCGTTGGTCGGTGCAGACGTCGCAGGGTTCGGCGAGCACGCGTGTTCTGGTTGCTGCCACCGGCGCGTTGTCCACTCCGAAGATCCCGGACGTCCCCGGCATCGACACGTTCTCGGGCACCGTGTTCCACTCCGCGACCTGGAATCACGAGCACGACCTCACCGGCGAGCGGGTCGCCGTGATCGGCACCGGGGCGTCTGCGGTGCAATTCGTCCCCGAGATCGTCGACCGGGCGGAGCGGCTCACCGTCTTCCAGCGCACCCCCGCGTGGGTGATTCCGCGCCTGGACCGCACCATCGGCCGGCTCGAGCGCACGCTGTACGAGCGAATCCCTCTGGCGCACCGCGCGGTTCGCGGTGTCATCTACGGCTACCGCGAGGCCTACGTGACCGTGCTGGCGGACAACCCGTGGCTGCTGCCCGCGGTGAAGGTGTTCGCGAAATCGAATCTGAAGCGCCAGGTCAAGAACCCGGTGAAACGTGCGGCGCTGACTCCCGACTACGCGCCCGGCTGCAAAAGGCTTCTGCTGTCCAATGATTGGCTGCCGACTCTGGACCGGCCGGACGTCGATCTCGTCACGTCGGGGCTGACGTCGGTGACCGAGAACGGCGTCGTCGACGCCTCGGGCCGCAACCACGAGGTGGACACCATCATCTTCGCGACGGGGTTCACCCCCACCGAGCCGCCGGTGTCGCATCTGCTGCGGGGCAACGACGGTCGGACGCTCGCGGAGCACTGGGGCGGTAGCCCGCAGGCGCATCTCGGCACCACCGTCGCCGGCTTCCCGAACCTGTTCCTGATGTACGGCCCCAACACCAATCTCGGGCACAGTTCCATCGTCTACATGCTCGAGTCGCAGGCCAACTACGTGGTGTCTGCGCTGCACGCGATGAAGGATCGCAGGATCGCGGCCGTGGAGGTCAACGAATCCGCTCAGCGGCAACACAATTCGTGGGTCGATTCCGCGCTCGACGGCACCGTGTGGAATGCCGGCGGGTGCTCGAGTTGGTACCTCGACGCCAACGGCCGTAACTCCACGATGTGGCCCACCTACACATTCCGGTTCCGCAACAAGACGCGCGAGTTCGACGTGCCGAATTATCGGCTCGTCTCCGACGCTCTCGAGTCAGACAACGAGGTGGTATCCGCATGAGCGACTACGACGTATTGATCATCGGCTCCGGTTTCGGCGGCAGCGTTGCTGCGTTGCGGGCGGTCGAGAAGGGGTACCGCGTGGCGGTTCTCGAGTCCGGTCGACGGTTCGAGGACGACGAGCTGCCGAAGACCAGCTGGCGGTTGCGCAAGTATCTGTGGGCTCCGGCGTTGGGTTGCTATGGGGTGCAACGTATCCACCTGCTGCCCGATGTACTGGTGATGGCAGGAGCAGGCGTCGGCGGCGGTTCGCTGAACTACGCGAACACGCTGTATCAACCCCCGGCGAAGTTCTTCGAGGACCCGCAGTGGGGTTCGATCACCGATTGGCAGCGCGAGCTGAATCCGTACTACGACCAGGCCCGCCGGATGCTCGGCGTCGAGACCAACCCGACCATCACCGCCTCGGACAAGGTGATGAAAGAGGTGGCCGAGGACATGGGGGTGGGGGACACGTTCACCTCGACCCCGGTGGGCGTGTACTTCGGAGATCGCGGCCGCACCGCGCCCGACCCGTTCTTCGGCGGTGCCGGGCCCGAGCGCACCGGCTGCACCGAATGCGGAGCGTGCATGACCGGCTGCCGCGTCGGCGCGAAGAACACCCTCGTCAAGAATTACCTGTACCTCGCCGAACACGCAGGCGCACATGTTCTTCCGTTGACCACCGTCGTGGACGTGCGGCCGAACGGCGCGGGCTACGACGTGGTGACGCGTCGGACCGGTGGCAAGCTGCGTCGCAAGGAGAAGACGATCACCGCCGATCAGGTGATCTTCTCGGCCGGCACCTACGGCACTCAGAAGCTGATGCTCGCGGCCAAGGAGAAGGGCTCGCTGCCGAGACTGTCGGACAAGATCGGCTCGCTGGTGCGCACCAACTCCGAGGCCGTGCTCGCCGCGACCGCTCGCGGCCGTGAGGTCGACTACCACGAGGGCGTGGCCATCACGTCGTCGTTCCACCCGGACGATCACACGCACATCGAGCCGGTGCGATACGGCAAGGGCAGCAACGCAATCGGCCTGCTGCAGACCGTGCTCAGCGACGGCGGCGGCAAGATGCCGCGCGTGCTCAAGACGCTCGGCGTCGCGCTGCGTCACCCCGGCGCCGCCGTTCGGAGCCTGTCGGTGCATCGTTGGTCGGAGCGAACCGTCATCGCGTTGGTGATGCAGACCGACGACAACTCGCTCGAACTCGGATCGAAGAAGGGGCCGTTCGGGCGTCGCCTCACCAGCAGGCCCGGCGCGGGTGATCCGCCGCCGCAGTGGATTCCGCAGGGTCACGAGGCAATTCGTCTGCTCGCGGACAAGATCGGCGGTGACCCGGGCGGGTCGATCGCCGAGATCGTCAACATTCCGATGACCGCGCACTTCCTCGGTGGCTGCGCGATCGGCGACTCGCCGCAGACCGGCGTGATCGACGGTTACCAGCGGGTCTACGGCTACGAGGGATTGCACGTGCTCGACGGTTCTGCCGTCAGCGCCAACCTCGGCGTCAATCCGTCCCTGACGATCACGGCCCAGGCCGAGCGAGCAATGGCGTTGTGGCCCAACAAGGGTGAGCCCGATCGGCGACCCGCGGTGGGCTCGGGCTATCAGGAGATCGCACCCACTCAGCCCGTGCAGCCGGTGGTGCCGGTGTCGGCACCGGGTGCCCTGCGGCTTCCCCTGACCGTCGTCGGGAGGGATTCCTGATGTGGAGTGTCACCGAATCCGATACCGATCGCACCGACTGGCCGGTCAGTCCGGCAGCGCCGTGGCCGGCGAACGTGCGGGCCACGATCTGGTGGCATCGGGCCCGTTCGTCGGACTTCGCACCTGTCGGTGCCAAGACGTTGCCGATCACGATGGCGATGGTCGTCGACTACGTCACCTCACCGGTCGGCCCGTACCGCGAGATCCTGGCGAGCCCGGTGCTGCGCCGCGACGTCGGACGCGTTCCGCGGATGGCGGTGCCGTTCATCGCCGTCGATTCCGCGACATCGGTGCACGGCGGCCGGACCAACTGGCACCTGCCCAAGGTGCTGGCCGAGTTCGAGGGTGACGTGCTGGGCGAGGCCGGGGTGAGCGGCGGTGAATGGTCGGTGCGGACGACGTCCCGCTCCGTGGGACCGCAGTTCCCGATGCTCGGCTCCCTCGGTTTCGCGCAGCCGGTGTCCGGCGGCTCGGCCATCGCCACCGCGAGCCTGAAGGGCAAAGCCAGGTTGGCCCGCGTCGAGGTGGACGCGAAGGGCCCGACGCTGAGTCGCTGGATGCCGTCGGGCACGTATTTCGGCTTGCAGATCGTGTCGGGTTCGATGCGGACGGGTGAAGCGCACCTGGTCGGCCAGCCGTGATCCCCTTTTCTTGACTTAGTCCAGATTAGGGGCATACTGGAGTACATGCAGCTCACCGAACGCGTCGACCCAGCAGCGCAGTTGCGCTCGGTCGGTCTCCGCGTCACCGGGCCCCGGGTTGCAGTTCTGAATGCGGTCACAGCCCGACCGCATTCGGACGCCGACGACATCGCTGCCGCCGTCCGTGAGGACGGTGGTTCGGTGTCGACCCAGGCCGTGTACGACGTGCTCAGGGCTTGCGTCGATGCAGGTTTGCTCCGTCGCATCGAACCCGCCGGCTCGGCCGCGCTGTACGAGAGCCGTACGGCGGACAATCACCACCACCTCGTGTGCCGAGAGTGCCGCGTGGTGGCCGATGTCGACTGCGCCGTCGGAGCGTCGCCGTGCCTCGTACCCGGGGACACGCACGGATTCGTCGTCGACGAGGCCGAAATCGTGCTCTGGGGTTTGTGCGGCGACTGCACGAGGCATTCCGTCTGACATTGCGGTCCAGCGTACGGCCGCTCGGTTTCACAGCTTTTTCGAAGAGCAGCCCTCTTCGGACTCTATTCAGCCCTTCAGGAGGCTTCGTATGACCAAGCCGATCAGCAACAAGCCGACCACCAGCAACTCGGGAATCCCCGTCCCCAGCGACGATCAGTCGCTGACCGCCGGGACGCAGGGACCGATCCTTCTCCACGACCACTACCTCATCGAGAAGATGGCGCAGTTCAACCGCGAGCGGGTCCCGGAGCGCGTCGTGCACGCCAAGGGCGCAGGCGCGTTCGGTGAACTCGAGATCACCGGGGACATCAGCAAGTACACCAAGGCGAAGGCGTTGCAGCCCGGTGCCAAGACCGAGATGTTGGCGCGCTTCTCCACCGTCGCCGGCGAGCAGGGTAGCCCCGATACCTGGCGTGACCCGCGCGGATTCTCGCTGAAGTTCTACACCGAGGAAGGCAACTGGGACCTGGTCGGCAACAACACCCCGATCTTCTTCGTCAAGGACCCGATCAAGTTCCAGGACTTCATCCGTAGCCAGAAGCGCATGCCCGACTCCGGTCTGCGCGACAACAACATGCAGTGGGACTTCTGGACCCTCTCGCCCGAGTCGGCGCACCAGGTGACGTGGCTCATGGGCGACCGGGGTATCCCCAAGTCGTTCCGCCACATGGACGGGTTCGGTTCGCACACGTACCAGCTCATCGCCGAGGACGGCACGAAGACCTGGGTCAAGTTCCACTTCAAGACCGATCAGGGCATCGACTTCCTGACGCAGGACAAGGCGGACGAGGTTGCGGGTACGTCCCCCGATCATCACCGTCAGGACCTCTTCGGATCCATCAAGAACGGCGACTTCCCCAGCTGGACCCTCAAGGTGCAGCTCATGCCGTACGACGAGGCAGAGAACTACAAGTACAACCCGTTCGACCTCACCAAGGTCTGGTCGCAGAAGGACTACCCGTTGATCGAGGTCGGCAAGATGACCTTGAACCGCAACCCGGAGAACTTCTTCGCGCAGATCGAGCAGAGCTCGTTCGAGCCGTCCAACACCGTGCCCGGCATCGGTTTCAGCCCCGACAAGATGCTGCTCGGCCGCGTCTTCTCCTACGCCGACGCGCACCGGTACCGCATCGGAGCGAACTACGCGCAGCTGCCGGTCAACGCCCCGAAGTCCGAGGTCAACTCGTACTCCAAGGACGGCAACATGCGGTACTCGTTCAACTCCCCTGAGACGCCCGTCTACGCGCCGAACTCGTTCGGCGGCCCGTCGGCGGACACGAACAAGTACGGCGACGACGGAGCATGGGACTTCGAGCCCCGCTTCGTGCGCACCGGGTACATCGAGCACCCCGAGGACGGCGACTTCGTGCAAGCGGGAGCCCTGGTCCGCGAGGTCATGGACGACGCGCAGCGCGAGCGCCTCGTCGGGAACATCGTGGGGCACGTCCTCAACGGCGTCAGCGAGCCCGTTCTGAGCCGGGTGTTCGAGTACTGGACCAACGTCGATCCCGAGCTCGGCAAGAAAGTCGAGGAAGGCGTTCGGTCGCAGCAGAACGAGACCGCACCCACCACGGGTGCAGGCGCAATCGACGATCCTGCCGACGAAGCAGCCAAGGTCTGATGTTGGGATCGGCGTCACAGCGGATGTGACGCCGATCCGGAACAACGCGGGTCGACCTGCCGTTGTGCAGTACAGACGAAAGAACAATAATGGTGTGCGATGCATACCGTCGTCCAACGGCAGGGAGGCCACATCATGACGAACCCCATCACCAGCACCCTCGACGCAGGCCAGCAGAAGATCGCCGGCGACGCGCTTCAGGGAACTGTGGTCGATCTCATCGACCTTTCGCTCATCGCCAAGCAGGCGCACTGGAACGTGATCGGCAAGAACTTCCGGTCGGTGCACCTCGAGCTCGACGAGTTGGTCACGGCCGCACGTGAATTCACCGATCAGGCCGCCGAACGCGCCACGGCTATCGGCGTCAGCCCCGACGGCCGCGCAGCCACCGTCTCCTCGACGGCAGGAACCAAGGGCTTCGGTGCCGGATGGACCAAGGACAGCGAAGTCGTCCCGGCCGTCGTCGACAACCTCGCCGCGGTCGTGGAGCGTCTTCGCGGACGCATCGCCGACACCGGCGAAGCCGATCCGGTGACCCAGGACCTGCTCATCGGCATCACGGCTCGGCTCGAGCAGCTGCACTGGATGTGGCAGGCCCAGGCCAGCTGACGTTTTCCCACCCGACAGGCCCCTCGCGCACAGCGGGGGGCCTGTTGTTTGCCTGCACCACCCCCGGGTATCCGAAAACCATGCCTGTTTCCAAGCCGACGGTCGACGCGGTCCTGCTCGACATCGACGGCACCCTCGTCGATTCCAACTACGTGCACGTCGACGCGTGGTCGCGCGCGTTTCGTGAGGCCGGTGGTTCCGTTCCTTCCTGGCGTGTTCACCGCTGCATCGGGATGGACGGGTCGAAGCTGCTCGAGACGCTCGTCGGTTCCTCGGACAGCGCGCTTGCCCACGAAGCGAAGAAGCTGCACGGCGAGTACTACGCTGCTGCCTCGGCGGATCTCGAAGTGCTGCCGGGTGCCCGTGAACTGTTGGCGGACTTGAACTCTCGCGGCATCACCGTGGTGCTTGCGACCTCGGCTCCGGAGAGCGAGCTGTCGACGTTGCGCGACCTGCTCGACGTCGAGGACTCCGTTGCCGTGGTGACGAGCGGTGAGGACGCCGACGTAGCCAAGCCCGAGCCCGACATCGTTGCGGTTGCACTCGAACGGGCCGGCGTCGAGGCATCCAAGGCGGTGATGGTCGGCGACAGCGTCTGGGACATCGAGTCGGCCGGTCGCGCGGGTGTACGCGCCATCGGTGTTCGCAGTGGCGGCATCTTACGTGGGGAGTTGCTCGACGCGGGGGCGGTAGCAGTGTTCGACGACCCCGCCGATCTGCTCGCCAACATCGAGGACAGTCCCTTCTACTCCGATGAAAAGGCAAGTGCTTGAGCGAGTTCCGCAAGCCGCACCCCCGGGTCGACGGCTATGTCCCCATCGAGAGCTACGGTGCCATCGGTGACGGCCGCACCGTGGCGATGATCGCCGACGACGGCCGGATCGATTGGTTTCCGGTTCCGAACCTCGATTCGTCGCCGCCGTTCGCAGCGTTGCTCGACGCTGGGAACGGTGGATACATTCAGCTGACGCCGCTGGAGGAGTTCACCGTCCAGCGTGAATTCGTCCCCGGGACAAATGTGCTGAGCACGACGTTCCGTACCGACACCGGCACCGTCCGAGTCACCGACTCGCTGAACACCGGTGTCGCCGGGCGTCTTCCGTGGGTGGAGTTGGCCCGCCGCGTCGAGGGTCTCGACGGCAACGTCGAGCTGTCGTGGTCCGTGGCGCCGGGCACCATGCTCGGCATCGCGTCGCCGTGGGCGTACGACACCGAGCACGGCACCGTGCTGCGGGTCGACGGATTGACCCTGGCCGTGCGGACTCTGGGCATCGAGGAGGTGCACGTCGCGGACCGCGACATCGGTGGTGTCTTCACCACCCACCCGGATTCTCGGCATGTGCTGGGCGTCGTGGGCACGGAGAACGAGCCGCTGCCCCTGCCCGATCCGCAGCACCTCGACGAGGGGATCGACCGCACGATCGCCAACTGGCGCGTGTGGTCCGACGAGTTCTCGTACCAGGGACCGTGGGCGGAGCATGTGGCGCGGAGCGCGCTGGCTCTGAAGTTGTTGCTGCACAGCCCCTCCGGTGCCATCGCCGCCGCTGCCACCACCTCTCTGCCCGAGAACAGGGCCGGTGGCAAGAACTGGGACTACCGCTACGCGTGGGTTCGCGACGCCGCGTACACCATCCGCGCGCTGCAGAGATTCGGCCTTCGCGAGGAGATCCATGCTGCAGTGGCGTGGCTGCTGAAAGTGATCCGAGTCAACGATCCGTTGGTCAACGTCTTCTACACCCTCGGCGGTGAATTGCCCGGTGGCACGGAACAACCCGACGTTCCCGGCTGGCGAGGCATCGGGCCGGTGGTCAACGGCAACGCTGCCGCGGATCAGCTGCAGCTGATGATCTTCGGTGACCTGTTCTCCATCATCCGGCAGTACGTCGACGCGGGGAACATCCTGGATGCGCAGACGGGGCGCCTGCTGGCCGCCATCGCCGACGAGGCCTGCGATTCGTGGCAGCGCAAGGACGCCGGGATCTGGGAGCTCGAGGACGAACAGCACTACACCAGCTCCAAGCTCGGTTGTTGGCAGGCGCTGGACTGCGCCGTGCACCTGGCAGAAGCAGGCGAGATCCCGGGGATACCGGATCGATGGAAGGCCGAGAAGGAACGCATCCGGTTCTACATCGAGACCGAGTGTTGGTCGGACGAGAGGCAGGCCTACCTGGCGTACCCGGGTGCCGACGGTCTCGATGCGTCGGTACTGCTCGCGGCCGAGATGGATTTCGATCGGGGAGAACGTCTTTCGTCCACCATCGATGCGCTCGTCGAAGAACTCGGTGCCGGCCCGTTGATGTACCGCTACAGCGGGGTCTCGAAGGAAGAAGTGACCTTCGTGGCCTGCGCGTTCTGGCGAGTGTCGGCGCTGTCCTGCGTCGGCCGAGACGACGAAGCCGCAGCGCTGATGGACCAACTGGTGGAGCTGTCCAACGACGTCGGTTTGTACAGCGAAATGATCGATGCTTCGGATGGATCGTTTCTGGGTAACTTCCCACAGGGCTTGAGCCACCTGGCCCTGGTGAATGCGGCGCTGACCATTGCGCGCTCGCACGACGCCACAGCCTGACAGCACTCTCATACACAAGGTGGAATTCAATGGATTTGGGAATCAACGGTAGGACAGCACTGGTCACCGGAGCAGACTCCGGTATCGGCTGGCACACCGCGAAAATGCTGCTGGCCGAGGGGGTTCGCGTCGTGATCAGCGACAAGGATCAGACCTCGCTCGACGAGGCCGCAGCGAAACTCGGCGCAGCGGAGGGGCAGTTGTTCGCGTTCGCCGCGGACGTGACCGACACCGACGCGGTCGAGAACCTGGCAGCACGGACGCAGCAGGTAGTGGGCGACATCGACATTCTCGTCCAGTCCTCGGGAGTGACCGGAGCGCAGGGGCTGTTCCACGAGATCGACGAGGAGGGGTGGCGTTCCACCCTCGACATCGACCTGATGGGACCGGTCCGGCTACTGCGAGCATTTCTGCCCGCACTACGCCGCGGTGGCTGGGGACGCATCGTGTTGTTGACCTCCGAGGACGCCGTGCAGCCGTACGACGACGAATTGCCCTACTGCTCAGCCAAAGCCGGCGTGCTGGCCCTCGCCAAGGGGCTCTCGCGCAGCTATGCGTCCGAGGGACTGCTGGTCAATGCGGTCTCTCCCGCGTTCATTCACACCCCGATGACCGACGCGATGATGGACAAGCGCGCCGAGGAGAAGGGAACCGACCGCGACGGTGCCATCGAGAGCTTCCTCGACGAGGAGCGTCCGTACATGGAGCTCGGACGCCGTGGCGAACCCGAGGAAGTCGCCTCGGTGATCACGTTCCTGTGCTCGGACCGCGCGTCCTTCGTCAACGGATCGAACTACCGAGTCGACGCCGGTTCCGTCGCAACTATCTAGGAGACACGCATGACCAATTTCGGATACACCTTGATGACCGAGCAGAGCGGCCCGAAAGAGCTGGTGCAGTACGCAGTCGGTGCCGAGAGAGTCGGTTTCGACTTCGAGGTCGCCAGCGACCACTACTCGCCCTGGCTGTCCTCCATGGGGCACTCGCCGTACGCCTGGACCACATTGGGCGCGGTGGCTCAGGCCACCGAACGCGTCGAGCTCATGACGTACGTGACATGCCCGATCATCCGGTATCACCCGGCCGTCGTCGCGCAGAAGGCTGCGACGATGCAGATCCTGGCCGACGGCCGCTTCACCCTCGGCCTCGGCAGCGGTGAGAACCTGAACGAGCACGTCGTCGGCGAGGGCTGGCCGTCCATCGACAAGCGGCAGGACATGTTCGTCGAGGCGCTCGAGATCATCAGGGCATTGCACGCCGGTGGCTTGGTCACGTACGACGGCAAGCACTTTCGCGTCGACTCCGCCCGGATCTGGGACCTGCCCGAGGGCGGCGTGCCCATCGGCATCGCAGCCGGTGGCGAGAAGGCCGTCGCGCGATTCGCCGAGTACGGCGATCACCTCATCGCCACCGAGCCCGACGCCGATCTCGTCAAGGCATGGTCGGACAACCACGAGGGCCCGGCGCGGTCCATCGGACAGATCCCGATCTCCTGGGATCCGGACAAGGACGCGGCCGTCGATCGCGCGCACGATCGGTTCCGCTGGTTCGCGGGCGGTTGGGCCGTCAACGCCGATCTGCCGACGACGGCCGGTTTCGCCGGAGCGACCAAGTTCGTCCGCAAAGAGGATGTGGCCGACACGATTCCGTGTGGACCGGACCTGGACGCCATCGTCGAGGCCGTGAAGCCGTACTGGGAGGCCGGGTACACCGACATCGCACTCGTGCAGGTGGGCGACGAGACCCAGGAGCGCTTCCTCGCCGAGGCCGCAGGCCCGCTTTTGGAGAAACTGCGCGCTGCGTCCAGCTGACTCGACGTTTCACGAGGCCCCGATCGAGAGCATTCGGTCGGGGCCTCGAGCTGTCACTGGACGTGAATGTCCTTGCGGTCGAGTGCCCTGCCTGCCGATGCGACGACCGCGACAGTGAGCAGCGCCGTGGCGGTCAGGACCGACAGTGCGGCCCCGGTGGTCGGCGAACCCGAGTCACCGAAAGTTCCGGAGGTCAACTGGGTTGCGCGAGTGGCCAGGGCATAGGGCGACAAGATCGCCCCGGTCACCTCGGCGGTGAGGAGGAACACCGATATACCGGCCCCGACGAGAGCGATGGCAATCGGCACCGCGAACGACCTGACGGCCATCGACAACGCGGAGTGCAGTGCCGCGACCGGTAGTGACCCCACCACTATCAGCGCACCGGTCGCGAAGAGCTCGGAGGGGAGCGTTCCGTCGAGCGAGAAGACCACCTTGCCGAGAACAACGACGGCTGCCAGCATGACGATGTTCATGGCCGCGGTCAGTGTTGCCACCACAGCCGTCTTGACGATCACGATGCGCACCGACGGAACCGGGCCACTCATCAGGGCATTCCAATTCCCGCCTCGGTGTTCGGATCTCCAAACCAGTGATGCCAGTGCCGCAACTCCGAGTGCGAGTGGGAACAGGCCGTAGAACACGACTGTGCGCAACCACAATGTGCGCCATCCCTCTGTCAGCTCTGCGCCCGACGCGATCGTGTTGAACGTTCCGACCCCCGCGATGATCAGCGGGAGGGGAACGACGACCGCCCATGCCTGCGAGCGCCTGAGCTTGATCATTTCGGCCGAGAACGCATTCATGCTCGTACCTCCTGTCGATCGAGTCGAACGGTCATGAACCAGAACGACACTGCTCCGACAACTGCGAGGGCGGCGACGCTGGCGTAGGACGGGTTCAGCGTCACCACTTGTTCGCCTCGGTAGTCGGCGGCAGACGCCAAGGAGTAGTAGCCCCACGGCGTCAGGTGTGCTGCCCAGGAGGGAAATCCGGAGGCGCAGATCGCGATGACGGTACCCACGATGCCGATTCCCAGCGCGACCAGTTGGTTGTCCACACGCGCTGAGATCAGCAGGTGCACAGCGAGTATCACGAGGTTGGTCGTCACCGCCGCCGCCGTGTAGCCCAACCACAGGTCGGCAGGCAAGGGTTGGGTCACTCCGACTGCGATTCCCAGAAATACACCTCCAGTACTGGCCGCAACCGTTGCGCCGGCAACGACGAGGCCCGTCGAGACGAGCTTCGCGCGCACGAGGGCTCCGCGCCCGGTTCCATTGGTCCGGTTCAGCAGCCAGCCCTTGGATTGGTGCTCGACTTCCATTGTGCGGCTGGCCATCACGGCGATCAGCAGCGGGGATGCGACGGGGACGGCAAGGGACAGCCCGGCCAGTAGCAGCGCCCAGGAGACCGTGGTCGAATCCTTCGACGCTGTTGCGGTGAGAGCGCCGACGAAGGTCAACCCGACGATTGCGGCGACCAACACAGCGGCGATCGCGCCGATGTGCAGGTGCCTGAGTTTGGCGAACTCGTTGCGTACGGTCGTCACAATCGGCCACCCTTCGTCAGATTCATGAATACGTCTTCGAGCGACTGATCGTCGCGCCGAACGCCGTAGACGCCTGCGTTCGCGCCGACGAGTTCTGCCACCACCTGTGCGGCACCTCGATCGTCGATGCCGGACAGCCTCAGAGTGTGATCCTCGACCTCGACCGAAATGCGCTGTTGCAGAACCGAACGCGCACAAGTCGGATCGATGACGTCGATGAGTACATCCGGAGTGGAGGCGGCGAACAGCTCGTCGCGGGTGCCTTGGAAGATCAAGCGCCCCTGGCTCAGGATCCCCAGCATGTTCGCCGTCTTGTCGATCTCGCCGAGCAGATGGCTCGAGACCATCACTGTCACGCCGTGTTCGGCGAGATGGCGAAGCAGTCCGCGGATCTCTTCGATGCCAGCCGGGTCCAAGCCGTTGGTGGGCTCGTCCAGGATCAGAAGTCGTGGTTCGCGCGCCAGCGCCATCGCGATGCCCAGGCGCTGTTTCATCCCCAGCGAGTAGTTCTTCACCTTCTTGTCGAGGTGCTCCTGCAGCCGGACGGTGGCCACCGCCCGGTCGATCTGTTCGGTGTGCAATCCGAGCGAGCGTTGCACGATACGAAGGTTCTCCGCACCCGTGAGATGCCCGTATCCGGGTGGAGCTTCGATGAGTGAACCGATGTGTGAAAGCACTCCGCGGCGGGTCTCGTGATTCATCGGCTTCCCGAGGATCTCCACCTCACCGGAGGTCGGTCGGATCAGGGACAGCAACATTTTCATGGTCGTCGACTTGCCCGATCCGTTCGGACCGAGAAAGCCGTAGACGCAGCCCTCAGGAATGCGAAGGTTCACGTCGTCGACAACGGTATGGGCGCCGTAGCGCTTGCCGAGGCTGTGAGTTCTGACGATGTCCATGCCTCGACCGTCCCGCATTCGGCGGCGAGAATCGTCGGTCCCGAGTATGTCCGGTGTCCTACTCGGGTATGACTTGCCGCCGGGTGGCGGCGCTACGGAGCCAGGGTCGACAGATTCTTCGAGATGCTCGACGACAGTGCCCTACCGACGATCGCGGCGAGGCCGGGGACGGGTGCGTCGAATCCGATCGTGTAGTCGAGCTCGGTGCCGCCGTCGGCGGTGGGGGTGAACTTCTGCACGCCCCAGTGGCCGCGTAGCGGACCGCCCTTGGTGATGCGGTACTCGATCAGCGAATGGGGCTCGGAGGTGATCGTGGTTTCCTCGAACGCAGGAAGCGGACCCAGCTTCAGGCTGCGCGTAGACCCGACGCCGTTGCGGGAGGTGTCACCGTCCCGAACGCGGCCGATCTTCGCCATGAAGAGCGGGCCGAGGTTCTCGTGCTCCGACAACGCCGCGAAGACGATCTCGGGGGGAGAGACGAACCGGTGCTTGACGTGTACGCGGGTGGGGGTCGGCATGGGTCGTGAGATCCGTTCGCTCGGGGTCGACAGAGTCGACTCACAGTAGCCGTCCACCGCGTGAAAAAAGGGACCCATTCGATCGAATCGAATGGGTCCCTCTTCGTGGTCCAACTGTCGGGGTGGCGGGATTCGAACCCACGACCTCTTCGTCCCGAACGAAGCGCGCTACCAAGCTGCGCCACACCCCGTGTACCGCTGGAGAAGTCTAACTCACGACTGCCTCGGAACGCGAAACGCCCTCGTCGGAGACGTTTTTCGGACCCGTTCTCGGGGCCGGAGTCAGCGTGATCAGGGTGGCCTCGGGGCGGCAGCAGAACCGTGCAGGCGCGTACGGCGACGTTCCGATGCCCGCGGAGACGTGTAGCTGGGTGTGCGCGCCCCACTTGGACGGGCCCTTGACCCGCGAACGGTCGATCTCGCAGTTCGTCACCAGCGCGCCGTAGAACGGGAGGCACAGCTGGCCGCCGTGGGTGTGCCCGGCGAGGACGAGGTCGTATCCGTCCTGAGCGAACTTGTCCAGCACTCGCGGCTCCGGGGAGTGCGTGATGCCCAGACGAAGGTCTGCGAGGGGATTGGGCTGGCCGGCGATGGTGTCGTAGCGGTCGCGCTTCAGATGGGGGTCGTCGACGCCCGCCGACGCGATCCGTACCCCGGCCACCTCGAGCTCGCGACGCACATGCGTCACGTCGAGCCAGCCCCGCTCGGAGAACGCGGCCCGCAGGTCGCGCCACGGCAACGAGTCGCCGGTCGTGCGCTTGTGGTTCTTGTCGAAGTACTTGAACGGGTTCTTCGGCTTGGGCGCGAAGTAGTCGTTGCTACCGAACACGAACAGACCCGGCCGAGCCAGCAGCGGCCCCAACGCCTGCACGACGCTGGGCACGGCGCGCTGGTGCGAGAGATTGTCTCCGGTGTTGACGACCAGATCGGGTTCGAGGCGGTCCAGCTCACGCAACCAGTTCTGCTTCATCCGCTGGCCGGGCATCATGTGCAGGTCGCTGATGTGGAGCACGCGCAGCGTCGCCGAACCCGGCTCGAGCACCGCCATCGACGTCTCACGCAGCGTGAACGCATTGCGTTCGATGAGTGTGGCGTATCCGAGACCCAACGCCGCCGCGCCCGCCGTTCCGATCACGGAACTCTTCAGCGGTGCTGCTCTGACGACGTCGCGCGCCTGCTCTGCAGCGGAGCGCAGTTGCGAGGACGCGCTGCGCAGTTGTGTGGAGGCACTGCGCAGTTGCGTCGACGTGCTGAGAAACGAGGGACTGAATTGTGCGGACACCTCGTCCACGATACGGCAGCAACCGGATATGGACGTGCGAGCCGAGGACTGTGCCGCGTAGCGTTTCCGCCATGTCCGAACTCAAGGCCCGCCTCCGAACCGACCTCACCGCAGCGATGAAGGCGAAGGACAAGCTCCGCCTGGCAACGCTGCGCATGATTCTCGCCGCCATCCAGACCGAGGAGGTCTCCGGCAAGGAGGCCCACGATCTGACCGACGACGACGTTCTCAAAGTGCTTGCCAAGGAAGCGAAGAAGCGCGGCGAATCGGCCGAGATCTACACGCAGAACGGCCGCGGCGAACTCGCCGCCAACGAGCATGCAGAAGCGCAGATCATCAATGAGTATCTGCCCACTCCGCTCACGGACGAGGAGTTGGCCACCATCGTCGACACCGCCATCGCGCAGGTCGCCGAAGACCTCGGGGAGCGACCGGCGATGAAGCAGATGGGTCAGGTCATGAAGATCGCGTCGGGACTCGCCGCAGGCAAGGCCGACGGATCGCGATTGTCGAAGGCTGTCAAAGACCGCCTGTAGTGCGCTCCGCGCAGTGGTGCGGTTACGTCCCCCCTGGGGCACATAACCGCACCACTGCCGCAGG
The DNA here is from genome assembly GCF_030056895.1 of Rhodococcus sp. IEGM 1341. Classification (NCBI taxonomy): domain Bacteria; kingdom Bacillati; phylum Actinomycetota; class Actinomycetes; order Mycobacteriales; family Nocardiaceae; genus Rhodococcus; species Rhodococcus sp. IEGM 1341. The sequence goes on along the minus strand of NZ_JASHKV010000004.1, from coordinate 55,759 downwards.
CACTAGCGAGGTGCCGTGATCCCAGGGATCGCCGGAATCTGGATGCCCGGCGGTAGGTCCGGGATCTGGATGTTCGGCAGCGCGGGTGCCGGAGCCGGCGCAGGTCGAACCGAACCGTCACTGACGTAGATCGTGATGTTCGATCCGGGGACCGCCGAACCCGACGGGGACGTCGACACCACGGTGCCGCGAGCCGCCTGGTCGGCCGTGGTGGCCACCGTCACCTGGAAGCCTGCGCCCTGCAGGGTCGATGTCGCCGACGACTGGCTCTGGCCGGTGACGTCGGGTACCTGGCCGTTAGCCGAGCCGCGGACGTACTTCTGGTCGACGGGCGGCAACGCGACGGGTCCGAAGTTGGTGGCGATCGGTGTCATGGCGTCGAACCACGTTCGAGCCGGCTCGTTACCGCCGTACAGGTTGCCCGAGCTGCATGGGCGCAGCGGGAACGAGCAGATCTCGCTCGGCGTCGGTGAGTCGCCGTACGTGTACACGGCGGCGGCGTAGTTGTTGGTGAACCCGAGGAAGCCGGAGGACCTGTTCGACTCGGTGGTGCCGGTCTTGCCTGCCATCGGCAGGGTCCAGCCGGCGGAGCCGGCCGCGGCGGCGGACGTGCCGCCCGGCTGGTCGTCCTTGCTCATGGCATTGGCGAGGGTGTTCGCCAGTCCGGGCTCGACGACCTGCTCACACGCCTGGTGAGCAACCGGAACGGGCTTGCCGTCGCGGTCGAAGATCGAGTCGATGGGGGTGGGCGGGCACCACATGCCACCCGAGGCCAAGGTGGCAGCCACGTTGGACAGCTCCAGCGGGTTCACCCAGGTCGGTCCGAGGGTGAACGAGCCGAGATTCTGATCCTTCTGGAAATCGGCCATGGACTGGTCGGTGCCCGACGAGCCGGGGTCGTTGTACGACCGCAGGCCCAGGCGAACGGCCATGTCGACGGTCGGGGTGACGCCGACCGACTCGATCAGCTTGACGAACGCGGTGTTGGGGGACTGCGCCAACGCGTCGGTGATGGACAGCGACGCCGGGTAGTTGCCCGCGTTCTCGACGCAGTAGGTCGCTGCCGGGCAGTTCCGTGCACCGCCGTCGCCGACGCCCTTGACCTCGACGCGCCTGGGCACCTGCAGCGTCGCGCTGGTACCCAGCCCGCGCTCCATCGCCGCGGCGGTGGTGAAGACCTTGAAGATGGAGCCCGCTCCGTTGCCGACCAACGAGTGTGGCTGCGGCTGCACCGTCTCGTCGTCGTCGGCATTGAGGCCGTAGGTGCGGCTGCTGCCCATGGCGAGAACTCGGTGCTGGTCCTGGCCCGGTGCGACGACGTTCATGACGGTGGCAACGCCGTCGAGGTTCGGGCTGGTGTTCTCCACCAGGGCGGCCTTGGTGGAGTTCTGTACGGCGGGGTCGAGCGTCGTGCGGATGAGGTACCCGCCCTTGTCGATCTGTTCCTGGCTGATTCCCGCCTCGGCCAGGTACTGCAGTGCGTAGTCGCAGAAGAATCCGCGGTCGCCTGCCGCGATGCATCCGCGGGGCAGGGTCTGGGGAACGGGCAGCACACCGAGCGGCTCGGACTTGAGCGCGGCGAGCTCGTCGGCGCGTTCGGGGAGGTTCTGGATCATCGTGTCGAGCACGGTGTTCCGGCGCTCGAGCACGCCCTCCTCGTTGGTGTACGGGTTGAGTGCGGAGCTGGACTGCACCATGCCTGCGAGCATCGCGGCCTGGACGGCGCTGAGCTGGCTCGCATCGATACCGAAGTAGGTCTGGGCGGCGTCCTGGATGCCGAAGGACGCGTTGCCGAACGGAACGAGGTTGAGGTACCGGGTGAGGATCTCGTCCTTGGTCAGTTCCTTGTCGAGCGTCAACGCCATGCGGATCTCGCGGATCTTGCGAGCGGGCGTCGTCTCGATGGCCGCTCGGCGCTCGGCGTCGGTCTTGGCCACCACGAGCAGCTGGTAGTTCTTCACGTACTGCTGATCGATGGTGGATGCGCCCTGCTCGACCTGCCCGCTGGTGGTGTTGGTCAGGAACGCTCGGAGCGTGCCCTGCCAGTCCACGCCCTGATGTTCGGCGAAGCGGCGGTCCTCGATCGAGACGATGGCGAGCTTCATCTCGTTGGAGATCTGGTCGCTCGGCACCTCGAATCGGCGCTGCTCGTACAACCAGGCGATGGGCGTGCCGTTGACGTCCGTCATCGTCGAGACGGCAGGCACTGCGCCCTCGACCAACTCGGCCGAGACGTTGTCGACGGTATCGGCGGCGCGGTTGGAGGCGTACCCGAACCCACCGGCCAAGGGGAACATCACGCCGGCGAGCAATGCACCGGCGAGTGCTGAACATCCGGCGAGCTTCGCCACGGTTTTTCCAACTGACACAGAGCACAGCGTACGTGGGTGTGGCTCGGACCGGCAGAGGCCTGCATGCGCCGTGTGCTGCGCCCCTGCTCGGGACGGCCGTACCAGAAATGTGACCCCGCCGTCTTGCATTCGGGGCTCGCTTTACCTAAATTATGAGCACGGTGTGATTCGCATAACACTTGATAATGAATGTGGGGCAGCTCCTAGAATTTGTGCTTCGCCTGACGAGGTACAAACCGCTTCGAGCCTCCGGGACGTCCAGCGAGGACGTCCGCAACGCAAAGGGGTATCCGCATGCACACGACAACCGCGCCGACGCGACTCGATGTAGAAGAAGCCGAGGCACGCATCGCCTGGGTGTCGCACGCCCGTTGCAAGGGCACTGACCCGGACCAGCTCTTCGTCCGGGGTGCAGCGCAGCGCAAGGCCGCAACCATCTGCCGGCACTGCCCGGTACTCATGCAGTGCGGTGCGGATGCCCTCGACAATCGAGTCGAGTTCGGTGTCTGGGGCGGCATGACGGAACGCCAGCGCAGGGCGCTGCTCAAGCAGCACCCCGAGGTCGACTCCTGGTCCGAGTTCTTCGAGACCCAGCGTCAGCAGCAAGCAGCCATCTAGTCGCCTGCCGGGCAGGGCCGATTCAGCCTTTGCGAGTCAGCTGATCGGCCACTGCACGCAGCGCGGCGAGGTCGGAGACCTCGAACGGCAGTGACGGAACACCGACGATGGGCACGCGGGGGTGCGCACCGGTGAACCGGCGAAGCAACCGCACCTCACGCGCTGCCGTGACGGCGCGCTGAGCGTGGATCCGGAGGACAGCGGCGGTCAGATCCGCACCCGGGTCGTCGATCCGATCGAGTAGATCGGCCGCCGTCGCGGCGTGATCCGCCTGCACCGACGACAGCGTCGGGTGCGTCCGGTTCACCACCAACCCGGCCAGGGGCATCTTCTCCGCAGACAAGCGCTCGACGAAGAAGGCCGCCTCGCGCAGCGCGTCGGGTTCTGCGGCAGCGACGACGAGGAAGCTGGTGCCGTCCTCGCGAAGCAGCTGGTAGGTACGCGTCGCCCGCTCGCGGAACCCGCCGAACATGGAATCCAGCGATTGCACGAAAGCTGATGCGTCGGACAGCATTTGGCTGCCGATCACGGTGGAGACGCCGCGCATGGCCAAGCTCATCGCGCTGGTGACCACGCGGGTGATGCCGCGGCCGGGAGCGGTGAGCAGCCGGATGAACCGGCCGTCGAGGAACGAGCCGAGTCGCTGCGGTGCATCGAGGAAGTCCAGTGCATTGCGCGACGGCGGAGTGTCCACCACGATCAGATCCCACGACGAGTCCAGGGACAACTGCCCCAACTTCTCCATCGCCATGTACTCCTGCGTGCCCGAAAAAGACGACGCCACAGTCTGATAGAACGGATTGGCCAGCACCTGCTCGGCCTTCTCGGGCGTCGAGTGCTCGATGACCATCTCGTCGAACGTGCGTCGCATGTTCAGCATCATCGCGTGCAGTTCACCCTTGGCACCGGCACCCAACTTCACCGGCTGCGGGCTGTTGTCGAGATCACCGAGACCGAGAGCCTGAGCCAGGCGGCGGGCCGGATCGATCGTCAGCACCACCACCCGCCTGCCCTGCTCGGCAGCCCGCAGGGCCATCGCGGCCGCGGTGGTGGTCTTGCCGACTCCGCCGGCCCCGCAGACGACGACGATCCGCGACGTGGGATCGGTCAGGATGCGGTCGACATCGAGTTCGGTTGCTACTGGTCGAGTCATCGGACACCCTGTTCTGCAAGCTTGGCGGCGAGCTCGTACAAGCCGCCGAGATCGACACCATCGGCCAACATCGGCAGCGACATCCGCGCGACGTCGAGTTCGTCGAGCGTGGTTGCGCTCTCCACCTGAGCCGAGAGCGTTGCCGCGTGCTCGATCGATTCGGTGAGCAACCCCGCAAAGTCCGCCTCGGAGAGCGTGATTCCGGTCTTGGCGAGACCGTCCTGAATGGCGACGGCATCGATCTCGCCCTCGGCGATGGCCTCGAGCGACTCGGCGGGCAGGTACGTCGGTTCGGTGCGATTGACGATGACCGCGCCGAGTCGAAGATCTGCCGCCTCTAGCTCACGCACCGCGTCGGCCGTCTCCTGCACCGGCAGTGCCTCGAGCAACGTCACCAGGTGCACGACGGTGTCGGCCGAGTGCAGCAACCGCACCACGCCCTCGCTCTGCGAACGAACCGGTCCGCCCTTGGCCAGGTCGGCCATGGCCTTGGTGACGTCGAGGAAGTTGCCGATGCGTCCGGTCGGCGGCGAGTCGACGACGATCTCGTCGTAGGCCCGGTTGCCCTTCTTGTCGGTCCGCACCACACATTCCTTGACCTTGCCGGTCAGCAACACGTCGCGCAGACCCGGTGCGATGGTCGTCGCGAACTCGATGGCACCGATCTTGCGCATCGCGCGGCCGGCGAAGCCGAGGTTGTAGAACATCTCGAGGTACTCGAGGAACGCGGTCTCGATGTCGATGGCCAGTGCGTAGACCTCGCCGCCGCCGTCCGCCGAGGCGACGCGTGTCTCCTTGGGCGGAAGCTGCGGCACGTCGAACAGCTGCGCGATGCCCTGCCTGCCCTCGACCTCCACCAGCAACACCCGTCGACCACCGGCTGCGAGCGCCAGTGCCAATGCGGCAGCGACCGTCGTCTTGCCGGTCCCACCCTTACCGGATACGAAATGCAGCCGCGCGGCATCTGCCTTCGCCGGCCATCCCTCTTCGTTCGCTATGCCCACACCCCGACCATATAGAGGTCGTCCCCGGGCGTCCGACCGAAGTGTCTAACTCTGCTCGGAGTGTCGGCGGAGTCGGTCGACCAATCCCTGGGTGTACGCGTCGAGATTCGGTACTGCGTCGGGACAGGCGACCATCGCGATCGTCACCACGTCGCCGAGGCCGAAGATTCCGTGATTGAGACACCGGCCGTCTTCGAGGAACGGAAAGCCTGCCGAGAAACGCGCGACGGCACCACACAGCTCGAGGTCCGCGCGGCCACGGTCGACACTGACGACGGTCGTCTGGGCACCGACGTGCGACGGAGAGCGGTCGTGTTGTCGGAATCGGCGTCCCTGTACGAACCGGACGATCGGTGCAGGCACCCGCTCGTCCGCACGCGCGACGCGAAGCAGTGGTGCGGCCGTCACTCTGGCTCGTTCGACTGCGAGCGACCGAGTGATCAGCTCGGCCCGCTTCTCGAGATCGGGTTCGCCGACGTGGAGATCGACCGTCCCGACAACCGCTCGATTCGCTGCCGGCCATTCCACGTCGCGAGGTAGCGCCATCGGTACGAACGCCGCAACGGTGCCTCCGGTCTCGGACAGTGGCTCGAGACCGTCGCCGAGATACCGATCGAGACACGGGCCGACGGCGCAGAGAGCGGACACCGTCACCGAAGCGGCACCCGCGCGGACTTCCGTCATCTGCATCGGCACGATGCGGACGACTCGATACGGCCCCACGGCGCGGTTCAGCGACGTGGCGGGCACCGACGGCGGGCAGGGCTGCGACCCCCGGTACGCGCGAACAGCTCGACGGGCCTCCCACCGTGATCGAACGAGATCGACCGGTGCCCGGACCACTGCACCGAGAACGTCGAGAACGGCGTTCTCCCGCTCGGCAGTGAGATTCGGCGACGGCGTCGCACCTGTCGCGGACTGAGGTTCGAACAGCGCGCGAACCATCCTCGATACGCCCAGCCCATCGGTCAGGGCGTGTCCGACCTGCAGTATCACCACCGTCACCGCGCCCTGCACCAGCGGAGCAGAACCGATTCCACGGATCACGTGCATGTGCCAGGAGTGCTCTCGGAGATCGAGCCGAGTGCGGAGCAGATCGCCCATCAAGATCTCGAAGTCGGCCCAGGGCGCACCGCCGAGATCGTGATCCGACATCCGTTCGGACAGCGGGGACGTGTCGGGCACCCATCGCGGATAGTCCAGATTCAGCGGTGCTTCCCGAAGCCGCAGTCCCAGGCCGGGGACCGCGGGTGCGCGGGCCTCCACGTGCGCGACGATCTCGTTGAACGAGGGCGCGGCGCGTTCGACCGAGTCGAACGTCGTCAGTGAGAACTGGTCTCGAGAATCACCGCGGTCACGCGCGAAGTGATAGATGGCGTCCTTGATATCGAGCCGATCCATGCGACGACTGTAGTTCCGGCACCGCGCCGGTGGAACCGAACGATAGGCTCACCAGTCATGAGCGAAAAGATCATCTGGGAGTACTTCACCGCGCCGGTCCTGATTCACGCCACCAAGCAAATTCTCGACAACTACGGCTCCGAGGGCTGGGAGCTCGTCACGATCATGGCGGGACCCAACGGCGGAGACACGTTGGTCGCGTACTTCAAGCGCCCGAAGGTCTGAGCGCGCGTGGCGAATTGGAGCGAACGACTGTCCGAGCTGGGCATCGAGCTGCCCGACGTCGTCCCGCCGCTGGCGGCCTACGTCCCGGCGGTGCAGGTGGGCTCGCTCGTCCACACCTCCGGGCAGTTGCCGATCGTGGACGGAAACCTGACGTCGGTGGGCAAGGTCGGTGGCGACGTCACCGCTGAGGACGCCACCGCAGCGGCGCGCCTCTGCGCCCTGAATGCGCTCGCCGCCGTGCACGCGCTCGTCGGCATCGATTCGGTGGCCCGCGTGATCAAGGCGGTCGGCTTCGTTGCCTCCGCTCCGGGATTCACCGGTCAGCCCGGGGTGATCAACGGGGCGTCGAACGTCATTGGTGAGATCTTCGGTGATGCGGGCAAGCACGCGCGCTCGGCCGTGGGTGTCGCCGAACTGCCCCTGGGTGCTTCGGTGGAAGTGGAGCTCATCGTCGAACTGCGCTGACGCGCAGTGGTGTGGCTAGGTGCCCTCTGGGGCACTCAACCACGCCACTGGGGCGGCAGCCGCACTGATCACCTTCTGCAGGTGTAGGCCTCGGTGTACCGAGCATTCGTGATCGACACCCTTGTCGACCGACTCAAGGAATTCGTTCAGCAGGACGGCGAAGCAGTCGGTCGACGAGGTCGAGCGGTCGGTGAGCGTGGCGATGCCGTCGGTGCCGCTGAGCTCGATCCGCATCAGGGACGGCATGATCGGCGTCCGCAGCGACAGTTGCACGGTGCTCGTTGCACCGCCCTCGTGCTCGAGCACCACGGTCCAACTGTCCGACGCCACCTCGCGGTGCGAGTAGGCAACGCGGACAATGGTTCCCAGTGCGGCGTCGAGCAGATCGAACACGTGCGGGCCGATGTCGAGGATCGCCCCGTCGTCGTGTCGCCACTGCGAGTTCGCGTACGCCCCGCCGAGGACGGCACCGGAGAACCAGGTTCCCGAGCCCGCTGCCCACGGTCGTCCGGCGACCTCGTCGAGGAATTGCCTTGTCTCCGGGGCGAACCGGAGCGTCAGCGTCACCATCGAGCGGACGCCTGCTGCCGTCACTGCCGCGGCCAGTTCTTCGGCCTCGGCCACTGTTGCGGCAATCGGCTTGTCCAGCAACACATGTTTGCCCGCCTGCACCGCGCGGAGTGCGTATCCGGCTTGCACGGCCGGTGGTACCGCGAACGCCACCGCATCGACGGCGCCCAGCAGGTCGTCGAACGATTCGAAGACCGGTGCCCCCAGCTCGGCTGCCGCTTCGGGTCTGCGCGCCCATACTCCGGCGAAGTCGATGGCGCGATGGGCGAGTAGCGAGGGGGCTTGAGTCTTACGGGCCCAGGGCCCAGCTCCGACGAGTCCGACCTTCATGAATATCGACGGTAGTCCTCCCGGACACCGCGTGGAGAAGGCGACCTACAGTACTTTCATGGCCGACTCGAACCCCCAGCATCCCGCGTACGGACTTCTCCGGCAGGTGACGCCCACCGCGTCCGTTCTGCTCGCCGACAACCCGGGCAAGATGACGCTCGACGGGACGAACACCTGGATTCTGCAGGCACCGGGGTCGGACGAGTGCATCGTGGTCGATCCCGGGCCGAAGGACAAAGCTCATCTCGACGCCGTCGCCGCGTCGGGCACGGTGGTGCTGACGCTGGTGACCCATCGCCATGCCGATCACACCGCAGGGCTGAAGCGGTTTCACCGAAAGACGGCGGCTCCGGTGCGGGCGGTAGGGGAGAAGTTCCTGCACGGGGGCGGCGCAACGTTGGCCCACGGCGAGGTCATCGAGGCTGCCGGGCTGCGGATCGAGGTTCTGCACACGCCCGGTCACACCGCGGATTCGGTGAGTTTCGTGTTGGACGACGCGATCCTGACAGGAGATACCGTCCTCGGTCGCGGCACGACGGTGCTGGACCCGAAGGACGGTTCGCTCGCGGACTATCTGCAGTCGTTGGACCGGCTCGAAGCGGCCGGCGCGGGGAAGACGGTACTTCCCGGGCACGGGCCGGAGTTGCCGGACACCGCCGAGGTGGCGCGAGCGTATCGCGCCCACCGTCGGCAGCGGCTGGATCAGGTTCGCTCGGCGCTCGCCGAGATCGGCGAGAACGCGAAACCGATGCAGGTGGTACGGCACGTCTATTCCGACGTGGACAAGAAGTTGTGGCCGGCTGCGCGGATGTCGGTCAAGACGCAGCTGGCCTACCTCCGCGAAAGCTAGCGAGCTGCTGTCTCGACGGAACTCGGCCTAGCGAGCTCGGCGTGCCAGACGCTCAGAGTCCGAGATCAGCACGGACTTGCCTTCGAGGCGCAGCCAGCCGCGGTGTGCGAAGTCGGCCAGTGCCTTGTTGACGGTCTCGCGCGAGGCACCGACGAGCTGAGCGATCTCTTCCTGCGTCAGGTCGTGGGTCACGCGCAGCGAGCCCGCTTCCTGGGTACCGAATCGCTGGGCCAGCTGGAGCAGCGCCTTCGCGACACGTCCGGGAACGTCGGTGAAGATGAGGTCGGCCAGGTTGTTGTTGGTGCGACGCAACCGGCGAGCCAGGACGCGCAGCAGCTGCTCGGCGATCTCGGGGCGCTGATCGATCCAGTCCTTGAGCGCAGCACGATCCATGCTGACCGCGCGCACCTCGGTGACCGTGGTGGCCGAGGACGTACGGGGGCCGGGGTCGAAGATCGACAACTCACCGAACATGTCCGACGGTCCCATGATCGTCAGCAGGTTCTCGCGGCCGTCGGGGGAGCGTCGCCCGAGCTTGATCTTGCCCGAAACGATGATGTAGAGCCGGTCTCCGGGCTCACCCTCGTTGAACACCACGTGCCCACGGGGGAAATCGACAGGCTGCAGCTGCTTCGTCAGTGCCGCAACCGCAGAGGGTTCGACTCCTTGGAAGATGCCGGCCCGTGCCAGGACGTCGTCCACTTGCGCTCCTTTTGGGATGTCGGTGTCGCGGAAACCCGCACCACCGAAAGCGTTTGTACTCAGTTCGTGCCATGCACCGAACTGCGGTGCAGTTCAGGCGTCGACGCCGATCCGATGATCAAACACAACAATTACCTTAGGGGAGTCTACTTCGAGTCGGTGAAAACCGAGTGATCGACGCCACCACAGGTTGCCAGAGGACTCGGGCGTGTGTTCCCGTTCACCCGAAATTCATCCAAATTACGACCAATGGGACGAAACGCGCGCTCAACTGGCTCGTTGGTCGGCCAGGCCGTCGCGCGTGTCGATGGTCCGCGGCGGGGTCTGGCGGCGTTTGCGGGTGTTGAACCGGGCCAATGCGTGCGGGAAGCCCTCGTTCGCCAGAGTGGCGACCTCGGACTTGCTCGCCTGATCGAGGAATTCCTGTACTTCTTGCTCCCGGACGCCGAGCTTGCTCAGACGAAACTCGACGCGTTCCATCGCGAGTGCGAAGAGCATGAGTAGTACCGGAAAGAGCACCACGGCGAGTCCTTGCATACCGGCCAGTTAACACCGAAAAGATCTCGATACAAACACGGTCCGCTGCTGCCGCGAGGAACGTTACGCATTCTTGTCCGTACAGTTGTGGAGTGGATTCGACAGCTCCGAAACGCCCCGACGTGCGCAAACGCGAGGAGACGCACCTCGGGCTTGTGCGTAGAGCTCGGCGAATGAACCGGACGCTGAACACTGCCTTCCCGCATGTGTACTGCGAACTCGACTTCAGCACGCCGCTGGAACTGGCCGTCGCGACCATCCTGTCCGCGCAGTGCACCGACAAGCGCGTCAACATGGTCACCCCGGCGCTGTTCGTGAGATACCGCACAGCCCGTGACTACGCCGAGGCCGACCGGACCGAACTCGAGGAGTTCATCCGCACCACCGGTTTCTATCGGAACAAGGCCAACTCGCTGATCGGTCTCGGGCAGAAGTTGCTGGAGAACTTCGACGGCGAAGTGCCTGCGACGCTGAAGGACCTCGTCACACTCCCCGGGATCGGCCGCAAGACGGCCAACGTGGTTCTCGGCAATGCCTTCGATGTTCCGGGAATCACCGTCGACACCCATTTCGGACGGCTCGTACGGCGCTGGCAGTGGACCGAGGAGCAGGACCCGGTCAAGGTCGAGCACGCCGTAGGCGCACTCATCGAGCGCAAGGAGTGGACGCTGCTCTCGCATCGAGTCATCTTTCACGGTCGACGCGTCTGCCACGCTCGTACACCCGCCTGTGGGGTGTGCATCCTCGCCAAGGACTGCCCCTCGTTCGGGACCGGTCCGACCGACCCCGCAACCGCAGCTGCGTTGGTGAAGGGCCCGGAAACCGATCACCTTCTCGCTCTCGCCGGAATCGTGCCGTGAACAAATCTGCCCTGCGGTGGTCACTCGTCGCTCTGATCCTGGTGGTCGGGATGGTCTACGCGCTGTGGCCCCGAAGCGACGCGCCGACCGCGCAGCCCATGGATTCGCCCGGCCTCGGGCAGCGAACACCGAGCACGGACGAGCGTCGTGCAGTCGACACTCCCGAGGCACTCGCACCACTGCGTCAGGACGCCGGTCTCGCCGCGTGCCCCACGGCGTCGGGCACCGCCGCGGGCCCGTTGACGGGCATCACCCTCGAATGCATCGGCGACGGCTCGTACGTCGACCTCGGGCAGGCACTCGCGGGCCGCCCTGCCTTGCTCAACATCTGGGCGTACTGGTGTGGCCCGTGCGCCGAAGAGCTGCCCTATCTGCAGCAGTACGCCGACCGGGCAGGCGAGAAGATCGAAGTCCTGACCGTCCACAACGACGCCAACGAGGCCAACGGCCTGACTCGGCTGACCGATTACGGCGTCACCCTGCCCGGCGTTCAGGACGGCGGCGGCCGCGTCGTCGCCGCCGTCGGAGCACCCAACGTGCTGCCCGTTTCCGTTTTGATATCTGCGGATGGCACTGTCGCCAAGGTGCTGCCACAACCTTTCCGTAGCGTCGACGAGATCGCCGACGCCGTACGCGTGAACCTCGGAGTCGACTCGTGAGCGCACCCGACTGGCTCGGACGCATGCTCGACGTGGCAGGCAGGGCCGGCGGCCTGACCGACACCACCGGCATCAACCCCGTGCTGCAGCGTCAGGCACCGCCGTCCGACCGACCGCGGTCCGCCGCTGTGCTGGTGCTGTTCGGCGGCCCCGCCTCCGCAGATCCCACCTCGCCCGGTGGATTGCCCGCCGACGCCGACGTCCTGCTGACGCAGCGCGCGTCGACGCTGCGCGATCACAGCGGGCAGATCGCCTTCCCCGGCGGAGCCACCGACCCGGGCGACGACGGCCCGGTCGGCACGGCACTGCGCGAGGCGCAGGAGGAAACCGGACTCGATCCGGCAGGCGTCGTGCCACTGGCGACGATGCCCGGCATCTACGTTCCGCCGTCACGCTTCGATGTGGTTCCGGTGCTCTCGTACTGGGAGCGACCGACCCCGGTGCGCGTCGTCGATCCCGGGGAGACCGAGCGAGTGGTGCGAGTTCCATTGCGCGAGTTGCTCGATCCGGACAATCGATTCCAGGTGCGCCACCCTGCGGGCTACCAGGGCCCGGCGTTCGCTGTGCAGGGAATGCTGGTGTGGGGGTTCACGGGCGGTATCCTGGCGGGTCTGCTGGCTGTATCGGGCTGGGAGCCCGAATGGGACACGGGGGACATACGCGATCTGGAGGCCAGCTTGACTGCGGTAGGAGCGAGGCTCGATCGGTGACGGGTTCAGGGTGGGTCGATATCGCGGTGATCGCCATCGCACTGCTGGCGGCGTCGTCGGGATGGCGGCAGGGGGCGGTGGCGTCGGCGCTGGCGTTTCTGGGGGTCGTCCTCGGTGCCGTTGCAGGCATTCTGGTGGCACCGCACGTGCTCGAGCACGTCGACGGTGCGCGGACGCGGGTGTTCGTCGGTATCGCACTGATCGTGGTGTTGGTGATCGTCGGTGAAGTCGCCGGAATGGTCCTCGGGCGGGCCTTGCGCAGCGGAATACACTCGCGCGCAGCGAGATCCGTCGACAGCACGGTCGGAGCCGGGCTGCAGGCGGTGGCGGTGCTCGCCGCTGCGTGGCTGCTGGCCATTCCGCTGACGTCGTCCTCGCAGCCCGAGGTGGCCAGTGCGGTGCGCGGATCGTCGGTGCTCGGTCAGGTCGATCAGGTGGCACCCGACTGGCTGCGGCAGGTACCCGAGGAATTCTCGGCGTTGCTCGACACCTCCGGATTGCCGGACGTCATCGGACCGTTCGGTCGCACCCCGGTCGCCGAGGTCGCCGCGCCCGATTCCGGTATTGCAGCGGGACCTGTTCCGGTGCAACTGCAATCGAGTGTCATCAAGATCAACGGCATCGCACCGAGCTGCCAGAAGGCTCTCGAAGGCTCCGGCTTCGTCGTCGGATCCGATCTGGTGATGACCAACGCGCACGTCGTCGCCGGCACCTCCGAGGTGACCGTCGATTCGCCCAACGGACCGCTCGACGCAGACGTCGTGCTGTTCGACCCCGAGGAAGACGTTGCCGTGCTTCGTGTTCCACAGCTGCAGGCACCGGTGCTGACCTTCGCCCCGACGCCAGCCGAATCCGGTACCGACGCCATCGTGCTCGGTTACCCCGGCGGCGGTCCGTACACGGTGAGCCCGGCGCGTGTCCGCGAGATCATCAACCTCAGCGGGCCGGACATCTACCGCACCGGAACCGTCCAGCGTGAGGTCTACACCGTGCGCGGATCGGTGCGGCAGGGCAATTCCGGTGGACCCCTGGTCAACTCGTCCGGAGAAGTACTCGGAGTCGTGTTCGGCGCTGCCGTCGACGACCCCGACACCGGATTCGTGCTGACCGCGTCGGAGATCGCTGACGAACTTGCACAGAGTTTCGCTGCCCCGGTGCCGGTCGGCACCGGCGACTGCGTCGTCTAGTCGCCAGGGCCTGGCGAAGTCCGGCTGGGCAACAGATGCACACAATCTTGTCTGAGTGGGGTCAGGATCGCTTCGGCCAGTTGCTCCAGCTGGTCGATCCGGCCGGGGGCGAGCTGCTCGAAAACCCGTCGGCGCACTTGCTGCACGTACCCGGGCTCGATGCGGTCCACCGCCTGCGAGCCTGCATCGGTCAATCGTGCCAATGTTCGTCGTGCGTCCTCGGAATCGCTTCGTCGAGTGACCCACAGCTTCTTTTCCATCCTGGTCACGATGCGCGACAGGTGTGAGGGCGTGACGCCTGCGCCCGCGGCCAGCTGGGTCATGTGAACGTCGCTCTCCTCGCTCGTCGACAACCAGCGCAGGACCTGATACTCCGCGTGTGTGAGCCCGTGCTCGTGGCCGAGGTACGCATCGAGGGCGCCCGGTAGCCACATCATCACTCCCACGAGCAGAGACCAGGTTCGGTCTTCCTGAGGCGAGAGGTGCGGGGCATCGGACACGGGTTACACGATACCGTTGCTTGCTGCGGAAAGTATTCTCGGGTAGATTGCTTTCCGCGGGAAGTAATCTCGCACCTGATGCGTAGTACGGAGAAGCAGATGCAGGCAGCGCGATACCACCGTTACGGTGGCCCCGAAGTACTCGTGGTCGAGGACGCACCGGAACCTCACGCGGAGGCGAACACCGTTCGCATCGAGGTCGGAGCCGCGAGCATCAACCCCATCGACTATCTGCTGCGCTCCGGTCGGTTGAGTGATGTGGTGCCGCTCGATCTGCCCGCCATCCCCGGCCGTGACGCGGCCGGAGTGGTCGACGAGGTAGGACCGGGGGTTGTCGGTACGCAGGTCGGAGACGTCGTGTTCGGCGTCGGTGGGATCAGTGACACCACCGCGCAGTACGCAGTACTCACCGCGTGGAGCAGTGCACCCTCGGATTGGAGCATCGAGCACGCTGCGGCCGCCGGGCTCGCTTCGAGCACGGCATCCGCGGTCATCGAGGCTCTCGAGGTCTTCGGGAGTCTGGAAGGGAAGACCGCACTGATCGACGGCGCTTCCGGAGCAGTGGGCACCGCCCTGAGTGTTCTCGCCAGGGACTCGGGCGCCGAGGTGATCGGAACCGGAAGCCCGCGCAATCACGACTATCTGATCGGCCTCGGCGTACGGCCGACCACCTATGGTCCGGGGCTTGCCGAACGGGTCGCCCTCCTCGCGCCGGGCGGGGTGGACGCGGCTGTGCACGCGGCGCCGTCATCTCTGCCGGCGGACCTGATTACATTGGTGGGCGACGCCGCCCGCGTCGTGACCGTCCTGGACGCCGAGGGTGCCGAACGTCTGGGTGCGCGAAAGATCGACGCTCGCAACGAGTCCCAGTTGTTGGAGCGCGCTTCCGAGCTGGGCCGACGCGGAATCTATCTACCTCGGGTCGACCACATCCTGCCGTTCGCCCAGATCGCCGACGCCCACGCCGTGGCCGAGCGGGGAAGCGGCAAGGTCGTCGTCACCATGCGGTGACCCACCGCCGCGCGTAATCGAGCGCGTTCAGATTTCGCGCACGACGCGCAGGATTTCCTCGGACACCACGTCGGGTGCTTCCTGGTGGACGTAATGTCCCACGTCACGCACTGTTCGATGCGTCAGTCCCGGTGCCCAGTGCCGATCGCGATCGAGGGTGGTGGGCAGCACGTACGGGTCGAGGTCGCCGCTGATCTGCGCGACGGGAATCGAGGTACGTACGTCCACGGCGGCCATGAAGCGGCGTCCCTCGGCGCGGAACTGGCTGCGGAACGCCCAGCGCTGATATTCGAGCGCGCAATGCGCAGCACCCGGAATCCGGATGGCCGAGCTCATCTTGGCTGCGGTGTCGGCGTAGTCCTCGGTGTTCTTCCACGCGGACCCGGCGCGGCTGCTCATCAACTCGCCCACCGCAGCTCCGCCTCGGCGCGTCAGCAGCCTCTCCGGGCGCAGCGGAACCTGGTAGCGAACGAAATGCGGTAGCAGCGCGGCGCGTTGCGCCGAATCCTTCAACACCGCTCGCCGCAGCGAGATGGGGTGCGGTGCGTTGATCAGCACCATCGAGCTCACCAGGCGGGGGTGCAACGCCGCACTGGCCCAGCAGACGAGACCGCCGTCGGCGTGACCGACGAAGGTGGCGTGCGGGTATCCCAGAGCGCGAACCAGTCCGACGATGTCGCCGGCCAGTGTCCACCCGTCGTATCCGCGTGGGGGCTTGTCGGAGTCACCGTAACCGCGCAGGTCGACGGCGATTGCCCGGACGCCGGACCGAGCGAGTGCGGCAAGTTGGTGACGCCACGAATACCAGAAGTCGGCGAAGCCGTGCAGCAGAACCACCAGCGGTGCGTCCGGTGCATGTTCGCCGACCTCGACGACGTGGAACCGGATTCCGTTGGCGTGGATGTCGCGATGGATCCACTGTCCCGGATACCGGACCGTGGACGGATCGGGCTGATTCATACTGCTCGATTCGCCCGGGCTACTACTTCTTGTAGCCGGGAACCCCGGGGATGGAATCGTGCTGGTTCGGCAGCACCGTCGACGCCTGCTTGAGCGAGTCGATGGTCTTCTCGGGCTTGCGCAGTTTCTTGACCCTGCGGTAGCCGAGGAATCCGAACAGCGCCGCAGCCACCACCATGAACGCGAACACGATGAGGAATGCGGCCCAACGGTAGAGCCACACGTCGAGCAGCTCGGCCGCGAAGAAGAAGAAGAAGAAGGTGCTGAACAGCAGAACCGTCAGGGCGATGATGAAGAAGACGCTGCCCTGCAGCCCCTTCTTGACCTCACCGGTGACCTCGGCCTTGGCGAGGGCGACTTCGGCGCGCACGAGCGTCGAGACCTGGGTGGTGGCGTCCTTGACGAGGTTTCCGATGCTGGCGCTACCAGGGGTGCGGGCATCGACATCGGTCAGAGGTATCGATGAAATCGTGTTCGGGACGCCGTTTCCGTATCCCTTGTCATTGCTGACGCTCAACTCTCGACCCCTTGTAATCGCTCTGCTCGGTGTTGTGCGGAAGATCGTATCGACAGTAGTGCCTGGGTAGCAGATTAACTGTTCCGCGAAGGGCGAGCGACGCTCGGCCCTCGTTTGGACGCGTACCTCGGTACCGCTTCCCGCAAACTCGCCGATCTTGCGCGATCGGGCACCGGACACGCCCGGGTCGTGAAATTCTCAGGTGTTCATCAGGTAATTTGCAGGGAACTTCCCCCTTTCAGGAGCATTCGTGAGTTCAACACACGCCGTCGCCGACGGCGCAATTCCCGCACCTCAGGTGCCGCGGTCACGCATCGTGATCGCGTCGATGGTCGGCACGTCCATCGAATTCTTCGACTTCTACATCTACGCGACCGCCGCAGTGCTCGTCTTCCCGCGTCTGTTCTTCCCGGCGGGCAACGACACCACGGCGCTGCTGGCGTCGTTCGCGACGTTCGGTCTGGCGTTCGTGGCGCGACCCATCGGGTCGATTCTGTTCGGCCACTTCGGTGATCGCATCGGGCGCAAGGCGACCCTCGTCGGCTCCCTGCTCACGATGGGCGTCGCGACGTTCGCGATCGGCCTGTTGCCGACGTACGCCGCGGTGGGTCTGTGGGCACCGGCCCTGCTGGCGATCATGCGCTTCACCCAGGGTGTCGGTCTCGGTGGTGAGTGGAGCGGTGCAGCATTGCTGGCGACCGAAACCGCGAAGCCGGGCAAGCGAGCCTGGGCCGCGATGTACCCGCAGCTGGGCGCGCCCATCGGCTTCTTCTTCGCCAACGGCATCTTCCTGCTCATCGTCATCGCGACGGGCTACGATTCTGCGAACTCCGGCACCGACCATGCTTTCCTGACGTGGGGCTGGCGAATCCCGTTCCTGCTCAGCGCGATCATGGTCATCATCGGTCTGTACGTCCGGCTCAAGCTCGAGGAGACGCCGGTGTTCAAGTTGGCCGTCGAGCGCGGGCAGAAGGTCAAGACTCCGCTGGCTCAGGTGTTCAAGACCAGCTGGCGCCAGCTGATCATCGGTACCTTCGTCATGCTCGCCACCTACACGCTCTTCTACATCATGACCACGTGGGTGGTCAGCTACGGAACGGGCAAGGTCTCCGACGTCAACGGGCCCAAGCTGGCCATTCCCTACACCGACTTCCTGGAACTGCAGCTCATCGCCGTGCTGTTCTTCGCGGCTCTGATTCCGGTCGCCGGACTGCTCGCCGACAAGTACGGTCGCCGTCCCACGCTCATCGTCATCACCACGGCGATCGTGCTGTTCGGCCTGTCGTTCCACTGGTTCGCAGATCCGGCGTCCGCGTCGGCAGGCAAGATGCTGGTGTTCATGTGCGTCGGCCTCGGCCTGATGGGTCTGACCTTCGGACCGATGAGTGCCGTTCTGCCCGAACTGTTTCCGACCAACGTGCGCTACACGGGCTCGGGAATCTCGTACAACACCGCGTCGATCCTCGGGGCCGCAGTTGCCCCGTTCATCGCCACCTGGCTGGTGAGCAGCTACGGCGTCGGCTGGGTGGGCGTCTACCTCGCCATCGCCGCAGCGTTGACGCTGATCTCGTTGATCATCATGAAAGAAACACGGGATCAGTCGCTCGACAGCGTGTGAGTGCCTTCGGCAGTGGTGTGGATAAGTGCCCCAGCGGGCACTTATCCACACCACTGGCCGCTAGCGGCCCTTCTTGATCGCCTCGAACACCTTCGGGTCGACGAGGGTGGACACGTCGCCGAGTTCGCGGCCCTCGGCCACGTCGCGCAGTAGGCGACGCATGATCTTGCCGGATCGCGTCTTCGGCAGCTCGGGCACGATGGAGATCTCGCGTGGCCGGGCGATCGGTGAAATCTCCTTGGAGACCTGAGCTTTGAGCTCCGCGATCAACGCGTCGCCGGTGTTCTCCTCGCCAGCCCGAAGGATGACGAATGCGACGATGCCCTGACCGGTGGTGTCGTCGGCGGCACCGACCACCGCGGCCTCGGCGACACTGTGATGGGTGACCAGTGCCGACTCGACCTCGGAGGTCGAGATGCGGTGGCCCGAGACGTTCATGACGTCGTCGACGCGGCCGAGGACCCAGAGTGCGCCGTCCTCGTCGTACTTGGCACCGTCACCGGCGAAGTACCAGCCTTCTTCGGCGTAGCGGGACCAGTAGGTGTCCTTGTAGCGGTCCATATCGCCCCAGATGCCGCGCAGCATCGCCGGCCAGGGCTCGTCGAGCACGAGATATCCGTTGCCGCCGTTGCCGAGTGGCTTGGCGTCGTCGTCGACGATCTTGGCGCAGATACCCGGTAGCGGGGTCATCGCGGAGCCGGGCTTGGTGGATGTGACGCCGGGCAGTGGGGAAATCATGATCGCGCCGGTCTCGGTCTGCCACCAGGTGTCGACGATCGGTGCGGTGCCGCCGCCGACGACATCGCGGAACCAACGCCACGCCTCGGGGTTGATGGGCTCACCGACGGAGCCGAGCAGACGGATCGAGCTCAGATCGTGTGCCTCGGGAATTTCCTTGCCCCACTTCATGAATGTGCGAACGAGGGTGGGGGAGGTGTAGTAGATCGAGACCTTGTACTTCTCGATGACGTTCCAATGCCGGTGCTCGTCGGGCGAATTGGGCGTGCCCTCGTAGACGACCTGCGTTGCGCGGTTCGAGAGCGGGCCGTAGACGATGTAGGAGTGCCCGGTGACCCAGCCGATGTCGGCGGTGCACCAGTAGACGTCCTTGCCTGCCTTGTGGTCGAAGACGTTGTGGTGGGTGTACGAGGTCTGCGTCAGGTAGCCGCCGGAGGTGTGGATGATGCCCTTCGGCTTACCCGTCGTACCGGAGGTGTACAGGATGAACAGCGGGTGCTCGGCCGGGAAGGGCTGTGCCTCATGCTCTTTCGACGCCTTCGCGACGGTCTCGTGCCACCACAGGTCGCGTCCGTCGGTCCACGAGACCTCGGAGTCGGTGCGCTTGACGACGAGCACGTGTTCGATCGAGGCAGCCCCGTCGACGGCCTCGTCGACGGTGTCCTTGATGGGAGCGGGCTTGCCGCGTCGCCACTGACCGTCGGTGGTGATGACGAGCTTGGCCTCGGCATCGTCGATGCGCGAGCGCAGCGCGGTGGCCGAGAAGCCGGCGAAGACGACGGAGTGGGTCAGGCCGAGGCGGGCGCACGCGAGCATCGAGACGATGGCCTCGGGAATCATGGGCATGTAGATCGCGACGCGGTCGCCGGAGACGAGGCCGAGTTCGGTCAGCGTGTTGGCGGCCTGGCTGACGTCCGCGAGCAGATCGGAATACGTGACGTCGCGGCTGTCGCCGGGCTCGCCTTCCCAGTGGATGGCCACCTGGTCGCCATGACCGTCGAGGACGTGGCGGTCGACGCAGTTGTAGGCGACGTTGAGCTCGCCGTCGGCGAACCACTTGGCGACGGGGGCGTCGGACCAGTCGAGTACCTCGGTGAACGGGGTGTGCCAGTGCAGCCGGCGAGCCTGTTCGGCCCAGAAGCCGAGTCGATCGTTCTCCGCGGCGGCGTAGAGGTCGGCTCCGGCGTTGGCCTGAGCGGCGAACTCGGCCGAGGGCGCGTAGGAGGCAACCGCGGTCTCGTCGGTTCCGGAGGTACTGGTCGTCATCTCGAATAGCTCACTTTCGTCCGGTGCATTTCGCTCATGAAACTGCACTTCCGTGCCTGTCTCGAGCCCCTTGTGAGGGTAGTCACATGTGACGGCAATCGCACCGTTGCAATCGCCTGCAACCCCCTGATCTGCGGTGATCGGTAGTTTCTGCACGCTGGGCGGTAATCGGGGCCGTTGGCGCGCACCCCGGGCGACGCCGATGTCCGAACTGTGAGAAATCGACTTGCCGAAACGTTTCGATCATGTTTCCGGCTTACTCACGGGTCAGCAAAATCTGGGGGAGTTCACATGTTCGTTTCAGGATGTGTCTAAAGTCCATCCCATCAGATCGTTGGAACGGCCCACCTGCCGTGCCATGCGGTCGCCCACGAATCCCCGGGCGTCGCGCCCGAGGAACTGAGCACGGACGACCCCGTGTTCACATCTGGATGGAGGATTTTCTTGCGTATCAAACGTGCCGCGGTAGTCACCACGGCTGTGCTGATGAGTGCGAGCCTGCTCGCCGCCTGTGGCGGCGGAGGCTCGAGCTCCGGCGGTAGCGCCGACGGTATCTACAGCATCTACATCGGCGAGCCCGAGAACCCGCTGATTCCGGGCAACACCACCGAGAGCGAGGGCAGCCAGGTTCTCGAGGCGCTCTTCACTCCGTTGGTCACGTTCAACGACGAGGACAACAGCGTCGAGTACAACGGAGTTGCCGAGTCCGTCGAGTCCGAGGACAACACCACCTGGACCGTCAAGCTCAAGGACGGCTGGACCTTCCACGACGGCACCCCCGTCACGGCCGAGTCCTACACCAAAGCCTGGAGCTACAACGCGTTGAGTACCAACGCTTTCGGTGCCTCCTACTTCTTCGAGAACATCGAAGGCTACGCAGACCTGCAGGGCAGCGACACCGCCGAGCCCGTCGCGACCGAACTGAGCGGACTGAGCGTCGTCGACGACACGACCTTCACCGTCAAGCTCAACGGACCGTTCGCGATCTTCCCGCTGACCCTCGGCTACACCGCATTCGACCCGCTGCCCGAGGCGTTCTATGCCGACCCCGACGCCTACGGCGCTCGCCCGATCGGTAACGGCCCGTTCAAGGCCGACGAGGACTTCGTTCCCGGACAGGGATTCACCGTCACCAAGTACGACGATTACGCAGGCGACAATGCGGCACAGTCCGCAGGCGTCAACTTCAAGGTCTACACCGAGGTGAGCACCGGCTACAACGACGTTCAGGGTGGCGGACTCGACGTCATGCTCGACCTCCCCGAGGACGCATGGGCCACTGCCCGCGACACGTTCGGTGACCGGTACGGCGAGCGCGCACGTCCCGACATCACCTCGCTCGGCTTCCCGACGTACGATCCGCGATTCCAGGATCCGAACGTGCGTAAGGCATTCTCGATGGCCATCGATCGCCAGGCCATCGCGACCGCGATCTTCACCGATACCCGCACTCCGGCAGGATCTTTCGCATCGCCCGTCGTCGACGGCTACCGCGAGGACGCCTGCGGTGCCAACTGCGAGCTCAACGCGGACGAGGCCAACCGTCTGCTCGACGAGGCCGGATTCGACCGCAGCCAGCCGGTGGATCTGTGGTTCAACGCCGGTGCGGGCCACGACTCGTGGATGACCGCCGTGGGCAACCAGCTGCGTGACAACCTGGGCGTGAACTACGCACTGCGCGGTGACCTCCAGTTCGCGCAGTACCTGCCGCTGCAGGACGCTCAGGGCATGACCGGCCCGTTCCGTTCGGGCTGGATCATGGACTACCCGTCGATCTACAACTTCCTCTCCCCGTTGTACTCGGCAGCCGCAACCCCGCCTGCAGGTAGCAACTACGTCTTCTTCAACGATCCGGCATTCGACGCCGCGCTGGCCGAAGGCAACAACGCTGCAGACATCGACGCTGCAACCGCCGACTACCAGAAGGCAGAGGACATCCTGATCGACCAGATGCCCGCTACTCCGCTGTTCTACGGCCTGAACCAGGCTGTGTGGTCCGATCGCGTCTCCGACGTCAAGATCGACAACCGAGGCAACATCATCCTCGAGGACGTCGTAGTCAGCTGACGACACACCCAGGTGGGTGGCAGCCGAGCGTGATCGGCTGTCACCCACCGGGTCTCGTTCAACCGTGGGGCGCATCCGCCCCACACCGACCTGCGCCGGCAAGACCCGAGGCGCAGGTTCGTCCCTTGTTCAAGGAGAAGACACACAGTGGGTCGCTACATCACTCGCCGATTACTGCTGACGATTCCCGTCCTGATCGGCTCCTCGTTCTTGATCTTCGCGATGGTCTACGCGCTCCCGGGTGATCCCATCCGCGCCCTCGCCGGAGATCGCCCCCTCGCCCCGGGCGTCGTTGCCCAGTTGCGAGACGAGTTCAACCTCGACGACAACCTCTTCGTGCAGTACTTCAAGTACATCGGCGGCTTCTTCCAGGGCGATTTCGGTACCGACTTCTCCGGACGCCCCGTTCTCGACACCATCGAGCGGGCACTTCCGGTCACGGTCCGATTGACCATCGTGGCCGTCGTCATCGAGACCGTCATGGGTATCGCTGCAGGCGTGCTCGCCGCCCTCAAGCGCGGATCGTTCTTCGACAACCTAGTGCTCATCTCGACGACGCTGCTGGTGTCGGTGCCGGTGTTCGTTCTCGGCTTCATCGCCCAGTTCACCCTCGGTCTCAAGTTGGGGCTCTTCCCGATCTCCGGCATCAACGACGGCTGGTCGAGTTACCTGCTTCCCGGATTGGTGCTCGCATCGCTGTCGATGGCCTACGTCGCTCGTCTGACGCGCACCTCGGTGGCGGAATCGATGGCCGCGGATTACATCCGCACCGCCAAATCCAAAGGAATCAGCAACCGGCGCATCATCGTTCGGCATGCGTTGCGCAACTCGCTGATTCCTGTTGTCACCTTCATCGGTGCCGACGTGGGTGGTCTGCTGGGCGGCGCCATCGTGACCGAAACGGTGTTCAACCTGCCCGGGCTCGGCCGCGCCATCTACGACGGTCTCGCCCGTCAGGAGGGTGCCGTCGTCGTCGGCATCGTGACGCTCTTCGTGTTCTTCTACATCTTCTTCAACCTCGTGGTGGACGTTCTCTACGCGGTTCTCGATCCAAGGATTCGCTATGAATAAAGAAGATTCGAGCGCAGCTCAGCACGCCGCGGACGAGGGCCAGCCCGGAAACGTCGTCACCGGCGAGGCCGTCGAGCTGGTCGGTCAGGCCAGCCTGTGGGGCAACGCGTGGAAGTACCTGCGCAAGAGCCCGTTCTTCATCATCGGCACGTTCCTGCTGTTGGTGCTGTTGGTCATGGCGGTGTTCCCGCAGCTGTTCGCCCGCGGCATCGATCCGCGAGTGTGCTCGTTGTCCGATTCCGGTCAAAAACCCAGTGCAGCACACTGGTTCGGCACCGACATCCAGGGCTGCGACTACTACGCCAACGTCATCTACGGTGCGCGGATCTCGCTGTCGATCGGTGTGCTCTCGGTGATCGGCGTGCTGATCATCGGCGTCCTCATCGGTGCTCTCGCCGGCTACTTCGGCGGTGCGATCGACAGCATCCTGGCGCGCTTCACCGACGTGTTCTTCGGGATTCCGCTGCTGCTCGGTGCTCTGATCCTGCTCACCGTCACCGCCCAGCGCACCATCTTCACCGTGTCGTTGGCCCTGGTGGCCTTCGGTTGGATGACGGCGATGCGCCTGGTGCGATCGTCGGTCATCTCCATCAAGAACAGTGAATACGTCCAGGCCGCACAGGCATTGGGAGCGTCGACCTACCGCATTCTGGTGCGACACATCCTTCCCAACGCGCTGGCCCCGGTGATCATCTACGCCACGATCTCGGTGGGTACGTTCATCGCGGCCGAGGCGACATTGACGTTCCTCGGAATCGGATTGCAAGCCCCCGAGATCTCCTGGGGCCTACAGATCAACCTCGGTCAAGCCAGGTTCCTCACGTCACCGCACCTGGTGCTGTTCCCGGCCGCGTTCCTCTCCGTCACAGTGCTGGCGTTCATCATGCTCGGCGACGCACTCCGTGACGCACTCGATCCGAAACGGAACTGACATGAGTATTCAGAAGGACACGGTTCTCAGCGTCACCGATCTGACGGTCGAGTTCGAGGTCGAGAAGGTCTGGCGCAAGGCGGTCGATACCGTCTCGTTCACGGTCGCCTCCGGTGAAGTTCTCGCCATCGTCGGTGAATCCGGATCCGGTAAGTCGACGACGGCGATGGCCGTCCCGGGCCTGCTGGCCGATAATTCGCGGGTGTCCGGCAGCATCAAGCTGGGCGAGAAAGAGCTGGTCGGGCTGCCCGAGAAGCAGCTCGCACCCATCCGCGGCAAGAACGTCGCGGTGATCTTCCAGGAGCCCATGACGGCGCTCAATCCGGTGTACTCGATCGGCTGGCAGATCACCGAGGCCATCCGTGCGCACACCTCGCTGTCGAAGAAGGAAGCGAAAGCGCGGGCCGTCGAGCTGCTGAAGCTCGTCGAGATGCCGGATCCGGAGACGCGGGTCAACTTCTACCCGCACCAGCTCTCCGGTGGTCAGCGTCAGCGCGCCATGATCGCCCAGGCGCTGTCCTCGGATCCGTCGCTGCTGATCGCGGACGAGCCGACCACGGCCCTGGACGTGACGGTGCAGGCCGAGATCCTCGACCTGATGCGTGATCTCCGGAACCGCATCGACGCGTCGATCTTCCTGATCACCCACGACATGGGTGTGGTGGCCGACATGGCCGACCGCATCGCGGTGATGAAGGACGGCGTCATCGTCGAAACAGACGCTGCGCGAACCATATTCAAGAATGCGTCGCATCCGTACACGCAGCAGCTGCTCGCCTCGGTCCCGCACCTGGGCAGCAGCATCGAGGCTGTGACCGCCGGGAAGATCGCCGAGCCCAGTGCCGTCGAGGAGACCCGGGCACTGAGCATCGTCGACGGTGTCATCGAGTACCCGGGCCGCACCGTGTTCCGGGCCGTCGACGGGGTCAGCCTCGACATCGAGATGGGTGAGGTGGTCGGCCTCGTCGGTGAGTCCGGCTCGGGCAAGTCCACGATCGGTAAGGCCGTGGTGGGGTTGAACAAGCTCACCGGCGGCTCGTTGTCGATCGCAGGCGTCGACATCACCAACCTGTCGAATCGTGAACTGCGGTCGGTGCGAAGCAAGGTCGGCATCGTGTTCCAGGATCCGGGTTCGTCGCTGAACCCGCGCTGGCCGATCGGACAGTCCATTGCCGAGCCGATGCTGTTGCACACCGAGCACAGTGCTGCAGACCGAAATCGAAAGGTCGAGGAACTGCTCGACCGGGTTCACCTGTCGCGGACCATGCGCAACCGCTACCCCCACCAGTTGTCCGGTGGGCAGCGTCAGCGCGTCGGTATCGCCCGGGCGCTCGCCCTGGAGCCGACGCTGCTGGTGGCCGACGAACCGACGTCCGCGCTCGACGTGTCGGTGCAGGCCAAGGTGCTCGAGCTGTTCAAGGAACTACAGCGTGAGTACGGCTTCGCGTGCCTGTTCATCAGCCACGACCTCGCTGTGGTGGAGGTACTGGCCAAGCGCATCGCGGTGCTGAACAAGGGCAAACTCGCCGAGTTCGGTACGACGGATCAGATTCTGCGTCGTCCGACCAACGAGTACACCAAGCGGTTGCTCGCGGCCGTCCCGGTGCCCGATCCGGCCGAACAGGCCAAGCGTCGCCAGGCCCGCGCCGAGCTGTTGGCGGCAGGGGCAAAGTAGGGGTGAGGGGAGGGGGTACCGTCGTCTGTCGTGACGGACCCTCTCGCCCCGCTGCTGGAACTGCCCGGAGTTGTCGACTCCGCCGAACGGGCGCGTGACGCTCTCGGCGCGGTGCATCGACACAAGGCCAACCGTCGTGGCTGGCCGGCCACCGCGGCCGAGGCCGCGGTCCGTGCGGCCCGCTCGTCCTCGTCACTCGAGGGCGGGTCGATGGATTTCCCCCGCGAGGGCGAAGAAGGCGACCCCGTGCTCGCCGGCGCGCTTCGAGTCGCGGCAGCCCTCGATGGCGACGCCCTACAGAACACGCTCTCGACGTGGAAGCGCGCTCCGCTGCAGACCCTGGCTCGACTCCACTTGTTGGCAGCTGCCGATCTCGTCGACGACGCCTCCGCGCTCGGTCGTCCGCGCGGTGATTCGGGGGTCGGCGAGCGACTCGACCTGCTCGCTCAGCTCGTGACCGGTGGAACCTCTGCACCCGCTCCGGTGATCGCGGCGGTGGTGCACGGTGAGTTGTTGACGCTCAAAGCTTTCGGATCGGCCGACGGCATCGTTGCGCGGGCTGCATCGAGACTGGTGGCGGCGTCGTCGGGCTTCGACCCCCACAACCTCGGAGTGCCGGAAGTGAGCTGGATGCGTCGAGCAAATGCCTACCGGGACGGCGCGACCGGATTCGCCGAGGGCACCGCGACGGGCGTCGGGAGTTGGGTGATCCTGTGCTGTGGAGCCTTCGAAGCCGGTGCGGCAGAAGCAACTTCGATCGCCGAAGCTGCGGTGTAGCGAGCACATAAAAGGGCCGCGAGCGGAGCCTGCAGTAGCGAGCACATAAAAGGGCGGCGATGCCGACTTGCGTCGACTTCGCCGCCCGTTAGCACGGAGCGCCTGGTTACCAAGCGTGCTCAGGTGGGCTGTGATGGAAAACCACGTGGCCTCGGCGAGGGTTCGACGGTGATGAGGTCATCCCTGCAACCGGTGCAGGGTTCTTGCTGATCATCGACGAATCTCGCAGGCCCACAGCGCTTCTGCCATTAGGTGGCCGCTCCGCGTGGGTGCCTGGTGTCCGTGCTGGGAAGGGCGGTTGGGAGAGCGAATCTTCTCTTCCGATTCGATCTTGGCCTTCCGTTCTTCCGTACGTCATTTGTACCCCGTGACGCGCCTCACATCAAGGGGTTGAGCGTCATCTTTTTCTTCGGAGCAGTCCGTAGGTGATCGCGCCGGCCGCAAGAGCGCTGAAACCTGCTGCCGCACTTGCCGCTACGGTCTTACCGGACGGGGTCTGGATCCGTGATCGCAGCGAGACCGGGTTGGAGAAGGTGAGAATCGGCCAGCCGCGGGATGCGGCTTCCTTGCGCAGCGCTCGGTCGGGGTTGACGGCCGTGGGATGCCCGACGGCGCGCAGCATCGGCACGTCGGTGATCGAGTCCGAGTACGCGTAGCTCGACGCCAAGTCGTAATCGTGTTGCGCGGCCAGGGAGTTCATGGCGTCGACCTTGCCCTCGCCGTAGCAGTAGAAGTCGACCTTGCCGATGTACTTGCCGTCCACGGTCACCATCGTGGTGGCCATGCTGTGATCGGCTCCGAGCAGTTCTGCGATGGGGTGCACGATCTCGTCGCCGGACGCCGACACGATCACCACGTCGTGGCCGCGGAGCTTGTGGTCTGCGATCAGGTCGGCGGCTTCGGCGAACACGAGGGGGTCGACGATGTCGTGCAGGGTTTCGGCGACGACTGCTCGTACCTGTTCGACGTCCCAGCCGGCGGTCATGCTCGCGATGTGTGCGCGCATGCGCTCCATCTGGTCGTGATCGGCTCCGGAGAGCAGGAACAGGAACTGGGCGTAACTGCTCTTGAGAACGGCGCGCCGGTTGATGAGTCCTTGGTCGAAGAACGGCCTGCTGAATGCCAAGGTGCTGGACTTGGCGATGATCGTCTTGTCGAGGTCGAAGAATGCCGCCACGCGCGCTGCGCGTCGGCCGGCCGGGGCGTCGTCGGTGCTCGCGCTCTGGGTCACGATTGTCACCATAGTGGCCGGTGGTGACCGGTGGATGTTGCGCGGTGCCACTGGCGGACTCGGTCCGAAACCGTCGAGAAAAAGCGACGGTTGAACTTGCAAACAAGGAAGTCCACGGGTGTAGTATTTGCTATGAGCCCGGTTCATTCCGGGCGGTGTTCAGCCCGACCCCCCGGGGCTGAACCAGACGACCCTCGCCTCCTCCCCCCCTGGCGAGGGTCGTCCTCTTTTTCGGGTCGGGTCGAAAACTGGTACAGCAGTACTGGTATTCATCCACAGGCCCCGATCTATCCACATTTCCCCAAGTCGCGCGCACCTCGAGCAGATTCTCACGCAGGCTTGGCGCATGGAAACGGACTCGCGACAGCGAATCGCGCACCCGACTGTGGCGATGTCGATCGAACTTCGCGGACTCCGCGAGGACGTCTATCGAATAGCCGCGGCCGCGGATTGTGTTGTGGAAGAGCAGAACTTACTGGTCGGTATCGGTTCGGCACGGTCGATGTGGGACCGACCCGGAACGATTTTGGTCGATTTCGAGTCCGCCGAGACAGCATTGGCGTCCGGATTTTCGCGACGCTCGGGCGTCATTCTGGTCACGGACGCGCAACCGACACTCGACGACTGGCGAACCGCAACATCGCTCGGTGCCGAGCATGTGATCTTTCTGCCGCAGGACGAAGACGCACTCGTGCGCATACTCGGCGAACCCGCGTCGGTGCCGTCGGGAGACGGTGGAGTGATCGCCGTGGTCGGCGCTCGCGGCGGCGCGGGCGCATCGACATTCGCCGCCGCACTCGGACTCCGCAGCAGCCGCTCGGACCGACGTGCCCTCCTCGTCGAGGGTGATCGGTACGGCAGCGGCCTCGACCTGTTACTCGGCTGGGAGAACGCTCCGGGTCTGCGGTGGTCCGGCCTGGTCGTCGAAGGCGGCCGAGTCTCCGGCGACGCTCTGCACGGGGCGCTGCCTTCCCGCGGCGGGTTGTCGGTGCTGGCGCTCGGCCGATCCGAGGACCGGGGTGTCGGACTCTCGGCTGTTGCAGTGGCGGCTGTGGTCGATGCAGGACGCGCAGCGGGAGATCTGGTGGTGTGCGACGCTCCGCGTCATCCGAGCGACGTCTCCGACGCTCTGTACGCCGCGGCGGATCTCGTCGTGCTGGTACTTCCGGCCGAACTGCGGGCCGTGACGTCGGCTGAAGCGGTCGCAGCACAGGTGGTAAATCGAAACGCCAACGTCGGCATCGTCGTTCGTGGGCCTGCGCCGGGAGGGCTGAGAGCAGACGACATCGCCGTCGCCCTCGGTCTACCGCTGTTGACGTCGATGCGCGCCGAGCCGGGATTGGCCGAGCGACTCGAGCGGGGCGGGCTCGTTCTCGGTCGGCGTTCTCCCATGGCCGCAGCGGCGACCGGTGTGCTGGAGACCTTCGCGCAGAAGCCCGGCGCACGGCGGTGGGCGGCATGAGTGCGGTGGTCACCGCGGATCTGCTGGACCGCGTTCGTGATCGCCTGGCCGCATCGGCTGACGCCCCCGTTCCCGCGACCGTCGCCGCGGCCATCCGAGCCGAGGCAGGAGGCGTCATCGGCGACACCGATATGCTTGCAGCCCTTCGTGTTCTGCAGACCGAGCTGACCGGAGCAGGCCCGCTCGAACCGCTGCTGACCGAGCCCGGAGTGACCGACGTACTGGTCACCGCACCGGATCAGGTGTGGATCGATCGCGGTCGCGGACTCGAGCGCACCGGAGTTCGCTTCGTCGACGAGGCTGCCGTTCGGCGGCTGGCGCAGCGGCTCGCACTGTCGGCCGGCAGGCGACTGGACGATGCGCAACCCTGGGTCGACGGTCGGCTGCCCGGAGTGGGGCGGGACGTGTTCGGCGTCCGGTTGCACGCTGTACTGGCACCGGTGGCCAGCGGCGGAACGTGTGTCTCGCTTCGAGTCCTGCGACCCGCGACGCAGGGACTCGCCGCGCTCCGTGCATCCGGAGCCGTGACCGAAGACGGGTACGAGCTGCTGCGTCGAATCGTGCTCGGCCGCTTGGCGTTCTTGGTCGTCGGCGGTACCGGCGCGGGAAAGACCACCCTCCTGGCCGCGCTGTTGGGTGAGGTGGATCCGGCCGAACGGATCGTCTGCGTCGAGGACGCCGCCGAGTTGGCCCCGGCACATCCGCACGTGGTCCGGCTGGTGGCCCGCGCGCCCAATGTCGAAGGCGTGGGTGAAGTATCGGTGCGGCAGCTGGTGCGTCAGGCCCTGCGAATGCGACCGGACCGGCTCGTGGTCGGTGAAGTGCGCGGGGCCGAGGTCATCGACTTGATGACGGCACTCAATACAGGTCACGACGGTGGAGCAGGAACCATTCACGCGAACTCCCCGGCCGAGGTACCGGCCAGACTCGAAGCCCTTGCGGCACTGGGCGGAATGGGCCGAGACGCGCTGCACAGCCAACTCGCCGCTGCGGTCCAAGTGGTGTTGCACGTCCACCGAAGTTCCGACGGTACTCGACGACTACGTGAGATCGGAGTGGTCGACGTCGATCCCACCGGGCGAGTGCACATCGCGGCGGCCTGGTCGGTGACTGCCGACGCGACGCCGGGTGAAGGTCGGCTCCTCGAACTGCTCGACCGCCGTTGCGGTGACGCCCGATGACGGCGGCGGTGATGGTCCTCGCCCTCGCGGTTGCCCTGTGGCCGAGCAGTTTCCGTCGGTTGCCTCGTGAAGAACGGGCGGCTTCCTCCGCGCCGCGATGGCTGGTGCCTGCATGCTGCGTTCTGCTTGCGGCAGGGGCGGCGTGGTGGCTCGGCGGAATCTGGGCCGTGAGCGCAGCAGCGGTGGCGGGCGGTACCGGATGGCGGCGATATCGTCGGCGACTCGAACGCGACCGGCGTGCCAACGAATTGAACTGGCTCGCAACCGGAGTCGAGGTGGTCATCGGCGAGCTACGCGTCGGATCCCATCCGGCCACGGCCAGCGCGGTCGCGGCGGACGAGTGCGGCGGAATCGCGTCGACGGCACTGCGCGGCGCGGCATCGCGCTCCCGACTGGGCGGCATGGCTGCGGACGGTATCGCCTCATCCGATTCGTTGTTGGACGCCGAGCTCGGCCGGCTGGCCGCCGCGTGGAGAGTGGCAGACGAACACGGGCTCGCGCTCGCCGAACTGCTCGACGCCGTCCGCGAGGACATGCTGGGACGCAGACGGTTTCGCGAACGAACCGATGCATCGCTCGCCGGTGCCCGTGCCACCGCGCTGGTTCTGGCCGGGTTGCCCATTCTCGGAGTCGCGCTCGGTCAGCTGATGGGAGCCGATCCACTGCACATTCTGCTCGGCGGTGGGCTCGGCGGAATGCTGCTGCTCATCGGCACGGGGCTGGGCTGTGCGGGACTGCTGTGGACCGATGCGATCACCGGCAAGGTGACGACGTGATGTGGGTGGCGGTGCTGTTTCTGGCCACGGCATCGATCACGCTGCCCTCGGTCTCGGGTGGGTTGCACAGGCTGGCATCCGAGCGCCGGGCGGGCACCGACACCGTCGATGTGCCGACACCCGACCCGCTCGCAGTGGCCACGACCTTCGATCTGCTCGCAGCCTGTCTGCGGTCAGGCTTGCCGATATCGACCGCCGCTGCGGCAGCGGCACATTCCGCTCCGACCTCGTTCGGTATCGCGCTCCGCAAGGCAGCCGATCTGCTCGAACTCGGTGCCGACGCCGCGACCGCATGGGACGCCGTCGCGCAGGATCCCGAGACCGAGGCTCTGGCCAGGATGGCCCGCCGATCTGCCCGGGCCGGGTCGTCCATGGCGTCGGCGATGACGGAACTCGCTGCGACACAACGAACTCGCGCCGAGGACGCGTCGGCTGCTGCGGCCGAACGCGCGGGTGTGCTGATCAGCGGGCCGTTGGGGCTGTGCTTTCTGCCTGCCTTCATCTGCCTCGGCATCATCCCCGTGGTGATCGGACTGGCGGGCAACGTACTGGGCGGCGGTCTGCTGTGACCGCCGCGCCGACAATCTTCCGCTGCGGAACTACCGCAGCGGACAACAGGGAGGGGAATCGAGATGATCGAGAATGCACTGCAGGAGTTGAAGACTCGAATCGTTCTGTTCGGCGTGGAGGACGATGGCATGTCGACCGCGGAGTAGTCCGCGGTCCGGGTTTACACCCATGACGTAGTATTTGACAGATGGGTGGGAGAGCAGCGCCTCGGGCATTGATCGTGGTCCGGCTGTCGCGTGTCACAGAGGCGACTACGTCGCCGGAGCGCCAGCTTGCGGAGTGCCGAAAGCTTTGTGAGAGCAGGGGTTATGACGTCGTAGGGGTTGCCGACGACTTGGACGTCTCCGCTGGCAAGACGTCACCGTTCACTCGCCCTAAGCTCGGCCCCTGGCTGGATGCACGTCACAACGATTTCGACGTGATCGTCTTCTACCGCATGGATCGGATCGTGCGCAGGTTGATGGATTTGGCGAAGCTGATCGACTGGGCCGAGAAGCACCGTGTCACGTTGGTGTCAGCCACCGAGTCGTTTCTCGATTTGAGTCAGCCGTTCGGGAAAATTATCGCGCTCCTCGTGGCGAATGTCGCAGAGATGGAGCTCAACGCCATCACGGAGCGTAATGCGAACGCGTTCAAGCACAACTATGAGGCGGGCAAGTGGCGCGGTGGCGTTCCGCCCTGGGGTTTCCTCCCCGAGAAAGATACTGCTGGCGAATGGCGGTTGGTGCAAGACCCCATGCAGGTCGAGGTCATTGACGAGGTTGTCGAGCGAGTGCTCATAGGCGAGCCGTTGCGCGCCATCGCCCACGACCTGACCGACCGAGGGATACTGACACCGAAGGATCGGTTCGCGCAGTCGAGGGGCCGGAAACCGGCCGGATACGAGTGGCATTCGGGGCCTCTGAAGCGGGGGCTGACGTCTCAGACGTTACTCGGCCGCATTGTGACCCGTGAGCCGCGTGTTGACGAACTGGGCGAGGCCCTGAGAGATCCAGACGGTAAGAAAATCTTCGGTCCCGAGACAATCGTGGTGGGTGCCGACGGTTCTCCCCTCGTGCGAGCCGAGCCGATTGTCACGCGTGAGACGTTCGATCGCCTCGCCGGCGAGCTGTCCGGCCGTGAGAACCGCACGGAGCCGACAGTGCGTTCGACAGGCCTACTGCTGCGGGTCATCTATTGCGGGGTGTGCGGGCGGCCTGCCTACCGACTCAAGGGTGGGACTGGGCGAAAATCTCGATACCGTTGCGCTTCAGCGCAGTACAAGGACCAGTGCGACAACAGGACAGTCACCGCAGAGGATGCCGAGGGTCGGGTCGAAGAGCAGCTTCTCAGAACTCTCGGTGAGATGGAGCGGACGGTGCGAACCTGGATGCCGGGCAGTGACGTCGCGACCGAACTAGCCGAAGTCGGCGAAATTCTGTCCGACCTCACCGACCAGATCGGTACGGGTTCGTTCAGGAGGGGCACGCCGCAACGAGAGCGTCTGAACGCAAGGATCGCCGCGCTGACCGAGCGGCAAACAGCGCTCGAGGCGCAGCCGACCGAGACCGCCGGATGGCGCTACGAGGGCACTGGACAGTCTTTCAACGATTGGTGGGCCTCGTCTACGTCTGAAGCGCGGAACGTATGGCTGCGGGACAACGTGCGTGTGACATGGCGGTCACACAGCGTCGGTACGCGAACCGTACTGGACGCCCTCGACGTCGAGATGCTGGCACCGGATCTGGCTAGCGGCGTGCTGTTGGGACCAGTCGGGGCTCTGGCCGAGTACAAGGCTGCGGGGGCTTGGGCGCATGCAGGTCTGGGCACGCTGCCGGATGCCCTGGCTGCGGTCTACATGCGGCAAGGGAAGTCACGACCGCGCGTCGTGCAGGAGTAGAGACACGCTCCGCGTCGACTCGGTGTGTGTTCGAGCGCTGTGGGTCTCGGCGTCAGCAGTCGGTGACGCGTTTCTCCTAGACAATCTCGCATGCAAGAAATTTCGTCGTGATCTCGTCGGCTTCCAATGATTGACCGGGCTCAGTCGTTCCGTCCTAGCCGCGTTCGCGTGTTCGAGAACATAGCCACTGAAGCCGAGCGGCCCCTCGCTCAGGCCACACGCACAGGCCACCGTTAAGCCCGCCGACAGCGGTGTCGAAACGCACGTAGAGAGCGGACTCGCCAAGCAGTGCGAGGTGGTTCTCTATCTTCTCTGCTACGACTTCGGCACGGAGACAGATGTTTTGAGTACATGCGCGCGCGTAAATTTTGCGTGGGTGCAACCGATAATGCGTTTGCGATGGAAGCTTCGAGGTGGCGGTCTTAGCTATCGAGCGCATCTGCGGTACCTCGCAGGCCTACCCGAATATTCCTCGTTGCCTCAGGACCGTGCGCGTCGCGAATTATCAGCGGGCCGGTCCGCGCGTGGCTTTGCGGTCTGGATCCGACATTGTCTTTTGAATAACTCAGTCGAATAACTTTGTAGCGGTCGCCGACCATGCCGGTGACCGCTACGACCTGCGAAGCCTTAGCGAAACGGAGGGGTTAGGAGTTTCCGCGTGAGTAATATTTTTGTATAGCTGTTCTCCGACAAGCGATTTCAGTTCTTGCGATCACCTCGACTTCGACCTAGGGTGAGATCATGTCCGGGGATCCAGATAGGCCAAGTCGGTCAGATTCAACCGCCGCGAATGGTGGTCAAGCGGTTACGCACGATTGTGCGCCACGAGTGTTGAGCGCGCGGGACTACGCCGAATTAAAAGGAATTCCCCTGCGTTCGCTGCGCCGATACCTGGCGCAGGGGCTGATTCCCGGTGCCGAGCGCGTGGGGCCGGGGAAGAAATGGCGGATCACTCCGACCACACCAGCCTGATCCGAAGCTCGATTCGACCGTGCTGCCTCAGCAGGGTTCTGCGCGAGGCTTCCTGAGCGAAATATTCACTGCAGGAAACGCTTACGCGCGATCCTGACCAACATTCAGCAACACGGCTGGCCTCGACAGAAGAAAACCCCCGCACCTGCAGCAACAGGAGGCGGGGGTCACTATCGAAGTTTTGCGAGAAGCGAGTTGCAAGCTCGAATCTCAGTGTTGCGCATCCCCAGAAGGGACTGTCTTGCCAGACACGTCTCAGGGTACCTCCTGCCCTGACGAAGTTTCAACCGTCGCTGCTTCATGTGTCGCGCGGCCAGCACCCGAGGTCGTGTGGAAGCTGCTCTCGCCACTGCTCGCCGCGCGTCAATCGATGCGGTTGGCCGAGCCCGATGGCGGCGGCAAATTCAACTCCCCGCGACCTCGAACGTCGCGTCTCCCCGACTACCCCGCCGCCGTCCCCATCTACGATCGACAGCGCCGCACGAAGTTGTTGGCGCTCGACTTCGACGCCAAAACGCATGGCGCTGCTCAGGTAGAAGCGGACGTCGAACGCGTCCTTTCGTGGCTGCACGAATGCGGCGCTCGGACCGTCACAGACCGGTCCACCAGTGGCGGTCGCCATGTACTCGTGCCCTTGGCCGCAGGCACATCACTCGAGGTCGATGACTTCACCGCCCTGTTGTCCCTGCTCGAATCCCGACTGCCGACATTCGACAAAACCCCGATGCGCAACGCCACGCACGGGTGCATCACTGCCCCGGGGTCACTGTGCAAAGAAGGTGGGCACAGGCAACTCGTCGGCACACTTCCCGACGCCGTCGAAGCCCTCACTCTCAGATCCGACCGCGGCGTCGTCGCCCGCATGGTCGAACTGCTCGGCGGTATTACTACCTCGCGGCCTCGTACCCGCGTCGCGGCCGTACAGGCGTCGCTGACCCGCGAAGGACATCTCGTCGGCGTCGACGACACACGCAGGCTGCATCCGCGGTTCTGTCAGACGAGCCCGATCCCGGCCGCGGTCGCCGCGTTCGCGCGCGCCGGCGAGTTCGATCGCGGCCGCTGGGACTCGCCCTCCGAGGCGCGACAGTCCGTCATCACGGCCCTGGTGCGTCGTGGTGCCACAGCAGCAGACATCGAAAGTCTTATTGGCTCCGACGAATACGTGGGCCTGCGCCAGGCCTACGACCGATACAGGAACTCCGCCCAGATCGCGCGCTCCCTACGGTTGGACGTCAACAAAGCGCTCACCTGGGCTGCGAGCGTTGCGACCGAATTCCGCGTTCGCGAGCACAAGAACAAGCACACAGGGGGGTACGGAGGTGTCGATCTATCGCGTGACGATCCAATCCGACGACGATGGCTTGCCTCTGCCAACACATGGATCGATCAGGAGTTCCTAGCATCACGACAGCGCCCCGCGCTGCTCGCAGTCGTCCAATCCTTGGCCTACAGCTCGGCTCTCGCAGGCAAACTGGTCGAGGGTGTACCAGTGGTGGCTATCGGCGGCCGTGGGCTCTCACACGCCGCTGGGCTCATGTCCGAGGCGAGCGTGTGGTCGGCTTTACGGGTTCTGCGTGAGACGCCCGGCTCACCCGTGCTGCGAGTCGCGCGCGGCGCAGGCCAGCTCCCAGACCGGTACGCCCTGACGACACCGGCGACAGCGCGCGACACCAGCGCGGTGGCACTCGAACGAGCACAGGTCGCCCCTGTGCATCACGCATGGAGTGTGCTCGGTCTGCGCTCTCGGGTGCTCTATGACCTCATCCACACAGGCCACGCACTCACCGTGAAGGACGCGTTCGCCGCTGCAAAGCTCAATACCTCTGCCGGCTACGCGGCCCTGACCGATCTGCGAATCGCTGGGCTCATCACCTCGACCCGAGATGCCGTCGCTGCCACGGAGCGCACTCTCGACGATGTCGCAGACGACGCGGGCCTCGATCTGGTCGCCTCCCAACGGGTCGTCCGCCACCGCGCCGAGCGACTTGTGTGGCACGCCTGGCTGGAAAGCCGTTCCGGTACAACATCACCCAATTGCAGCGGTGTACTTCAGCGCGCGTGCGAAGTGACGGGATGGGCCGATCCGCACCTCAATCCCCGCGAGTCCGAATTGATATGGGCAGCGACCCTGGCCGCCGGTCCACCGACGCTGGATCCCGACCTCAAAGCGTTCGATCTACACCGAAACCAGCTCGGTGCGGTCATCGCGGCACCGAGCTGGGGGATGCAGCTCACGGATCAGGGACCGATCCGCCGGCGTCGCATTGGGCATGGCTGAAATCACGGTCGCTGCACGGCGTGCTCGATCAGAGTTCGCGGTGCACGCTGAGCAAGCCGCTCTACTGCCGACCCGCGGATTGCCGGCAAATGCGGAAGAACGAACGAACGCAGAATTGACACGGGTCCGTTCGTTCATTTCGCCTGTTCGACATCTTGGATTCGCTGCAGGATCTCTTGGCTGAGCGTCACGTAGTCCTCGGCAAGGGCAGATGCGCTCCCAGGTCCGTGTTCCTCTGAAAGCTGTCCGGCGTCATCGTCGTGGTCGGCGAGCTCGTGTATGAGCCCTCCACTCTCCCTGGTCTTCACTGCGGACCTCTCTGCGTGCTGGATGACCGCCTTGAGTAGCGGTGCTGCGCCGTTGAGTGCCGACTCGATGTCCGAGGCCGCGTTGCGCCTGACGGCCTTGTCCGAGGTGGCGACGTCGAACAGAACCACGCCGAGAAGCTCGATGTCGGGGTTCGCATCGCGGGCGGTCTCGATTTGTCGCGAAAGCACTCGCAAACCTTCGATGCTGGCTCGATCGGCCCGGGTGGGCACCACGATCCAGCGGGTGGCGCCCAATGCGAGCTGGAACAACGTCGGACGGGTCGACGGGGTGTCCAAGACGATGAGATCGTAGTCGGGGGCGATGGGTGCGAGCGCCTCCGCGAGGAGGCTCTGGTGGGGGCGTGACCGATGCGCACGACCGGTGATCTCTGACTCCCAATCGTCCAGCGCTTCACCGCCGCTGATGACGTCGAGGCCGGGTCGAACGTCGGGGATGACAGGCACGAGTGCGGAGCCGGTCGCCAGTGCGCTGCGCAGAAGCTTGCCGGAGTCGCCCCGGCCGTCCCAGTAGTAGCCCAGATCATGCCCCGCATTGCCATGCGGATCGAGGTCGATGAACAGTGTTCTCCACCCACCTTCCGAGGCAAGGCCGGCGACGTTCACGGCCGTGGAGGTTGTACCTGTGCCGCCCTTGCAGTTGGCGAAGGTGACTACGCGAGTCAGTTCCTTCGTCATCGAGTCCGTCACTACAGCCTCTCCTTCTCGCATCGTCTCTCGCGAGGCGAGAGTCGCGCGCCACAATCCGTGGCGCGCCTTGGACATGCACCACCAGTGAGGAACTGACCCCACTTCAACTTATCGTGGATTGAGTGAAACAGGTTGCGCGACCAGTTAGGTCAACCGCGTCTAAAGTTGTTGTGCGACTGTATCTTTTGACGCGTACACCGCCCGAGGGCGTGGTGCTGCTCGGGGGATCCTATTTTCATTTCATTTCATTACATGTAACGAAATGAAATGAAATTCGGCCCGCATTGGCCTCGCGTGTTGGTTCTCGATGTATTGGTGCACCGCCCCTGGCTGCGTCTCAATTGCCGTGACATCGTCCCCGCTGCGCCGGCAGTAGTTCGAAGGCGGAAGTGTCCGCGACGGACGGACAGGGTGGCGATCCCGATAACTCACATTAGCTCCGCGGCGCAGCGGTTGTCGCTACGCTGACTGTGAGCGAGCGTCCGCTCCTATCGCTCCCGCGTGGGGGGTGTTCGGCGGCTCGGGCCGCGAGCCCCGGCGAACGTCAGTTCTGTTCGTCCTGTTCCTCGCCGAACTGACCTGTTTCGAGGGCCTGGCCGCCGCCTGTTGGGTTTCGATCAGATCGGGGTTGTGTAGACGATTGCGTCCTGGATATACCCCGAGACCTGTTCGCTGCACGCCCCTGATGGCGAAGCCGTCGTCGGACCTGTCGGCCGCGACTGCATCAGGCGTTTGGAAGGTTGACGCTACGGTCACAATCGCATTGACTTGATCGACCGAGAAAGGACTGCTCATGAGCACTCTCGACGAACAGGAACGCAAGCTGCTCGAGTTGCTCACCCACTCGGTCCACCGGACGTTCGCCGACGCCCGGGCCTCCGGTGTCCCTGCCGAGGTGTTCGCCGACGTTGAGGCAATCGCAGCGTCGATGACCTCGGCGCTGCCGACTGGCCACATCTACGACCAGCTTGTCGGCCCGTTCTACGACACCTCGGGCCTGACCCAGTGGTGGGGCGTGAGCCGGCAGGCCGTCGCGAAGGCATCGTCCACCGGCGCGCTGATTGCCTGCCGGCTCGACGGCGGCGGATGGGTCTATCCGACCTGGCAGTTCACCGACTCAGGCACGGTGTACCCGGACCTGCTCACCTTATGGTCGACTTTGCGTGCTGCAGCCGATGCCTGGACCTGCGCAACCTGGCTGCGCAGTCCCCTCGCCGACCTCTACGACCGCAGCGCAGCGCAATGGGTC
Source organism: Rhodococcus sp. IEGM 1341 (assembly GCF_030056895.1). NCBI lineage: Bacteria > Bacillati > Actinomycetota > Actinomycetes > Mycobacteriales > Nocardiaceae > Rhodococcus > Rhodococcus sp. IEGM 1341. Next base: position 16,392 of record NZ_JASHKV010000004.1, on the reverse strand, counting down.
GCCGAAGGGCGCCCCATCGAGCCAGTGCTTGAGCTCGCATGCGCCGACGCGCGCCGGTGGGCGGCGTGAGCAGCCGCGACCGCGTCGCGCTTGGACCCGCGATCATGGCCACAGCGGAGCCGATCGCCGACACTGCCGCTGCGGCCGTCATCGAAACCGGGATGAAGCTAAGTTGACCAACTATCAAGCCATCCTTGAAGATCGATCCGAGTAGTGCGACGTCTTTCCCCGCCATTTGCCCACCGCTCTTCAGCAGCGCTCGTGAAACGCTCTCGTGTCCGGTCCGGGTGGTTCAGTGAGTCGACACAATCACCGCGCGACTCGCAGTACATCCCGATCGTGGTCTAAATGTCTGACTCGCAGGGGTCAGTCCCAGCGGCGGTGGGGCAGCTGAGAAGGCTTCTCATCGCCGTGACGCGTCATCTAATTTCCTCCCCAAGCGTCATCGCCGATAGCTATACGGATTTCACACCGGCCCGGTGAGTGGCACTGGTCGACTACGAATGGTGGAGTTCGGGCGCACAGCTGCTCACGGCACCAGGGGGAGAGATGCCGCGCCACGACAGGTTTTTCCTCAAAATCGTCGAAGTCGAACCGGAACGGCAGTCGCCGGTCCTGCCACGGCTTCTGACAGGTCACCCCTGCCGGACACGATGTCGACTTCGATTCCAGTCCCGATGGTTCAGCTGGCCATAGATCGTGCCAGCCGGGTCCGATCGTTAGGCGTCCATGAACCGGAGGGTGAGCGCGTCGATGCTGTTCGTCGAAGACATCAATCGCAGCCTGGACGATGCGATCGAGATCGTCATCCGTGGATAGCGGAGGGATGGTGCCTCGCGGGACGCCAATGGGTCAATTTTCGATTGATCGAATGATTGTTGCCACCTACGCCCAATGGGAATATATCCCTGCATTTGGTGAGAAGAATTCCCTCGAAGCGATACGGAGAATGTGAAATGTCTGCAGACAAGACGACTGTGGCTACGACGCCCACGAAGGCGGCCGACGCGCCTACCTTCCTCAAGAGTGTTGTGACACCCAGCGACACGCGCACCACGATGGGCCTCGGCAAGATGTGCAAGTACAAGTCGTACGGCAACTAGCTCCTGCATGCTGGAGAGGTGGCACTAATGCCTAGTGTCACCTCTCGGTGTAGCTCAGGTCATCCATGGCGAAAATAAAATTCAGCAAGTTCAGCGAACCCGGAGCATGGTCCGAGATTCTCGAGGGGCTGCTCTCGGACACCATCACAGGTGACCGCAGCACTGCATTCCGCGAACGCTGTCGCGAGTTCGGGATCGAGACGACTACGCCCTTGTTCGACTGGTTGATTTCCGACCTCGCGTTCATTCGTCCGCCTGACGCAATCGCCCAGATCATTGCCCTCGTTTTGGGACTCGAACACCGAGCGGGAATCGACACCTTCACCGCAAGTATGAGGCTCACCTCGGCGTACGCACGCAAGATCGACTCGGATCCGGAAACCGCCCGATTGCTCGTCGGCGTAGCCGTAAGCTTCGCTGCCGACACCGGACTCGGCGGCGTTGCGATCGACCGGTGGGCCGGCGTCAACCAGCGAATGTTGCTGAGTTCGGAGTGGACCCTCACGGATGTTGCCTCCGCGGCCGACAACCAGCCTGAGTCCGTAATCTACGAAGCGCTGATCGGCGAGGACACTCGGCTGCGCGAAACGCGGCTGTGCGGACACGCATCCTCGCGCCTGGGATGGCACAGTGCCGAACTTATGCAAGTAACCACCGGTAATCGCATGTGGCGCGGTCCACTGACTGCACAGAATGATCTCGCGCAGCTGGACGTAGCCCGGACCGTCTTACTTCCCCAGATGGACGATGACGCCCGGTACGTCGCTGAGCACATGCATGCGGCGATCGACGAGGTTCCCGCAGAATTCAGCGGGATAACGAAAGACTACTTCGAGGGCAGTATCGTGTACGCAGCCGAAATGTATCGACTATTCGACACCACCGGAACGTCGGCATAAATGGCAGCCGCGACTTACATCCTCGCCGACTACGACGATCCTGACCTACCCGCGATGACTGCGGTCCCTGGATCAGTCCACCTTCCCCTTTCCCTTCCGCACGACGCGTACTCGATCCTCGCGACGAAGACGGGCTGGTCGATTTCCTGCGGTCAAGACCGGCTGACCGACTCCGACCTTAAAGACTGCTCGGTGGTGGTCTACCGCCGCTGGCGAAGCTCTCCGCCGGCCCCACTGGTTCGCGCAGACGCCGAAGCCGACGCATCGGCGAGAGCGTTCATCGAGCGTCAATGGAACTCCACCATTGCCGGACTGCTGTCTCTGGCATATGACTCCGAACCGGCGAAATGGTCGCGAGATCCGATAGCTGTTGACAACAAGATTCGCAACCTGTGGCAAATCCGAGACCTCGTGCCGACCCTCGAAACGGTCATAGGCACGTCGACCCCCGTCATCGGCACACCCGCGGTTTTGCAACAGGTGATTTGGAAGCCCGTCGACGTCGACCAATCCGTCGCTGGCGGACGAGCTACGACCGTCGTCGCACCGCCTCCGCACGCTGAGTCTCGCGAGCCATGTCCCGCGTTCTATCAGCGCCGGATCAATTCGGTAGCCGAAATCCGGGTCGGTTACTCCTTCGGAACGGTGTCATCGGTATGGCAAGAACCGATCAACGCCCCGGAATCCGCCATCGACCTCCGCTATGTGGACATGGACCGAAAGCCGTATCCCCATCCGCTGATCGAGCAACAGGCACGCGACATTGCCCGAGCACTTCGCAAGGAGATGTACACCGCCGACATCCTCGTCGACACTGCCGGGCAGATGTGGTGGACCGACATCAACCCCGACGGATTATTCAGCGGCGCCGACTCACCCGAGGGTGCCTTGAGCACCTGCCTCACTACTGGTATCCGCCTTCAGGCGAGCCTCCCACCAACCCACAGGGGAAACCGCGATGCGTCTTAGTCACTACACCCGGATCACCGACCTGGGCGACGACACCTCGTTACTCCTCAACCTTCCACACAAGCGTGCGGACGTGCTTCCTAACGGGGTAGTCGCCCTCATTGAAGCCGGACGCCTCGACGAACAAGCCGACACCGCTCACGCGCTGCTGGAAGCCGGCTACCTCACATCGATGTCAGCCGAAGACGAGGTGACATGGTTCCAGCAATACGTAGCGGACCAGGTCAGCGACACACAGGCCGCGAACATCGCAGTGGTCACCACCAACTCGTGCAACCTCGCCTGCTCGTACTGCTTCCAGGCCGACACAGGCATGCGAGCGCTCCCACAGCGTTACCTCACCGAGGCCGACGCGGATTCGATCCTGCGTTCGGTCACCTCGCTGATCGGGACCCGCGGAGTCAGTCATCTCGAATTGTTCGGCGGTGAGCCCCTCCTGCCCCGACTCGGCGACGTCGTGCGCAAGCTTGTCCTCGGGGGAGCCGAGCTAGGGTTACAAACACATGCGACGACCAACGGCGTATTCCTGCACCAATTCGCCGACCTTCTCTCCCCCACTATGCTGAACGACCTCATCGTCAGCGTGGACGGGACCGCCGAATACCACGACATCCGCCGGGTCCCGTTGTCCGGCGCCCCGACGTTCTCCACGATCATCGACAACATCGAGCTTGCCCTCGATAAAGGTGTCTCTGTCGCGATACGACCCAACATCGATCGCCGGAACATCGACGGTCTGCCCAAACTCATCGACTTCCTCGGCGAGCGCGGAATCCTCGCGCACGAACTTGTCGCGTTTCACCACGTGAATGTCCATCCGGATCCACTGTCGCCGGAACGCGGCGTTGGCGACCACTACATGAGCGCCATCGAGATCGACGAATACCTTCTCATGCGCGGCTACGGCGACTTCGTCTCCGGAGAACACAGTGCAGTGTTCGGTTCGCTCGGCAGCACCTCGAGCCGATTGACCGCTTACCTCCGCGATGTGATCAGCAGACCGATGTACGACGCGTGCGGGGCCCCAGCAAGGAACATCTACTTCTCACCCGAAGGTGCCATCTACAACTGCCACGAACTGGTCGGGCGGCCCGACAAGGCTGTAGGAATGAGCACAAAACGCGGCATCGTCGAGCTTCCGCTATGGGACAAATGGCGGGCACGCCGAGTCGACTTGCTGAAGAACTGCCAGACCTGCAATCTCGCCCTCACACACGGCGGCGGCTGCGGTGCCAGGCTGGATCCGGACAGCTTGGATGTCTGGGGGGTGTGTGCAGGGTTTCCCGAGGAATTCGATTCCAAGGTCGTTGCCCTGGCACGTGAAGACCGACTCGACATGATGAGCGCCTGAACACTGGTGTCCATCTCCCTCGCACCTGGAGTTCGCGTCGGATTTCGCGGTAATCCGGTGGTCCTTGTGCCTGGCCGCGATCCCCTCGTTGTCGACGGGGATACCCATGACTTCCTGCTTCGGGTCGCCAACGAGGAATCCGGCGGTGCCCCGACCCTAGTCATGGACGACCAGGAGACGGCCCGGTCCATTCAACTGCTCGTCGACCACGGCGTGCTGGAAGGCGAGTCGGCTGATTGGACGATACGACATCAGACGTACGCACCGAGCTTGTCCGACCTGTACTTCCGCCGCGATTCGCAGGTATTGCAACAGCTCTTCGCGGGGGTCGCGACAGCCACGGGCCGACTAGTGGCCTCCAAGGCCACCGTCGGCTTCGGATTAGCGACGCTCTTGCTCGCCTCGGCGTTCGTGATCTGGGCGCTTCCTGTGACCTCCACCATGGTTACGGTGCTCGACAGTCCTGGCACCGCGATCCTGCTCGTGTTCGTGGCTCAGACTGTCCGCTTGCTCCTGCACGAGTCCGGGCACTATGCCGTGGCTGCGCAATGCGGTGACCGGCCAGGGGTCGGCTACGGGCTCTACCTCGCAGGCCCGTCCCTCTATGTCGACCTCTCGCACCTCGAATCCGAGCCGGTGGCCACCCGCCTACGCGGCGACCTGGCGGGCCTCGCTGTCGACGGTTACCTCATCGCGGCACTTGCGCTGGCCTACCTCTGGCATTCCGATGGAATGGCGGCGATAGTCCTACTCTCCCTATGCACCGTCTCCCTCGCAAGCCTGCGGCCCACCGAAAAGTCGGACGGCTACTGGGCTCTGCGTGACGCCATGGGGGCACGCGCCGTCTCCGCCACCTGGGCAACGCCACGCGCTATGCTCACCGCGTTGCGAGCACAGGACACGACGGTGCAGCGGTTTGCCCGGGTACTGGTGATCATCTACACCTTGTTCAGCGTGTTCGCGCTCTGTTCACTTCCACGGTGGCTGTTCGGCATCTACCACGCGGTCATCGATGCGGGGCCGAGATCGCTGGCCGTAGTTCTGTTGGCTGGCGTTGGTTACCCGACGATCATGGTCATCGCTCTTTTGGTAGTTCGCCGACGCCGGACAACCCGACTGCGCCCAATAAGAGGTCGTCACCGACGTGATCGGTCTCGATGACCAATCAATACACATCCGACACCGCTGACTGCTTCGGCCACCTACGGGTCAAGTGGTGCTGGATGCCGGAAACTGTGAGGAAAGCGCACCTTTCACCGCCGCGTTGGTCGGTGGATTCGCGCAACCTGCTTGAGGTTTGGGCCCGGTGACGTGGGACAACTTCCTTTGCCGATCGACTCGATGTAACACTCCTGCCGCAGCCCATCAACTCGGCTACGCCATCGGCTGACGCGCTGCGCGGATTCGGTCAGAAGTAACAGCCGCCAACTGTGCCCGATACGGTGTCGACGGACCTCGCGCGTCAACGTTTTGCTCGTAGGAGAACACCGCTGTGTCCGATCTAAAATATCCGCCGCCCGCAACACCGGTACCGAAGGGGCGACGGAAATGGCCGTGGGTTATTGGCGCTGTCCTGTCCGGCTTGCTAATCGTCGGTTGCGTCGATCAGACGGGGACCGCTGAGACCGCCGCGCAGGCCGCAGTGGCGACTTCCGCGCTGACAATCAGCCCCTCGATCACTGCCACCTCCAGCGACGCACCGCCGACGCCCCCAGGCTCCAACCCGACGACACCCGAAGCGAGACTCGACAACGCCGACGGCGCACAGGCATCCCTGTCCACGCTGGCCACTCTGCCGATCAAGGGCCGAGCCCCGAAAACCGGCTATGACCGTGACTTGTTCGGCCAATCCTGGACCGACGATGTCGACGTCGAATTTGGGAGGAATGGCTGTGACCAGCGAAACGATCTGCTTCGTCGTGACCTCACGGACATCACCCTCAAGCCAGGATCCAATGGATGCGTGGTGCTGACCGGCACCCTGGCCGACACCTACACCGGCACCATCATCGACTTCGTTCGAGGAGCTGATACCTCGATGGCTGTTCAACTGGATCATGTTGTGTCGCTTATATCGGATCGCCGACTGTTGGGTGCTAAGATCTGAGCCATGCCCGACCGGTGGAGGTGCGAGTCCGAGTGAGCAACCATGCCCGAGTAATGCAGGTAGATCTCAGGCTCCTCGGCGCCAGCCAAAATCCAGCGCCCTGGCTCAGCGAGGCGGTCCAGGCAAACCGCCAGTGGACGCGACGCGGCACACCCCTGCACATCCCCTTGACTGCAGATGGCCACATGGACCCCGTCGTGGTCTCCTGGGCTCACCACTTTCACAACGAGCACACCGCCATGAACTACGCAAGTGATGTGGCGGCATACTTCGGATACCTTGGCGACCAGCGGGACGGACTCTCGTGGCTGGACGTCAGGCGCGGAGACGTGACTGCATACTTCCAGTGGCGGCGCACGGACGCCACAGTAATTCGGCGGGGGGCGATACAGCGAGGAGTGTCGGCGAGCACCATCGTGCGCAACCGCGCGGCGCTCATGTCCCTCTACGGTTACGCCGCCGATCACGATGCGGTGTCGTCGAACCCGGTCCCGACCGGCAACATCAACGTGACGCGTGGCCAGGTCCTGGCTGACGTGAATTGGCTTACGCGACGTGCGTACCAGCGCTGGCGAAGCGAGGCACTGCTCGGGGTGGGTGCCGCCCGGGCCGAGAGCATGGTCATGAGGGACCGCAATGCCGCCTACGCGGACCTTCTCTACAGCAGCGGGATGCGTCGCTCCGAAGCGGCGGGATTGCTCCTCGTTGAAGTTCCCACAGCGCAGATCACGAGTCGTCTCTTCAAGGGGCGGGTCCCCGGAGCCCTTTCGAAGAACAGCCCCGAGCGTGGCCGGATCTTCTACCTCGGCCGAGAAGTGCTGGCGACAATCAACGAGTACGTGTCCCAGATGCGCGTATTGGACGAGGCCGCTGGCCTGGCGTCCGGCGTCTACGAGGAGGTCCCCAATGCGCTGATCGTGCAGAGGGTATCCCGCCGGAATGGGCTCGCGACCAAAGTCACCGTGGACGACACCGAGAGCGGCGAGACCGTCCAATTCAACCTCGATGAGTTGGATTGGTCGCATCGGGCTCGGACGTTCGGTCTCGATTCGGAGGGGCGTCGACGTCCGCTGGCACTGTGGCTCGGACAGCACGGCCGTCCGCTCCAGCCCACGTCGTGGAATGACGTCTTCAGTGAGGCATCCGACCGGATGGCGGCCTCGTCCCGGGTGTCGCACGGTTCCCTGCAGATCGACGATGACGACTCGATCTACGTCCATCCACACATGCTGCGACATTCCTTCGCGCTTCACGTCTTCGCGCTGTCCGCGATGATGTCGTTGCGGCAGCAAGATCGAGTGAGTCAGGCGGGCCTCCGGAGCCTCATCGAGGAAGGCAATATCTGGCTGCGCGTGCAGAACCTCCTCGGGCACAAGAACCTACAGGTGACCAGAGACCACTACTTAGCACCAGTACTGGCTCTTGAATGGGACTGGTTCCTCGCGGCGACGGAGCAAGCCCCCACTCAACTGGACGAGGCCCTAGCGCTTATCGCTCAATCAGATGAGCGCGTCATCGACAGCCCGATCGGAGTCGGCAGTTGATCTGTTCATTCGATGGCCCGCTCACCTTGCGCCTTGCCGAATACCGCCGGCCAACCCACGATTTCGTGCTGCGCTTCGACACCCTGGATTGCGGTCCTGAGTTCCAGCGAGTGTTGGCCGTGCGTTTCAGCGAACTCGTCTCTGGCGATGGCACTTGGAACTCTAAGGCAACCGTCGAACTTGGGTTCCGCGCTGTCAAGGCGCTCCTACGCACGGTCCCCCTCGACCGGCCATCGGATCTGCAGGCTTCCCAGTGGAACTCATTTCTTCTGTCTATGAGTCCGTCGGTGCGTTCAGCCTACGGGCAGTCGGTGAAGGCCGTCCTCCGAGTTCTTCCGGGCATCACCGAGAGCGCCCTCCACGCCATCGAAACAGGATACGTCGGAAGATCTCCTGCTGAGGTCAGCGGTATCGTTCTCAGCGACGCCCAGATCGAGACTCTGCGCGCCACCTGCTTCGAAACCCTGCGGGCGGCCAAGGCCCGTGTTACCGCGTCATGGATGCTCGTCGACGACTTCCGTGCCGGACGCATCACACCGGATTCAGATGACTACCTTTACGCCCAGACTCTCGACGAGATCGCCCGGACCGGCGATATTGCCCGCCGCTACCCTTCGTCGCCTAGTCTTCGTGTGATTCCACCGACTGTGCTCAAGCGGCTGAATGGCAGCGCCACCAAACGAACGCCGTACCTGGCCTACAAAGCGCTGTATCTCACCGCAGGCGAGGGTGCCGCCGCGGTCATGGGCTTGACGATCACCTGTGGATGGAACCTCAGCGTGGCCCTGAATCTCACCACATCCGACATCAGTCGAGTCGACGCCCGTGATGGCAGCGAGCCGGTGCATCTCCGCGTCACCCTCACAAAACCCCGCCGCGGTGCCGTGAGCACTTGGTCCGAGACCTACTTCGACAACGGCGCCCGGTCTAAGGCGAGAATGATCATGATGCTGCTCGAGGCGACCGAAGGCGCACGGCGCACCTTGGCCTCCGTGGGGCACCCGACCGATGCGGTTCTAGTGGTCTTATCTGGCGGCCTCAACTCAGGACGGCAGACACCATCCGGCATCCCACTATTCACCCTCGCTGACGTACATTTGCGAACCGTTTTGGCCCATCTTGCCGGCTGGCGCAAGGACCACCCTGAACTTGACTTCGCCACAGCAAGGGCACTCCGCCACTATTTCGTGACCCAGGTCCATCCGCAAGGCCACACCGCCGCGACCAACACCGAATATGCCCTGCAGGACCCCCGAGTCCGTCAAGACGCACAGGAAGCTATCGCCGCCGGGCTCGAGGCCGCACTCGATGACGTGCAGGCACGTGTCACGTCCCGAGACTTCGCCACCGCCGCCGAAGCCCCGATCGCCGCCAACCTCGGTGTGCTCGATGCCCTCAATGCCGGCCATCGGGACACCGTCGCGGCAGCCTGCCAGGACCCCACATCGAACCCGGCGACGGGATCGCCATGTGAGGCGTCGTTTCTCACCTGCTTCGCCTGCAAAAATGCAGTCATACTCCGGCGCCACCTCCCTCGGGTCGTGGCTCTGCTCGATCATTTCGAGCTCCTCCGTGCGACGACGGATGAGCACACATGGTCAACCCGCTATCAGGCTCACTACGCCAGAATACGAAGCCTGACCAGCCCCGGACCCTACTTCTCCCCAGACGATCTCAAGCGGGCACGCGACACGGTCACCGCGGGTGACCGGAACGCCGTCGAACGACTAATGAGACGAGAGTGGGACACTCGATGACTCAGAGAAACGCGATGACCACCGGCCTGTCGAACAATCCGTCTGCGACCTTCCCCGACCGCGGCTCACGCGCGGTCGTGCCGTCCTCCTCCGCCCGCGTGTTTGCCACCCACGAACGCCGCAGCGACGTTACAGACCAGCCGATAACCGTATTCGCGGACGATGTGTGGCCGCTGCACCACATCGATCACGCGGACCACCTGGCATCGATGAATCTCAACTTCAATACGGTTCCCGAGCCGTTCAGGAACGCCACGAAGATATATATCTTCAACATCCTCAATACCCCCATGCTCCGCGCTAGCGCCAAGATTCGCCGGCGGATGATTTCGCCAGGATCAGTGCAGGCTGCCTACTACCGGCTCTGCGCTCTCACCCAATGGCTGTCGGCACGCGGGTACGAGCAGTTCGCCGAGATCACCACGGAAACCTGGGAGGAGTACGCGGCGGAGATCGCAGACTCGTCTTCCGGCCGCAGTTTCAAGGGCGCCATCCTCAGCTTCCTGTGCCGCATCTGGGTGCACAACATAGACCATCCCGGCCCGCTCCACCTGGTCCAACCACCGTGGTTCGACCGCGATCTCACAAACTGGATAGGCGACACCCGAGGCCAATACGAGAACCGAACCGAGCCCATCCCGCCGGACGTGATGGCCGATCTCCTGCACGCGAGCATGGCTCTCGTCGATGAGTACCTCAGTGGGGCCCTCGACTTGGGAAGCCAATCTGCCCGATGGAAGGCCCGACGTTGGGCGCAGGACAACGACCTGTCCGTCCCCGCTGGCAAGGGACAGGCCGTTACTCCGGAGCAATTCGCGGCCTTCAAGCAAGCTACCAATTATGTGCGGGCGTTCGACATCGGCGACGTGCGCACATCTGCGATGCTCATTGTCGGCTATCTGACCGGCATGCGCCCCAGCGAGTTATTGCACCTCGGACACGACTGCCTGGAAAGCACGGGCCCCCTCGAAGACGACCTGTCGAGCACCGCCAGCAGATACCGAATCTGGGGACGCACCTTCAAGAATGTGCTCGATGAGGACGGGCAGGCTGCCACCGCCGGTCGGCGGAGACAACAGCCCTGGATCACCATCGAGCCGGCCGCCCGCGCTATCGAAGCACTACAACTGATCAACCCCAACAGCGAGTACCTATTCGCGGTGGTCAAGCGAACACCAGACTGTGAGAGATCACGACGCGGCGCTCTGATTTCGACGACCATGGCCTCTGCTGGAATCAAGAGGTTGATCACGAAGTGGAACCAGCACGCCCACCGTGGCGACCGCTTGCCCATCCGATTGAAGGCGAGTAGCGAAGGAGCCGTGAATAGAGGCTCTTCCTTGGTATTCGACGACATCGAGAACGATGAAGTCGTCTCATTGAGCAGGCTTCGCCGCACCCTGGCCTGGCATATCGCAAACCAACCCGGTGGTGAAATCGCCCTCGGCATCCAGTACGGCCACCTTAGCTCCGTCACATCACTGGGCTACGCAGGACGTGCCGAATCAGGCTTCCCGGACGAGGTCGAATTCGATCGGCTGATGTCCAACTGGGACCGCCTTCAAGACCTGACGGAGGCATGGAGCCATGACGAGCAGATCAGCGGCCCCGCCGCAGACCGCCTTGCCGACGGGCTCAGCAGCTTCCAGGAACAGTTTGCCGGACAGGTTCGCAGCGAAGCCGAACTCAAGCGGTTCCGAAACAGCCGTCTGCACTTGATCTACGACAACCCGAACGCGCACGTCGTCTGCATCTACAACCCGAGCACGGCTGCGTGCCAGGTCGATCGCCCGCCCAAGGATGACGCCACGCAAACGCCCGATCTGACAAATTGTCAAAGCAACTGCCCCAACATCGCCATGCTCGATCAGCACGTCTCAGCGAAGGCAAGAGAGCGCGATGACCTGCTCGCTGAGGCCGAGTCTCTGCCCGAGCCACTTGCCATGCGCAATCGACAACGGGCAGAACTCCTGACGCGCCAGATCGGCAGACACCCTGGGAGGGAGGGGGAAGCCACGTGACCCGACGCGGGGATGACGCAGCTGAACGGGACGCACTGATCGCTGCGCTCGGACGACTGCTCGATGGCCAAGCGAAGAACAGTTCGGGAAAGCTCAGCGCCAAGGCCCTTGCGGAGGAAGCGGGTCTGGCGAGAACTTCCCTCACACACAAGCACACCGACATTCGTGATCTGGTCGCCCAGATCTCGAAGCAGATCGCTCCAGTGTCCGCAGCTCAGCAGACAGAGGAGACCTCCGCTGTCGCAAAACTTCGCCAAGATCTGGCTGCAGAGAGGGAGCTCAACGGCATATTGAGCACCCAACTCGCCGCCGCACTTCTCCGGCTGGAGCAGCTACCCGACCGCCATTTACGCCCCTTACGTGGCAGGGATGGAACTTAGCGCCAGGTTCCCGACACCCGGTGCAGTTCATTCGCGCGGGCGTCTCGGGTTCGTCCCGCACTCGACACGAGCAGGGCCACGCGAAATACTGCAGCAAGCAGGTGATGGGACTCGCCTCTGCCGCCGTAGCTCCCGCTGATAGTTCCTGGCCTGCGGCCAGGCGACTGCTATGGGCTCCGGCAACGACGTTGCCCTATTCGAGACGATGTTCTGGCTGCCGCCTGGCGGCACCGGAAACAGCATCGCCGCCGCATCATGGGCCGAATCGGCTGACCTACACGGCGACCAGGTCGGCATCGTGCTCGCAGCGCTGGCAGACGCCGACGTCGCCAGATACGCTGTTGGTTCACTTCGACGCGGCGGTTTGAAGCCAGGTCGCCCACCGAATCGGGCACATTCGTACCACCTGAAAAGTGCCGCTACCCATAACGGGTGCCGCAGGACGGCCCGATTGTCAGCGCACATAGCAAGGGGCAGGATCTAGGTATGAAGGTGGAGATTCTGTATTTCGATGGCTGCCCGAACTGGCAGGACGCGGCCGACCGGGTCCAGGCGGCGGCTGACACGGTCGGGTTGTCCGATGTGACGATCGGCTATCGGCGGATCGAGACAGAGGAGGAGGCTGCGGCGCTGCCGTTCGCCGGTTCCCCAACGATCCTGATCGATGGCACGGACGCATTCGCTGGGGCGCCGGCGGTGACCGAGTTCGCGTGCCGCGTCTACCCGACGGGGACCGGACTGGCCGGATCGCCCACCGTCGAGCAGCTGGCCCAGGTCCTGCGGAGCCGAATCTAGCTCGCAGAGTGTGAGAGCCCCCTGCCTTGGCGGGCGACGGTTCCCGTGAAGATACCCGCTAGGGCGACTGCGCCAGGATCACTGCCATCTCGGCCGAGAGGGGCATCGTCGTCATGAGCCCGGCACGGGTACGGCCGGTGTTGCCCTCGGGGTAGCGGCCGAGGGCCGAGCCGGGTGCGGCGACGACGATGCGAACGATCTGGCCGAGCGCCTCGCGGCGGTCACGTTGGTGCAGGGCGAGTCCGAGCATGGCGATGTGATTGCGGGTGTGCGGCCACAGGTAGGGCTGGGAGATGATGTGGGCGCGTTCGAGGTGATGCCACCGTTCGTCGGCCTCGCCGGTATCGCGGGCGGCGACCATCTCCGCGGTGTAAGCCTGGCGCAGATGCTCGGGCATTCCGCTCATGGCGTGGGCTCCTTGCTGGTGGTGGTGTCGAGGAATAGTGCGCAGATCACGAGCAGGACGCCGCCGGTGATGTAGACGTCGGCGAGATTGAAGGTGGGCCACCAGCCTGTGTGGAAATAGTCGGTGACCTTGCCATCGAGGATCCGGTCGATGACGTTGGCGGCGGCACCGGAGACGATCGCGGCGAGCCCGACGCTCTGGAGCCTCGGGCTGCCGGGTGCGGTGCGCCAGGCGAACACACCGATACCAGCGGTCACAGCGGCGGTCACCGCCACGATCACGATGGTGGGGAGCTGCGCGCCGAGACTGAACGCGACCCCGCTGTTATAAGCCAGCCGCAGGTCCAGCACCCCAAGCCCGATGGTTCGCCCGCCAGCGAGGCCGGAGCGGGCCATCGGATCAACAATGAGCGCCGCCGTAACCAAGAGGCTGGCGACGACCAGGAGCCAACGTCGGCCCGTGCCCCGCCGGGGCACGGCCGCTGACGGCGGCTTCATGCTTTCGGCATCAATCATGACCGGGCTCCGCCGACCGGTTCAAGCACCCGAGGGGTTGTGGGCATGGCCAAGATTTTTCGCGCGCGGCCCGCCCGGACACCGTTGGCGATGACGACGATCTCGGCGACCTCATGGACGAGCACTACCGCCGCCAGCCCCAGAACCCCGAACAACGCGAGCGGCATCAGCACCGTGATGATCGCCAAGGACAGGCCGACGTTCTGCAGCATGATCCGACGCGAGCGGCGTGCATGCCCCAGGGCCTGGGGCAGGTGGCGCAGATCCTCGCCCATCAATGCGATATCCGCGGTCTCGATCGCGACGTCGGCACCCATCGCGCCCATCGCGATCCCCAGATCCGCGGTGGCCAGCGCCGGGGCGTCGTTGACGCCGTCCCCGACCATCGCTGTCGGCCGATCCGCGCGTAGAGCAGCGACGATGCGGGCCTTGTCCTCGGGCCGCAAGTCCGCGTGCACCTCGTCGATGCCGACCTCTGCGGCCAGGGCGCGGGCGGTGCGTTCGTTGTCGCCGGTGAGCATCGCGACGGTGTAGCCGCTCCTTTGCAGCTCGGCCACGACCTCGCGGGCCTCCGGGCGCAGCTCATCGCGCACCGCGACCGCCCCGATCACCACGCCGCCGCGTTCGATCAGCACCGCGGTGGCACCGGCATGCTGCATCCGCTCGATATCCCCTGCCAGGGGGCCGGGGTCGACCCACCCGGGCCTGCCCAACCGGGCTGCAACACCATCGACGCGGCCAGTCAGCCCCGCGCCGACGACAGCATCGACCTCCTCCGCCGGAACGACGTTGTCGACAGCGGCGAGGATCGCCCGAGCGAGGGGGTGCTCGCTGCGCGCCTCCAGCGCGGCGGCAACTGCCAGCACCTCGGCTTCGGTGGCACCGCCGGTGGCGGCGACCTCGATGACCTCGGGCCGATTACGGGTCAGGGTGCCGGTCTTGTCCACGGCGACACCGCGGATCCGGCCGAGGGCTTCCAGCGCCGCGCCGCCCTTGATCAGAACACCGAACTTGCTGGCGGCACCGATCGCGGCGACCACCGTCACCGGGATCGCGATCGCCAACGCGCACGGGGACGCGGCGACCAGCACAACCAGTGCCCGCTCAATCCACACCAGCGGATCCCCAAACAGGCTGCCAACAGCGGCAATAACCACGGCAGCGATCATCACGCCCGGGACCAGCGGCTTCGCGATCTTGTCGGCCAGGCGCTGTGCCTCGCCCTTGCGAGACTGCTCGGCCTCGACGATCCGCACGATCTTGGCCAACGAGTTGTCCTCGGCACCTGCCGTGACCTCAACCTCTAGGGCACCTGTGCCGTTGATCGATCCGGCGAACACCTCGGCCCCTGGCCCGGCCTCGACAGGCATCGACTCGCCTGTGATCGCCGAGGTGTCCAGGGCAGTGCGCCCGCTGCGGATGATGCCGTCGGTGGCGAGTCGCTCGCCGGGCTTGACGATCATCGTTTCCCCAAGCCACAGCTGCGCCGGGGCGACGGTCTGCTCGCGGCCGCCCCGCCGCACGGTGGCGGTGTCCGGGACGAGGGAGAGTAGGGCGCGCAGGCCGCGGCGGGTGCGGGCGACGGCATATTCCTCGAGGCCCTCGCTGATGGTGAACAGGAACGCGAGCATCGCGGCCTCGCCGACGGCGCCGAGCAGCACCGCGCCGACGGCAGCGATCGTCATCAGTGTGCCGACGCCGATCTTGCCCTTGGCCAGGCGTCTGAGTGTCGAAGGGACAAAGGTGTAGCCGGCGATCAGCAGCACTGCGGCCTGCAGGGTCAGCTCGGCCGCGGGCGGCCCGCCAGCCCAGGCGACGGCGTACCCGGCCACCAGCAGCACCCCGGCGATCACCGCGGCACGGATCTCGGTGACCTGCCAGAACCTCGCCGGCTCCTGCGCCTGGTCGGCACCGGGTTCGTCGGGGCCGCAGCCGCAGGCGTCGCTCACGACTGCTCTCCGGTATCGGTGCCGTAGTTCAGGCATAGCGCGACCGCGTTCCCCGTGGCGGCCAGCAGAGTCTCGGCGGAGGCGAGCAGGTCCATCAGCTCCGGGCGAGCGAGGGAGTAGAACACCTGCCGCCCTTGCGGCCGGCCCTCGACAAGGTGGCAGTCGCGCAGGCACGCCACGTGCGCCGATACCGTGGACTGGGCCAGTCCGAGTTCGCCCACCAGGTCCGCCACTCGGGCCTCCCCGTCGGCAAGACGGCGCACGATCGCGAGCCGTGTGCCGTCGGAGAGGCTGTGGAACAGCGCCACCGCGGCGTCGAGTTCGGTCCCCGCGCTTACCGCGGTTGGGCAACCGCCAATGTCTTTGATCGTCATAATGCGATGATAGTCATATGTAGCGATGATTGATACGTCGGGCCGCACCCGGGGGGCTACGGAGGCCGCCGGCGACCAATTGTCCTCGGTGCCCCCGTGGGCCGGCACCGCTCTACAAAAATCGAGAAACCACACCGAAGACGCGTTAGTAGAGATCCGCCCCCCATCTAGGGCGTGTCTCCCAATCGGCGTAGCCAGGTGAGAATTGCGCAGAGGGTGACG
>NZ_JASHKV010000003.1:0-401209 GCF_030056895.1 Rhodococcus sp. IEGM 1341 | reverse complement strand
CCAACAAGCTGATAGGCCGCGGGCCCATCCTGCACCGATAAATCTTTCCACCACACACCATGCGGCATGTGGTCATATCCGGTATTAGACCCAGTTTCCCAAGCTTATCCCAGAGTGCAGGGCAGATCACCCACGTGTTACTCACCCGTTCGCCGCTCGTGTACCCCGAAAGGCCTTACCGCTCGACTTGCATGTGTTAAGCACGCCGCCAGCGTTCGTCCTGAGCCAGGATCAAACTCTCCGTAAAAGACCTGCGAAACAACAACCCCGACCCCCGAAAAGAGGACCGAAGCTGCGAATCAGTCAAAGACATCAAGTCAAATCACTAGCAGAAAAACTCAACTAGCATTTCAAACAACACCCGACAACAACCACCACAAGCGGATGATTGATACATCGAATGCTTTCACCAAAACAAAATATTTCGGCACTGACATTCATCGACACACTGTTGAGTTCTCAAAGAACACGCACACACCATTCACCTTCGAGCTGAAGCTCGTAGATGTCCGGGGCAAGAGTTCCAGCTTAGATCAGATGATCAAGCGCAGTCAAACTGGCTTCACATCCGTGAAGAAGTCGATCTTTCGGCTTTGACATCTTCATGGTGTCGGAGGCGAACTCCGCGTTGCTCAGGCCTTGCGGTCTGGGCTGGCGTCCGTGTCGCTCTGACCTGGACAAAGTTACGCCCCGGATAACAACGCGTCAAATCCCCAGGTCGTTCACGCGTGAATCGCGTGAACGGCCTGGTCGCAACCGGTCACTTACCCACCTGACGGGCGTCGTAGCCAAATTACATGGATGTGACTCCGCCCACTGACTACAACGGAAAACTCAGTCCGCGATTCGGGCGCCTGCGAAGTTCCGCTTTCCGCGTCGGACCACCAACCAACGGCCGTGCAGGAGATCGTCCGCACCGGGTGTCCATTCTTCGTCGGAAATCTTGACGTTGTTGACCGATGCGCCGCCCTCCTTGACTGCGCGTCGGGCAGCGCCCTTGCTCTCGCTCAACCCCGTAGCGACGAGCAGATCGACGATGGTGTTCGGTGCACCGGCCTCGATGTCGGCCACAGACGCTTCCTGTAGCGCGGCAGCGAGCGTCTTCTCGTCGAGTTCGGTCAGTTCGGCCCGCCCGAATAGCGCCTGGCTGGCCAGTTCGACCGAGCGAGTCGCGGCTTCGCCGTGGACGAACGTGGTCATCTCGGCGGCCAGGCGCTTCTGCGCCTCACGCGCGTGCGGACGCTCGGTGGTCGCCGTCTCCAGTTCGGCCAACTCGTCCTTCGACAGGAAGGTGAACCAGCGCAGGTACTTCACCACGTCTGCGTCACCGGTGTTCACGAAGTACTGGTACCAGGCGTACGGGCTCGTCATCTCCGGGTCGAGCCACAGGCTGCCGCCTCCGGTGGATTTGCCGAATTTCTTGCCGTCGGCGGAGGTGACCAGCGGAACCGTCATGGCGTGCACCGACTCGGCGTCCTGGCGCCGGTTCAGCTCCACCCCGGCGATGATGTTTCCCCACTGGTCGGAGCCGCCGATCTGAAGACTGCAGCCGTATTGCCTGCGGAGCTGCACGTAGTCGTTCGCCTGCAACAGCATGTAGCTGAACTCGGTGTACGACATTCCGTCGCTCTCGAGCCTGTTCTTCACCGTCTCGCGAGCAAGCATGACGTTGATCGAGAAGTGCTTACCGATGTCGCGAAGGAAATCGATCGCGGACAGCTCCCCCGTCCAGGACAGATTGTTCACCACCACTGCACCCGTCGGGCTCTCGTCCAGGTCGACGAACCGTTCGAGCTGACCACGGATGCGCGAGGCCCACTCGGTGACGACCTCGGGGGAATTCATGGTGCGCTCCCCTACATCGCGAGGGTCACCGATGAGTCCCGTCGCACCACCAGCGAGGATGATCGGGCGATGGCCGGCTCGCTGGAAACGCTTGAGCGCCAGCAACGGCACGAGGTGCCCTGCGTGCAGCGAGGGACCTGTCGGATCGAAACCGGAGTACAGCGTGATCGGGCCCTCGGACGTAGCCTTCTTCAGCGCGTCCACATCGGTGGACTGTGCGATCAGTCCACGCCAGGTCATTTCGTCGATGATGTTCTCACTCACGACGTCGATCCTCCCGTATGGACGCATCCAGGCGTCGGTCAGGCCTCCGAGCTCCGGGAGCGGCGGCGCGGGGACTGCGTTTGTAGCTCGACACCGCCTGCGACCCGAGCATCCAGAAGCGCCACGGACGATCGGCCGCCGAACTCACCCCTACCCGTGGGCCGGATACAACGGCCTTCTCGTTCAACGGGCGCTCGAGTAGTTCGAGGGTGACCGCCGACGACGCGTCGAACACGTCCGATCCGTTGTCCGCCAGCGAGACGCCAAGGGCTCGACCGAGATTTCCGGGCCCGCGGGCCCAACCGGCCTCGACCCGTGCGGTCCGTGGACCGCGGCCGGCGCGCCTGGTCTCGACGATGTGGTGACCGGCCACCACTTCACCCGCTCGAAGCAACACCGCAGCGGCCGTACCGTCCGGGCCGCAACTCACGTTCACACAAAGATGCATTCCGTAGCTCAGGTAGACGTACAGACGCCCCGCAGGACCGAACATCACCTGGTTACGAGGGGTCGGGCCCCGGAAGGAATGCGCGGCCGGATCCGGCCATGGACCATCGAGTGGACCACCGTAGGCCTCGACTTCCACGATGCGCACCGACACGTCGCCCACGGTGACGGTTCCGCCGAGGATGCGTCGGGCTGCGGCGTCGGGTTCCCCGATCTCCAAGTCAGCGACATTCATCGATCCCATGATGCTTCGCCCTTGACCACCGTGCGCCGACGGGGCTATGACTTCGACATCCGACAAGTCTGGAGGCCGCTATGGCGTTCACCGGTGAACACGCCGTCGAGATCGCAGGGCTGACGGTTCGCCGCGGCAAGCGAACGGTGCTGAACAATCTGTCCCTGACAATCCCCCGTGGTGTCATCACCGGACTTCTCGGTCCATCGGGCTGCGGTAAGACGACTTTGATGCGATCGATCGTCGGCACTCAGATCGTCAGCAGCGGAACCGTGACAGTACTCGGATCGCCGGCCGGCTCGGCACCGTTGCGCCGCACCGTCGGGTACGTGACCCAGGCACCGAGCGTCTACCGAGATCTCACCGTTCGCGAGAACGTGCAGTACTTCGGGTCGCTGTACGGTCGCCGGCGCGCGGACGTCGCGTCCGCCATCGAGACCGTCGGACTGGCCGACCACGCGTCGTCACGGGCGGGCGAGCTCTCCGGCGGCCAACTGGGGCGGGTCTCCCTGGCCAGCGCGCTGGTTGCCGAACCCGAGCTGATCGTCCTCGACGAACCGACGGTCGGCTTGGATCCCGTGCTGCGCTCGGAGCTGTGGTCGCGTTTCGCCGATATCGCGGCAAGCGGCACAACGGTGCTGGTCTCGAGCCACGTGATGGAAGAGGCGGAGCACTGCAGCCGTCTCGTTCTGATGCGCGACGGCACCGTTCTCGCCCACTCGAGCCCGGACGCGCTACTCGCGCGCACGAACGAAACGACCCTCGATCGCGCATTCCTGTCCCTCATCAGATCTACCGAGGAGACATCGTGAACGCGCGTATCTACGCAGCCGGCACGGGCCGCATACTGCGACAGCTACGAGCAGACCATCGATCGGTGGCGATGGTGCTGCTCGTTCCGTCCCTGCTGATGGTGTTGCTGTATTACCTGTACCGAGACGTGCCGACCCCGCCTGATCAGCAGCCGTTGTTCGATCGGATCGCGATCACGATGCTCGGCATCCTGCCGTTCGTCGTCATGTTCCTGATCACGTCGATCTCGATGCAGCGTGAACGATCCTCGGGAACGCTCGAACGCCTGCTGACGACTCCGATGTCCAAACTGGATCTGCTCGCGAGCTACGGGTCCGCGTTCTCGCTGGCCGCCGTCGGACAGGCGGTACTCGCATGCACCGTCGCGTTCGGATTTCTCGGGCTCGACATCGAGGGCTCGGTAGGTTGGGTACTGGTGATCGCAATCCTGGGAGCGATGCTCGGGGTCGCCGTCGGACTGCTGTGCAGCGCATTCGCTCGCACCGAGTTCCAAGCCGTCCAGTTCATGCCGGTGGTCGTGATTCCACAGCTGTTTCTCTGCGGACTCCTGGTGCCGCGCGACCAGATGCCGAACTGGCTGAGCACGATCAGCGATGTCCTGCCGCTGAGCTACCTGGTCGACGCGCTCCAGGAGATATCCAGGTACCCCGGAGTCACCGGGCGCATGTGGACCGACATCGCCGTGGTCACGGCGTTCACCGTCGCTGCGCTGAGCGGAGCCGCCGCGACATTGCGTCGACGAACCCAGTAGTCGACGACCCCTGTAGTCGACGAACCCGGCGCGCGGCCGAGAGTTCTAGGACGTGGCGCGAGCCAGGATCGACTCGTGCTCGGCGTCGTCGACATCGCGGGCGTCGTCGGCGAGCAACACCGGGATGCCGTTCTCGATCGGATATGCACGCCGCAGTCGCGGGTTGTAGAGCAGTTCCCCTTCGATCAACAGCAGCGGGCCCTTGTCCACCGGGCACGCGAGTATGGAAAGCAGTGTCGAATCGATTGCCACAGGTGTCCTTTGCTCTGCTCCGGTCGAACCGGAGTGGTGTACTCGCTTACGCTACCGAACCCGTATTCTTCCGTGCCGACTCGTTCCTACGACGATTTTTCGGCCGCGGCCTCGCGCCCGACGAACCGTTCGGCCACAACAGCTTTCGTCAATCGACGGTAGCTGTTCGACTCGGAGTCGTAGAACCACGAACGTGCACTCGGCGTCGGAATGCCGACCTTCTTCAACGCCGTCGCGGTCGGTCGGTACGCGCGTCCTACCGGAATTTCGGGCACCACGTGCACGATCGCCGGCCGCTCGGCCGGGAGCAGCACTCCGAGAGTGTCCGTCAATGCACGAGCGGTGATCACCGCCTCCGGTTGCAGCGAGATGGCGCAGACGGCCACCTCGGTGGCCGAAGCCTCGACGCGCACCGATCGTGGCCGATCGGATGTCACCCGCACTCCGTAGACCACGGCCGAATCGACCTGATCCAGGTCACCTACCGCATCGACGATCGGCTGGGTGTACACCGGACCGCACGCCGAGCGCACCACGGTGTCCTTGCGGTCGACGAGCCAGTAATCGCCGTCGGAATCGCGACGGAAGAGGTTCTCGGTGGGGATCCAGGCATCCGTGGGCTCGAATACTCCACGCATGACATGGCTGGTCGCTTCGCCGTCCCCGCTCGGTCGGCCGAGGAGCAGCCCGATCTCGTCGTCACGGCACTGCCGGACGAAACCGTCGTCGTCCTCTTCGAGACGGCCGGTGATCGGGTCGTAGGCCGCCAACGCAACCCGTGCACTGCCCGGCAGCGGACGTCCCTTGGAGCCGATCTTCGAGCCGGCCACATTGGCCAGGATCACGTCGTTCTCGGTGGATGCGTAGAACTCGAGCACCCGAGCCGGGCTGAACCGCGCCAGCGTGCGACGCCACAGCCCCACCGGCATACCGGAGCCGATGAACAGGCGCACCGGGTGGCCGGAGTCGACCGGGAACCGGCCGTCGTCGAGGATCTGCCGCATCATCGTCCAGGTGTAGCTCACGACGGTGACGCCGTAGCGGTACACCTCTTCGCTGAACCGCTCGGGCTCGAGACCACGGGAGAGCGCGATGCGTGACCCGCCCGCAAGCGCACCACCGATCGTGACGAGAATCCCGGCCGAATGATGTAGCGGGGCAAGGCAATAGACAGTATCTCCGGGCCCGAGCGCGGCCGTCGTCGCGGTTCCGAACGCAGACAACGCCCAGCGATGATTGGTGATGTATCTCGGTTCGAGACCGCGATCTGTGGTCGTGAACAGGATCATCGCCAGTTCGCGGGCACGACCCGGATCCGGCTCGTACCACTGAGGCAGACGCACCGCGTCGGGATCGATGGCCTCGAGATCGACCACCTCGTAGCCTGACGGGATGTCGAGGCGCCGAGTCTCACCGCCGCCGAGCACCAGGACGTTCGGTGCCACCGGGACCGCCGCCGCAGCGTTCTCCGGATCGGCGATCACCGTGTCGACGTCGACGGTTCGCAGGGCTGCGGTCAGGTCGCTGCCCGGCTGCAGCAGAACAGGTACGGCCCCGATCCGCGAGAGCGCCGCCATCGCGGCCAACGCGCTCGGACGAGTCTCCATCAACACACCGATGCGCGACGCAGGCCGCACCCCGACACTGATCAGACCGCGCACCACATTGTCGATGCGGACATTGACGGCATCGTAGGTGTGCACTCGGTCGTCGAACAGGAAGCACTCGCCGTTCGGAGACTTACGTCCCTGTTCGGCGATCAAGCGGCCCAACGACACTCGACTGTGCGGCTGCATCTGCCCGAGGCGGGCGAGCCTCGGCAACGTACGCACGGCCTCGGACGAGATTTCGCGGGTTCCGCGCACCGCGCCGGTCGCCGCCGACGCCAGCCCGCGGCCGACACCGACGCCCACCTCGGCGATGGAGGCAGCGGTGTGGATCAGTCGATTGGTGATCGACACACCGCTTTCGGAATCGCCGTGGTCCTCGCGCTCCATCACACGGACCGCCTCCGGCTTCGGTCCGAGATCCTCGCGCCACCGTATCCAGTTTCCCGTCGTCGGCCAGGTCTGTGCAGCCGCGGTACTTCCGACAACCAGTCCGAAATGACCTGCGCGCAAGGTGGTTTCGAATACCTGGGCACGCGGGGCAGCGCGCTGGATGCCGCGCACGGCCAACGGTTGACCGATGTCGTCGACTTCGCCGACGAAGGCGAGCACGGGCACCGTGAGTTCGGCCAGAGTCAGCAATCTGTCCTTGATGACGAAACCGCCGGTCATCATGCGGTTGTGGACGACGAACTGCTTCAGCAACTCCGCAACGGCCGGGCCGGACCACGCCACCCACCCGTCCATCGCCAGAAAGCGACGCTGCGGCTCGCGTGGGAGCAGCGCCTCACGATCGTGCAATTGCCGCAGGAAATCCAAGCGCGACCGCACGGTCTTCGCCGGATCGAGCAACTGGAATCCCGTCCGCGCCATCCACCCCGACACAGCGAGCCGAGTGAACACGTGATCGGCGAGGAACTCCGCTCCCCGCGTCGCCACGCCTGCCGGAATCCCGAGCGGCAGACCGGCAAGCGTGTCGACCGGAGCTCCGAACGTGATGAGGCTGGCCAGATTTCGGCCACCTCGGTAGGCGGCCGCCTGGTAGCAGAACATGCCGCCCTGGGAGTAGCCACCCAGGTGGACGTCGCGACCGGTGTGCTCGTGCACCTTGTCGACGACCTCGCTGATCGCCACGACGTGATCAGCGAGCGTACGGCCCCATCCACCCTCTTCGGTATCGGGTGACCCGAAATCGACAACCCACGGATCCAGACCCATGCCGTGCAGAATTCCGGCCGCACCTTGGTCGGTGGTGACGTCGTAGACGTCCGCGGAGACCATCATCGGCGGAATGAGCACCACCGGAGGACTGTCCGCGGGCACATCGTCGGGGAAATACCGCCGAAGCCGATACATCGGCTCGCGATCCATCACCCGAAACGGCGACGGATCCACCTCGGTTTCGAGCCCACCCAGACGAATGACCTCGAGACCGTTCTGGGCTGTGGCGATGGCACGCCGCAGTGGTCCACGTACGGCATCTGCATTCAGTCCCACCAATACACTCCTGCGTTCGGCCCGACGGAACGACCGGCATCGGTCTTCGCGTGACGAAAGCTTCTCACATCACACTCGAGGAAACCGGCGTGGATATCGATTGCCCTCTCAGTGCCGCAACACCGGTTCCTCAGCCCATGCACGCAGGGTCGCGGCAGTCGCCCGCACGCCCCCGAGCTGATGAGCAACCTGCACGGCCGCCGTCCCACCGCGGGCATCGCGCGACGAGATCGAGCCCTCCACCGTGAGCACCTCACGAACGTCGGGAGTGAGTGCCGGATCGATCGCGGCGAGTTCCTCATCGGTCAGATCCACCAGCCCGACGCCTCGCGCCTCGGCCGCCCGAACGCAGGCACCCGCGGCCTCGTGGGCAACCCGGAACGCGATCCCCTGCCGCACCATCCACTCGGCGATGTCGGTGGCAAGAGTGAACCCGGCCGGTGCCAGCTCGGCCATGCGTTCGGTGTGGAATTCGAGTGTCGCCGTCAACCCGGTGAGCGCCGGGAGCAACAACTCGAGCTGCGCGACCGAATCGAACACCGGCTCCTTGTCTTCCTGGAGATCACGGTTGTAGGCCAACGGTTGCGCCTTCAGCGTGGCCAGCAGGCCGGTCAGATTACCGATCAAGCGGCCGGTCTTTCCGCGAGTCAACTCCGCGACGTCCGGATTCTTCTTCTGCGGCATGATCGAGCTGCCGGTCGACCACGCATCGGCCAGCGTCACGTAGCCGTACTCGGGAGTGCTCCACGAGATGACCTCCTCGGCGAATCGCGACAGATCCACCGCCGTCATCGCCAACACGAAGGCCGCCTCGGCGGCGAAGTCACGTGAGGACGTGGCGTCGATCGAGTTCTCGGCGGACGAGTCGAACCCGAGCTCGGCAGCGATCTTCTCCGGACTCAGCCCCAACGACGAACCGGCGAGAGCACCGGAACCGTACGGCGACACCGCTGCTCGCGTGTCGAAATCCGCGAAGCGCTGCACATCGCGCAACAACGGATGGGTGTGCGCGAGCAGATGATGCGCAAGCAACACCGGCTGCGCGGCCTGCGAATGCGTCTTGCCCGGCATGACGGCCGTGGGATGCGCCGCAGCCTGGGTGGCCAACGCGTCGACCACATCGAGAACGCCCACCGACACCCGGCGGACGGCGTCGCGCAGCCACATGCGGAACAGCGTGGCCACCTGATCGTTCCGCGACCGGCCCGCACGCAGCCGGCCACCGACCTCGGGTCCGACCCGGTCGATCAAACCGCGCTCGAGGGCACCGTGCACGTCCTCGTCCGATTCGGCTGCCACGAATTCACCGGAGGCGACGTCATCGGCGAGTCGCTGCAAACCGTCGAGCATGGTCTCGAGGTCCTGCGGGGTGAGCAGTCCGGCACCGTTCAGCACTCGGGCGTGCGCCATGGATGCGCGGATGTCGTACGGCGCGAGGACCCAGTCGAAGTGCGTCGACTTGCTCAACGCTGCCATGGCGGCGGCCGGCCCCGATGCGAATCTGCCGCCCCAGAGCGAACCTTCGTTGGTTCCGTGTGCGGTCTCCGAATTCGTCACAGGCCCAGGTCCCTCTTCGCGGCGATCTTCGACGACAGTCCGTGCAGCTGAACGAATCCCTTGGCCGCGGACTGGTCGAACGTGTCGCCCTCGTCGTAGGTGGCAAGGTTGAAGTCGTACAGCGACTCGCCACTGCGCCGTCCGTTGACGATGATCCCGCCCGCGTGCAGAACCAGGCGAATATCGCCGGAGACGTGCTCCTGCGTGTGCTCCACGAACGTGTCGAGAGCACCCTTGAGCGGGGAGTACCACAGGCCGTCGTACACCAGCTCGGCCCACTTCTGATCGGTATGGCGCTTGTAGCGACCGAGTTCGCGCTCGAGGGTCACGTGCTCGAGCTCCTCATGGGCGCGGATGAGCACCATGGCACCGGGTGCCTCGTAGATCTCGCGACTCTTGATGCCGACGAGCCGATCCTCGACCACGTCCAATCGGCCGACACCCTGCGCTCCGGCACGAGTGTTGAGCTCCTGGATCGCTTCGAGCACCGAGACCGGGCGACCGTCGATCGCGACCGGGCGACCCTTGTCGAACGAGACGATCAGTTCGTCCGGAGCCTGGAAGTTGACCGTCGGATCCTCGGTGTAGTCGTAGACGTCCTTGGTCGGCGCGTTCCACAGGTCCTCGAGGAAGCCGGTCTCCACCGCGCGTCCCCAGACGTTCTGGTCGATCGAGAACGGCGACTTGGTGGTCACGTTGATCGGGATGTCGTTCTCCTCGGCGAACTTGATCGCCTTCTCGCGCGTCCACGCGTAGTCGCGAACCGGTGCCAACACCTCGAGCTCGGGGGCGAGGGTGTTGAAGCCGACCTCGAACCGAACCTGGTCGTTGCCCTTGCCCGTGCATCCGTGTGCGACAACGGTTCCACCGTGCGCCCGCGCGTTCTCCACGAGGTGCTTGACGATGAGCGGACGGCTGATCGCCGACACGAGGGGATACCGATCCATGTACAGCGCGTTGGACTGCACCGTCGGCAAGCAGTACTCGTCGGCGAACTCGTTCCTGGCATCGACGACGACGGATTCGACTGCGCCGCAATCGAGTGCGCGTTGGCGCACGACGTCCATGTCCTCGCCGCCCTGCCCCAGGTCGATGGCGACGGCAACGACCTCCTTGCCGGTCTCCCTGCCGATCCAGCTGATGGCGACGGAGGTGTCGAGTCCGCCGGAGTAGGCGAGGATGACGCGTTCGGCCATGGTGTTCAAGCTCCTTCGTTGTTCTTGATGCGCATGATGGGTAACCGGATCTCAGTTACCGCGTCGAGCAAGCTTTTCGATCTTGTCCGCGACCTCGCCACCGGTATGTGGCTCGCGGGCGATCAACAGAATCGTGTCGTCACCGGCGATGGTCCCGACGATCTCGGGCATCGCAGCACGGTCCAGAGCGCTGGCCAGGTAGTGCGCCGCGCCCGGTGGCGTGCGGAGGACGGTCTGGTTCCCGCTGTGGTCGGTGGACACCAACAACTCCCCCAGCAACTTCAGGAGGCGGTCGGTGCCGCCGGACACTCCCCGGACCGGGCTGCCGTCCTCGGGCACGACGTACACCCCCACTCCACCGTCCGGCGCGCGCAGTTTCACGGCACCCAGTTCCTCGAGGTCCCGCGAGAGAGTGGCCTGAGTGGTGTCGATCCCCTCGGCTGCGAGCAACGACGCCAGCTGCGGTTGACTGCGCACCTGATGGGTGGCCAGCAACGCGATGATCCGTGCCTGCCTGCCCGCGCGGGTCGACGCGGTCAACGGCACCGCAGTGACGTCCTCGCTCATGGTCGTCGGGCCTGTTCGAGGAGCCACACCAGCAGTGCCTTCTGCGCGTGCAGGCGGTTCTCGGCCTCGTCCCAGACAACACTCTGGGGACCGTCGAGCACCTCGTCGGTGATCTCCTCGCCGCGATGTGCAGGTAGGCAGTGCAGCACGACGGCGTCCGACTGGGCCTTCGAGAGCAGGTCCGAATCGATTCGATACGGCCGGAACGGGGCGACGCGATCGAGACCGTCGTTCTCCTGGCCCATCGACGTCCAGGTGTCGGTGACGAGCGCGTCGGCACCGGCGGCGGCCTCGACCGGGTCCTCGGTGATGGTGATGGTGGCCCCGGTTTCCTCGGCACGCGCATGCGCCGCGTCGAGAACGTAACCGAGCGGGGCAAATTCCTTGGGCGCAGCGATCCGCACGTTCAGCCCGGCCGTCACTCCGCCGATGAGCAGCGAGTGCGCCATGTTGTTGGCACCGTCACCGAAGTAGGCCAAGGTGCGCCCCTGCAGATTTCCCTTGTGTTCGATCAGGGTCTGCAGATCCGCAAGAACCTGGCACGGGTGGAACTCGTTGGAGAGGGCGTTGACGATCGGAATCGTTGCGCCGGTCGCCATCTGCTCGAGCCGCTTCTGCCCGAACGTGCGCCACACGACCGCCTCGACATAGCGCGAGAGAACCCGCCCCGTGTCCTGCAGCGTCTCCTCGCGACCCAACTGGGTGTCGCGGCCCGTCACCACCACGGCATGACCACCCAACTGCGCGATGCCCATCTCGAACGAGAAGCGGGTCCGTGTCGAGTTCTTCTCGAAAATGACGCCGACCCCCTTGGGGCCCTCGAGCGGTCGCTTCGAGAACGGAGCACGCTTGAGTTCGGCTGCCAGAGCAAGGATTTCACCCTGCTGCGCGGGCGTGATGTCGTCGTCCCGGAGGAAATGCTGAACGGTCATGGCTGATGAGCCTCCTGTGCTGCGTCGAGAATTGCCGGTAACGCCGTCACGAACGACGCGGCTTGCTCTTCGGTGATGATCAACGGTGGTGCGAGCCGAAGCACGTCGGGCTGGGCCGCGTTGAGGAGGAAGCCTGCCTCGCGCGCGGCGGCTTCGGCCGCCGGTGCGACGGCGTCGGTGAGGACCACACCGAGGAGAAGGCCCGAACCCCGAACATGGCTCACCAGAGGGTGATCCAGATTCTCGATGGAGTGTGCGATGGTCTTGCCGATGCTGTCGGCGTGCGAGAGCAGGTCCTCGTCGGCGATGGTGCGCAGCACGGCCAGAGCCGCCGCCGCGCATACGGGGTTACCACCGAACGTGGTGCCGTGCTTGCCCGGATGCAGCAACTCCCCCGCCGCTCCGATGCCGATGCAGGCCCCGATGGGAAGGCCGCCGCCCAGACCCTTGGCGAGCGTGATGACGTCGGGCACGATGCCGACCGACTGGTGAGCGTAGAACCAGCCCGTTCGGCCGATACCGGTCTGCACCTCGTCCAGGACCAGCAGTGCGCCGTGCTTCGCGGTGATCTCACGGGCGGCGAGAAGATATCCCTCCGGCGGAACCACCACGCCTCCCTCACCCATGATGGGTTCGAGAAACACTGCGGCAGTGTCCGAATCGACGGCAGCTTCCAGCGCGGCCACATCGCCGTACGGAACGTGGTGCACGCCGGCAGGCATCGGCTCGAACGGGATCCGCTTGTCCGGCTGACCGGTCAGAGCGAGAGCGCCCATCGTCCGTCCGTGAAACGACTTCTCCGCCGCCACGATGTTGGGACGGCCGGTCAGGCGAGCGATCTTGAACGCCGCCTCGTTGGCCTCGGTTCCCGAGTTGCACAGGAACACCCGACCGGTGGCCCCGGCACCGAGCTGCGCGAGCAATTGCTCGGCCAACGCGATACCGGGTTCTGTCGCATACAGATTCGAAGTGTGCCCGAGGGTGGACAGCTGAGTGGTGACCGCCTCGATCACCGCCGGGTGCGCATGTCCGAGGATGTTCACGGCGATACCCGCGAGCAGGTCCAGATACTGCTTTCCGTCGGCGTCCGTCACCACCGAGCCCTCGCCGCGGACGAGCGCCACGCGCGGAACACCGTAGTTGTCCATCAACGAATTCGACCACCGCTGTTGCAGATCGAGGGTGGACTCGGTGCCGGTCATGGCGTGACTCCTGACGTGGAAGAGTGATCGGGGGTGACCATGGTGCCGATTCCCTCACCGGTGAACAGCTCCACCAGCACGGAATGTTCGACGCGACCGTCGATGACATGAGCCGACGGAACACCGGCTCGAACCGCCCGCAGGCACGCTTCCATCTTCGGCACCATCCCGGCGTCGAGTGAGGGCAGCAGGGCCTCGAGCGTGGACGCGTCGATCTCGGAGGTCAACGAGCTGCGATCGGGCCAATCCGTGTACAGGCCTTCGACATCGGTGAGCACCACCATCTTCTCGGCACCGAGGGCACTGGCGAGCGCCGCTGCCGCAGTGTCGGCGTTGATGTTGTGGACGACGCCGTCGCGGTCGGGCGCGATGGTGGACACCACCGGAATGCGTCCTGCGGCAATGAGATCGAAGACCGCGGCAGGATCA
Source organism: Rhodococcus sp. IEGM 1341 (assembly GCF_030056895.1). Classification (NCBI taxonomy): domain Bacteria; kingdom Bacillati; phylum Actinomycetota; class Actinomycetes; order Mycobacteriales; family Nocardiaceae; genus Rhodococcus; species Rhodococcus sp. IEGM 1341. The sequence goes on along the minus strand of NZ_JASHKV010000003.1, from coordinate 387,615 downwards.
ACCGACGTGACGTCGCCGACGAGACCGATGTCGGTCTCGACGCCGTCGACCCGCACGGTACGACGCGTCGCGGTGAACAGGTGCGCATCCTCACCGGAAATTCCGACGGCATACGGACCGTGCCCGTTGATCAGGCCGACGAGCTCGCGCCCGACCTGACCGAACAGCACCATCCGCGCGACGTCCATGACCTCGGGGGTGGTGACGCGGAATCCGCCGCGGAATTCACCGGCCAGGCCGAGTCTGGTCAGCATGGCCGAGATCTGCGGTCCGCCGCCGTGAACGACGACCGGATGGATTCCGACGGTGCGCAGAAACACCATGTCGGCCGCGAACGCCCGCTTCAGATTCTCGTCGATCATGGCGTTTCCGCCGTACTTCACTACGACGACCTTGCCCGAGAATCGCTGCAGCCAAGGCAGCGCCTCGGCGAGCGTGAAGGCCTTCTGCGCGGCCGTCAACTGCAGTGCGGCCGAGGTCATGACGAGTACGCCGAATTCTCTTCGACGTACGCGTGCGAGAGATCGGTGGTTCGGATGGTGGCCGACCCTGCGCCGAGACCGAGATCTATGGTCACCGAGATGTCGACGCCGGACAGATCGACCTGCCGAGCTCCCGGCGCTCCCACGCCGTCGATGCACACCGGATTTCCGTTGAAGGACACGGCAATTCGATCCGGATCGAGCTCGATCGGGGCGATACCGATTGCCGCGAGCACCCGGCCCCAGTTGGGATCGGACCCGAAGAGGGCCGTCTTGGTCAGGGAGTCCCTGGCGACCGCGCGAGCGCCGATCAGGGCGTCGTCCTCGCTCATCGCGCCCGACACGGTGATCCGCACCCGCTTGGTCACGCCCTCCGCGTCGGCCATCATCTGGTCGGCCAAATCGTCGCACACCGCCAGGACCGCGGCGTCGAGTTCTTCCTGCGACGGTGCCACTCCGCTGGCCCCGGACGAGAGCAGCAGCACGGTGTCGTTGGTCGAGGACGCGCCGTCGACGTCGAGCCGGTCGTACGACATCCGGGTCGCCGCGCGCAGTGCCTTGTCCAGCTGGTCCGCGGTGGCGACAGCATCGGTGGTGATGACGCTGAGCATCGTGGCCAACGACGGTGCCAGCATGCCTGCACCCTTGGCCATGCCGCCGACGTTCCATTTGTCGGCATGATGAACGGCTGCCTGCTTGGGCACGGTGTCGGTGGTCATGATCGCGTACGCCGCATCGGTACCACCCGAAATTCCGCCCGCGAGCTCGTGCACCACCTCGGTCACACCGGGCAGCAGCTTGTCCATCGGGAGCCGATCACCGATGAGACCCGTCGAGCACACGGCGACCTCGATCGCTCCGGTCTCGGAACCCCAATTGCTCAGTGCGGACGCCACTTCCTCGGCTGTACGGTGCGAGTCCTGAAAGCCCGGAGCACCCGTGCAGGCATTGGCACCACCGGAATTGAGGATGACCGCGCGCAGCCGTCCGGTGGAGAGCACCTGCTGCGACCACAACACCGGCGCAGCCTTGACCTTGTTGCGGGTGAACACACCCGCCGCAGCGAAATCGGGACCCTCGTTGAACACCAAGGCCAGATCGGACTTGCCACTCGCCTTGATTCCGGCCGGAATACCGGCAGCGCGGAAACCTGCAGGACAGGTGACACCCTGCGTGCGCACGAGCTTGCCCGCAATCATGCCGACGGCCTCCGCCTGGCTCCCGACGCTGCTCATGGTGCTACTCCTACGGTAGAGAGACCCTCGGTCTCGGTAATTCCCAGTGCAAGATTCATGGATTGGACGGCGGCTCCTGCCGTGCCCTTGGCCAGGTTGTCGATGGCCGCGATCACGACGAGCAAACCGGCGTCCGCATCGACCGACACGCTCATCTGCACGGCGTTCGACCCGATGACCGAACCGGTCTGCGGAAGGCGACCGGCCGGAAGCACGTGCACGAACGGCTCTGCGGCATAGGCCTTCTCGTAGACCTCGACGGCCTGCGCCTGCGTGGCGGTGGTGATCGCGGTGCAGGTGGCCAGGATTCCGCGGGGCATCGGTGCGAGAACCGGCGTGAAGGACACCGCAACAGCACTACCGGCGAGCGCCGAGAGGTTCTGCACGATCTCGGGAGTGTGGCGGTGTGCGCCCGCAACCGCGTACGCCCGAACCGAACCCATCACCTCCGAACCGAGAAGATCTGCCTTCGGAGCTCGGCCTGCACCCGAAGTACCGCTGACAGCAACGATATTGACGCGGGGCTCGATGATGCCTGCGGCGACAGCCGGTGCGAGCGCGAGCGACGACACCGTCGGGTAACACCCGGGGACGGCGATGCGAGTGGCACCGACCAATCGCTCACGGCAGCCCGGCAACTCCGGCAAGCCGTACGGCCAACTGCCCGCGTGCGGACTCTTGTAGTACTTCTCCCACGCCGCACCGTCGGTGAGGCGGAAGTCGGCCCCGCAATCGATGATCACCACGGACTCGGGCAGCTGCAGCGCGAGTTCGGCGGACTTGCCGTGCGGGAGCCCCAGGAACACCACGTCGTGACCCGCGAGCTCGTCGACGGTGGTCGGGGCGAGAACGCGGTCTGCGAGAGGCAACAGATGGGGATGGAATTCACCCAGCGTCGCACCGGCATTGCCGCCCGCGGTGAGAGTGCCGATGACCAACGAACCGTCGCGCACTCCCGGGTGCCCGAGCAGCAGTCGAAGAATCTCACCGCCGGCGTACCCACTTGCGCCCGCCACTGCGATGCGCCTCGGCGTGGCCTCCGAAATAGTCATGCGGTTTATTATGCAGCATCATGCAAGCTCATTCATGAACGGGTCCGGTGTGTCAGCGTCCACCCATGGACCTGCGGATCTCGTCGAGCTTCCTCCGGCCGGCGTCCTGCCGTTCGTTCCACTGCTCGTCGAGGTCACGGCCCGCCCTGGACTCTCGGTCCAGTTCCTCCGCGCCGACGGCTGTACCCGATCGCTGTTCGACCTTGTCGCGCACACCGTCCCACGTCGGCACCCCCGAATCGGTGAAGTCACCGATCGGCGCGCGCACCGCACCGGCACCGTATCCGCTACCGATGGGCTGGTCCTCGACCAGCTCCGCATCGATGATCCCCGGTACCGTGCCGCCGAGCGGAGCCCCCGGTGGTGGATCACCGAGCGGCTGGTCGATCCGCGGCTTCGTCACCTGCGGAACGTCGACATCGGGAACCGTCCCGGGTGGTGCGCCGCGATCGGGTCCAGTGGATTCGGGTTCAGCATTGCGCAACTCGGCCGCCAGCGCCGATGCGGCTGCCGCTACCGGGGCCAACCGGGACCGACCTGCCATTGCAGCCAGGATCTCCTCGATCACCTGAAGATCCGTCGCCGCACCGTCTGTTCCGAATTCACTCATGCGCTGCTCCCGTCACCCGTCGTACTCGTGACTCCACGCTACGGACAGACGAGCCCGGGTGTGCACGGATCAACCCCGCAGCTGCGCTGGTTCAACTGCGCAGCTGCGCTGGTTCAACTGCGCAGCTGCGCGCCGACGGCCTTCGATGCCGCGTCGACCGCCGCATCGCGGGCAGCCGTTGCCTGATCCTCGGTCAAGGTGCCGTCGGCACCTCGGAACCGCAGCGCGAACGCCAGCGACTTGCGACCCTCGCCGACCTGTTCACCCTCGTAGACGTCGAACAGTCGAATCGACTCGAGCAGGTCGCCACCGCCGATCGTGAGCGCGGCTTCCACCGACGCCGCAGGTACGGACGCGTCGACCACCACTGCCACGTCCTGCAGCACCGCCGGATACGGCGACACCTCTGGGGCAGGGAGCGACTCGACGACGGGAAGAGCGCTCAGGCTCAACTCGACGGCACACGTACGCGGCGGCAGGCCCGCCCGCTCGAGCACGGCCGGATGCAGCTCGCCCGCGTATCCGACGACCTCACCGTCGAGCAGGACCTCCGCGCACCGACCCGGATGCCACGGAAGGTGCTGCGCCGCCCGAAGATCGACGTGCACTCCGGACGCCTCGGCAACCGTACGTACCGCAGCGAACGCATCGGCGGCCTCTGCGGCGCGGCCGGCACCCCACGGACCCGACAACTCACGCTGACCGGTGAGCACCATGCCCACGTGCACCGGCTGCGCCGGCAACGAACCACGAAGCATGGCGATCTGGTCGTCGGTGGGACGACGGTCGACCGGCAACGCGTCCACGGCTGCGGTGGCGTCGTGGCGGAGCACCACCTGGGCAATGCCGAACAGCGAGACGTCTCGCTGACCGCGCGCGATGTTCCGGCTCAGCATCTCGAGCAAACCGGGAAGCACAGTGGTCGCGAGCTCGGGACGGTCGGCCTCGAGTGGATTGAGCACCGAGGTGGTCGCGCGCCGTGGGTCGTCCGCGTCGAGACCCCACGTGTCGAACACGCCCTTGGGCAGGAACACCGGAGGCAACACCTCGACGTACCCGGAGAACGCGAGTGCCTTGCCGACGGCACGCCTGCGCTTCTGTTCGGCAGTGAGGCCACGACCGCCCGGAGCCGACGGCAGTACCGACGGGATCTGTTCGAGCCCTTCGAGCCGCAGCACCTCTTCCACCAGGTCGGCGCGCTGCACCAGATCCGGTCGCCAGGACGGCGGGGTGACGATGAGCTGGCCGTGTCCGGCGTCGTCGACCGATACCTCGACTCCGCAACCGATCTGCGTCAACCGTCGGGCAGCGGTTCCGTTGGGGTACTGCACTCCGGCAATTCGGTCCGGCAGGTCGAAGTCCATCGTGACCGTGGGATATTCGGCTGCCTCGCCGATATCGGTCAACACGGGCTCGATCCGGCCGCCGGCGATCTCGACCAACAACTGTGCGGCCCGATCGAGTGCTGCGACAGGCAGAGCCGAATCCACGGTCCGCTCGAAACGCTTGCTGGCCTCGCTGGAGAGCTTGTGGCGACGACCGGTGCGGAACACCGCGAGCGGATCGAACGATGCCGCTTCGAGCACGACCTCCGTGGTCGAGTCGTCGACTTCGGTGGACGCACCGCCCATGACACCGGCCAACGAGATCGCTCCCGAGCCGTCGGCGATGACGACGTCCTCGGCATCGAGGGAACGCTCGACACCGTCCAGTGTGGTCAGCTTCTCCCCCGCGTTCGCGCGGCGGACGACCAGATCGCCGTCGAGCTTGGCCGCATCGAAGGCGTGCAGCGGCTGGCCGAGTTCGTGGAGCACGTAGTTGGTGACATCGACGGCCGCCGAGATAGGGCGTACGCCTGCCAGCAGCAGTCGACGCTGCATCCACCAGGGCGTCGTCGCCGTCGGATCGATGCCGACAATCTTGCGCAACGCGAATCGCGATGCGCCGGAGTTCGGTTCGACGGTGACCGACCAGGCGTCACCGGTGACCTCGGTGGGGACCGTGCGCGCCGGATCCACGAACGGAAGGTCGAAACTGCAGGCCAGTTCGCGGGCGAGGCCGCGGACCGAGAAGGCGTAGCCGCGATCCGGGGTCACGTTGAGCTCGATGACCGAGTCCAGCAGACCGAGAACGGCTTTGGCGTCGTCGCCCGGGGCAGCCGTACCCTCGGGCAGCACCAGAATTCCGGAGTGATCCTTGCCCAACCCGAGTTCGAGTGTCGAGCAGATCATGCCGTTGGAGTTGCGGCCGTAGGTCTTGCGCGACGCGATGGCGAATCCCCCGGGCAGGACGCTGCCCGGCAGCGCGGCCACGATCAGGTCACCCTCGGCGAAGTTCCTGGCCCCGCACACGATTTCCTGTGGCTCGGCTGCTCCGACGTCCACCAGGCAGAAGCGAATCGGTTTCTTGAACTCGGTCAGCTCCTCGATCGAACTGACCCGACCGACCACGAGTGGCCCGGTCACGTTGTCCAGCGAATCGAGTTCCTCGACCTCGAACCCGACCCGCACGAAACCGGCGTCGAGTTCCTCGGGCGAGACGGCCCAGTCGGGCGTCCCCGCGTGCAGGACCTCGGTCAGCCAGGATTGTGGGACTCGCACGTGTGCTCAGCTCTTTCTTGTATCCGAGAAGAAGTGGGGCGGGGAAGAACGTCCGTCAGGCCTGAACACCGAAGGGCAAAGTGAACCTGATGTCGCCCTCGACGATGTCGCGCATGTCCGGGATGTCGTTGCGGAACTGAAGCGTCCGCTCGAGACCCATTCCGAACGCGAATCCGGTGTAGACCTCGGGATCGATGCCACTGGCCTGCAACACCTTCGGGTTGACCATTCCGCAGCCACCCCACTCGACCCAACCGGCCCCGCCCTTCTTCTTCGGGAACCACACGTCGACCTCGGCCGACGGCTCGGTGAACGGAAAGTAGTTGGGGCGCATGCGTGTACGGGTGTCGTTGCCGAACAACGCCTTCGCGAACGCATCCAGTGTGCCGCGCAGGTGTGCCATGGTCAGGCCCTTGTCGATCGCAAGACCCTCGACCTGATGAAAGACCGGAGTGTGCGTCGTGTCGAGTTCGTCCGTGCGGAACGTCCGTCCCGGGCAGACGACGTAGATCGGAACCTCACGCGAGAGCATCGACCGAACCTGCACCGGGGAGGTATGAGTGCGCAGAACCTGACGCGAACCCTCCGGCGCGATGTGGAACGTGTCCTGCATCGTGCGTGCCGGGTGGTCGGGCAGGAAGTTCAGCGCGTCGAAATTGAAGTGTTCGGTCTCGACCTCGGGGCCTTCTTCGACCTCCCAGCCCATTCCGACGAACACGTCGGCAACCTGTTCGGCGATGATCGTGATCGGGTGCCGGGCACCGACGGGAGCTCGGTCGGTCTGCAGTGTCACGTCGATGGTTTCTGCGACCAGGATGGCGGCGTCACGCTCGGCCGACAGCACGGCGCGTCGCTCGTCGAAGGCCTTCTGCACTCGATCACGCGCTGCCTTGACGCGTTTGCCCGCGTCCGCCTTCTGGTCCCCCGGGATCGCACCGAGCGCGCGCTGCGCCAGTGCCAACGGAGCCTTGCCGCCCACGTGATCGATCTTGACCTTGGTCAGAGCATCGAGGTCCGACGCGTCGGCGAACGCCTGCTCGGCCGAGTCCACTGCGGATCCGAGCGCGGACTCCTCGAGAACGGACGGATCTACCGGCTCGGGTCCGCCATCTTTCTTCGCCACGACAGCTGCACTCCTCGAGTAATAGTCGGTGTCTGCTCAGAACAGACAGGTATCGATCCTAGGCGAGACCTGCTCACGGGGTTTCGGAGCGTCGCTGCGCCCTGGCACTCGCGTACAGACAGATCGCCGCGGCGGTCGCCAGGTTGAGGCTCTCGGCGCGGCCGTGGATCGGGATTCGAATGCGGTGATCGGCGTCGCGCGTCACGGACTCCGACAGCCCGTGTGCCTCGTTGCCGAACAACCACGCGGTCGGTTGCGTGAGCAGCTCGTCCGCGTCGTCCAAATCCACTTCGCCATCGGCGGCCGTCGCGACGATGGTCAGACCCGCCCTGCGCAACGCGTCGATTCCGGACTCGATCGATCGCTCCCGAGCGATGGGCAGATGGAACACGCTGCCCGCCGAGGCGCGGATGCACTTGCCGTTGTGGGGATCCACCGAATCGCCCAGTAGAACGACCGAATCCGCTCCTGCCGCGTCGGCGACGCGAATCACAGTCCCGGCATTGCCCGGCTCGGCCGTCTCCACCGGTACGGCCACCAGCCGCGGTGTTCCGGCCAACGCACGGTCCATAGGCACGTCGACCAACTCGGTGACCGCGATGAGACCCTGCGGAGTGACCGTGTCGGACAATGCCTTCGCAGCACGGTCGGTGATCGGATGAACTCGTGCGCCAGCCGCCTCGATGGACGCGATGAGGTCATGGTGGCGCTCGAGAGCATCCGCGGTGAAGAACAGCTCACGAACCAACCGGGACCGGGCCGCCTCGGACACCGCATTGAAGCCTTCGGCCAGAAAGAGCCCGGTCTTCTTGCGTTCCGCGGCTCGAGCGAGCTTGACGGCCGAAACGACCCGCGGAGTTCGCTCGGTCAGCGAATCCACGGGCCGTTTCGGTGTTGAGTCGTCGTACGTCGACTCGCTCAGGCTGCTTCTCCGGCCGGAGCGTTGACATCGGCAGGCAGTGCGGCCTTGGCGATGGCGACCAGGCTTGCGAACGCCGCAGCATCCGACACAGCGAGCTCGGCGAGGATCTTGCGGTCGACCTCGACTCCCGCGGCCTTGAGGCCCTGGACGAAGCGGTTGTACGTGATGTCGTTGGCGCGAGCTGCAGCGTTGATACGCGTGATCCACAGCTTGCGGAAGTCACCCTTGCGCGCGCGGCGGTCCCGGTACGCATAGGTCAGCGAGTGGAGCTGCTGCTCCTTGGCCTTGGTGTACAGACGTGAGCGCTGTCCGCGGTAGCCCTTGGACGCTTCGAGAATCGAACGGCGCTTCTTCTGGGCGTTGACGGCCCTTTTTACGCGTGCCACTGGTGAATCCTGTCGATCTGGGGGTGTGTGAAACCCCGAATGGTAATGGGATGAAGCCGACCGAAATCAGTCGGCGGCGGGCCGAATCAGATGCCGAGCAGGCGCTTGATCCGCGGCACGTCGGCCTTCTTGACAACGGCGACACCATCGAGGCGACGAGTCACCTTGGTGGGCTTGTGCTCGAGCAGGTGGCGACGGCCGGCCTTCTGGCGCAGGATCTTGCCGCTGCCGGACACCTTGAATCGCTTCTTGGCACCACTGTGGGTCTTCTGCTTGGGCATGAAATCCTCTTCTTCTGTAATAGCTCTTCGGTGTTGCATGGCACAGCCGCACATCGCTACGGAAATGCTGTGCACCGAAGCAGGTGTAGGGCTGTCTTACTGGTAGAGCGCGAGGCTCAGTTGGTCTGCGCCGGAGTAGCCGGAGCTGCTGCGGCCGGTGCTTCGGCAGCCGGGGCTGCATCGGCGGGCTGTTCCGGCGCGGGGGCCGGTGCGCGCTGCGCGGGCGGAGCCGCTGCGCTCTCCTGTGCCTTGACGCGAGTCTTGGCACCCTTGTGCGGCGCCAACACCATCGTCATGTTGCGGCCGTCCTGCTTGGCCGAGGTCTCCACGAAGCCGAGCTCCGCGACGTCCGCGCCCAGGCGCTGCAGCAGACGGAAGCCGAGTTCGGGACGCGACTGCTCACGACCGCGGAACATGATGGTGACCTTGACCTTCGAGCCGGCTTCGAGGAAGCGAACGACGTTGCGCTTCTTGGTCTCGTAGTCGTGCGCGTCGATCTTGGGGCGGAGCTTCTGTTCCTTGATCACGGTGAGCGTCTGGTTCTTGCGCGATTCGCGCGCCTTCTGCGCAGCCTCGTACTTGAACTTCCCGTAGTCCATGATCTTGCAGACCGGCGGACGTGCGTCGGGAGCTACTTCTACAAGATCGAGGTCGGCTTCGAGAGCCAAGCGGAGTGCATCTTCAACACGCACGATCCCCACCTGTTCACCGCCCGGTCCGACAAGCCGGACCTCGGGAACTCGGATGCGATCGTTGATGCGGGTCTCAGTGCTGATGGGGCCTCCTAGGTAGTGCGGTGTGGTGTGTAACCCGACCGCCTGCCACTGGCACAGCCCGTCGCCGTCGATCCTCGACATTCCCCGCAGCGATGTGAACCGCTGCAACGAAAAAACCCTGCTCTCGGTGTGATCCGATGGCAGGGCCCGATGTCGACCGGTCGACCCGCACGACAACTGTCGTCGTACAGTCTCCTCACTGGGAGGAAGCACGTAGGAGGCCGATGAAGACTTCCTTCGTGCGACCGGACCGGGAAGTAGCTTGTTGAAGGCTACGTGCCGGTGGGAGTCGGGCTCCACTTGCTGCCTCCGTGCGGTGAACTCCATCGAGGAGCGCACGCCGAAGACGGTCGTCGAGTCACACTACCAGCCGATTCGAGAAACCGACAATCGAGCCCGATCGCCCCCGACAGCGTCGGCACCCGATTCTCCCCGCTGCAGGCGGCGTGGGATTCTCGTAGGCATGACCAGCGCCCCCACTCCCGCCGATGGCGATCCCGCGGGTGCCGACCCCGTCGGCACCGAGCCCGAAGTCCGTGAACTCGCCGAAGTCCCCGCGGTCGAGGTCATCAGCCGCGCTGCGGTGATGCTGATGAGTTCCGCAGCCGAGAAGTTGGGACTGTCCGAGCCGGATCCCGCGGAGAGCCCCTACCTCGACCTCGACGAGGCACGCCGCGTCATCACCGCCTTGGCCGGCCTGGTCACCGCGTCGGTGGAATACCTCGGCCCCCATGCCGGACCCATCCGCGACGGCCTGCAGGCACTGCAGCGCGCATTCCGGGAAGCGTCGGCCCATCCGGACGAGCCGGGAAAGGGCCCCGGCGAGAAGTACACCGGTCCGGTGCACTGAGCACTACACCAGCCAAGTCGAGACCGACGCACGAAGCCGCATCCGGTGACTACCGGATGCGGCTTCGTCGTTCGCGGGGTCCGAATCGGACGGCTTCAGCCGACGGCAGCGCTTATCGGACGGCGGCAACCTTGCGAGGCCTACGCTTCTTCGCAGCCGCCTTCACCGGCGGGGCGACGACCGACTCCCGGGTGAGCGCCTCCTGCAGGAACTTGCCGGTGTAGCTTTCCGAGACCGCCGCCACTGCCTCCGGATCACCCTGCGCCACAACCGTTCCGCCGCCCGAGCCACCTTCGGGGCCCATGTCGATGACCCAGTCCGAGACCTTGATGACGTCGAGATTGTGCTCGATCACGATCACCGTGTTGCCCTTGTCCACCAAGCCGTTCACGACGCCGAGCAGCTTGCGAATGTCCTCGAAGTGCAAGCCGGTGGTCGGTTCGTCGAGAATGTAGACCGTGCGGCCGGTGGACCGCTTCTGCAGTTCCGCTGCCAGCTTGACGCGTTGCGCCTCGCCGCCGGACAACGTCGTTGCCGGTTGGCCGAGTCGGACGTACCCGAGACCGACCTCGACGAGTGTCTTGAGGTAGCGGTGGATCGAGGTGATGGCCTCGAAGAAGTCGGCAGCCTCCTCGATCGGCATGTCCAGGACCTCGGCGATGGTCTTGCCCTTGTAATGGACTTCGAGTGTCTCGCGGTTGTATCGCGCTCCCTCACAGACCTCGCACGGAACGTAGACGTCCGGCAGGAAGTTCATCTCGATCTTGAGTGTGCCGTCTCCCGAGCACGCCTCGCACCGGCCGCCCTTGACGTTGAACGAGAATCGACCGGGCTGATAGCCGCGCACCTTGGCCTCGGTGGTCGCCGCGAACAGCGTGCGGATCTTGTCGAACACACCGGTGTACGTGGCCGCGTTCGAGCGCGGCGTGCGTCCGATCGGCGACTGATCCACCCGCACCAGCTTGTCGAGCTGATCGAGGCCGTTGATGCGCGTGTGCCGACCGGGAACCTGGCGGGCACCGTTGAGCTTGTTGGCCATCACCGTCGCGAGAATGTCGTTGACGAGTGTGGACTTGCCCGAACCCGACACCCCGGTGACCGAGGTCAGCACACCGAGCGGGAAGCTGACGTCGATGCCACGGAGATTGTGCTCGCGGGCACCGACCACGGTGACCTGACGCTTCTTGTCCACGACACGACGGGTGTCGGGCAGCGGAATCTCCATCCGTCCGGACAGGTATGCACCGGTCAGCGATTCCTCGTTGGTCAGCAGGTCCTCGTACGAACCGCTGTGCACGACGCGTCCGCCGTGCTCACCCGCCAACGGACCGATGTCGACGATCCAGTCGGAGGTACGGATGGTGTCCTCGTCGTGCTCGACGACGATGAGGGTGTTTCCGAGGTCGCGCAACCGCGTCAACGTGTCGATGAGCCTACGGTTGTCGCGCTGATGCAGTCCGATCGACGGCTCGTCGAGAACGTACAGAACACCGACGAGTCCCGATCCGATCTGGGTGGCGAGTCGGATGCGCTGGGCCTCGCCGCCGGACAGCGAGCCGGCGGTCCTGGCCAGTGACAGGTATTCCAGACCGACGTCCAGCAGGAAGCCGAGGCGAGCCTGTACCTCCTTGAGGACCTGCCCGGCGATTGCTTCCTCGCGGCGACCGAGAGTGAGGCTGTTGAGGAAATTCGCGGTGTCGGCGATCGACAATTCGCACACCTCGGCAATCGACTTAGGGCCGAAGTCGCCCGCCGCGATCGTCACCGACAGGATCTCCGGCCGCAGCCGCGCCCCGTTGCAGGTGGGACACGGCACGTCGCGCATGTAGCCGTCGTAGCGTTCCTTCATCTGCTCGGACTCGGTCTGCTCCAACCGGCGGTGCAGGAACGGCATCACACCCTCGAACTCGGCGTAGTACGAGCGCGTGCGACCGTAGCGGTTCTTGTACTTCACGTGCACCTGGTGATCGCTGCCCTCGAGGACTGCGCGCTTGACCTTGGCGGGCAACTTGTTCCACGGCGCGTTCAGGTCGAATCCCATGGCGTCGGCGAGCCCGGAGAGCAGGCGGCCGAAGTACTCCGACGTCTGGCCCATCGACCACGGTGCGATGGCACCGTCGGCGAGGCTGAGATCGCCGTCGGGAACGACCAGCTCCGGATCGACCTCCTTGCGCACGCCGAGTCCGACGCAATCCGGGCACGCACCGTACGGCGAGTTGAAGGAGAACGACCGCGGTTCGAGATCGTCGATGGACAACGGGTGTCCGTTGGGGCAGGCGAGCTTCTCGGAGAACCGGCGCTCACGGTCCGACGCATTCTCGTCACGGTCGACGAAGTCGAGCACCACGATGCCGTCGGCCAGCCGAAGGGCGGTTTCCACCGAGTCGGTCAGACGCTGCTTCGAGCTCGACTTGACGGTGAGGCGGTCGACGACGACCTCGATGTCGTGCTTCTCCTGCTTCTTGAGCACCGGCGGACTCGTGAGCTGATGTACGACGCCGTCGACGCGAACACGCGAGTAGCCCTGAGTGTTCAACGAGTCGAACAGGTCGACGAACTCACCCTTGCGGGTACGAACCACCGGGGCGAGAACCTGGAACTTCAGGCCCTCCTCCATGTCCAGCACCTGATCGACGATCTGCTGCGGAGTCTGCTTGGCGATCTGCTCGCCGCACACCGGGCAGTGAGCCGTTCCTGCACGCGCGTACAACAGCCGGAGGTAGTCGTAGACCTCGGTGATGGTGCCCACGGTCGATCGCGGGTTGCGGTTGGTCGATTTCTGATCGATGGAGACCGCAGGCGAGAGGCCCTCGATGAAATCGACGTCCGGCTTGTCCATCTGGCCGAGGAACTGCCGCGCGTATGCGGACAGCGACTCCACGTAACGACGCTGTCCTTCGGCGAAGATCGTGTCGAAGGCGAGTGAGGATTTGCCCGATCCGGACAGACCCGTGAACACGATCAGCGCATCCCGCGGCAGGTCGATGTCGACTCCCCGCAGGTTGTGCTCCCGTGCACCTCGCACTATCAGGCGATCCGCCACTGTGTTCCCTTCTTTCCGAACGAGCACGTCCAGCCGAGTTGCTGCGGGGCGCAGCACTGCACGACCTTCGAGTCGCGTGATGACGTGTGATGCCGACGCACCGGTCACACGTCGTGTAACCGTGGACCCCACGTCGAAAACCTGTTGTGGTGAGGGACGAACCTCACGCAGTAGCAATGGTAGATCCAGGCACCGACACACTTTTCCAGCTGCGCGACCCCGACGCCCATCATGCCGTCGACGACGGTAGCGTCCTGGAAATGGACGAGCACCTCATGGTCATCGATGACAACTACACCGGCGTCGTCTCTCAGGGATCGCAGCCGCAGCGGCGAACGATTCCCGGAGCGACGATCACGAAGATGTCGGTCGGCCCCATGGACAACAACACCTACCTTGTCGTCTGTTCCGCAACAGGTCACTCGGTGCTGATCGACGCCGCCAACGAGGCCGACCGGATCTCGTTGCTCATCGACCGGAACGCGCCGACACTCTCACTCATCGTGACAACTCACCAGCACGCCGACCACTGGCAGGCGCTGGCAGACATCGCCGGCGGTACTGACTCGCCGACCGCAGCGCACGAACTCGATGCAGGCCCCTTACCGGTGGCTCCCGACCGCCTGCTCGCCGATCGGGACACCGTGTCGGTGGGACAGCTCACGTTCGATGTGGTGCACCTGACCGGACACACTCCCGGCTCCATCGCACTCGCACTGACCGATTCCGACGGAAAGCGCACCCACCTCTTCACCGGAGATTCCCTCTTTCCCGGTGGCGTCGGCAAGACGGGCAGCCCCGAGGATTTCACCCGTCTGCTCGACGACGTGACAGCGAAACTGTTCGACCGCTTCGACGACGAGACCGTTGTCTACCCGGGCCACGGAAAGGACACGACGCTCGGTACCGAGCGCCCTCACCTGGACGAATGGCGCGCCAGGGGTTGGTGACGATCGGCGTGCTTGAGACCGCGAACCACGGGGTATGAATAGTGTGACAAAAGGACGCACAGCGGTAGGTTTTCGGACCGCCGTGCCGTCCATGGTTCCACCGCCGATGACACGAGAAACTACGCAGGAGGCTGTCAATGCTGGTCCGCCGTATCGCCCGTCCGCTGATGTCTACGATTTTCATCGCAGGGGGCGTCGACGCACTCCGTAATCCCACCGGCAAGGCCCAGGCCGCCACCCCGTTGATCGAGCAGGGCAAGGACGTCCTCCCCAACGAGGTCACCGCGAACGTGCCGAACGACCCGGAGACGCTGGTCCGTATCAACGGTGGAATCCAGGTCGCGGGCGGCATTCTGCTGGCCACCGGCAAGGCACCGCGCATCGCCTCGCTGGCTCTCGCCGGAAGTCTCGTACCGACGACGCTCGCCGGACACGCCTTCTGGAACGAGACCGACCCGGAGACCAAGGCTGCGCAGCGAATCCACTTCTTCAAGAACCTGAGCCTGCTCGGCGGACTGCTCATCGCAGCCGTCGACACCGAGGGCAAGCCGTCCGTCGCATGGCGTAGCAAGCGGGCAGCACGCCGCGCGCAGGAGACCGTCGTCTCGGCCCTGCCGGGTCACTCCACCCACGAGACCGGTGAGCGCGTCAAGGAAATCGCAGCCGTCGCCGCGAGCCGCAGCGCCGATCTGGCCGAGGCTGCACAGCCGAAGCTGGCCAAGTT
Source organism: Rhodococcus sp. IEGM 1341 (assembly GCF_030056895.1). NCBI lineage: Bacteria > Bacillati > Actinomycetota > Actinomycetes > Mycobacteriales > Nocardiaceae > Rhodococcus > Rhodococcus sp. IEGM 1341. The sequence continues at coordinate 372,581 of NZ_JASHKV010000003.1, read as the reverse complement.
CGCCGACGCCGCCCAGCCCAAGTTGGCCAAGCTCGCCGATATCGCTACCGAGAAGGGCTCGGAGCTGGCCGACGTAGCTCAGCCGGCGCTGAACCGCTGGGCTCACGTGGCCGCCGACAAGGGTTCGGTGCTCGCCGAGGAAGCACAGAAGCGTGGATCCAAGCTGGCCGAACTGGCCGCCGACCGCGGCAGCGACCTGGCCGAAGAAGCACAGAAGCGCGGCTCCAAGCTCGCCGACAAGGCAGCCCATCGCGGGACCGACCTCGCGGAGCTCGCACAGAAGCGCGGCTCCAAGCTCGTCGACGTCGCTGCAGATCGTCGCGGCGAATTGGCCGATGTCGCGCAGAAGCGTGCGTCCAAGCTCGCCGATCTGGCTGCCGAGAAGGGTTCCGTCCTCGCCGACGAGGCGCAGAAGCGCGGAGTCACGTGGGCCGATCTGGCATCCGATCGCGTCGACACGCTGAGCAAGCGCGCTCGCAAGCGCGCCGAGAAGCAGAGCAAGGAACTCGAGAAGGTGACCGAGCAGGCTCGCGCCAAGCTCGAGAAGCGAGTTGCCAAGGCTCAGAAGAACTTGGACAAGAAGCTGCAGCAGTACGCGAAGTAATTTTTCGCAGACAGCCACACAGCGACGTTCGCGTAGACGGCCCTGCCCCGGAACCAGCGGTTCTGCGGCAGGGCCGTTGTGCGGCGTAGACTGCTCTGGCTGATTTCGAGGCGATATCTTCGCCTCGGCCGAACTCCCGAGGAGACCCTTTGCCGGACGACGGCCACACATCGAGCGACTCCGTGGTGCCGCTCGAAGAAGACTTCGAGCAGGCGCATCTGACGCGGCTGTACACGCAGCTCGACGCGTTACGCGAGTATGCCGCGAACCGACTGCGTGCAGTGCTGTTGGAGACCGGCGGCACCCCGCAGGCCCGCAGCGAACGGGAATCGTTCAACCAGATGTACACCGAGGACATCGCCAAGTACGACGCCGCCGAGAACGGATTGTGCTTCGGGCGCATCGACCTCGATCCCGAGACCCTCGACCCCAAGGTCGACGACCGGCCCGAGCGATACATCGGCCGCGTCGGGATTCTCGACGACAAGAACGATTACGAGACACTGCTGCTCGACTGGCGAGCACCGATGGCCCGGCCGTTCTACCTGGCGACGCCCGCCGCACCCGAAAACGTGTTGCGGCGCAGACACATTCGTACCCGCGGCCGGCGAGTGACGTCGATCGCCGACGAATTCCTCGACCTGAACTCCGCCCGATCGTCGAACGATGCCGCCGTGGCAGGCGGCGTCGCGAGCGAAGGCGCGCTGCTCTCGGCGCTCGATGCCGCACGTACCGGTCAGATGAACGACATCGTCGAGACGATCCAGAGCGAGCAGGACGCGATCATCCGATCGCAGCATCGCAGTGTGTTGGTGGTTCAGGGCGGACCGGGCACCGGCAAGACTGCCGTCGCGCTGCACCGCGCCGCCTATCTGCTCTACACCTACCGTCAACAGCTCGGTAAGAGCGGCGTGCTGATCATCGGACCCAACGCCACGTTCCTCGATTACATCGGTCAGGTACTGCCGTCACTCGGCGAGACGGGAGTGCTGCTGTCCACGATCGGCGACCTCTACCCGGGAGTCCGCGCGCAACGCGAGGACTCGGCCCTCGCGACCGAGGTCAAAGGCAGGCTGTCGATGGTGGAGGTGCTGACGCAAGCGGTTCGCGACCGTCAGGAAGTTCCCACGCAGCCCCGTCGGCTGAAGTTCGACACCTACGACATCACGCTCGATCGCAAGATCGTCACCAGGGCTCGCGGTCGTGCCCGCTCGTCCCGGCGACCGCACAACCTGGCTCGTCCGCTGTTCGTGTCCTCGGTCATCGACCAGTTGGCCAACCAATTGGCAGCGAAACTCGGGCAGAACCTCGTCGACGGGTCCAGCCTGCTCAGCGCCGACGACATCGCGGACATGCGCGACGAGATGCGCGAGGACCAGGACGTCATGGCAGCCGTCGACGAACTGTGGCCGGATCTGTCTCCCCAGCAGGTTCTTCGCGACCTGTTCGCCTCGCCCGAGAAAATCGCCTCGGCCGCGCCTGCACTGGACGAGATGGAGCGTGAGGCCCTCGTCCGCCGAGGCCACGGGTTCTCCTCGGCCGACGCTCCCCTGCTCGACGAACTCGCCGAGCTACTCGGCGTCGACGACGCGGCCGAACGTGAACAGGCACAACGTCAGTGGCGCGGCCAGATCGCCGACGCCCAGGGTGCCCTGGACATCCTGACCGGTTCGGCACCTCAGGACCTCGAGGACGAACTCGATCCGGAGATCCTGATGGCCTACGACCTCATCGATGCCGATCAGCTTGCGCGACGGCAGAATTCGGGCCAACGACTCACGACGGCCGAACGGGCCGCCGGTGACCGAACGTGGACCTACGGGCACGTGATCGTCGACGAAGCGCAGGAACTCTCTGCGATGGCGTGGCGAATGGTCATGCGGCGCATACCGAATCGGTGGATGACACTGGTGGGCGATACGGCGCAGACCGGTGATCCCGCCGGTACCTCGTCGTGGGGTTCGGTTCTCGAACCGTATGTGGCCAAGCGCTGGAAGCGAACCGAGCTGACGGTGAACTACCGAACACCGTCCGAGATCATGGCGGTGGCACACGACGTGTTGGCTGCCATCGATCCCGAGCAGTCCGAGCCGCGGTCCATCCGCAGCACCGGGACACGACCGTGGGCCCAACGGGTGGCACCGGACGATCTGATCACCGCGGTCGAGAAGCGAGTGGCCGAGCACCCTCGCCCAGGCCTGAGTGCCGTGCTGGTTCCCGCAGGCCACGTCGACCGATTCCGCCATCTGGCATCGGAACTGGTCACCGTATCGACGGTCAAGGACGCCAAGGGACTGGAATTCGACTCGGTGCTGATCGTCGAACCCGGTGCCATCGTGGCGGATTCGGTCAAGGGCATGAACGATCTGTACGTGGCGCTGACCCGAGCGACTCAGCGACTCGGCGTCGTGCACGCGGACGCACTACCGGGTGAACTCTCGGCGCTGCAGCCGTTCGAGCCGGAAGCCTAGAGAACCGCACACACCACCGGCCCGCTCCGTCGATTCGACGGAGCGGGCCGGTGGTGTGTGCGGCGTGCAATCAGCGGACGGTGTGCACGATCAGAACGTCGCAGGTGGACTTGCGAGCGGCGTCCGACGGAACCGAACCCAACAGACGGCCCGTCAACGAGTTCAGGCCGCGGTTGCCGACGACGAGCAGGTCACCCTTGACCTCGTCCACGAGTGCCAGCAGCGACTCGACGGGAGCACCGACGATCGCCTTCTCCTCGATGTTCTTCGCACCGGCCTTGGTGGCGTGCTCGCGCGCCGTGCGCAGAATCTCACGCGTCGGTGCCGATCCGGTGATCTGGTAGGCGTCCTCGCGCAATGCGTCGGCGGCAGCGGACGTGTCCTTCGGATCGGCCGGGTAGTACGCACAAGCGATCACCAGGGTGGCAGCGGCGTCTCCCGCCAACGCCGCGGCCTTCTCCACTGCCCGCAGTGACGATTCGGAGCCATCGGTCCCGACGACGACGGTGCGGTAGGCGCTCATTCATTCCTCCATTTGTCGGTCACACACACAGATGTGACACTTCTGCTCGAACTCGATTGGTGCAAGTCACAGGACCGAAAAACGTGGTCCGGGGACTGATTCGCTGACATTAGCCGGAACTGGCCGATCGGCACGTGAACTTGGGGAACAACACGATCCGCGCCACTCACATACATTGGTTTCCATGCCGATTCCCCGCCCGCCACTGTCGAGACGGGCCATGACTGTCGGTGCCGCCGTGATTGCGGTTCTGGCTGTAGCCGCCCTCGCATTCGTACTCCTCCCCCAGGATTCGAGCGCCGACACATCCACGCGTGATGCGCGCATCACGCTACCGGACAGCCCCGGATCGACGGGCACCGTCGACATCGACGCTCGTCTGTACGTCCCCGCCGTCACCCCCGCACCGACGGTGCTGCTCGCCCACGGCTTCGGCGGCAGCAAGGACTCGGTCGACGGCGAGGCACGTGACCTCGCAGCCCGCGGGTACACCGTGCTCGCCTACAGTGCACGCGGATTCGGCGACAGCACGGGTTCGATCTCGCTCAACGACCCCGACCGCGAGGTCGCCGACGCACGCGGACTCATCGACTGGCTCGCCGAACAACCGGAGGTGGAACTCGACGCCCCCGGTGACCCGCACGTCGGTGTCGCCGGCGGATCGTACGGCGGCGCACTGGCTCTGAGCGCAGGCGGCACCGACCCCCGGATCGATTCGATAGCCGCAGCGATCACCTGGAACGACCTGGGTCAGGCGCTGTTCCCCAACTACGGCGTCACCTCCGCCGAGGGCCGAGAAGCCCTCGGCGACACCGCCACCCCCGCAGCTGCCGAATACGGCGGACCCGGCGTCCTCAAGCGCGGCTGGGCGGGAGTGTTCTTCGGAGTGGGCGCCTCCAGTGCAGCACCGGCCGGAGACGGTGACGGCAACGGCACCGACGGCAACGAAGCCGGCACCGCCGAGGAGACATCCGCCTGCGGACGGTTCGCACCCGAGTTCTGCGACGCCTACGCCCAGTCCGCAGTGACCGGAATCCCCAGCCAACAGCTCCTCGATCTGCTCACGGCCCACTCGCCGGTCGCGGTGGCGTCGAACATCACCGCGCCGACCCTGCTGGTTCAGGGCAGCCAGGACACGCTGTTCGGTCTGGATCAGGCCGACGCGACGGCTCGTCAGATCGCGGCGGCCGGTGGGAACGTCACCGTGCGATGGTTCGACGGCGGTCACGACGCAGGTGGGACGGACGGCACGAGCGATCAGGCCATCGCCGACTTCTTCGACACGACCTTGCGTGAGAGCGATGCTGCTACAGACAGCCAGCCGTTCGTCTACTCCACTCAGCGGGCAGCCGACGAACGCGGCGGCGACCGCAACCGCCGAATGACGGCTCCTGACTACCCGGGGCTCATCTCCGACTCCGACCCCACCGAGACTCGATCGGTGACGTTCACTCCCGCTGCGGAGAACCAGTCGATCATCCGTCCGCCCGGGGCGTCGCCGTCGGCGATCTCGTCGATACCCGGTTTGGGCTCGGTGCTCTCGACCCTGGGATCGACCGGGGCCGGAGCAGCCCTGACCGCGGACCTGCCGGGCCAGTCGGCAACGTTCACCAGCGAACCCGTCGATTCGTCCGTGACGGTCACCGGTGTGCCGCGGGTGAATCTGCGCGTGGCGTCGCTGGCCTCGCCGGGTCAAGCGGTCCTGTTCGCGAAGCTCTACGACGTCGCACCGAACGGCACGAGAACGCTTCCGGGCGGGGCCGTCTCGGCGATCCGCCTGCCCGACACCGAGGGCATCGATCCCGTCGACGTCACCGTTGCCCTGCCTGGCATCAGCTACCTCGTCCAGCAGGGTCATCGCCTCGAACTGAGCATCTCCACCACCGATCAGGCGTATGCCGTGCCGCTCGAACCCGCACAGTTCAGCGTGGCCATGACCGACAACACCATTGCGTTGCCCACCGTCCCCGCGGAAGCGAGCGCCAACAGCACTGTTCCGGTGGCACCACTGATCGGCATCGGGGTCGTCCTGCTCGCGGTCGCCGGTGCGATCGTGGCCGGAGTCGTGCAGACCAGACGCCGCGCGGTCGCCGAAGTGGACGAGAGTCTGATCGACACCCCTCTGGTGATCACCGATCTGGCCAAGACGTACTCCAACGGTTTTCGGGCAGTCGACGGCGTCAGCTTCGAGGTGAAGCAGGGCCAGGTTCTGGGTCTGCTCGGGCCGAACGGTGCAGGCAAGACCACGACCCTGCGCATGTTGATGGGCCTGATCACTCCCACCGGTGGTGACATCAGGGTCTTCGGTCACAAGGTGACGCCAGGAGCACCGGTGCTGTCCAGGTTGGGCTCCTTCGTCGAGGGATCGGGCTTCCTGCCGCACCTGACCGGAACACAGAATCTGCGGCTGTACTGGGAAGCGACCGGTCGCCCGATCGAGGACGCCCATCTCGAGGAAGCCCTCGAGATCGCAGACCTCGGCACCGCGATCGAACGCAAGGTCAAGTCGTACAGCCAGGGCATGCGGCAACGGCTCGCCATCGCCCAGGCCATGCTGGGGTTGCCGGACCTGATGGTCCTGGACGAGCCGACCAACGGACTCGACCCACCGCAGATCAGGACGATGCGCGACGTGCTGATCAACTACGCGAAGACCGGACGAACCGTGTTGGTGTCGAGCCATCTCCTCGCCGAAGTGGAGCAGACCTGCACCCACGTGGTCGTCATGAATCGCGGATCGGTGATCAGTTCCGGCACTGTGCGCGAACTGACCGCGGCAGGCGGACAAACGGAGATCAGGGTCGACGACGCCACCCGCGCACAGACGGTGCTCGGTACCTCCGGCCACGACGGCGCAGTGATCGTCGACGACGGCACGGTGACCGTCGACCTGACCGACGCGGATGCCGCCGTCGTGATCCGAGAGCTCGTCACCGCGGGGATCTCGGTGCGCGGATTCTCGCAATCGACGCGCCTCGAAGACGTGTTCCTCGATCTCGTTCACCGAGACACCCCAGGGTCCGCCACCAGCAAGGATCGTTCATGAGCACCACACACGCAGACGGGCGCGCTGCCGGATACACCGGCGGCAGCACCTTGCCGTTCCGTACCGAGTTACGCAGGCAACTAGGACGTCGACGCACTCAGCTGGCGATCGGCTTCCTGGCGCTGCTGCCGGTAATTCTGGCCATTGCGTTCACAGTCGGCAGCTCGGATGCGGACTCGGACGCCGGTGGGCTGATCGAACTCGGCACTCGCGGAGGCATGAACTTCACGGTCTTCGCTCTGTTCATGTCCGTGGGATTTCTGCTGATCGTGGTGGTGGCCCTGTTCTTCGGCGACTCGGTGGCAAGCGAAGCCTCGTGGTCGAGTCTGCGGTACCTGCTGGCCATTCCTGTGCCCCGGAGTCGACTGCTGACGCAGAAGGCATTGGTGTCGGCGACGCTGTCCAGTGCTGCGATTCTGGTGCTCGTCGGGGTGTCCCTGCTGATCGGCACCGTGATGTATGGCGCGGAGTCGCTGATCACCCCGCTGGGCGAGGGGCTGCCCTACGGCACCTCACTGGTTCGGCTACTGATCGCGGTCGCGTACATCGGCATCAACCTGTTGTGGGTCGCGGGCCTGGCGATGCTGCTGTCCGTGCTCACCGACGCCCCTCTCGGGGCCGTCGGCGGCGCGGTGATGACATCGATTCTGATGCAGATTCTCGACCAGATCACGGCACTGGGATCACTCCGCAACTACCTGCCCGGGCACTACGCCAATTCGTGGATCGATGCATTCGGCACGAGCATCGACTGGAACGACATGGTGGTCGGCTCGTTCTCGGCCGTCACGTACGCGGCACTGTTCGGGTTGATCGCGTGGCGACGTTTCGGCACCAAGGACATCACCAGCTGAGGCGGGCTACTTCTTCTTGATCGCGGGCCCGAACACACCATCCGGAATGACGCCCGCACCGACGATCGACTCGCGCCACGGCGTCCCGAGCGAGACCAGCCGCGCCGCACCGTCCTCGCCGAGCGCAGCCCACGGCGCGGCGGCGAGGTCGTTGGTGATGTCCTCGACCAACGTCCGGAGATCCTTTCCGTCCTGAGTCAGCGCGCCGTCGGACGAGAGCAGCTCACGGTCGGCCAGAGACGCAACGGCCCCGTCCCACTGCTCGGTCGACCATCCGCGACGCTTGCGGGCGAACTCCTTCTCGAAGCCGTAGCCGGTGGCGGTATGGGTGATGAGTGCTTCGAGACCGCTCAGTCCCGCCGTCTGCAGCGCCGCGAGGTGACCGTCGCCGCGGTATTCGCGAATCAGAGTCAGGGCGTGCCACAGCACGAGATGCGGAGCTGTCGGCCAGTCGAGCTCGGCATACGCGGAGTACAGGGGTCGGCCGTCGTCACCGGGAATGCCACGGGCTGCGATCGATGCCAGGTCTGCGGCCTCGGCCATGTCCGCGGACGTCAGGACCTCGGGCCCGAGCAGTCGGGCGAAGGCGGCATCGAGCGTGTCGTACCGGATTGCCATGATCTCGTCGGGTGACGCGATGTCCCAGGCGGCCGGAATCAGCGGCGCGATCAGTTCACGATTGAAGTTGTAGAACGTGGCGGTGACGACACCTGCACCGACCCGCCCCAGAGGCGCTGCCCGGCCAGCGAAATAGCAGGCCCGCGGCGGCAACCCTGCGGCGACGAGAGCGTCCTGCGTCTCCGGAAGGAAATAGGTCATCGAGTGAATGAGCTCGAGCGCGCGAGAGGTGCGGCCGGCGGTGGTTGCGTCCATCGTTGAACCGTAACCGAACCTATTTGAGGCCTGCTGCATCCATCCCGCGCAGTTCTTTCTTCAGATCCTGGATCTCGTCGCGCAGTCGGCCGGCGAGCTCGAACTTGAGCTCGCGCGCCGCGTTCATCATCTGATCGGTCATGTTCTTGATCAGATCGGCCAGTTCGGCGCGCGGCATCGACGAGACGTCCTGGCCCTCGTACACCCCGGTGCTGACCGACCGGCCCGCCTCGCCCTGCGCTCGCCGACCCCGGCTGGCGTTGCGCCCAGATCCCCCGACTTCGACGACCGACTCGGTGTCCTCGGCTTCCTGGTACACCTGGTCGAGGATGTCGGCGATCTTCTTACGCAGCGGCTGAGGGTCGACGCCTCGTTCCTTGTTGTACGCGATCTGCTTCTCACGCCGACGCTCGGTTTCCTCGATCGCGTAGGTCATGGAATCGGTCATCTTGTCGGCGTACATGTGGACCTCGCCGGAGACGTTTCGGGCGGCACGGCCGATGGTCTGGATGAGGCTGGTGCCGCTGCGGAGGAAGCCTTCCTTGTCGGCGTCGAGAATCGCCACCAGCGAGACCTCGGGCAGGTCGAGACCCTCACGGAGCAGGTTGATGCCCACCAGCACGTCGTACTCGCCGAGTCGGAGCTGCCGGAGCAGTTCGACGCGGCGCAGCGTATCGATGTCGGAGTGCAGGTAGCGGACACGAATGCCCAATTCGAGCAGGTAGTCGGTCAGATCCTCCGACATCTTCTTGGTCAGCGTGGTCACCAGCACACGCTCGTCCTTCTCCGCGCGTTCTCGGATCTGATGGACCAGGTCGTCGATCTGGCCCTTTGTCGGTTTGATGACGACCTTGGGATCGACGAGTCCGGTCGGACGGATCACCTGCTCGACGAACTCTCCCCCGGTCTGGCCCAGCTCGTACTTGCCCGGAGTTGCCGAGAGGTAGACCGTCTGACCGATCCGCTGAGTGAACTCCTCCCACGTCAACGGCCGATTGTCGGTCGCGGACGGCAGGCGGAAACCGAAGTCGACGAGGTTGCGCTTGCGGGACATATCGCCCTCGTACATCGCCCCGATCTGCGGAACCGTCACGTGAGACTCGTCGATGACGAGCAGAAAGTCCTCGGGAAAGTAATCGATCAACGTTGCAGGCGCGGTACCTGCACCGCGTCCGTCGATGTGCCGCGAGTAGTTCTCGATACCCGAGCAGAATCCGACCTGCTTGATCATCTCCAGGTCGTATTGCGTCCGCATCCGCAGCCGCTGAGCCTCGAGCAGCTTTCCCTTGCCCTCCAGCTCCGCGAGCCGACCTTCGAGTTCGGCTTCGATGTCCTTGACGGCTCGTTCCATCCGCTCCGGCCCGGCAACGTAGTGCGTGGCCGGGAAGATGCGCACCGAATCGACCTGCCGAACGATGTCGCCGGTCAGCGGATGGAGGTAGTACAGCGCTTCGATCTCGTCGCCGAAGAACTCGATGCGAATCGCCAGTTCCTCGTAGGACGGAATGATCTCGACCGTGTCACCGCGAACTCGGAACGATCCGCGGGTGAAGGCCATGTCGTTGCGGGTGTACTGCACGTCCACGAGCAACCGGAGCAGCGCGTCACGCTGCACTTCGACGTTGACCTCCAGCTCGATCGACCGATCGACGTACGACTGCGGAGTACCGAGACCGTAGATGCACGACACCGACGCCACCACGACCACGTCGCGGCGCGAGAGCAGAGATGCCGTCGCCGAGTGCCGCAGACGCTCGACATCGTCGTTGATCGACGAGTCCTTCTCGATGTAGGTGTCGGTCTGCGCGATGTACGCCTCGGGCTGGTAGTAGTCGTAGTACGAGACGAAGTATTCGACTGCGTTGTTGGGCAACATGTCTCGCAGCTCGTTCGCCAACTGCGCCGCCAAGGTCTTGTTCGGTGCCATCACCAGAGTGGGGCGCTGCAGCTTCTCGATCAGCCAGGCAGTGGTGGCCGACTTACCGGTACCGGTGGCACCGAGCAACACGATGTCCTTCTCGTCCGCCTTGATCCGCCGTTCCAGCTCGGCGATGGCGGTCGGCTGATCGCCTGCCGGCGTGTGTTCGCTGACGACCTCGAACGCCGGTCCGGTGCGCTCGATTGCGCCCACCGGACGGTGCTCGGAGTGCGCGACAACGGGATGTTCGGATGCAAACGCCATTTCACAAGCGTAGACGCGACCACCGACAAGTTCCGTCGGGCAGACCCCGGACGTCGGTTCCCGGTAGCTTCTACAGGCATGGTCGCTCACACGTCAGCCGGTGCGCACACCGTCGTTCATGCCCCCAAGCACGAGACGTTCGACCTCGTCGCCAAGACGAACGTGGATCCCAAGGGGTTCGTCCGGGTCGTCGACGAATACCGCGTCGAGCCGTGGGGGCTGTACATGGCCCGCCCGTCCGATCACGCCCACTTCGACTACCTGGAGTCCTGGTTGCTGCCCGCTCTGGGGCTACGGGCCTCGGTGTTCCACTATCTGCCCGCGCACGCCCGCGATCAGGACTACTACGTCGACATCGGCGAGTACACCGCCGGCACCACCCGATGGACATCCGTCGACCACTATCTCGACCTCAGCGTGCGTACCGGCCGCGATTACGACCTGCTCGACGTCGACGAGTTGTTCGACGCTCGGGTGGCGCACCATCTCGACACCCCCACGGCCGAACTCGCGCTGGCCAGATCGATCACGGCCATCGAAGGACTGACGCGGCACGACTACGACCTGAACGCGTGGCTCGCATCCCTCGGAATGCCGACCGAGTGGAACGGCAAGCCGTCCTGACTCGGTCGGCCCCGATTCACGCGGTCCAGTCGGTCTGCTCCGCCCACTGCCATGCCCGACGGTATGCCACGTCGAACCATGGGGCTTTCGCGTTCTCGTAGGCCTCGATGGCCGATTCGAAGTCGGTGATTCCGGCAGCGGCCTCGGAGGCGCGTCGCTTGATTCCTGCGTACTCGGTGGTGATGTTGTCGTCCGCTCGCAGCCAGTCCCGGAACAGCAGGGCGAACGTCTGATTCGGCCAGCCGTCGACCCGGATATGTACGTTCGCCGGCCGGCCGGGGTCCGCGCTGCCGTGAAAACGCTTGGCCCACACGGCAGGATCGGCTTCTCCGCCGATTCCGTATGCGGGCTTTGGATAGTCGAAGTTGCTGGCCTCTCGCCGAGGGAACCCTGCCACGCGCAGCTGCTCGGCGACAGCATCGGCGTCGTCGAGCCCCTGCACGGTGATCTGGATGTCGATGACATCCTTCGCGTCGAGACCGGGCACCGCGGTGGAGCCGATGTGGTCGATTCGGACCGCTTTGTCCGCGCAGGCAAGGGCCAGGCGCGAGATGATGCGTCGGGCCTGCGATTCCCACGTGGGGTCGGCTGTCACCTGTTCCGGATGAACGCGCGCGATGATCCCCTCCCTGATGTTGCGCTCGAAGGGAATCAGACGTTCGCTCCACAGGGCTCGGACGACGTCGTCGACGCTGCCCGGCGCACCGGTGTTGTCGATCCACACGTCTGCTGCGGCGCGGCGCGCATCATCGGTTGCCTGTGCTGCGATCCGCGCGCGAGCGTCGGCCTCGGGCATGCCTCGCTGTCCCGTCAGACGACGAACCCGTTCCTCGGCGTCGACCCACACGATGACCACCAGGTGAAAGAACGGGCCCATCGATCCCTCGACGAGGAGCGGAATATCCTGCACCACTACGGCATCCGGCGCTGCACCGTCGATGATCGCGGCGGTGCGCTCGCCGACCAACGGATGAACGATGGCGTTGAGCTTCTTGCGGGATTCCTCGTCGCCGAATGCCTTGGCCGCCAATGCCGGACGGTCGAGCGAGCCGTCGGGTGCGAGAATGTCGGCTCCGAAGGTGTCCGTCAGTCGTTGCAGCCCAGGTGTTCCCGGCTCCACGACTTCACGGGCAAGCACGTCGGAGTCGACGAGCACTCCCCCGAGTTCGGTCAGCACCTTGGCAACGGTCGATTTTCCGGCACCTATTCCACCGGTCAGTCCCAGTCTCAGCATGCACCCAGTCTGACACTCGAACACGCCGAATCACACCAGCCTCAAATGCACCGTTTTCGGAGGTGGGTCGGTTATCTTCGACGAGCGCGACCTCGATGTGCCGACCCACAGCTATTGAAAAGGACACCCATGCGAAGCAATCAGATCCAACCGGGTCGGCACCGCCTTGGCATGGATGCAGGCGTTCATTGCATTCTCATCCCGGAAGTAGCCTCGGCGTTGGCCGACCATCGGCGTAACTGGTTCACCAACCTCCTGACCCCCGCCCGCCACAGCTTCGCCAGCATGCGCAAGCGCACGGAGAGCGTCGGCCAGTGGAGTCCAGCCACCGCCGCGTAGTTCGCACTCCCCCTCACACATGGGCCCGGTTCATCGGAACCGGGTCCATTGTCGTGTCCGCAGCTTCTCTGCTCCCCTGATTCGAAACGAGAAAGCCCCGGTTTTCACGTGGAGAACCGGGGCTCGGTGTCACACCCTCACGGGTGGACCACTTTTATCAGGCGTTGCCCGACAGCTTCTCGCGAAGTGCAGCGAGCTGCGCATCGCTGGCCAGCGAACCACCGGTCGAGGCCGGAGCCGACGCTGCGGGAGCGTCGCCTTCTGCATCGGCGGGGGCCTGACCCGACTCGGAGGAGTAGTTGGTGTTGGCGGCTTCGGCAGCTTCGTCCTTGGCCGTCTTCTCCATCTGAGCGGTGTGCATCTTGTGGCGACGCTCCGCCTCGGCGTAGCGACCTTCCCACTCTTCACGCTGCTTCTCGTAACCTTCGAGCCATTCGTTGGTCTCGGAGTCGAAGCCCTCGGGGAAGATGTAGTTGCCACCCTCGTCGTACGAGTCGGCCATGCCGTACTTGGACGGATCGAACTCTTCTGCGTAGTCCTCGTTGGCCTGCTTGAGGCTCAACGAAATCCGGCGACGCTCGAGATCGATGTCGATGACCTTGACGAGTGCGTCGTCGCCGACACCCACGACCTGGTCCGGAACCTCCACGTGGCGCTCGGCCAGCTCGGAGATGTGCACGAGGCCCTCGATGCCCTCTTCGACGCGCACGAATGCACCGAAGGGAACGAGCTTGGTGACCTTGCCGGGCACGATCTGGCCGATCGCGTGGGTGCGAGCGAACTGGCGCCACGGATCTTCCTGAGTTGCCTTGAGCGACAGCGAAACACGCTCGCGGTCCAGGTCGACGTCGAGAACCTCGACGGTGACCTCGGTGCCGACCTCGACAACCTCGGACGGGTGATCGATGTGCTTCCAGGACAGCTCGGAGACGTGCACGAGTCCGTCGACGCCACCCAGGTCCACGAAGGCACCGAAGTTGACGATGGAGGACACGACGCCCTTGCGGACCTGGCCCTTCTGGAGCTGGTGCAGGAACTCGCTGCGGACCTCGGACTGGGTCTGCTCGAGCCATGCACGGCGCGACAGGACCACGTTGTTGCGGTTCTTGTCGAGCTCGATGATCTTGGCCTCGATCTCCTTGCCGACGTACGGCTGGAGGTCGCGGACGCGACGCATCTCGACGAGCGAGGCGGGAAGGAAGCCACGAAGACCGATGTCCAGGATGAGTCCACCCTTGACGACCTCGATGACGGTGCCCTTGACGGCCTCGTCCTTCTCCTTGAGCTCCTCGATCGTGCCCCAAGCGCGCTCGTACTGAGCTCGCTTCTTGGACAGGATCAGACGGCCTTCCTTGTCCTCCTTGGTGAGGACGAGTGCTTCGATCTCATCTCCCACGGAGACGACCTCGTTGGGGTCGACGTCGTGCTTGATGGAGAGCTCGCGGGAAGGAATGACGCCTTCGGTCTTGTAACCGATGTCGAGTAGAACCTCGTCACGATCGACCTTGACGATGGTGCCCTCGACGATGTCACCATCGTTGAAGTACTTGATCGTGGCGTCGATGGCGGCGAGAAAATCCTCTGCGGAGCCGATATCGTTGACGGCTACCTGCGGTGAGGTTGTGGTTGAGGGCATGTGTTGAGTTGCTCCGGACGGGTTGGGTATCGGTTGATGGATGTTCGGTCGGACTTGGTGAAACGTGTGCAACACGAGCATCTTCGGCGAATCCGTTGCCGGATCCGTGTGCGCCGAGGTCGAGGGAACCTGACCTGGGCGCAGCATGAACACACTCGCGTTGAACAGGGTACGCGATGCCGCAGTACCAGCACAAACCCGGATAGAGTCGGCGTGTGACCGATCTTTCCACACCGTCGTCCACTCCCGGCCGCGGCCGAATCGATTCGGTCGCGAGTGACCGCGCGAGTCGTCTCTGGTGGGATTCCGACGCCGAGAGCTACCACCGTACGCACGGCGCGTTTCTCGGAGTGTCGACCGAATCCGGGGAGTTCGTCTGGTGCCCGGAGGGGCTGCACGAGGGCGACGTGCATCTGCTGGGCGACGTCGCGGGGAAGGACGTCCTCGAAGTGGGCTGCGGCAGTGCACCGTGCGCCCGCTGGCTCGGAACCCAGGGTGCGCGCGCGATCGGTCTCGACATCTCGATGGGCATGTTGCAGCGCGGCGTCGATGCAATGACCGCGGGCGGGTCGACGGTTCCGCTGGTGCAGGCCAGTGCCGAGTCCTTGCCGTTTGCCGACGAACGATTCGACATCGTCTGCTCGGCCTTCGGTGCGGTGCCGTTCGTCGCGGACTCGGCCAATGTGATGAAGGAAGTCGCGCGGGTACTCCGGCCGGGCGGGATCTGGGTGTTCGCCGTCAACCATCCGATGCGCTGGGTGTTTCCGGACGATCCCGGGGTCGGCGGTCTGACCGCGACGATTCCGTACTTCGATCGAACCCCGTACGTCGAATACGACGCCGACGGGACTCCCAACTACGTGGAGCATCACCGCACGATCGGTGACCGCGTGCGCGAACTGGTCGCCGCAGGTCTCGAGGTGCGCGACATCGTCGAACCGGACTGGCCGGAATGGCTCGACCGCGAGTGGGGACAGTGGAGCCCACTGCGCGGCCAGCTCTTTCCGGGCACCGCGATCTTCAGCAGCCGCAAACCGCACTGACGGAGTCCGCCGCGATCAGCGCCGGTGCACCCGGGCTTCCACGGCCTCGGTGAATGCGCTGGTCGACGCCTGCCCACCGAGGTCGGCTGTCGCGACCCCGGATTCGACCGTGGCGTCGACGGCGTCACGGATCCGGCCGGCGGCCGCGGCCAGCCGATCGTCCCTGTGCCGCGGGGCGAGCCACTCGAGCAGCATCGCAGCTGACAGGAAGAGTGCCGTCGGATTGGCACGGTTCTTGCCTGCGATGTCCGGGGCCGATCCGTGCGAGGCCTGCGCCATCGCCTGGGTTTCCGAGGAATTGATCGACGGCGCGGTGCCCAACGACCCGGACAGCTCACCCGTCAGATCCGACAGAATGTCACCGAACATGTTCTCGGCCACGATGACGTCGTAGTCCTCGCCCCGCCGAACCAGGTGCGCCGCGAGCGCGTCGACGTGCTCCTCGGTTACCTGGACGTGCGGAAATTGCTCGCTCACGGCGCGGCACGCATCGCGGAACAGCCCCGTCGTCATGGACAGCACGTTGGTCTTGTGCACGATGGTCAGTTTCCTGCTGCGTCGCTCAGCCAGCGAGAATGCCTCACGTGCAATGCGTTCGCAGGCCGCACGCGTGAACACTCCGACGGCCAACGCCACATCGGGAGTGGGCATGAACTCCCCGCTGCCGACGAACATGTTGCGATCGGCGTAGAACCCCTCGGTGTTCTCCCGCACGACCACCAGATCCATCCGCGGAGACACCGCCCGTACGCCGGGCAGTGCCTTCGCCGGCCGAATGTTGGCGAACAGGTCGAATTTCTTGCGAATCCGTCCGCCTGGAGTCAGTTCGGATCGGAACGGCTCCGGATACGACGCGCTGTCGTGCGGTCCCAGAATCCAGCTTTCGAGCTCACCCAATTCGTCCAGCGTGTTCCCGGGTATCGGCGTTCCGTGGTGGTCGATGGCGTCCATGCCCAGAGGGAGGCGCACCCAGTCGACGGCCGGTCCGCCGACGGACGCCAGGGCCGCGTCGACCACCCGGATCGTCGCGGGCACGATCTCGTGGCCTATCCCGTCGCCGGTCATGGCCCCGATCCTGAGCGTCGTCGTATTCCGGCCGTCCGTCTGCGACATCATGGGCTCCATGGTGCAGTCCGCAGAACTACTACTCGACTCCGGCCTCGACGCAGCGGTGCGCCGCGAGTGGGCGGCGCTGTCCGAGGCCGGGCTCCCGAGTCAGAACCGCCACCGCGGTGAGTCGAATCGCCCGCACGTCACCGTCGCAGTGGCGTCGTCGATGCCGGCCGCGGTGGACGACGGCGATGCGGTCCGCTTCGATCCGTTCGATGTGCGCCTGGGCGGGCTCGTCGTGTTCGGCGGTCGAACGATCACCCTGGCGCGACTGGTCGTTCCGTCGAGCGAGTTGCTCGATCTGCACGCCCGGATGCACGAGGCAGTGGGCGAACGTTCGCTCGACCACCTCGAACCCGGCCGATGGACGCCGCACGCGACGTTGGCTCGACGGTTGACGCCCGAGGAGGCAGGAGCGGCGGTGCGCCTGCTCTCGGCGGACATCGATGATCTGGTGGGATCTGCGGTGGCGCTGCGCCGATGGGACGGCGAGGCCAAGCGCGAATGGCGGATCGGCTGACCCGGGGCACTCTAGAACCGGAAGTCGCCGAACTGGGTCACCTCCGCGTGGGTATCGGGAGCGAAGCCTGCGAGCACGACGGCGTCGAGGGCCAGGAACAGCAGCACAACTACCAATACAATTGTCATGCCGCAAGCTTCCAACCTGCGAAGAATGCGCACGAGTGGCAGTAAAGCCATATATCGACGACTTTCTGCCATACTTCTTTTCATGCTGAAACGAGTGGTTGTCGCGCTGATGCCGTTGACCGAACAGTTCGAGCTGGGCGTCGCCTGCGAGGTGTTCGGATTCGATCGCTCGGACGAGGGCCTACCCACCTACGACTTCTCTCTGATCGCAGGTGTCCCCCAACCGATCCGCACCCGCGTCGGTTACACCATCGACGTCCCTCACGATCTCGACAGTCTCGACAGCGCCGATCTGATCATCATTCCGGCCGGCGGCACCGAAGCCGCCGAGGACGGTACATACGTCTGCGGAGCTGGACACAACTCGTCCATCGAGCCACTACTGGCCAAACTTCGCGCGGCCGTCGACAGGGGTGCCATGGTCGCCAGCCTGTGCAACGGCGCGTTCGTACTGGGCAAGGCCGGACTGCTCGACGGCCGCCCCTGTACGACGCATTGGCGGCACTCCGCTTTGCTGGCCGCGAAATATCCACTCGCGCAGGTCGATCCGAACGTCCTCTACGTCGACGACGGAAACGTGCTGACAAGCGCGGGCACAGCGGCCGGAATCGACCTGTGCCTGCACATCGTGCGCAAGTACCAGGGCAGCGTCGTGGCCAACGGGATCGCTCGCCGGATGGTCGTTCCTCCGCATCGTGACGGCGGCCAGGCTCAATTCGTCACCAGTCCCCTGCCCGCCACTCGTACCGAGACACTGGCTCCGCTGCTGGACTGGATGACCGAGAACCTCGACTCCGAGCTGACCATCGGTCGACTGGCGGCGAGGGTGAACATGTCGGCGCGAACCTTCGCCCGCAAGTTCGCGGCCGAAACCGGAACCACGCCCGCGCGCTGGCTCAACGACCAACGAGTACTGGCGGCGCAGCAGCTGTTGGAGAACTCGGATCTGCCGATGGATTCGATCGCCGAGGTGGTCGGTTTCGGAAATGCGGCAGCCTTGCGGCAGCATTTCGTGAGGTTGCGATGCACCACGCCGAATGCGTATCGCCGCACGTTCCGTGCCGCACCCCAGCCCGCCTGACGCAGGCGCTCCGACCCGGCCGGGATGATTCCGGTGAGTACCTGCGTTGGAACACTCCAGAAGCGCAATCAATCGAAAGGGACCGCGTGGCCACTCAGACTTTGACCCAGCAGAATTTCGACGAGATCGTGACGAACAACGACGTGGTGTTGGTCGATTTCTGGGCGTCCTGGTGCGGACCGTGCCGCCAGTTCGCGCCGACGTTCGAGAAGTCGTCCGACGCGCACCCCGACGTGGTGCACGCCAAGGTGGACACCGAGGCCGAGCAGGGACTTGCTGCCGCGGCGCAGATCCAGTCGATCCCGACGATCATGGCGTTCCGCGAAGGAATTCTGGTGTACGCACAGCCCGGCGCACTGCCTGCGCCGGCGCTCGAGGACCTCGTCGGTCAGATCAAGGCACTCGACATGGACGTCGTGCGCCAGCAGATCGCCGAGCAGGCTCCCGCGGCGGAGTAGTTTCTCGCCGCTGCACACGACGCGAAGGGCCGCTCACCGAATTCGGTGAGCGGCCCTTCGTCGTTCGTCCTGCGCGGCCTCGAATCAGTGCGCAGCGGCATCCCAGCTGCGGCCGGTGCCGACCGAGACTTCCAAGGGCACCGACAGTTCGATGGCCGAGGACATCTTGTCGCGTACGAGCGCTTCGACTTCCTCACGCTCGGATTCGACGACCTCGAGCACCAGTTCGTCGTGGACCTGCAACAGCATTCGTGACTTCAGCGTCGACTCCGCCAGTGATCGGTGCACGTCGATCATCGCGACCTTGATGATGTCTGCGGCGGTGCCCTGGATCGGGGCGTTGAGAGCTGCCCGCTCGGCGACCTCGCGGCGCTGACGGTTGTCGCTGTTGAGATCGGGCAGGTAGCGGCGCCTGCCGTACAGCGTGGAGGTGTATCCCACCTTGCGCGCTTCCTCGACGGCGTTGCGCAGGTAGTCACGGACGCCGCCGAACCGCGCGAAGTACGCCTCCATCTGCTGCTTCGCCTCGTCGGTGGAGATCTTGAGCTGCGCGGCGAGACCGAATGCGCTGAGTCCGTATGCCAATCCGTACGACATCGCCTTGACCCGGCGACGCAGTTCGGGGGTGACCTCCTCGATCGGCACGCCGAACGCCCGGGCACCGACGAAACTGTGCAGATCCTCGCCGGTGTTGAACGCCTCGATCAGACCTTCGTCGCCGGATACGTGCGCCATGATGCGCATTTCGATCTGGCTGTAGTCGGCAGTGAGCAGTGTGTCGTATCCGGCCCCGACGACGAAGCCGTCACGGATGTGGCGTCCCGCCTCGTTGCGCACCGGAATGTTCTGCAGGTTCGGCTCGGTGGACGACAGTCGTCCGGTGGCCGCGACCGTCTGATTGAACGTGGTGTGAATGCGGCCGTCGTCGGCGACGGATTTCAGCAGGCCGTCGACCGTCACCTTCATCCGCGTCGCGTCCCGGTGATCGAGCAGGAACTTCAGGAACGGATGCTCGGTCTTCTCGAACAGCCCCTGCAGCGCATCGGCATCGGTGGTGTACCCGGTCTTCGTCTTCTTCGTCTTGGGCATGTCGAGTTCCTCGAACAACACCACCTGCAACTGCTTCGGAGACCCGAGGTTGATCTGCTTGTCGATCACGCCGTAGGCGGAGTTCGCGGCCTCGTCCACCTGCGCGGCGAATCCGGACTGCAGCGCGCGCAGGTGATCACCGTTCACGGCGATACCCGTTGCCTCGACATCTGCCAACACCGTCAGCAAAGGCAGCTCCATCTCGGAGAGCAGGGTGGTCGACTCGATGGCGGCGAGCTCGGCGTCCAACGCATCGGCCAGGTCGATCACGGCCCGCGCCTTGAGAATCTCGCCCTCCGCGAACGCCGCATCGGCGGTGTCCTCCGCGTCGAGCAACGACATCTGACCTTCACCCGCATCCTCGACGCGGAGTTCGCGCTTGAGGTAGCGCAACGACAGGTCGTCGAGATTGAACGATCGCTGACCGGGCCGCACCAGGTACGCCGCCAGTGCGGTGTCGGTGGTCAAGCCGCCGAGGGTCCAGCCGCGCCCACGAACCGCATGCAGAGCCCACTTGGCCTCGTGCAAGGCCTTGGGTTGCGCTGCATCTGCGAGCCAGGCCGCGAGTGCCTGCTCGTCGGATTCGTCCAGAGCGGTCGTCGTGACGAACGCGCCCTCGCCGTCGGCCGCGGCGATCGCCACCGACGTCGCATCGCTGTCGAACGGCCGACGCGGGCCGAGAATCGACAGCCCACTACGCCTGCCGTCGGCTGCGTGTTCCGCCAACCAGGCGGCCAGTTCACCCGGTGCGACGATGCCGCCGCGGACGTCGAACCCTTCCTCCGCCTCGGGTTCGACCGACGCGAGTGTCTCGAACAACCGGTCCCGCAGAATGCGGAACTCGAGGTCGTCGAACAAGGCGTGGATCTTCTCGCGGTCCCACGGAGCGAGTTCGAGCTGATCGGGGGTGTAGGGCAACGGCACATCTCGGACCATCTCGGTGAGCTCGCGGTTGAGCACCACGCTCGACAGGTTGGCGCGCAGTGCATCTCCCACTTTGCCCTTGACCTTGTCCACGTTGTCGACGAGGGCGGTGAGGGAACCGTATTCGATGATCCATTTGGTGGCCGTCTTCTCGCCGACCCCAGGAATGCCAGGAAGGTTGTCGCTCGGGTCTCCGCGCAGGGCCGCGAAGTCCGGGTACTGCGACGGCGTCAACCCGTACTTGGTGGCGACCTCGTCGGGAGTGAACCGAGTCAGATCCGAGACGCCCTTGCGCGGATACAACACCGTGACGTTGTCGGTCACCAGCTGCAGCGCATCGCGGTCGCCGGTGACCACCAGGACGCGGTAGCCGAGCGCCTCCGCCTGGGTCACCAGAGTGGCGATGATGTCGTCCGCCTCGAAGCCGGCCTCTGCCATCACCGGAATACCCATGGCCCCGAGTACGTCCTTGGTGATGTCGACCTGGCCGGCGAACTCGTCCGGAGTCTTGCTGCGGTTGGCCTTGTACTCGGGGAACCGCTCGGCGCGGAAGGTCTGCCGCGAGACGTCGAACGCCGCCGCGATGTGCGTCGGCTTCTCGTCCCGCAGCAGATTGATCAACATCGAGGTGAACCCGTACACGGCGTTGGTGGACTGACCGCTGGTGGTCTTGAAGTTGTCCGCAGGCAACGCGAAGAAGGCACGGAACGCCATCGAGTGGCCGTCGATGAGCAGCAACGTGGGCCGCTCCCCGCCCGCCTTCGCGTCGGTCTCGGCTGCGGGCGCTGCACTTTTCTCCGTTACTGGGCTCACGGTTGACCAGTCTAGGGAGCGGGTCCGACAACTCGAAGCCGGATGCAGGTGCCGCGACGCGATCGCTCTCACGGCGCGCGTCGTGCACCGCGAAACACAACCGATACTTTCCGGAAATCTCAGTCGCCGATTTTGCGTCGTTTCAGCGGATAGAGTCCGACAATTGCAGGAAACCCCACATACCCGTGGCTCAACGACAACCCGTCCGGAGGACGTGCGTGGCTCCAAATGTTCGATGGACCAGAAAGGTGCAACCGCCGAGGTTGCGCGCAAGATCTGCCGTTCGGCTCTTCCAGCGAACACTCCTACTCGCCGTTCTGAGTTCCATTGCCGCGCTGCTGTTCAGTGCGCCGGCATTGGCCCAGGAACCTACCCCCACTCCCCCGGCAGCACCGGGGACCAGTGCCGAACAGGCACCGCCGGCGGACGCCGTCAGCGTCGCCGGATCTCTCAACAACGGTGGCGAACGACTCATCGGAGTCGACGTCGCGGCGCTGGACGCGTCCGGCGCCGAAGTCGCCCGCACCACCAGTGAAACCGGCGGCCGGTGGACCCTCGAATTGTCGCCCGGCACATACACATTCCAGGTGGTTCAGGAAACGCTCCCCGACGGCGTCAGCGTCCAGGGCGAGGTCCAGCGCGATGTGCAGGCCGGGCGTTCCAACACCGTCATCTTCTCGTTCGGTGAGGCCAGAACCGCCACCAGCATTCCGTTCTACGAGAAGTTCGTCCGCACCACGGTCGACGGCTTTCGCTTCGGCCTCGTCATCGCGCTCGCCGCGGTCGGACTGAGTCTGATCTTCGGCACCACCGGTCTGACGAACTTCGCGCACGGAGAGATGGTCACGCTCGGTGCCGTCGCGGCGTGGTTCTTCAACGTCAGTGTCGGGATACAACTCATCCCGGCCACGCTGCTGGCAATCGTCGTAGGAGTCGCGATCGGCTGGCTCAACAACGCCCTGATATGGCGTCCGTTGCGCAAGCGACGGACCGGCCTCATCGCGCAGCTCGTGGTGACGATCGGCCTCGCGATCGCACTGCGCTATCTCATCCTGATCTTCTTCTCGGACCGCTCCGAACCCTTCGACGACTACCAGGCTCAGACCGAGAACAACTGGGGTCCGCTCTCGATCACCAACGTCAACCTCGCCTGCATCGTCATCAGCATCGTCGTCCTGGTCGGCGTCGCACTGATGTTGCAGCGCACCAAGATCGGCAAGGCCATGCGTGCGGTTGCCGACAACCGGGACCTCGCTGCGTCCTCCGGCATCAACGTCGAGCGTGTGGTCACGTTCGTCTGGTGCCTCGGCGGCGGCCTGGCTGCCCTCGGCGGCGTGTTGTTCGGGCTCTCCGAACTCGGCGGTCGCGTCCAGTGGGAGATGGGCTTCAAACTCCTGTTGCTCATGTTCGCCGGCATCACACTCGGTGGACTGGGAACGGCCTACGGCGCCTTCCTCGGTTGCGTCATCGTCGGTCTGCTCGTGCAGTGGTCGACGCTGGTCATCAATCCCGATCTCAAATACATCGGAGGGTTGCTCGTCTTGATTCTCATCCTCGTCGTCCGTCCACAGGGCATCCTCGGCTCGCGACAAAGGATCGGGTGACCTTCACATGGATATCATCGGCGCACTTCAGATCTCACTCGCTCAGCTGGTCGGCCCGTCGGCCATCTTCTACGCTCTACTCGCCATCGGCCTGAACCTGCACTTCGGTTACGCCGGACTGCTCAACTTCGGTCAGATCGGCTTCGCACTGCTCGGCGGCTACGGCGTCGGCATCACCACGATCACCTACGAACAACCGCTGTGGCTGGGCATTCTGGTCGGCCTCGCTGCAGCCGGATTACTGGCCCTGGTTCTCGGCATTCCGACCCTGCGACTGCGAGCCGACTATCTCGCGATCGTCACCATCGCCGCCTCGGAAATTCTCCGATTGGTGTTTCGTTCCACCGCAACGGATTCGGTGACCAAATCCACCAACGGCATCACCGGCTTCGCCGGCCCGTTCACCAGCATGAGCCCGTTCGAGGGTGGTAAGTCCTACGAATTCATCGGCGTGCGGTTCCTCGGCAACGATCTGTGGGCCATGCTCGTCGGCTGGACGCTGGTCCTGCTGCTGTGCGGCGTGATCTACCTGCTGACGCACAGCCCGTGGGGACGCGTCCTCAAGGCTGTCCGTGAGGACGAGGACGCAGCCCGTTCGCTGGGCAAGAACGTCTTCGTCTACAAGATGCAGGCACTGGTTCTCGGTGGCGTCATCGGCGGTATGGGCGGGGTGTTCAACGCACTGCAGACCCAATCCATCAACCCGGACTTCTACTCGACAGCCCAGACATTCTTCGCCTTCGGCGCACTGATTCTCGGTGGGGCGGCAACAGTGTTCGGCCCGGTACTGGGCGCGATGCTCTTCTGGTTCCTGCTGTCCATTCCCGATGCGATTCTGCGGCAATTGATCTCCGGCGACGACCCGGTGCTCAACCTCACCGGTGCCCAGGTCGGTGCCACGCGATTCGTGCTCCTGGGAATCCTGATCGCCGTCTTGATGGTGTTCAGACCTCAGGGCATTCTCGGCAACAAGCGAGAGGTTCAACTCAATGCCTGACCCGAGCAAGGATGCTGCTGCAACGGCCGCACCGAGCAAGAAAGCAAGCACACTCGAATCACGCGCTGCGCAGGCGTTGTCGAGCGATCAACGCGCGGCCCTGTTCGCCGGTGTTCCCAACGAACCCGGCGCACCGAAACCGGACGCCACCATGGTGGTCGACGGCGTCTCGCGCACCTTCGGCGGCCTCAAGGCCGTCGACGTGGCGCACCTGGAGATTCAGCGTGGCTGCATCACCGGGCTCATCGGGCCCAACGGCGCAGGCAAGACCACCCTGTTCAACCTGCTCACGGGATTCGATCGACCCGACACCGGGACCTGGTCGATGGACGGCCAGGAACTGGGCCGGATGCATCCGCACCAGGTGGCCCGCAAAGGTGTGGTGCGCACGTTCCAGTTGACCAAGGCACTGTCGAAACTGACTGTGCTGGACAATGTTCGGCTGGGTGCAACCGGTCAGCGCGGTGAGCGCATGATCAACACCTTCATGCCGTGGACCTGGAAAGCCCAAGAACGTCAGATCACCGAACGCGCCTACGAGCTACTGGGCCGCTTCAAGCTCGACGCCAAGGCCGACGACCTCGCCGGCTCGTTGTCCGGCGGCCAGCGCAAGCTGCTGGAGATGGCGCGTGCGTTGATGACCGATCCGTCGGTGGTCATGCTCGACGAGCCCATGGCCGGGGTAAATCCAGCTCTGACGCAGTCACTTCTGGGGCACATCAAGTCGCTTCGCGACGACGGTATGACGGTGGTGTTCGTCGAGCACGACATGGACGTCATCCGCGACATCAGTGACTGGGTGGTGGTGATGGCTCAAGGCAGCATCATTGCCGAGTCCACCCCCGAGGAGCTCTCCAACAACGGAGCCGTCGTCGACGCGTATCTCGGTAGCCATCACGATCAGGCTCTCGAATTCGATGCCGACGGCAATCCGGTCGGGGCAACCGCCGAACTGGCGGAGGCACTGAAGCAGGCCGAGAAGGAAGAACTCGAAGCGGGAGGCGATCTTTCGGAACCGGAGTTCGTCAGCCCAGTGACGCCCGACGTGGCCGAAGGCGGCTCACACCGGGCCAAGGAGGACAACCGATGAGCGAACAGACATTGACGCCGGCGGAATTCGCCGCGACACCCGAGGAACATGCTCGACTCGCCGAAGGTGCACTGCTGCGCGCCGACGGACTGGTGGCCGGATACATCCCCGGCGTCAACATCCTCAGCGAGTGCAACTTCTTCCTCAACGACGGGGAGATCGTCGGCATCATCGGACCCAACGGTGCCGGAAAGTCGACCCTCCTCAAGACCCTGTTCGGGCTGGTCGCCGTCCGTGAGGGCAGCGTCAAACTGCGCGGCGACAACATCACCTCCGCGGAAGCGCATGTGTTGGTCACCAAGGGAGTCGGCTACGTTCCGCAGACGCAGAACGTGTTCCCGTCGCTCACCATCGAAGAGAACCTCGAAATGGGAATCTATTTGCGTCCCAAGAAGTTCGGTGAGCGTTTCGAGTTCGTCAGCGAGCTGTTCCCGCTGCTCGGCGAACGCAAGAAGGTCAAGGCAGGCGCGCTGTCCGGCGGCGAGCGACAGATGGTCGCCATGGGACGCGCACTGATGATGGAGCCGTCGGTACTGCTGCTCGACGAACCGTCGGCCGGATTGTCACCGATGTTCCAGGACGAGGTGTTCATCCGCTGCAAGAAGATCAATGCAGCGGGCGTCTCGATCATCATGGTCGAGCAGAACGCCCGTCGCTGCCTCCAGATCTGCGACCGTGGCTATGTACTCGATCAGGGCCGCAACGCCTACACCGACACCGGTCCGGCATTGATGAACGACCCGAAGGTGATCGAGCTGTACCTCGGCACACTGGCGGGAAGCAAAGAGAAGAAGTAGCTGCTCGGCAAACGACGAAGGCCCCGGTTCGATGTCAACCGGGGCCTTCGTCGTTGCGGTCGAACGTGCGACACCTACGAAAACCTCTGGGCCCGAGTCCTGATCGAGGACTCGGGCCCAGAGGCTGTGTGACAGTTACAGATCACTCACCGACGACGATGTAATCTTCCGTCGTCAGGGTGTTGTCCGGTCCGAAGACCAGGTTGCCGTACGAACCGGTGGCGGGCTCTCCTGCGTCACTGAAGTTCAGCGCGCCGGTGATTCCGTCGTAGTCGATATCGGTTCCGGCCTTGACGAGCGGAAGGCACTCGGCGTAGCTGGTGCACTTGGTGCCGTCCTTGGTGACGCTGTTGATGTTGGCCGCGATGTCGGTACCTGCCGTCGACTTGGCCTGCTCGGCAGCGAGCGCCGAGATGATCACTGCGTCATAGGACTCACCCGCGTAGTTGAAGTCGACCAGAGCCGGATCGACGACCTTGAGACGATCCTGGAATCCGGTGCCGACATCGGTCAACGGAGTGGTGCCGCGCATCGTGTCCAGCAGACCCGCTGCGACCGACTCACCGAGGGCGTTGCCCATGTTGCCGTCGACGCCGTAGACCAGCGTGCCGTCGGACGGTCCGATGCCGATCTCGTGCATACGGGTGATGATCTTCGCGGACTCCTCGAAGCCGATGATGGCCACGGCGTCCGGGTTGAAGTTCTTCACACCGTCGACCTCGGCGTTGAACGACTGTGCGTTCGGGTCGTAGATCGTGGTCTGGATCTGGTCCGCCGCGATGCCTGCCTCTTCGAGGTTGTCCGCGGTGTTCGCGGCCAGGCCCGTGCCGTACGGGTCGTTGAGCGCGAGGATGGCGACGCGCTGCGCACCGTCCTGGGCGATCAGCTGGGACAGGGCCTGCGCCTGCAGCACGTCGGTGGGTGCGGTACGGAAGTACTGCCCCTTGTCCGGGTAGCAGACGAACTGATCGGACGTGTTGGCCGGCGAGAACTGCACGACGCCTGCGCTGGCGATCTTGTCGATGACCTTGAGCGAGACCGAGGACGACGCTGCACCGACGATGACGTCGGAACCGCCGGCGAGCAAGCGGTCCACCGTGGTGTTGGCGGTATCGGTCGTCGTGTCGCCCGAGTCACCGGGGATGAGCGTGACGGGCTGCTCGAGGACGCCACCGGCTTCGTTGACGTCGTTGACGGCCAGCTGCACACCGGCAACTTCGGGCGGGCCGAGGAAGGCCAGGGTTCCGGTCTCGGGGAGGAGGGTTCCCACCACCAGCGGGGCCGTGTCCGGGGTTGCCCCGGCAGTGGCCTGCTCGGGCGTGCAGTCGGTGGAGACGGTCGTTTCCGCGGCTGCAGTGCCGCCGCTGGCACTGGTGGAGTCGGTCGAGCCCGAGTCGTCGCTCGACGAACAGCCGAACAGTGCGAGCGAGGTAACGCTCAGCACCGCAGCCGTGCGGACATAGGTCCGAATTGCCATCTAGGTTCTCCTTGAAATTGCTCGTCGATGAAGCGCACCTGAGTTACATGTGGCTCACGTGTGGGTCAGACGCTAATGCGCGGAGCCGATTCGCAAGGCCTAGAACGACGCTCGTGACCTGACTGTGACCTAGAGAGTCGAAGTTTTACGTGGCCGTAGCTTTCGCCGGCCGATCAGCTTTCTCCCACGGGCTTGTTCGCAGGGGTACCGAGCGTGTCGATCACGACCTCCGCGACGGCCTTCATCGTGGTCCGGCGATCCATCGCGGCTCGCTGAATCCACTTGAACGCCTGCGGTTCTGTGAGCGATTGCGATTCCATCAGGATGCCCTTGGCCTTCTCGATGAGCTTGCGCGTCTCGAGCCGATCCTGCAGGTCGACGATCTCGGATTCGAGGGCGGAGATCTCACCGAAACGGCTGGCGGCCAACTCCACCGCAGGCATCAGATCGGCTTTGGTGAACGGCTTGACCAGATACGCCATGGCCCCGGCATCGCGCGCCTTCTCCACGAGCTCGCGTTGACTGAACGCGGTGAGAATGACGACGGGCGCGATGCGCTTCTCTGCAATCTCCGACGCCGCATCGATTCCGTCCCGACGCGGCATCTTCACATCCATGATGACCAGATCGGGACGCAGTTCGACGGCCAACTCCACCGCCTGCTGACCGTCGGCCGCTTCACCGACCACGTCGTACCCCTCCTCGCGGAGCATCTCCACGAGGTCCAATCGGATCAGGGATTCGTCCTCTGCCACCACCACACGAAGCGGGGGCTTGCCAGTACCGTGCGCACCAGGAGCATTCATCTGTATCGGTCTCCTTTGACAGTCATCGCCCATCAGGGCCGTCGAGCATCTGAAGGGTACCGGTGCGCGAGGCCGAAAGCGCATCTTCTAAACTCGTCAATCGTTGCTTGAAAGACGCCAGCCCTCGTATCCCAATTGGCAGAGGAAACGGATTCAAAACCCGTCCAGTGTGAGTTCGAGTCTCACCGAGGGCACCACAGCACAGCGTTCGACTCTTCGGGTCCGGTAATGGTCACCCTCGATCGCGCCTACAGTGGAGTGATGTACATACCCAGCAGTCTTCGTTGCCACGACACCAGTGCGGGCAATTTGTGCGCAGCGAAGGTCGACCATCGTTTCGGGGATTCGGCGGACCAGTCCGCCCAGTGGGTCTTCTACACCTGCAGCGCCGATTCCACCCACGAGACCGGTTACGTCGACCGCCTGGTCACTGCCTGAAACATGTTCGTAGAACGCGCGTACGTCCATGCCGACGATGTCGGATCGGACTGGCCCTTCACCGTGCCTGCTGTCGCCGACCTCGCTCGCGACGGACTCGAGTTCCTGGCACCGGTCACAATTCTGGTCGGAGACAACGGTTCCGGTAAATCGACGCTCGTCGAAGCAATAGCCGAGGGTTTCGGAATCGATGCCCGCGGCGGTCGCGCGGCGCAGCAGTCGCGTCGACTCGACGAGGTGACCAGCGCGCTCGGAGAGGTACTCGAACTCGAGACCACGCCACGAGGTTCTCGAATGCTTCGTGGCCCACGACTGAACAAGCGCGGCTTCTTCCTGCGCGCCGAGACCGCGTTCGACATGGCCGAGAACCTCGGCGGCGTGCCGGGTTTCTGGGACGAGAACACCGCCGAGATGAGCCACGGTGAAGGGTTCCTGACCATGTTCGGTGCAATGTTGGCCGAACCCGGTTTCTACGTTCTGGACGAGCCCGAATCGGCCCTGTCGTTCACCGCGAGCCTGCAGCTCGTTGCACTGATGTCCGAGCTGGGCAATGACGGCGCGCAAATCGTCTGCGCCACCCACTCACCGATTCTGGCGTCGACGCCCGGTGCGGACATCGTGGAAGTCGGCGAACACGGTCTACGCCGAAGCACTTGGGACGAACTCGAATTGGTACAGCACTGGCGTCGCTACCTCGACGACCCGAACAGCTATCTCCGTCACCTGCTCGACTGACCGTCGGCCATCGACACCTCACGACGGCGACGCACACTTCCCGGCGAGACGCCCGTGGCGCGCTTGAACGCCTTCCCGAACGCAGCCTCCGACAGATACCCACTGCGCCGGGCCACTTCGGCCATCACCACGTCCTCGGATCGCAACGTGCCGTACGCGACCTGCATCCGCCACGTCGCGAGATAGCTCATCACGGAATCACCGACCAGCTCGGTGAAACGTGCCGAGAACGCCGAGCGAGACATGTTCACCCTCGATGCCAGACCCGCAACGGTCCACCGCTCGTGCGGGTGTCGATGGATCAGCGCCAACGCCGTTCCGATCCGATCGTCCTGCAATGCACCGAGCCAACCCGACTGCGCACCTGGCGTATTCGCGATCCACGACCGCAGCGCATGGATCACCAGAATGTCGGACAGCCGGGTGATCACCGCTTCTCCCCCGGGCTCGAGCACACGCGCCTCGTCCGCGACCATGGCCAGCACGTTCTGCATCCTCGATTGCCTCGGGCCCGGATCAGCGTCGACCACCACCAGCGCGGGCAACAGGCGAACGAGCTTCTGCGCGGCAGGATGATCCAGCCGCACCGCCCCGCACACGAGAGTCGCAGCACGGCCGGCACCGCCCGCGTCGTGAGTGAGCACCGCGTAGCGATCGCTGATGTACTCGTGCGGGAGATCGTGAACGCTCGTCGCCCGAACCGAAGCGTCGCCGGCTGCAATGAGCACGTGCCCTCGCCCGTGCGGTACCAACGCGAAATCGCCGGGGACCAACTCACGCGTCGGCTCGCCGGGAACCGACAACGCGCAACTGCCGTCGACGACCGTGTGAAACCACAGCGCATCCTCCATGGCGGGCAGTGCGAGACCCCAGGATCCGCTCATCTCGGAGCGCACGTAGAACGATCCGGTCATCCGTAGAAAGTGCAGCGCTTCACCCAGAGGGTCGGACGACTTCCAGGGATCTGCGCCGCGCATGCACCGATCGTCCCACGAAATGGACGATCGGACATCGAATGCGGCTGTGTGCGCATTGCTCATCCCGCCCCTCGGGACGAGGGTGGACAACTGAACGCTCACCTGCCGGAGGGAACCACCGTGTTGGATCGAATGCTCGCAGCCGCCACCGCCGTTGCTGCCGTCGGATGTGGGCTCGTTGCCGGAGTGCTGCTCGCCTTCTCCATCAGCGTGCTCCCCGGCCTGGCAACACTGCCGGTACCCGACGCCATCGCCGCCATGCAGAGATTCAATGCGGCGATTCTCAACCCGATGTTCCTCGGCCTGTTCTTCGGAACGGCCATATCGTGCACTCTCGCAGCGATTATCGCCGTATCGACCGGTCGGGGTTCACCGGTGCTGGTCGTGAGCGGAGCTGTTCTCTACCTTCTCGGATGCCTCGCGATCACGGCTGTTGCGAACGTCCCCCTCAACGACGCGTTGGCCGGGGTGGATCCCGGCAGTGCTGCCGACACCCAGGTGTGGCAGAACTTCACCGAGAAGTGGACGCGATGGAACACCGTCAGAACAGTGGCCGCGACTGCGGCCTGCGCCGTTCTGATCCTCGGTCAGGGTAGATCGGCGCTGGGCTGATCGGACACCGAGTCCTGGTGTCGCTTACGGATTTCTTCCTCGAACCGCGCGATGAGGTGGTCGGTGTCTGCCGTGGACACATCGCGCGCGCCCTCGTCCATCGAGGCGTCACGACCCCGGCGCAATGCAGCAAGTTCGGCTTCGAGTTCGTTGTTGTCGAGTACACGTGGATCCAGCATGACCTCCATTGTGGTCCCCTGTCCGGTGCCCCCGCGGGGAATTGCTTTAATCACGCAATGAACGTCGTGCACAGCTTCGCACCGATTCTCGGCCGCGGCGCGACCACCTTGATTCTGGGCTCGATGCCCGGCGTCGCGTCGCTGGCCGCGCAGCAGTACTACGCGCATCCACGAAATGCGTTCTGGCCGATCATGGGAACGCTGTTCGGTGCAGGCCCCGAACTTCCCTACGATGCGCGCACCGAGCGTCTGCGCAGCCAGGGCGTCGCGATATGGGACGTGCTGAAGCTGTGCACGCGCGAAGGAAGCCTGGACTCGGTGATCGTCGAATCGTCCATCGAGACAAACGATTTCGAGCAATTGTTCGCCGAGAATCCCGGCATCGACAGGGTGTTCTTCAACGGAGCCAAGGCCGCCGAGACCTACCGGCGGTACGTGAAATCGGCAACGCCCCAGGTGGAATTCGAACGACTACCGTCGACCAGTCCGGCGCACGCAGCACTCGATCTGCAGGCGAAAACGCGAATATGGACCGACGCACTCAGTCGCGGACCCGTTTCGGGAAGTGCCGGATGAGACCTTCCTGAACGACGGTGGCGAGCAGCTGCCCGTCCATCGAGAAGAAGCGGCCGGTGGCCAGTCCGCGCGAGCCGGCCGCGACCGGCGATTCGGTGGCGTAGAGAGCCCATTCGTCGAACCGGAACGGCCGGTGAAACCAGATGGAGTGATTCACCGTCGCCGCGACGATGCGGTCGAGTCCCCACGACAGTCCGTGGGTGGTGATGATCGAATCGAGCACGGTGGTGTCCGACGCGTAGCCCATGGTCGCGGCGTGGAAGATCGAGGCGTCGGGCAGATCCCCGTCGGCCTTCATCCACACGCGATTGTGATTGAGCTTCTCCCCGGTGCCGTGCATGATCCACGCGGGATCGTTCGCGTAGCGCATGTCGATCGGCTTGAGGGCGTCGACGAACATCTGCAGACGGTCCTCGTACCCGACGAAATGATCGCCGAGCGGAGGCACTGCGTCGGGATACGGAACCTCGGGAACCTCGACGCTGTGCTCGAGGCCCTTACCGAAATCCTGGAAGGCCGCGAGCATGACGAACAGCTCGTTGCCGTCCTGTACGGCGGTGACCTGCCGGTTGGCGAAGGCTCGGCCGTCGCGCTGACGCGAGACCCGGTACTCGATGGGCTTCTTGACGTCACCCCCGCGAATGAAGTGCGCATTGATCGCGTGCACGTCCCGCGACGTACCGGATACGGTCCGGCCCGCCGCGATCAGGCCCTGAGCAACGAGCTGCCCCCCGAACGTTCGACTGCCCACCTGCTCGGGGTGAACGCCGACGAACACGTCCTCCTCGATCTCCTCGAGTGCGAGGAGATCGAGGAGCGTCTCTAGATCTGTCCTGCGTACAGCTGTACTGCTCGGCGCGCTTTCGCTGACGCCGGTTCCCCCCGCTTCGACCACTTACCGGTCCTCTTCTCCGATTCGGTGCACATGGATCAAGTTGGTCGAGCCTACTGTGCCGGGAGGGGCACCGGCCACGATCACGACCTGATCGCCCTTGTTGTACCGACCGAGTTCGAGCAGCGCCTTGTCGACCTCTTTGACCATCGCGTCCGTCGAGCCCACATCGGGGACCAGGAACGTCTCGGTTCCCCAGCTCAGCGACAGCTGGCTGCGCACCTCGGAGATGGAGGTGAAGGCGAGCAACGGAAGCTTGGTGTGCAGACGAGCCAACCGTCGAACGGTGTCACCCGACTGGGTGAACGCGACGAGTGCCTTCGCGTCCAGGCGCTCACCGATGTCGCGGGCAGCGTAGGAGATGACGCCACGCTTGGTGCGCGGGACGTGCGTCAGCGGGGGAACACTGTCGCCCTCGGTCTCGACCGTCTCGACGATGCGAGCCATGGTCCGCACGGTTTCCATCACGTACTTACCGACCGAGGTCTCACCGGAGAGCATGACCGCGTCGGTACCGTCGAGCACTGCGTTGGCGACGTCGGACGCCTCGGCGCGCGTCGGGCGGGAATTCTCGATCATCGATTCGAGCATCTGGGTCGCGACGATGACGGGCTTGGCGTTGGCGCGGGCGATCTGGATGGCACGCTTCTGCACCAGCGGAACCTGCTCGAGGGGCAACTCGACGCCGAGGTCGCCGCGGGCGACCATGATCGCGTCGAATGCGAGCACGATGGCTTCGAGATTGTCGACGGCCTCGGGCTTCTCGAGCTTGGCGATGACGGGAACTCGACGGCCCACGCGGTCCATCACGGCGTGGACGAGTTCGACGTCCGCGGGAGAACGGACGAACGAGAGCGCGATGAAGTCGACACCGAGGGCAAGGGCGAACTCGAGGTCGGCGATGTCCTTCTCGCTCATGGCGGGAACGGACACGTCCATGCCCGGCAGGGACACGCCCTTGTTGTTGCTGACCGGTCCACCTTCGGTGACACGGCACAGTACGTCGTTGCCTTCGACGCCGGTGACCACGAGGCCCACCTTGCCGTCGTCGACGAGGAGGCGGTCGCCTTCCTTGGCGTCCTGGGCAAGCTCCTTGTACGTGGTCGACACCCGGTCGTGAGTGCCCTCGCACTCCTCGACGGTGATGCGGATCAGCTCACCGGCCGCCCAGGTGGTCGAGCCCTCGGCGAATCGGCCGAGACGAATTTTCGGTCCCTGCAGGTCGGCCAAGATACCCACGGCTTTGCCGGTGGCGTCCGATGCTGCGCGGACCCTCTCGTAGTTGGCCTGATGATCGGGGTGATCACCATGGCTGAAGTTCAGTCGTGCGACATCCATTCCACTCTCGACGAGTTCGCGGATGCGCTCTGTGGTTGCGGTTGCGGGTCCAAGGGTGCAGACAATCTTCGTACGTCGGCTCACGAAGGCGAGCCTAGCCGCTGGACGCCGCGTTCTCTATCGCAGACGCATCCACTAGAATACTACCGACGGGTAGCCGCGCTACCCCGCTGCTGGGACGGTCTGTACCGGTTCAGAGACGGGGGTCACCCGACCGCCAGAGGCAGTGCGGTCGGGTGTACCGGCGACGGCAATTCCGAGTGTCCGGTGAGGAAAGCATCGACTCCGTGAGCCGCGGATCGACCCTCCGCGATGGCCCACACGACCAACGACGCACCGCGATGCGCATCCCCGCACACGAACACGCCCGGTGCCGTGGTCTGCCAGTCGGGACCACACGAGAGCGCACCCCGCTTGGTCAGCGCCAGGCCGTACTCGTCGAGTAGCGGACCGTGCTCGACACCTTCGAAACCGATCGCGAACAACGCCAGATCACAGGGCAATTCGATCTCCTCCCCGATGGGCGTGACGATGCGTCGACCGTCCGCGTCGCGCTGCACCTCCACCTCGGCGAGCACCATCGCACGAACGTGCCCGCGCTCGTCACCGAGGAATCGCTGCACCGCGACCTGATGACGCACGACGCCACCCTCGGCGTGCGCGGGTGAGGTGCGCAGCACCAGCGGCCACGACGGCCACGGCGAGAGACTGTCGTCGCGAGCCCCGGGCAGAGCCGGGTTGTAGTCGAGCTGAGTGACCGATGCTGCACCCTGCCGGTGGGCCGTTCCCAAACAGTCGGCTCCGGTGTCACCGCCGCCGATGATGACCACGTGCTTGTCCGCAGCGGAGATCGACGTGGGACCGTCGCCCTCGCATTCCTTGTTCGACGGCACCAGATGCTCCATGGCCAGGTGGATGCCGTCGAGTTCGCGACCGATGACCTCGGCGTTGTCACGGGCCCGCAGAGCTCCGACTGCGAGAACGACTGCGTCGAAGGATTCACGCAGTTGCTCGACGGTGAAGTCGATCCCGACCTCGCAGTCGGTGACGAAGTGCGTTCCCTCGGCCCGCATCTGCATGAGCCGCTGATCAAGCACGGACTTCTCGAGCTTGAACTCGGGGATGCCGTATCGCAGCAGACCGCCCAGACGATCGTCCCGCTCGTACACGGTGACGTCGTGCCCGGCGCGGGTGAGCTGTTGCGCCGCAGCCAATCCCGCAGGGCCGGATCCGACGACGGCGACCCTCTTGCCGGTGGTGATCGTCGGCGGCTGCGGAACGATGCTGCCGTCTTCCCAGGCCAGATCCGCGATGGTCTGCTCGACCCGCTTGATCGTCACGCTTCCGCCGGTGGCCGCCTCGGAGATCGACAGCACACATGCCGATTCACACGGGGCCGGGCAGACCCGCCCGGTGAACTCCGGAAAATTGTTGGTCGCATGCAGTCGATCGCTGGCCGCATCCCAGCGGCCGCGGCGCACCAGGTCGTTCCATTCGGGGATCAGATTTCCCAGCGGGCAACCCGCAGTCCCCGAGTGGCAGAACGGAATACCGCAGTCCATGCAGCGACGCGCCTGATCGGAGACCTCGGCAGCACGCTCGCTCGTCGGCTGGTGCGAATACACCTCGTTCCAGTCCTTGACGCGCTCGCCGATCGGACGCTTGGCAGCCTCACGCTTGACGACTTTCAGAAATCCCTGTGGATCAGCCACGTGCAGCCTCCATGATCGCAGCATCGACGTCGCGCCCTTCGGCACGCGCCATTCTTGTCGCCTCCAGCACTCGCTGGTAGTCGACGGGCATGACTTTGGTGAACAACGCAGACCGGCGGGGCCAGTCGGCCAGCAGCGAGGTCGCGACGGTGGAACCGGTCCACCGTCGGTGATTCTCGACGGTCTCGCGCAGCCACACCAGATCGTCCGGGTTGGGCACCTGCAGTTCGACCATCGCCATGTTCACGTCCGCCGGATCGAGACCGAGGACGAACGCGATACCGCCGGACATACCCGCAGCCATGTTGCGACCGGTCGGCCCGAGCACCACGACGCGACCGCCGGTCATGTACTCGAACGCGTGGTCGCCCACGCCCTCGTTCACCGCGATCGCTCCCGAGTTACGGACCGCGAACCGCTCCCCCGCCTTACCGCGCAGGTACACCTCACCCGAGGTGGCACCGTAGAGAATCGTGTTTCCTACGATCACGTTGTCCTCTGCGACGAACGGTGCGTCGTCGGCAGGGCGCACGACTATTCGACCGCCCGACAATCCCTTACCGACATAGTCGTTCGCGTCACCGACCAGATCGATGGTGATACCCGGCGGCAGGAAAGCCCCGAGAGACTGGCCGGCCGATCCGGTGAACGCGATGCGAATGGTGTCGTCCGGCAACCCGACTGCGCCGTAGCGCCGGGTGACCTCGGACCCCAGCAGCGTTCCGACGGTGCGATTGACGTTGCGTACCGGCAGCTCGAGCTTGACCGGATGCGCATCCTCCAACGCTCCTTCGGCCAACTGGATCAGAGTCCGATCAAGCGCCAGATCGAGACCGTGGTCCTGCGCGCGGAGGCGTCGACGCTGTGTCATCGGGGCACCGTGGCGGTCGACGGGCATCGCGAAGATCGGGGTCAGATCGAGTCCCTTGCTCTTCCAGTGCGCCACTCCGGCTGCCGTCTCGAGCACGTCGGCGTGACCGACCGCCTCGTCGATACTACGGAAACCGAGCTGCGCCAGGTACTTTCGCACGTCCTCGGCGATGAACTTGAAGAAGTCCTCGAGGAACTCGGGCTTACCGGTGAACCTCTTGCGCAGCTCCGGGTTCTGGGTGGCGACACCGACCGGGCAGGTGTCCAGGTGGCAGACGCGCATCATGATGCAGCCCGCCACGATCAGCGGGGCCGTCGAGAACCCGAACTCCTCCGCGCCGAGCAATGCCGCAACGATGACGTCGCGTCCGGTGCGCATACCGCCGTCGCACTGCACGGTGATGCGATCACGCAGGCCGTTGAGCACCAGCGTCTGCTGGGCGTCGGCGAGGCCGATCTCCCACGGAGCGCCTGCATGCTTGAGCGAGGTCAACGGCGCAGCACCGGTTCCGCCGTCGTATCCGGAGATGAGAACGACGTCCGCGTGTGCCTTGCTGACGCCCGTCGCCACCGTGCCGACGCCGACGGAACTGACGAGCTTGACGTGCACGCGCGCCTTCTCGTTGGCGTTCTTCAGATCGTGGATCAGCTGCGCGAGATCCTCGATCGAGTAGATGTCGTGGTGCGGGGGCGGCGAGATGAGGCCGACACCCGGCGTCGAGTGTCGGGTCTTGGCCACCCACGGATACACCTTGTACCCGGGCAGCTGACCACCCTCGCCCGGCTTGGCACCCTGCGCCATCTTGATCTGAATGTCCGTGGCGTTGACCAGATAGTCGCTGGTGACACCGAACCGACCGCTGGCGACCTGCTTGACGGCACTGCGTCGCGTCGGATCGTAGAGCCGGTCGACGTCCTCGCCGCCCTCCCCCGAGTTGGACCGTCCGCCGAGATTGTTCATCGCGACGGCCATCGTCTCGTGCGCCTCGGCGGAGATGGATCCGTAGCTCATCGCGCCGGTGTTGAACCGCGTGACGATCGACTCGACCGATTCCACCTCGTCGAGCGGAACCGGCGGCCGGACACCGTCCTTGAACTCGAACAGACCGCGCAAGGCACCGCCCTCGCGAGCGAGCCGGTCCACCTCGTCGGTGTACTTCTGGAACACGTCGTATCGGCCGGTACGCGTGGCATGCTGCAGCAGGAACACCGTCTCGGGGGTGAAGAGGTGCAGCTCGCCCTCGCGTCGGAACTGATACTCGCCGCCGATCTCCAGCCGCCGATGGACGCGGTCGGTCGGATTCTCGGGGTAGGCCCTGCGGTGGCGCAGCTTGACCTCCTCGGCGAGCACGTCGAGACCGACGCCACCGAGCTTGCTGACCGTGCCCTTGAAGTACTCGCGCACCACCTCGCGATCGAGACCGACGGCCTCGAAAACCTGTGCGCCGGTGTAGGACCCGACGGTCGAGATGCCCATCTTCGACATCACCTTGAGTACGCCCTTGCCGAGCCCGTACAGATAGTTCCGTACCGCGATCGTCGGTTCGACTCCGGTCAGTTCACCCTCGCCGACCAGATCCTCGATCGACTCCATCGCCAGATACGGATTGACCGCTGCGGCACCGAAGCCGATGAGCAGCGCCAGATGGTGCACCTCGCGCGCGTCACCGGATTCGACGACGAGCGCGATCTTTGTGCGCTCCTTGGTGCGAACCAGGTGATGGTGCACCGCCGAGGTGGCCAGCAGCGACGGGATCGGGGCCCGCGTGTGGTCCGAATCGCGATCGGAGATGATCAGCGTGGTGTAGCCCGCAGCGATCGCTTCCGATGCCCGGGCCCGCAACTCCTCGATGGCCTCCGCGAGACCTTCACCGCCGCGCTCCACCTCGTACAGCCCACGCAACACCGTGGCCGACAGTCCCGGATGGTCTCCGTCGTCGTTGATGTGGATGATCTTGTTCAGCTCGTCGTTGTCGAGCACCGGCCACGGCAACACGATCTGCCTGCACGACGCCGCAGTGGGCTCGAGCAGGTTCTGCTCCGGACCCATCACCCGCGCGAGCGAGGTCACGATCTCCTCGCGGATCGAGTCCAGCGGCGGGTTGGTGACCTGTGCGAACAGTTCGATGAAGTAGTCGTAGAGCTGACGCGACCGCTGAGACATCACCGCGGCCGGGGTATCGGTACCCATCGATCCGAGCGGCTCGCCCCCGGATGCGGCCATCGGCGTCAACACGACGCGCAGGTCTTCCTCGGTGTAGCCGAAGGCGACCTGCCGACGCACCACCGAGTCGTGGTTGTACTGGATGTGAGCGCGCTCGGGCAGGCTCTTGATCTCGAGCAGGCCCGCGTGCAGCCACTCCTGGTACGGATGTTCGGTTGCCAGTTGAAGTTTGATCTCCTCGTCCGGCACGAGACGTCCGGCGACGGTGTCGATCAGGAACATCTTTCCTGGCTCGAGGCGACCTTTGGCGACGACCTCGGATTGGGGAACGTCCAGCACGCCTGCCTCACTGGCGAGGATCACACGGCCGTCCGCCGTCTGCCACCAGCGGCCGGGGCGAAGGCCGTTACGGTCCAGCACAGCTCCGACATAACTGCCGTCGGTGAACGTCACGCAGGCCGGACCGTCCCAGGCCTCCATCATCGACGAGTGGAACTGGTAGAACGCTCGCACCCGCGGATCCATCGTGCGGTGGTTCTCCCACGGCTCGGGCACCATCATCATCACCACGTGCGGCACGCTGCGTCCGCCGAGGTGCAGTAGTTCGAGCACCTCGTCCAAGGACACCGAGTCCGAGGCATCGGGGTTGCAGATCGGGAACAAGCGCTCCAAGTCGCCGGGGATCAGGTCGCTCGACAGCAGCGCTTCGCGAGCCCGCATCCGATTTCGGTTGCCCTTGACGGTGTTGATCTCGCCGTTGTGCGCGACGTAGCGATGCGGGTGCGCCAGCGGCCACGACGGGAACGTGTTGGTCGAGAAGCGACTGTGCACGATGGCAATGGCGCTCTTGCACAACGGGTTACGCAGTTCCGGAAAGTACAGCGGCAGCTGCATCGTGGTGAGCATGCCCTTGTAGACGATGGTGCGCGAGGACAACGACGGAAAGAACAGTCCCGACCCCTCGGCCTCGATCTCGGGGGTGACTCGCTCGGAACGCTTACGCAATCCGTAGACGAGACGGTCGAGAGCCAGACCGGCCGGACGCGTGCCGTCGACCTCGGGAGCGGTGACGTAGAGGTAGCTCATGTACGGCATGCAACCGAGGGCGGTGAGGCCAACATCGGCTCGATCGGGATCGACCTCGACCGGAACCCAGCCCAGGATGTCCAGACCTTCTTCGGCGGCAACGGATTCGACGCGCTCGACGGCGATGGCCCGCTCACGGATGCCCTGCGGCAGAAAACACACTCCGGCCGCGAACGTGTTGTCACCGTCGGCTCCGGGCGCGGGCAGGTCGAACGGCGCGAGGGAGTCGAGGAGTTCGACAGGGAGCTGAATCAGAATGCCCGCGCCGTCACCGCTGTTGGGCTCGGCACCGGCAGCTCCGCGATGTTCCAGGTTCTCCAGTGCCAGAACCCCGTCGGCGACGATCGCGTGGGAACGGCGACCCGCGATGTCGGCGATCATCGCCACGCCACAGGAATCCTTCTCCGAGCTCGGGTCGTACAGACCTTGCTCCGCAGGCATCCGAGAAAACAGCACCACGATCACCTCCACGTAGGCCGGTGGGGTGCGTGCAAGCGGTGCAGTGTCTACGACCCTGCATCGGAAGTCTCGGCAACCCCGTCGGCTGGTCGGCTCGGATCGACCGAAACGGTCGGATGAGCCGAATTGAACTGCCTATCGGGAATTCACCGGGACAGCTCTGGCCCGCGAAAGAATCCGGGATCTCTCCCGGCTGGCGAAATCGTAGCAGCTGGCATTCGCATCGATGCAATCACGAATGTCGGCTGTGACGAATGCGATCGTCAGTCGCGCAACGGTCGACCGTGCTGA
This sequence comes from Rhodococcus sp. IEGM 1341, assembly GCF_030056895.1. Taxonomy (NCBI): domain Bacteria; kingdom Bacillati; phylum Actinomycetota; class Actinomycetes; order Mycobacteriales; family Nocardiaceae; genus Rhodococcus; species Rhodococcus sp. IEGM 1341. The sequence continues at coordinate 331,929 of NZ_JASHKV010000003.1, read as the reverse complement.
TCACGCACGCTGCCGGTGAGCATCAAGATGCCGTCGATCAACGGCCAGATTCCGCCGATACCGCAGGTGAGCCACGTGACGGCTATCTGCGCCACCGCGATGCCCGGCTGGTTGAGATAGAAGCGACCCGCTCCGAACGCGCCCAACAAGATGCCGAGCAGACCTGCCGTCAGCTTCTGCTTGTCCGAGAACGGCTCACCGGTGACCGGGTGCCGACCGTACGGAGCCATCGGGTCCATGTATCCGGGCCCGCCCGCGTACGGGGGACCACCGTATTGGGGAGCGCCGTACTGAGGACCGCCGTACTGGGGAGCGCCGTACTGACCGTCCGCATAGTGCGGCGGCGCACCGTACTGGCCGGAACCCTCGGATGGCGGTGGGTAACCGGTGCCGGGCGGAGGTCCGAACTGCTGACCCTGATCACCGGCACCGGCACCAGGGGTGTTCGGGGTGCCGTGGTTCGGGGTCGTGTACTTGGGGTCGGGTGCGCCGTAGACGGGACCCGATCCTGTAGGGGTGTTCTTCTCGAACGAGATCGTCGGCTCCGTCGAACCGGATCCGTCTTCCGGCGAACCGTTGGACGGCCATTTACCTGAGTCACTCACTTCGGGCTCCCTTGTGCGGATGCGGTGCGAACACGGGTTCAGTCTCTCAGTTTTCGCCCCTGAGGGTCCGTCACATTGCCCACCAGTATCAGCACGCCGTCGACGAGGTGCCAGACGAACAGCCCGAACAACACGATCAGTCCGAGGCCGAACACTGCGGTGAGCAGCACCCCGAAGAAGAACAGGAACAGCTGGGCGACACCGATCCCGATACTGCCGAGATAGAAGCGACCCACACCCAACCAGCCGAGAAATATCTGCAGCAGGCCACCGACGATCTTGGACTTGTCCGACAGCGGCTCGCCGGTCATCGGATCACGCCCGTACGGTGCATCGGGGCCTACACCGAACCCGGGTCCGCCCTGGTAGCCAGGGGGTACGCCATAGCCCTGCTGGCCGTAGCTCTGTTGCGGGAAACCCTGCTGGCCGTACCCCTGCTGTGGGTAGCCCTGCTGTTGATAACCCGGCTGTGGGTAACCCTGCTGACCGAAATTCTGTGGCTGGCCGTACCCCTGTTGCGGATAGCCCTGCTGCGGATACCCCTGTTGCGGATAACTCTGCTGGCCGTAACCCTGCTGCTGGTAGCCGGGGGGTGGCGGAAATCCACCCAGCGGATTATCGGTACTGCCGTCCGGACTCGGTGCCGGGTAGCTCGGCGTGCTGGACCAACCCGGCCCGTTTCCGATACCCGAGTACGTGTCCCACCCCGGACCCGTGGGGCCGGTCGGACCGTGCGAGGGCGCGGACTCCGAGGTTCCAGGAGGCTCCGAGAGCGACGCTTCGGCAGTGGCGTCGTAGTCGAACGGCGTGCCGAACGACGCGGTCGGCTCGGTTGCGTTGTCGCTGGAATCGGCAGTGCCGGAACCCGGCTCGGGCTCGGGTCCAGGGGTCTTGTCGAAATCAACCACGCGTACTGCCTTCTTCCTCGGCTTTCTTGTCGGACTTCCCAGCGGGCTGCACGTCGGCGGTGCCCGCGTCCGTGGTGTCGTCGACCGGCGTCGGGCGCGAGCCTGTCGGATCCGACGAGGTGACCTCGGAGACCTCATGATCCTCGTCGTCGTTCGACCTCAGCGTCGCCGGTTCTTCTCGGCCCTTGGTGGCAATCACGAAGTACGCGACCGCCAGAACGAAGATGATGGCGGAGGTGAAGGTGTTGATGCGGATACCGGCGATCGTCGTGGCGAAGTCGTCGCGCATGAGCTCCACCCAGAACCGCCCCGCGCAGTATCCGGCAACGTACAGCGCGAACAGTCGACCGTGGCCGATCGCGTACTTGCGGTCCACGAGAACCAGAAGGACTACGACCGCGACGCTCCACAACAGCTCGTACAGGAACGTCGGATGCACCACTTTTTCCACGAAACCGGTCGAGACTCCGTTGAGTGGATCGAGTCGTCCGTTGGCGTCGACCCGTTCGTAGATCTCCAGACCCCACGGCTGAGTGGTGGCACGGCCGTACAGTTCCTGGTTGAAGTAGTTACCGATGCGGCCGATCGCCTGGGCGAGAAGAATCGGTGGGCCGACAGCGTCACCGAATGCCGGCAACGGAATTCCGCGTCGACGGCAGGCGATCCAGGCACCGACGCCGCCGAGGAACACCGCTCCCCAGATTCCCAATCCGCCGTTCCAGACGTACAACGCTTCGATCGGGTTTCCGCCGGGACCGAAGTAGGTCTTCCAGTCGGTTGCGACGTGGTACAGACGCCCGCCCAGTAACCCGAACGGGACGGCCCAGACTGCGACGTCGAGGACTGTGCCCTTGGTTCCGCCTCGGGCCACCCAGCGCCGATCACCCCACACCACGGAAACGACGATGCCGATGATGATGAACAGGGCGTAGGCCCGCAGAGCCAACGGTCCGACGTGCCACACCCCCTGCGGCGGACTGGGAATGTAGGCCAGGATCGCGGTCGAAGTCACGACGCTACGTTAGCGGAACGGACACCCTCGGCGAGTTCCGTCGTCAGGTCACGCACGGCGTCGAGTCCCTTGTCCACGGCACTGACCAATGCCGAACCGACGATCACGGCGTCGGCATAACGGGCGATCTCGGCAGCCTGCGCACCGGAACGGACACCGAGGCCGACACCGATCGGGATGTCGGAGTGCTCACGAATGCGCGCCGAGAGCGCGGGGGCCATCGAGGACACCGCGTCGCGGGCTCCGGTGACGCCCATCGTCGAGGCCGCGTAGACGAAGCCGCTACTGGCTTCGACGGTGCTGACGAGCCGCTCCTCGGTCGACGACGGCGCGACGAGGAAGATTCGGTCGAGTTCGTAGCGGTTCGAGACCTCGATCCATTCCTGCGCCTCGTCGGGAATGAGATCCGGAGTGATGATTCCGAGCCCACCCGCGCCTGCGAGGTCCCGCGCGAAGTTCTCGATGCCGTACTTGAGCACCAGGTTCCAGTAGGTCATGACGACCGCTTTTCCGCCCGCGGCAGAGACCTGCTCGGTCACTGCGAACACGTCCTTGACCCGAGCACCGGCTCGCAGCGCAACGTCGGCTGCGGCCTGAATCGTGGGGCCGTCCATCACGGGATCGGAATACGGAATACCGACCTCGACGAGGTCGCATCCGGCGTCGACCATGGTCTTGAACACCTCGACCGAGCGCGGCACGGTCGGAAAACCCGCGGGTAGGTATCCGACGAGTGCTGCGCGCCCTTCGGCGCGGCACTGCGCGAAGGTCCCGGAGAGGCGAGAGTCGTTGTTGCTCATGGCTTGATACCCACTTCGTCGTCCACGTTCGCTTCGCCGTCTCCGTCGATCAGCCCGAACCATTCGGCCGCGGTGTCGACGTCCTTGTCGCCACGCCCGGACAGGTTGACCAGGATGATCGCACCTTCGCCCAGCTCCTTGCCGAGTGTCAATGCACCGGCGATGGCATGCGAGGACTCGATCGCCGGAATGATGCCCTCGGTGCGGCACAGCAGCTTGAAGGCGTTCATGGCTTCGGTATCGGTGATGCCGCGGTACTCGGCGCGCCCGATGTCGTGCAGGTACGAATGCTCCGGACCGACGCCCGGGTAGTCCAACCCCGCCGAGATGGAGTGGGAATCGACGGTCTGACCGTCCTCGTCCTGCAGCAGATACGAGTACGCACCGTGCAGCGCTCCGGGGGTTCCACCGCTGATGGTCGCGGCGTGGCGACCCGTCTCGACGCCGTCACCTGCCGCCTCGAAACCGATCAGTCGAACGTCGGCGTCGTCGATGAAGGCATGGAAGATGCCGATCGCGTTGGAGCCACCTCCGACGCAGGCAGCGATGGCGTCGGGCAGCCTGCCCGTGGACGCGAGCACCTGCTGCCGCGCTTCGAGGCCGATGATGCGTTGGAAGTCGCGCACCATGACCGGGAACGGGTGCGGCCCGGCGACAGTGCCGAAGCAGTAATACGTGTTGTCCGCGTGGGTGACCCAGTCGCGCAGCGCCTCGTTGATCGCGTCCTTGAGAGTGCGTGAACCGGACTTCACTGCGACGACTTCCGACCCGAGCAAACGCATTCGTGCGACGTTGAGGGCCTGGCGCTCGGTGTCGACCTCGCCCATGTAGACGACGCAGTCGAGACCCATCAGCGCACAGGCCGTGGCGGTCGCGACGCCGTGTTGACCGGCACCTGTCTCCGCGATGACACGAGTCTTGCTCATCCGCTTGGCGAGCAAAACCTGGCCGAGAACGTTGTTGATCTTGTGAGAACCGGTGTGGTTGAGGTCTTCTCGCTTGAGCAGAATACGAGCGCCGCCTGCGTGCTCGGACAGCCGTGTCGCCTCGAAGACCGGTGACGGGCGACCGGTGTAGTCGCGCTGCAGTCGGTCGAGTTCAGCGAGGAACTCGTTGTCGCTGCGCACCTTCTCGTACTCGGCGGTGACTTCCTCGATCACACCCATCAGAGCCTCGGGCACGAATCTGCCGCCGTAGACGCCGAAGTGGCCACCCACATCGGGCTCGTGCGCGCTGCGATCGGTGAGGCCGATGCTGCTCTGCGGCAGATCAGCGCCCTTGAAACGGACTGCCTGCGGGGCGTCCGTGGTGGAAGAAGAATTGCTGGTGCTCACCGGTCCAGTGTGCCCCAACGGCGGACCGCAGCCGCGCTCGGGTCAGCGTGCGGGCTTGGGGCACGACGGATGCGTTCCCGCCGTCACCAGGTCCGAGACGGCCGTGCGTGGATCCCCTGCCGTGACCAAGCCCTCGCCGACGAGTACCGCGTCGGCACCGGCACCGGCGTAGGCGAGCAGATCTGCAGTGCCCCGCACCCCGGACTCCGCGATACGGATGATCTCGCTGGGCAACCCGGGCGCGATACGGCCGAAGCTGTCACGGTCGATCTCGAGCGTCTTCAGATTGCGGGCGTTGATACCGATGACGCTGGCACCGGCTTCGAGGGCGCGATCCGCTTCGGCCTCGGTGTGCACCTCGACGAGCGCAGTCATACCCAACGACTCGGTGCGGTCGAGCAACGAGGTCAACGCATCCTGTTCCAGTGCCGCGACGATCAGCAGGATGACATCGGCACCGTGGGCCCGAGCCTCGTGGATCTGGTACGGACCGACGATGAAATCCTTGCGCAGCACGGGAATCGAGACGGCGGCACGGACCGCGTCGAGGTCCGCGAGTGAACCGTGGAACCGACGCTCCTCGGTGAGAACGCTGATGATGCGAGCGCCGCCCTGCTCGTATGCGCGAGCGAGAACAGCCGGATCACCGATGTCTGCCAACGCGCCCTTGGACGGGCTCGCCCGCTTCACTTCGGCGATGACGCCGATGCCGTCCTCACGGAGGGCAGCTGCCGCGTCGAGGGGGGCCGGGGCTGCTTTCGCTGCTGCTTTCACGGCGGCGAAATCGACCACCGATTCACGCGCGGCCACGTCGGCTCGCACACCGTCGAGAATCGAGTCGAGAACAGTCATGGTGCCCCCAGTCCTTTCTGAGCGTCGACGTCCGATGTGAGGAATCTCATCGGGGTCGGACCTAGCGTAGAGGTCCGTTTCAATCCGACGAACGCCGGGTACCGGACTCGTCGGTAGGGTCTTCGCCTGCGTCGAGCGCGTCCCACATCATGCGTTCGGTGAGGTCCTCTCCCTCGTCCTCCGCGCCGGCACCGGATGCCGTGGTGCGCGCGCGCCGAGCGACCTCGTCGCGACGCACCGCCGGGGCGTCGTACTTGGACGAGAGTACCTGCGGCGCAAACGTTTTCCGAATCGACACCACAGCAGCAGCGAAGGCGCAGACTGCACCGACGAGGGTGACGATCGCCGGCAGAATCGAGACGTCCGTCATCGAGACCTGGGCGCGTGCAGGAAGCTCAGCCAGCGCCGCGGATTCGGAATTCGAAGCCCCGGCAGTGAGCAGTCGAACTGCCGGAATCGCGGCCGCCACGGCTACAACGGCGATCAACAGGGCCAGCACCCGAGAGGCCCACCCTCGCACGGCGAACGACGCTGCGATCGCTGCCACCAGCACGAGCGCGAGCGGCGTCGTGGCAGCAGCCCAGGTGCTGCCGAGCAGCTCGTCGGTCCGGCTCTCACCGAGGCCGTCGAACGACGTCACCCGAACCCAGGTCATTCTCGACGCGCCCCACAGGCACGCCGCTGCAACGACCAGAAGCGCGACGGGAAGAGCGGCCGACCCGCGGCGACCGGATCGCTCGGTCATCGGCCGCCGACCTCACGGAGCGATTCCGCTGCCGCGACGGCTCCCAGCACCGCCATCGCCTTGTTCCGTGCCTCGTCGTCCTCGTACTCCGCAACCGAGTCGGCCACGACGCCTGCCCCGGCCTGAACGTAGGCGGTGCCGTCCTTGATCAGAGCGGTCCGAATCGAAATGGCCGTGTCGGCGTCCCCCGCGAAATCGAGGTAGCCCACGATGCCGCCGTAGATGCCGCGTCGCGTCGGTTCCAGCTCGTCGATCAGTTCCATCGCGCGCACTTTCGGGGCCCCGGAGAGGGTGCCTGCCGGGAAGCAGGCCTTGACCGCGTCGAGGGCGCGCTTGCCCTCGGACAACCGTCCGGTGACCGTCGACACCAGATGCATGACGTGGCTGTATCGCTCGATGTGGCGGTAGTCGCTCACGCGAACGGTGCCGGGAGCGCAGACGCGTCCGAGATCGTTGCGGCCCAGATCGACGAGCATCAGGTGCTCGGCGTTCTCCTTCTCGTCGGCGAGCAGGTCCTTCTCGAGCAGCACGTCCTCTTCCTCGGACGTGCCGCGCCAACGCGTACCCGCGATCGGATGCGTGGTGGCCAGACCGTCGACCACCGTCACCAACGCCTCGGGGCTCGATCCGACGATGGAGAACGCCGTCTCGTCGTTCTCGCCCGGGACGTGCATCAGATACATGTACGGGCTGGGATTGGAGGCGCGCAGCATTCGGTAGACGTCGAGGGGTGACGCATCGGTGTCCATCTCGAAACGCTGAGAGAGCACAACTTGGAACGCCTCCCCTGCTTCGATCTCCTCGACCAGGCGAGCGACGTCGGCACCGAAGCCCTCGGACGTGCGCTGCCGCCGGAACTGCGGCGTAGGCCTGGACACGGTGGAGACGGTGGAGGCTGCGGGCTTCGACAGGTCCGCACACATGCGATCGAGACGACGCACGGCGTCGTCGTACGCCTCGTCGACGTGCTCGTCGGTGCCGTTCCAGTTCACCGCGTTCGCGATCAGGGTGATCGCACCCTCGTGGTGGTCGACGGCCGCGAGATCGGTGGCGAGCAGCATGACCATCTCCGGGACACCGAGATCGTCCTGCGCGTGCTCGGGCAGTTTTTCGATGCGCCGCACCGAGTCGTATCCGAGGTAACCCACCATGCCGCCGGTCAACGGGGGTAGACCGGGCAGCCGCTCCGAGTGCAACAGCTCCAATGTCCGCGCCAGCACTTCGAGAGGATCACCGCCGCTCGGCACGCCCGCGGGGACGTTGCCGCGCCACGCGGCTTCACCGTCGATGACCGTGAGCGACGCCGGAGCGCCTGCACCGATGAACGACCACCTGGACCACGAGCTGCCGTTCTGCGCGGATTCCAGCAAGAAGGTTCCGGGTCGGTCGGCACCGAGCTTGCGGTATGCAGACAGTGGAGTCTCGGAGTCGGCGAGCACCTTTCGCGTCACGGGCACCACGCGGTGCTCTGCGGCGAGATGCCGGAACACCTCACGTGAGGTGGTCGAGTCCGAGTTCTCGGTATCGGGAGTGGGGCTGGGGTCGGTGGTCGTCTCGCCGTGCATTTCTCCATCCTCCCAGGTGCGGCAGGAAGGTCGGTGCCCGCGGTAACCTGCCGAGCATGAAACCAGGCGAGCTCGTTCCCGATTTTTCCCTGCCGGACCAGACCGGAGAGACCCGAACACTGACCGGATTGCTGGCGAACGGTCCGATCGTGCTGTTCTTCTACCCCGCGGCCTTCACTCCCGGTTGCACCGCCGAGGCGTGCCACTTCCGGGACTTGGCATCGGAGTTCGCCGAAGTCGGAGCAACCCGCGTCGGCATCAGCGCCGATGCCGTCGCCAAGCAGGCCGAGTTCGCCGCCGCCAAGTCCTTCGACTACCCGCTGCTCTCCGACGAGGACGGCAGTGTCGCCACCGCATTCGGCGTCAAGCGCGGTCTGCTGGCAAAGCTCTCCCCGGTCAAACGCGCGACGTTCGTGATCGGCACCGACCGGAAGGTACTCGAGACCTTCTCGAGCGAAGTACGGTTCGAAGCCCATGCGGACAAGGCTCTGGAGTACCTGCGGGCACATCGCAGCTAGAGCACTGTCCGACGCGATGCCTCGGGTGGGGGGAACCTCGAGGCATCATGTGCAGGCGACAACCAACTCGATCGAGAGGTTCCCCGCGATGAACACGTCGGCGACACCGCAACACACGGTGGATCCCCGTTGGCTCACCGAGAGTCAACAGGAGGCCTGGCGATCACTCGTCGCGCTGGTCACTCGGTTGCCGGCAGCGTTGGACGCTCAGCTGCAGCGCGATTCGCAGCTGACCCACTTCGACTACTTCGTCCTCGCGACGGTCAGCGAGAATCCCCAGCGGCGGATCCAACTCCGCGATCTGGCCGAGTACGCGAATGCGTCGCTCTCGCGCCTGTCACACGTGGTGACGAAGCTCGAGAAGGCCGGGTGGGTCGAGCGCGAGAGCATCCCGGGCAGCCGGGGATCCTATGCGGTGCTGACCGACGCAGGTATGGCCAAGGTCGTGGAATCGGCACCCGGGCACGTCGGCACGGTGCAGTCGCTCGTGTTCGAGGGTCTGTCCGACGCGGAGGTCGAGCAGCTCGGGACCCTGAGTTCGACTCTGCTGGCGCAGTTGGACAAGGGAATAGCAGCGGGGACCGGTCACGCCTGAGTGTCGGGTCCCAACAGGACGTCGGCGTCGAAGCAGGTATGTGTGCCGGTGTGGCATGCCGCGCCGACCTGATCGACGACCAGCAGCACGGTGTCACCGTCGCAGTCGAGTCGAACCTCGTGCACGTACTGCGTGTGACCCGACGTCTCACCCTTGACCCAGTACTGCTGCCTGGACCGTGAGTAGTAGGTGCCCTTACGGGTGTCGAGGGTTCGAGCGAGTGCCTCGTCGTCCATCCAGGCAACCATGAGTACCTGACCGGTGGATCTTTCCTGCACGACAGCGCTGAACAGCCCGGCCTCGTTGCGCTTGAGCCGCGCGGACAGCGTCGGGTCGAGTGTCATCGAAAATCCTCTTCGCTATCGAACGACGATGTGCTCGGCGCGCATCGCATCTTTGACCTGGCCGATGGTGAGATCGCCGAAGTGGAAGACACTCGCGGCAAGAACGGCGTCCGCTCCGGCGTGCACTGCCGGCGAGAAGTGCTCGACGCTACCGGCTCCACCGCTGGCGATCACCGGCACGTGCACCGCAGACCGAACGGCGGCGATCATCGGCAGATCGAATCCGGCCTTCGTTCCGTCGGCGTCCATCGAATTGAGCAGGATCTCCCCGACGCCCAGTTCTGCACCGCGTACTGCCCATTCGACGGCGTCGATGCCGGTGCCGCGTTTGCCGCCGTGCGTGGTGACTTCCCAGCCCGACGGGGTGTCCTGCTGCCCCTGAGGGACGGTTCGGGCGTCGACCGAGAGCACGATGCACTGTGAGCCGAACCGTTCGCTGAGCTCGCGCAACAACTCCGGTCGGGCGATCGCAGCGGTATTGACGCTGACCTTGTCCGCCCCGGCTCGCAACAGCCGATCCACATCGGCGACGGTGCGCACTCCCCCGCCGACGGTGAGCGGGATGAAGACCTGCTCGGCGGTGCGGCTGACGACGTCGAGCATCGTGCCCCTGTCCGAGGTCGACGCGGTGACGTCGAGGAAGGTCAGTTCGTCGGCACCCTGCGCGTCGTAGGCGGCCGCGAGCTCCACGGGATCGCCTGCGTCACGGAGGTTTTCGAAGTTGACTCCCTTGACGACCCGTCCGGCGTCGACGTCGAGGCACGGAATCACTCTGACCGCGACGCTCATCGCACCGGTCCTTCCAGATAGTCGACGGGATCACCGAGTTCGGTGATCACCTTCAGCAATTCTTCGTGCACTCCTGGCCCGGCTGCCAGGACCGATGCAGAGTCGACGGTCCAGGGTTCACCCGCGAGGTCGGTCACGATTCCGCCTGCTGCGCGTACCAGCAGCGCACCGGCCGCGTTGTCCCAGGCACGGTGACCGAAGACGACTGCGCCGCCGAGTACTCCGCTGGCCGTGTACGCCAGATCGACTCCGGTGGCACCGTGCATCCGCAGTCGCGAGGAATGCATCGACAACTCTTCGAGAATGCGGAATCGGAACCGGCCCGGCAGCGAACCGCGGCTGGCGACGTTGAACGCACCGAACCCGATCATGGACTCGCGCAACGCTTTCGGCTTCAGCGCCGGGAGGGCGACACCGTTGAGCAGCAGGGGCCCGCCTGCCACAGCGCCGAAACGCTGATCCACCAACGGCAGCCAGGTGAGCCCGAGCACCGGCTCGCCGTCGTCGAGCAACGCCAACAACGTTCCGGCCGAGGGCAATCCCGACGAGTAGTTGAAGGTCCCGTCGATCGGGTCCAGCACCCAGACGAGTCCCGAGTTCAGGTCCGGTCCCCCGAACTCCTCACCGTGAACGGCGATTCCGGTGGCCTCGTACAATTCCGCACCGAGCCGCCGCTCGAGTTCCAGGTCCACCGCCGTGGCGAAGTCGTCGGGGCCCTTCTGCACCGCGCTCGGTGCGCCGACGCCGGCGACGAACCGATCGTGGATGCCGTCGAGCAGACCGCCGGCGATCTCGAGCAGACGAGTCGGGTCCTCGGGAACGGTCATTCCTGCGTTACCGAGACACCGCGGCGAGGGCGTCCGGGAGCGTGAAACGTCCGGCGTACAGCGCCTTTCCGACGATGGATCCCTCCACCCCGCGGTCGACGAGTCCGGCGATCGCCTCCAGGTCTGCAATCGTGGACACGCCACCCGACGCGATGACCGGCTTGTCGGTCTTGGCACACACATCGGCGAGCAGTTCCAGGTTGGGTCCGGTCAACGTGCCGTCCTTGGTGACGTCGGTGACGACGTAGCGCGAGCACCCGTCGCGCTCGAGCCGCTCGAGAACCTCCCAGAGGTCGCCGCCGTCGCTCACCCAACCGCGACCGCGCAACCGCGGCGCTCCGTCGACGATGAGCACGTCCAGACCGACGGCGACACGATCACCGAACTCGCCGATCGCGCGGGAGCACCACTGCGGATCTTCGAGGGCTGCGGTGCCGAGATTGACTCGCGCGCAACCGGTCGCCAGCGCCGCGCGCAGCGACTCGTCGTCACGAATTCCGCCGGACAGCTCCACCTTGACGTCGAGCTCGCCGACGACCGACGCCAGCAGCTCGCGGTTGGATCCGCGGCCGAACGCAGCGTCGAGATCGACGAGGTGGACCCACTCGGCACCGTCGTTCTGCCACGCGAGTGCGGCGTCGCGAGGCGACCCGTACTTCGTTTCGCTTCCTGCTTCTCCTTGAACGAGACGGACAGCTTCGCCGCCTGCGACATCGACAGCAGGCAATAAGACCAGGCTCACGTGCGGTTATGCTACGGGCCGAGCGTGTGTGAACTCAAAACGGGTCGACTGTGGTGCTACCGGAGTTCCTTGCGCGTCATGCGGGTGGACACCACGCCCATGGCCGCGATCGCGCCGACCACACCGGCCAACGCGATGACCAGACCCACCCCGGCGCTCGGCTGCAGCACCGCGATCAGTGCCGTCGCGAGGGCGAGCACGATCACGGCTGCACCGAGTGCTCGAAAGGCCAAGCGCCCGAGTGAGAACTCGCGCTCGCTCACACCGATCGGACCCAGTTCTCCAGCAGCGCGGCCCCGGCGTCACCGGACTTCTCCGGGTGGAACTGAGTGGCCGAGAGCGCACCGTTCTCCACTGCAGCGAGAAACCGGCCGCCGTGATCGGCCCAGGTGAGCAACGGGGCAGCGATGGTGTCGCTGAGTTCGAGCTCCCACTGCTGCGCGGCGTAGGAATGGACGAAGTAGAACCGGGTCTCGGGATCGATGCCGTCGAACAGCACGCTCTTCTCGGGTGCCTCGACGGTGTTCCATCCCATGTGGGGCAGCACCTCGGCCTGCAAACGCTCCACCGTTCCCGGCCACTCCCCGCAACCGTTCGCCTCTACACCGAACTCGACGCCGCGGTCGAACAGGATCTGCATTCCGACGCAGATGCCGAGCACGGGACGTCCGCCGGCCAGGCGACGGCCGATGATGCGGTCGCCCTTCACCGCCAACAGACCTTCCATGCAGGCGGCGAACGCACCGACACCGGGAACGACCAACGCTTCTGCGTTCAGAGCCTCGTCGAAGTCCGAGGTCACGGTCACATCGGCACCGACCCGGGCGAGAGCCCTCTTCGCCGAATGCAGATTGCCCGAGCCGTAATCGAGCAACACCACAGAAGTCATGTGGGAAGTCTATCGGGGCGTGGTCTCGCGATGAGCGCCACCGCCGCGACGACGACCACCGTGGCAGCGGCGGCTGTGAATCCAGCGGTGTACCCCACACTTGTCGCCAGGACGCCGAGGGCGAGGGCGCCCGCCCCGGTACCCGCGTCGAAGCTGATGTTCCAGACGGCGCTCGCGCTGCTGAATCGCGCGGGGCCGGCTGCGTCGAACGCCATCACGAGACTGTCGTTCTGGCATGCGCCGTATCCGATTCCGAACAGGACGGCTGCGACGAAGAACAGCGCCGCGGGCATGTTGCCGAGCGCGGCAATTGCGAAGAGTGCGATCCCGATCGCCGCGGACACCAGCGCCGGAAACACGGAGCGTCCGATTCCGATTCGATCCGCCACCGAGCCTGCGACGTATCGCCCGACGAGCATCGCGGCGCTGACAACGGCCAGTGCGAGTCCGATCATCGCGGCTCGGTTCGATTCGGCGATCGGCAACAGACTGGTGATTCCCCCGTATGCCGCGGACACCGAGGCCACGACGAGACACGGCACCAGGAATTGACGTACGTCGAGGCGAACCCGCTCGATCCTCGGCGGCTGCGGTGCGGGCCGGGTCGGCGGCAACAGCGCCACTCCGATCAGGCCGGCTGCGGGCACCAGAGCACCGAGGACGAACACGGCCGTCGGACTCGCCGCGAAGATCACCAGACCCAGTGGCAGCGTGACCATCTGAGCCAAGGCGACGGCGATCCCCTGCGCGCCCGTCGCCCGGCCGAGCAGCGCTGTCGGAGCGAGTTCGGCGACTATGGCGGCACCGGCGACCGTCAACAATCCGAAACCGGTGCCCCGCAGGGCGGACACCGCCAGCGCCGGTACGGCCTCGACCGAGACGATGAACAGCAGTGCAGGCAGCCCGAGGAGCAGACACCCGGCGGCCAGAACCGCGCGGTGGCCGACTCGCATCAGCATGCGCGGCACGAAAAGCTGAGTGATCACCGTCGTGGCCATGAAGATCGCGGTGCTGGCAGCGGCCACCGCGTCCGATGCCCCCGACTGGGACACAGCGAGGGGAACCACCGGGAGCAGCAACCCCCAGCCGCCGAAGGAAGCCGCGCCCATGGCCATCGCGGCCGGAAGACCGCGGATGGAGCTCAGGCCACTCAACGCACGAGCGCCGATCGACCGATCACAGACTTCCCTTGGTGGACAGCACGCCGGTCACGCGAGGGTCGTACTCGGTTGCCTGACGCAGTGCACGAGCCACGGCCTTGAACTCGGCTTCGGTGATGTGGTGCTGATCACGGCCGTAGATCACCCGAACGTGCAGTGCGATCCGAGCGTTCGAGGCCAGCGTCTCGAACACGTGCTTGTTGATCACCGTGGAATACGGAACGCCTGGATAGCCGCCGATGACGGAGTGCACCATGTAGTCGGGCTCACCGGTGTGTACGCAGTACGGACGACCGGACACGTCGACGGCCGCGTGCACGAGCGTCTCGTCCATCGGAATGAACGAGTCGCCGAACCGGGTGATGCCCGCCTTGTCGCCGAGGGCCTGACCGAGCGCCTGGCCGAGGACGATCGCGGTGTCCTCGACGGTGTGGTGCGCCTCGATCTCGATGTCGCCCTTCGCGCGCACTGTCAGGTCGAAACGAGCATGGGTGCCGAGCGCGGTGAGCATGTGGTCGTAGAACGGAACGCCGGTGGAGATATCGACAATGCCGGTGCCGTCGAGGTTCAGCTCGACCGAGATGTCGGATTCCTTGGTGGTTCGCTCGATCTTTGCGATGCGGGGAGCGGGTGTTGTCACTTCGGTGCCTCTGCTGTTTCGGTCGATGCGAGTGCTGCGCTGACGGTGAGGAATCGGTCGTTCTCGTGCGCCAGTCCGATGGTGACGCGAAGATACCCGGAAATTCCGACGTCCCGGATCAGCACGCCTTCGTCCAGGTACCGCTGCCAGGTCGCGGCCGCATCGGAGAACCGGCCGAAGAGCAGGAAATTGGCGTCGGACGGCACCACGTCGTACCCCTGGTGGCCCAGAGCCGCTGCCACCCGATCTCGTTCGGCGGAAAGTTCGGCCACGCTCCCGAGAGTGTCCGAGGCGTGCCGCAGGGCCGCCCGCGCAGCTGCCTGCGTGACGACCGAGAGGTGATAGGGCAAGCGCACCAACAGCATTGCGTCGACGACGGCCGGGGCAGCCACCAGATATCCCAGCCGACCGCCGGCGAACGCAAACGCCTTGCTCATGGTTCGGCTGACCACGATCTTGCTGGGGTAGCTCTCGATCAACCCGATCGCGCTGGGCGCAGAGGAGAATTCCGCATAGGCCTCGTCGACCACCACGATTCCCGGTGCGGCGTCGAGGATTCGGCGCAGATCCGCCTCGTCGATGCTGTGGCCCGTCGGATTGTTGGGGCTGGTGACGAACACGACGTCGGGCTTTCGTTCCTCGATCGCCTGCACTGCATAGTCGACGTCGAGAGAGAAATCTGCCCGACGCTTCGCCGGAATCCATTCGGTCTGCGTCCCGGAGGAGATGATCGGGTGCATCGAGTACGACGGCACGAAGCCCAGCGCGGTGCGATCCGGTCCCCCGAACGCCTGCAGCAACTGCTGCAGAATTTCGTTGGACCCGTTGGCCGCCCACACGTTGGCGGTGTCGACAGCGAAGCCGGTCTGCTCGGTGAGGTAGCGAGCGAGGTCGGCCCGCAATTCGTCGGCATCGCGATCCGGGTAGCGGTGCAGCTGCCCGGCGGCGAGCCGAACGGAGTCCGCCACATCGTCGATCAACGCCTGCGTCGGCGGGTGCGGATTTTCGTTGGTGTTCAACTGAACCGGCACGGTCAGCTGCGGCGCACCGTACGGCGACTTGCCGATCAGTGCCTCACGCAGCGGGAGGTCGTCCAACGAGACCGCTTGTCCCAGAGCATCGGTCATGATGGATCACCGGTACGCAGCCCTTCGAAACGCAGCCGCACCGCTTCTCCGTGAGCCGGAAGATCCTCGGCATTGGCCAGCGCAATGACATGTGCAGCAACATCTTTGAGTGCAGCTTCGCTGTAGTCCACCACGTGGATGCCGCGCAGGAACGTCTGCACACTCAGGCCGGACGAGTGGCGCGCGCAGCCGGCCGTCGGGAGTACGTGGTTGGAACCGGCGCAGTAGTCACCGAGGCTCACCGGAGACCACGCTCCGACGAACACGGCACCGGCGCTGCGCACCCGGGCTGCGACGTCGGACGCGTCCTTCGTCTGGATCTCGAGGTGCTCGGCCGCGTAGGCGTTGACCACGGCCAAGCCCTGCGTGACGTCGTCGACCAACACGATGCCGGACTGGCTGCCGTTCAGTGCGGTGGCCACGCGTTCTGCATGCCGGGTGGACGCCATCTGTGCGTTGACGGCCTCGTCCACGGCATCGGCCAGTTCGATACTGTCGGTGACCAACACGCTGGCCGCCATGACGTCGTGTTCGGCCTGGCTGATGAGGTCCGCTGCCACGTGAATAGGGTCCGCGGTGGCGTCGGCGAGAATCGCGATCTCGGTCGGTCCTGCCTCGGAGTCGATTCCGATGAGCGAGCGACACAGCCGCTTGGCCGCCGTGACGTAGATGTTGCCCGGACCGGTGATCAGATCGACCGGTGCCAACTCGCCGCCGTCGGTGTCGACTCCTCCGTAGGTGAGCAGCGCGACACCCTGGCCACCGCCGACCGCCCAGACCTCGTCGACGCCGAGCAGCTGCGCCGCAGCCAAGATCGTCGGGTGCGGCAGTCCGCCGAAGTTCTTCTGCGGCGGAGACGCCACCACCAGAGATCCGACGCCTGCGATCTGCGCGGGCACCACGTTCATCACGACCGACGACGGGTACACAGCGTTGCCGCCGGGCACGTACAGGCCGACGCGATCGACGGGGATCCAGCGTTCGGTCACGGTGCCGCCGGGTACCACCTGGGTGGTGTGGTCGGTTCTGCGCTGATCCGAGTGCACCAGGCGGGTCCGTTCGATGGCGACCTCAAGGGCAGCGCGAACATCGGAGTCGAGCTCTGCGAGGGCCTTGACCAGTTCTTCCTGCGGGACGCGAACGCGGTCCGGTCGGACTCCGTCGAACTTCTCGCTGAACTCAAGGGCCGCGTCGGTACCGCGCTCCTTGACCGCGTCGACGACAGGGCGAACCTGATGCAGCACCGAATCGACATCCACTCCGCCTCGGGGAAGTGCGCCGCGTAGTTCGGCAGTGGATGGAGTTCGTCCGCGTAGATCGACGCGGGCGAGCTCGATGCGGGCAGGCATAGTGGGCCCCTTCGTGAAGTCGGTTCGGTGCCGGGGTTCGGTCGTAACAGTGTGGTTCGAACACCCAGGATAGTTCCACCGAATTCCGCTCAGCCCCGCACGTCCCACAGATGATGGATGGGGTCGTGAATGTAGTAGGCGGCCAGTGATTCGACCGAGAAGTTCGATCCGTCGCTGCGCCGGCCGGTCCGATGCCGACTCTCGGGCAGAACGGCGGCGAAATCGTCGGCGAGGGCGCGCGCGGCGTCACCGAGTTCCGACGCCACTGTCGCGGGATCCTGGGAATTGTAGTCGTCCGCCAGCGCAGTGGCGTCCTGGTCCCAGTTCGCGAACTCGGGATCGTCCTCGGTCAGCACCAGCGCCAGCCGGGTACGGAAGACGCGGTGCGCGTCACGTACGTGCGCGGCGTACTCGAGGTCGGACCACGTCGAGTCGTCGGGTCGCAGTGCAACGTCTTTGCGCCGCAGAACCGCTTCCCAACGCTCGACGTCGGCGCGAATCAGGTCCGGGATGTCGTCGTATACGACGGCACTGGAGTCGAACCCGCAATCCGGGCACGCTCGTTCGAGTACCCAGGTCCAGTTCTTGGTGTCGGGATCGATCGGCATGCCGGTCAGAATAGATGCAGGTCAGGCGTAGCGGGCAGCCAGGTTGTGCAGCGTGCTCTTGATGCCCTGGGCGTTCTTCTGCGGCATCTTGAACAGTTCCAGCATCTTCGGGGACTTCGCCGTTCCGTACTTGAAGCTCTCGGTGACCGTCGTCAGTCCCGGCTGCTTCTCCTCGAACTCCCAGCGCCAGCTGTGCCCCAGCGGATGCTGCCACTCGACGACCTTGTGCTTGTCCGCGTCGACGAACTCGGTGACGGTGCTGGTGATCTTGTACGGCACGCCGTACTGCTTCATGCCGACCGAGAATGTGGCACCGCTACTGAGACGATCGGGACCTTTGACGGTGTCCTTGACGGTTCCGGACCCGTCGAGTTCGCCATGGCGGCGCGGATCGGCCACGATCGCGAACAATTCGGCCGCAGGCGCTCGAACCTCGGTCTGCTTGGAAACTTGCTGCGGTCCTGTGTCGATGGATCTGATGTCTGCCATTCGGGAGGTCTACCCCGTCGCGCTGCGTTCGACACCCGCGGCCGGGCGGAATCGGAGTTGACGGGCGTAGTTCAATGAACGCATGTCCTGGTCAGTGTGGCTCGCATTCCTCGGCGCGAGCATCGTCATCAGTCTCTCCCCCGGTGCCGGTGCCATCGCGTCGATGTCCACCGGGCTTCGCTACGGCCTACGCCGCGGATACTGGAACATCTTCGGGTTGCAGATCGGGTTGCTCCTGCAGATCGGCATCGTCGCCGTCGGGCTCGGAGCTGTTCTGGCGAACTCCGCGCTGGCCTTCACCGCCATCAAATGGTTCGGTGTCGCCTACCTGGTCTATCTGGGCGTTCGCCAGTGGCGTGCGGCACCCACCGATGTCGCCGACGCTCCCGCAGTGGCCGATCGAGGAACGACGATGCTCGCCCGAGGATTCCTTGTCAACGCGAGCAACCCGAAGGCGGTCGTCTTCATGGTCGCAGTGCTCCCCCAGTTCCTCGACCCGGCTCGGCCCCTACTGGCCCAGTACCTGGCGATCGCGGCCACGATGGTGGCAGTCGACATGCTGGTGATGACCGGATACACATCCCTGGCATCTCGGGTGCTGCGGCTGATGAAGTCGCAGCGCCAGCAGAAAGCGATGAATCGCACGTTCGCCGGGATGTTCTTCGCCGCTGCGACGTTTCTCGCGACCGTCCGGCGCGTGACTCCGTGAGGAAATACCGCGTGATCATGAAGAACGCACTCGGCGGCGACCCGATCCCACTGGGACTGTTCGACACACTCCTCGAGGCCAACACGTGGATCCAGGACGTCGGCAAGCGAGACGAGCACGAACTGGGCACTTACACAGTAGGAGTGGAGCCTGCGGAACGACCAGGTGATCCCGAAGTGGAAGCAGCGGAGTGAGTCGGCGGTGTCCGTGTTCGAGCGGTGACACGTTCGACGCATGCTGCGAGCCGTATCTGCTCGGAGTAGCGAACGCACCGACGGCGGAGACACTGATGCGTTCGCGATTCACCGCGTTCGCCGTCGCAGACGTGGACTACCTCCGCAGATCGTGGCATTCCGACACCGCACCGTCCGAGCTGGAATTGGACCCCGATCAGCGGTGGTATCGACTCGACATTCTGGCAACCGACGCCGGTGGATTGTTCGACGACGCAGGAACCGTCGAATTCCGAGCTCGGTACAAGCATCCCGATGGGGCGGGCTCGATGACCGAGGTGAGCCGCTTCGTCCGAGTGGACGGCCGCTGGCGTTACCTCGACGGGGTGGTCTCCCGCTAGAGGTTGCGGAGCTTTGTCGGCCGATTACCGGCGGTACGACGTGCTTCTTGCTTCTCCTTGATGCGTTCGGCATCCTTGCGCACCTGAATCTGGGTGCGCCGCTCCCGGACGAGCCACTGCGGCGGGCTGGCGACGAGCTCGTCGATGGCATCACTGGTCAACGCTTCGGTGACACCGCCGCGGGCCAGTCCTGCGATGGACACGCCGAGCTTCTTCGCGATGACGTCGCGCGGGAAGGGTCCGTTGGTCTGCAAGTCGGTCAACCACTGAGGCGGATCGCTGCGCAACGCGTCCAGTTCGGACCTGCTGACCATCGAATTCTGGAATTCTTCGGGTGCTGCGGGAAGATAGATGCCGAGCTTGTTCGCCGCGGTCAATGGCTTCATGGTCTGCTGCTTGTTCTCCGGGCTCACCGGAACAGCTTATCCGGCCATGAGCGCTCTCGACGCCACGGTCGCTCGCGGCCCGCGTCGTCCCATAGGGTCGACACCGTGAACATCGATGTGCAGACACTGCGCTGGTATGCGGCCGTGGCGCAGCAACTGCATTTCGCGCGCGCTGCTCAGTCGCTGGGAATTTCTCGAATCCGATTGAGCAAGACGGTCGTGGAACTGGAGGAGCAGCTCGGCGTCGACCTGTTCGTACCGGGTGCCTCGCCCACCGAGCTCACCGCGGACGGCCGCGATCTACTGGAGCGGGCGCTGGCGGCGATAGCCGAGGACGACCGGCTGTCGGAACTCGCGCAGGTTGCTGCAGCCGAGCCGACGACCTTCACCATCGGGTACGCCGAGGGAGTCACGCTCACCAAGTGGACACGCATCTGGGCCGATAGGTTTCCCGATGTCACTCTCTCCGTGGTGGCGACAACCCCGGAGACACAGGTGGCGGCCTTGCACGACGGCACGGTCGATGTGAGCTTCGTTCGTCCGCCGATCGATCGCGAAGGCCTCAACGCAATCGGTCTCTACCAAGAAGTGCAGGTCGTGGTGGTACCGAAGGACCACGCAGTCGCCGCATTCGATTCGGTCACCGCCACCGACCTCGCCGACGAACATCTGCTCGCCGACCCCGCGACGGTGCCCGAATGGGCAGCTGTGGCAACCGAACTCATGACCGGCAATCGCCCGGAACTTCCGCCGATGAACTCCGCCGCGGAGACGTTCGAGTACGTGGCCGCCGGGTTGGGGGTGGCGATCGTGCCGCACTCGGTGGCGCGTTTCAACGCCCGTAAGGACCTCGTCTACCGCCCGGTGACCGACGTCGAGCAGTCGCAGATCGCACTGGCCTGGGTCGCCGAACGCGAGGACGACCGCATCGAGGAATTCATCGGCATCGTCCGCGGCCGCTCGACCCGCAGCTCACGCGGTGCATCGGACGAGGCACCGGTCAAGAAGAAGAAAGCGCACCCCTCCAAACCTGCTCGCCCCGTTGCCAAGACGAAAACGAACGCCCGACGCAGCGGGAAGCGTCGCTGAATCTGCACCCTCGCGCCGGCCCGAATCCTGGACGAACCTGTGTTCGAAAGTTTGTCGGTGGGTCGCGATAGATTCTGTTCATGCTTTCGGGGGACGGCGGATCAGGGGTGGACGACATCGATACGGTGCCGCCTGCCCTTGACGTGTCCGATCCCGAGTTGTCGGTGCTGGTGGAGCGGGTCGAGTTCGCGGTTGCCGAGTTGGCGGGGCAGGCGTCGGTCGCGTGGTCGAACCCGGATCGGCGTGCGGTGATCCAACGCATGGAGATGCTGACACGGTCGCTGACCGCGTACTCGTACACCTGGCTGAACGAGTTGATTTCTCAGCATGGCCTCGACGTGTATCCGGGCTCGGTCCCGTCCTCGGTGGCGTGGATGCTGCGGATCACCCCTCGAGCAGCAGGAGCACGAGTCCGTCTGGCCGCGGAATTGGGTGACCGGACTGCGTTCTCCGGAGAAGTACTGGCCCCGTTGCTGCCGCGGACAGCGCAAGCACTGCGGGCGGGGTTGCTCGATGCCAAGCATGTGCAGATGATCCGCGAATTCTTCCGCCATCTGCCCTCGAGTATCGATCCGCAGACCCGCGATCTCGCCGAACGACAGTTGGTGGAACAGGCAGTGAAATTGCGGCCGGACGATTTCGCGCCGGTGGTGGCGTGCCTGGACGCGATGGTGAACCCGGACGGCGACCACGATGATGACGATGACGATGACGACGGAAACCCGCCGAAGCCACGGAAGCGGAGGGATGCGTTCTTCTACCTCGGCGAGCAAGGGGTCGACGGGATGTCGGAAGGAAAATTCTGCGTCGACCCCGAACTACGCGCCTACCTCGAGGCCCTGTTCTCCAAAGCCGCGAAACCGGGAGTGAACAACCCCGCAGACCCGACATCGATCGTCCACGACGAGACCGAAGGGGACGGCAGTGCCACTGCGCCGCAGCCCGAGTCGACGTCCAATGATGCACGGTTGTGGGACAACACCGGCTGTGACGGTGAGGGCGAATGCGGCGAGGGTGCCGACTGTGGTTGCGGCACTGAGTCAGGTGACACGCCTGACACCGGCGACGACGACAGCGACACTGGTGTCGACGATCCTGCCGCGGACAAGACAGCAACGCGGGACGCGGCCGCCGCACGCGATCCCCGCACCCAGAACGAACGTCGTCACGACGCCCTGAAACTGGCACTCCGGCAGGTAATGGCATCCGGAACCCTCGGCACACACCGAGGCCTGCCCGTCACCGCCATCGTCACCATGAGCCTGAAAGATCTCGAAGCCGGCTGCGGTTACGCGAAGACCGCCACCGGATCACGAGTGTCGATCCGCGACGCGATCCGCATGGCCTCCCATGCCCACCACTACCTGACGATCTTCGACGACGACGGCAGAGCCCTGTACCTGGGTCGATCGAAACGCATCGCCTCCGCAGACCAACGCATCGTGCTCATCGCCCGAGACCGCGGTTGCAGCTTCCCGTCCTGCACCCGCCCCGCAACCTGGTGCCAAGCCCACCACCTCACCGACTGGATCGACGGTGGCACCACCGACATCGACGGGTTGACCTTCGGCTGCGACATGCACCACGCACTCGTCGGCACCGGACCAGGAAAGTGGGCAACCACCAAAACCACAGCAACACATCGCTACCCAGGCCGGACCCTGTGGCATCCACCAGCCGGGATGGACCCAAAGCGCCGCGGGCTGATCAATCACGCACACCACCCCGAAGAAGTCCTCTGTCCACCCGACCAACACGACGACACCGGCGACGAGGAACCACGACAACCCGCCTGACGACCCACACCAGTCTCAGGGCACAGCCCTGCCCGCACCCGCGCTGACGTGCCTCAGCGAACCGGGTGGCGCTTCCGATTGTGAATCAGAACAGCTACCCCGAGTCCCACCGACATCAACAGAAGCGGTGCAGCGATGACGAGGGAAGCGTCGATCGCCACGAACAGAATGAGCAGCAACGCTGCTGCCAGAAAATACACGGCGGCGAAACGTGGAGTCCACAGGACGGAGTCCATTCCACACCTCCTTGCGCGTACGAACTACTTGTCGTTACCGAAGGTAACTGAAAGGAGTCGGGTGCACTAGAGGCCCAGGCCCCGCAGTCGGTCGATCTCACGACGATCGCGCTTGGTGGGCCTGCCTGCCCCTCGATCGCGTCTCGGCACGGAAGCCAGTACTTCCTTCGGGGGCGGCGGCGGACTTCGATCGATCAAGCACTCGGGTACGACCGCTGCGCCGACGCGTTTGCTGATGGCCCGCACCACGACGACGATCTTCTCGAGCCCGTCGGCTCGAAGCCTGATCTCGTCGTCGGGGCCGATGCGATGCCCTGGCTTGGCGGGTGTTCCGTTGACGCGAACGTGCCCGCCGCGGCAGGCAGCAGCAGCGGCAGACCGCGTCTTGAACAACCGGACCGCCCAGATCCAGCTGTCGAGGCGGACACTCTGAACTTCCATCTTCGAACGAATTCCTCACATTGCGAGGCGCGACTACATGTCCAGGCCGAGATCGAGCACTGTCACCGAGTGTGTCAGACCGCCGACAGCAAGAAAGTCGACCCCCGTGCGCGCATAGTCACGTGCCACGTCGACGGTCAGGCCACCCGAGGATTCCAGCTGCGTCTGCGGCGCGAACTTGTCTCGGCGCTGCACGGCCATCTGCGTCTGCCACAGCGCGAAGTTGTCCAGCAGAACGAGTTCCACGTTCTCCGCCAGCACCTGGTCGAGTTGCTCGAGGCTGTCGACCTCGACCTCGCATGCGATGTCGGGAGCCGCAGCCCGCACCGCGTTCAGAGCGGCGACGACCGAACCGGCCGCTGCGACGTGATTGTCCTTGATCAGCGCGGCATCGCCCAGACCCATCCGATGATTGACGCCGCCACCTGCGCGCACTGCGTACTTCTGCAGCGAACGCAACCCCGGCAACGTCTTTCGACTGTCCCGGATCTTGCAGTCGGTGTCTGCGACCTCGGCGACCCAGCCGGCCGTCGCGGTGGCGATCCCCGAGAGATGGCAGACGATGTTGAGCATCGTGCGTTCGGCAGTGAGCAAACCCCGAGTCGGGGCCTCGACCGTCAGAACGGCGTGTCCCGGTTCGACCTCGGATCCGTCCTCGATGCGATGCACGACGGAGTATCCGTCAGCTCCGATCACCTCGTCGAGAACCAGGAGGCCGACGTCGATCCCGGCGATCGTGCCGAACTGGCGCGAGACCACCGACGCCGTGGCGACGGCATCCTCGGAAACCGTTGCCAGCGTGGTGATGTCGGGCCCGTACCGCAGGTCCTCGTCGAGCGCGGTCCGAATCAATGCGAGTACCTCGGCGCGATCGACGCCCGGGTTCACCTCGTTCGCGGTGTCGGTCATGTCAGCGTGCTCCCGTCATCACGTCGTCGTTCACGATCGCCAACCGTCCGTCGAGATCTCGTTCGACGAACAGGCTTCGGCGTTGCGCAGGTGCGCTCTCCGGATGATCGCGTCGGGTATGGCACCCTCGGCTCTCACGGCGCTCGGCCGCGGCCAGCACGATCACCTCCGCCGCAGCGGTCAACGCTGCGTCCTCGACGGCGCGCGCATCCACAGGCGGTTCCGATACCACGCCGTGCGCCAGAACGCGTTGCGCTGCAACAAGACCCGTTGCATCTCGTACCACGCCGACCTCGGCGGTCATGGTTCGCTGCAGTACCGCGCGGTCGATACGGGAATACGTGGGCATTGCGACATCGGAAATGCTGCCGTGTCGGCCGACCCGTTCGACGGCCACGTAGGCCGCACGCTCACCGACGACGAGACCCTCGAGCAGACTGTTCGACGCCAACCTGTTGGCACCGTGCAAACCGGTGCGCGCCACCTCACCTGCGGCGAGCAAGCCGGGAACCGAGGTGCGCCCGGATGTATCCGTCGCCACGCCCCCGCAGGAGTAATGCGCTGCAGGTGCCACCGGAATCAGGTCTTTCGCCGAATCGATGCCGGCCTGCAGGCATGAGGCGGTCACGGTCGGGAACCGTTCGTGGACGCGTTCCACCGCGCGGGCATCCAGCAGCACGTGGTCGTCACCGCGCTCGTGCAACAGCTCGGCGATGGCGCGGGACACAACGTCGCGAGGCGCGAGGTCGCCGAGTGGATGCACTCCCGTCATGAAGGCACGGCCGGTGACGTCGACCAGACGAGCTCCCTCGCCCCGCACTGCCTCGCTGATCAACGGGCGACGGCCCGTCGACCCCGCGGCGAACAGCACCGTCGGATGGAACTGCACGAATTCCAGATCCGCGATCCGAGCACCGGCGTCGAGGGCGAGTGCGATGCCGTCGGCCGTCGCGCCGGACGGGTTGGTGCTGCACGAGAAGAGTTGTCCCAGTCCGCCGGTCGCGAGCAGCACCGTCGGGCAATGAACGACGCCGACACCGCGAGGCCCGCGCACGAGCAGACCGACCACCTCGCCGTGGGTGGTCAGTACCCGCAGCGCGGTGGTGTCGAACTGCACCGTGGGCACGGACGCGTCCAACGTGCGCTGCACCTCTGCCCCGGTGGCGTCTCCCCCGGCATGAACGATGCGACGAACGCTGTGGCCACCCTCGCGGGTCCGCGCAACGGTGCCGTCGGCCGCTAGGTCAAACTGAGCGCCCGCAGCTTCGAGCGAGGTGATCGCCGCCCGCCCGCCGGAGACGATGGAACGCACCGCGTCCTCGTCGCACAGGCCGGCACCGGCGACGCAGGTGTCGGCCACATGCGATTCGATAGAATCCTCGAGTTCGGGGCCGACGACCGCGATCCCACCCTGGGCGTACTGCGTCGCGGTGTCGGTGGAACGCCCCTTGCTGACGGTAAGCACCCGCAGGCCGCGAGCTGCCGCCGTGCGAGCCGCGGTGAGTCCGGCAATTCCACCGCCGACCACGACGAGATCGGCCGCGGTTTCCCACGCGACCGATGGATTCACTCGCCGCCGCCAGGGGTGCCGATCTCGATCATCCGCTGCACCGACTTGCTCGCGATGTTCGCGGTCTCGAGGTCGACGTGCACCTCGTCGCGCCCCTCGACGAGGCAGCGCAGCAGAGCAGCAGGGGTGATCATCTTCATGTAGCCGCACGATGCGCGGTCGTTGACGGCGAGGAAGTCGACGTCGGGTGCAGCCATCCGCAGCTGATGCAGCATGCCGATCTCGGTGGCGACCAGAACCTGCTTGGACGCGGTGGTGCGGGCAGCGTCGAGCATGCCGCCGGTGGAGAGGATCTTGACCTTGTCGGCGGGTACGAACCCCTCGCCTGCGAGGTACAGAGCCGATGTGGCGCAGCCGCATTCGGGGTGCACGTACAGCTCGGCATCGGGGTGGGTGCGAGACTTCTCGGCCAACTCGTCGCCGTTGATACCGGCGTGCACATGGCATTCTCCGGCCCAGATGTGCAGGTTCTCGCGCCCGGTCACGCGCTTGACGTGCGCGCCGAGGAACTGATCGGGCAGGAACAGGATGTCGCGGCCCGGATCGATCGACTCGACGACCTCGACGGCGTTCGACGAAGTGCAGCAGATGTCGGTCAGTGCTTTGATCTCGGCGGTGGTGTTGACGTACGAGACGACGACGGCGTCGGGAAAATCGGCCTTCCATTCGCGGAGCTGGTCTGCGGTGATGGAATCGGCCAGTGAGCAGCCGGCGCGCTGGTCCGGGATGAGGATCGTTTTCTGTGGGCTCAGGATCTTTGCCGTCTCGGCCATGAAATGAACTCCGCAGAACACGATCGTGTCCTCGGAGACCTCGGCGGCCATCCGCGAAAGCGCGAGCGAGTCGCCGACATGGTCGGCAACGTCCTGAATCGCAGGCAGCTGGTAGTTGTGCGCGAGCAGCGTCGCGCCGCGCAGATCGGCGAGCCGTCGAACCTCTGCCGCCCACTGGGGAGTTGCCTCCACTCCCCCGTAACCACCTGCTCCGTCGACGATGTCGCGAACTCCGGCGAATGCCGAGTCCAGGATGTTCACCCGGGTAGCGCTGCTGGTCATGACGGTTCTCCTTCACCGATCATCCGGTCGTCGGTGACCGAATTTCCTCCGAGGGAGTTTTCGACCTATGATCGAAAACGTGACCTATCGTAGCACCGTCCACGAAGTACTCATTGCGGTGTTCCAAGTTCGAGCCTTTTCCGACCCCGACGCCCCGGAACTGGCGGTGCTGCTGTGGCAGCGCGCCCTCGACCCCGAGGCCGGCACCTGGTCGCTGCCCGGTGGCACGCTGCGCGACGACGAGAACCTCGCCGCCTCCGCGCGCCGTCAGCTCGCCGAGAAGGTCGACGTGCGCTCGGTGGCGCACCTCGAGCAGCTGTCGGTCTTCAGCGAACCCGAACGCGTACCGGGAGATCGGCGGATCGCGTCGACCTTCCTGGGCCTGGTACCGATCTCGGCCGAGCCGACACTTCCCTCGGACACCGCATGGCACCCGGTTGCGGCACTGCCCGACATGTCGTTCGATCACGGAACCGTCGTCGCGCACGCGAGACATCGACTTGTCGCCAAACTGTCTTACACCAACATCGGATTCGCACTGGCTCCGGTCGATTTCGCGATCTCGTCGCTGCGCGAGATCTACGGTGCCGCACTCGGATACCAGGTCGATGCCACCAATCTGCAGCGGGTGCTGAGCCGGCGCGGTGTCATCGAACCCACCGGACGGCGCGCGCCGTCGGGCAAGGCCGGTGGCAGACCGCCTGCACTGTTCCGCTTTGCCGACAACAGCATTCGAGTCACCGACGAGTTCGCCGCATTGCGGCCGCCCCAGGCGTGAACGGCTGCTGTCAGTCGGCTCGATTCGAGTCGAACGACGGTGGCGGCGGGAAGAACTCGACATCGAGGTCGTCCGGATCGGGATCGGTGTGTTGCAGATTGTCGTTGGGATTCATCGCCGCCAGAAGCATGATCACCAGCGAAGCCATCAGCGCCTGAACGATCAGCACCTGCGGAGTCTCGATACTGGGCGCAACGGTGACGATCGACCCGACCGCCGGATCGGTGACCTTCGGGAACCGAAGAGCAGCAATCCCGTTGCCCACCAGGATTGCAGCGACCGAGCCGACGAGTGCGCCGACGAAGACGGCACCGAACAGCCGTGGACCCCGCTCGGACCTCCACAGCCACCAACCGATCGGGAGAACGAGACCGAGGGCCAAGGAAAGGAACGAGAACATCGCGAGGCCGTCGAAGCTGTGCAGGCTCTCCCCGGTCAGGGCCGCCCCACGATCCTGCGCCACCACGAGCAACTGCTGCGCCGGTGCCAGGAATCCCCACAGCATCCCACCCAGAGCCGACACTGCCACCGAGATTCCGACAACCACCGACAACACCCGAACGGTGCTGCTCCGCGGCGGCACTTCGAGAACGTCCGACATGACCACCTAGCGCCTACCCGTCGCGGCCGAATCGACGAGGCCGTGACGCGAGCACAGCGACGTCCACCCGTCGGGGACTATCTGCACCACCAGGCGGCGACCGCATTCTGCGCAGAACCGCGGCGGCTCCAAACCGAGCCGGACGGCAACCGACAACGAACCCGCACTCACCTCGGCTCCGGCGTCGACAGGCCGACCGGTGTACGGGTCGTAGTGGGTCTCGCTCGTCATTCGACCCACCCTAATACGCCCATCAGATCGTCGAGTTCAGCGCTTTGATCGGCATCTGCAGCTCGCCGAGAAGATCGAGATCCTGCTCTGCCGGGCGGCCGAGTGTCGTCAGGTAGTTGCCGACGATGACGGCATTGATCCCGCCGAGAATTCCCTGCTTGGCACCGAGGTCGCCGAGGGTGATCTCCCGTCCGCCTGCAAATCGCAGAATCGTGCGTGGCAGAGCGAGACGAAACGCGGCGACGGCGCGCAGAGCATCGGATGCCGGCAGCACATCGAGATCTCCGAACGGCGTTCCAGGCCTGGGGTTGAGGAAGTTCAGGGGCACCTCGTCGGGTTCGAGAGCAGTGAGATCGGCGGCGAATTCGGCCCGCTGCGCGAGCGTCTCCCCCATACCGAGAATTCCGCCGCAGCACACCTCCATGCCGGCCTCCCGCACCATGCGCAGGGTATTCCACCGCTCCTCCCAGGTATGGGTGGTCACCACGTTCGGGAAATACGAGCGAGAGGTCTCGAGATTGTGGTTGTACCGATGCACGCCCATCGCCGCGAGCTGATCGACCTGGTCCTGGTCGAGCATGCCGAGCGAGCACGCGATATCGATCTCGACTTCGTTCCGGATGGCTTCGATACCGGCGGCGACCTGCGCGAGCAGCCGAGCGTCGGGGCCGCGCACCGCCGCGACGATGCAGAATTCCGTGGCTCCGGTCTTCGCGGTCTGCTTCGCAGCTTCCACCAGCGACGGAATGTCGAGCCACGCAGCACGAACCGGGGAAGCGAAAAGTCCGGACTGCGAACAGAAGTGACAATCCTCGGGACACCCACCGGTCTTGAGGCTGATGATTCCTTCCACCTCGACCTCGGGCCCGCACCACTTCATCCGCACCTCGTGGGCCAACAGCATCGTCTCCTCGAGACGGTCGTCGCCGAGCTCGAGAACCTCGAGAACCTGAGATCGATCGAGCGCGATGCCGTCGCCGAGCACCTGAGTACGCGCCGTGCGCAAAATGTCCATTCCGGGTCCCCTCGTAGTCGAACGGCATCATCATTGAACACCGTTCAAGTTGAACGGCGTTCACGTTAGGCGCCGGGCTCGGCTACTGTCAAAGCGAAGATGCGTCGAACGACTTGGGGGCAGCAGTGCAACTGAACAGGCAGGACGTCCTGGACGGCGCGATCGCCATTCTCGACGAGTACGGCCTGGCAGACCTGACGATGCGGCGACTCGCTACGTCGCTGCACGTGCAACCCGGCGCGCTGTACTGGCACTTCCCCAACAAACAGACGCTGCTCGGTGCCATCGCCGATCACATACTCTCCGGTGCCGATGCGCCGTCCACCGAAGATTCGTGGGACGCACAGATCGGGCAGATCGCCCACCGACTGCGCGACGCCCTTCTCTCCCGACGCGACGGTGCCGAATTGGTGGCCGCCACCTACGCGTCGAGGCTGACCACCAACCACATTCGCGAACGCATTGCCGCCGTGTGCATTCGAGCGGGACTGCCCCGACGCGACGCGGAACTCACCGCCGACACGTTGCTGTACTACATCCTGGGCCAGACCGTGGACGAGCAGGCGCGCCTACAGATGGACTCCGTCGGAGCCCTCACGCCCGACGCGTCACCGCTGTTCGAAGAACCCGACCCGACGAGCAGATTCGATTTCGGACTGAAGCTCTTCCTCGACGGAGTACGGCATACCGCGGCGGACCGCATCCGCCACTAGTCGATCAGAATTCGGCGAAGACGATCCGCCCGTTCCCGTTGTCCAAAGTCATGGTTCCGTCGTCCCGAGACCACCGCGGAGTGGAGGTCAGGAACTCCGACAGCCACCGGTCCTGCTCCATCAACGCCTCCGGGCAGGCCATCCGCGTCGACCCGAGAGAGTCGATGGTGATCCTGCCCTGCGAGGTGTCCACGGTGCCGAACAACCTGTTGCACCCGGCCTCGGCCGAGATTCGGTCGTCGACGAACTCGAGCCTGACCGTCGTTCCGGCGACCGGCGTGTAGGAGTCGGGTGCCTCGACCGACGAGTACGTCTTGCCTGCCGGGAATTCACCGTACGAGTCGGTGCACCCGGAGGCCACCGCACTCGCACCCAACGCGAGAGCGACCAGCGCGCGCCGCGCGTCAGCCACCGAAGATCGGCCCCAGACCGGCCGCACCGGCATTTCCGCGGGACGCGAACGGGTTGTCGTGCACCATGTACGTCCAGGTCGACGTCGGGCGTCGCAAGCCCGCTTCGTCCAGATCGATTCCGTCCGAGGTGATCTCGGCCGACTCGAACGTAGCGTGCGAGAGATCCATCGCCTTGGAGGACACCGTCTTGAACGCCTCGACAGCGATCCGGTGGTACTCGTCCAACGGATTCTCCCGACCCAGTGCGCGCAGGTGAATACTCTCGCGCACGTCGGCGAGGTGCGCGAGATAGTCCGACCACGACCGATCGAGGTGGTACAGAACGATCTGACGGGCGACCTCGACCAGAGTCTCCTCGGACACGTTCTCGCGCAACTCCTTCGAGCGCGCAGGCGCGTGCTGCTCGAGTAGCGTCAACGCCTCGTCGGTGTCGAGCAACGTGGCCCGGCGGCGGTCCAGGATCTCACGGTGCTGAGCCGTCAGCTGGTTGTAACGCCAGGTACGCGAATGTATCTCGAGCATCTGACCCTCGGCGATGCGCTGTGCATGATCGACGCGGTCGGCCGCAGCCGAGGAAGTGAACATTCCGCTCTCGTCGGTGTCCTTCGGTGCATCCTTGTCGCCGATGTTGTTCTTGACGACGTCGTCCTCCCAACTGCCGAAGAACAGCGAGCGCCCTGGATCTCCCTGCCTGCCTGCACGTCCGCGGAGCTGATTGTCGAGACGCTCGGTGGTGTGGCGACCGGTACCGAGAACGAACAGTCCGCCGAGCTCGGCAATACGTTCGCGATCGGTGCCCTCGGGACCACCGAGCTTGATGTCGGTTCCGCGCCCGGCGATCTGCGTCGATACCGTCACTGCGCCGTGCACACCCGCCGCGGCGATGACCGCCGCTTCCTCGGCGTCGTTCTTGGCGTTGAGTACCACCACGTCGACGCCCGAGGCGGTGAGCGTCTCGGCCAGCGCCTCGGACTCGGCGACATCGTGGGTACCGATGAGAATCGGCTGACCGGTCTCGTGAATCTCTTTCACCTGCAATGCAATTGCAGCGTTCTTGTGCTCGATCGTGTCGTACACACGGTCGTCCTCGTCGACGCGCACCGTCGGCACATTGGGGGCGATGACCGAGACACCGAGGCTGTAGAACGTGCGAAGCTGCTCCCCCGCCGCCATGGCCGTACCGGTCATACCGCACACCGTTGCGTACCGGTTGATCAACGCCTGCACGGTGATCGTGTCGAGAATCTCACCGGTCTCGGTGGGGGCGAGCCCTTCCTTGATCTCGACCGCGGCCTGCAACCCGTCCGGCCAGCGCTGCAGTTCGGCCACTCGGCCACGTGAGGCGTTGATCAGCTGCACGCGTCCGTCACGAACGATGTAATCGACGTCGCGCTGGACCAGCACCTGGGCGTGCAGGGCCACGTTGACCGCAACCAACGTCGTCCCTACGTGCTGCTCGGAGTACAGGTCGATTCCGCCCAGTTCCTTCTCCATCCGCAACGCGCCCTCGTCGGTGAGGAACACGTTGCGTCCTTCGGCATCGGTGTCGAAATGAACGCCCTTGTCCAACAACCGGACTGCATCCATGACCGTCGAAGTCGAGACGTCACCGGAGACCGAACCGGCCAACACCAGCGGAACGAGCGCCTCGTCGACCAGCACGGAATCGGCCTCGTCGATCAGGGCAACGTCCGGCACGGGCGCGACCAGATCGTCGCGGTCGTTCACCAGATGATCACGCAGAACATCGAAACCAATTTCGTTGACCGAGGCATAGGTGATGTCGCAGGCGTAGGCGGTGCGCCGCTCCTGGGCAGTCGAGGACTCGCCGATGGAACCTACGGTGATACCGAGGGACTCGAACAGCGGTTGCATCCACTGCGCGTCGCGTTGCGCGAGAAAGTCGTTGACCGAGATGACGTGCACCGCGCGTCCGGACAACACGTATCCGACGGCAGCGATCGCGCCGGCCAACGTCTTGCCCTCGCCGGTTGCCATTTCCACCACGTCACCGGCGAGCAACCGCACGGCACCGTGCAGCTGCACGTCGAAGGGCCGTAGCTTCAGCGCACGCTCACTCGCCTCGCGCGTCAGCGCCAGATACCGCGGAACGTCGAGACGCTCGGCGGCGTCGACACGCAGCGCGGCCGCCTCGGTCGCCAATTCACTCTCGCTCAGGGCGGCTGCCCACTCCGCGTGCTCCCGGGCCCGGTCGACGCTTCGACGCGAGGTGCTCTGCGCCTTCTGTGCGGATCGGCCGAGTACACGCCAGAATCGGTCGGAGCCCAAAGCCATCTGTTATCCCTACCTGAGAAAGAAAAACCGTTCTCACCCACAGTACCGATGCGGCTCCGCCCAGCTCTAGGCATCGAGCGGCGTCGTCACCGCAATCCGACGCGTGCCGTCGTCCAACGTCACCACCTGATAGGCATTGCGCTCGGTTCCCACCGGCGAACCGTCGGAGTCGAGGTTCTCGAGAAGAAGATGCCCGACCCAGATACCCGGCACCTCGGCCTCGGTGACGATGTCGCGGGCCCGCACACCCTCGATTCCGCGCGACCGATAGTAGGTCTGCCCCTGCCGAAAGAACTCTCGGGTCTGCTGCGGCTCGGCGATCGCCGCACATCCCCGCGCTGTGACCGCCAGAGCCGGATAGTTGTAGATCTCGGCCAGACCGTCGAGATCACCCGAGGTCAGGTACCCCGTATAACGAGCGAAGAAGCTGTCGACCGATTCGTTGTCAGGTGTCATATCGACAACGGTAGGACCCATTCCCGTCAGGGCTGTGTCGGGAATCGGGAAAAATTCGGACGGTGCCGAAGCAGAATGCGCCCCGGTCGCTCGACAGCGCACTCACCCTGCGCCGCGTCGCGCGTCAGCAACGGATCGTCGAGTGGCTGGGGTCGGCGGCTGCGCCGTTGACCTCGCCCGAACTCGCGCAGCGGCTCGGGGTCTCCGTGCGCACCGTCGAACGCGACCTCGCCCGGTTGCGTGAGTCCGGGGTCCCCCTCGATGCGGTGCCGGGTGTGCACGGCGGATCTCGGCTGGCAAGTGTCGCCTCGCCTCGGCCAGTGCGGTTGACCGCCCCCGAGATAGCAGCACTCATCGCCAGCCTCGCCGCTCTGGGGCCCACCGAAACCGACAGTGCCGCATCGGCAATGAACGCTCTGATCGAGGCATTGACCACCGAGTGACCTGGGAGTGGGCATCACCGTTTTCCACGCCACCAGAAGTCAGAGTTGCGCAACCAATGCCGGCAATCCCGTCGCGGCCGTGGTGCGCCACCGGTGATCGGCCATGTCCGAGACCTCGGTCTCGACCGGGTTGATCTCGACCACCGTCGCTCCGGCGCTGCGGGCGATCGCGGGCAGCCCGGCGAACGGGTACACCACTCCGGACGTACCGACGACGAGAACGAGGTCGGCCTCACGAACCGCGTGCTCGGCCGCCTCCCACGCGGCCTCGGGCAAAGATTCGCCGAACCATACCGCTCCGGGCCTGATCAGCCCGCCGCACAGCGGGCATTCCGGCGGCGGAACTCGCTGATCGGCCTCGGCCGGGGCGTCGGCCGCACCGTCGTCGAACGATGCTCGTGTTCCACAGTCGCTGCAGTACGGCTCGAACAGACTGCCGTGCACGTGCGCGAGAACCGTGGCCCCGGCCCTCTCGTGCAGGTCGTCGACATTCTGGGTGGCGATGTCCACGTGCGCCCGTTGCTGCCATTGCGCAAGTGCCACGTGACCGGCGTTGGGCTCGGAGCGTCGGACCAATTCGGCTCGCCATCGATACCAGCCCCACACCAGATCGCTGTCGGCCGACCACCCCTCCGGGCTCGCGAGATCTCTGGGGTCGAAGTCCTTCCACAATCCGCTCTGGGCATCCCGAAATGTGGCGATCCCCGACTCGGCGGACATGCCTGCGCCGGTGAGTACGGTGATCCGCGAGGCCTCTCGCGCGGAGTCCACGACGGGCTTCGGAACGGCTACGGGCGACTGGTTCTCGGAAGTGCTCACCCGGTTATTGTGCCGAGCGGTGTGCCAGGTCGCGCTACCGTGGTCGCATGAGCATCGACACCACCGCGCGCACTCGACGACGCCGGCCACTGTGGTTGGCCGCCGGCGCAGCTGCCGTCGTGGTGGTGGCTGTCGGGGTTCTGTGGCTGGCACCGAGCCGGTACCTCCCGTGGGACACCGAAGCGTTCCCCGAGGTGAGCACCGGCGAGCTGACCGCCGATCAGGCTCGGGTGGTCGAACTCCTGCGTACCGAGCACGAACTGCAGCGTCCGGGCACGTTCTACGCCGAGGGCGTCGAGGAAGCGTGGTGCGCCGATTTCGTCAGCTGGATCATGAAGGAGGCCGGCCTGCCGTTGTCGAACCCCCATTCGGGTTCGTGGCGCATTCCCGGCGTCTACACCCTGCAGGAGTACTACCAGGAGCAGGGACGATTCGAGGCCGTCGGCGACTACACGCCATCAGTGGGCGATGTGGTGCTCTACGACAACACGAGCTTCAGCGGACAACACACCAACGTGATCGTCGCAGTCGACGGCGACGAGGCCGTCACCGTCGGCGGCAACGAGGCCGGCAAGATCAGAGTGCACACGCTGCACTACGAATCCGATTCCGGGGTAGTCGGATTCGGTCGACTCCAGAGCTGACGGTCACTCCGGCGGGATTGCATCTGCGTCACCGTACGAACGAGCGCCGCCGTCTCGTTTGGCTCGATAGAGCAACATGTCCGCGCGGTCGAAGCAGTCGTCGACGGACTCCCCGGCACGCAGTGTCGTGTAGCCGGAAGAGAAGTTCTGTCCGTCGGGCACGACCGCCGACAACTCGGCCAGCACGGCCGACATGGTCGTCGCACCCACGCCGGGCATCACCAGAGCGAACTCCTCGCCGCCCCATCTGGCGATGGATCCGCGGCCACCGAGCAGGTCCTCGGCAGCAGCAGAGAACCGAATCAACAGCCGATCTCCGCGTCCGTGCCCGTACTTGTCGTTGTACGACTTGAACCGGTCGAAGTCGAGCATCGCCAGAGCCAATACGACATCGGCACCGCGCGGTGTCGTCAACTGATGCAGCCGATCTCGCCATCCTCGCCGGTTGAGCAATCCGGTGAGGGCATCGGTCTGCGCGGCCTGCCGAAGGTCGTCCTCGACGCGCCGACGATCGGTGGTGTCGTGCACTACAGCCATCGTCCACCGAATGCCCCCGGGGCCCGGGACCTCACTGGCCGAGACCCATCCCCACCGGACCGTGCCGTCCGGATGCAGGTAGCGCTTCTCGACGTGCACCGATTCCCCACGCGCCTTGGCGTCGGCCATGATCTGTTCCATGGCGGCATGCTGGGCCAGATCGTCGGGATGAGTGAACTCGCGAGAGGACCGGCCGGCCAACAGGTGACGGGGACAACCGACGATGGCCGCGTACGCCTCGTTTGCGAGAACCAACAATCCGTTCTCGTCGGCCAGGGCCAATCCGACCGTGCTGGCCTCGAACATCTCCCGATACCAACGTTCGGTGTCGACCATCTTCAGCCGGTCTCTTCCTCGAACAGTGCAAGCCACGTCGAATCGCACGGACCACCGAGAATACTCGGTGCGTCGCACCCGGGCGGCACGTGAGCAGGGCTCTGCCGATCTTGACCTTGACATAGCGTCACGGTTCACACTGAACACATGAGAATCGGATCCCTGGCCGACGCCGCCGGAACGACACCTCGAACAGTGCGGCACTATCACCGTCTCGGCCTGCTCGGTGAGCCACGCCGTCTGTCCAACGGGTATCGCGAGTACACGATCGACGACGTGGTTCGACTCATGAGAATCCGCTGGCTCGCCGATGCCGGAATGCCCCTCGGCGCGATAGCAGCCGCCCTCGACCGGTCCGAGGCGGACGAGAGCAACGTGGTCGCCGATCTACGGGCTCTGCTGGCCGGTATCGAATCGGAGCAGAAAGCGTTGGCGCACAAGCACACTCGACTGTCGGTCCTGCTCGACGACGCCGTCGAGCATCGTCCACTGACCGCTCTGCCGCGCGATGCGGCGGACACACTTGCCGCATTGATCGATGCCGCTGCGGAGACCGAGCGAGAAGCGCTGCTCCGTGAGCGTGACCTGCTCGAGGTGATGGCGATCGCGGGCACCGTCCCCGCATCGTTCTTCGAGACGACGACAGCGGCGCTGGCCGATCCCGGAACCCGGCAGACATACCTGGCGCTCCTGCGTAGATTCAGCGCGCTCGAAGGCCGAGACGTCGACGATGCCGCAGACGACATCGATTCGCTCGCAGCAGAATTGGCCTCGATGCTCGATATCGGCGCTCTTCTCTCGGCTGCGCCCGACGACACTGCCGACGAGACCGGCCCGCTGAGCATCGACGACATCGTGCCCGATCCCGCTCAGCGCGCAGTGATCATCGAAGCCACCGCACGTCTGCAGACCACCGAACCGAGCAGACCGGGTGATAGTCGATGACGGTCGTCGCGACGGTGGACCGAGCGAGCATTGTCTCCGCCCGAATTCACCACCGCTTCGGCGTCGTGTCGCCGACGCTCGACGGCGGCCGACTCGTCCTACCGAATCAGGACGGCACCACCGTCGACATCGATTTGTCCTGCGCAACAGTGGTGTCCGTGCCCGCACCCCTGCGGCGGTGGTGGGTCGAGGGTAGTGCCCACTCCTTCGGCCTTCACGTGGACGATCCCGCGGCACTGGTCGCAGCGCTCGGTCGGTCCGCCCCCTCGATCGGATCCGCGTCGGCGCGTCGGAGCAGTCCGGTTGCGAACAACAGCACCATCAAGGCCGCCGCGGTGATACCGGATCCGGCCCAGATGGGCGAGGTGTAGCCGAGACCGGCCGAGATCGTCACACCACCGAGCCACGCGCCCAACGCATTTCCCAGGTTGAACGCGGCGATGTTCGCGCCGGACGCCATCGTCGGAGCGTCGGATGCGAACGACATCACCCGCATCTGCAGCCCCGGGACCGTCGCGAAGCCGAACGCACCCATCAACACGAGGGATGCGATCGTCGCCGGGCGACTCTCCGCGGTGAGCGCGAAGAAGACGAGTACGACGGTCAGTGCACCCAGCAGAATCGTCAGCGATCCGGTGAGGTTGCGGTCTGCTGCCTTGCCGCCGAGGTAATTGCCGACGAACAATCCACCGCCGAACAGCACGAGCAGCCACGGCACCGAACTCGACGCGAAGCCACTGACGTCGGTGAGCGTGAACGCGATGTAGGTGAACGCACCGAACATGCCGCCGTACCCGAGCACCGTGACCGCGATGGACAGCCACACCTGCACCGACCGGAACGCGCGCAGCTCTCGACGCAGATTGCTTACCTCACCGCTCCCGGTGTCACGAGGAACGAGGGCGGCGATACCGATCAGCGCAACGACGCCGATCACCGTGATCGCCCAGAACGTCGAGCGCCAACCGTGGTTCTGACCCAGGAACGTCCCGAACGGAACTCCGAGGACGTTGGCGGCGGTCAGACCGGCGAACATCATGGCGATCGCACCCGCCTTCTTCGCCGGCTCGACGAGGCTGGCCGCCACGACGGCACCGATGCCGAAGAACGCTCCGTGACACAGCGCTGCAACGACGCGGCCGAGCAGCATCATTTCGTAGCTGCTCGACAGTGCGGAGACGAGATTGCCGACGATGAACAGACACATCAGTGCGAGCAGGACACTCTTGCGAGGAAACCGTGTCACGGCGGCGGTGACGAGCAGGGCCCCGACGACCACGGACAGCGCGTAGCCCGTGATGAGCCAACCGGCCGTGGCCTCGCTGACCGCGAAATCGGCCGCGACTTCGGGCAGTAGCCCCATGATGACGAATTCGGTCAAACCGATTCCGAATCCCCCGATGGCGAGGGCGAGCAGGCCGAGTGGCATGTCCGATACTCCTGATTGGAAGATGCGTACGCAATTATCGCGCTATCGCGTGTAGTTGCACGCGCTGAGCAAATGCTTGCATACGCGCTATACATGCGCAAGCCAGACACCGCTGGATCAGACCGAAACCGTCCCCGAACTGGGCACATCGCGGCAAAGCAGACTCCGAGGGTTACTTCACCTCACGTACACGTATTGTTTGCCCCAGAATCCCGTCTTCACCAGAACCGGGTACCACCGTCCGCGACCCCCGACCGAGTGGTCGATACACAGCCGGGAAGTCACTTCTCCTCCATGCACGTACCCCACAGCAGCTCCGATACTTCGGCTTCGGTTGTTCCGGCTCAGGGGGACACCGCTCTTTCGCCCAGCGGACCGCAGCGGCCACCGCAGCGGCACGACCTCGACGGGCTGCGCGGCGTGGCCATCGCGCTCGTTGTCGTATTCCACATCTGGATGGGTCGGGTGTCGGGAGGCGTCGATGTATTTCTCACCCTGTCCGGCTTCTTCTTCACCGCATCTCTGCTGAGATCGGCCGAGGCCGGGGCGAGCCTGAATCCGTTCACCCGGATCACTCGGGTGCTGCGCAGGCTCGGGCCTCCCCTGCTGATCACGCTGGCCGCGGTTGCCGTCGCATCGGTATTCCTGCTGCCGCGCACTCGCTGGGCCGACCTGGGCGATCAACTCGTATCCGGCGTCTTCTACTACGTGAACTGGCAGCTGGCGACCACCGCGAACGACTACCTTGCGGCCGACCCCTCGGTGAGCCCTCTTCAGCACCTGTGGTCGGTGGCCGTCCAGTTCCAGTTCTATCTACTGGCCATCGCTGTCGTGTTCGGTCTCGCGTGGATACGACGCACCGTGCGTCCCGACGGACCACGAAGCTTTCGACCGCTGACGTTCGCGGTGATATTCGCCGTCATCGCGGTGGTCTCCTTCGTGTACGCAGCGGACGGTGTGCAACGCCACCAGGCGTGGAACTACTACGACACCGGTGCCCGGCTGTGGGAAATCATGCTCGGAGCCGCAGTCGCCGCCGTGTTCGCCGCACGCAGCGGCGAGCCGTCCACCGAGCCGACCTCCGATGACACCCGAACGCGGTCGCAGCTACGCGGGGCCCTTGCCGGTATCGGAATAGCGGTCATCGTCGCGTGCGGCTTTCTCGTGGACGGTGTATCGGCGTTTCCCGGTCCCCTGGCCCTGATTCCGGTGCTGGCCACCCTCGCGTTGATCGTCGCGGGCTCCGAGACCGCAGTGGCGGCCACGCTCTCCAACCGGTTCTTCGCCTGGCTCGGATCCATCGCGTTTCCGCTGTACCTGTGGCACTGGCCGCTGCTGATCTTCTACCTGTCGGCCACTGGCCGACCTCACACCGACGTTCTCGGCGGTCTCGGCATCGTCGGAGCCTCGGTTGCATTGGCATGGCTCACCGTCCGCCTCGTCGAGCGACCCACGCAGTCGCCGACATTCACGCCGGCACGCATCGCGGTGACTGCGACTGCGGCGATCGCTGCCGTCACGGTGACGGCAGGGTCGATCGGATGGAACTTCCACATCGACCGGTCGATCAACGCCGTGCAAGCCGACGGATCGGTCGACGAGCAGACTCACCCCGGAGCGCTCGAACTGACCGACGGGATTCGCGTGGAGCCGGCCGACGTCAGTCCCCCGCTGTACTCCGCCCCCGAGGATCTGCCGGCCACCACCCTCGAGGGCTGCATCGCGGACTTCGAGACGCGCGACGCGGTCTCGTGTACCTACGGCGACGTCGACTCGGACCGGACGATCGTGCTTGCAGGCAGCTCGCACGCCGAACACTGGGTGACCGCCCTCGACACGCTCGGTCTCCGGCACGGCTTCGCGGTCGTCACGTTCTTGAAGATGGGCTGCCCGCTGAGCACGGACACGATGCCGATGCTCGGCCCCAACGAATACCCCGACTGCCTGGACTGGACACAGACCGTGCTGGCCGAGGTGGCCGAGATGCAACCCGACTACCTGTTCACCACCGCCACCCGGCCCAGGGAGGACGCGCCCGGCGACTTCACACCGCCCTGGTACGCCTCGGTGTGGCAGCAACTGACCGCGAACGGCGTCGGAATTCTGGGCATCCGAGACACCCCGTGGCTCGCGTATCGGGCCATCGACTGCCTCGCCGACGGCGGCACGGCCGCCTCCTGCGGTATCCCGAGGGACGAGGCGCTGGACCCCGTCAACCCGGCCCTGGCCTCCTCGTTCCAGCTGCCCGGGTTCTCTGCTCTCGACCTGTCCGATGCGGTGTGCGACGACACCGTGTGCCGCGCCGAGCAGGGGAACGTTCTGATCTACCGTGACGAACACCATCTGACCGCCACCTACGTGCGAACGCTCACCACCGAGCTGGGCCGACAGATCGGATCGGCCACCGGCTGGTGGGCCGGACCGTGATCGGAGTCGGTCCAAGGCCAGGGGCATGCGGCTCGCGCTCGGTAAGCCCGGGCCCAGCCGCCACAGTAGGGTTGATCCATGCTGCACGAAGCCTCCGACGACACGCCTGCCATCGCAGTATGGCCGGGATCCGCTTATCCGCTCGGCGCGACCTACGACGGAGCAGGAACCAATTTCGCATTGTTCTCCGAGGCCGCTGAGGCCGTGGATCTGTGCCTGATCGCCGCTGACGGAACCGAGACCCGCATCCGTTTCGAGGAGTCCGACGGCTACGTCTGGCACGCGTATCTGCCCACGGTGGAACCGGGTCAGCGCTACGGCTACCGCGTGCACGGCCCGTGGGATCCGGCAGCCGGGCACCGCTGCGATCCGAGCAAGCTGCTCGTCGATCCGTACGGCAAGGCGTTCGAGGGATCGTTCGACGGCGACCGATCGCTGTTCTCGTACAACATGGATGCGCCGGCTCCCGAACCCGAGGCCGCGGTACCGACCGACGACGAATCCGCGGATTCACTCGACTCCGAGGCACCGTTCGAGGACACCACCGATCTCACCGATCCCGACGACGAGATCATCGAGGACGCTCCCCTCGCGCACGACGACGCGCCGAACAACGACTTCCCCCAGCACGATTCGCTCGGACACACGATGACCACCGTCGTCATCAACCCCTTCTTCGACTGGCAGGCCGATCGCGCCCCCAAGCGCCCGTACCACGAGACGGTGATCTACGAGGCCCACGTCAAGGGCATGACGATCAACCATCCCGACATCCCCGAAGCCGAGCGCGGCACCTACGCGGGCCTGGCGCATCCGGTGATCATCGACCACCTCAACCACCTCGGTGTCACGGCCATCGAGCTGATGCCGGTGCACCAGTTCATGCAGGATCAGGTTCTGCTGGACAAAGGGCTGCGAAACTACTGGGGCTACAACACGTTCGGCTTCCTGGCCCCGCACGCGGAGTACTCCTCACACAAGTCCCCCGGTGCCGCCGTCACCGAGTTCAAGGCCATGGTTCGTTCGTTCCACGCCGCAGGCATCGAAGTGATCCTCGACGTGGTCTACAACCACACCGCCGAGGGCAACCACATGGGCCCGACCATCAGCTTCCGCGGGATCGACAACGCCGCGTACTACCGGCTCGTCGACGGCGACCTCGAGCACTACATGGACTACACCGGAACCGGCAACAGCCTCAATGCGCGACACCCGCACACGCTGCAGCTCATCATGGACTCACTGCGCTACTGGGTCACCGAGATGCACGTGGACGGATTCCGATTCGACCTCGCGTCCACCCTGGCGCGCGAACTGCACGACGTCGATCGCCTGAGCGCGTTCTTCGATCTGGTGCAACAGGATCCGGTCGTCAGCCAGGTGAAGCTGATCGCCGAGCCCTGGGACGTGGGCGAAGGCGGCTACCAGGTCGGCAACTTCCCCGGCCTGTGGACGGAGTGGAACGGCAAGTACCGCGACACCGTCCGCGACTACTGGCGGGGTGAGCCTGCCACGCTGGGCGAGTTCGCGTCGAGGCTGACCGGATCCTCGGATCTGTACGAGGCCACCGGTCGTCGCCCCGGTGCCAGCATCAACTTCGTCATCGCGCACGACGGGTTCACGCTCAACGATCTGGTGTCGTACAACGACAAGCACAACGACGCCAACGGTGAGGACAACAACGACGGCGAGAGCCACAACCGCTCGTGGAACTGCGGCGTGGAAGGCCCGACGGACGATCCGGAGATCCTGGACCTGCGTGCCCGCCAGATCCGCAATATCATGGCGACGTTGCTGCTCAGCCAGGGCACGCCCATGATCGCCCACGGCGACGAGATGGCGCGTACTCAGCAGGGCAACAACAATGTCTACTGCCAGGACTCCGAACTCGCCTGGATGGACTGGTCGTTGGCCGAGAAGAACGCCGAACTGATCGAGTTCACCCGCAACGCCATCTCGCTGCGCGCAGAGCATCCGGTGTTCCGGCGTCGACGATTCTTCGAGGGCCGCCCCATTCGCACCGGCGAGCAGGCCCGAGACATCGCCTGGCTCACTCCGGCGGGCGAGGAGATGACCCCGGAGGACTGGGACAGCGGTTTCGGCAAGTCGCTGACGGTCTTCCTCAACGGTGACGGAATCCCGGAACCGAACCAGCGCGGCGAGCGCGTCGTCGACGACTCGTTCCTGTTGTGCTTCAACGCACATCACGAGACCATCGAGTTCGTGACCCCGGACGGGAACTACGCCAAGGAATGGAC
Source organism: Rhodococcus sp. IEGM 1341 (assembly GCF_030056895.1). Taxonomy (NCBI): domain Bacteria; kingdom Bacillati; phylum Actinomycetota; class Actinomycetes; order Mycobacteriales; family Nocardiaceae; genus Rhodococcus; species Rhodococcus sp. IEGM 1341. Next base: position 288,926 of record NZ_JASHKV010000003.1, on the reverse strand, counting down.
TGTGGCGCTGAACACCGCGTCGCGAACCGGGACAAGTGAGAAATCGATCGAAGCGGGTACACCCGTGGAAGTCACCGCTCGTTCCCTGCTCGTTCTACGAAAGACTGCCTGACATATGCCGCTGCCCACCAGTACATACCGGTTACAACTGCGGGGCGATGCCTTCACCCTGGCCGACGCCTCCGACGTGGTCGACTACCTCCACGACCTCGGGGTCACCCACCTGTATCTGTCGCCCATCCTGACTGCGACCGAGGGCTCGACCCACGGCTACGACGTCACCGACACCGCCACGGTCTCGGCCGCACTGGGTGGCCGGGAAGCGTTGACGCAGTTGCATTCTCGCGCGGCAGAGCTGGGCATGGGGATCATCGTCGACATCGTCCCCAACCACGTCGGAGTGGAGGACCCGCGGCAGAACGCATGGTGGTGGGACGTGCTGCGACGCGGCCGTGACTCCGACTACGCGACGTACTTCGACATCGACTTCGGAGCCGACAACGGCGTCGACGGCAAGATCGCCATTCCGGTTCTCGGTAGCGCGAGCGACGTCGGCGAACTGACCGTCGACCGCTCCGAGGACCAGCCTCTGCTCGCGTTCTACGAGCACCGCTTCCCCATCGCCGACGGCACGGACAGCGGCGACGCGCAGGCCGTACACGATCGTCAGGCGTACCGACTGGTGAGCTGGTCCGATGGACTGATCGGGTACCGACGGTTCTTCTCGGTGAACGGCCTGGCAGGAATTCGGCAGGAAGACCTCGACGTCTTCACCGACTCCCATCGCCAGGTGGCCAGTTGGATCGAGGACGGTCTGATCGACGGACTTCGCGTCGACCATCCCGACGGCCTGGCCGACCCGGCCGGCTACCTCACCGAACTACGCGGGCTCCTCGGCCCCGACCGGTGGCTGGTCATCGAGAAGATTCTGGCCGACGGCGAACCGCTGGACGAATCGCTCCCCGTCGACGGCACGACCGGATACGACGCTCTGGCCGCGGTCGGCGGAGTCTTCGTCGATCCCGAGGGCGTGCACGCGCTCACCGCACTTTCTCAGGTGCGCTCGGGCATCGCCTACGACAGCGAGACGCTGCACGAGACGGAACTCGACCTCAAGACCGGTGTCGCCCGCGGGGATCTGTCCCCGGAGGTGCGACGCCTCGCCCGGGCGGTCGTACGGGAGTCCGGCACCACCGTCGAGCTCGAGTCCGTCATCGACGCGATCGTCGCTGTCGTCGCGGCCGTCCCCGTGTACAGGACCGACTATGCACCGCTGGCCCGCGTACTGCCCGGCGTGATCGCGGACGTCGGCGAGGAGCAGCCCGAATTGGCAGCCGGCCTCGGTGCGTTGACGACAGCTCTCATCGGCGGTGCCGAATCGCCGGTGCGATTCGATCAGGTGTGCGGTGCCGTCACCGCCAAGGGCGTCGAGGACTGCCTGTTCTACCGCGCCAACCGGCTCATCTCGTTGCAGGAGGTCGGCGGCGATCCCAGCCGATTCGGTTGCAGCACAGAGTTCTTCCATCTCACCAATGCGGACCGCGCGAAGCGATGGCCGGCGGCGATGACGACGCTGTCGACTCACGACACCAAGCGAGGCGAGGACGTGCGAGCGCGCATCGGCGTGCTGTCGCAGACTCCCGAGCTGTGGGCCCGATGCATCACGGACTGGGAAGAACTGACCCCGAGTCCCGACGGCACCACCGGAATGTTCTTGTGGCAGAACCTGTTCGGAGTTTGGCCGGCGGACGGCGTGGTCACCTCCTCGTTGCGTGAACGCGTCCATGCCTACGCGGAGAAGGCGATTCGCGAGGCCGCCCTTCGCACCACGTGGACCGATCCGGACGAGGAATTCGAGTCCGCGGTACACAGCTGGCTGGATGCGATCTTCGACGGTGCCGTCGCCCGTTCGATGTCGATGCTCGTCGAGAAGCTCGCTCCGCACGGCCATTCCGACGCTCTGGGCCAGAAGCTGTTGAATCTGGCCGGACCCGGCATCCCCGATGTGTACCAGGGCACCGAGCTGTGGGAGGACTCGCTCGTCGACCCCGACAACCGCAGGCCCGTCGACTACTCGGTTCGTCGATCGATGCTCGCCGCGTCGAACCCCGCTGCGCTCTCGGTCGATACGGGTGCCGCCAAGCTCGCCGTCGTTCGCTCCGCCCTGCACGTGCGACGCGAGCGACCCGCGAGTTTCGTCGGCGGAACCTACGCACCCATCGTCGCGGACGGATCCGCAGCCGAGCACCTCGTCGGATTCGCACGTGGCCCACTGCCCGGCAACGCCGACGTGGTGGCACTGGCCACCCGGCTCTCCCTCGGTTTGGCCGAGCAGGGGTGGGGCGAGACGACCGTGACCCTGCCCGACGGTCGCTGGCGCGATCGGCTCACCGACGTCGAACACACCGGCACCGTGTCGGTGGCCGAGGTGTTCGCCTCGCTCCCGGTCGCACTTCTGGTGCGCGACAACGAAGGAACGGTGACACAGTGACGTCTCCCGCAGTGACATCACCGGCAGTGACATCGGCAGCAGCAACTCGTCGGTTCCAGGTCTGGGCACCGACCCCCGAGACGGTCCGGCTCCAACTCGACGACACAGTGCATCCGATGCAGCGCTCCTCGAACGGGTGGTGGCACGCGGATGTCGAGTGCAGCCCGACGAGTCGTTACGGCTTCCTGCTCGACGACGCAGACAAGGCCCTCCCGGATCCGCGGTCGCCGCGGCAGCCCGACGGAGTCCACGAGCTGTCCCAGGTCTTCGACGTCGATCCGACGCTGTGGACCGACGCGGCCTGGACCGGCCGGCAGCTGCCCGGCTCGTCGATCTACGAAATGCATATCGGCACGTTCACCGACGAGGGCACGTTCGATGCGGCCATCACCAAGCTCGATCATCTCGTCGATCTCGGCGTGACGTTCATCGAGATCATGCCGGTCAACGGGTTCAACGGCGTGCACAACTGGGGCTACGACGGTGTTCTCTGGTACACCGTGCACGAGGCGTACGGCGGCCCGGAAGGCTTGCAGCGGTTGGTCGATGCGTGCCACGGCCACGGCATCGGCGTCGTTCTGGACGTGGTCTACAACCACCTCGGCCCGTCCGGCAACTACCTCGACCGCTTCGGCCCGTACATGACCGAGGGTGCCAACAGTTGGGGCCAGGCGATCAACTACGCCGAGGCCGACTCGGGCGAGGTGCGGCGCTACGCCCTCGACAACGCGCTGCGATGGTTCTCCGAGTTCCACATCGACGCGCTGCGACTCGACGCGGTGCACGCGATCGTCGACCACACTGCGATGCACCTCCTCGAACAGCTCTCGATCGAAACCCGAAGCCTCTCGGCTCATCTGGGTCGGCCATTGACCCTGATCGCCGAGAGCGACCTCAACGATCCGATGCTGATCACTGCTCGATCGGGTGGCGGTTACGGACTCGACGCCCAGTGGGACGACGACATCCACCACGCGATCCATGCCGCGGTCTCCGGTGAGCGGCAGGGTTACTACGGTGATTTCGGTTCACTGCAGGGGCTTGCGAACACGCTGCGGCAGGGCTTCTTTCACGCCGGAACGTACTCGAGTTTCCGCGGTCGCGTCCACGGTCGCCCACTGGACACCCGGCGTATCCCGGCCAGTTCCCTGGTGACCTACACGACCACACACGATCAGGTGGGCAACCGTGCGATCGGCGACCGACCGGGCTTCTACCTCTCCCCCGGCCAGCTCGCGATCAAGGCCGCCCTGGTGCTGACCTCCCCCTACACTCCGATGCTGTTCATGGGCGAGGAATGGGGAGCGTCTACGCCGTTCCAGTTCTTCACCTCGCACCCCGAGCCCGAGCTGGGCAAGGCCACCGCAGAGGGGCGCAAGGCGGAGTTCGCCGAGCACGGTTGGGACAAGAGCGATATCCCCGATCCGCAGGATCCCGAGACGTTCACGCGGTCGAAGCTGAACTGGTCGGAGTTGGGCGACGGCGATCATGGGCGACTGTTGGCCGTCTACCGCGATCTGTTGCGGCTGCGTCGTGACCGGACCGAACTGACCGATCCGTGGCTCGACCACGTGAAGGTGGAGTACGACGAGGACGCGCAATGGATCGTCGTACGCCGAGGCCGCATCAGCGTGGTGTGCAACCTGTCCGAATCCGCAGTGACGGTGCCGGTCGGCGGCTCCGCACTGCTCGAGTGGGAGCCGACGACCTCGGACGAGACCGGCTCTGCCACCACGGTTCCCGGTCACTCCGTCGTCGTGTTGGAGTCCTGACGCTTACGTAGATTGACCAGGACGAACACGGCGGTGATCGCCAGCACCACCGCGGTGGCGACGGCCGCGACATGCATGCCCGACACGAACGCAGCATGCGCGGAATCGAGCAGAACCGTCGCCACCGAGTCCGGCAACTCACGAGCCACCGCATCCGCGCCGCCGAGTGTCTCCCCTGCCCTGGCTCCGAGCTCGGGGGTCAACTGGGTGACGTCGATTCCGCGACGGAAGATGGCCATGACCACGGTGCCGAGTACGGCGACACCCAACGCGATACCCAGCTCGTACGCGGTCTCCGACACCGCCGAGGCCGCTCCCGCTCGTTCGGGTTCGACGGAGCTGACGACCAACTCGGAGGTCAGCGTGAGCGCCACACCGACCCCGGCTCCCACCAGGACGAACCCTGCGATGAACAACGCCGGTCCGCTGTCGGTCGCGAGTCCGACCAGGATGCCTGCGCCCACGGCGGCGACGATCATCGCGACGCCGAGAACCGTTCCCGCGCTGAAGTATCGAACCAGGACCGCGACCAGCAGTGAGGTGACGATACTGGCGGCGGTGCCGGGCAGCAGCAACAATCCGGCTTCGAGTGGGCTGTTGCCGAGCACGAGCTGCAGGTACTGCGAGCCGAAGAACAACACCCCGGCGAGGGCGAACACCGACAGGAAGTTCGTGGCCACGCCCGTCGAGAACGCCCGGTTGGCGAACAGTCGTAGGTCGATCATCGGGGCGGCAAGCGTCCGCTGACGACGGACGAACACGTACCCGGCGATGACGCCGACCACCGCGGAGAGCAGGTAGACCACGTCGAATCCGTGTGCCGCAGTCTCTTTCACCGCGAACACCACGGGGACGATGGCAAGCATCGACAGTGCCGAGCTCGTCAGGTCGAAGCGCCCCGGGTTCGGATCCTTGGACTCGGGGATGACCAGGGGCCCGAGCGCGATCAGCACGATCATCACGGGGATGTTGATGAGGAACACCGATCCCCACCAGTAATGCTCGAGCAGCCAGCCGCCCACGAGCGGGCCTGCGGCGGCACCGCCGCCTGCCATCGCGCCCCACACGCCGATCGCGGCGACGCGTTGACGCGGGTTCAGGAAGATGGTCCTGATCAGGCCCAGAGTCGCGGGCATCAGAGTTGCGCCGGAGATGCCCTGCAGCACTCGGGCGGCGATGAGCATCTCGGCGCTGGTCGACACGGCGGCGACGAGCGAGGCGAGACCGAAGCCCGCTGCTCCGATCAGCAGCAGTCGACGACGACCGATTCGGTCACCGAGCGTGCCCATGGTGATGAGCAGGCCGGCCAGGACGAACGAGTAGACGTCGATGATCCACAGCAGCTGGTTGCTGGTGGGTGCCAGATCCGCGCTGACGAACGGCAGGGCCAGATCGAGGACGGTGCCGTCCACAGCGATGAGCAGCACCGCGAAGGCAAGCACCACCAACCCGAGCCAATCTCGGGGGCCGGCCCGATGCTCGGACGCTCCGTCGACCTCGTGCACCGAACCGGTGCGCACGTCACTCACCACGATCTCCTACGTTCTGCGCTCGGCCACCGGGTAGGTCGGCCGAAGCGACGACAGGTACCGACCGTCCAGCCGGTACAGTGATCGAGAGTACCGCGAACCGTCCAGCCGGTAAAGTGAGTTTCATGTCATCGGACACCCGCGACCGAATACTCGACGCACTCGAATCGATGCTGATCGAACACGGCATGACCAAGGTGACCCTCGACAGCGTCGCCGCCGCCGCAGGCGTTTCCAAGGGCGGCTTGCTCTATCACTTCAAGACCAAGGACGCCCTGGTTGCCGCCATGGTGAGGCGACTCGGTGCCCAGGCCGATCAGCAGCGCGCCGATGCTGCAGCAGGGGGCACCTCGGTGTCCGAGTGGTATCTGCAACCACCCGACTCCATCTCCGAGAAGGAGATCGCACTGTATCGATCGACCCTGGCCGCGTTACGGAGCGTCGACGGTAATTCCGGCGAGGTGCAGGACGCCGTCACGGAGATGATGCGGTTGTGGGACGAGGGGCTACGCGCCGAAATCGACGACCCCGTTCAGGCCGAGATCATCCGACTCGTCGGCGACGGCATCTACCTGGGCGCCCTCCTCGATCTCCCGGGCGTGGACCCCGAACTGCACCGACAGGTGGTCGATCGCCTCCTCGGCCGGTAACGCCGTAGGTAGGTGCGGTGGGCCGACTCAGGTCAGGTAGCGGTACACCGGAGAGCCCGGCTCCAGCTGCTCGACGTGCAGGTGCGAATTCCGCATACGTTCGAGCAGCGGGCTCAATCCGGTCGCCGACCCGAGTTCGACGCCCACCAGAGCCGCTCCGGTCTCGCGGTTGTTGCGCTTGACGTACTCGAACAACGTGATGTCGTCCTCGGGGCCGAGCACCTCGTCGAGGAATCGGCGCAGCGCCCCGGGTTCCTGCGGGAAATCGACCAGGAAGTAGTGCTTGAGCCCCAGGTGGACCAGAGAGCGCTCGAGAATTTCTCCGTAACGGGAGACGTCGTTGTTACCACCCGAGACCAGGCACACGACGGTACTGCCGGGGGCGATGTCGAGGTGCTCGAGCGCAGCCACCGCGAGTGCGCCCGCGGGCTCGGCGATGACGCCCTCGTTCTGATAGAGCGCCAGCATCGCCGTGCAGATCGCGCCCTCGTCGATCTGTGTGATCAGGAACGCGCCCGGGCCCGCACTTTCGAATACCGGCGCAGTGAGCAGCGGCAACGAGGCATGCGAGACCACACTCGCTCCCAGCGACCGCAGCGCGGCGTACGGCACGTCTCCGATCCGGCGGACGGCAGCTCCGTCGACGAACGGATCGATGTCGGCGAGTGTCACCGGACCACCGGCGATCAGTGCGGCGGTCATCGACGCGGCTCCGGACGGCTCGACGCCGACCAGTGAGGTCTGCGGTGCTCGCTCACGCAGGTAGCTCGAGATGCCCGCGATGCATCCGCCGCCGCCGACCGGCATCACGACGACATCCGGTGCGCCGCCGAGCTGGTCGACGATCTCGGCGGCGATGGTGCCCTGGCCGGCCACGGTTCGGGGGTCGTCGAACGGCGGCACCATCGTGGCACCGGTACGAGCGACATCCTCGGCAGCCGCGGCAGCCGCCGCGTCGAACGTGTCGCCGATGACGATGAGATCGACGAATTCCCCTCCGTGCACCCGGATGCGGTCACGCTTCTGCTTGGGGGTGTTGGCCGGGACGTAGATCCTCCCCCGCACCTGCATCGTGCGGCATGCGAATGCGACGCCCTGTGCGTGGTTCCCGGCGCTCGCCGTCACCACGCCCACGGCGCGCTCGGCATCCGTCAGCTGATCCATCAGGTTGTATGCGCCGCGAATCTTGTACGACCGCACGATCTGCAGGTCCTCGCGCTTGAGGTAGACCTTTGCGCCCGTCTCCGCAGACAGCCGCTCGCACAACTGCAGGGGTGTCGCGGCCACCACCGAAGAAATTCGCACCGCAGCGGCATCGATGTCGGCAGCGGTGACGGCTACCGACGATGAGTGCTGGGAGGCGAGTTCAGGGGATGAAGACACCAGGACATGCTGCCACCAGCGTGGAACGGTTGCCCATCCGGGACCGTTCCACGACCGGTGCAGACACTCCTCAGGCGCGCGAGAGAACCAGAACCGGTATCTCGCGGTCGGTCTTCTTCTGGTACTCGGCGTAGTCGGGGTACGCGGCAACCGAGCGTTCCCACCACACGGCCTTCTCGTCGCCGGTCACTTCACGTGCGATGTAGTCGTGCTTCTCGGGACCGTCCTGTAGCTCGACCAGTGGCTCGGCCTTGACGTTGTGGTACCAGACGGGGTGTTTCGGCGCGCCGCCGAGGGAGGCGACGATGGCGTACTCGCCGTCGTGTTCGACCCTCATCAACGGCGACTTGCGGAGCTTGCCGCTCTTGTTGCCCTTCGTGGTCAGCAGCACGACCGGCATACCGTTCATCATCGTGCCTTCGGTTCCGCCGGAGTTCTCGTAAAGCTCGGCCTGCTCGCGGGCCCAGTCGGATGAACTCGGTTCGTATTCTCCTGTCAATGGCATGGCTCTCAGTCAACACCCACCGACGTTGCGACGCCAGGAGATCGGCAACAATGCCAGGCCGGAGCCCAAGTTCGGTGGACCGAATCTTTTGTTGGGTATAGTCTGAACTTCCCGCAGCGGAGACCCGAATCTGCCGGTGGCACCAGAGGAGAACGCGATGACCTACACGAGCACCCAGGTGACCCGTCGACCCGCTCCTACCCTGCGCACCGCGGACGTGGCAGGCATCGCATGGCCGGTCTACAAGCTCGAAGCCCTCGCACTCGGACTTCTCGTGTTCGCCGCGACCCTCGTCATCGCCGGCTCGCTGCAGGCAGCCGTGCTGGCCGGCGCAGCGGTCGCCGTAGTCGCCTGGTGGACGCTGCGGCTGACCGAGTTGGGTTCGACCGGGCCGGCCTCAGCCCGTCAGGCAGCCCGGCCCCAGTAGCGCCTTCAGGTCGCCCATCAACGCCGAGGTCGGCGTCACCCTCAGGCTGTCGTCCAGCTTCATCGTGGTGATCTTGTCGCCGCTGACCAACCGCAGATGGACGTCCGAGGTCCCTGGGTGACTGATCAACACCCGCTTGAGCGCGCCGACCTTGTCGGCGGTGCACAGTCGCGTCGGTAGACTCACCGCGAGCGGCTTGTCGATACCGATGGCCGAAAGATCCGGCACCGCAAGGTCGTTCGCGATCAAGGAAACTCGGTCGTCACGCACCGAAACCCGACCCTTGACCAGCACCACCGAGTCCTCGGTGACATCGGCACCGAACACCGAGTACGCCTGTGGGAAGAACAGCACCTCGATACCACCGGCCAGATCCTCGAGCTGAGCCGACGCCCACGTCAGACCGTTCTTGTTGATCCGACGGTTCACCGAGGCCAGAATGCCGCCCACAGTCACCTGGGTGCCGTCCTTGATGTCACCCTCGAGGATGGTCGGGATGTTGCAGTCGGACTTCGCCGCCAACATGTGCTCGACGCCCAGGAGCGGGTGGCCCGAGACGTAGAGACCGAGCATCTCGCGCTCGAGGGCGAGCCGATGCTTGGATTCCCACTCCTCGTCCGGCACTCGGACGTTGAACACCGCGGAGATGGACTCGTCGGCATCCTCGCCGCCGAACAGATCGAACTGACCTATCGCCTCGGCCTTCTTGGTGCCCATCACCGCGTCGATCGCGTCGGCATGGATGAGCATCAGACCTTTGCGCGGATGGTCGAGCGAGTCGAAAGCACCTGCCTTGATGAGGGATTCGGTGACCTTCTTGCTGCAGGCAATTGCGTCGATCTTGCCGAGGTAGTCGGAGAAGTCGGTGTACTTCGACTTCTCCGATCGCGCCCTGATGATCGACGCGACCACATTGGTACCGACGTTGCGGACAGCGCCGAGACCGAACCGGATGTCCTTGCCCACCGACGCGAAGTTGAGTTCGGACTCGTTGACGTCCGGCGGCAACACCGTGATTCCGAGCTTGCGGCAATCGGCCAGATAGATCGCAGCCTTGTCCTTGTCGTCGCCGACACTGGTGAGCAGGCCGGCCATGTACTCGGCCGGGTAGTTGGCCTTGAGGTACGCCGTCCAGTACGACACCAGGCCGTAGCCCGCGGAGTGAGACTTGTTGAACGCGTAGCCCGCGAAGGGCAGCACGGTGTCCCACAGCGCCTTGATGGCCGCCTCGGAGAAGTCGTTGTCCAACATGCCCTGCCGGAACCCGGCGTACGCCTTCTCGAGCTCGGAGAGCTTCTTCTTACCCATGGCACGACGCAGCAGGTCGGCTTGGCCCAGGGTGTAGCCGGCCACCTTCTGCGCGAGCTGCATGATCTGCTCCTGGTAGACCACCAGGCCGTACGTCTCACCGAGAATCACCTTGAGCGGCTCTTCGAGCTCCGGGTGAATCGGCTTGACCTCTTGCCTACCGTTCTTTCGGTCGGCGTAATCGTTGTGCGAGTTCATGCCCATCGGACCGGGCCGGTACAGCGCCAGGACGGCGACGATGTCCTCGAAACCGGTGGGCTGCATGCGTCGGAGCAGATCGCGCATGGCACTGCCGTCGAGCTGGAAGACGCCGAGAGTGTCTCCGCGAGAGAGCAAGTCGAAGGTCGCCGGGTCGTCGAGCGGGAGAGCGTCGAGGTCGATGTCGATGCCGCGGTTGGCCTTGATGTTGTCGATGGCGTCACCGATGACGGTGAGGTTTCGCAGGCCCAGGAAGTCCATCTTGAGCAGGCCGATGGCCTCGCACGACGGGTAGTCCCAGCCGGTGATGATCGCGCCGTCCTGCGCGCGCTTCCACACCGGAATGGCGTCGGTCAGCGGCTCCGAGGACATGATCACCGCGCAGGCGTGCACGCCTGCGTTGCGAATCAGGCCCTCGAGTCCCTTGGCCGTCTTGTAGATGGTCGCGACATCGGGGTTGGAGTCGATCAGCGCTCGAACCTCGACGGCTTCCTTGTAGCGCTCGTGCGACGGATCGGTGATGCCCGCCACCGAGATGTCCTTGGCCATGATGGGCGGCGGCAGCGCCTTGGTGATCTGATCGGCGATCCCGAAACCGGGCTGGCCGAACTGCACTCGGGCCGAGTCCTTGATCGCGGCCTTGGTCTTGATGGTGCCGAACGTGATCACCTGGGCGACGCGATCGCTACCCCACTTCTCGGTGGCGTAGCGGACCATCTCACCGCGGCGGCGATCGTCGAAGTCGATATCGATATCGGGCATCGACACACGCTCGGGGTTGAGGAATCGCTCGAAGAGCAGACCGTGCGGCAGTGGGTCGATGTTGGTGATGCCCATGGCGTAGGCGACCAACGATCCGGCGGCGGAACCTCGGCCCGGCCCGACGCGGATGCCGACGGCTTTGGCGTGGTTGATCAGGTCGCCGACCACGAGGAAGTAGGCCGGAAAGCCCATCTCGAGGATGACCTTGATCTCGTACTCGGCGCGCGCCAGGTAGTCCTCGGCGGGGCCGTCGGGGAACCGTCGCTCGAGTCCGGTCATGACCTCGTGGCGCAACCAGGTGCCCTGGGTGTGGCCCTCGGGCACGGGGAAGATCGGCATGCGGTCGCGGTGCGCCCACACCTCGTCGTACGGCTGCACTCGCTCAGCGATGAGCAGGGTGCTGTCGCAGGCACCGGGCACCTGATCGTCCCAGAGCTCGCGCATCTCGGCGGCGGACTTGAGGTAGTAGCCGTCACCGTCGAACTTGAAGCGAGTGGGATCGCTGAGCGTCTTACCGGTCTGGATGCACAGCAGCGCCTCGTGGTTCTCGGCGGCATCCTTGGTGACGTAGTGGCAGTCGTTGGTGGCCAGCGGCGGAATCGAGAGCTTCTTGCCGATGTCGAGCAGGCCTTCGCGGACACGCCGCTCGATGGACAGGCCGTGATCCATCAGTTCGAGGAAGAAGTTCTCCGGACCCCAGATCTCGCGCCATTTGGCAGCGGCCTCCAGCGCCTCACGATCCTGGCCGAGTCGCAACCGAGTCTGCACCTCACCCGACGGGCAGCCGGTGGTGGCGATGATGCCCTCGGCGTGCTGGGCGATGATCTCCTCGTCCATCCGGGCCCACTTGCCCAGCTGACCCTCGATGGAGGCGAGCGAGGACAGCTTGAACAGGTTGCGGACTCCGGTCGCGTTCTCGGCGACCATCGTCATGTGCGTGTACGCACCGCTACCGGAGACGTCGTCGGACTTCTGGCTGCGGTCGCCCCACAGCACACGCTTCTTGTTGAATCGGGACTCGGGCGCGATGTAGGCCTCGATGCCGATGATCGGCTTGATCCCGGCCTTCTTTGCCTCGTTGTAGAACTCGCTGGCCCCGTACATGTTGCCGTGGTCGGTCATGCCGACTGCCGTCATCTCCAACCGTGCTGCCTCGGCGAACATCGCGCCGATCTTGGCGGCACCGTCGAGCATCGAATATTCGGTGTGGTTGTGCAGATGAACGAACGAATCGGCCACGAAGGTTCTCTCCTGAAGGTCGTGCGTCGGCGTGAATACGAGCCGCGAACGTACTCACTGTAAGCGGTCGAACCGACAGAATTTTCACGCTGCCGGTGTGTCCTGGGAGGACGTGACAGGTGTGACGGATGCGACGAGAAATCGCCTCATCGGGTCGGCACGGGACCGTCGTCCGGGAGCGGACCGACGACGTCGACGTGCTCCGGCAGGAGCGGCTCGACTGCGAACTTGCCGGACACCGCATCCGACGGAAGCGCCTGCACCGCTCGCACATCGGCGCGGCCGGCCAGCTCGCTCAACTCGGCTGGGGTCGCGCGCACCACCAACGTCACCACACACGCACACCCGTCGAGCAGACGTTGCTGCGAGACTGCGGCGATCTGCGCCTGCCGGTCTCCCGCCCCGAACGATTCGGTCGCCAGGCTCGCTGCCCGCGCGGTCGAATTCAGTACCGAGCGTTCGCTGCCCGGCACGCCGACGGTCAGGATCGGGGTTTGCACACGATCGAGCGGAACACGCACGAGCACCTGCGAGATACGAATCCCGTCGGCGACGGCATAGGCCTGTTGGGCGGTGAGTTCGCGATCGAACGACACCGATCCCCACCGAGGTTCGGTGTTGTCGCTGCGCAGGCTCGCCTCGGCGCGGGCCAGGTAGTCGACCACCTGCTCGCCGCTGTCCGGGCCGAGCCGGTCGGTGCCCACGCCCAGCTGTCGTACCGGGTTGAGGTGCCCGATCACCGCGAGCGCCACGAACACGAGTGCCGCGGCAACGACACCGCCCAGCACTCCCCTGGTGCGCATCACGCCTTCCGAAGCACCTCGAGTGCGTGCTCGAGGTCGGCCGGATACTTGCTCTCGATCTCCACCCAGCGGCCGTCGGACGGATGCGCGAAGCCGAGCGACCGCGCATGCAGCCACTGCCGCTCCAGGCCCAACCGTTCGGCCAGCCGCGGATCGGCACCGTAGGTCAGATCGCCGCAGCACGGATGACGCAGAGCCGAGAAGTGCACCCGAATCTGGTGCGTGCGACCGGTTTCCAAGTGCACGTCCAGCAGGCTCGCGGCCTGGAACGCCTCGACCGTGTCGTAGTGGGTGACGCTGGGCTTGCCGTCGGCACGGACGGCGAACTTCCAGTCGTTGCTGCCGTGTCGACCGATCGGGGCATCGATCGTTCCACTGCTCGGATCCGGATGCCCCTGCACCAGTGCGTGGTAGCGCTTGTCGATCGTGCGCGCCTTGAACGCCCGCTTGAGCACGGTGTACGCCCGCTCGGACGTGGCGACCACCATGACCCCGGACGTGCCGACGTCGAGGCGGTGCACGATGCCCTGACGCTCGTGCGCACCGGAGGTCGAAATTCGGAAACCGGCGGCCGCGAGACCGCCGATGACGGTGGGTCCGGTCCAGCCGACGCTGGCATGCGCGGCGACCCCGACGGGCTTGTCCACGGCCACGATGTCGTCGTCGGCGTAGAGGATGTCCATCCCCTCGACCGGCTCCGCCTCGATCGTCAACTCACGGGCCGGCTCGGGCAGCGTCACTTCGAGCCACGACCCAGCGGCCAGCCGGTCGGACTTGCCGACGGCACCGGCATCGACCAGAACCGAGCCCTCCTCGGCCAGCGCCGCGGCGACGGTACGCGAGAGCCCGAGCAACCGAGCGAGACCGGCGTCCACCCTCATTCCGTCCAGACCGTCGGGCACCGGCATCGAGCGCGATTCCCTCACTTGTCGGCCTCGGCTGCGGCATCGGAGTTCGCCTTGGTCACCCGTTCACCGTTCGGCTCGAACCCGAACAGGCTCAGGACGACGAGGAGGATCGCACCACAGACGATGGACGAATCGGCAACGTTGAACACCGGCCACCAGCCCACCGACACGAAGTCGACGACGTGTCCCTGGAACGGACCCGGGGCACGGAAGAATCGGTCGATCAGGTTGCCGAGCGCGCCGCCGAGAACCAGACCCAATCCCAGTGCCCACCACGGCGATCGCAGCGTCCGACCGATCTTGATCACTCCGATGACGACCGCGACTGCCACGACCGTGAGCAACCAGGTCATGCCGGTGGCCATCGAGAACGCCGCACCGGGATTACGCACCAGCCGCAACGTCACGACGTCTCCGACGATCGAAATCGGGTTGCCGGGCTTGACGTAGTGCACCACCACGATCTTGGTCACGAGGTCGAACAGCAGAATCACGGCCGCGATCGCGACCAGCAACCGCGTCTTGAGCGGCTTCGGAACTCGACTCGCGGCGCTGTCGGTATCGGTCACCTGCGAGTCCGCGGTCTCGTTCGGTGCCGGAACACTACTCGTCTCGGCTGGCGGATCGTCGGCGCGGTCTTCACTCACCTGTCCATCATGGCGTATGGACGGCGGCGGGTCCTCATCCGTGCCGCGCACCACCGGTCGCCACGGGCGGTGTCAGTAGCCTGGTGGCCGTGAAGTCGACCGATCGTTTCCGCACCGTCCGCTCCAGCACCGTCCGCTCCGGTTTCCTCGCTGCCTGCTGTGCACTGGTTCTCGTCGCCGGATGTTCGAGCGCCGACACCGACACCGATCCCGCTCCCGAGCAGGCGGCGTCCTCGAACGAGGTGACGATCGCCGTGACGCCGACGACCACCACCGTGGTCGACCCCGGCACCGAGCCGCGACGCGTACTGGCCTTCGAAACCTCCGACGCGAACGAGCAGAACGTGGACCTCACCACCACCTCCACCGTCTCGCAGCAGATCAGCGACGGGGCTCCACAGGACTTCTCCAGCCCCGAACTGACCGTGCCCCTGTCCGCATCGACGTCCGATACCGTCCCGGACGACGACGCCTCGACCGGCGCTACCCGGTCCGTCGAGCTGACCATCGGAGCTGCGACGTCGCCCGACGAGGGCCTGACCGACGCACTCTCCGCATCCGAGGGCTCGTCGGCACGGCTGGCGACCACCGACTCGGGAGCGATCACCGCACTGCACATCACCCCCGCCGACGCCGCGCTCGACACCGCCCGCGCGGCGATCGAACGCTCGTTGAACGCCGCGGTGTACCGCTCCGTCGACTTCCCCGAAGCAGAGGTGGGAGTGGGCGCGACATGGACCGTCGATCAACAGGTACTGAGCGGCATCACGTTGAACCAGCGCACCACGGTCACGCTGCGCGCACTCGACGGTGACCGAGCGACCCTGGACGTCGCGATCACCCAGACGCCCGAATCGACCACCTGGAACCTGCCCGACGACGCAGGGACGCTCAATATCGAGACGTACACGTTCACCGGCTCGGGAACGCTCGAGATCGATCTGACCCGACCACTTCCCGTCGGCGGATCGATCACCGCAGGTGGCGAGCAGATGTACACCGACCCCGAAAGCACAACCGTGCTGCGTCAGACCGTCGGAGATTCGATCACCTGGGCCGCCCGATGACCGGGCGGACCGCGACGCAGCTGCTGGCGGCGCTGTCTGTCCTCGGCGTCGCCGCGTCCGGGTGCAGCGCAGACGAGCCGGCCCCGACCCCTGCACCCGCGCCCAGCTCCGTCCCCGCACCCGATCCCTTGCTCGGTGCCCCCATCACCGACTCCGGCGTCCTCGCCGCAGCGATGTTGGGTCTCGGCGACCTCCCGGACGGCTTCTCCTCGATTCCCGACCCCGTTCAGGATCTCGGTCTCGATCCGGCTCCCGAGTACGACTCCCCCGACGAGTCCGGTACCGATCCTGCCGAGTGCGCTGCGGTACTGGCACCGATCTCGGAGCAGCGGGGCGGTGCGGCGTCGAACGCAGTCGTCCGCTTCTCGGGACCGAACTTCTCCTCGATCGACGAGGACGCGGCGAGTTACCCCGATACGGGCACGGCCGAGGCCTTCACGGCGATCCAGCAGGCGTGGGTGGGGTGCACGACGTTCAGCGGCACGGATGCGGACGGGGTGAGCGTCGACTACGCGTTGGCGGGCCGGGAGCAGTCGACGGTCGGTGACGCGTCGGCCTCGGTACGCCTGACCACCAGCAGTGAAGGGTTCACCTTGGTCTCCGATGTGGTGGTGGCCGTGGTCGACTCGACCGTCGTCCAGATCGTCGTCTCGGATCAGGCCGGCCTGGAACCGGAGACCGTCACCGCTGTCGCCGAGGCTGCCGTCGAACGCATTCGATCGGTGACACCGAGCATGTGAATCGAGCCGGGCCCACGAAAAACTGCCGGTGACACGTCCCCGAGGGGACATGTCACCGGCAGTGTTCTTGTCGGTCAGAGACGATCGGCAGGACTCAGGGTGCGGGGCACGCCGGGCTGGTCAGCTGCGCGAGCGAGACGATGCCGCACGCGTTGTCCTTGGAGAGCTTCCAGACGCCGTCCTCGGGGACGAACTGGAAGGTGCCGGGGTTGGCCTGGCCGTTGAGCGTGATCGTGATGCCCGCGTTGAGGACGCCGGTGCCGAGATCGTCGATGCTGGTGATCTCGATCTGCGCGTTGTTGGCGACGGCAGCGGCGGCGACCTGGTTGATCAGTTCGGGATCCTCGGATGCACCCTGGATCAGGGCGGCCTTCTCCTCGACCGGAACGTTGGGGTCGAGCCCGCGTACGAGCTGAGCGTTGAGGTCCTCCACGGTCGGCACCGGCGGGTACGCACCGGCGTCGGGAGCGGCAGCGGCAGAAGTTGTGACCGCCGTCGTCGTCGCGGTGGGCTCTTCGTCGCCTCCGGAGCTGCAGGCGGTCATGGTGAGCGCTCCGGCGATGGCGATGCCGGCAACCATTGCCCGTCGGGTGTTGCGAAGCTTCAAGTGCTTGTCCTTTTCACTCTGAGTCACGTCTCGATCGTTCTGTGACTCGTCGGTCGTCTGGAATGGGGTCGTCTCGGACCTGGTCCACTATGTCAGCTCGACACGCCCGAGTCACAACGCGATCGGCATACCTGTGAAACCTCACAGAGTTTCCTCAGCGACGCCACAGCTCACTTCAGGCTGTCGAGAACGTCGGCAACGACCAGGTTGTCGTCCGATTCGGCGAAGGTGCGCGCGATTCCCGGCCCGCTGGTTCGCGTCTCGAATCGCACGGTCACCACCGAGTGACCGGCCCCCTGCACCCAGCCGTGACCGAAGTCGGGATGCCGGACGTCCATGCCCGGTTGCCACCGCGGACCGTCCGGGACGACGACATCCGCGGCGGCCTCGATCGGTGCGGGCGACTCCTCGGTCGCATCCGCGGCAGGCTCGTACTCCAGCTCGGGAAACAGCGAACCCTGTCGCACGGCCGACAGCCCGGCCAGCCCGACGCCGACGAGCCTGATCGGACCGACGTCGACCGGATCGACGGCAAGTCGCTGTGCCGTGGCCACGATGGTCTGCTTGTCCACCGTCGCGTACGGCAACGTTGCCGATCGGGTGATGATGCTCATGTCGGACTTGCGCAGTTTCAGTACCACCGTCCTGGCACCCCGACCGTCCTTCAGCAACCGGCGATGCGTCGAATCGACGATGGACTCGATGGCCGGGCGGAGCTGAGCGAGAGAGATCAGGTCCTGTGCGAACGTCGTCTCGGCGCTGACCTGTTTGGCCTCGGCCCGCTCGGCCACGACGCGATTGTCGATTCCGCGTGCGAGCTGATGCAGGCTCGGCCCCATCGTGGCCCCGAGAATCGACGCCACCTCGGACTCCGGGGTGGCCACGAACTTGCCGATGGTGTCGATCCCCAAGCGTCGCAAGCGCTCTCCGGCCACCGGTCCGATCCCCCACAATTTCCGAACCGGCAGAGCCGCCATCAACTCGGCCTGGATTCCCGGAGCGACGACGGTGATGCCGTCGGGTTTGGCCAGTCCCGACGCGATCTTGGCAATCTGTTTTCCGGATCCGGCACCGATCGAGGCGACCAGTCCGGTCTCGGCGAGTATCAGTGCGCGCAGGCCCGCGCAGAACTGCTCGACCTCGTGAACCGTCGCACCGGCGAGTTCGAGCGGCTCACCGAACGCCTCGTCGATCGAGAGTTGTTCGAGAACGGGCATGGGTCCGCGTAGTGCCTCGAAAGCGCGTCGGCTGAGCTCGGAGTAGAGAACGAACCGCGGTGGCAACACCACGGCCCCGGCTCCGACGAGTCGGCGAGCCTGATGCATCGGCATGGCCGAACGCGCCCCGAAGGCACGCGCCTGGTAGCTGCAACCGGCCACCACTCCCCGCCCACCCGCCCCGCCGACGAGGACCGGGCGGCCCCGCAACGTGGGGCGAGTGAGCTGTTCGGCGGATGCGAAGAACGCGTCCATGTCCAGGTGCAGCACCCATCGGCGACTCCGCAGAGTGTCGTCGGCGATGTTCGACATGGTCAGCCGAGATCGACGGTGAAGCCGAGCGTCTGCGCCGCACGGTCGGGTGTCGTACCCGACCACTGCTCGGTGGGCACGACGACCGATCCGTCGACGTCGATCATGACGACTTGGTGATCGCTGCCCGCACTCCCTCACCGAGATCGCTGCCGTCGTCCCCGACGCGTCCGTCGACGAGCGAGAGTGCGAGCACCTCACCGGCGATGAGATCGCGGTGCGTGTCGAGCCACGCCTGCCGATGTTCGGGGACCTCGATGACGATGTCGATGCGGTCCGAGACCTCGAAGCCGTGATTGCGACGCGCGTCCTGCAGTTCGCGGATGCGGTCCTTGGCCCAGCCCTCGGCTTCGAGCTCCTCGGTGACGGCGGAATCGAGCACGACCAGTCCGGCGTTTCCGGGCAACGGCGCCGTCGATTCGGGCTCGGCGGCAACGAGCCTGCGAGTGAATTCCTCCGGCAGCAGCGCAATTCCTGCTGCGCTCACCACACCGTCCGCGTCCTCGGACCAATCGCCTGCCTTCACGGCCTTGATGACGGTCTGGACGTCCTTGCCGATCCGCGGGCCCGCAGCACGCGCGTTGACGACGAGCTCGAACTTTCCGTGTACCGCAACGTCTTCGGTCAGATCGACCTTCTTGACGTTGACCTCGTCGGCGATGATGTCGACGAACGGACGCAGCCGCTCCGCATCGGCGGCCGCGACGGTCACCTCGGGCAGCGGCAACCGCACGCGCAGGTTCTGTGCCTTGCGCAGACCCAGAACGGTCGAGCACACGGTGCGGACCTCGTCCATGCTCTCGACGAGTTCGGGATCCGACGGCAGTTCGTCGGCCTCGGGCCAGTCGGTCAGGTGCACCGAGCGGCCACCGGTCAAGCCCCGCCACACCACTTCGCTGATCAGGGGCAGCAGCGGGGCGGCGATGCGCGTGAGCACCTCGAGCACGGTGTGCAGGGTGTCGATCGCGTCGGCGTCCTCGCTCCAGAACCGCGAACGCGACCGTCGCACATACCAATTGGTCAACGCATCGCAGAACGTGCGCAGCTCGTCGCAGGCACCGGCGATGTCGTTGCCCTCGAGCGCATCGGTGATCGCGTCGCGGGTGGCCGACAGCTTGGCCAGAACGTAACGATCGAGCACGTGCGGCGAACCGGTTCGCCACTGCCCGGGCTTCGAGGCGTAGAGCTGAAGGAAGCTCCACGCATTCCAGATCGGCAGTAACGCCTGGCGGACGCCCTCGCGGATGCCCTGCTCGGTGACGATGAGGTTGCCGCCGCGCAGGATCGGTGAGGACATCAGGAACCACCGCATGGCGTCGGAGCCGTCGCGGTCGAAGACCTCCTTGACGTCCGGGTAGTTGCCCTTGGACTTGCTCATCTTCAGGCCGTCGTCACCGAGCACGATGCCGTGTGCAGCAACAGTTTTGAACGCCGGTCGATCGAAGAGGGCCGTGGCCAGCACATGCAACGTGTAGAACCAGCCGCGTGTCTGCCCGTTGTACTCGACGATGAAATCGCCCGGGTTGTGCGTGGAGAACCACTCCTCGTTCTCGAACGGGAAGTGCACCTGCGCATACGGCATCGAGCCGGACTCGAACCAGCAGTCCAACACCTCGGGAACGCGGCGCATCGTGGACTCACCCGTCGGGTCGTCCGGGTTGGGACGCGTCAGATCGTCGATGTAGGGCCGGTGCAGATCGGTCGGCCGCACACCGAAGTCACGCTCGAGCTCGTCCAGGCTGCCGTACACATCCAGCCGTGGGTACGCCGGGTCGTCGGAAGTCCACGCCGGAATCGGACTGCCCCAGTACCGGTTTCGGCTGATGTTCCAGTCGCGTGCACCTTCGAGCCACTTGCCGAACTGGCCGTCCTTGATGTGCTCGGGAACCCAGGTGATCTCCTGGTTCAGCTCGACCATCCGATCACGGAACTTGGTGACTGCGACGAACCACGACGGCACCGCCATGTAGATCAGTGGCTGACCACTGCGCCAGCTGTGTGGGTACGAGTGCTCGATGGTCTCGTGCCGCAGCAACCGACCCGACGCCTTGAGGTCCTTGATGATCACCGGATTGGCGTCGAACACCATCAGGCCCTCGTACGGCGGCACCAGCGAGGTGAACTTGCCGCCTGCGTCGAGCGGTTGCACCACCTCGATGCCGTTCGCGGTGGCGACGTCCATGTCCTCCTCGCCGAAAGCCGGTGCGAGGTGGACGATTCCGGTGCCCGAATCGGTGGTGACGTAGTCGGCTTGCAGCACGCGGTGCGAGTTCTCGTGGCCGAGGAAGAAATCGTACGGCGGTGCGTAAGCAAGTCCGACCAACTCGGTACCGGTGTGCTCCGAGAGCACCTCCGGCTCCTCCCCCAGTTCCTTCGCGTAGTGCGAAAGACGCGCAGCGGCAAGCACGTAACGCTCACCGTCGGTGCCTCGCACCTGCACGTACTGCACCTCGGGATGCACCGCGATCGCCAGGTTCGACGGCAGGGTCCACGGCGTGGTGGTCCAGATCAACGCGTTCGCGCCGTCCAGGGGCGAGCCGGGAGCCGTCAACGGCATCGTGACGGTGACCGCGGGATCCTGACGCATCTTGTACGCGTCGTCGAGGCGGGTCTCCTGATTGGACAGGGGCGTCTGCTCGTACCAGCTGTACGGCAGAACTCGGTAGCCCTGGTAGATCAGGCCCTTGTCGTGCAGCGTCTTGAACGCCCACATGACGGACTCCATGAAGTCGA
The DNA here is from genome assembly GCF_030056895.1 of Rhodococcus sp. IEGM 1341. Lineage (NCBI taxonomy): Bacteria > Bacillati > Actinomycetota > Actinomycetes > Mycobacteriales > Nocardiaceae > Rhodococcus > Rhodococcus sp. IEGM 1341. The sequence continues at coordinate 267,628 of NZ_JASHKV010000003.1, read as the reverse complement.
CGTCGAGGGTCTTGTAGTCGTTGTCGAAGTCGACCCACCTCGCCTGCCGAGTGACGTAGTCCCGCCACTCGTCGGTGTACTGGAGTACCGACTGCTTGCAGTAGGCGTTGAACTTCGCCAGACCCATCTCGTCGATCTCGGACTTGTCCTTGATACCGAGCTGCTTCTCCGCTTCCAACTCTGCGGGCAGACCGTGGCAGTCCCAGCCGAAGCGGCGCTCGACCTTCTTGCCCCGCATCGTCTGGAATCGCGGGACGAGGTCCTTGACGTAGCCGGTGAGGAGGTGGCCGTAGTGCGGCAGACCGTTCGCGAAGGGAGGGCCGTCGTAGAAGACGAATTCCTCGGCACCCGCTCGATTGTCGATGCTGGCTCGGAAGGTGCCGTCCTCGGCCCACTCGTGCAGCACGATGCGTTCGAGATCGGGGAACGGGACACTGCCCGATCGGCCCTCGGCCAGATCGACCAGCGGGTAGGACGCATTCTTCGGACGTGCGCTCGCATCTGCCATATCTGTCTCCTCCGTGCCGGACGCGTACTGGACGCGACACCTGTTGGCACGGGGACGACATTCGACGATCGGGACGTCGGATACCGCGGTACCACCCCGCTTGCTCGGCTCCGACGACACTGTCGCCGGAGCAAGCCTCTCCACGTGAGCTGTGACGGGCTCACCCGTTCGGTTCTACTGGACGTCGATTCGAGGTGGTTGCCCATCGAACCGAGTCGTTCTTCCGAAAGCTCCCCGGTGATAGCCGGATCGACGCCTGAAACAACTGGGGAAATCAGCACATATTACTTGTCGGGTTCCGGCGGTGGTCGTTTGCCCGTCAGTGCACCGACAAGTAGCAGAACTGCTCCCACGATACACACGACGATGCAGGCCCACGCCCACACGACCGACCCCGTCATCAACGCAAGAATTAGAAAGCCGAAGCCGATAGCCGCTGCGCCGAGAGTCAGGACCAGCACGTGATTCCTCGCTCACCGTTCGACGCGACGTCAGGGTGCGATGCTGCCGTGTTCGGCAGCATCGACACGAACTCCTGCGTCAGTTGCCCTTGGCGTACGACTGGCTGTACCCCGACGACTGGCTGTCCTGGTTGAAGTTGTCCTGCCCGTTGTCCACCGGCAGCGCCGAGGAACGGTTCTCGAGCTCTTCGAGCTGCGATTCCAGGTAGGACTTGAGCCGCACGCGGTACTCGCGCTCGAACGTCTTGAGCTGCTCGATGCGACCTTCGAGGACCGAACGCTGCTGGTTGATCGTCGCCATGATCTCGGTGTGCTTGCGCTCGGCATCGGCCTGCAGTGCGTCGGCCTTCTCCTTGGCCTGACGCAGCTGGGTCTCGGAGCGCGTCTGTGCGTCGGACAGCAGCGACTCGGACTTCTGCCGAGCCTCGGACATCATCGACTCCGAACGCGTGCGGGCATCCGAGACCAAACGCTCGGCGTTGGTGCGCGCGTTGCCGAGCAGCTGCTCGGACTCCGACTTGGCATCACCGGTGAGACGATCGGCCATCTCCTGAGCGAGGCCCAGAATCTTGGCGGCCTGCATGTTGGAGTCGCCGCTCTGCTGCGGGGCCGCCGCAACGGGTGCGACCGGAGCGGGCTGGGCCGCGACGGGCGGTGGCTTGGGGGGATCCACCGGGCGCTGTGGCTCGGCCTTCGGTGCCGCGACCTGAGCCGCCTGCGGGCTCTGCCGCGAAGCGTTCTTGGCGTCCGCAAGCTCCTGGTCGAGCTCACCGACCCGCTGGCGGAGGTCGGCGTTCTCTTCGATCAGTCGCGACAACTCTTGCTCGACGAGGTCGAGAAAAGCGTCGACCTCGTCTTCGTTGTAACCACGCTTACCGATGGGCGGCTTGCTGAACGCGACATTGTGCACATCAGCTGGAGTCAGCGGCATGGAAGGATCCCTTCACGCGTCTTGGGGCGGTAGAGCAAGCATTCAGTTATATGCCATTCCGCGCGAGTGCAGAACAATCAAACTGTAACTGGCGTCCATTCTGTCACACAGGACACGCAGCATGCGCTGGGTCCCGCGTTCTAACATTTCGTCTGCGATCTCAGGCCGCGAGACCGCTGGTCACATTCCACGCGATGAAGACGACGAACAGCAGGACCATGATGGACAGGTCCAGTCGCACTCCGCCGAGGTTGAGCGGCGGAATTATCCTGCGGAGGAACTTCACCGGCGGGTCGGTGACCGTGAAGATCGCCTCGAGCACGATGACGACCAACCCGGTCGGTTGCCAATCTCTCGCGAAAGTTCTGATGAACTCGACGATGATTCGACCGATGAGAAGGAGCCAAAAAAGAAACAATACGATGTTGATCACCGTGAACACGATCACGGCTATACTCTGCCTGAATTCGACGGGCTGAGCAAAGCGCGCTGGTCACAGCCCTGCACTACCGCCCCGAACAGCGAATCTCTCACTGCTGACTGTAGAAGCCGGTCTCGGCGATCCGCCTGCGCTCCTGCGGCGAGACGTCGACGTCGGCCGGCGAGAGCAGGAATACCTTGGTCGCCACCTTGTCGAAGGAACCGCGCAGCGCGAAGGCGAGCCCGGCCGCGAAATCGACCAGGCGCTTGGCGTCGGCGTTGCTCATCTCGACCAGGTCCATGATGACCGGAGTGCCGTCGCGGAAACGCTCACCGATGGTGCGCGCCTCGCTGTAGTCACGCGGTCGCAGCGTGGTGATCTTCGAGAGCGGGCCGCCGTCGTCCGCGATAGGGCTGCGTCGCGTCTCCGCACGCACGTCCATCCGAGTGTCCATGGCCAACGCTCCCCTGGTTGCTGCACCTCGCGTGGTCGGTGCCGCGCCACGTCCTCGTCCGCCGATCGGGGCCAGCGTCGCCGGACGCGGGGCCTCGTAGTCGTCGTAGTCGTCCTCGACCTGCGCGTGCCGAGATCCACCGAACGACGGCTTCACGAATTCACGCTCATCCATGTCGTCGTAGGTGTCACGACCACCACGGGAACTGCGTCGCGTGTCCGGATCGTCGAGGTAGTCGTCCTCGTAGTCGGCGAGCGGAACCATGCCGAAGTACGCCTTGAACTTGTGCAGGGTGCTCATCGTTCTGCCTTCCGTGGCGGTGTGTCTACTGTCCATCTCCAGGTTCGCAAGTGTCTGTTGTGACTGATGTGATCCATGGACTGTTATTGCGAGGTTATCGGCCGCGCGCCGAGTATTGCGGTACCGACACGCACGCACGTCGATCCGTGCCGCACAGCAGCTTCCAGGTCTCCGGTCATGCCTGCGGACAGCTCGAGCGCTTCGGGATGATCGGCCGTCAGCCGACGGTGCAGGCTCTCGAGATCGGCGAATGCGGCGTCCGGATCGGCACCGAGCGGTGGCACCGCCATCAACCCCGCCAAACGCAACCCGGACGCGTTCGACACCGCGTCGGCAAGCTCGTGGAGTTCGTCGCGTTCGACGCCGCCGCGGTGCACATCCCCGTCGAGACTGACCTGAACGATCACGTCGAGTTCGGTCCGACGCACACCCTCGTCCAATGCCGCCGTCGTCGCCTTGGACAGTGCGGCCACCAACCGCGCACTGTCGACGGAATGAATGGCGTGCGCCCACGCGGCAACCGACTTCGCCTTGTTTCGCTGCAGGTGTCCGATCATGTGCCAGCGAGGCGGATCGCCGACGAAATCTTCGGCCGTCTCGGCGACCTTGGGCGACGCGTCCTGCTCTCGGGACTCGCCGAAGTCGCGGCACCCCAGTTCGTAGAGAACCCGCACGTCCGAGGCGGGGAAGAACTTGGTCACCGGCAGCAGAGCCACGTCGGCGGGCGACCGGCCCGCATCGACACAGGCGCGGTGCAACCGCTCGCGCACCGACGTCAACGCCGTCTCGATCTCCTGCGCCCGGTCGGTGCCCGACGCGCTGCCGGTGGGTTCGCTCATGACAACCTCTTCTGCCGGTTCACCGGTCTGCCGTTTCGGCCCGATCACCTGGGGATGTGCTGTCCATCCAGACGACACTGGCGATTCGGCCGGTCGATCCTTCACGACGGTGACTGAACAAGGCCCGGTCCTCGATGGTGCACCGCGGATCCTGAGCGACACCGGACACTCCCGCGGCGAGCAGCTGAGCGCGGATACCGGCGGGAATGTCCAGCCCCGGCGTGTTGCGGACCGTGGTCGTCGCGCTGCCGGGGAGATGCTTGTCGACGTCCGCTCGCATGGAGGCGGGCACCTCGTACTGTCGGCCGCTCGCCGCCGGACCGAGAAATGCGCCGATCCGCGCCGGAACCGCCCCGAGCTCGACCATGGCGGCCAACACCCGGGGAACGATGCCGATGCGGGCACCGACCCGTCCTGCATGCACCGCTGCGATCACGCCTGCCTCCTCGTCGGAGAGCAGGACCGGCACGCAATCGGCAGTCAACACCACCAGACCGAGATCACGTTGCGTCGTCACCAACGCATCGGTCATCGGCACCGGCTCGGACACCGGACCGTCCACCACGGTGACGGTGCGTCCGTGGACCTGCTCCATGAACACGAGCCGTTCGAGTCCCATACCCAGTCGATCGCCGAGGCGTCGACGGTTGGCTTCCACCGAAGCGGGGTCGTCACCTACGTGATCGCCCAGATTGAACGTGTCGAACGGCGGTGCCGAGACGCCGCCCGCCCGCGTCGTCGAGACGCGTCGGACACGAAACGGACCGGCGGAAGCGGTGTCACTCACCGCCGCATGAAGGACGGCACATCGACTTCGTCTTCGCCCTCGTCCTCGGCGATCGGAACGCGACGGCCGGAACCGACGGACTCGCGGCCCTGTCCGGACGAGTCCCGGCCCTGGCCGGACGAGTCGCGACCGTAACCCGCTGCGGATTCGCGGCTCGACGATTCGCGGTTGGACGAGCTCGACGAGTTCAGCGGCGGCAGACTGCTACCACTCGGTGCGCCGACCGGGTCGCGGAACACAGCACCGTCGGAACTGTCGGTCGATTTGGAGGACACCTCGCCCGAGCGAGCCGATCCGATGGGGCCGCGGGTGGAGGTGGCAGCTTCGACCGGACGCCGCGTCGGGGTTCCGCCGTCGAAGCCTGCGGCGATGACGGTCACGCGGACCTCGTCGCCGAGCGAGTCGTCGATGACGGTGCCGAAGATGATGTTGGCGTCGATGTGTGCGGCTTCCTGCACCAGCGAGGCGGCCTCGTTGATCTCGAACAGACCGAGATCGGATCCACCGGCGATGGAGAGCAGCACTCCGCGTGCACCTTCCATCGAGGCTTCGAGCAGCGGCGAGTTGATCGCCGATTCGGCCGCCTTGATCGCGCGACCCTCACCGCGTGAGGATCCGATACCCATCAGTGCACTGCCTGCGCCGGACATGACGCCCTTGACGTCGGCGAAGTCGACATTGATCAGTCCGGGAGTGGTGATCAGGTCGGTGATGCCCTGGACACCGTTGAGCAGTACTTCGTCGGCGCTGCGGAACGCGTCCATGAGGCTGACGGCCGCGTCGCCGAGCTGGAGCAGTCGGTCGTTCGGGATGACGATGAGCGTGTCGCAGGACTCGCGGAGCTGCTGGATGCCGGTGTCGGCCTGTCCACCGCGCCGCTTGCCCTCGAAAGAGAACGGCCGGGTGACGACACCGACGGTCAGTGCGCCGAGCTTGCGAGCGATGTTGGCGACGACAGGAGCGCCACCGGTACCGGTGCCGCCGCCCTCGCCTGCGGTGACGAACACCATGTCGGCACCCTTGAGCACCTCTTCGATCTCGTCCTTGTGATCGTCTGCTGCGCGGCGGCCGACCTCGGGATCGGCACCTGCGCCGAGTCCGCGGGTCAGTTCGCGGCCGACGTCGAGCTTGACGTCTGCGTCACTCATCAGCAAGGCCTGAGCGTCGGTGTTGACCGCGATGAACTCGACTCCCTTGAGTCCCTGTTCGATCATGCGGTTGACCGCGTTCACGCCGCCGCCGCCGATGCCGACGACCTTGATTACGGCGAGGTAGTTGTGCGGGGGCGTCATGGGCTCTCGCCTTCCGTGGATTGTTGCCTGAAATGTGGAAAACCCTCAACCTAAACCACAGGCTTAGAGTTATGTCAAGTACTGAACTGGTCGAAACGCTATTCATCGCCGACGACTATCGCCATTAGGCGCGCCGACGCCACGCGAGAAATTCCGGTCCGCGCGTCGAAACTATTTGGTGGTGGGCAGATCCGGACTCGACACGTCGAAGATCTGACCGGGTTGGGACAGCAATGCGATCGCGACCGCGCCCTTGCGCTCGGAGTCGTCCTTGCTGCCCCACACGACGGTGCGCCCGTCGAGCAGCAGAATCGAGATGTCGGACAGCGTGCTCGCCCGCAGCTCGGCGGCCTGATCGCGCAGCAGCGGTGGCAACGTATCGAGAACCGCCAGTGCATCTTTCGTCACCGGATCACCGAACACCGGATTGTCGGTCACCAGACGTACTACCCCTGGCGGTGGCGGCGCGATCGCGAAATCGACGCCGGTGGAGTCCAGGAGATGGGTGCCGTCCGGAGAATCGAAGAACGCCACCGGAACTCGCTCCTCGACCGTCACCTGCACGGTGGACGGATACTGGCGTTGCACGCGGACCGTCGCCAGCGCCGGGATCGTCGCCACCCGCTGCGCAGCGGCCGCTGTGTCGACCCGAACCAGCGGAAGGCCGACGGGTACGTCCAGCCGATCGAGGATCTCCTGCTCGGACACCGACGATGCCCCCGCGACCGCGATGGTGCGAACGGACAACAGCGGCGTGAAGTACACCAGCGCAGCCGATCCCACCACGACGACCACCACGGCGAGCGCAATCAGCGCGGCTTTGCGACGCGACCGCTTCACTCGGGCGCGCTCTTCTTCCCGTGCCTGAGCACGAGCTTGCTTGTCGGTGACCGCGGACGGCGAATCACCCTCTCGTGCAGCTGTTCCCGACCTCGAAGAACGGACTCGATCGGAGCGGCGGGTCACGTCGACGGCCGATCCTTCGGTACTCCGCGGCCGGTCGCAGCACCGAAATCGGTCTTCGAGCGAAGCGCATCGAGAATCGGCCCGCCGAGCATCGTCACGTCGCCGGCTCCCATGGTGATGACGACATCGCCGGGCACACTCAGGTGGGCGACCTGCTTGGCCACCAACGACAGATCCGGCTGATAGTTCACCGGCTTGGTCACCGAAGCGGCAACCAGCGCCCCCGTCACACCGGGCAACGGCTCCTCGCGCGCGCCGTAGACGTCGAGCACGACGATCTCGTCGGCCAACGACAACGCGGCACCGAACTCCTCGGCGAACGTCGCGGTCCGCGAGTACAGGTGCGGCTGGAACACCACCACCACCCGTCCCTGCTCGCCACCCGAACGATCCTGGCCTGCTACGAGGGCCTGCGCGGCAGTCAGCACCGCACGCACCTCGGTCGGGTGGTGCGCGTAGTCGTCGAACACGCGGACGCCGTGCTCACGCCCGGTGAACTGAAAGCGTCGATGCACGCCGCCGAAACCGGTGAGTCCGGCCAGCAATTCCTCGACACCGGCACCGACCTGGCGCGCCGCGACGAACGCCGCCAGCGCGTTGAGTGCAGTGTGCCGGCCGGGGACGCCGAGCCGTACGGTGCGCGCCGCGTCCTCACCTGCGATCTGCAACTGCGCGACGCCACCGATGTCCTCGGGCTCCCACGCCAGCAACCGAACGGCCATGTCGACCGGCCCGGCGTCGACGTCCGAGGACCCGTATCCCAGCACTTTCACTCCGGGAAGGTTCCGCTCGACCACGCGTCGAGCCAGCGCCGCCGAACCCGGGTCGTCCATGCAGGCCACGAGCACACCGCCGGGACCGAGGAGCGCAGCGAAGTCGTCGAACACCTGAACGTAGGCGTCGGTGGTGCCGAAGTAGTCCAGATGATCGGCTTCGATGTTGGTCACGATGATGACGTTGGCCGTGTACTGCAGCAGCGAGCCGTCGCTCTCGTCCGCCTCGGCCACGAACACGTCGCCGCTGCCGTGATGGGCGTTGGTCCCGGCTTCGTTGAGCTCTCCTCCGACGGCGAACGACGGATCGAACCCGCAGTGCTGCAGGGCGACGACCAGCATCGAGGTCGTGGACGTCTTTCCGTGCGTACCCGAGACCAACAGCGTGCGGTATCCCTGCATGAGAGAAGACAGCACGGCCGGTCGCAGCACCACCGGGATTCCACGTTCGCGGGCTTCGACGAGTTCGGGATTGGTCTGAGGAATCGCGGCGTGGGTCGTCACCACCACGGTGGGTCCGCCGTCGATCATGTCCAGGGCGCTGGCGTCGTGACCGATGCGGACCTGGGCGCCGCGTGCGCGCAGTGCGAGCACGCCGCGCGATTCCTTGGCATCCGAACCCGACACCTGTCCCCCGCGAGCGAGCAGGATCCGCGCGATGCCGGACATTCCGGCACCACCGATGCCCACCATGTGTACTCGTTCGAGCTCTGCCGGCAGATCCGACATCGCACCCTCAGTTGTCACGCGGACGTCTCCCTCGTTCTCTTCTCATGCGCGACGCCGCCCAGCTCAGCGCCGCGCCGCGTGCGCGGTATCGAGCACGATCTGCGCGACGGCAGCTGCTGCGTCCTTGTGCCCGGCACCGGCGGCGGCACGAGACATGGTGGCGATTCGTTCGGTGTCGGCCAGCAGCGCGACCACTGTCTCGCTCACGTACTGCTCGGTCAGTGTCGCATCGGCTACCAGGATGCCACCTCCGGCGTCGACCACGGGACGGGCGTTGAGTTCCTGCTCGCCGTTGCCGTGCGGCAGGGGCACGTAGACGGCGGGCAGACCGGTCGCGGAAACCTCGGCGACCGTCATGGCACCGGAGCGACAGATCGCGAGGTCCGCGGCCGCGTACGCCAGATCCATCCGGTCGATGTAGGCGCGCGCGACGTACGGCGCGGCCGGATTGCGCTGCTCGACATCGAGCGAGTTCTTCGGACCGTGGGCGTGCAGAACCGAGATTCCCGCATCGGCGAGAGCCGCCGAGGCTCCGGACACCGCGTCGTTGAGCGATCGGGCCCCCTGTGAGCCGCCGAACACCAGCAGCACCGGGCCGTTCTCGGGCAGGCCGAAGTGCGCGCGAGCCTCCGCGCGGACGGCAGCCCGGTCGAGTCCGGTGATGGTGGGACGCACGGGAATTCCGATCACGTCGGCGTCGGCAGCACCGCGCGCGGCGATCCCCGAGCCCGCGACCGCGGCGAGTACCCGCTCGGCCGAGCGGGCACCGACCTTGTTGGCGATACCCGCTCGTGCGTTGGCCTCGTGGATGACCACGGGAATTCGGCCACCACGGCCGAACAGTCGACCGCGGGCCGCGAGATAGGCCGGTAACGCGACATAGCCGCCGAATCCGACGAGCACGTCCGCCTCGACGGCCGCGAAGATCTCTCGGGTGCGGCGCACCGATCGCACGACGCGCAGCGGCAACTTGAGCAGGTCGACGGTGGGCTTACGAGGCAGCGGAACGGGCGGAATGAGCTCGAGTGCGTACCCGCGAGCCGGGACGAGAGTCGTCTCGAGGCCCCGGCTGCTGCCGAGAGCGGTGACGGTGACGGTGGGGTCGAGGACACGCAAGGCGTCGGCCACAGCGAGCGCAGGCTCGATGTGCCCGGCCGTTCCGCCCCCGGCAACCACTACGGAAATCGGTCGAGATGTCTGCTTCACCGTCGATATCCTCGCTCACCCGAGCGGACGGGAGGGCGACCGGGTTGTGGTTCCGGCCGCGGACGGTATGCCGATCGCGATCCTGCGGCGGGCTCTCGCCGGACCGGATCGCTTCGACGGGGGTTGCCGCGGGCGTTACCGCGGGGAGCGTCGCTCCGGTACGCAGCCGATGTGGGCGACATCGCGTCGGTCCGGGAACTGGAGACGCGCGTGCGGGCACGGCCGGGCTCGGCAGCCCGCGCTGTCCGTGCGTCACTGCCCTTGCCCTTACGGGACTCTAGGCGTTTGCGATCCTGCGCCGCCAGTGTGGGGCGAGTGGACTTCGAGCGCGCCATCGCGGCTCGCTTGGGCGAGAACACGGCGGGCAGCGGCAGCTTCAGAGCTCGCGCGATTCGGCCCTCCTGCCCTGCGTGCAGGGCCGCGATCGCCTCGGGTTCGTGGCGGGCGGCGCTCGCGATGATGCCGAACATCAGCAGCGTGATCGCGGTCGAGGTGCCACCGTAGGACACCAGGGGCAGCTGCAGACCGGTCACCGGCAGCAACCCGACGACGTAGCCGATGTTGATCATGGCCTGGCCGAACACCCAGCACGTGGCACCTGCGGTCAACAGCCGCAGGAACGGATCGACCGAACGCATGGCGATGCGCAGGCCGGTGTAGACGAAGAGGCCGAACAATCCGATGACTGCGAGGCAGCCGATCATTCCGAGTTCCTCGCCGATGATGGCGAAGATGAAGTCGTTGTGCGCGTTGGGCAGGTAGCTCCACTTCGCGCGGCTCTGCCCGAGCCCGCGACCGAACATTCCGCCGTCGGCGAGAGAGTATTTCGCCTGGGTGGACTGATATGACAGGCCCTGGGTGTCCTCACCCGGGTTGAGCCAGGCCTTGACGCGATTGGATCGGTAACCGGCGGTGAACGCGAGCACGGTCGCCAACGCCAGACCGGTCATCAGCACCGCACCGAACAGCCGAGCGTTCAGGCCCGCGAACCACAGCAGCGCCACCAGGATGATGCCCAGGGCGATGGCGGTACTGAGGTTCGGCTGCAGCACGACGAGCAGACACATCAGCAGACCTGCAGGCAACAGCGGCACCAGCAGCGATTTGATGTTGCCGTGCTCGCTGCGCCGCGAGGCCAACAGGTGTGCGCCCCACAGAACCAGCGCGACCTTGGCCAGCTCGGACGGCTGGAAGGACACGACGCCGAAGTCGAACCAGCGGCGCGCACCTTGGCGTTCGGCACCGATTCCGGGAATGAGCACCAACATCAACATGGTGATCGAAACCAGGAACAGCGGAAACGACAGCTTCCTGAGGTAGCGAACCGGCAGCCGGAGAGCGACGTAGAACGCCACGACTCCCAGCGCGACACCGATCAGCTGCTGGGTGAAGAGCGCGTACCCGGACTCATCGGCTGCGAAGGACTCGGCGGACGACGCCGACAGCACCATCACCAGGCCCAACACCGTGAGCAGTACCGCGATCGTGACGACGAGGTGGAAGGACGCGAGCGGTCGGCCGAACCACAGGCCGATTCGGGTGCGTGGAGCGGCGGTGCGGCGAGGTGGACGCGGCGGATGACCGGCGGCAGTCACGATCGCGACGATCCGATGTCGGTGGCCTCGAGGCGCTGGACCGACTCGGCGAAGCTGCGGCCGCGGTGGCCGTAGTCGGCGAACATGTCCAGTGACGCGGCGGCCGGGGCCAGCAGGACCGTATCCCCCGGCGCGGCGAGTTCGGCCGCATGGGCCACGACCGCCCGCATCACCGCATCAGCATCTTCAGCACCATGAGTCACACCAGCATCGTCTCCCGAAGGGAGCCTGACGACCGGAACATCGGGCGCGTGTCGCGCCAAAGCCTCTGCGATCTGCATCCCATCGCGCCCGAGAACGACCGCAGCCACGAGACGATCGGCGATCTCGACCACCAGATCGTCGATCACCGCACCCTTCAGCAACCCACCCGCGATCCACACGACGCGATCGTGCGCCGAGATCGAGGAGCGAGCGGCGTGCGGGTTGGTCGCCTTCGAGTCGTCGATGAACGTCACCCCGCCGAGCTCGCGCACCACCGCCGCACGATGCGGACCCACCCGATAGGTCTGCAGCCCCACCCGAACAGCGTCGGCCTCCACCCCGATCGAACGAGCCAGCGCGCCTGCCGCGAGCGCATCGAGAATGCCGGACGGGCCGCTCGGCTCCACGTCCTCCGCAGCGAGAAACTCGACGTTCGCACCGAAGGCGTCGTCCACGAGCATCCCTGCCCGCACTCCCAGCTCACCCGAGGCCGGCTCACCCAACCGAAACCCGACGACGGTGGCTGCGGGCGATCCGGCAGCGAGACTCGCCGCCCTCGAGTCGTCGAGACCGACCACCGCGACATCGCCACTCAACGCACGAGCCTTGGCCTGGACATATCCGTCCATACCGCCGTGCCAGTCGAGATGGTCCTCGGCGATGTTGAGCACCACCCCCGCCGCCGGACGCACCGACGGAGCCCAGAACAACTGGAACGACGACAACTCCACGGCGAGCACACTCGGATGCGGGGTACCGCGCAACGCGTCGGCGATGGGGAGTCCGATGTTGCCGCAGGCCATCGATGCGATGCCTGCCGCGTCGAGTATCGACGCCAGCATCGAGGTAGTGGTCGTCTTTCCGTTGGTGCCGGTGACCACCAGCCAGCGAGTTCGGGGTCCGTACAACTCGGCCCGGTCCACGTGCCAGGACAACTCGACATCGCCCCACACCGGAATGCCCTGCTCGGTGGCCGCGGCCAGCACCGGAGAGTCGGGACGAAAGCCGGGACTGGTGACGACGAGCGAAAACGCAGCGAGCGCCGCCGGATCGTCGAGCAGGTCGTCCTGCAGCACCACGGCAGCCCCGGATTCCGACGCCTCGTCCAGCGCGGCACGATTCGAGTCGGTGACGGTGACGACGGCACCGAGATCGAGCAACGGTTGCACGACGGCCAGTCCCGAGATGCGGGCACCGGTCACCAGCACCGAACTGCCGCGCAACCAGGTCAGGTCGGTCCGAGCGTCGTGCGGAGATTCGTCCATGCCCTATCCGCCGACAGCAGCGAGATACTCGCTGTAGAACAGGGCGAGTCCGACGGCCGACGCGATGGCGGCCAACAACCAGAACCGGATGATCACCGTCGTCTCGGCCCATCCGGCCAACTCGAAGTGATGATGGAACGGTGCCATGCGGAACACGCGTCGGCGACTGGATCGGAACACCGCGACCTGGATGACGACCGATGCGGCCTCGGCGACGAACAGCGCACCGATGACCACCATGATCAGTTCGGTCTTGGTCACCACCGACAGGCCCGCGATCAGACCGCCGAGGGCCAGGGATCCGGTGTCGCCCATGAAGATCTTGGCAGGCGCGGCGTTCCACCACAGGAAGCCGATGCAGGCTCCCGCTGCGGAGGCGCAGACCAGTGCCAGGTCGAGGGGATCTCGAACGTCGTAGCAGCCGGGGGCGGGCCCGGCGGGCCCGGCGCACGCCTGGCGGTACTGCCAGAAGGTGATGACGGTGTAGGCACCGAGCACCAATGTCATCGACCCGGCTGCGAGGCCGTCCAGGCCGTCGGTGAGGTTGACCGAGTTGGACCATGCGATCACGAGCAGGCAGACGAAGAACACGAAGACCACCGCGGACATCGACCAGGTGGCGATGTCGCGTACGTACGACAGTTGGGTGCTGCCAGGAGTGAGCCCACTCTCGCTGCGGAACTGCAACACCAGGATCGCGAACAGCACGGCTGCCGTTATCTGACCGACGTACTTACCGGTGGCGTTCAGACCCAGGTTGCGCTGCTTGCGGATCTTGATGAAATCGTCGAGAAAGCCGACGAGACCGAGCACCGTGGTCAGACCGAGAACGAGCAGGGCCGAGGCCGAAGGGCCGTCTGCGTCGTAGCCGATACCGATCAGGTGCGAGCCCCAGTAGCCGGCCCAGATGCCGACCAGAATTGCGACGCCACCCATTGTCGGTGTGCCCCGCTTGGACTGGTGACTCGCCGGGCCCTCCACTCGAATCTCCTGGCCGAAGCCCTGTTTCGAGAAGGTCTTGATCAGCACCGGGGTCAGGAGGATCGCGACCGCGAGCGCGATGCCTCCGGCGAAGAGGATCTGCCTCACTGCTCACCCTCCGCGGTGGCGCTCGACGCATCGGCCAGCAGGGCGTCTGCGACGGTCCACATCGCCCCGGACTGCGAGGCTTTCACCAGCACGATGTCGCCGGGACGCACTTCCTCGTGCAGTACTGCGATCGCCGTTTCACGGTCGGGCACCAGCATCGATTCCTCGCCCCACGAACCCTCCATGACGGCACCCTGGTGCAACGCCCGGGTGGGACGGCCGGAGTCGACGATGATCAGACGGTCGACATCGAGGCGGACGGCGAGGCGGCCGATCGCGTCGTGCTCGACCACCGAGTCCGAACCCAGCTCGCCCATCTCTCCCAGCACCGCCCAGCTGCGGCGCTTCGGCCCGTCGTCGCGACGCGACATCGACACCAGTGCTTTGAGTGCGGCGCGCATCGAATCGGGGTTGGCGTTGTACGAGTCGTTGACGACGGTGACGCCGTCGGCGCGGGTGCGCACGTCCATCCGCCTGATCGACGTCGGTGCGGCGGCCCCGAGCGCCTGGGCAACCTGCGTCAGCGTTGCTCCGCACTCGAGGGCGACGGCCGCTGCCGCGAGGGCGTTGCCGACCTGATGCTCACCGTGCACCGCCAGGGTGATCGGTACCGAACCCGCTGCGCATTCGAGCGTGAACGATGCCCGGGCGTCGGTGTCGACCTGCACGTCGAGGGCTCTGATGTCGGCATCTGCGTTGCGCCCGACCGTGACGACGGCAGCCGTTGTACGCGTGACCATTTCGGCGACGAGGCGATCGTCGATGTTGAGGATCGCCACTCCCCCGTCGGCGGCACTCGGCAGCGCCTCGACCAGCTCGCCCTTCGCCAGTGCGATGGCCGCGCGCGAGCCGAACTCGCCCAGGTGCGCGGTTCCGACATTAAGGACCACCCCGATCCGGGGCGGTGCGAGCGTGGCGAGTTCGGCGATGTGGCCGATTCCTCGGGCGGACAACTCCAGACAGAGGAAATCGGTCTCGGCATCCGCTCGCAGCGCCGTCCACGGATGTCCCAACTCGTTGTTGAACGATCCGGGCGGTGCCACCACCGAGCCCAGAGGCTCGAGGACCGCAGAGATCAGGTCCTTGGTGGAGGTCTTCCCGGAGGATCCCGTCACACCGACGACGGTCAGGCCGTGCGCGGCCGTCAACTCGAGCACCGAGGCCCGGGCCAGAGCGCCGAGCGCGGACAGCACTGCCGAACCGGAGCCGTCCGGGTCGTTCTCGAGTGCCATCGCGCGGCTCTCGTGCGGGACCGGACTGACGACCACGGCCTGTACGCCCACCGGACGCGCGGCCAGTACCAGCGCCGCACCTGCGGCAACCGCGGCGGCGGCATGGTCGTGACCGTCCACCTTCGCACCGGGTAGGGCGAGGAAGATGCTGCCGGGGGTGACCTTGCGGGAGTCGAACTCCACCGGTCCTGGCACCACGACCGACGGATCCGGCACATCGTGCACCGTGCCTCCGACGATCTCGGCGATGCGGTCGATCGAGAGGGGGATCACCGTACGCCCGCGCTCGTGCCGACCCGACGCGCATCGATGGCCGAGGCGAGTATCACTCGATCGTCGAACGGATGCTTCACACCCGCTACCTCTTGTCCGGTCTCGTGCCCTTTACCTGCGATCAACACAACATCCCCTTCGCGTGCCCAGGCCACGGCCTGTTCGATCGCCGCCGCGCGGCCTGCCACGTTTCGTACTTCACCGCGGGCCTCGTCCGGCACCGACAATGCGCCGTCCTCGACGGCCTGCCGAATGATGGCCGGATCCTCGCTGCGCGGGTTGTCGTCGGTCACCACCAGGAGCTCTGCGCCGCGCGCTCCGGCGGCACCCATCAGGGGACGCTTCGCGGTGTCGCGGTCGCCACCTGCTCCGAGCACCACCGCGATTCGTCCACGCGAGGATTCGCGCAACGTCGCCAGCACGGCCTCGACGGCGGCAGGCTTGTGCGCGTAATCGACCACCGCCAGGAAGTTCTGTCCACGGTCGATCCGCTGTACGCGGCCCGGCACGTCGACCGTCGCGACCCCGGTCACGGCCTTGCGCACGTCGGCCCCGGCCGCCGCGCAGGTCGCCAACGCCAGCACGGTGTTCGCGACGTTGTAGCGACCCGGCAACCGAACCGAGACCGGCAGCGACGCACCCTGCGGATCGGCGACGGTGAACGACTGGGTGCCGTCGTCGTGCTTGGCCCAATCCGAGACCGTCCACTGCGAATCGGCACCGGTCGACGCCGTCACCACGGCCGACCCGGCCGATCGAGCGATGTCCGCCATCCGCACGCCCCACGCGTCGTCGACACAGACGACGGCGGTGTCGGCACGAACCGCCGAGTCGGCCGCGAACAACCGACTCTTGGCCGAGAAGTAGTCCTCGAGAGAGTCGTGAAAATCGAGGTGATCCTGGGAGAGATTGGTGAACGCACCGATCGCGAAGCAGGTGCCGTCGACCCGGCCGAGGGACAACGCGTGGGAGGACACCTCCATCACCACAGTGTCGACACCCTCTTCGAGCATGACGGCGAAGAGCGCGTGCAGTTGCGGGGCCTCGGGCGTGGTGAGCGCGCTCGGTACATGCCGGCCCAGAACACGTGTCTCGATGGTGCCGATCAGACCGCATCGACGACCTGCAGCAGTCAGGCCGGCTTCGAGCAGATACGACGTCGTCGTCTTCCCCGAGGTACCGGTGATACCGATGACGGTCATCTTCGACGACGGGTTGCCGTACACGAGAGCGGAGACAGCACCCAACACCTGGCGCGGACGCTCGTGCACCAGAACCGGAACCTGTCGACCCGTGCCTGCGAGCGCTCTCCGCACGATCTCGAGTCCGGCCGGATCGGTGAACACCGCCACGGCACCCCGCTCGACTGCGTCGGCGACGAACTCGGCACCGTGTCGAGACGATCCGGGCAGTGCGGCGAAGAGATCGCCGGAAAGAACGGACTGTGCACGCAGATCGATACCGGTCACGCTCACACCGGCGGGATCGGCCTCGCCGATCGTTGCACCGACCGCGGACGCCACCTCCCGTACTTCGGTGTGCGGTGGATGCGCCGGACGTGAACCCGGAGCCGGGTGTGAATCCGATGACACAGTCACTCCTGCTCCCTTCCTCTCTACTGCCGGCCACGCGCCTGCCGCGGCTCGATCACGCCGCGGCGGCAGACGAACGAAGACGCCCGAGCCGATGTGTCAGATTACCGGCGTCCGGGATCGTGATGTCGCCGCCCCGACTACGAGGACCGGCGGGTCGGGATCTCAGTCCGCCTGCAGAACCAGCTTGGGTCCGGGGTCCGCGGACATCGGCACGCTGTCGCGCTGCAGCATCCAGCTGGCGATGTTGTGGAACAGCGGTGCTGCCGACTGGCCGCCCGAACCGTCGGCGCTGCGGGTCGGGGCGTCGAGCATGATCCCGATCACGTAGCGGGGATCGTCGGCAGGCGCGATGCCGGCGAACGTGATCCAGTAGTTCGAGTTCGAGTAGCACTTGCACTCGGGATCGACCTGCTGAGCCGTACCTGTCTTGCCGCTGATCTGGTATCCCTCGACCCCCGCGGCCACGCCGGTACCGCGCTGGTTCCCGGTGTCGTCCTGGGTGACGGATCGGAACATGTTGCGGACGGTCTTCGCGGTGTCGGGACTGACCACGTACACCCCGTCGGGCTGCTGGGTCTCGGTTCGCTGACCGTTGGCGTCCACTGTCGCTTCGACGATCCGCGGCGGGATGCGAACCCCGTCGTTGGCGATGGCCTGATACATCCCGGTCATCTGCAACAACGTCATGGACAAGCCCTGACCGATGGGGAGGTTGGCGAACGTTCCACCCGACCACTGATCACGGCTCGGAACATTTCCCGCGCTCTCGCCGGGCAGACCGACGTCGCTGCGTTGGCCGAGACCGAACTTGGTGAGCATGTCCGCGTAGCGATCCTCACCGACGCGCTGCGCCAGCATGAGGGTGCCGACGTTGGAGGACTTACCGAACACCCCGGTCGTCGTGTACGGCACGACGCCGTGGTCCCATGCGTCCTTGACCGACACGCCGGACATGAAAATGCTGCCCGGTACCTGCAACACCTCGTCGGGTGTGGTGAGTCCGTACTCGATGGCTGCGGCCGCGGTGATGATCTTGTTCACCGAACCGGGCTCGAACGGCGTGGTGACGGGCAGATTGCCCATTTCCTTGGTGCGCTCGTTGTTGCCGACTCCGATACCGGGGTTGAAGGTGTTGTCGTTCGACATGGCGAGCACCTCGCCGGTGTGCGAATCCTGAACGTACGCCGAGGCGTTCTTCGCTCCCGACAGGTCCTTCGCCAACTGCACCTGCTGTTGCACGTAGTACTGCAGATCTGCGTCGATGGTCAGTTCGACACTCGAACCGTTGACCGCCGGCTGCTTGTCCCGCCAGCTTCCTGGAATGACGGCACCGTCGGATCCGCGGTCGTAGGTCTGCGAACCGTCGGTTCCGGCCAGAGTCGCGTCGAGCGAATCCTCCAGACCGAGCAGACCGTGTCCGTCCCATCCGGTGGCACCGACGATGTTCCCGGCCAGCGATCCGCCCGGGTACTCACGGATGTCCTGACGCTCGAGTCCGACCTGCTTGAAATCCTTGCTGATCTTCGACGCCACGGTGGCGTCCACTCCGCGGGCGAGGTAGGTGAATTCGTCGTTGCTCTTCAGCTTCGCGAGCAGGTCCTTCTCGCTGATCACATCGCCGAGATCGCTGTGGATGCGGGCCGCGATGTCCTCGAGGTACTGCTCGGTCTCCGGCTCGGTGGGGTCCTTCGCCCTCGCCTCGTCGAGTTCCTTGCGAACCCGAACCGGTTGGAACGTCAGCGCTTTGGCCTCCATCGTGAAGGCGATCGGATTGCCGTTGCGGTCCAGGATGGATCCACGCATCGCCGGATCGACGAGAGTTGTGGTGCGTTGCGACGCCGACTCGGCCGACAACCTCGGCGCATCGAATCCCTGAATCCACAGCAACTGTGCCGCCGCGACGGCGAGCGCCACATACATCAGAACGCGACCGGTGCCGTGACGGAACCGAAAGGTGGATGAGTCGAGACGCTTTCGGCTCGGGGGCCGACGGCGTGGAGCAGGCGACGGCCTGGTCACTGCCCGCCACCCGATGCTTCGCCGGTGGACTCGGGGGCTTCGACCGCAGGTGTTTCGAGCGAGGGGATGCTCATGGGAACCAATTGTTCAGCAAGCGCGGTGTTTCCAGCTCCATTGCTTGTACTCGGCGTGGCGGCGCGGGTGTCGATCGTGCCCGAGGTTCGGTTGGGCTGAGACGCGCTTCGCGGCGTCTGCTGCTGCGATGACTGCGTGCTCGGATTCGCGACGGTGCCCTCGCCTGCGGCCGCGGCCGGTACCGGATCGAGCGGCGCCACCGGCGCACCGTCGGCCGGAGCCGGAGTACCGACGACCTGGACACCGCCGTCCGGAGCGACGATCAGACGCGCGGAGTTCTTCGCCGGGACCATCCCGAGCTCGGCGGCCTTGCGCGCCAACTCCGGAGCCGATTCCGCCAACTCCACATCACGCTGCAACGACGCCCGCTGCTGAGCGAGTTCGGCGTTGACGGCCTTGGCGGCGCTGAGATCGTAGGAGTCTCCTGCGGACCGAGTGGTCAGGAGCAACGTCAGACCGAGACCGATGGCGAGCAGGCCGATGATCAAGGCGACGAACGGAATTCGCGCGGCGATAGCGCTTCCGTTGAGCGAAGGCCGTGCACCGGCCCCGGAACCACGCGCAGAATCCGAGGTGTGGATCGACGCACGCTGCTGCCTGCGCTCGTATGCGCGAAGTGCAGCGCCGGATCGTCCACCACCCTTGCTCGTACGCTCGGGTCGCGAGAGTGGAGCCTGCGGAGCGACCCTGTTCCTCGGTGCTGGAACCCGATTGCGTTGTGTTCCAACGGTTGTGCCTGGAACCGTCATTCCGCTCTCCTTGCAATCCGTTCGGCGGCGCGCAATCTCACCGGAGCCGAACGTGGGTTGTCGTCTATTTCTGAATCCGAGGCACGCTCGGCACCTCTGGTCAGGAGCCGGAACTCCGGACCCATTCCTGGAAGCTCGACCGGCAGCCCCTCGGGACTGCGGGACTTGATCCGAGGTGCCAACTCCTGCTTGACAACTCGGTCTTCGAGCGATTGATACGACATGAAGACGACCCGGCCGCCGACAGCCAATGCGTCGAGCCCGGCAGGTACCGCCGCCTTCAACGAATCCAGTTCACCGTTGACCTCGATGCGAAGTGCCTGGAAGGTGCGCTTGGCAGGGTGTCCGCCGGTGCGCCGGGTCGCGGCCGGAATTGCGGCATAGAGCAATTCGACCAACGGGCCACTCGTGGTGAACGGCGTGTGTTCTCGGCGTCGCAGTACAGCGGAAGCGATCTTGCCGGCGAACCGTTCCTCGCCGTACGTGCTGAGGACCCGTGCGATGTCGCCGTGCGAGTACGTGTTGAGGACGTCTGCGGCGGTGATTCCCACGGTCGGATTCATTCGCATGTCCAGCGGGGCGTCCACGGAGTAGGCGAATCCGCGATCGGACTCGTCCAACTGCATGGACGACACTCCGAGGTCGAACAGAATCGCGTGAACGGACCCGACAGCAGGCAGACCGGCCTCGTCGAGCGCTTCGGCGATGCCGTCGTAGGTCTTGTGCGCCAACGTGATTCGATCGGCAAAGGGAGCCAAACGGGCTCCGGCCAGCTCGAGCGCATCGGGATCCCGGTCGAGTCCGATGAGGTGCAGGTGCGGGTAGGTCCGCAGGAAATGCTCGGCGTGACCACCGAGGCCGAGTGTTGCGTCGATCATGACGCGAGTACCGCCGGTGGAGCCGAGTGCGGGTCCGAGCAGTTCGTCGGCTCGTTCGAGTCGAACCGGAACGTGGAGCGGGCCTGCGGATCGACGGTGGGGTCGGTCGGCGGACGACTCGATGTCGTCCGGTCCGGTGCCCTCCGTCATGGTTCCTCCCGGTCGCGCGTACGTACTTCTCGCCCGGGTCCGGGCCGTGCGGGTCGCCCACCGAAGCCGACGCGAATGCATCGAGGTCCCTGTCCGATAGGGAACCTGGCGTTGGGGAAGAACGTCAGGGTCCTGATCTGCGAAACCTGGCGTTGGGGAAGAACGTCAGGGTTCTGATCGGGCAGAGGCCTCGCTGCACTCGCAGGCGACCTGGTTCGGGCTACAAGATCCCTCCGAGGGACTCGTCGAAAGCGTCGGAGAAATCCTGTTCGTTCTCGGCGGAGTAGCGCGCCCACGCTTCGTCGTTCCAGATCTCGATGAAGTCCATCGAACCGATCACCACGCAGTTTCGTTCGAGCCCCGCGTACCGGCGATGCTCGGGACTGATGGTGATTCGACCCTGTCCGTCCGGCCGCTGTTCGTCGGTTCCCGAGAAGAACTGGCGAACGTAAGCACGGGCTTTGGGGTTGGCACGAGAAGCCGCCGTCAATTTCCGAGAGCGCTCCGCGAAGTCGGCCGCGGTGTAGACAGCGAGGCTGAAATCCTGCCCCTTGCTCACCATGACCCCTCCTGCAAGCGCGTCCCGAAACTTGGCCGGCAACGTGAGTCGACCCTTGTCGTCGAGCTTCGGCGTGTAGGTACCGAGAAACACTCGCCACCTCCAGCCTCGACTCTCCGCTGCGGACCACTTTACCCCACTCTCCCCCACTTCGAACCATCCGCCGCCGGAAAACTTTGGCCAAAGTGACATTCATGCAGCTCAGCGTGCACAAGATCGGCTGCTTCGGCAGCGATGCCGCGGGTGATATCGCCGGTTCGATTCGGGAGCGACGGCCCTTGGGTCCACCACTGCAGCCGTCTGAGCAGCACCTCGACGTCGGGTGTGGCGGTTGGACGCAGATCTCAGCCCTTCAGTGGGGCCTTGGTGGGGAGAAGTGGGGAATGTGGGTGAAAGTGGGGAGTGTCGGGGAGGGATCCCAGAACTCCCGTGCGCGGGAGTGTTCGAGCCGGCCCTCGACGCGGAGCGGAGGGCTGCAGGCAATTCTGCGGCGTCTGTTCGCGGGCAGAAAACGACAACAGCACCTCACCCGAGGGTGAGATGCTGTTCTACGTCGATGCGTGAAGCTGTGGAGACGAGTCGGTTCGATGGAACCCGGTCGATTCAGTCCTGCTCGAACCTCTTACGGAACCGATCTTCCATGCGAGAGGTGAAGCTGCCGCCCTTGCGACCACCCTTCGATTTCTGTCCGGTAGAACGCCCGGACGTCTCGGCAGCATCGTTGGCTGTGCTGCCTTCGTCCTGCGACGCTGCGGCTCCCTTGCTGGAACCGCCGAACAGGAACAGTGCCCCGGCACCGAACATCAACAAAAAGCCGATGAGACTGACGACGAGAAAAGCCAAACTGTTCGTCGACAATGCAACACCGGCGACGAGCAACACGAGTCCCACTACGAACAGCGCGGCAGCCTGAAAGCGCCTCCTGCTCGACGCCGCGCGTACGCGACCGCCCCTCACATGAGACGCGAATTTGGGATCCTCGGCGTAGAGAGCGCTCTCGATCTGATCGAGCATGCGCTGCTCGTGCTCGGAGAGTGGCACGGTACCTCCCCCTGCACAGATATTGAAGGTCATTTCGGTTACGAAACGACGGGAAGCTGACCTTGGCGGCTACCTGTTGTCGATGATACGAGCTGAATCGGCCGCTTACCACCTACTCGGTCGATGTGTTCCTGAGAAACACCGAAGTTTTCGAGACGCACGTCCCGAAAACTCCGTGCGAACACCGCATGACGTGGCGATTGTCGGCTGACGTCCAGCTGTGTGAGCTACGCCGACAAGGGTGCGGTCATCGGGTCGACGGACGCGAAACGCCCCTGCCCGCCGAGTCGATCCTCGACGGAGTTCAGAAAACGACCGACGTGCCGCTGGAAATCGTCGGCATCGAGATCGTCGATCGTGCTCGACGCACCGGCCTCGACTGCAGCCCGGGTGGCCGAGAAGGACGCGAAGTAGTCGGCCCAGACTGCGAGTTCCGGTGCCGCCTTCGCCATCAACACCCACGCGCTGCGTGAACGAGGACGCGCTCCGATCGAGTTCGGCAACGACGCGAGCACCGCTGCCGCGCCTTTCAGTGCGGCGGCGTAGCTGCCGAGAAATCGATCTCCGGCATTGCTCTCCCCGATGGACTCGGACAGCAGAGCATCCGCTCGACCCAACAGAACCTGAGCCTGACGCGACACCGGCGACCGCACTCCGGCATCGAATGCCTTCGTGATCGTCATACTCGAACACCTCCAGTTCGAATCTCCGGCGCGCACCTGGCGCGGCCGGAACCGTGGCGAAGCCTTACAGTCGAACTCCGGAGACTCCGACTCGAGGATCCGAGCCGGAACCACCGGCGCACTCGGCCCCGATTGTCGAACACCCGTTCGACACATTCAATATAGCTGTGCCCACCGACAAGTTTCCGAAGAAAGGTTGAGAACAGTCGTCACCGATGCGCAGACAACGCCGTACCTGGTCGATCTGACGCCCCCGGAATTCCGCCAGCGGCTGTTCGAGGCACTGTCCATCTACGTCGAGGCCATGGGCTATCCGCGTGGAACCGAACAGAGCAGAGCACCGATGTGGAGCGAACATCTGCACCGGCCGGGCTGGCGAGCAGTCGGTGCACTGCTCCCGAACACCGACCCGACACAACCTGATTCCCTGGTCGCCGTGGCATACGGCTACAACGGTGCCGCGCACCAGTGGTGGCATCAACAGGTTCGCGACGGTTTGCGACGCACGGGGCATTCCCCACAGAACGTCGAGGCCACGCTCGACGACTACTTCGAGCTCACCGAGTTGCACGTCCTGCCGAGCGCTCAGGGGCACGGCCTCGGCGGACGGCTGTGCAGCCGTCTGCTCGACGGCGTTTCCGCGCAGAACGTGATGTTGTCCACACCCGAGGTACCGGAGGAGGACAATCGAGCCTGGCGGCTGTACCGGCGGCTCGGCTTCGCGGACGTACTACGCGAATTCACGTTCGCCGGTGACCGACGCCCCTTCGCAGTCCTGGGCCGCCGGTTGCCTCTCGATGGGCCAGTAGCCTGAGGGTGTGATCGATGCTGTGGTGGTGGGCTCCGGCCACAATGCCCTGACCTCTGCCTGTTACCTGACCGACGCCGGCATGTCGGTCGAGGTTCTCGAGCGCGACTCCGTTGCCGGTGGCGCGGTGTCGACGGTGGAACGCTTTCCCGGCCACCGTGTGGACCGTGGTTCGTCGGCGCACATCATGATTCGTCACACCGGCATCATCGAGGAGCTCGGACTCGCCGACTTCGGTCTGCGCTACATCGACTGCGATCCCTGGGCGTTCGCGCCTGGGGCCGTCGGCACCGACGAACGCGGCATCGTCTTCCACCGCGATCTCGACCGAACCTGCGACTCCATCGCTGCTGCCTGCGGCACAGCCGACGCACGCGCCTACCGCACCTTCGTCTCCGTCTGGGGTCCCCGCAGCGAACGCACCATGCGTGCGTTCGGCGGACCACCAACCGGGGCGAAACTGCTCCGATCCTTCTGGGGCCTCGGCGCGCCCGACGGCGGCAGCATGCTCTCGCGGGAATTCCTGGCCACCGGCGATTCCCTGCTGGACGAGATGTTCTCGAGCGAACGACTCAAGGCCGCACTCGCGTGGTTCGGCGCACAGTCGGGTCCGCCGATGTCCGAGCCGGGTACCGCACCGATGGTCGGCTTCGCTGCCCTCATGCACACCCTTCCGCCGGGCCGCGCCGTCGGCGGTAGCGGCGCGCTGACCGAGGCGATGATCGCTCGGCTACAGCGCGACGGCGCCGAACTGACGCTCGGCGACG
Source organism: Rhodococcus sp. IEGM 1341 (assembly GCF_030056895.1). NCBI lineage: Bacteria > Bacillati > Actinomycetota > Actinomycetes > Mycobacteriales > Nocardiaceae > Rhodococcus > Rhodococcus sp. IEGM 1341. Next base: position 242,979 of record NZ_JASHKV010000003.1, on the reverse strand, counting down.
CCGTGACCTCGCTCGTACGCCGCCCACACGGCTGGACCACCAGGACCGCGTCGGGACGGGAGATCGACAGCGGCATCGTCGTGGCCGGTTGCCACATCGTGACCACCCTCGACCTGCTGGCAGCCGGCGGCCACGATTCGGCGCAGCTCGCGCGGTGGCGCAGCACCATTCGGGTGGGGCCCGGGATCGGTACCGCGGTCAGACTGGCCACCGACGCCCTTCCGGCGTTCCCGAGCGCGGACCGGATCGCGGACGGCACCCACGGTCTGGCGCTGCTGGTACGCGACCGCAGCCAACTGCGGTTGGCACACGGGCACGCGCTGGCAGGCGATCTGCCGCCCACCCCGGCTGTGCTGGGGATGTCCTTCAGCGCGCTCGATCCCACCATCGCACCGCCGGGACAGCACCAGATCTCTCTGTGGTCGCAGTGGCATCCCCACACCCTCGCCGACGGCAGACAGTGGCGATCGGATGTTCCCGGCGAGCGCTCGTTGGCCGAGTTCGAGGCGGATCGGATCGTGGCCGAACTGGACCGATACGCACCCGGTTTCGCAGGATCGGTGCTGGATCGGTTCGTTCAGTCGCCACCCGACATCGAGCGGGAGCTCGGTCTGGTCGGAGGCAACATCATGCATCTGGACATGTCGCTGGACCAGATGATGATGTGGCGACCGCATCCTCAACTGGCCGGACATCGGGTCCCCGGTGCAGACGGGCTCTATCTCACCGGCGCATCGACCCATCCCGGCGGAGGGGTGACAGCGGCCAGTGGTCGTTCGGCGGCGCGGATCGCGATCGCCGACGCCCGCGCCGCCCGCCGTCGCACGTTCTTCGGAAGGAAACGGGTATGAAGGTTGCGCCGATCGTCGTGGCTGCCGCTGCCGTGGGCTGCCAGATCCTCTACCCCTTGGTGTCGGGATCGACCAGAGACGTGGTGACGGTGGCGGTGGTGGCCCTGCTCGCGCTCGCGTCGATCCTGCACGCGGCACTCAATCGCGGCATCGTATGGGCCACCATTCTCGTCGTCGTGACCGCAGGTACCGGGTTCGCGTCCGAACTCGTCGGTACGGCCACCGGCATCCCGTTCGGCGAATACTTCTACGCGCAGAATCGCTTGGGCCCGAGCCTGTTCGAGGTGCCTGTCGTGGTTCCCCTGGCGTGGACGGCCGGGTTCTATCCGATCTGGTGTGCCGTGACCTTCGTCGTTCGCCGTCTCGATACGACGCAGGTACGCGCCACCGCACTCCGAATCGTGGCGGTCGCGGTGGGGATGGTCGGTTGGGACCTGTATCTCGATCCGCAGATGGTCACCGACGGACAGTGGACCTGGACTGCCGGTTCCGCCGGGCTGCCCGGGGTGCCGTCGATTCCGCTCACCAACTACCTCGGCTGGCTGGTGGTGGCCACCCTGATGGCCGCGGTGATGGAATCGCTCGACCGCGCCGTCGGTCGCCCACAGCCATCCGACGACGCGGTGCCCATCGGGTTGTTCCTGTGGACGTGGCTGGGGTCGGCGCTCGCGCACGCGGTGTTCCTCGACGGTCCGGAACTCCGATACTCGGCGGTGTACGGGTTCGTCGTCATGGGCCTCGTCGGCATCCCCCTGGTGTGGATTGCCCGTCGCGACCGACCACTCGGGGCCGGACCGCGTGCGGCCGTCGATCGCTCCGGTACCGACACGCCTCGCTGACAACCCCTGCCGACTGACATCACCTCGATGTCCTGGCACGATGTCGCTGTGCAGTCGACATCGCGAACATCTCATCGAACCCACCGCCGCCGCGTTCTCTCGGTGGTCGCGCTGGCGCTGCTGGTCGCGCCGATGCTGGCCGGTTGCCTGCGTGTGCAGGTCACGATGGGCGTGTCGGCGAACGACCGCGTCGCGGGTCAGATCGTGGCTGCCAGCGTGCCGACATCGGACTCCGACACCGGCCCGGAACTGGTGGTGCCCTCCTCGATCGAGGACAAGGTTCGCGTCGAGCCGTACAACCAGGACGGATACGTCGGGTCGCAGGCCATCTTCGACGATCTGTCGTTCGGCGACGTGCAGACCCTCTGCTCGATCTTCCAGAACGCGGCCGGATCGTTCCAGCTGACGCTGCAGCGCTCGGGTGACACCGTCACTCTGGCAGGCAACGCCGATCTTTCCTCCGTTCCGGTGCAGGGCTCGGACGTACAGTTCACCATCGCGTTCCCGGCCCGCATCGGCACCACCAACGGCACCCGCGAGAGCGACAACTCGATCTCGTGGAAGTTGCCTGCAGGCGAGGTCACCTCGCTGCGCGCCGAGGTCAACTATCCCGATCCCAACACCCGCAGCTTCGCCGGCTGGGCCGGCATCGTGGGCGGCGTGACCGTCGGCGTCGCGGCCATCGTCGGGGCCATGGCCTGGGTGTCGCGAAACCCACCGCTGCGGGGCCGCGGGTCGCCTAACACCGACTCCGGAAGCTCCGCCGACAGAACGTCTGTGTGAGAGCCCGCCTGCTCGCGCGCACGACGGCGACGGCAAGCGTCCTCGCCACAGCGTCGGCCGCATTGTCGGTGTTCAACTCTCGGTTCATGCCGAGCCTGCGCTCCCCGGACCACGACGTCACCGAGCGCGTCGTCGTCTGCATTCCCGCCCGCAACGAGGTTGCGACGCTGCCTGCGCTGATCGGCGACCTCACGCGGCAACGATCGTGCACAAACTTGCGCGTGATCGTCCTCGACGACGATTCGACCGACGGAACGGCGTCCGCTGCCCGTGCGGCTGCGGACGGTGACCCGAGGATTCGCGTCGTGACCTCCGGTGTCGCTCCCCCGGCCGGCTGGACCGGCAAGGCCGCAGCGTGCGCCGAGCTCGCCAGACTGGCCGACGAGGACGACCCGATGACGTCGCTGATCCTGTTCGTCGATGCCGATGTGCGACTCGAACCGGAGGCGGTGGCGGCAGCGGCCCGGGTACTGCGACGGCGCGGTGCCTCCCTGCTGTGCCCATGGCCGGAGCAACTTGCCGAGAGCACCGTCGAGCGACTCGTCCAGCCGCTGCTCGCCTGGTCGTGGATGTCCACGCTTCCGGTACCTCTGGGCAACGCCACTCTCGCACCGTCGATGGCGGTCGCCTGCGGGCAGTTCATGGCCTTCGACGCCGCCGCCTATCGCGCCATCGGGGGCCACAGCCGCGTGGCGGCGAGCGCAACCGAGGACCTGGATCTGGCACGCGCTCTGCGTCGACGAGGATTCTCGACGGCGGTGGCGTCGGGTGCGGGGTTCGTCCGATGCCGGATGTACCGATCGGCCGCGGAGTTGCGGTCCGGCTACAGCCGGTGGTTGTGGAGCGAGTTCGGTGGACCGGCCGGTTCGGCTGCGGCGGCCCTGGCACTGACGGCAGTGTACGTACTGCCCCCGATCACCGCGCTCACGTCCTCGGGTGTCACACGTCGCCTCGGCCTCGCCGGGTATCTCGCCGGAACGGTGTCTCGGATGTCCACCCGGCGGAGCGAGGTGGGATTGCGGTTCGGGGTGGTCGACGCAGTCGATGCTGCGCTGCACCCGGTGTCGATTCTCGCGTTCGTCGGCCTCGTCGCGGAATCCCACGTGCGCAGGCGTCGTGGCTCGCTGTCGTGGAAGTCGCGTCCGATGCCGCGCCGCGAGCCCTGACCGGTCTCACACTCGTGCGGCCGCGAGCCCCAGATTGCTCAACACCTCACGCGTCGCGCGCGCGAAGTTCAGGGTGATGAAGTGCAATCCGGGCGCGCCCTCGGAGATCAGGCGCTCACCGATGTTCGTGGCGAGTTCGATGCCCACCTCTCGGACGGCGGCGCGGTCCTCCTCCGGACCGGATCCTGCTGCGCGAGTGAACTTCTCGTCCAGGTGCGACGGAAGCGTTGTGCCCGAGAGCTCGAGCATCCGGCGAACCGAACGAAGTGAGGTGATGGGCATGATCTCGGGAATGATCGGCTTGGCACCCTGCTCGGCGTCGAACGCACTCACGCGGTCCCGCAGGCGCAGGTAGTCGTCCACATCGAAGAACATCTGAGTGATCGAGTACTCGGCACCCGCCCGCAACTTGCCGACCAGGCACCGGGTGTCCTGCTCGAGGTCGGCGGCGCGGTGGTGACCTTCGGGGAACGACGCCACGCCGACGTGGAAGTCGCCGAGATCACGTACCAACCGGACCAGCTCCTCGGCGTACTCGACTCCGTCCGGATGCTTCTCCCAGTCGCCGAGTGGATCTCCGGGGGGATCTCCTCGCAGTACGAGAATGTTGGTGATGCCGCGGTCCGCGTACGACCCGACCATCGATCGCAGCTCGTCCACACTGTGCGAGACGGCAGTGAGATGCGCCACAGGGAGGAGGGTGGTCTCCTCGGCGATCTGCCCGGTGACGCGCACCGTTCGATCGCGGGTCGAGCCGCCTGCGCCGTAGGTCATCGACACGAATGCGGGCTGAAGTTGTTCGAACTCACGAACCGCTCGCCACAGCCTGGCTTCGGCCGCCGCGTCTCGTGGAGGCGAGAACTCCACCGAGAACGGGATCCTGGCCTCGGGTTCTGTCCGTAGCCGGTCGACGATGGACGGTGTTCTCGTCACGAATCCTCGACTCGACCGCCCCCTGACGGATTCTTCGCTCACCCGAAGATCATAGGTTGCGCCCCACCGACGCCCGTGAGGCCTCCCGGACGAGAGATGTTCGCTGCACGTCGGCCCAGGGTGTGCGCGGCTATTACTGTGGGAACCGGAAATCCACGCAATTCACAGCAACCTTGGAGGATCGTCCTGTCCGGAGACTTTTCTTCACCCGTAGCCGACGCCCCCGTCGCCGCGAACGACCCGAAGGCGATGCGTTCGGCAGTCGACGCGACTCTCGCCGAGTTCTTCGCCTCGCGCCGAGGTGTCGTGGACACCGTCGGCGGCGGCTACCCCGATGCCGTGGCCGATCTCGAGGCGTTCGTGCTTCGCGGCGGCAAACGCATGCGCCCCGCGTTCGCCTGGACTGCGTGGCTCGGTGCAGGCGGAGAATCCACCGGTGCCCGCGCCGAGGCAGTGCTGCGGGCGTGTTCGGCGCTCGAACTGATCCAGGCCTGCGCTCTGATCCACGACGACATCATCGACTCGTCCAGCACGCGACGCGGTTTCCCGACCGTGCACGTCGGCTTCGCCCAACGGCACCGGGACGCGGGCTGGACCGGCTGTGCGGACCATTTCGGTGAATCGGCAGCGATACTCGTCGGCGATCTCGCTCTGTGCTGGGCCGACGATCTACTGCGCGAGTCGGGTATCGACGCCGATGCCGCGCGGCGAGTCCAGCCGGTGTGGTCGGCGATGCGCACGGAGGTTCTCGGCGGTCAGTTGCTCGACATCGAAGCCGAGGCAGGCACCGACGAGAGCGTTGCGGCGGCAATGCGCGTCAACCGCTACAAGACCGCCGCGTACACAGTCGAGCGGCCGCTTCATCTCGGGGCGGTCCTCGCCGATGCCGACGAGAACCTGATCTCGGCCTACCGCAACTTCGGTGCGGACATCGGAATCGCGTTCCAGCTGCGCGACGACCTCCTCGGAGTATTCGGCGATCCCGAGGTGACCGGCAAACCGTCCGGCGACGACATCACCGAGGGCAAACGCACGGTCCTGATCGCGCTGGCACTGCAGAAGGCGGACGAGACGAGGCCGGATCACGCAGCCACGATCAGGGCCAGCCTCGGGACCGAACTCGACGCCGACGAAGTGGCCGACATCCGGTCCATTCTCGTCGAACTCGGCGCAGTGGACGCGGTCGAGAAACAGATCGACGACCTCGGGACCCGGGCCGTCGCAGCCCTCGACAACAGTTCGATCGAACCGGTCGCTGCCGCGCACCTGCGCGCCATGGCAACCGCCGCCATCCAACGGCAGTACTGAAAGAGAGCGCCATGTCTTCGATCCGCACGGTCTCCGGCACCACCGACTCCGTCGTCGTCGTGGGAGCCGGATTGTCAGGCCTCGCCGCCGGTCTGCACCTACTGGGAGCGGGCAGAAAAGTCACGCTCGTCGAGCGTGACGAGACCGTGGGCGGCCGCGTCGGGGTGTACCCGGTGTCGGACACCGACGGATCGCACCTCTACGACATCGACAACGGTGCAAGCGTGTTGACGATGCCGAACCTGGTGCTCGAGGCACTCGCCGCCGTGGGCGCCGACTTCGAGTCGACCACGCCGCCGATTCGGCTGACGGCCCTGTCGCCGTCCTATCACACGCGCTACGCCGACGGCACGTCCATCGACGTCTACTCCGATCCCGAGGCCATGGCGGCCGAGGTGGAACGCACCTGCGGCCCCGCCGAGGCGCAGGGATACCGCGAACTGCGACGCTGGCTCGCCGACATCTTCGACGCCGAGTTCGACCGCTTCATCGACTCGAACTTCGATTCACCGCTCGACCTCGTGGGATCGAAAGCTGCGATCTCCGACACCGCGACACTCACGAAACTGGGCGGCTTCGGCCGCCTCGGGCCCCGCGTCGACAAGTTCCTGAAGGACACCCGCCTACGCCGCGTCTTCACGTTCCAGGCGCTCTACGCAGGCATGGCACCCCAGAAGGCCCTGGCGGTCTACGGAGCCATCGCGCACATGGACACCTCCCTCGGAGTGTTCTTCCCCGAGGGAGGGATGGCGGCCATCGCCAAGGCCATGGCCGACGCGTTCGTCACCGCAGGCGGCACGCTCGAACTCGGCACCGAGATCGTCGACATCACCGTCGACCGGGGTCGGGCCGACTCCGTGATCACCGCAGCCGGTGGTCGAATCGCCTGCGACGCACTCGTTCTCACCGCAGACCTGCCCGTCGTCGATCGACTCCTCGACAGGGCGTCGGTGTCGAAGAAGGGCCGACGGAACGGATACGGCGTGGTCTCACCGTCGGCGGTCGTCGCGCACGGAACCGTTCCCGTCGAGCTGACGGAGACGTGGCCCGCTCGCGCTCACCACACCATCGACTTCGGCGACGAATGGGCCGAGACCTTCCGCCGCATCACCGCGCGATCGGGCAAGGGATCGTTGATGGCCGATCCGTCCCTGCTGATCACCCGACCGTCGGTGAGCGATCCCGATCTCGAAGTGGTGCGCGGCGGAGTACGCAGCGAACCGGTGTCGATCCTCGCACCGTGCCCCAATCTCGACAGCGCTCCACTGCCGTGGGGCGAGCTGGCGCAGCCGTATCTGAACGAGATCCTGACGACTCTGGAGGCTCGCGGATACAAGGGTCTGCTCGACGGATTCACGCTCGACCACATCGACACACCCGAGACCTGGGCGCAGAAGGGCATGATCGAGGGTTCTCCGTTCTCGTCCGCCCACGTGTTCAGGCAGACCGGACCGTTCCGACGCAAGAACATGGTCGCCGGGCTCGACAACGTGGTTCTCGCCGGCTCGGGCACGACTCCTGGAGTGGGCGTCCCCACGGTTCTGGTGTCGGGAAAGCTCGCCGCGCAGCGGGTGACAGGGCGCACGGGCCGGTAGGTTCGTTCGATTCACTGCGTCGACCAACTAAGCTGAGCGCGATCGTTTGCCGGTCGCGCTCATTGCTGCGACCATGATCGTTCGGTGATCGGCGAGAACCATCGGCCGACGTACACATCTCGACCCACAACTCGTTGCAGAGGAGGAGCAGGCGGCAATGTCTTCGATCTCGTCGCACTCCACCTCCGAGGATCGATCGTCGGACGGCGGCACCCCACCCTCGGCTGCGCGACGACCGTCCAGACTGACCGCAACCGGCAATTTCCTGCGCAGTCCCGAGGGCAAGGCAGCGATACTCGGTGTGGTCGGTGCCGTCTGCATCGTGTTCGGCGGGTTCGGCGCGGGCAGTGTGCGCCGACGCGATCCGTTGCTCGAGGAGATGCACCTGTCGTGGCTGCGATTCGGTCACGGATTCGTACTCTCCACCATCATCGTCTGGGTCGGCGTACTGCTGATGATCACCGCGTGGGTTCGGCTCGGGCGCGCAACCCTGCACGGCCGCACCACGGTGGGCGAACTGCGCTGGATCGTCCCGGCATGGACCGCTCCGCTACTGCTGTCGGTGCCGATGTTCAGCCGCGATGCGTACTCCTACCTGGCCCAGGGCGCTCTGCTCCGCGACGGATTCGACCCGTATGCCGTTGGCCCCGTTGCCAATCCAGGAGTTCTGCTGGACAACGTCAGCAACGTCTGGACCACCACCACCGCCCCGTACGGCCCGCTGTTCCTGCTGCTCGGTCGCGGAATCACCAGCCTGACCGGCGACAACGTCATCGCCGGGACCATGCTGCTGCGCCTGACGATGCTGCCCGGCCTGGCACTGATGATGTGGGCGGTTCCGCGGCTGGCGAAACACCTCGGCGGCCGCGCGACCACCGCGGTGTGGCTCGCCGTCCTCAACCCTCTCGTCCTGATCCACCTGATCGGCGGAGTGCACAACGAGTTGCTCATGGTGGGCCTGATGACCGCAGGGATCGTGCTGACGCTCGAACACCGACACGTGGGCGGCATCGCACTGGTCGCGATCGCGGTGGCGATCAAGGCCACAGCAGGCCTGGCGCTGCCCTTCCTGGTGTGGATCTGGATGCTCCATCTGCGAGAGAAGGCGCGGGCCGAGGGGCGAACCCCGATGCCGCCCGCCCTGGCGTTCGTCAAGACCGCGGGCATCGGAGCCGCCGTCTTCGTTGCTGTGTTCGCCGTGGCGTCGGTGATCGCCGGAGTCGGAATCGGTTGGCTGACCGCGCTTTCCGGATCGGCCAAGATCATCAACTGGCTCTCGCTTCCCACGATCCTGGCTCACCTGGTGACCGTCAGCACGTCGTGGTTCCTCGATCTACGCCTCGGACCCGTTCTCGACGTCACCCGCCTGCTGTGCGCCATCGCGCTGGTCGTCGTGCTAGCGGTCGCCTGGTGGTTGGGCCGCAGATCCGAACGCGACGCGGTCAAGGGCATTCTGATCGCCCTGGTCGCCACCGTCGTCCTCTCCCCCGCGGCCCTGCCCTGGTACTACTCGTGGCCACTGGCTGTCGCCGCAGGCTTCGCACTCTCGCGCACCACCCTGATGATCCTGACGGGTCTGTCGACGTGGCTCATGCTCGTCTTCCAACCCGACGGATCGATCGGCCTCTACACCCTCGGACACGTCGCACTGGCGGTCTTCGCCGCGGTCGTCGCAGCTCTGTCTCTGACGCGCGTCGATCCGCTGCGTCTACGATCGGACCGATCCAGGCAACACCGTGCCGTGCCGAACGCACCCAAGACCCCAGCAACGGAACCGACCGGAGACGAATCCACGTCATGAAGGCTCGCGTGATGAAAGAACTGGACGGGATCGATCCGGAGCTGCACGAGGCATACCGCATCTGTCGCGAACTCAACGCCCAGCACGGCAAGACGTATTTCCTCGCCACTCGCCTGCTCCCCACCGACAAGCGCGCAGGCGTGCATGCGTTGTACGGGTTCGCCCGGATGGTCGACGACATCGTGGACCTCGAGGGCACCGACATCTCCGTGGGATCTGACGAACTCAATGCCAGACGCATCGTCGAACTGGACGTGATCGAGTCCCGGGTGCGCGACGCCTTGGCCGGAAAACCGTTGTCCGAGAGCGTGTCCGATCGAGTGTTGAGCGCGTTGTGCGACACCGTGGGGCGCTACGACATTCCGCACGACTATTTCTACGCGTTCATGCACTCGATGCGGATGGACATTCCGGGGAGTCCGATGTTCGTCTCGCGCTACCGGACGATGGAGCAGCTGCGCGAGTACATGTACGGCTCCGCTGCGGTCATCGGACTGCAGATGTTGCCGATCCTGGGAACCGTCGTCGAGCGGTCGGAGGCCGAGCCTCCCGCCGCAGCCCTCGGCGAGGCGTTCCAGCTCACCAACTTCATCCGAGACATGGGTGAGGACCTCGATCGCGACCGCATCTACCTGCCCACCGACGAACTCGCGGCGTTCGGTGTCGACGAAGAACTGCTCCGGTGGTGCCGCACCACGGGAAATGTCGACGCCAGGGTCTCCAGGGCCCTCGCGCACCTGATCGCCGTCACCCGCTCGATCTACCGCACGTCCGACGCGGGTATCGAGATGCTGGATCCGCGAGTGCGACCGTCGATGCGCACGGCATCGATCCTGTACGGCCGCATACTCGCAGAGGTCGAGTCACAGGGCTACCGCGTGCTCTCGCAACGGGCGACGGTGCCGCAGTGGACCCGAGCACGCATCGCGCTTCCGCAGTTCGCCGTCACCGGCTTCAAGCGCGCAACGATTCGCTAGAAGGCCATTGCCTGAGCTCGCCTGATCACTTCGCGCATCAGGTCGCCGTGCAGAGCAGCGACGGGTGCACCGGGCAAGCTCTCGTCCTCGGTGAACAGCCACCGCAGGATTTCCTCGTCCTCGTAGCCGCCGTCGTGCAGCACGGCCAGCAGACCCGGCAGCCCCTTGACGATGGTGCCCTTGTCGGTGTCGAGGAACTGCTCGGGAACACCGGGCACGCGCGAGCGCTTCAGCGCCAGCAGCTGCCGATCTCGAATCAGCTGCTCGACGCGGGTCTTGGGAACGTCGAGAATCTTCGCGACGTCGGCGAACTGCAGCACGGACACCGACGGATCGAGCACGTCGTCGGCATAGGGAATGGCACTCACGCAGGTAACGTTAACGGGTCCGGCATCCAGACATCAAAAGCGTGACAGTCGGCCCAGCAGGACGAACACACGAGCCACGATCGTCGGTCGGCATCTCCTGCACCGATACGATCGACTTCAGCATCCGGCGTCGAACGCCGGAAGACCAGTGGACGACGAGGGGAGGTTCGGTGATACCGGGTTCGATGCTCGATCGTCGATACCGAATAGACGCACCGATCGCGCGCGGCGGTATGTCGACGGTCTACCGCGGACTCGACACCAGGCTCGACCGCCCCGTGGCGGTGAAGATCATGGACCCGAAGTTCGCCGAGGACCCACAGTTCGTCCAGCGCTTCGAGTTCGAGGCACGGGCCGTGGCCAGGCTCAGTCACCCGGGCCTCGTCGCCGTCTACGACCACGGTCGAGACGGCGAACACGCCTTCCTCGTCATGGAACTCGTCGAGGGCGGAACTCTGCGTGAGCTGCTGCGCGAGCGTGGACCGATGCCTCCGCATGCTGCAGCGGCCGTCATCCGGCCGGTCCTCGACGCACTCGCCGTAGCCCACCGAGCCGGTCTGGTGCACCGCGACATCAAGCCCGAGAACATCCTGATCAGCGACGACGGTGACGTGAAGATCGCGGACTTCGGACTCGTCCGAGCCATAGCGGCCTCCACCGTGACGTCGAGCAGTGTGATTCTGGGCACCGCCGCGTACCTGTCTCCCGAGCAGGTCACCACCGGTTCCGCGTCCGCGAGCAGCGATGTCTACGGCGTCGGTGTCGTGTTGTTCGAGCTGCTGACCGGACGCACGCCGTTCACCGGCGACACCTCGCTGTCCATCGCCTACCAGCGCATCGACAACGACGTACCGCTCCCCTCCACCCTCATCGCAGGCGTCCCCCCGCAGTTCGACGAGGTGGTCCAGCGTGCCACCGTCCGCGCCCCGGAACACCGGTACCGCAATGCCGACGACATGGCCCGGGCCCTGCGCGCGGCCGCGTCGGCGCTGGCGCTGCCCGAGTACCGAGTGCCGGCACCCAAGCGCTCGGCCGAGCACCTGAGCTCGGCCGCAGCCGGAGCACCGACGACGGTCGCGGGCAACCGTCCGCCGTCCGCTCGCACCCAGGTCGTGGACACTTTGCCGCCGCCACCTCCGCAACACGGGGTGCAGCACACCAGGGTGGTCACCTCGCCCACAGCGCGGGGCATCGACCACGGCCAGGACATCGCCGAGGTGCCGCCCGCCGGACCACCCCCGACCGGCAGGCGGCACTACGAGTTCCCCGATTTCGACGCCGACCGCCAGCGCTCGCGCCGAGCGATCGTCATCTGGCTCCTCGTCGTCGCCCTGCTCGCGGTGTTGGTCGGCTTCGGCGGATGGTGGATGGGCTCGGGTCGCTACACCGCAGTCCCGATGGTGGACGGGCTCGACACCACCGGTGCCACCAGTGCCGTGGAAGCCGCCGGTCTCGAAGCCGCGGTGCGCGGAACCTACTCCGACTCGGTGGACACCGACCTTCTCATCGGCACCGACCCCACCGGCGGATCGCGAATCGCCAAGGGCGACACGGTGTCTCTGTTGGTGTCACTGGGACGCCCCACCGTTCCCTCGATCGACACGAGCGCATCCGTCGACGACATGGAGCAGCAACTGCGAGACCGAACGTTCACGCCCGTCGACGGCGGCGAGGCCTTCAGCACGTCCGCTCCGATCGGCGGCGTCGCAGCCCTGGACCCGCCGCCCGGCACCGTACTGACCACGGGAAGCTCGGTCACGGTGCTGCGCAGCAAGGGGGCACCGCCGGTCGAGGTACCCGACGTACGCGGGCAGAGCGTCGACCAGGCCAGGACAACGCTGGAATCGGTGGGCATCACCGTCGGCGAGGTTCGGGAGACCTTCGACGAGGACACCGACGGCGGCAGGGCGATAGGGACGACGCCGGAGGCCGGGCAGACGGTGCGATCCGGGACCACCGCTGCGCTCGAGGTGTCCAACGCCGTCACCGTGCCGTCGCTGCTGGGTCGCTCGGTCGGCTCGGCCCGGACCGCTGTCGAGACGTTGGGCCTGACGATCGACGTCCGTCAGGTGGTGGACACCGACGGGTCGCTGATCATCACCCAGAGCCCCGGAGCCGGTTCTCGGGTGGAACCGGGCTCCGAGGTCATGGTCGTCTCGCTACCCTGATCAGTCGCGGAGCATCTCGGCGACCAGGAATGCCAGTTCGATGCTCTGCTGCGTGTTCAGACGCGGGTCGCAGGCGGTCTCGTACCGGCCGGCGAGGTCCAGGTCCGAGATGTCCTGGGCACCGCCGAGGCACTCGGTGACGTTGTCGCCGGTCAGTTCGACGTGAATTCCGCCCGGATGCGTTCCGAGGCCGTTGTGCACCTCGAAGAATCCCTGGACCTCGTCGACGATGCGGTCGAAGTGGCGCGTCTTGTAGCCGGTCGAGGCCTCGTGAGTGTTGCCGTGCATCGGATCGCACTGCCAGATGACCTGGTGGCCGGTGGCCTGAACCTTCTCGATGATAGCGGGCAGGATGTCGCGAACCTTGCCGTTGCCCATGCGTGAGATCAGCGTCAGACGTCCCGGCTTGTTGGTCGGGTCGAGGCGCTCGACGTACTCGACGGCCATCTCGGGCGTGGTCGTGGGCCCGATCTTGAGACCGATCGGGTTGGAGATCAACTCGGCCAGCGCGATGTGCGCCCCGTCGAGCTGGCGGGTGCGGTCGCCGATCCACAGGAAGTGCGCGGACAGGTCGTACAGCTTGGGGTGATCGTCGGTGTTGTCCAGGCGCAGCATCGCACGCTCGTAGTCGAGAACGAGCGCTTCGTGGCTGGCGAAGATCTGCGCGGTGTGCAGGTTCGGGTCGGAGACGCCGCAGGCATCCATGAAGCGCAGGCCGCGATCGATCTCCCCCGCGAGCGCCTCGTAGCGCGCACCGGCGGGCGACTGGGCGACGAACTCGCGGTTCCAGTCGTGCACCTTGTGCAGATCCGCCATCCCTGCACCGGTGAGTGCGCGGACCAGGTTCATCGCCGCGCTGGCATTGGCGTACGCGCGCACCAGTCGTGACGGATCGTGGCCGCGGACGCTCTCGTCGGCGACGAGCGAGTTGATCATGTCGCCGCGGTAGGACTGCAGACCGAGCGCGTCGATGTTCGACGACCGCGGCTTGGCGTACTGACCGGCGATACGGGCGACCTTGACCACCGGCATGCTCGCGCCGTAGGTGAGCACCACAGCCATCTGCAGCAGCGTGCGGATGTTGCCCTTGATGTGCGGCTCGGTGTTGTCGACGAACGTCTCGGCGCAATCGCCACCCTGCAGCAGGAAGGCCTCGCCTCGGGCGACGGCCGCGAGCTTGTCCGACAACGCCTCCACCTCACCGGCGACGGTGATCGGTGGCACGCTCTCGAGCACCTTGCGCATGTCGGCAGCATGCTCGGGATCCCACTGCGGTTGCTGCGCAGCCGGCTTGGCCAACGCATCGTCCAATCGAGAGCGCAGCGTCGGCGACAACGGCGGCAGGTCGGGCAAGCGATCGATGGGTACGTCGACAGTCCAGTTCACGGCTACAGGATATTCGCACCGCCGAAGCCGCAGGACAACGGGTGTTCACCCGCGGTGCGAGTACTCCTCGATCGTCTGGAACTTCGCCAGATTGTGCCGCGCGTCGGCCAAGGCATCGTGAGCGTCGTCGGGCACCGACGGCAGCTCGGGACTGCCGCGATCCTCCCAGTGCTGGCGCAGCTCGCGGGTGAACCGCGGCAGCGAACGCGGCAACTCGGTCATCGAGCCCCACAGCTGGCAGAGCGCGACGTGGTCGTACGCCGCCACCCACGCCCACAGTTCGACCTCGGCACCGTAGTGCGGAACGAGAAATTCGAGCAGTTCGTCCCGGATTCGCGACCTGCTCATCCACAGCGGCGACGAGTACGGTGGCAGCTTGGGAAGCACGTTGCGTCGAACCCAGCGGCCGGCGCGCTCGGGGTCGAACTCGGAGGACACCGCATAGAACTCGCGACCGTCCTCCGACACCACACCGATCGACACCAACTCGATTGTGCGACCATCCTCGATGAACTCTGTGTCGTAGAAGTAGCGCACGCGGCTCACCCTAGCGCGTCCCCGACACGTCCCCCACGTGCCGGTAGCCCCGATCCGAACAGCCCTGAAAGGCAACGCCAGTGACTCCGCCCGACACCAACCGTCCGGTCGCCGAAGCATCGGAGCCGGCGGCGCCGACGCGACGCCGGTGGCCGAGTTGGGCGGTGGCGTCGAGCAGGGTTCTCGTCCTGATCGGTGCTCTCGTCGGCGTGCTGTTCCATCTCAACGGCTTTCCGGGGTTGCGTGAGCTCGGCGAGCACTACCGACTCGATCTGGACGTGTATCGACTCGGCGGTCAGGTGTTCGCCGAGGGCGGGGATCTCTACGGTCAACTGCCGCCGATCGCGACCGGTACGACGCTGCCGTTCACCTATCCCCCGATCGCCGCGGCGATCTTCAGCCCGCTGTCGTCGGTGTCGCTGTACGCCGCCTCGATCGCGGTCACCGTGCTGTCCATGCTCCTCCTGCTGGTGACCGTCGTGGTGACCCTCACCTCGCTCGGACTGCGTCCTCGCACGCTCGTGTGGTGGTCTGCCGGAGCAGTCTTCGCCGTGGCCGTGCTGCTTCTCGAGCCGGTCACCTCGACGCTGAACTACGGGCAGATCAACATCGTGCTGATGGCGTTCGTTGCACTGGACTGCCTGCCGAAGAAGACGCCGTGGCCCCGAGGTGTGCTGATCGGACTCGTGGCTGCCGTCAAGCTCACCCCCGCGGTGTTCGTACTGTTCTTCTTGTTGCGCAAGGACTTTCGAGCCGCTGTGGTTTCGGTCCTGAGCTTTGCGGTGTTCACCGCGGTCGGTTTCGCGCTGACGTGGTCGGACTCGGTGAAGTACTGGACCGAGACGATCGTCGATTCCGACCGAATCGGCGGTCCGGCCTACCCGCCCAACCAGTCGATCACCGGAGTGCTCGCGCGGCTCGGGCTGGACGAACTGCCTCGGTCGATCCTGTGGCTCGCGTTGTCGGTGGTGGTCCTTGCCATCGCGGCGATAGCGATGCGAAAGGCGTTCGCCGCGGGCGAGACTGCCCTCGCCCTGACGATCAACGCCATGTTCGGTCTGCTGGTGTCGCCGGTCTCCTGGTCACACCACTGGGTGTGGGCCATCCCGTTCACCGTGGTGCTCGCCGTCCTCGGCTACCGACGCCGCAGTGCGCTGTTGGCAACTCTGGTGGCCGTTGGGCTGGCGTTGATGGTCTACCCGCCGCACTGGAAGCTCGGCGAGGGCCGTTGGAGCGGACTCGGTTGGCCGCTCGTGGATCAGTTCGCGGCCTCGGGATACGTGTGGTGGGCGCTCGCGTCGATCATCGCGGTGGCCGCGATCGGCTGGACCGACCGGGCCGATACGACAGTCGATACCCGCTCCGCAGTCTGATCACGGAGCGGGCCGAGCAGATTCAGCTCGCCTTGGAATCCGGGATGCGCTGCGCGGTCGGAGCCGACTCCGCCTCGGGTGCAGCCTTCTTCAGCGATGCGGCGTACACGTCCACGTACTCCTGACCGGAGAGCAACATCAGGTCGTACATTACTTCGTCGGTCACCGCACGCTCGACGAAACGGTTGCCTGCCATGCCCTCGAAGCGCGAGAAGTCGATGGGCTTGCCGATCCGGATGGTGACCTTCGCCGGACGCCACACGCGCGAACCGATCGGGTTCATCTTCTCGGTACCGATCATCGCGACCGGAATCACCTGAACTCCGGTCTGCAGTGCCAGACGCGCCATCCCGGTCTTGCCCTTGTACAACCGCGCGTCGGGTGACCGAGTGCCCTCGGGGTAGATACCGAGAACCTTGCCTGCTTCGATCACACGCACGCCTGCGTTGAGTGCGTCCTGTGCCGCGTCGGCTCCGGTGCGATCGATCGGCACCTGCCCGACGGCGGTGAAGAACCATTTCTGGAACTTGCCCTTGAGTCCCGGTCCGGTGAAGTACTCGCTCTTGGCGAGGAAGGTGATGCGTCGAGGCGTCTTGAGCGGAAGGTAGAAGGAATCGAGAACGGCCTTGTGGTTGCTGGCCAGAATGACCGGCCCCTCCGTCGGGATGTTCTCCGCACCCTCGATCGTGGGCCGACCCAGGGCGATGAGAAGGGGGCCGACGAAAATGTACTTAACCAGCCAGTACCACATTGACATGCTCCCTGATGATGGTCGGGAAATCGTTTGGTGCCGCCTCGCCCTGAAGCGAATCGACTGCGGCCGTGCGTCCTCGAACCGTGCCGCGTAGTGAACTGTACCCACGGTTTATGACACCAGCCACATCATCGCCGACACCAGGACCGAGGTCACAGAAAGCAGTCGAAGAACCGTCAGCGAACGCCGGTGACGAACTGCGCCCGGGCCAACTCCGCGGCCCCGATCATGCCTGCTGCCTCACCGAGTTGAGTACTGCGAATACGCGCCAGGGGGCGATGCCCCGCACCGGTCACCAGCTCCGCGTACTTGTCGGTCGCGCGAGCGAGGAACTGACTCGACGACGTCGCCACTCCACCGGCCAGCACGATCAGATCGGGGTCGTACACGTCGCTGACCATCGAGAGCCCGACGCCGAGCCACTGCGCGAAGTCCTCCATCGTGCGGCGGGCGATCGAGTCACCCTCGTGCGCGGCACTGGCGATTCGGCGGCCGGTCAACGAACCCGGGTCGAGGAACACCTCACGTGCCAGCGTCGTCGAGGACGCCGGGTCCGCCGCCAGCAACTCGACTGCGGTGTCCACCAGAGCGGTGCCGCTGCAGTACCGCTCCCAACAACCGCGCTTGCCGCAGGGGCACGCACGGCCGTCCGGCACGACCTGGATGTGACCGAGTTCCGGAGCGACACCGTGGCTACCCCGATAGATCCTGCCGTCGATCAACAGGGCCGCGCCGATTCCGGTGCCGATGGCCACCATCACCACGTTGCGCCCCCCGGACGCCGCACCGAAGCGATACTCGGCCCACGCCGCAGAATTGGCGTCGTGCTCGAGCAACACCGGCAGACCGATGCGCATGCTCATCTCGGTCGCCACAGGGGTGTTCACCCACGGCAGATGTGGGGCGAAGAGAACCGTCGTGCGATCGGAGTCGATGAACCCGGCGACGGCGAGCCCGACGGCCGCGATGTCGTGTCGCCCGGCCAGCTCCTGCACGGCCCGATCGAGACCGCGTTCGAGCGCACGCGCAGTGTGCGGAGTGGGAGCGGCCGTCGAATCGAGGACTTGCCCGTCCTCGTCGACGACGGACGCGCGCAGGCTCGTCCCGCCCACGTCGATTCCTACCGTCAGTCGCTGGTGGTGGCGCTTCATTCGTTCATGCCTTCCTCGCCCGTCCCCCGCGCGGGCTGCACCCGAGTCGCTCCGATCACGGACGCTCCTGCTCGTCCGAACGCGAATTCTTCACTCGAACGGTAATCGGAACGAACGAAGCGGGACGATCGCCCTGAAGTTTCGTGTCGATCGACACGTCCGCGACCTCCGCGGGGTCCGAGGGGACACCGGCACTACCGGACCCGGGCTCGGGCGCAGTCCCCGGTGGCGGCGAGGTCGGCGGAGCCTGCGCTGCGGAGTGCGTCGCCCCGGAGGTCGTGTGATCGGCCAGCAACTGACGCAACAGCGCGATCACCACGGCGCTCTCGGAGGCCACGAGCTCGACGAGATCGTGGCGCTCCCCGCGCACCAGTGCCGCGAGAGCGCAAACCGGACACCAACTGCATCCCTGGCGGTCACGATCCTGCTGCGTCTCGGCGACGCGACGCAGGATCGGCTCGAGTCGCGTCAGCACGGTCTCGGCCAGGGCCAGCAGGTCCGCCCCAAGCTCGGAGTGGTCCGAGGTCATCGCGACACCCCGGCCGTCGGGGTTGGCGGAGTCACAGCGGCCACACGTCGGGGTTCGGACGAAAACGCACCACCAGGCACGGTCCGTCGAGTTCGGCGGAGTCGGCCACGCACCGACGCAGCACCGACGCCAATCTGATGCGCCGTCGCCTCCCGTCGGCACTCACTATCAAGTCGTCCTCCACTCGCCCCAGGCCCAAGGTCGTCGAATCCACCACCGGCAGCAACATTCTCATCGCGTACACGGATTCGAGTCCGCCACCCGACTCGAGCACGACCGAAGGCCGCTCACCCCAGCCCGGCGCGCGCCGTTCGAGGGAGTCCGGTTCGAGGCGATCGGCCACATCTTGCAAGGGCCCCAACCCTACCGGTTCACCTGGAGCCTGCTCCACCTCCACGATCGGCACGGTACCGATGCGTCGGCGCAGCTCGGCGACCGCGTCGAGCTGCGCCGCCCGCCACCTCTCGAACCAGAACACGGCTGGATGAGCGCCCACCAGACCGACCGACGATGCGTTGAGCTTCGGCAGGATTCTGTTGACCAGCACACGATCGATTCGGATTCCGAGCAGAGCAGCTGCCGACAGAGTTCGTTCCGCGTCGACGATCGAGAGCTGTTCGGCGGTGACGACCACGGTCGCCCCGGTACGGTCGGCGTCGGTGATCAGAGACCGGACGGAGTCGATCTGGGCGAGGATTCGCTCGATCATCGCCACCACGAGAGTGAGCCGCACATCGGAACCGGTGCCGGCAACCATCCGAGCATGCAGAGGCCAGATCCGCTCGACGTATGCGGCGACGGTGTCGGGCAACTGCAGGGTACGTAAGGCATCCGCCGATGCGGGAAGGTCGACTATCACTGTGTCCCAGCGATTCTCGTCGGCAAGACGGCTGATCTCGTGCATGCCGAGCAGCTCTTCGACTCCGGGGAGACCGAGCAACTCCTCCGGTTCGATCGCCCCGAAGCTCACCCCGTGCTCGTGTCCCGCGGACGCCACGGCCAACAGTGAGCCCAATCCCCGGTACCGAGCTTCGAGCAGCCTCAACGTATCGATCTCGAAGATGTCGAGGCCGGGTGCGATCGAACGAACACCGGACGAATCCTCGACCTCGGCGTCCCCCGCGAATGCATCGGCGAGCGAGTGAGCCTGGTCGACGGACGCGATCAGAACCCGTTCACCGGCCTGGGCGAGTCGTAGCCCCGACGCAGCCGCCAGCGTCGTCTTACCCGCACCACCTTTGCCGAGGAACAGCAACACCGTGGTGCGGGCTTCGGTGCGAGCTTCGCTCAGCCTTCGACCCGCTTCTTCAATTCCTTGAGTGCAGTGTCGGTGATGACCTTTTCTGCCTTGCGCTTGAACAGACCGATCATCGGAATGTTCAGATCCACGGTGAGCTCGTACGTCACGTCGGTGCCGCTGCCGGTCTCCTTCAACGTGTACGAGCCGTTCTGCGACTTCTGCATTTCGCCCGATACGAGGTTCCAGGAGACCGAATTGCCGTCGGCTGCCCAGTCGTACTCGAGCTCGTAGGTGTCTTTCACCATCCCGGCGTCGAGCACGAACTTGACCCGCTTGCCGCGGCCGTCCGCACCGACCTCGAGGACCTCGACGGACTTCGCGGCCGACACCCACGTGGGGTACGCGTCGAAATCGGCGATGACGTCCATGACCCGGCTCGATGGAGCTTCGACGACGATCGACCTCTGGGTTTTCTCCGCCATGACTACTGGTCCGCTTCCTCTCGGGTACTTCGATCAGCTCGGTTCGCTTCGGTGCCGCAGAACTCGCGCAGGCCTATCTCACACGATCGATCCGCCGACGCACAATGCGAACCGGCCGACCGTACCGCGCGGTTCATTCGCGAGCTGAAGTCGACGCTACGTGGTGGGGTGCTTCACCTGCAGACCGACCGGCCTCGAGCTCTCGCTTGAGCTCGAACGTCATCGCACGTCCGGCCACCCGCCGGGCGTGTCGGTGCGCTGCCACGTCGGCGCCCGCGGCGGGTTCGGCGTGCAGGAAGTAATGGACGATCACCCCGTCAAGCGCGGGCTCGAGCCACAGTTCCATCGTTCCGACCACACCGCCGCGCACTGCCCAGCGGATCCCCTTCTCACCCCGGTCCTCGGTGATCGTCAGGTTCAGATCCGGCCACCATCGACGCCACCGTGCAGGCGACGCGAACGCCTGCGCCACCCGCACGCCGGGGGCGGCCACGAATGTCTGATCCGCAACTTGAATACTGCTCATCGACAGAGCTTCACACACCGGGTCGGGGGCCGTGCGCGTCGAGGCGTATTTCGACGCCGGGAGCCCGGGTCTAGAGTATCTGTGAAGCCGAGCTATCGACTTTCGTTCTCCCCAAGTTCTATCCGGAGGTAATCCCGTGCGCGAGTTCACCGTCGCCGCCAAATACGCCATCGCGGACACCGACTCGGCTGTCGATACCGTCTTCGCTCGCGCCCGCACCTCGCCGGACGCGGTGGTGTTCCGACGCACAGTGGACGGACAATGGGTCGACGTCACCGCCGCCGAGTTCGAGCGCCTGGTGGTGGGGGTGGCACGGGGTCTGATCGCCGCAGGCATCGAGCAGGGCGATCGGGTCGCACTGATGTCGTCGACGCGATTCGAGTGGTCGGTCGTGGACTACGCGATCTGGGCCGCGGGCGGTGTGACGGTACCGATCTACGAGACGTCCTCGGCCGGTCAGGTCGAGTGGATCCTCGAAGACGCCGAGCCGGTCCTACTGATTCTCGAGAACGACGCGCATGTGCAGGAGACGAAGTCCGTTGTGGCAGCAGCCCCGTCGGTCCGACAGACGTTCGTCATCGCGAACTCGGCGGGCACCGACGCTGTGCAGGCACTGCTCGACGGTGGTGCCGAAGTCACCGAAGACGATGTGCACCAACGGGTTTCGACACTCGTCTCGTCCGACCCGGCAACCCTGATCTACACCTCGGGAACCACCGGTCGCCCCAAGGGCGTCCAGCTGACCCACGCGAATTTGCTCGCCGAGTCACTCGGGATTCGTGAGACGTCGCTGAAATCGCTGATGACACAGGGCCGCAGCACGCTGATGTTCCTGCCGCTCGCGCACGTCCTGGCACGTGCAGTGTCGATCGCGTCGTTCGACGCCGGGGTCACCATCGGCCACACCAGCGACATCCCCAATCTCGTCGCGACATTCGGCACGTTCCAACCGGACTTCATCCTGTCGGTTCCGCGAGTGTTCGAGAAGGTCTTCAACACCGCCAAGCAGAAGGCGCACGCCGACGGCAAGGGAAAGATCTTCGACCTCGCCACCGAATGCGCAGTGGCGTGGAGTGAAGCGCAGGATACGGGCGGTCCGGGAATCGTGTTGCGCGCCAAACACACCGTGTTCGACAAGTTGGTGTACGGCAAACTGCGAGCAGCGCTCGGCGGCAAGTGTGAACTCGCGATCTCCGGCGGAGCGCCCCTCGGTTCCCGACTCGGCCACTTCTACCGGGGCATCGGCGTGACGATCTACGAGGGCTACGGACTGACCGAAACCACGGCGGCGTTCGCGGTCAACACCATCGGATTCCAACGCGTGGGCAGCGTCGGGCGTCCACTGCCCGGCAACACCGTGCGCATCGCCGAGGACGGAGAGATCCAACTCCGCGGACCGGTCGTGTTCGACGGCTACTGGCGCAACGAGACCGCGACCGCCGAGTCGCTGGACGACGGCTGGTTCCGCACCGGCGATCTCGGTTCCGTGGACGACGACGGCTACATCACGATCTCGGGTCGCAAGAAAGAACTGATCGTCACCGCAGGCGGCAAGAACGTCTCACCCGCCGGGTTGGAAGACCACCTGCGGGCGGGTGCACTGATCAGCCAGGCCGTCGTCGTGGGCGATCAGAAGCCCTTCATCGGCGCGCTCATCACCCTCGATCCGGATGCGTTCGATCGCTGGAAATCCGCACACGGCAAGGCAGCCGACGCCACCGCGGCGGATCTGCAGACGGACCCCGAACTCGTCGCGGAGATCGACGCCGCCGTCGCCGACGCGAACAAGTCCGTCTCGCATGCGGAGTCCATCAAGAAGTATCGACTTCTCCCCCACGACTTCTCGGAGGAGAACGGCGAGCTCACTCCCACGATGAAGCTCAAGCGCAACGTCATCAC
This sequence comes from Rhodococcus sp. IEGM 1341, assembly GCF_030056895.1. NCBI lineage: Bacteria > Bacillati > Actinomycetota > Actinomycetes > Mycobacteriales > Nocardiaceae > Rhodococcus > Rhodococcus sp. IEGM 1341. The sequence continues at coordinate 220,313 of NZ_JASHKV010000003.1, read as the reverse complement.
CAAGTCGTACGCCGACGAGATCGAGTCGATCTACTCCCGTTGAGCCGTACTGCCTAGATCAACGAACGCAGTTTCTCGGTCAGCACGTCCCAGCGCCATTCCGCGTCCACCCAGTGGCGGCCGGCGTTGCCCATCTGCGTCGCCAGCGCGCGATCGGACAGGATTCGCACGATCGCGTCGGTGGTGTCCGAGACGGACGTGCCGTCGACGACGAGGCCGGTCTTGTTGTGCTGCACCGCTTCCGGCGCACCCCCGGACATGCCCGCGACTACGGGTACACCGCAGGAAGACGCCTCGAGGTAGACGATGCCGAGACCTTCGACATCGAGACCGGCACCTCGGGTTCGGCTCGGCATCGCGAACACGTCGGCGATCGTGTGGTGGGCGGCGAGCTCCGCCGACGGCACGGTGCCGGTGAACACCACGTGTTGCTCCATGCCGGTGGATCGGACGAGCTCGCGCAGAGTCTTCTCGTACGGCCCGCCGCCGACGATCACCAGAACCGCTCCGTCGACGGCCCGGCGGATCCCCGGGAGCGCCCGGATCAGGACGTCCTGACCCTTGCGCGGAACCAGCCGGGACAGGCACAGAACGGTGGGGCGATCACCGAGGCCGTAGCGGGCACGAAGTTCCGCGCGCGCTGCGTCGTCGGGCACGAAGCGATCGGTATCGACTCCGGGCGGCAGATGTTCGAGGGCGGCGGTCCGCCCGAACGCCGAGCTGAATCGCCCCCGGGTGTACTTGCTGACGTAGGTCACCACATCGGTGTTCTCGCCGATCGTGCGCAGGGTCGCCCGCCCGCCCGGCACCATCGACCATCCGACCTCGTGACCGTGTGTGCTCGCCACGATGCGATCGGCCCCGGCCTTGCGCAGGTACGACGACATCACTGCCAACGGAGCCGACGCACCGAACCACACCGAATCGCAGCCTCGGGACTTCAGGATTCGAGCCGCACGACGCGCGACGAGCGGAGTCGGCAACATCAGGGTCGTCGGATGCCGGATCACCTCGAAAGGCTGCCTGGCATCGAACTTCTCGTGCGAGTCGCCGCGCCAGCGGGGGGCGTAGACCACCAGCTCGTCGGCCGGCAGCTGCGAGGCGAAGCTGTGCAAGTAGGACTGAATACCACCCGGGCGAGGAGGAAAGTCGTTCGTCACGAGCAGGGTACGACGCATGGCGTCAACCGTAGCGCCCCGTCTCAGCGGGCCTGGCGAGCCACCCAGTCACCCCATGAGGACACGAACTGTGCCCGGTCGAGTCCCAGCACCGACTCGAATGCCGAATCGGTGGGGCTCTCGGACGCGAGCGCTTCGTACAGCGAACGCAGGGTCGACTCCCCGAAGCGATCGGCCACGAATGCGAACACCGACCAGGCCGATTCGTAGGCCACACTCGACCGAACACCACCGGCACCGAAGTCCTCGTTCTTCGGCAGCACCGTCGGCGGCCCACCCGCCGCCACGATCGCCGCGAGAGTGGGTGCGAGTTGCGCGAACTCGGCACCGGACCCTCGATACCCGGAATAGTCGGCGAACCCCTCCGACACCCACAGCTCCGTATCGTCGGACGTCCGCGCCCTCGCCGCCACATGCGTCAACTCGTGCCGCAGAACCGAGCGCACGGTGAACGGCGTCAACCTCGACGCGGCGTCGGGACCGAACACCACCCGCTGACCCGTCGGACGGGAGCCGTCGGCCGCCACCGCGTCGGACACCGTCACCGCAGCCACGTCGGTGGACGGATCGGACCCCGTCAGTTCGGCGAACTCCTCCGCCGAGGATGCGACGAAAACCAGCCCGTCGCGCGCCCAGTCGTCTCCCCAGAAGTCGGTCACGGCCGCGATTGCCGACGGAAGTTCGGCCGCAAGGTTCTCCACGAACCGATCGCGGTCCGGATGACCCATGACCACAGATGTCCCGGCTGCAGTGGCCACCGAGCGCACGGTGAGAGGGCCGAAGTCCCACGGCCCACGCCAGGTGTGGCGTCGATACTCGGTCAGATCCGCGTCGTCGACCAACCGCCATCGACCGTCCCGCTCGGCGACGACGAGTGAGACCGGCCGACGCGTCGGCGATGCGTCCGGGCCGGTGACCGCGTACCGCAGATAGACCGAGGGTGCCCAGACATCGGTGGAATCGAGCGCCGCGGCTATCGGCGGCGGCACCGGGGTCTCGGGCTCGTCGCCCAGGTCGTAGCCGAATTCTGCGAAGGGGACGCCGGGTACCACTGCTGCCCGGCGCAGCTGCGCTTCGACGAAGCCCGGGTCGGCCTGCGGATCCATCACATCGCGCAGTGCGTCGAGATCACCGGAACGAACCGCGCGCGCCCACTGGTCGAGGAGGACGGTCACATCGGCGCGGCGCTGCTGATCGTAGGTCGGCGGGTCCTGGCCGACGGTGACCTCGGCGGTCCCTGCCGCGGACGAACCGTCGAATCGGTGAATCAGAACGACCGAGACGGCCACCACCACGACGACCACGACGACCAGCCAACGCCGCCATGACGATCGGAGGAGGACGTGCAACCCGGATGGTCGGTTCGAGGTGCTCATGCCGCCACTCGTCGATCGTCGAGACATGACCTCAGTATCGACGCGCCCCGTAGTACGGGAACGATGCCATCGACTGCACCTTCACGGGCACACCGAATGTGGAGGCATGCAGCACGTTGCCGTTTCCGGCATAGATTCCGACGTGTGAGATGTCCGGATAGAACAGGACGACGTCACCCGGCTGCAGATCCTTCTGATCCACCGGAGTTCCGCCCGCCGCCTGCGCCTGACTCGATCGCGGCAGCGTCTTGCCCACCTGCTTGTACGCCCACACGACCAACCCGGAGCAGTCGAAGCCATCCGGACCGGTTGCGCCCCAGACGTACGGCTTGCCGATCTGCGTCAGGCCGGCCTGCAGCGCGCTGGCACCAGATCCCGGCGTCAGGTTCTGCAGAATCGAGGACGGGTCGAACCCGTCGGGCAGGGTCGAACCGGCCAGAGACAGTTGCTCCGAGGACGAGAGCGCACTGTAGGCGGCCATGACCTCGGCTATCTGTCCCTGCAGCTCACTCTGCTTGGCCTGCAGATCGTCGCTGACGGCCTTGGCCTGCTCTGCGGCGACGCGTGCCTGTTCGGCGGCCGTCGTCGCGGCCTGCTCGGCCGTCTCTGCATCCGAGCTGGCCTGCTTGAATCGGGCGACCTGGTCGGCGGTCTCCGCCGAGATCACGTCCAGCGCCGACATCTGGTCGAGCAACTGCTGTGGTGAGTCGCTGACCATGACGGCGAACAGTCGGTTGGTCCGCGCGCCCTGATAGTTGACGTTGGCGACCTTGTCCATGGCCGGTTTGAGCTGCTCCAACTGCGCCTGCGCTGCGTCCACGGCGGCACGGCTCTGGTCGACGAGGGCCTGAGCGTCGAGTTGCTGCTGGTTCTTCGCGTCGAGATCGATCTGAGCATCGTGCAGAGATTCGGTGGTCTGCTCGGACTGGCGAGAGAGCTCGGCGAGTTCGGTCTGCGCGTCGGATGCCGAACCGAATCCCGGTTGCGCGGTCGCCGTCGTCGTCGGCACCACGGCGATGCATGCGGTCAGCGCAACCGCAACCACCGAGTTTCGGGCCGTACGCAACGCTCGGGTAGATCTCGATATCGCCACGGAAAGCGACTCTCCGTCCTCACAGATGTTGCCTCGACCGAGGCAACGGTTGGAAAAGTAGACCGAAAACGAACCATACCCATGCTCTTACGGGCGCGGACGTGAACACGGTCCGAAATCGACGGGGGTTCGAGGTGACAGGTCACAAAATAAACATCGACCAGGTCTCGATCAGATTACGAACTGGATCCTGCCCTGTCCACCGAACCGGCGTGTCGCGCAGTCCGTGTCCGGATACGCCGACAGGGTCGAGCCGATGAACGGCTCGACCCTGTCGGTCGGTTCACAACGAACGTCGATCGCTCGAGTCAGTAACGGCGAGCACCGTCGAACGGCATCGAGTCGAGCGGGGCAACCTTGACCGGCACGCCGGACGTGGATGCGTGCACGACGTTGCCGTTGCCGACGTAGATGCCCGAGTGCGAGCCGTCGTAGAACGAGACGACGTCGCCGGGGGCGAGGCTGTCGCGCGAGACCGGAGTGCCTGCGGCCGCCTGGTCGTAGCTCGTACGGGGCAAGCTGACGCCGGCCTGCTTGTACGCCCACTGAACGAGGCCCGAGCAGTCGAACGAATCCGGACCCGAAGCGCCGTACACGTACGGTGCTCCGATCTTGGATTCTGCGGCCTGAACGGCCTTCGCAGCCGGGGTGACCTGCGGCGCCAACGGCGCACCCGGCGCTGGCACACCCGGAAGATTGAGGGGAGGAAGGCCCGGGATGTCAGGAATCTCGAAGGTTCCGACGCCGGGAATGGTGAGGGGGGCCGCCATTGCGGGTGCAGCGGGAAGAACGACCACGCCTGCCGTGAGCGCTCCGGCTACGAGGACTCGCCGCAATGTTCGGTTGGAAAGTTGTGACGCCACGAAAGATGGTGCTCCGTTTCTTCCTATCGTCCGCCGACCGAGTTAGCTGACGGGTTCGGGCTGGGAAGAGCAGCCCTACCCACCGGCCACCGTGTGGTGGCTCAGCGGGATTCACCCCAGTAGATATCGGGTTCCCGGTACGAACACTCTCGCGAGTGAACGATTAGGCGGTGACTTGCGACGCCACTCCGGTTTGGACTGGCGAGACTCCGCAAGGTCTCAGGAAGGTTACGAAATGGCATACCCCCGTGTCGACCCCAACTCGCCGAGGCGAGCGAATTCGGCTCGATTCTCACTAGCCGGCGCGCTGATCCCCCGGTGTGTCACGAGTCGATAACAAAGGAACCTCGGCGATGTCGTCGTCGTTCACCACGAGCTTGAGAGTGGGCACGAGACCGACATCGGCGAGCACCCCCATGGCACCGAGTTCCTCCTGCTCGAGAGTGATACGAGACGGCGGACCGACCCGCCGTCCGTCCGATCCGGACGGCATCCCCGGAGCCCCCAGAAGCACCGTCACGACGCAGTCCGCGCAGGCGATGTCACGGACCAGGCAGTCACTGCAATCGATGATCATTGTGATCCTTGTCTCTTTACGGTTTCCGGCGGCCGAATCGGCCGACTCAGCGAAAGATAGCGACGGGCACCGACAGGTTCCGTGACACGACGACGTTCGACGGCGCGATGAGCGTTCTTGTCGGAGGTCGGCCCTAACGTCGTCCCGGTGAGCCTGCCCATCCAGCTGACGTTCGACGAACTCGACACCCCGCTGCACGAGACGACGTTCGTCGTCGTCGACCTCGAGACCACCGGCGGTAGTGCGGACACCGAGGCCATCACCGAAATCGGGGCAGTCAAGGTTCGAGGCGGCGAGATTCTCGGCGAGTTCGCCACGTTGATCGACCCGGGCAGGTCCATTCCGCCGTACATCGTGGAACTGACCGGCATCACATCGGCGATGCTCATCGGTGCGCCGCGCATCGAACGGGTTCTGCCCGGTTTCCTCGAGTTTGCGAGAGGTTCGGTGCTGGTAGCGCACAACGCCGGCTTCGACACCGGATTCCTCAAGGCCGCCGCCAGCCGTCTCGACATCGCGTGGCCACGGTTCCAGGTGCTGTGCACGGTCAAGCTGGCTCGCCGAGTTCTGACGCGCGACGAGGCTCCGTCGGTGAAGCTCTCCGCGCTGTCGACTCTGTTCCGATCGGGCACAAGGCCTACCCACCGTGCGCTCGACGACGCCAGGGCCACGGTCGACGTTCTGCACGGCCTCATCGAACGCGTGGGCAATCAGGGTGTCCACAGCTACGCCGAGTTGGTCGACTACCTACCCGCGGTGTCGGCCGGCCAGCGCGCCAAACGCGGGCTGGCCGCCCATCTTCCCGGCACGCCCGGCGTCTATCTGTTCCGCGGCCCGTCCGACGAGGTGCTGTACGTCGGTACGTCCAACAACCTCAAACGACGCGTGCGCAACTACTTCACCGGCTCGGAGACCCGAGGCCGGATGAAGGAGATGGTCGCACTGGCCACCCGCGTCGACCACGTCGAGTGTGCACACGCGCTCGAAGCCGGAGTCCGCGAGCTACGTCTGCTCTCGGCGCACATCCCGCCGTACAACCGCCGCTCGAAGTTCCCCAGGAAGGGGTGGTGGATCACCCTGACCGACGAGGCGTTCCCTCGCCTGTCGATCGTCCGCACCCCGGCACCGAACAGCCTCGGACCGTTCTCGGTTCGCGGTGACGCCGCAGAGGCCGCGGCGCTCGTCGCGGAATTCTGCCGCCTGCGTACGTGCACTCGCCGTCTGGCCCGCTCGGTTCGGCACGGTGACCAGTGCCCGGCGACCGACGTCGGAGGCTGCCCTGCGGCACTGTCCGGCCCGTTGACGGCCGACGAGTACTCCGATGCCCCGACGCAGTTTCTCGCGCTCGTGTGTGGCCAGGACGACGCCGTTCTGTACTCCATGCGCCGCCGCGTCGCCGAGCTAGCAGACAAGGAGCTGTACGAGACGGCTGCCCGTCTGCGCGACCGAATCGCGATCACCGTCGACGCACTGCGCCGGATGCACCGATCGGCAGCAGTGGCCGCCATTGCCGAACTGGTTGCGGCGAGGCGCACGGCCGACGGCGGGTGGGAGTTGATCGTGGTGCGCTTCGGCCGGCTGGCCGGCGCTGCCGTCGCGCCGCGGGGAGTGCATCCGATGCCCGTCGTCGATGCCATCACCGCGTCGGCCGAAACGGTGGTGCCCGATACGACCCCGCTTCGCGGCGCGCCCCCGGAGGAAGTCGGACTCATTGCGGCCTGGCTGCGCACGGACGGAGTCCGGATCGTGCGCACGAGCAGTGGGTACTGCAGCCCGGCACGGTCGGCGGGTTCGTGGGAGTCGTGGTGTCGGACGGCGAGAGAAGCCGCGAGGGCAGGAGTGGAGCCTGCGGAACGACCGTTCTGGGCAGGAGTGGAGCCTGCGGGACGACTGTCGGGGTACGGCAGCAACTAGGGTCTGGGGGTAGCTCGCGTCGGACACCGAGCTCGAGATGCTTGAGGAGCGCACATGATCAATGCCATCGTCTTGATCGACGCCGAGGCCGACTTGATTCCGGAGGCGGCGCAGGCCGTTGCCGATGTCGACGGTGTGTCGGAGGTCTATTCGTGTGCTGGCGATGTCGATCTGATCGCCATCGTGAAAGTTCGTGATCATGCGTCGATCGCAGAGGTCATCACCAAGCACATCAATCGTGTGCGGGGGGTGCGCAGCACCACCACTCACATTGCGTTCCAGTCCTATTCGAGTGCCGATGTCGAAGCCGGGTTCTCGATAGGCGAGTAGCCGCGCTCTTCGTCAGCCGGCGAGTTCGGTGGTGCATCGACCCCAGTCGGCGAGTAGCCGTGCTGCTGCACCGGAATCGATTGTTTTTGCGGCAGTGGCCAATCCGGCTTCGATTCGGGCGTGGAGGTCGTCGGACACGCCGTGGTGCGCTGCCATGGCTGCGGCGGCATTGAGCAGTACGGCGTCGCGGACGGGACCCTGTTCACCGGCGAACACTCGGTGCGCCACTGCTGCATTGAATTCGGCGTCTCCACCTCTGAGAGCTTCTATGGGCGCTCGGGAGATGCCGTAGTCGAGCGGGTCGATCGTCTCGACGGTCACCGAACCATCGGACACCACGTGCACTGTCGTGGTGGTGGACAGGGTGATCTCGTCCAGTCCGTCGTCACCGCGGACCACGAGCACCGAGCTGCCCCGGGCTGCGAACACGTCGGCGACGACGGGGACCAGGTTCTCGAACGCACAGCCGATCAGGCCTGCGCGTGGGCGCCCGGGGTTCGTCAGTGGCCCCAGCACGTTGAAGACCGTGGGGATTCCGATTTCCTTGCGCGGTGCGGCAGCGAAGCGCAGTGCGGGGTGGTGGATCGGTGCGAAGCAGAAGCCGATGCCGACCTGCTCGACGCTCGACGCGACTGCGTCGGCCCCGAGGGTCACTCGGACCCCCAATGCTTCGAGGACGTCGGTCGTGCCGCTCTTCGACGACGCCGCGCGGTTGCCGTGCTTGACGACTCGGATCCCGCTGGCAGCGACGACGACGGCTGCCATGGTGGAGATGTTGACGGTGTCCGCTCCGTCTCCTCCGGTCCCCACGACGTCGACGGCGTCGGTGTCGGTGTGCACCAGCACTGCGTGCGCCAGCATCGATTCGGCGAGTCCGTTGACCTCCGCCGGCGTCGGACCTTTCATCTTCAGCGCTACGCCGAAGGCTGCGATCTGCGCGGCTGTCGCGTTGTCGGCCATGATCTCGTCCATGACCCAGCCGGTGTCGGCGCTGGACAGGTCGGTGTGGTTCGTCAACGCGCCGAGGATTCGACGCCAGGTTCGCGGCTGTTCGTCGCTGATCGCTGCGGTCATGGTGGTTCTGCCGTGCCCTTCTGCCGTCGATGCACTCGGTGCGGTGGAAGCTTAGCCAGACGCCGCGTCGGGCTGCGCGGGCTGCAGTGCGTCCCACCCCAGTACTGCTCCCCCTCGACGCTGAGCGAGGCCGGCCATGCGAGAACGCTCCTGCGAGCAGTGCAGAGCGTCGAGTACCTGAACACGTTGCAGAACCAGCGGTACGCCGTCTTCCACCCGAGGGCGGTAGCCGGTGCTCTCCGGCAGTTCGGCGGCCGGCCCCACTTCGTAGTCGTCCTGAGCCGCAACCGCTGCTGCGTCCTCGACTTGGTCGGAGGGCAACACGAGATGATGCCGCAGCACCACCTCCGCCGATTCCGTCCACAGCGGTCGGGTCCTCGCTGCTTCGTCGAGCACGGCCGAGCATGCCTGTGCATCGTCGAAGCAACTCGCCACTGTCACGAGGTCCTCGCGAGTGGGGTCCAGACGTTCGGCCGTCGATCGCGAGAACAGTCTCCGAAACCATCCACCTTCGGTGCGCTTTGCCATGAGGCCAGCCTTGCACGACTGGACCCTACCGGCCCGTACAGAGGCTCTGACCAGCACGGGAACAAGGACGTACGCGGATTCGTTCCGACACGACGCGCCAAGAGCGGACCCGGATATGCCTTCCGTACTACGACGGGTCATACTTCTCTTTGTGACGAGCGCTGTAGGGACTCAAGGATCGGCAATCACCCAACGCGTGCACTCGCTGAACCGTCCCAATATGGTCAGCGTCGGCACGATCGTGTGGCTGTCTAGTGAACTCATGTTCTTCGCCGGGCTGTTTGCGATGTACTTCGTCGCACGCGCCCAGGCGAATGGAATCTGGCCGCCGGAGCCGACGGAGCTGAACCTCGCTCTCGCTGTGCCGGTGACCGCGGTGCTGATCGCATCGTCGTTCACCTGCCAGCTGGGTGTGTTCGCCGCCGAGCGAGGTGACGTCTTCGGACTGCGCCGCTGGTACATCATCACTCTGGTGATGGGCGCGTTCTTCGTGGCCGGCCAGGCGTACGAGTACTACCACATGGTGCACGAGGGCACGACGCTCTCGAGCAGCGTGTACGGCTCGGTCTTCTACATCACGACCGGTTTCCACGGATTGCACGTCATCGGCGGACTCATCGCCTTCGTCTTCCTGATCACCAGAACGCTGGTCAGTAAGTTCACGCCCGCGCAGGCCACCGCGGCCATCGTCGTTTCGTACTACTGGCACTTCGTCGACATCGTCTGGATTGCCCTCTTCGCAACGATCTACTTCATCCGCTAGTGACAGTCAGCACACCAAAGATAACGAGCGAACGGAATCAGCCCCCGACGTTCGGTCCGTCCCGACACGACAAGGGATAGAAGATGAGTACATCTCCCCCAGCAGCATCCGACGACAACGCCGCCTCCAAGACGAGACGGCAGCGTAGGACGCGCCGACGCATCACCGGTGCTCTCGTTCTGATGATGGGCCTCCTGAGCGCAGGCTTCCTCGCCTCGGCTCTGACGCCGGCTCCTCAGGTCGCGACTGCCGATACCGATTCGGCAGCGCTGATCCGCGAGGGCAAGCAGCTCTACGACACGTCCTGCGTCACGTGCCACGGTGCCAACCTGCAGGGTGTTCAGGATCGCGGACCGAGCCTCATCGGCGTCGGCGAAGCAGCCGTGTACTTCCAGGTGTCGAGCGGTCGTATGCCCGCTGTTCGCAACGAGGCCCAAGCGATGCGCAAGCCGCCGAAGTTCAACGACAAGCAGATCGACGCCCTCGGTGCCTTCATCAACGCCAACGGCGGCGGACCGACGGTCATCCGCGACGAGAACGGTGAGATCGCTCAGGAGTCTCTGCGCGGTGGCGACATCGGACGCGGCAGTGAACTGTTCCGACTCAACTGCGCTTCCTGCCACAACTTCACCGGTGAAGGTGGCGCTCTGTCCTCGGGCAAGTTCGCACCGTCCCTCGGCCCTGCCAACGAGCAGGAGATCTACACCGCGATGGTCACCGGCCCGCAGAACATGCCGAAGTTCTCCGATCGTCAGCTGACGATCGAGGAGAAGTCCGACATCATCGCGTACGTCAAGTCGGCCCAGGAAACGCTTCCCGCAGGCGGTTGGAGCATCGGAAGTTTCGGTCCCGGTACCGAGATGATCGCTATCTGGACGGTCGGCATCATCGCCGTCGTCGGAGCAACTTTGTGGATCGGAGCTAGATCATGACCGACGGCGATTCCGGCCGTAAGGACGCGGGCAACGACGACGAATCCGGACGCAAGGATGCGCCCGGTCCCGACGGCGTGAACGCGGACAAGAAGTACACCGACGAGGAACTCGCCGCGATGAGCCGCGACGAACTGGTCGAGCTCGGCACCAACCTCGACGGTGTCGATGTCGCTTTCCGCCGCAACCGTTGGGCTGTGGAAGGCACCCGCGCCGAGAAGCGTGCCGAGCGCAGCGTCGCGATCTGGTTCGCGATTGCCGGCCTCGCCGCTGTCGCATTCATCGGCATTTACCTGTTCTGGCCGTGGCAGTACTCCGGTATCGGCGAAGAGAACTACCTGGCCTACTCGCTGTACACCCCGCTCATCGGCGGCACGATGGGCCTGGCGATCCTCGCGGTGGGTATCGGCGCGGTGCAGTTCACCAAGAAGTTCATCCCCGAAGAGGTCTCCATCCAGGACCGTCACGACGGCGGCTCGTCCGAGATCGACCGCAAGACTCTCGTGGCTGAGCTGGGCGATTCGCTCGACACGTCGACCATCGGGCGTCGCAAGGTGATCAAGCGATCGCTGGTCTTCGGTGGTGGCGCGCTCGGCGTCATGGCACTGCTCCCCCTCGGTGGATTGATCAAGAATCCCTGGGCCAAGGGCGAAGATTCGCCGTTGTGGGTATCCGGGTGGACTCCTCGCTACGATGGAGAGACCATCTACCTCCGACGAGACACCGGGCGACCGGAAGATGTCGTTCTCGTTCGGCCCGAGGACTTGGACGCTGGTGCCATGGAGACCGTATTCCCGTTCCGTGAAGCGGACCGCGAAAGCGAGCACGATCTGCTCGTCTCGCTGCGTGGAGTTCGTAACTCGGTCATGCTCATCCGCCTTCGCTCGGACGACGCCAGCACGGTCGTCAAGCGCAAGGGTCAGGAAAGCTTCAACTACGGCGATTACTTCGCCTACTCGAAGATCTGTACGCACCTGGGTTGCCCGACATCGTTGTACGAGCAGCAGACCAACCGAATTCTGTGCCCTTGCCACCAGTCGCAGTTCAACGCGCTCGAGTACGGCAAGCCGATCTTCGGACCGGCTGCGCGTGCGCTGCCCCAACTTCCCATCACTGTCAACGAAGAGGGATTCCTCGTCGCTTCGGGAGATTTCACCGAAGCGCTGGGGCCCGCCTTCTGGGAACGTCGTCCGGAGCGTGACTCATGAGTACATTGCAAACCCTCGCCGCCAAGCAGGCCGACGGCGTAGACAGTCGTTACCACCTGGCGCCGGGATTGCGTCGCCAGATCAACAAGGTCTTCCCCACGCACTGGTCGTTCCTGCTCGGTGAGATCGCGCTGTACAGCTTCGTCATCCTGCTGATCTCGGGTGTGTTCCTCACCCTGTTCTTCGATCCGTCGCTCAGCGAGGTCGTGTACGAAGGTGCGTACACCCCCCTCAACGGTGTGACGATGTCCAGGGCATACGCAACCGCTCTCGACATCACGTTCGAGGTTCGTGGCGGTCTGTTCATGCGGCAGATTCACCACTGGGCGGCCCTGATGTTCGCCGCGTCGATCATCGTGCACATGATGCGCATCTTCTTCACCGGTGCATTCCGTCGCCCGCGTGAGGCCAACTGGGTCATCGGCTGCTTGCTGCTCATCCTCGCAATGTTCGAGGGTTTCTTCGGCTACTCGCTCCCCGACGATCTGCTCTCCGGCACCGGCCTCCGCGCCGCTCTCGGTGGTATCACGATGAGCATCCCGATCATCGGTACGTGGATGCACTGGCTCATCTTCGACGGTGACTTCCCCGGCACGATCATCATTCCGCGCCTGTACGTCGCGCACGTTCTTCTTCTACCGGCCATCATCCTGGCGCTGATCGCAGCCCACCTGGCCCTGGTCTGGTACCAGAAGCACACGCAGTTCCCCGGACCCGGCCGCACGGAGCAGAACGTCGTCGGCGTTCGTATTCTTCCGGTCTTCGCGGTCAAGTCCGGTGCTTTCTTCGCCGTCACCTTCGGTGTGCTGGCAGCAATGGGCGGACTCATCCAGATCAACCCGATCTGGAATCTCGGACCGTACAACCCGTCGCAAGTGTCGGCAGGCGTGCAGCCCGACTTCTACCTGATGTGGACCGACGGCATGGCACGACTGTGGCCTGCCTGGGAGATATACATCGCCGGGCGCTACACCATCCCGGCAGTGTTCTGGGTGGCAGTGATCATGGGTCTCGTCTTCACCGTGATGATCGCGTACCCGTGGATCGAGAAGCGTCTCACCGGAGACACTGCGCATCACAACCTGCTGCAGCGTCCCCGTGACGTTCCGGTGCGTACTGCGATCGGCGCGATGGCCCTCACGTTCTACGTGATCCTCACGCTCTCGTGCATCAACGACCTCATCGCCTACAAGTTCGACATCTCGCTCAACGCGATGACGTGGATCGGTCGTATCGGAATTCTCACCATGCCTCCGCTCGCCTACTTCATCGCATACCGATTCTGCATCGGACTGCAGCGCAGCGATCGGGCAGTTCTCGAGCACGGCATCGAAACCGGAATCATCAAGCGACTCCCGCACGGCCAGTACGTGGAAATCCACCAGCCGCTCGGACCGGTCGACGATCACGGACACCCGATTCCCCTCGATTACCAGGGCGCAGCCGTTCCGAAGAAGATGAACAAGCTCGGCTCGGCCGGAAAGCCCGGCTCGGGATCGCTGTTCAGTCCGGATCCGGTGGCACAGAGCAAGGCTCTCGAAGATGCCCTTCACAAGGGTGAACACGAGCAGCTGACGATGCTCCGCAACTACCAGGCGGGCATCCACGGCAACGGCCACTCGAACGGCAACGGCAACGGCCATGCCAATGGCAACGGGCACTCGAACGGCAACGGCCACTCCAATGGCAACGGCCACTCGAACGGCAACGGCCATGGACTCCATTCGGATGAGGACACTGCCATCGCTTCGGGTCGAAGCGACAACGACAGAGAACGCTGACATCTGACAGAGTCTCGAAAAGGGCGACACCGGCAACGGTGTCGCCCTTTTTGTTGTCCCCGAACACGATCCGGGCTGGAACACTTCGCATCACCCTCCGAGGCAGCACGGCCGGCTGCTCATCGTCGGAGGATCCGATGGCCCTCCCCTCCCCCACCGTCGGATGACCCATCCATATCCCAGATACGTCGCCCGTTCTCAGCTCCGGGGTTCGCGACGACCGGTATTACTATCGGTGTCATGGTCCGTGTTCCCCTCACCCCCGGCGAACTCGCCCGCGGTGCCAGGCTCGGCTCTGCTCTCCGTCATGCCCGCGGTGGCCGAACCATGACCGACGTCGCCGATACAGCAGGCATCTCGGTCGAAACTCTGCGCAAGATCGAGACCGGCCGAATTCCGACGCCGGCGTTCTTCACCGTCGCCGCGTTGTGCGGCGCGCTGAACATCTCTCTCGATTCGCTTGCCGATCAGGTGCCCCGTGCCGTTCGGTCCCACTCGGAGGCCGACGTTTCCTGAAGGTGCCACCTCGTTCACCGCTGCGCGCTCGACCTCCGCACGCTCGCTCTCCGTGTCACCTCACAGCGCTATGAGCGGACCATCCTGTTGGGCCTGTACTCGGACAGCAGAAAAGGGCCCCGGTCGCTCGTGAGAACAACCGGGGCCCTTTTCGGGTGGAGCAGATGAAGTCAGTGGCGCTCGGCACCGACGTGGTACTCGAACACCAAACCTGCGGCCGCAGCGATGACGCTCACCACGCCGAGGGCGATGAGCCACGGCTGGAAGAAGGCGAATCCGATGGCGGTGATGGACGCGGCTCCTGCGAGCACGATCGGCCAGAAGCTACCGGGGCTGAAGAAGCCCAGGTCTCCTGCGCCGTCGCTGACTTCGGCGTCGTCGAAGTCCTCGGGTCGGGTGTCGAGGCGTCGTGCGACGAATCGGAAGTAGGTTCCGACGATCAACGTCAGACCGACCGACAGGAAGATCGCGGTGACTCCGGCCCACTCGACTCCTGTGCGGCTCAGGCCCGTGAACAACGCGTACACGATGCCGACCAGGAGAAAGAAGACAGTGAGGATTTCGAAGATCTTGGCTTCGATTTTCATATCAGCATGCTTCCTTGGTCAGTTGCCTTCAGCGACAGCGGCTGTGCGGAGGGTGCGGTCGGTCGAGAACGGAGCGGTGCTCGTTGCGAGGGGGCTTTCACCGATGGCTTCGAGTGCCTGCGCGTTGGTCAGCGCGTCTCCGCCTTCGGACAGAGGTTTGCGCAGCTCGATGTACTGCTCGAACCGCTCGGGAGACACGGCACGAACCTCGAAGTTCATCATCGAGTGGAAGGTGCCGCACATTTCGGTGCACCGTCCGACGAAGGAGCCTTCGCGTTCGATTTCGCTGATCTGGAAGACGTTGTCGGAGTGGTTCTCCTCGGGGTTCGGAAGAACGTCGCGCTTGAACAGGAATTCCGGAACCCAGAATCCGTGGATGACGTCCGAGGACGCGAGCACGAATTCGATGCGCTTACCGGTCGGCAGAACCAGGACCGGGATCTCTTCGCTCGAGCCGACCGTTTCGATCTTGTTGTAGTGCAGGTACGACAGATCCTGCGTGGATGCTCCGTTGATCGGTCCCGGAACGAACTCGCCGTCCTCGCTACCCTCGGCACCTTCGCCCGGAGTGGCAGCCGCCTCGGCGGCAGCCTGCTCCTCCTCGTCGGTGCCCTCGTACTTGGCGGCACCGTCCTTGAGGTCGATGGTGCGGTAGCCGAACTTCCAGTTCCACTGGTAAGCCGTGACATCCACCTGGACATCGGGATCGGCCTGCTTCTCGTCGACGTAGTTCTGCACCACGACGGTGAAGTAGAACAGGACGGCGATGATCACGAACGGAACCGCCGTGTAGAACAACTCGAGCGGAACGTTGTAGGCCGTCTGGCGAGGGAACTCCGGTGAGCTCTTCTTCTTACGGTGGAACAGCACCACCCAGAAGATCAGAACCCACACGATGATGCCCATGACCAGGGCGGCAATGACCGACCACGTCCACAGGTCGCCGATGCGTCGCCCCTGCGGGGTGACGCCCGAGGCGAAACCGAAATTGAGTACGTTGTCGCTGCTGATGGAACAGCCCGACAGCATCAACGCGGCTACACCGAGAAATGCTGTCAGCCCCGCTCGCCGAAGGATCCGACTATGCGCCACGTTCACGCCTTCCTGATTGCCCACCACTGAAGAATAAGGGCTTCCACATGGAGATGCCCGAGTACTACGCAGCGTAGACCAAAGCTGACGCGGAGCCACCCTTGGGTCGTTACCTAGGTTCGAGCGTGTCTGCGGCATACTCGGTTGCTGATCGACCGTCCCGCTGACGACACGCGGAGATCCGGCCCCCGGCATTGTCCCCAACTGCGAGAAGAGGTAGCAGACGCTGTGTGTGGACTGCTCGGAGTACTGACATCTCACGGAACGACCGCCGCCGGCGTCGAGCTGGTGAGCTCGGCGACTCATTGCATGCGCCATCGTGGCCCGGACGAGCCCGGTGGCACCTGGCACGACGACGACGTCGTCTACGGCTTCAATCGACTTTCGTTCATCGACATCGAACACTCGCACCAGCCGATGCGGTGGGGTCCGCCCGAGTCGCCGAACCGGTACGCACTGGTGTTCAACGGCGAGATCTACAACTACCTCGAGTTGCGTGCGGAACTCGCGCGCGACCACGGGGCAGAATTCGCCACCGAAGGTGACAGCGAGTCGATCGTTGCGGCATTCCACTACTGGGGCGCTGCCGCCGTGCAGCGTCTGCGAGGAATGTTCGCCTTCGCCATCTGGGACACCGAGACGCGCGAGATGTTCGTTGCACGCGATCCCTTCGGCATCAAGCCGCTGTTCCTGGCCACCGGTCCCGGAGGCACCGCGTTCGGTAGCGAGAAGAAGAGCGTGCTCGAGCTGATGGATCTGCTCGGCGTCGACACCGATCTCGATCCGCGTGCCATCGAGCACTACACGGTGCTGCAGTACGTCCCCGAGCCCGAAACCCTGCACGCAGGCGTTCGGCGGCTCGAATCCGGTTGCTACGCCACGCTGTCACCGGGCACGCCGCCGAAGGTCACTCGCTACTTCACCCCGAAGTTCCCGGTTCAGCCCTTCGCACCCGGCAGCGAGAAGGCGCGGTACCAGGAAATCGCCGAGGCACTCGAAGACTCGGTTGCCAAACACATGCGCGCCGACGTCACGGTCGGCTCCTTCCTCTCGGGCGGAATCGATTCGACGGCCATCGCAGCTCTGGCGATCCGTCACAACCCCGACCTGATCACGTTCACCACCGGATTCGAGCGCGAGGGCTACTCCGAGGTGGACGTGGCAGCGGAGTCGGCCGCGGCAATCGGTGCTCGGCACATCGTGAAGGTCGTCGGACCCGAGGAGTTCGCGGCGTCCATCCCCGAGATCGTCTGGTATCTGGACGATCCGGTGGCCGACCCCGCGTTGGTGCCGCTGTACTTCGTCGCCAAGGAAGCCCGCAAGCACGTCAAGGTCGTGCTCTCCGGCGAAGGCGCAGACGAGTTGTTCGGCGGCTACACCATCTACCGCGAACCGCTGTCGTTGAAGCCGTTCGAGTCGCTTCCCGCCTTCCTTCGACGTGCGGCCGGCTCGTTGAGCGAGCGAATCCCCGAGGGCACTCGCGGCAAGAGCCTGCTCAACCGTGGATCCATGACTCTCGAAGAGCGGTACTACGGCAACGCACGCAGTTTCAACGACGCGCAGTTGCGATCGGTGTTGCGCGAGTTCCGATCCGAGTGGACCCATCAGGACGTCACCGCGCCGATCTACGCGCAGTCGCAGGGATGGGATCCGGTGGCTCGGATGCAGCATCTGGATCTGTTCACCTGGTTGCGCGGCGACATTCTGGTCAAGGCCGACAAGATCACCATGGCCAATTCACTCGAGTTGCGCGTTCCGTTCCTCGACTCCGAGGTCTACAAGGTCGCCGAGAAGCTCCCGCTCGACCAGAAGATCACCAAGAGCACCACCAAGTACGCTCTGCGTCAGGCGCTCGAGGGAATCGTTCCCGGTCACGTACTCCATCGCGCCAAACTGGGATTCCCTGTGCCACTGCGCCATTGGCTGCGCGGACCGGAACTCTTCGATTGGGCGCACCAGCAGATCGCCGACTCGCAGACCGATCACCTGCTGAACAAGGCCGCCGTCATGGCGATGCTCGACGATCACCGCGCCGGCAAGTCCGATCACAGCCGTCGACTGTGGACGCTGCTGATCTTCATGGTGTGGCACGGCATCTTCGTCGAGAAGCGCATCGTGCCGCAGATCGCCGAACCGGAGTATCCGGTCAACATCTGACCTGGCCGACCGTCCCCGCCGGATCAATGCGACTTTCGGTCGCTCGGAGTGCAACAAAGCCACATTGATCCGGTGGGCGAACGAACAACCTCGATCAGGCGGGGAGCAATGCCCCGATCTCCTCGCCCGCTTCGGCACCGTAGGCAGAGGTCAGACGCTTGATCGCGTCGTCGCGGTTGAGATCCCACTCCTGAGTGCCGGTGGTCTCGAGCACCAGCACGGCCACGAGCGAACCGAGTTGCGCTGCACGTTCGATGCTGGCTCCGGCCATGTGGGCGGTGAGGAAACCTGCTCGGAAGCCGTCGCCGACACCGGTCGGATCGACCTTGCTCGTCTCTGGCACGACACCGACATGGGTGTGCACACCACCCTTTTCGACGATGTCCACGCCACGCTTGCCCAGGGTGGTGACGCGCAGATCCACCTTGTCGGCGATGTCAGCGTCGGACATGCCGGTCTTCTGCTTGAGGAGCGCCCATTCGTACTCGTTGGTGAACAGGTACGCGGCACCGTCGATCAAGTCGGTTGCCTGCGCGGCGTCGAGCCGAGCGAGCTGCTGCGACGGGTCGGCCGCGAACGGGATGCCTGCAGCGCGGCACTGCGCCGTGTGCGCCGTCATCGCGTCGGGGTCGTTGGCACCGATCAGAACCAGGTCCATCGCGTGCTGCGCCGCGAGTGCCTCGATGGAGATGTCCCGGGCCTCGCTCATCGCTCCGGGGTAGAACGACGCGATCTGCGCCATGTCCTCGTCCGTGGTGCAGACGAAGCGGGCAGTGTGTGCGGTAGCGGACACGCTCACACCACTGCAGTCGACGCCGTGCTCCTCGAGCCAGGTCCGGTACTCGGCGAAGTCCGGTCCCACGGCCCCGACGAGCAGAGGCGCGCCGCCGAGAACTCCGAGTGCGTACGCGATGTTTCCGCCGACACCTCCCTTGCGAATGACCAGATCGTCCACCAGGAAGCTCAACGAGATGTTCGAGAGCTGATCGGCGACGATCTGCTCGGCGAACCGTCCGGAGAATCGCATCAGATGGTCGGTCGCTATCGAGCCGGATACCGCGAGTGTCACGAAGGAAGGCCTTTCGGTTCGTAGATGCTGTGGAGTCGACGGGCAGACACGACTGTGACCGGTACACGCATGCGTGTACCGGTCACAGTCGAGTACGAGTCAGCTCAGTTGAACGAGTCGCCGCACGCGCACGATCCCGTGGCGTTCGGGTTGTCGATCGTGAAGCCCTGCTTCTCGATCGTGTCCACGAAGTCGATGGATGCACCCTCCACGTAGGGAGCGCTCATCCGGTCCACTGCGAGAGTGACGCCGTTGAAGTCGACCGCGAGGTCGCCGTCGAGGCTTCGGTCGTCGAAGAAGAGCTGGTAGCGCAGTCCTGCGCAACCACCCGGCTGCACGGCGATGCGCAGCGCGAGGTCGTCACGGCCTTCTTGATCCAGCAGCGCCTTGGCCTTGGTCGACGCGGTCTCCGTCATGGTGACCTTGTGTGCCGTGGTTTCGGTCGTTGCGGTCTCATTCGAAACGGTCATGGGTTCTCCCTATCAGTCGTACAACCCGTGAATGACTCAACCGTACTCCCGGTAGCTCTATTCCTCACGCTCGCCGCCTCGCTCGCACACCGGTGTCGACCACGTCGGCCGCGACGCGCGCGGCCAACTGTTCGAGCTGATTCGCCGCATCCGACATCGCCAGCTCGACCGAACCCGCGAACTCACTGATCGAGTGCGCAGCCGAGATGCCCGCCGACTCCAGTTCGTCCTTCGACAACGTGACCTGCCCCGCGAGCACGATCGTGTCGATGCCCGTCGCGCCGCCCGCGGCAGCGATTCTGGTCACCAGCTTGCCGCGCAGCGATTGCGAGTCGAATTTGCCCTCACCGGTCAGCACCAGGTCGACGGAGTCGAGCAGTTCCTGCTGCCCGGTTCGTTCGGCCACCACGACGGCACCGGGTAGCTGCCTGCCGCCGAGTGCGAACAGTGCCGCCCCCAGACCTCCTGCGGCTCCGGCTCCCGGTCGGTCTGCCACGTCGTAGCCGGCGGCAGAGAGCACTGCAGCCCAATCGGTGTTCGACTCCTCCAGCCGAGCGACGGTGTCTGCGTCGGCACCTTTCTGTGGACCGAACACTCGGGCCGCACCGGCGTCGCCCAGCAGCAGGTTCTCCACGTCCGACGCGGCGACGAGGTCGATGCCCGACAATCGCGCGACCGCCGATCCGAGTCCGCCCAGCGCACGAATCATCGCGCGCCCGCCGTCGCTGCAGCTGCTTCCCCCGAGCCCGACGAACACCGTTCGCGCACCGGCGTCGAGAGCGGCGTCGAGCAGCTGACCGACGCCGTAGCTGCTCGCCTTCAGTGCTGACAGTGGAGTGGGCGGGCCGTCGAGAAGATGCAGTCCGCAGGCCTGAGCCGATTCGATGTACGCCGCCGTACCGTCGAGCAGCCAGTGGGCTCGGACCGGGTTGCCGAGGGGCCCGTCCACGTCTGCGGTCTGCACGGTGCCGATGCGCGAGGCCAGGACCTCGACGAACCCGGGGCCGCCGTCGGATTGGGGCGCGAGTTCGAGTTCGTCGGTCTCACGAACCGAGGCCCATCCCCTGGCGATGGCGTCGGCCGCGGCCGCGGCAGTCAAGGTGTCTCCGAACGAATCCGGCGCAATCATCACTCGCATCGTCGGAAGTCTAGGGCTGCAGCGCCGGAACGGCATCCGCTGTTTCGCCGCTGACCTGGCCGGTGTTCGTGGGCAACGGGCCATCCCATACTCTGAGTGCGTGAAGCTGCTACGCCGTGGAAACTCTGACAATTCGGACGGAAACGACTCGAACGAATCCGAGTCGACGACGGCCGGGAGCGACGCGACCCCTTCGGTGTCTCTCGGCAAGGGCCGGCCGACCCCCAAGCGCCGTGATGCCGAAGCTCGGCGTCGCGGACCGGTTGCTCCTGCTCCTCTGACGAGCAAAGAGGCACGCGAGCGCCGCAAGGCGAACAAGGGCAGCAAAGAAGATCGCAAGGCCGCCTCCAACGAGCGACGCGCCGCCGCAGCCGAACGACGCGCACGGATGCTGGCGGGCGAAGACAAGTATCTGCTCCCCCGCGACAAGGGTCCGGTGCGTGCATACGTACGCGACATCGTCGATGCACGACGCAACCTCGTCGGCCTGTTCATGCCGCTGGCGTTGATCCTGATCTTCGCGTTGTTCCTGCAGCCGCAGGTGCAGCAGTACGTCACCCTCGGCATGTTCGTGATGATGCTCTTCATGGTCGGCGAGGGCATCTACCTCGGCAAGATGATCAACAACAAGATCCGGGTGCGGTTCCCCGAGACCACCGACGGCGGTTTCAGGATCGGGTGGTACGCCTTCGTCCGTGCGTCCCAGATCCGCAAGATGCGCGCACCCAAGCCGCGAGTCAGCGCCGGCGAGGCCGTCTGACGTCGGTGGGCGAACCGAGACGAACCCTCGTGCTCGGTGGAGCCAGATCCGGCAAGTCCGGGCACGCGGAATCGCTTGCCGTTGTCGAGCCGGTTCGCTACCTCGCGACCGGTCGGCGGGACGCCACCGACGAGGACTGGCAGCTTCGCATCGAGCGTCACCGTGCGTCGAGACCGAGACACTGGTCCACCGTCGAAACCGTCACGTCTCTGTCCGGTGTCGTGACGCAGCCGTGGGACGGCACCACCGTCGTCGACGATCTGGGAACGTGGCTGACGGGAATGCTCGACGATGCACAGGCCTGGGAGCTCCCCCGCGGCACGATCGCGCCGGCTGTCGACGATCTGGTTCGGGCAGTCGCGGACTGCCCGTCCCACCTTGTGCTCGTCAGCCCCGAAGTCGGCTTGTCTGTGGTGCCGGAGTCCCGTTCCGGTCGCCTCTTCCGAGACGAGCTGGGATTGCTCAATTCTCGGCTCGCGGCAGTATGTGACAGGGTTCTGCTGGTCGTCGCAGGACTCGCGCTGACCCTCAAGGACCCTCCGGCGGACTTCATCACCGCGAAAGGCACAGTGTGACAATTCTTTCGGAAGAGGATTCGGCGTCGTCGCCGTTTCGTCCGGTGACTGCTCCGTCGGACTCGGCTCGATCGGCCGCCGCCGACCGGCAACGGGAATTGACCAAGCCTGCCGGAAGCCTCGGTCGCCTCGAGGCGCTCGGTGAGTGGATCGCCGCCTGCCAGGACGCCTGCCCGCCGCGGTCTCTCGAACGAGTGCGTGTCGTCGTCTTCGCCGGCGATCACGGCGTGGCCGCACACGGAGTCTCTGCCTACCCTCCCGAGGTGACGGCTCAGATGGTCGCGAACATCCGCGCCGGCGGCGCAGCGGTCAACGTGCTGGCGGCCATCGCCGGTGCCGCGGTTCGGGTTGTCGACATCGCGGTCGACGCCGATACGGATTCTTCGGTGTCCGCGTTCAAGATTCGACGGTCCAGTGGATCGATCGACCGCGAGGATGCACTCACCGAGGACGAGGTCGAGGCCGCGATCGCTGCCGGAGCCGCCATCGCCGACGAAGAGGTCGACGGCGGCGCAGATCTTCTCATCGCAGGTGACATGGGTATCGGAAACACCACTCCTGCAACGGTATTGATCGCCACCCTCACCGATACCGAGCCGGTTGCCGCCGTCGGTCGCGGCACCGGAATCGACGACGCGGGGTGGATCAGGAAGACCGCAGCGATCCGAGACGCGATGCGTCGAGCCCGCCCGGTCGCGAAGAACCCCACCGATTTGCTGCGTGTCGCGGGCGGTGCCGACATCGCGGCCCTCGCCGGCTTTCTGGCACAGGCAGCGCATCGGCGAACCCCGGTGATTCTGGACGGCCTGGTGGTGACCGCGGCCGCATTGGTGGCCGAGGACGCGGCGGCCGGGGCACGCAACTGGTGGGTTGCCGGGCATCGCTCGGCCGAGCCTGGCCATTCACTTGCGTTGCGGCACTTGCGTCTCGAACCGATCGTGGAGCTCGGGATGCGACTGGGCGAAGGTTCGGGAGCGCTGACGGCGTTGCCTCTGGTTCGTGCGGGTGTCGGCACCCTGAATTCGATGGCAACCTTCGCCGACTCCGGTGTCAGTACCGGCGACAGCGAAGACCGCAGCACCGCCGAAGACCGCAGCACTGCCGAAGACCACTGACGGTGCGCAGCCCAGCCGATTCACTGGTGCTCGCGTTCTCCTGGCTGACGGTGCTTCCCGTGCGCGGCCCCGAGGAGGTCGACAGGGACTCCGCCGGGCGCGCGATAGCGCTCGCTCCAGTCGTCGGCATCGCCCTCGGCAGCATCAGCGCGATCGTTCTGTGGGTGTCGATCACGGCGGGCCTGACGCCTCTCCTCGGCGGACTGCTCGCCGTCGCGGCCTCGGCATTGCTCACTCGGGGTATGCATCTGGACGGCTTGGCCGACACCGCGGACGGACTGGGCTGCTACGGACCTCCCGAGCGCGCGCGAGAAGTCATGAAGTCCGGCAGCGCAGGTCCGTTCGGCGTGGCATCACTTGCTCTGGTGCTGGGGATACAGGCCGCAAGCCTGGGCCAGCTCGCGCAGTTGCACATGTGGTGGGCCATCGTGTGTGTCTCGGTGATCGGACGGGTGTCGGTGGTCGTCGCGTGTCGCCGAGGGATCGAGGCGGCGGCACCGAGCGGCTTCGGCGCGCTGGTGGCAGGCACTCAGTCGATCGCAGCCGTGGCGTTGTGGTCAGGCGTGGCAACGGCCATGTCCACGTACATTCGTCCCGACCGACCGTGGCAGGGAGCGCTGGTGGTCGTAGTCGTACTCGCCGTCGCGGTAATTCTCACTCGCCACTGCGTGCGACGCTTCGGCGGGCTCTCCGGCGACGTGCTCGGAGCCGGAATCGAGACCACCACCGCGCTGGCCGCGGTCGGCCTGCTTCTGGGAAGCTAGCGGAGCGTGGTCATCCAGCCGTGCGTATCGGCGAACGTTCCGCGCTGAATACCGGTGAGCGTGTCGCGCAGTGCGAGCGTGATCTCGCCAGGCTCGCCGCCCGCGATCTCGAACGCCCCCTCGGTGGACTTGACGCTACCCACCGGTGTGATGACCGCTGCTGTGCCGCAAGCGAACACCTCGGTGATCTCGCCGGAGTCGGCCCCTTTGCGCCACTCCTCGGTGGAGATCCGACGCTCTTCGACGGGGATGCCTGCGTCGGTTGCCAGGGCCAGCAGCGAGTCGCGAGTGATGCCGGGGAGCAGTGACCCGGACAGCGACGGCGTCACCAGTCGTGCGTCGGAGCCCGAGCCGAAGACGAAGAACAGGTTCATCCCGCCCATCTCCTCGACGTACCGGCGCTCGATGGCATCGAGCCAGACCACCTGATCGCATCCTTCGTCGCTGGCCTGTGCCTGCGCCAGCAGAGATGCGGCGTAGTTGCCCGCGAACTTCGCGTCTCCGGTGCCGCCCGGTGCGGCCCGGACGTATTCGGTCGACAGCCAGACGCTCACCGGCTTGACGCCTCTGGGGAAGTACGCACCTGCGGGAGAGGCGATCAACAAGTAGCGGTACGAATCGGCCGGGCGGACACCGAGTCCGGCTTCGGTGGAGAACATGTACGGCCGGACGTAGAGCGCGTCCTCGCCGCCTGCCGCGGGGACCCAGTCGTGGTCGAGTTCGAGCAGCTTCTCGATCGATCCGATGAACAGCTCGTCGGGCAACTCCGGCATCGCCAGACGGCGAGCCGACGAGCGGAAGCGCTCGGCGTTGGAGTGCACTCGGAAGGTCGAGAGGTCGCCGTTCGGCTGACGGTAGATCTTGAGTCCCTCGAAGATGGCCTGGCCGTAATGCAGGACCATCGCGGCGGGGTCGAGCTCGATCGGACCGTACGGCGCGATCGTGGCATCGTGCCATCCGCCGTCACGGGTGTAGTCGATGTACACCATGTGATCGGTGAAATGTTTTCCGAAACCGGGTGCAGCGAGCACCGCGTCGCGCACGGCGGGCGTAGCGGGCGAGGGATGCTGCACGTACGTGAATTCGGAGACACCTGTCATGCCCGAGATCCTATCGTCACGGCCACCGAGCTCTCGCGCGGTCACCTGGTCTTCGCTGCGACGAAGGGCGGCGCGACCACTTCGCAGCGCAACGCTCGCCCACGAACGTCGACTTCGACCTCGGTGCCCACCGCAGGAGCGGCTTCTGCGTCGAGCAGGGCGAGGGCGATTCCGATCTTCAGCGACGGCGAGAACGTGCCGGACGTCGTCGTTCCGATCTGCTGCCCCGATGCCCTGACGGCAAGGCCCGGGCGCAGGACACCGCGATCGAGAGCCCTCAGTCCACGCAGCACACGCGCCGGTCCGCTCTCCTTCTCCGAGGACAAGGCTTCCTTGCCCCAGAACGCGTCCTTCTTCCACCCGATAGCCCAGCCGCAGCGCGCCTCGAGGGGCGAGATGTCCAGTGCCAGTTCGTGTCCGTGCAACGGGTACCCCATCTCGGTGCGCAATGTGTCGCGCGCTCCGAGCCCGCACACCTGTCCCCCACGAGACCGCACTGCAGCCATCAGCGCCCGGAAGAGCGGTTCGACGTCGCCCGCGGGTGGAACCAGTTCGTAGCCGTGCTCGCCGGTGTATCCGGTTCGGCAGACTCGCACCGCAACCGAATTCCAGGTGGCGTCCTCGAACGCCATGTAGTCCATGTCGGTCGGCAGGCCCAGTTCCTGAAGAACCTCGGTCGATTTCGGTCCCTGCACGGCCAGGACTCCGAACTCACGGTGCTGGTTCACCACCGAAATCCCGTCGGGTGCCTGCTCGGCCATCGCCGCGACGACGGCCGCCGTGTTCGCCGCGTTCGGCACCAGAAAGACGTCCTCGTCCGAGACGTAGTAGGCGATCAGGTCGTCGACGACGCCGCCGGATTCGGTGCAGCACAGCGTGTACTGCGCCTTGCCCGGTTCTATTCGGTTCAGATCGTTGGTGAGAACGGAGTTCACGAACGCAGCGGCACCGGGTCCGGTCACCGACGCCTTGCCGAGATGCCCGACATCGAACAGACCCACGGCCTCTCGCACTGCCGTGTGTTCGACGACGACCCCGGCGTACGACACCGGCATGGTCCAGCCGCCGAAAGGTGCGAATGTCGCACCCAATTCGGTGTGCACGGCGTGAAGTGGTCCCTCGATCAGCTCGGTGTCGGTCATGGCGGTCACGCTAGCTCACATCACGGCCGTCGCGGGCCCGGCAGACCGACTGCGTCCCTCGACGAGCCGTCATTAGGATCGAGGTACGTACACGTCAACCCCTACAGGAGCAGCCACGTGCCTTCACCCTCGACGCCTTCCCGCACTCTCGGACCCGACCTGGTCCTCGCGGGCAAGCTCGGTAAGAAAGTCGACGTTCTCGTCGTCGCGCTGAGTACCAGCGACGACGGCCTCGAGCTCGCCATCACCGACGACATCTCCGACGACGCCGTCGCTGCTGCGCTGCTCGATTCCTTCGAGTCCGTCGGTGCCACCGGCAAGGCCGATGAACTGGTGCGCATTCCGGCACCGGCCGGCCTGTCCGTGGACAGCGTCCTTGCGGTCGGCCTCGGTAGCGCAGCCGACATCGACAGCGAGCGCATCCGGCAGTCCGCCGGAACCGCGGCCCGTGCACTGAAAGGCGTCGATACGGTTGCGACCACGTTGTCGGCACTCGATCTCGGTGCGGCCGCGGAAGGTTTCTTTCTCGGCGCGTATCAGTTCACCGAGTTCAAGTCCTCGCTCTCGGCACCGAAGGCGGACGGTCTTCCCCTCGCCCGTGTCGAGTTGCTCGTGCCCGACACGCGCTCGAAGGACGCCAAGAACGAGCTGGCACGCTCGATCGCCATTGCCGAATCCGTCGCTGTAGCACGTGATTTCGTCAACACCCCGCCGAGTCACCTCTACCCGGAGGAGTTCGCGGCGCAGGCGAAGGCGCTGGGTACGGCTGCAGGTCTGAAGGTCGAGATCCTCGACGACAAGACACTGGAGAAGGACGGCTACGGCGGCATTCACGGCGTCGGCAAGGGTTCTTCACGCCTGCCGCGACTGGTTCGCCTGACGCACTCGGGCGGCAAGCGGGGCGCGAAAAAGGTCGCCCTGGTGGGCAAGGGCATCACGTTCGACACCGGCGGCATCTCCATCAAACCCGCTGCGGGCATGGAGAACATGACCTCGGACATGGGCGGTGCGGCTGCGGTCATCGCGACGGTGATCCTGGCCGCGAAGGTCGATCTACCGCTCGACGTCGTCGCGACGGTGCCGATGGCCGAGAACATGCCGTCGGGCACAGCGCAGCGTCCGGGCGATGTCCTGACCCAGTACGGCGGCATCACCGTGGAGGTCATCAACACCGACGCCGAAGGCCGCTTGGTGTTGGCCGACGCGATCGTGCGTGCCTGCGAGGACGATCCGGATTACCTCATCGACACCGCGACACTGACCGGGGCCCAGGTGGTCGCGCTCGGCAATCGAACGCCAGGGGTCATGGGCACCGAGGACTTCCGCGACCGCGTCGCCGAGATCTCTCAGGCCATCGGCGAGAACGCGTGGCCGATGCCGTTGCCGAAGGAGATCCGACGTGAACTCGATTCCAAGGTGGCCGATCTGGCGAACGTCACCAACGGTCGGGCCGGTGGAATGCTGGCCGCTGCGCTGTTCTTGAAGGAATTCGTCCCCGAGGGTGTCGAATGGGCTCACATCGACGTCGCGGGACCGGCGTACAACACCGGCGGGCCCTTCGGGTACACCGGCAAGGGCGGCACCGGCGTTCCCGTACGGACGATGTTCGCGGTCCTCGAGGACATCGTCGAGAACGGCTGATGGCACAGTCCGTGCGTGCGGATCCGAATCTGCACGCACGGATTTCGGTCAGAGATCGCGCTGCTGCTGTTCGCGCTTCTTGATGATCTTCTGGCGAGCGTCGTGATCGCGCATGCGCTGGGGGTAGCCGGTCTTGCGCACGTCGTAGACCGGCATCTTCAGGTCGCGTCCGATCTTTCGTGCATATTTTTCATCCAGCGGCCGACGGGTCCACTCGCCGTCGTTCGCGACGAGCACCACCGTCAGCGGGGTCACCGTCGTCTTCGGCTCGACGTAGGCCTCGACACCGATTCGAGCGGCCGTCCAATCGGCCAGGTACTGGGCAACCGACCCCTCGGGGCCACGTTTCGCGGACCCGCCGCTTCGTTTGAGTCGATCGAACAATCCCACGAGAACATCCTTTTCGTACGGCCGATGGATCACCGGTTCGGGTGCCGGAATGTTGTTACCCGCCAGTTTGCCAGGCGTGTTGAACGCCCTAGGGGAACGGCGAGGCGATAACAATGGAAGGATGACATTAGAGGGTTCAGCTCTCTTGATAGTGAACCAAGGCTCGTGAAGTGAGTAAGTGAATTGCCGAGAGGGAGTGTCTACGTGGGCGCTGTGTCGAGCCGAACACGCTCGATCGGTGTCTTGTGCACCGGCGCCTCCGTCGAACCGAATCACGCAACTCTCGTCCATGAACCCTGTTCCGCCAGCACAATGGTCTGCGACCACGAGTCGTCGAACCACATCACCCGCACACAACTGTCGAGGAGTCAACAGACATGGCCTTCTCCGTCCAGATGCCAGCTCTTGGTGAGAGCGTCACCGAGGGAACTGTCACGAGGTGGCTCAAACAAGAAGGCGACACCGTCGAAGTCGACGAGCCATTGCTCGAAGTCTCCACGGACAAGGTCGATACCGAGATCCCGTCGCCTGCAGCCGGTGTTCTGACCAAGATCGTCGCTCAGGAAGACGACACCGTCGAGATCGGTGGCGAGCTCGCCCAGATCGGTGACGCAGGCGAGGCTCCCTCGTCCGACGCGCCGGCCGAGGAAGCTGCCCCCGCCGAGGAGTCGGCACCCGAGGAAGCTGCCGAGGAGCCCACTCCCGCAGCCGAGCCCGAGCCACAGGCCGAGGAGGAGGCACCCGCAGCGAGTGCATCGTCCGACTCGTCCGGATCAGGCACCCCGGTGACGATGCCCGAGTTGGGTGAGTCCGTCACCGAGGGCACCGTGACCCGTTGGCTCAAGGCCGTCGGCGACGAGGTTGCTGTCGACGAACCACTGCTCGAGGTCTCCACCGACAAGGTCGACACCGAGATCCCGTCTCCGGTCGCCGGAACTCTGCTCGAGATCTCCGCCGAGGAAGACGACACGGTCGCCGTCGGTGGCCAGCTCGCTGTCATCGGATCGGGATCGCCGGCCGAGAAGGCCCCCGAGCCCGAGGCCACCCCGGAGCCCGAGGCCCCCAAGGCCGAAGAGCCGCAGAAGGAAGAGCCCAAGAAGGAGGCTCCCAAGCAGGAAGCCCCGAAGGCCGAACCGAAGCCCGAACCCAAGGCCGAGCCCAAGCAGGAGGCCCCCAAGGCTGCTCCCGCCAAGGAGTCGGCACCGTCGGGTGATTCCAGCCCGTACGTCACGCCGTTGGTTCGGAAGCTGGCGTCGGACAACGATGTCGACCTCTCGACGGTCAAGGGCACCGGTGTCGGTGGACGCATCCGCAAGCAGGATGTGCTCGCTGCTGCCGAGGCCAAGAAGGCTCCGGCTGCTCCGGCCGCCGAGGCTGCGCCCGCCGCGGCCGCCAAGCCTGCTTCGCCGGCCA
The DNA here is from genome assembly GCF_030056895.1 of Rhodococcus sp. IEGM 1341. NCBI lineage: Bacteria > Bacillati > Actinomycetota > Actinomycetes > Mycobacteriales > Nocardiaceae > Rhodococcus > Rhodococcus sp. IEGM 1341. The sequence goes on along the minus strand of NZ_JASHKV010000003.1, from coordinate 190,767 downwards.
CCGCCGGTGTTCGTCCCGAGCTCGCGCATCTTCGCGGTACCACGCAGAAGATCAACCGGATCCGGCAGATCACCGCGAAGAAGACGCGTGAGTCGCTGCAGACCTCTGCGCAGCTCACCCAGACCTTCGAGGTGGACGTCACCAAGATCGCCGGTCTGCGGACGAAGGCGAAGGCGAAGTTCGCCGAGAACGAGGGCGTCAACCTGACGTACCTGCCGTTCTTCGCGAAGGCTGTCGTCGAAGCTCTGAAGGCGCATCCCAACGTCAACGCGAGCATCAACGAGGAAGCCAAGGAGATCACGTACCACGCCGATGTCCACCTCGGTATCGCCGTGGACACCGAGCAGGGTCTGCTCTCCCCCGTCATCCACAATGCGGGCGACCTGTCGCTCGCCGGGCTGGCTCGGGCGATCAACGACATCGCGACCCGTGCACGTTCGGGTGGGCTCAAGCCCGACGAGCTGTCCGGTGGCACGTTCACGATCACCAACATCGGCAGCCAGGGTGCCTTGTTCGACACCCCGATCCTGGTTCCGCCGCAGGCCGCCATGCTGGGCACGGGCGCAATCGTCAAGCGTCCGGTCGTCGTCAAGGACGACTCGGGCAACGAGTCGATCGGTGTTCGCTCGATGTGCTACCTGCCGCTCACCTACGACCACCGCCTGGTGGACGGAGCCGATGCGGGACGCTTCCTCACGACGATCAAGCAGCGTCTCGAAGTGGCGTCGTTCGAGGCCGATCTCGGCCTGTAGGCAACCGGCGAATCGCTACTCTCACGTATTCTGGTGAGAGCGCGAAACATTCGCATCGGAGTCTCGAAAAGAGGGGCACGAACCGTGCATCCGGGGCATCATTCGTTCGCGAATGATGCCCCGTTTGCGTCAAGGAGGCTTTCGTTCACATGCGCGTAGTCATTGCAGGTTCATCAGGTTTGATCGGCACGGCCCTGGTCGCAGCGCTGCGGGGCCGTAGCCACGACGTCACCCGCCTGGTTCGGAGATCACCGGCCGGACCCGACGAGTCACAGTGGGATCCATCGCGCGGAAGCGTCGATGCGGCCGCGCTCGCCGGAGCCGACGCGATCGTCAACCTCTGTGGTGTCGGAATCGGTGACAAGAGATGGTCCGGTGCGTACAAGCAGTTGGTACGGGACAGCCGCATCGCTCCCACCGAAGTACTCGCAGGGGCTGCCGCCGACGCGGGTGTGCCCACTCTGATCAACGCGAGCGGCGTCAACTTCTACGGCGACACGGGCGATCGGGTGGTCGACGAGACGGCTCCCGTCGGTGAGGGGTTCCTGGCCGAGGTCTGTCGTGATTGGGAGAACGCCACGTCTGCGGCGTCGGACGCGGGTGTTCGCACGATCATGCTGCGCAGCGGCGTCGTGCTGTCGCAGCGCGGCGGCATGTTGGGCAAGCTTCGGCCGCTGTATCTGTTCGCCCTCGGCGGGCGGCTCGGCAGTGGCCGCCAGTACTTCCCGTGGATTTCTCTCGAGGACGAGATCGGCGCCATCGTCCACGGCATCGAGAACGACTCCCTGCGTGGCCCGGTCAACATGGTCGGCCCCACTCCGGTGACCAACGCGCAGTTCAACAGTGCGATGTCGCGCGCGGTGCACCGTCCGGCCCCCTGGGTCGTCCCCGGCTTCGCACTGAAGGCAGTGATCGGAGAATTCGCCGAGGAGGCCATTCTCACCGGGCCACGGGCAATTCCGAAGGCTCTCGAGGACGCGGGCTACACCTTCGAGCACAACACCGTGGGAGAGGCACTGCGGGTGGCCGTCGGCTCCTGACGCGGCGTACCGTTCCGATTCATGAGTGATGCGAACTCTTCGTCGGCCGTAGTGTCGGCGCGCGCGAGCTCCGAACCGATGGTGGTGCGCGAGTTGGGCACCGTCGAGTACACCGAGGCCTGGGCACTGCAGCGCGAGCTGGCCGGAGCCCGGGCAGATGGTGTCGGATCCGACACGCTGCTGTTGCTCGAGCATCCGTCCGTCTACACGGCAGGGCGGCGCACTGCCGAGGAAGACATGCCGCGGGACGGCACTCCCGTCGTCGAGGTCGATCGTGGCGGCAAGATCACCTGGCACGGTCCGGGCCAACTGGTGGGTTATCCCATCGTGAAGCTCGAGCAGCCGATCGACGTCGTCAAGTACGTGCGCCGGATCGAGGAAGCTCTGATCTCCGTCGTGTCCAGGTACGGCATCGACTGCGGACGCGTCGACGGCCGATCGGGAGTGTGGTTGGCAGCCGAGATGCGCGACGGCGCGTGGCTTCCCGAACGCAAGATCGCCGCCATCGGAGTACGCGTTCAGCGTGGGGTGACGCTGCACGGATTCTCACTGAACTGCAACGCCGCCATGACCGGCTTCGATGCGATCGTCCCGTGTGGCATCGCCGATGCGGGTGTGACGTCGCTGTCGCTGGAGCTGGGCCGAGACGTCACCGTCGGCGAGGTAACCGCTGCTGTCACCGAGGCCGTTCTGGCCGCGCTGGACGGGTCGATGCCCGTGCAGGATCACGAGATCGAACATCCGGCCGTCACGAGTGCGTCGATCAACCCGCAGTTCACCACGGTCCGCTTCGGCGCGTAGCATCGACTCTGTGACTGTGGCCCCAGAAGGACGCAAGCTGCTCCGCCTCGAGATCCGAAACGCGGAGACCCCCATCGAACGCAAACCCAACTGGATCAAGACCAAAGCGAAGATGGGCCCGGAATACACCGAGCTCAAGGGTCTTGTGAAGCGTGAAGGTCTGCACACGGTGTGCGAGGAAGCCGGCTGCCCCAATATCTACGAATGCTGGGAGGATCGCGAAGCGACCTTCCTCATCGGCGGTGAGCAATGCACCCGCCGTTGCGATTTCTGTCAGATCGACACCGGCAAGCCGGAGGACCTCGATCGAGACGAGCCGCGCCGGGTGGCGGAGAGCGTGCAGGCCATGGGTCTGCGCTACTCCACGATCACCGGCGTTGCTCGGGACGATCTCGAGGACGGCGGCGCGTGGCTGTACGCCGAGACGGTGCGGTACATCAAGAAGCTGAACCCCAACACCGGCGTCGAGCTGTTGATCCCCGATTTCAACGCCAAGCCGGATCAGCTGGCCGAGGTGTTCTCTTCCCGCCCCGAGGTGTTGGCGCACAACGTCGAGACGGTGCCGCGCATCTTCAAGCGCATCCGCCCCGCCTTCCGGTATCAGCGGTCGATGGACGTCATCACCGCGGCCCGCGACGACGGTCTGGTCACCAAGTCGAATCTGATCCTCGGCATGGGTGAGACCCCGGAAGAGGTGCAGGAAGCCATTCGTGATCTGCACGAGGCCGGTTGCGACATCCTGACCATCACCCAGTACCTGCGCCCGTCGCCGCGCCACCACCCGGTCGAGCGTTGGGTCAAGCCGGAAGAGTTCGTCGAGCACTCCGATTACGCCACCGAGATCGGGTTCGCCGGTGTGCTGGCCGGTCCGTTGGTCCGCTCCTCGTACCGCGCCGGACGCCTCTACGCACAGGCCATGGCGCATCACGGCCGAGAATTGCCCGAGAGCATGAGCCACCTGACCGATGGTGGCGAGGCCTCTCAGGAGGCCAGCTCGCTGATGGCTCGTCTGGCCGCGCGCTGATCGTCGTTCCCAATCCGGAGCGGTGCGAGTGAGCGTCGGCACAGGACGTATCCTGTGAGGTATGGCGAACGGCAGTAAGGCTGGCAAAGCAGCAAAGCCCAGCAAGGAAGCAAAAGCGGCTGCCAAGGCGGCGCGCAAGCAGGCATCGAGGGAACGGCGCAAGCAACTCTGGCAGGCGTTTCAGATGCAGCGCAAGGACGACAAGGTTCTCCTGCCGCTGATGATCGGGTCGGTGGTCGGGCTGGGGCTCCTCGGATTCCTCATCGGCCTGGCCTTCGGTTTCCAGTGGTTCCTGCTCCCCATCGGACTGCTCCTCGGAGTCCTGGTTGCGTTCATCATCTTCGGTCGCCGCGTGCAGAAGTCGGTGTACAAGAAGGCCGACGGGCAGGCCGGAGCGGCCGCGTGGGCCCTGGACAATCTGCAGGGGTCGTGGCGGGTGACCAACGCGATCGCCGGAACCACCCATCTCGACGCCGTGCATCGTGTCATCGGCAAGCCCGGTGTCATCCTCGTGGCCGAGGGTGCACCGCACCGCGTGAAGTCGTTGTTGGCGCAAGAGAAGAAGAAGACCGCCCGCTTGGTGGGCGATACTCCGATCTACGACATCATCGTCGGCAACGAGGAGAACCAGATTCCGCTGTCGGGTCTGCAGAAGTACCTGTCGAAGTTGCCGAAGAACATCGACGGCAAGCGCATGGACACCATCGAGTCGCGGCTTTCCGCTCTCGGCACCAAGGGGGGCCCGGCGATGCCGAAGGGACCCATTCCCGGCGGAGCCAAGATGAAGGGCGTTCAGCGGACCATGAAGCGCCGCTAGTACTCACGACCACTCGAAACAGCCCTGGTGCGACGACCCCTCAGCGGGTCCGCAGCAGGGCTGTTCCCGTTGCGCGGTCGTGCATTCCTCGGCCGTCCATGTCGGTCACGACGGCCGGTACGACGAACAGCAGAATCAATTGGCGAACTAGGGCGCGGACGAATCCGACCCGCGCATGGGCGTCGATGCGTGCCACCTGAACACCGACGACGAACTGCCCCGGGGTGAACGAGAACAGTGAGACGCTCACCAGTCCCACTCCGAACCACACGGCCAGCACGATCGTCGAGATCAGGCCACTGGTGGTGTATCCGCCGAGAATCAGCGACGCCACGCCGGTGGCCATCGTCCAATCCAGCAGCAACGCGAGGACTCTACGTCCGGTACCTGCCAGCGATCCGACGCCCTGCTGCGGCAGACCCAACTCCTCCCCGCGAAAGTTCTGGGGTTCACGTGGGTTCGCCGAGGCCGGTCCGGACAACCAGGACCCTGTCATTCGTGCCATGATTTCAAGGATAGGCGCGGTCGGGCACACGGGAAAACACCTGGACGTACTGTTGTCCGTGCCAGTCGTGAGCCAGGACGTGTAACACGGGCGAAACACGAGCTTGACGGGCGGGCAACACCAAGTCCATACCGTCAGGTCGACGGACTCAACAAAGGAGCAAAAGCGTGGCGTTTTCCACGGCCCAAGAGGTCATCAAGTTCATCGCAGATGAAGGAATCGAATACGTCGACATCCGGTTCACGGATTTGCCGGGTGCACAGCAGCACTTCTCGATCGCCGCCAAGGCGTTCACGGCAGACACACTGGAAGACGGCCTCGCGTTCGACGGCTCGTCCGTCCGCGGCTTCCAGTCCATTCACGAGTCCGACATGATTCTGCTTCCGGACTACGCCACCGCTCAGGTCGATCCCTTCCGCAATGCGAAGACGCTGAACATCGACTTCTTCGTTCACGACCCGTTCACGCGTGAGGCCTACAGCCGCGACCCGCGCAACGTCGCACGTAAGGCCGAGGAGTACTTGGCGAGCACCGGCATCGCCGACACCGCTTACTTCGGTGCCGAGGCCGAGTTCTACATCTTCGATTCCGTGCGCTTCGATTCGCAGGCGAACGGCGCGTTCTACGAGGTCGATTCGTCCTCGGGTTGGTGGAACACCGGAGCCGAGACCGAGGCCGACGGCAGCCCGAACCTCGGCTACAAGGTGCGTTTCAAGGGTGGCTACTTCCCCGTCGCTCCGTACGACCACTACGTCGACCTGCGCGACCAGATTTCGACCAACCTGCAGAACGCGGGCTTCGAGCTCGAGCGTGCGCACCACGAGGTCGGCACCGGCGGCCAGCAGGAGATCAACTACAAGTTCAACACGCTGCTTCGCGCAGCGGACGACCTGCAGCTGTTCAAGTACATCGTCAAGAACACCGCATGGCAGAACGGCAAGTCCGCGACGTTCATGCCGAAGCCGCTGTTCGGCGACAACGGCTCGGGCATGCACGTGCACCAGTCCCTGTGGAAGGACGGCAAGCCTCTCTTCCACGACGAGGCCGGATACGCCGGACTGTCGGATCTCGCTCGCCACTACATCGGCGGCATCCTGCATCACGCGCCGTCGCTGCTGGCGTTCACCAACCCGACGATCAACTCGTACCACCGTCTGGTGCCGGGCTACGAGGCCCCCATCAACCTGGTCTACAGCCAGCGCAACCGCTCCGCTGCGGTGCGTATCCCGATCACCGGCAACAACCCGAAGGCCAAGCGCCTCGAGTTCCGTGCGCCGGACTCCTCGGGTAACCCGTACCTGAACTTCGCCGCTCAGATGATGGCGGGTCTGGACGGAATCAAGAACAAGATCGAGCCGATGGCTCCGGTCGACAAGGATCTCTACGAGTTGCCGCCCGAGGAAGCCAAGAACATTCCTCAGGCACCTACCTCGCTGAATGCCGTGATCGACCGGCTCGAGGCCGATCACGACTACCTCACCGAGGGTGGCGTCTTCACCACCGACCTGATCGAGACCTGGATCTCGCTCAAGCGCGAGCAGGAAATCGCTCCGGTGAACCTGCGTCCGCACCCGTACGAGTTCTCGCTGTACTACGACGTGTGATCGTCTGATTTCACGCTGACAATGCCCGGCCGAATCCTTTCGGCCGGGCGTTGTTGCGTTCCCGGGCAGTAACCGATCGGCAACGCTTACGGCAATCGACGAAGAATTCAGACCGGTCGGCGTTTGATTGTCGGTACGCGGGGTAAAGGTATTTATCCGCTACCGGCGAACAGAGGACGCAACTGCATGGATGCACTGTGGGAATTCATCGTCGGACGGCGAAGGCAGTTGGCGATCGACTCCTATCTGCACGTCTCGGCCGTCGTTCAGTGCGTCGTCATCGCCACCGTCATCGGTGTCGCGATCGGTGTTCTGGTCTACCGCAGCCCCGCTGGGTCGGCGATCGCGACGGCTCTCGCGAGCACGATCCTGACGATCCCCTCGTTCGCGCTGCTGGGAGTTCTCATCCCCATCATGGGATTGGGCGTTCGGCCGACGGTGACCGCGTTGGTTCTGTATTCGCTGCTGCCGATCATCCGCAACACCGTGGTGGGTCTCGCTGCAGTCGATCCAGCCGTCGCCGACGCCGCTCGCGGTATCGGCATGAGTCGCACGCTGGTGCTGCGACGCATCGAAATCCCTCTCGCCTGGCCGTCGATCCTCACCGGGATGCGGATCAGCACACAGATGGCCATGGGCATCCTGGCCATCGCTGCGTACGCGAAAGGCCCTGGCCTGGGCAACCTGTTGTTCTCCGGACTCGCTCGCGTAGGCAGTCCCACAGCCCTACCGCAGGCCCTCACCGGCACTGTCCTGATCATCCTGCTGGCGTTGATCCTGGACGGGATCTACGTGTTGATCGGCAAACTGACCACCTCGAGGGGTATCCGTGAGTGACTCGACCCGTACATCCAACGTCTCCGGCGCGGAAATCGTGCTCGAGAACGTGACCAAGAGCTACCCGGGGCAGAAGCTGGCCGCGGTGGACAACGTGTCCATGACGATTCCCGCCGGCGAGGTCGTCGTTCTGGTCGGGCCCTCGGGCTGCGGCAAGACGACGACGATGCGCATGATCAACCGGCTCATCGAACCGACGTCGGGCCGCATCACCATCGGTGGCAAGGACGCGCTCTCGATCGACCCCAACGAGTTGCGTCGCACCATCGGCTATTCCATCCAGCAGGCGGGTCTGTTCCCGCACATGACGATCGCGCAGAACGTCGGCATGGTGCCCGGGCTCATCGGATGGAACAAGAAACGCATCGACGATCGCACCGACGAGATGCTCGATCTCGTCGGGCTCGATCCGGCGGTGTACCGCCAGCGCTATCCGCGTCAGCTCTCCGGTGGCCAGCAGCAGCGTGTCGGCGTCGCCCGCGCTCTCGCCGCCGATCCCCCGGTGCTGTTGATGGACGAACCCTTCGGCGCGGTCGATCCGATCACCCGAGGATTGTTGCAGGACGAGTTGATGCGGCTGCAGGCGGAACTGGGCAAGACCATCGTGTTCGTGACCCACGATTTCGACGAGGCCGTCAAGCTCGGCGATCGAATCGCGGTGCTCGGAAACCAATCGACGATCCTCCAGTACGACACCCCCGAGGCCGTTCTCGCCAACCCCGCCGACGACACCGTCGCCGGATTCGTCGGGGCCGGGGCCGCGTTGAAGCAGCTGACCCTGATGCGCGTACGCGACATCGAACTGTCCGACGTTCCCGTCTTCGGCGAGGACGACTCGGTGGAGAAGATGAACACCGCTCTCGGCTCCGATCCGGAGGCGTGGGGAATCATCCTCGACGCGCGCAAGAGGCCGCTTCGCTGGACCGATCGCCGCCACCTCGTGGGGGTCGGCAGCCTGCGCGATGTGGGTGTGCCGATGGGCGAGATGGTCTCGACGCAGTCCACCCTGCAGGACGCACTGGAAGCTCTTCTCTCCGAGGGCAACGCGACGGCCACCGTGACCGGCAACCGCGGCGAGTACGTCGGCACCGTGACGATCGACGTGTTGATCGACACCATCAAATCTCTGCGGTCTCAGCACGCCAACGATCACGACGAGGCGCGCAGCGACGTCGGGACGCCGTCGTGACCACACTCGCCGACACCGGCGAAACCACGAAGGACACCGCGCGCGCCGCCAAGCGGGCCGAGCGACTCCGGCTACTCATCCAGCCCGTGGTCATCCTCGTCATAGTGGCCGTGCTCTTGGTCTACACGTTCAGCCGGGACCTCACCGCCACCCAGTCGGGCACCCTCAACGCCGGCAGCATCACCACCGCCGTCCGCGAGCACGTGGCGATCACGTTCGTCGTGACGGCACTCGTTCTCGCCATCGCGGTACCGCTCGGGATTCTTCTGACGCGGCCCGGGTATCGAAAGCTGGCCCCGCTGTTCATCGGTATCGCCAACATCGGTCAGGCAGCGCCGGCCGTCGGACTGCTCGTTCTGTTGTTCCTGGCCACCGGATGGACCGGATTCACTGCCGGCGTTCTGCCCATCGCGTTCTACTCACTGCTCCCGGTTCTGCGGAACACCATGCTGGGCTTCCAGACGGTGGACCCGAACTACATCGATGCCGCACGCGGACAGGGCATGTCGAACATGGGCATCCTGCGGCGCATCGAGTTTCCCCTCGCGGTTCCGTTCATTCTCGCCGGTCTGCGGACCTCGCTCGTGTTGGCTGTGGGCACCGCGACACTGAGTTTCCTCGTCGGAGCGGGCGGTCTGGGCGTGTTGATCGATACCGGCTACAAGCTCAACCAGCCGATCATCCTCGTGGTGGGAGCAGTTCTTGCTGTTGCTCTAGCACTGCTGGTCGACTGGCTGGGCGCACTCGCCGAGGCATTCCTCGGACCGAAAGGACTCCGCTGATGCGGCGCACCACTCGACGACTTGCGGCCCTGTGCGCCGCGGCAACCCTGGCGCTCTCGGGATGCGGATTGCAATCCGGCGGTGCCATGCCGTTGTCGGTCGAGCCGGGCAGCATCACCCCGCTCCCCGGCCTCGAAGGTGCCCAGTTCACCGTGGGATCCAAGGACTTCACCGAGCAGATCATCCTCGGCTACATCCTCGAATTCGCGTTGAGCGCAGCCGGTGCCGACGTACGGGACCTGACCAACATCGCCGGATCGCAGAGTGTGCGGCTGGCCATGCAGAGCGGTCAGGTGGACGTCGCCTACGAGTACACCGGTACCGGATGGATCAACTTCCTGGGCAACGAAACCCCCATTCCCGACGCCACCGAGCAATTCGAGGCCGTGCGCGACGCCGACAAGGCAAATGGCATCGACTGGGTCAATCCGGCCCCGATGGACAACACGTACGCGCTGGCGATGAATCAGCAGGTTGCACAGGAGACCGGGGTTCGCACTCTGTCCGACTATGCCGCTCTGGTGAACCGAGATCCCGCTGCCGCGTCATTGTGCGTCGAGACCGAGTTCAACAGTCGTCAGGACGGGTTGCCCGGGCTCGCCGCCACATACGGATTCGACGCCAGCACGTTGCCGGTGCAGATTCTGCAGACCGGCGTCATCTATCAGGCCACGGCCGAGGGCGCGCAGTGCCGGTTCGGTGAGGTGTTCACCACCGACGGACGTATCAAGGGCCTGAATCTGACGGTCGTCGAAGACGACAAGTCGTTCTTCCCGCGCTACAACGCGACCGTCATCATCCGCCAGGAGGTCGCCGATCAGTACCCCGAGATCGCCGAGGTGACCGCACCGATCTCGGCCGCGTTGACCAACGAGGCCATTTCCGAGCTGAACAAGCAGGTCGACATCGACGGACGCGAGCCTGCGGACGTCGCACGGGACTGGATGGTTCAGCAGGGGTTCGTCACCGTCGGAAGTGATTAGCGGCAGACGGGGCCTAATTCCCGCCGAACGTCCTCTCCACCACTGCCTTTGCTCGACGCGTCACTCGTAGGTAGTTGTCGAGGAACGCTCCGGCATCGCCGTTCTCCCAACCCGCTACCTGCGCGACCGCCGACAGCACAGCTCCCGGTCGCGGCAGCTGATCGGTGGGCTTACCGCGCACCAGGACCAGCGCGTTGCGGGCCTTGGTTGCCAGAATCCACGCCTCCCTGAGCAATTCGACGTCGGTTTCGCTCATGAGCTCGGCTGCGCCGATGGCGTCGAGCGACTGCAGAGTCGAGGTGTTGTGCAGCGTCAGGACCTTGTGCGCGTATCTGAGCTGGATGAGCTGGACGGTCCACTCGATGTCTGCCAGTCCCCCACGTCCGAGCTTGGTGTGGGTGGAGGGGTCGGCCCCCTTGGGTAGACGCTCGGAGTCGATGCGCGCCTTGATGCGTCGGATTTCGCGGACCGCGTCGGCGGACACGCCGCCCTCGGGGTAGCGCACCTTGTCGGCCATCAGCAGGAATCGGATTCCGAGATCCTGGTCGCCGGCCACTTGGTGTGCGCGCAGCAGAGCCTGCACTTCCCAGGCCTGAGCCCACTGCGAGTAGTACGCGGCGTACGACGACAGGGTGCGCACCACAGGTCCGCTTCGCCCTTCCGGTCGCAGACCGGTGTCGACCTCGAGGGGCGGGTCGGTGCTGGGCGCGCCGAGCAGTTTGCGGATGCGATCGGCAATGGTGTTGGCCCACTTGACCGCAACGGTTTCGTCGGCACCGTCGACCGGATCGCAGACGAACAGCACGTCGGCGTCGCTGCCGTAGCCGAGCTCACCGCCGCCGAGGCGACCCATACCGATGACGGCCAGCGTTGCCGGTGCCGGTTCCCCGCGTTCCTTCTCGCTGGCGCGTACGGCTGCTGCGAGGGCGGCGTTGATGACCGCGGCCCAGACCGAAGACAAGGCCCGGCACACCTGAGGCACGTCGAGCATGCCGAGGATGTCCGCCGAGGCCACGCGGGCCAGTTCGTGACGCCGCAGCGCCCGAGCCGCGTTGATCGCCCGCACCGGATCCTCGTACCGAGCCGAGGACGACAGGATGGCGCGGTACGTCTCTTCCGGCTCGACATCGAGCAGGCGCGGACCTGTGGGTCCGTCGGCGAACAGACGGATGACCTCGGGAGCTTTGATCAACAGATCCGGCACGTAGGCCGAGGAGCCGAGCACGATCATCAGGCGCTGTGCCACCGCGCCTTCGTCGCGCAGCACGCGCAGGAACCACGTCTGCTCCCCCGCCGATTCGGACAGCCTGCGGTAATTGAGCAGTCCGGCGTCGGGGTCGGGGGTATCGGCAAGCCATTCGAGCAGCGTCGGGAGCAACACCGCCTGAATCTGACCGCGACGAGTGCCGGAGCCGACGAGCGCACGCAGGTGGCCCAACGCATTCTGCGGGGTCGCGTAGCCCAGCGCAGCGAGCTGACGCGTTGCGGCGTCGGGCGTCAGACGCACCGTCTCGGAGTCGAACTTGACCACCGAGTCGAGCAACGGCCGATAGAAGAGCTTGGCGTGCAACCGGCGGATGCGCTGCGCATTGCGCTTGATCTCGGCGTTCAGCACACCGAGAGCGTCGCGGTTGCCGTCGGGTCGCATGTGCGCCGAACGGGCCAGCCACCGCAGGGCTTCCTCGTCGTCCTGAGGAGGCAGGGTGTGTGTGCGACGCATTCGCTGCATCTGCAGGCGGTGCTCGATCAGCCGGAGAAACTCGTAGGAGGCCGTCAGGTTAGCGGCATCGTCGCGGCCGACGTAGCCGCCCTCGGTGAGTGCGGTCAGTGCATCGGTCGTGCCGAGAACGCGCAGCGACTCGTCGGTTCGACCGTGCACCAATTGCAGAAGCTGAACGGCGAATTCGACGTCCCGCAGGCTGCCGCGTCCGAGTTTGATCTCGCGCTCGCGGAGCTCAGGCGGCACCATTTCCTCGACTCGACGCCGCATGGCGCGCACCTCGGGCACGAAGTCCTCGCGCTGGCTGGCCAACCACACCATCGGGTTGACCGCGTCGACGTAATCGTTGCCGAGCGCGATGTCGCCGGTCATCGGCCGGGCTTTGAGCAGCGCCTGGAACTCCCAGGTCTTGGCCCAACGCTTGTAGTAGGCAACATGCGAATCCAGGGTGCGGACCAGCTCGCCGCGCTTGCCCTCGGGCCGCAGCGCCGCGTCCACCTCGAAGAACGCCGAGGATCCGATGCGCATCATCTCACCGGCGATGCGGCTCGCCTGCGAGTCGGCGGGCTCGGCGACGAACACGACATCGACGTCGGATACGTAATTGAGTTCGCGCGCACCGCATTTGCCCATTGCCACGACGGCCAGACGCGTCGGACACGGAGAGTCAGGGGACACGGTGGCAACCGCCACCGCCAGTGCAGCGGTCAGCGCAGCGTCGGCCATGTCCGACAGTTGCGACCCCACAACCGTGTACGGCAGGACGGGCTCGTTCTCGACGGTCGCGGCGAGGTCGTATGCCGCCAGCACCATGATCTGGTCGCGGTACTTCTTGCGCAGCGCGATCACCGCGGGCGGTCCTGTGACGGTCGCGCGGTACAGGTCCGGTGCGGCATTGGGGCCGGTCTCGGGCTCGGCCCCGACAGCCTCGAGCAGTTCCGCGACCAGGGTGGCTTTGGTGGGGAGCTCGATCTTCGCCGAGACTCCGCTGCTCTGACCTTCCTTGGTCAGCAGCAGACGCCAGGTGCTGTCGTCGGCAACCAGGTGATCGGCGAGCGCACTCGAAGCGCCGACGAGACCGAGGATGCGCCCGCGGAAGCCCTTGTCGGTGCGCAGTGCAGAGTCGAACTCGGCCCACCCGGCACCGAGCAGTTCGTACATCCGCACCAGGGTCCGCAGTGCGAGGTCCGCGTTGGGCGCACGGGAGAGCGACCACAGCAGTTCGAGGCTTTCCTCCCCCGTCCAGCCGAGGGTGCGCAGGTCGGACGGCGCAGTTTCTTCGACGAGGCCGAGACGGCCCGGTCCGGGAACGACGGATCTGGAGGTCGGAGGACGCACCATCAGAATCCACCTCGGGGTGCCACAGAATTACCTCGTCGTCAGTACACAGCGGCGCGAGGGTGCTCGCGTCGGCATCGGAACTACCATTGAAGGATCGAGTAGAACGTAGCCCATGACGACGCCGTGCTGTTAAAGACCCAGGTAGGCCTTCAGCTCGTACGGCGTGACGTGACTGCGGTATTCCTCCCACTCGCGACGCTTGTTGCGGAGGAAGAAGTCGAAGACGTGCTCGCCCAGTGCTTCGGCGACCAGTTCGGAGCCTTCCATCGCGTTCAAGGCCTGATCGAGGTTGCCCGGTAGTTCCTTGTAACCCATGGCGCGACGCTCGGCGGAGGTCAACGCCCACACGTCTTCCTCGGCCTCGGGCGGCAGGGTGTAGCCCTTCTCGATTCCGCGAAGACCGGCCGCGAGCAGCACCGCGAATGCCAGGTACGGGTTGCAGGCCGAGTCTGGGCTACGGATCTCGACGCGACGCGAGGATGCCTTGTTCGGGGTGTACATCGGCACGCGGATCAGAGCCGAGCGGTTCGCCGGCCCCCAGGATGCAGCGGTCGGTGCTTCGCCGCCGCGCACGAGTCGCTTGTAGGAGTTGACCCACTGGTTGGTCACGGCGCTGATCTCGTTGGCGTGTTCGAGGATGCCGGCGATGAACGACTTGCCGGTCTCCGAGAGCTGCATCGGGTCGTCCGGGTTGTGGAAGGCGTTGGCATCGCCCTCGAACAGGCTCATGTGCGTGTGCATCGCCGAGCCGGCCTGGTCGCTGAACGGCTTGGGCATGAACGTCGCGCGCACACCCTCCTCGATGGCGACTTCCTTGACCACGTAGCGGAAGGTCATGATGTTGTCGGCCATCGACAGTGCGTCGGCGTAGCGGAGGTCGATCTCCTGCTGGCCGGGCGCGGCCTCGTGGTGGCTGAACTCGACCGAGATTCCCATCGACTCGAGCGCGTCGATGGCGTGCCTGCGGAAGTTCGGGGCCGAGTCGTGGACAGCCTGGTCGAAGTAACCGCCGTTGTCGGCCGGGGTCGGCGGTGAGCCGTCCTGCGGCGCGTCCTTGAGCAGGAAGAATTCGATCTCGGGGTGCACGTAGCAGCTGAACCCGAGGTCCGCGGCCTTGCTCAACTGGCGACGCAGTACGTGGCGCGAGTCGGCCCAGGACGGCGACCCGTCGGGCATGGCGATGTCGCAGAACATTCGCGCCGAGTGCTGGTGACCCTTGCTGGTGGACCACGGCAGAATCTGGAACGTCGACGGATCGGGCTTGGCCACGGTGTCGGCCTCGGACACTCGGGCGAATCCTTCGATGGCGCTACCGTCGAAACCGATTCCCTCGTCGAAAGCCCCTTCGAGCTCGGCGGGGGCGATGGCCACCGACTTGAGGTACCCGAGGACGTCGGTGAACCAGAGGCGGACGAAACGAATGTCGCGCTCTTCGAGGGTCCGGAGCACGAATTCCTTTTGACGATCCATGAACGCGAGAGTAAGCAAACGGAGTTAAATCTGTGTTACATCGTGAATTCGGTCTCACTTCGTGAAACTCTCAGCACACTTTCCAGGTGGTGAGGTAGCACGTCAGCACCGCAATCCGTCCCCCGGCGGAACCAGATCGACAAGATAGTTCACCAACGGATCGTCGATGCACTCGACGCCCGAGAAGGCGACCGTGTGCTGGGTGCCCTCGTAGGTCACCAGATCGCCGCGCAGCTGAGCAGCCAACTCCACACCAGCCTGGTAGGGAGTGGCCGGATCGTCGGTCGTCGAGACCACTACCAGGGTCGGCAGTCCCTCGACGTCGACGATGTGCGGTTCGCTCGTGTTCGGCACCGGCCAGAAGGCGCACAGGTCGAGCGGCGCGTTGCCCGTCGCCCGGCCGTCGTCCAGATACGGCGCGGCGGCGCGGAACCTGACGTCCGCCGCGTCGGCCTCGGCGCGATCGGTGGTCGGCGGGCCGTCGACGCAGCGAACAGCGTTGAACGCGTCGTCGATGTTGGTGTAGCTGCCGTCCTCGAGCCGTCCGGAGTAGGTGTCGGCGAGCCGAAGCAGGGTGTCGCCCCTGCCGTCGCGCAGTTCGTTCAATCCGGCCCGCAGCAGACGCCACAGCTGCTGCGAGTACAGAGCCTGCTGGGCACCGGTGATCGCATCGTCGTAGCTGAGACCGCGAGGGTCGGTCGTCTCGGCCGGCTGGTCGATCAGCGGGTCGACCAGCGATCGGAACTGCTCGACGGCCTGGGCCGGATCGGTTCCGAGTGGGCAGGTGTCGGTCTGTGCGCAGTCGGCGGCGAACTGATCGAACGCGGTCTGGAACGCCGCGCCCTGGGCGACGGCCTCGTCGACGGGTGACTGGTCGGGATCGAGCGCACCGTCGAGCACCATCGCGCGCACGTTCGACGGGAACTCCTCGGCGTACGCGGTCCCGATCCGGGTGCCGTAGGAGTAACCGATGTAGGTCAGCTTCTCGTCGCCGAGAACCGCACGGATGACGTCCATGTCGCGCACCACTTCCCTGGTGCCGACGTGTTCGAGCACGTCCGACCCGGTGCGCTCGACGCACTGCGCGGCGTAGTCCCGATGTTCGGCCTCGGTCGCCGCGACGCCCTCGGGACTGACGTCCACATCGGGTTCGCTACGTTCCTCGTCGACCTCCTCGGATGTCAGGCATCGCACCTCCGGTTCGGATGCTCCGATTCCGCGTGGGTCGAAGCCGATCCGATCGAAGCGATCGGCGACGGCAGTGCCTTCGGCCTGCCCGGCGAGGTAGAGCCCCGACGAGCCGGGCCCGCCCGGGTTCATCAGTACCGACCCGATCTTCTCGCCCGTCGCCTTCGTCCGCGAGACGGCGACCTCGATCGTCTTGCCCTCGGGGTCTGCGTAATCCAACGGCACAGTCACCATCGCGCACTCGACGGCACTTCCCAGTTCGCTGCCGTCGGTGTTGTAGCTGTCGCAGGACTCCCATTCCAGCGTCTGCGTGTAGAACGCCTCGAGCCCCGAGGGAATCGGGCCGGCGACCGATGCCGGCGACGACGCGTCGGGCACCGCGGAGTTCTCCGGTGTGGCAGTGGGCTCGGGGCCGGAGCAGCCTGCGAGCACCACGGCCACGGCCGACATCGCCACGGCCGTCTTCCTGGTGCGCGTTCTCATGGACACGATCGTGCCAGGTCTTTCGAGCGCGCCACTCTCGCTGCCCGGCGGGGACGTCGTGCGACCACTAGCGTGGGCGCAGTGCAGGCACTTCGACTCGCCCTCGCCCAGATCAACTCCGTCGTCGGCGATCTTGCGGCGAACTCCGCAGCCATCGTCGAATGGACGGTCCGCGCAGCCCACGACGGTGCCAACGTGGTGGTGTTTCCCGAGATGGCGCTGACCGGATACCCCGTCGAGGATCTGGCTCTGCGACCGTCGTTCGCCGCCGCATCGGCTCGCGCCCTCACCGAGCTTGCGGCCGCCTTGGACAGTGCCGGGTGCGGCGACCGCATCGTGGTGGTCGGTTACCTCGATCGCGACGCCGAGGGCTCACGCAACAGCGCGGCAGTGATCACCGATGGACGGGTTGCCACTCGATACGACAAGCACTCGCTCCCCACCTACCGAGTGTTCGACGAGGCCCGCTACTTCGCTCCGGGATCCGGCCTGAGCATCACGACTCTGAACGGCCTGCGGCTCGGTGTCGTTGTCTGCGAGGACATCTGGCAGCCGGGCGGGCCGGTGCCGGCCTACGGGGCAGCCGGAGTCGACATGTTGCTCTGCCTCAACGCCAGCCCTTTCGAGCAAGGAAAGGACGAGGTGCGCCGCTCCATCGCCGCGCGCCGAGCCACCGAGATCGGCGCTCCGATCGCCTACGTCAACGTGGTCGGTGGACAGGACGAGCTGGTGTTCGACGGGGCGAGTTTCGTCGTCGGGCCGGACGGTTCCACCTGGGGCCGCTCCCCTCAATTCGTCGAGCATCTGCTGATCGTCGACGTCGATGCGCCCGCCGATCCGGGTCCGGACGCCGCAGCGGTACCCGGCTGGAGCATCGACCGGATACCGCTGCCCGACGTCGCGATCACCGGCTGGCAACGAGCCGAGCCGTACCTCGCAGAGATCGCGAGCACCGAGGAACAGGTGTGGGGCGCACTGGTGACCGGACTACGAGACTATGTGCACAAGAACGGTTTTCGTTCGGTGGCTCTCGGATTGTCCGGCGGGATAGATTCTGCGGTGGTCGCCGCCATCGCAGTCGACGCCCTCGGCCACGACGCGGTACACGGAGTGTCGATGCCCTCGACGTACTCGTCGGATCATTCCCGCACCGACGCAGAGGATTTCGCGTCGCGCACCGGTATCCATTTCCGCGTCGAGCCCATTGCGGACATGGTGGCTTGCTACGTGGACCAACTGCATCTGACCGGCTTGGCCGAGGAGAACATTCAGGCCCGCTGCCGGGGCATGGTGTTGATGGCGCTGTCGAACAGCTTCGGCCATCTGGTGCTCGCCACCGGTAACAAATCCGAGCTGGCCGTGGGATATTCGACGATCTACGGAGATGCCGTCGGCGGCTTCGCTCCGATCAAGGACGTGCCGAAGTCACTCGTCTGGGATCTGGCGCGGTGGCGAAACAAGTCCGCTGCCGACCGTGGTGACATCCCTCCGATACCCGAGTCGAGCATCGACAAGCCGCCGTCCGCCGAGCTCCGGCCGGGCCAGCTCGATACCGACTCGTTGCCCGACTACGACGAACTGGACGCCATCGTGTTTCGCTACGTCGATCACGACCAAGAATTCGCGGACATCGTGGCGGCCGGGTTCGACGCGGCGGTGGTCGCGGACATTCTGCGCAAGGTCGATGCGTCGGAATACAAGCGGCGCCAGTACCCGATCGGT
Source organism: Rhodococcus sp. IEGM 1341 (assembly GCF_030056895.1). Lineage (NCBI taxonomy): Bacteria > Bacillati > Actinomycetota > Actinomycetes > Mycobacteriales > Nocardiaceae > Rhodococcus > Rhodococcus sp. IEGM 1341. Next base: position 172,509 of record NZ_JASHKV010000003.1, on the reverse strand, counting down.
ACCAAGGTCACTTCTCGTGCGTTCGGTCGCGATCGCCGCATGCCGATCACCAACGGCTGGCGGGAATACTCGACGCTCGACGGGGTGTGACCAATTGCACTGCCGGTAGCTGCCCGGCAGGTCGCGCGCAGTGGCAGACTTGCCCACGTCATCACACCCCATCCCGGGGACCCGCCGAGCGGGCCTCGAGGACCAGAAAGGGACAAAGATGTCCGAAACTGCTGTGTACGGCGGATCTGCCCAGGAAGCACCCTCCACCGCATTGACCCGCAAGACCCGCACCCACCACCTTCTGCAGATGAAGTCCGACGGTGAGCGCTGGGGAATGCTCACCGCCTACGACTACTCAAGCGCCCGCATCTTCGAGGAAGCCGGCGTACCTGTTCTCCTCGTCGGCGATTCGGCGGCCAACGTCGTCTACGGATACGACACCACCGTGCCGATCACCGTGGACGAGCTTCTTCCGCTGGTTCGCGGAGTGGTCCGCGGCGCACCGCACGCCCTCGTGGTCGCAGATCTGCCCTTCGGCACGTACGAGGCCTCGCCGCAGCAGGCCCTCGAGACCGCAGTTCGGTTCATGAAGGAAGGGCTCGCAGGCGCAGTCAAGCTCGAGGGCGGCGAGCGCGTGGCCGCTCAGATCGCTGCGATCACCGCCGCGGGCATCCCGGTGATGGCCCATGTCGGCTTCACCCCGCAGAGCGTCAACACCCTCGGCGGCTTCCGCGTCCAGGGTCGCGGAGACGCGTCCGAGCAGCTCGTGGCCGACGCCATCGCAGTCCAGGAGGCGGGTGCATTCGCCGTCGTCATGGAGATGGTTCCCGCCGACATCGCCGGCCAGGTGACCCGCAAGCTGACCATTCCGACGGTCGGTATCGGCGCGGGCAACGAATGCGACGCGCAGGTACTGGTGTGGCAGGACATGGCCGGATACACCAATGGCAAGACCGCGAAGTTCGTGAAGAAGTTCGCCGACGTCGGCGATTCACTGCGGACCGCGGCAACGACGTACATGTCCGAGGTGCGATCGGGAGTCTTCCCCGGGCCCGAACACAGCTACTGATCGTTCTCGCCTCGCCGGAGTTCGGGTGGCACACTCGGGGCCATGACAATCAGACGGGGTACGACGTCCATTGCAGGAAGAAGCGCAGTCGCATTGGCAGGCGCGGCTGCGCTTCTCGTCGTAGCGACTGCATGCAGCACCGACACCACCAACACCGGTTCGTCGTCCACCACGACGGTCGCACCGACCCCGACGGTCACCGCACCGCCTGCGGGCGCAGCGATCACCGACGCGCAGAAGCAGCAGCTGTGCACCGATCTCGAAGCGCAGCTGTCCAATTGGCGCGTCCAAGGGCCCACCCTTGGTCGCGGCGGGCTCAACATTCTCGTGCAGACCTGGGCGGCGCAGAGCGGCGTCATCAATCTTCAGGTGGTGCAGGACCGAGCGATCATCGACGACATCACGACGGAAACGTGTTCGGACGTACGAGACGAGGCCATCCGATCGCTCGACATTCCGGACCTCGCGTCCGGTCTGGTGGGCTTCTGAGATGCGGACCCTCTACCCCGAAATCGATCCGGTGGAGACCGGCCACCTCGATGTCGGCGACAGCCAACAGATCTACTGGGAGGTCTCCGGCAATCCCGACGGTGCGCCGGTGGTGTTCGTGCACGGCGGTCCGGGCGGTGCCACCAATCCGTTGCAGCGCAGGTATTTCGACCCGCAGGCCTATCGAATCGTGTTGTTCGATCAGCGCGGCTGCGGGCAGTCGACCCCGCACATTGCCGACGGTGCCGATCTGTCGGTCAACACCACCGACCGGTTGATCTCGGACATGGAGAAGCTCCGCGAGCACCTGGGTATCGACACGTGGTTGGTGTTCGGCGGTTCGTGGGGCTCGACGCTGTCCCTGGCGTACGCGCAGTCGCACCGTGATCGTGTGCGTGGGCTCGTACTACGGGGAATCTTTCTCGTGCGTCCGTCGGAGATCGCCTGGTACTACGGCGGCGGGGCAGGCCACATCTTCCCCGATCTGTGGGAGAAGTTTCTCGAACCCATTCCGGAAGACGAGCGCGACGGCAATCTCGTCGAGGCGTATCACCGGCAGCTGATGTCCGAGGACCACGAAGCCGCGACGCGAGCTGCGGTGGCATGGTCCACCTGGGAGGCAGCGACGAGTTACCTGCTGCCCAAACCGGATGCAGTGCAGTCCAATTCGGATGCACGGTTCGCCCTGGCGTTCGCCGGTATCGAGAACCACTACTTCCGGAACAACTGCTTTCTCGAAGAGAATCAACTGCTGCGCGACGCCCACCTGCTCGACGGCATTCCCGGTGTCATCGTGCAGGGCCGCTACGACGTCGTGTGCCCGGCAACGAGCGCGTGGGCGCTGCACAAGGCCTGGCCCTCGGCAGATCTGGTGATCGTCGACGATGCCGGCCATTCTGCGGCCGAGCCCGGCATCGTGCATCACCTCGTCGAGGCGACGGATCGTTTCAGGCCGTAACGGCCGGGTAGTCGAATCGGACTGTGCGCGAGTCGGTGTCGGCCCGGGTCAACCGGACCTGCACCGACTCCCCCGCGGGCGGTTCTCCGTCGCACTTTCCGAGAACGATTGGCTGTGACACCAACACCTCGGCGTCCCGCTTGCCCTCGGCCCCGCGCAGTACGACAGCCGAGAACTGCTCGCCCACTCGATCTTTCAGTACGTGCGCTTCGGTGAGGTCGATGCAGGCACGGTCCACTTTCGACGCCGCGGAATCCGATCCGCGCATGGTGGCGGGCAGTTCCGGCAATGCCTGCGCGACCCAGTCCGGTACCGGCGCTCCGGCTACGACGGCCAGGCACACCTCGGTGGCGAAGCGATCGGACAGCCGACGCAACGGTGCCGTCACGTGCGCGTACGGCGCACCGATTCCCGAATGCTCGACCGATGCGTCACTGTCCACAGGGTTTGTCGTGCGGTCGAACGCGAGGTAGTCCGCGCCGCGCAGCAAACCGGTCGCCTGGGTCATCATCGCCAGCGTCGACGGCTCGTCGGTGGGCAGGCCGGCCAGCACAGAACCGGCGGATGCTCCTGTGGGCCAGTCGATTCCGAGTGCTGCTGCCGTCTTCTTCAGTGTGTCCACCGATTCGGGCGAGGCAGGCGGCAGAGTGCGGACGATGCCGATCCCGGCGTCGAGCATGATTCTGGCGGCGCACATTCCCGTCAGCAGCGATACTTCGGCGTTCCACCCGTCCACTGCGGTGCGTGGTTGCAGGACGATGCGCCAGCCCTGTCCGTCGGGTGCCACTTCCTGCTCGGGCAGGGTGATGTCGACGGCTCCGCGCCGTCGGGCTGCAGCTGCGCGCAGTGTCCCGAATTCGGCCAGCGCCGCGATGGACGGATGCGGCGTCCCCGCGTCCACATCGGCTTGCACCGAGGCGTAGTCGAGCCGGGCGGTCGATCGAACGAGCGCGCGGGTGACCGTCCACGCGGCCGCCTCGCCGACGTCGTCGAGTTCGATGGTCCACAGCGCGGCGCAACGAGTCTGCCCCTCCAGCAGGCTGCCCGACCCCTCCGACAGCTCTCGTGGATGCAACGGCACGGATCCGTCGGGGAGGTAGAACGTCTGGCCGCGTCGACGGGTTTCGGCATCGAGTGCTCCCCCGGGCGTTACCAGTGCGCCCACATCCGCGATCGCGTAGTGCACCACCAGCCCGTTGGACGTCTTCTCGATGTGTACGGCTTGGTCGAGGTCCTTCGAGCCGGGTGGGTCGATGGTGACGAACGGAATGTCGGTGCGGTCGATTCTGCTGTCGGCGTGCAGGTCTCGTGCTTCGATCGCCTCGCGCATCACGTCTGCTTCGAAAGTTTCGGTGAGAGCGAACTCGGATCTGATGGCCTCGAAGTCGAAGCCCGGAGCCCTGAGCCGGGTGAGCAGCACCGTCAGTTGTTCCAGTCGTCGTCGGAATCGGCGGCCTTGTTGCGCGCCGCGGCGATCTTCAGCGCCTGCTCCGCGGTGGCCTTGTCCGGATAGGGGCCCATGCGGTCGAGGGCGTTGGTCTGCTTGCCCTGCACGACCTGCTTGGTGGTGATGTCGTAGTACCAGGAGGTGTCGTCGTCGGTCATGACTTCCAGTGTGCCCCATGGAGCGACGCCGCAGGCGAACTGCGAGAAAAGTGAGTGCGAACGAGTCGGCCTGTAAGCCGGATCCTGTTCATCGTTCCCGCTCACGCGGGTTCGAATCGACGACCATCCATCTGGGCACACCGTTGCCGGGTACCTCGAGCAGTCCACCCGCAGGCTCGGGCGAGCAGCCCTCGAGCACCTGCGCAGCTGCACCCCTTGCGCGATGCAGCCTTCGACCTTGCTCCGGGCGGGGTTTACCTAGCCATCCCAGTCACCTGGGATGCTGGTGCGCTCTTACCGCACCGTTTCACCCTGACCTGCAGTTCGATTCCGAAGAATCGTCCCGCAGGCGGTCTGTTTTCTGTGGCACTGTCCCGCGAGTCACCTCGGGTTGCCGTTAACAACCGCCCTGCTCTGTGGAGTCCGGACTTTCCTCGGCCCGAAGCGCGACGAAACTACTTCGCCGGTCCTCCGAGCCGCAGCCGTCCGGCCAACTCGTTCGCGATTGCGTACTCTACTCGGCTCGCGTCGAGGGTCCGGCGACTCCCCGGCTGCGAAGTACGGTTGCGCTCGTCACGGCTGCGGCGGCGGTGACGGCCACCCCCACCCAGGCGGCGGTCGTATAGGCATCCTCTATGGGGAAGGTGGAGCCCGGACTCGTTCCGGCGGCGAGGACCAGACCACCGATCGCGCTTCCAAGAGAGAATCCGACACTGCGCACCACCTGGTTGATACTCATGACACTCGAGGTCTCCTCGGATGGCACCACCGGAAGCACGACGGCCGGCAGCGCGGCCGAGAAGCTTCCGACCCCGAAACCCAGAATCGCCATCACCGCACAGAGTTCCACGACACTGGCGCGGGTACCGGCGAACAAGGCGAGAGAGACCAGAACGATCAGGGCACTGACCGTCAGCGCGCTGCCTGCCCCCACCCGACGCAGAGCGCTGGGCACCAGCTTGCCTGCGAGAAATCCGAACACCGAGAACGGAACCAGGACGAGGCCCGCCGTGAACACGTCGAGGCCGAAACCGTATCCGGCACCGGAAGGCGTCTGCGCGTAGCGCGTGACGATGGTCAGCAGCAGATACATGCCAATGCCGCCGAGAAACATTGCACCGTTTGCTCCGACCACGGCAGTGTGACGAAACAACCGAAGATCGACGAGCGGTGCCGAGCTCCGGAGTTCGACCCGGACCCACATGCCCGCGCTGAAGACCGCGATCGTGGCCAGCATCGCCGCCGCCCATGGGTGGCTCGTCCACAGCTCCGTTTCACCGATGAGAATCAGTAACAGGGAGAGAGCGAGCGCGAGCAGCAGTGCACCGGGAACGTCGATGCGAGGTGCGCGCTTCCGAGTGGAGGTCGGAATGATTTTCAGAGCAACTGTCAACGCCATGACCGTCATCGCGGCACCGAACCCGTATGCGACGCGGAGACCGCCGTGCTCGGTCAGAAAGCCCGACAAGGGGTAGCCCACGCCGACACCTGCAGTCGATGCAACCGACAACAAGGCAATGGTCGATCCGGACCGCTTGTCGGACAGATGATCTCGCGCAACGCCCATCAGCATCGAAGTCAGAGCCAGACCCACTCCCTGGGCTGCGCGGCCGAGGAGCAGCCAGGAAAAAGACAACGGTAGTGCGGTCAAAATTCCACCGACCGAAACGACGCCGAGTGTCCCGAGCATGGCCGCCCGTCGATGCGGACCCGACGCGAGGCGGCCCAGAACTGGAGTCGTGACGGCACCGGTCAACAGCGCCAACGTCAGTGTCCATTGTGCGCTGGAGAGGGAGACGTCGAATGTGGTTGCAACACTGGTGATCAATGGAGCACCGAGGCTGCCGACGGCAGCCACGACCACTCCGACGAACACCAACGCAGGCACGAGCAGTCGCGAGTCGCAGGTCCCGGCGTCCGCGGTCATCGGTTCGTATCGCTCGTGATGTGGTCGAACAATCCAGCCTGGATGCGAGTGCCCACCCCGTTCGCCCACGGTGCGTCGACGTCGTTGATCTGCAGGGCCGCACCACTGTTGAGTAGCATGCCGAACGCGAGAAACGCCTTGACGGTCACGGCGTCGAGCCCGGTGACCTCTGCGACTGTGTTCCACATCCGGCCGAAGCCGGCCCGCACCGCATCCCGGACCTCGGGATCACCACATGCTGCGATCCCTTGTAGTTGCAGCAACAGCGAGGTTCGATCCTCGAGCATCGTGTAATAGCGCTCCCCCATCGAGGCCAACGCCTGCTGCCCGGTGTCCGTACCCGCCGCTTCGCGCATTCCGTCTGCCAACCGATCGAAGGACGCGACGACCAGTTCGGAGAACAGTGCCTTCTTGGTACCGAATATCCGAAAGATGTAGGCCTGAGTAATCCCGGCTGTCCGGGCGATTGCCTCGGTCGAACCGCCGTGGAGTCCAGCCGTAGCGAATTCGTCTGCTGCAATCCGCAGGATCTGCTCACGACGGTCGGGTCCGGTCATCCGTTTTCGCTGCGCCATGACCGCTAAGTTACTGATTACTAACTACTAACTCAAGGGTGATTGTCGAGCACTTCACTACAGTTCCTCCCATGAGTGAGTGGGTCGTGTTGCTCCGCGGCATCAACGTCGGTGGCATCAACATCAAGATGGCCGATCTCCGTGAGGCCCTGACATCGGCCGGCTTCACCGATGTCCGCACTGTTTTGGCGACCGGCAATGTTCTGCTGGGCTCCTCGCTGAGCGTCGACGCCGTCAAGGCGCAGACGGAGAGCACTCTGGCCGAGACGTTCGGCTACCAAGCCTGGGTTGTCGTCCTCGACGTGACCACACTTCGAGCGATAGTGGAGTCGTACCCGTTCGACGCCGAGCGGGAGGGCTGGCATCCTTATGTGGTGTTCGGTAGCGACGATAAACATTTGACCGAATTGTCCGCTCTTGCAGACGAACTCGACCCCGAGCTCGAAAGGATCGCCGAGGGGAACAGCGTGCTCTATTGGGAGGTGCGCAAGGGCAACACCACCGACAGCACATTCGGGAAAGCCACGGCCAAAGCAAAGTACAAGGCCACGACCACCACACGAAACGTGCGCACGCTCGTGAAGATTCTCGCGTGACCGTTCTTGCCGCGGCACTGGTCGCCGCCGTTCTCGTCTTCGCCATCGTTCGCCCTCGCGGCCTGCCCGAGATCGTCGCCGCACTTCCGGCTGCGGCGATCGTTCTGCTCGTCGGCCTCGTAAGCCTCGACGCCGCGCGAGAGCAAGTACTCGAACTCGCTCCGACCGTGGTCTTTCTGGCGTTCATCCTTATCCTGGCGCACCTCTCGGACGCACTCGGAGTGTTCACGTGGATAGCCGCGAAGCTCCGCCGAGGATCCAGGGGCAGTCCCCGCCGATTGCTCACCCTTGTGTTCGCGGCGGCGGCGTCGACCACCGCGGTGCTGAGCCTCGACGCCACCGTGGTTCTGCTGACACCGGCCATCATCGGTGCTGCGCGGATCTTGGGGATGTCGCCGCGTCCGCACAGTTACGCCACTGCACACCTGTCCAATTCGGCGTCGACTCTGCTGCCGGTGTCGAACCTGACCAACCTTCTTGCATTCGCCGCGACCGGTCTGACCTTCCTGCACTTCACTGCCTTGATGGCCCTGCCGTGGATCTTCGCGGTGGCCATCGAGTTGGCGGTGTTCCTGATCTTCTTCCGCAAAGACCTGTCCCGCACCGCCACACCGCCGGAGAAGTCCGTCGAGCAGAGCGCCGAGGACGTACCCGCACCGCGAGCCACGCTGGCAATCCTCGGCGCGACACTCGTCGGCTTCGCAGTGGCAGGCCTGTTCGACGTCGAACCGTTCTGGGTGGCGGCGGTGGGATCGGTGGCATTGGCCATCCCCGCACTCCGGGGCCGGCACACCAGTGCTCGCGCCATTCTGCGCGGTGCCGATCTACCGTTCTGCGGCTTCGTCTTTCTGCTCGGCATCGTCGTTCTCGGCGTCACCACAGGCCCGATCGGCGACTGGCTGACGCGAATTCTGCCGTCGGACACCACCTTCGCATCGCTACTGGCAACCGCAGCCATTGCGGCGGTGGCGTCGAACATCGTCAACAACCTGCCCGCGACGCTGCTGCTACTGGCCGCCTTCGGGGCCGACGCTCCCCCGGCGTTGCTGTTGGCCATGGTGATCGGGGTCAACCTCGGCCCCAACCTCACCTACGTCGGTTCGCTGGCGATCATGCTGTGGCGACGCGTCGCGTCGGCCAACGACGAGCCGGCAGACCTGCGGACCTTCACCGTGTTGGGCGTCATCACGACACCGCTGACCATCGTCGGTGCCGTGGCCGGTCTGTGGCTTGCATTGCAAGTGTGACCGGCGTGTCGCTGTAGCGACGGCGAGCACGCCTACGGGTGCTGGTTCCGACTTACAGTCGGGTCCCACAACCCCCCGATATTGCCGGTACGCAACCTCTGTTCGTAGACATCGGTCTTCCACGCGATGATCTCGCGGGCCTGTTCCAGCTCAGCGATTTGAGCGTCGATTCGGGCACGATGCGTGCTGAGCAGCGCGAGACGGTTGGCCTCGTTACCTGCCCCATCTCGCACAAGCACGGCAAACCGCTCGAGATCCGCCAACGGCATACGCGACTCCCTCAACCGGGTACACACCCGAAGCCAGTCGATGTCGATCTGGCTGTATCGCCTGCGTCCGCTGGCGGTACGTTCTACCGACCCGAGGAGCAGACCTTTGCGCTCGTAGAACCGCAGCGCATGCACACTGAGCCCGACCGCTTTCGCGACCTCTCCGATGGTGTACTCGGACATCTGCCACCTCCCGCAGCTTGACCTAGAGCGAACTCTAGAACATAGCGTGCTGTTCATGACCTCACGATTCCAAGGAAAACGAATACTGATCACCGGAGCGACCAACGGAATAGGACTGGCCGGCGCGCGACTTCTGGCGCGCGAAGGAGCACAGTTGATTTTGACTGGGACGAACAATGAACGCCTGGCAGCTCTGGCTGACGAAATCAGTTCGGCCACCGTCTTGTTCAATGATGCATCGCTCCCGGACACCGGACACACACTCGCCGAGCAATTGGACGAGCTCGTCATCGACGGACTGTGGTTCAATGCCGGTTACGCCGGCATCGCCCCGATTACCGACGTCAGTACTCCCTTCTTCGACACGATGATGGCAACCAATGCGCGTGGCCCCCTGCTTCAGCTTGCCGCGCTGAGTGATCAACTGAGCGACGGTGCCTCCGTAGTCGTCACCTCATCGACGTCGACCTACGAAGGGGCTCCGCTGACCGCCGTGTACGCGGCAACAAAAGCGGCACTGATTGCCGCTGCGCGCACCTGGGCCACAGAACTTGCCCCTCGGAAAATTCGGGTCAACACTCTGGTTCCAGGTGCAATCGAAACAGGTTTCCGAAGCTTCATGGATACCGAGACTCGTCAGGACTTCGAGGCCGGCGTCCTCGGCCGAGTGCCACTCGGCCGAATCGGGACGGCTCCGGAAGCTGCTGCGGTTGCGCTGTTTCTGCTTTCCGAGGAGTCGAGCTACGTCACTGCCAGCCAATACTCGGTCGACGGTGGATTGGGCCACCGCTGACTACTTCCGGCATCGGCCCTGTGCGAGATGAGTTGCACGGCGCTCGATTTTCGATTCGACGCCCAGAACACGCGGCGGATCTACTAGCGCTCCACGAGCCCCATCCATGTTGCCGAAATACGAATGAGATCGACTGTAAAGCAGTTACTTTCGATGAACGCGGGCTGCCGAGTGGGAACGGAACGCCAATGAGGTACCACACGACTATGGACAGTCTTGTCAGCTCAACGCAGCGTCGAGATCGATCGTCAGTGGCACTGGAGCTTCGATGACGCATCGCCCTCGACGAACCTGCTCGACATATCCGTGCGGACTCAGATCCAGCGTTGTGAGCGTGGCTGCATCCGGATCGACAATCCAGTAATGGGGAATCCTCGCGTCGGCGTACTCGCTGCGTTTCGTCACCACATCAGTACGACGAGACCCAGGCGAGATCACCTCGACAACCAACACGACGTCTTCGGCAAGCAGCGCCTCAGGTGAGTCGATTGCGCACACCACCACGTCGGGTACCCGCACCGTCGCCGGCGTTACCGAATCGACGACAACCTCGACCTCCGGTAATGCCTCCAGACCGCCCTGCAACTGGTCGTCGAGCTGTGCGCACAGTCGAAACAGAATTCGGGCGTGGGCTTTCGACGGTCGCGGTGACGCGATCAGCACACCCTCCTGCATTTCGGCGTGAAAATCGTCTTCACCCAGCGCGCGCCACTGCTCGACAGACAGCAGTTCGGAATGCGCTCTGGCGACGGTCACTCGTGCAGTTTATCCGCGGTCACTGCGGCACCACCGACTATGACGGCGCTACCTGCTCAGTCGTCAACGTGCAGTTACCCGCGCCATCCGGCCGTCAGGCCAGTCGACCCAGGTGCGAGGTGTCGTTCACCAATCGCACCGATGCCCCGCCGTCGGGGTAGAACTCGGCGATGCTCAGCGACGCGAGATCGAGGTGCAGTCGATACAGCAGCGACGGGCCGACGTCGAGTGCGAGTTGCAGCAGCATCTTGATCGGGGTGACATGAGTGACCACCAGCAGGGTCTTCCCGGCGTACTCGGTGAGCAACTGGTCGCGGGTCGTTTCGATGCGCGTGCGCACCGCGTCGAAGCTCTCCCCGTTCGGCGGTGCGACGGAGGTGTCACCGCGCCACGCCTTGTGCGCGTCGGGGTGACGTTCCATGGCCTCGGTGAACGTGAGGCCTTCCCAGTCGCCGAAGTCGGTCTCGATGAGTCCGTCGACGGTGGTGACGGGCAATCCGAGAATGCCAGCGGTGGCCGAGGCGGTCTGCTGTGCGCGAGCCAGCGGCGAGGCAACGATGGCATCGATATCGGTACGCGAGCCCAGAACCGTTGCGGCAGAATCGGCTTGACGTCGACCCAATTCGGTGAGATCGGGGTTGCCGCGGCCGGAGTAGCGTCGGTCCACCGACATCGGGGTCTGGCCGTGACGCAGCAACAGCAGGCGAGTCGGCTCCCCCATCGCACCGGTCCAGCCGGGCGACTCGACCTTCTTCGCTACCGGCTCGGCATCGGGCAATTCCGACAGGTCCGCGCCCTCGGCCGCGGCGTCCATCGCCTCGTTCGCCAGTGCATCGGCGTGCGAGTTCTGCGAACGCGGAATCCACTCGTAGGTCACGGAATCGAAGTGGCGGGCCAGTTCGGCCGCTTTTCGCTGAAGCGGAATCATGTCCGGGTGCTTCACTTTCCAGCGCCCGGACATCTGTTCGACGACGAGTTTGGAGTCCATTCGGACTGCAACCTCACGGGCCCCGACATCACGAGCCGCGCTCAGTGCTGCGATCAGTCCGTTGTACTCGGCGACGTTGTTCGTGGCCACGCCGAGCGATGCCCGACGCTCGGCCAGAACCTGCGAGCGATCGGCACTGAACACCACTGCGCCGTACCCGGCCGGGCCGGGGTTACCCCGCGATCCACCGTCGGCCTCGGCGACGACCCTCGATACCTGACTCAAATTCCGGATTCCTTGGTGCGCACCAGGATTGCATTGCACTCGGAGCAACGGATGAGAGCGTCCGCGGGCTTGTTGGCGATGCTTGCAATCTCGTTGCGATCGAGTTCGATGCGACACGCTCCGCAACGGCGAGCCTGCAGCAGTGCCGCACCGCGGCCGGTGAGCGCTCGCTGCTTCTCGTAGAGCGCAAGCAGATCCGTGGGCAATCCCGAGGCCAACGATTCGCGGCGCTCGGCGCTGCGCTTCTCGGCGACATCGAGGTCTGCGACGGCGTCGTCGCGGCGACGGCCGGCGTCGACGAGTTCGTCTTCGATCTGCGTCAGCTGCGCACCGGCGTGCTCGTAGTCCCGCTCACTGGCCTCGCGCTGCTCCATGACCTCGAGCAGTTCCTCCTCGAGGATGCCCTGGCGACGCTCGAGGCTGCCGAGTTCGTGCTGCAGTTCGGTCATCTGCTTCGGGGCGATGGTGCCGCTCTCGAGCATCTTCTTGTCGCGAGCCTCGCGTTGCCGGACCGCGTCGACCTCGCCTTCGAGTTTGCGGATGTCCCGATCGAGGTCGTCCATCGAGATCTGCACCGTCACCGCGGCGTCCTTGCGGGTGGTGCGCTCGGTCTCGAGCTTGTCCACCTCTTGCTGCTCGGGGAGGCTCTTGCGGCGGTGGGCGATCTGCGAGAGTTCGGTATCCACACCGGCCAATTCGAGCAGCGAGGCCTGGACTTTGGGATCGACGTTCACGCTTGATGACTCCTGCGACTATGGAAGTTGATAAGAGATCACCCTACCGGCTACCCGAAACCCAGACAGCCGGATCCACCTCACCGTCGGTCGCTGGGCTCGATGGTCACAGCGTCCACGGGTCGGTACGCACGTCGGTGACCCGGCTGCTCCACCCGTCGGTGTCGCCGAACGCGGCGTCGACGATGCCTCTCGCCTGTTCGCACCACGGAAACTCCGAGGCCCAGTGCGCGGTGTCGATCACGGCGGGTCCACCGGCGCGCAGATGCTCGTCGACGGGGTGGTGCCGCAGATCCGAGGTGACGTACACGTCGGCGTCGGTGCGCGCCACCGCGGACAGGAACGAGTCACCCGCTCCCCCACACATCGCAACCACCGAGACCGTGGCCTCAGGATTCCCTGCCGCACGTACTCCCCATGTCGTGGCAGGCAACGCCTCGCGGACGACCTCGGTGAACTCGGCAAGGGTCATCGGATTCGGTAGCTTTCCGATGCGCCCCAAACCGGTGCACGACGGAAAGGCCGCGGACTCGAAGACATCGAACGCGGGCTCCTCGTACGGGTGTGCCCGACGCATTGCCGAAAGCACCTCTGCACGTATTCCTTTCGGGGCAACGACTTCGATGCGATCCTCCGCCTCGGTGTGCACCTCTCCGGCGACACCGAGCGTCGGGTGCGCATTCGGACCCGGACGGAATTGGCCGAGTCCTGCGCTCTGCCAGCTGGCTTCGCTGTACTCGCCGATCTGTCCGGCTCCGGCGTCGAACATTGCCCGTCGCACCGCGGCCGAGTCGGAGGTCGGTACGAAAACCACCCACTTGTCGTGTGCGGGAGCAGGAATGGGGTCGAGCGGCCTGGTGTCGATCACGCCCAGGGCGGACGCGAGTGCATCGGAGACACCGGGATCGGCGGAGTCGGCGTTGGTGTGGGCGGTGAACAGCGCGCAGTCGGCCTTGATCAGGCGATGGATCACCGAGCCCTTCGCGGTGTCGGCCGCGACGGTGTCGACGCCTTTGAGCAGTAAGGGATGGTGGGCGACGATGAGATCGGCACCCCCAGCGATGGCGTCGTCGACCACGGCGTCGGTGACGTCGACGGTGTACACGACCTGCTGCACAACAGCTTCGGGATCTCCGCACACCAGGCCCACCGAGTCCCAGCTCTCGGCCAGACGGGGTGGGTACGCGTCGTCGAGTACCTCGATGACGTCCGCCAGTGTCACTGCCATGGTCGATGCTCTCCTCACAGAACGGTGTTCAACGCGTCCACCAGTATGTCGACCTGCTGCGAGTCCCGTACCGCGACGCGCAGGTAGTGACGGTCGAGCCCCGGGAACGTGTCTGCACGCCGCACCGCGATACCCATCGCGCGCAGTCGTTCTCGCACGAGGTCGGCATCCTGGACGCGCACCAACAGAAACGGCCCCCGGGCCGGGCCTGCGACGAAGAGGCCAAGAGCCTCGAGTCGCGGGATCATCGCGGTTCGTTCGCGGTCGATGCGCTCGGACTCGCTGCGTGCCTGATCGACGGCGAACGGTTCGGTGCAGGCGCGGATCGCTTCGAGCTGCAGACTCCCCAGAGGCCAGTGCGCGCGACCGTGCTGCAGTCTCGCGAGGACGTCTGGATGGCCCAGCGCATATCCGCATCGCAATCCCGCCAGCGCCCACGTCTTCGTCAGACTGCGCAGAACCAGCACGTCGTCCAGGCGCTGTGAAGCGATCGACTCCCCCGACCCGAGAACGGCGTCGGCGAAGGCCTCGTCGATCACCAGCGTGCGTCCGGATCCACGCAGACTCAATACCGCCTCACGGGGATGCAGAACCGATGTGGGGTTGGTCGGGTTGCCGAGGATCACCATGTCGGCGGCATCGGGCACGAGCGTCGGATCGAGCTCGAACGGCGGCGGCAGGATCACTCGGTGCACCGGAATGCCCGCCTGCTCCAGCACCCAGTCGGGCTCGGTGAACGACGGGTGGATCGTCGCAACGAGCTCAGGCTCGAGACGCGGCAGCATCGAGAACCCCTCGGCCCCACCGCTGAGCAGCAGCACCTCGTCCGGTGAGCGGCCGTGGTGTTCGGCCACCTGTTCTCGTGCAGCCTTGTCGGCGGCCTTGCTCGGGTACGAACCCAATACGCTCAGTGCCGCGGCCAGTCGATCGCGAAGCCATGCCGGCGGTCCGTCACCGCGCACGTTGACGGCGAAGTCGACGAAGCCGGAATCGACCTCGACGTCGCCGTGGTGACGGAGTAGCGCATCGGGATCGGCAGCTGTGTCGGACATCGCGACGAGCGTAGCCGCGCCTTCACAGAACAGCCCGCACCGATAGGCTCGGGCCATGTCTGTCGATGCTCCCGCGTCCGTTGTCCTGTTCGATCTCGATGGGACGTTGACCGATTCCGCACCGGGAATTCACGCCGGTTTCCGCCATGCATTGGCGTCGGTGGAGGCTCCCGAACCGACCGAGGAACAGCTGTCGATGGTCGTCGGGCCACCCCTGATCGACACATTGCGCGGGCTCGGCCTGGACGAGGATGCAGCGCAGCGCGCCTTGGCGGCGTACTTCCAGCGCTACGACGAGCGGGGCTGGGCCGAGAACACCGCGTTCGACGGCATCGAGACGGTGTTGACGCGGTTGCAGGATCGCGGCGTACGCCTCGGCGTGGCGACGTCGAAGTCGGAGCGATTCGCCGTCCGGATTCTGGACCACTTCGGCCTGTCGCGGTACTTCGAGTTCATCGGCGGGGCAAGCAACGACGGCACCCGACGGGCGAAGTCCGATGTGATCGCGCATTCGCTGACCAACCTCGGCATCGAGCCGGTGGAATCCGCGGACGGCGGCACGGCCGGGGTGATCATGATCGGTGATCGGGATCACGACGTGCACGGTGCCGCTCGATTCGGCATTCCCACGGTGTACGTGGAGTGGGGCTACGGCGTCGACGGCGAGAGCGACGACGCCGCGTTCACCGCGTCGAGCATGGACGAACTGGCCAAGTTGCTGGAGCAGAACACGGCGGCCGTGCAGTGAACGAGCCACTGCACGTGACCTTCGTGTGCACCGGCAACATCTGCCGGTCGCCGATGGCCGAGAAGGTTTTCGCCGGGCATCTGCGCGACGCCGGTCTGGGCGACGCGGTGCGCGTCTCGAGTGCCGGGACCGGCGGTTGGCATGTGGGCGACGGCGCAGATCCACGCACCGTCGCCGAGCTCGATGACCACGGATACGACAGCGAACACGAGGCAGCGCAGGTCGGACCGGATCACCTGGCGGCAGATCTGATCGTCGCGCTCGACACCGGCCACGCGAAGGCATTGCTGCAGCTCGGTGCGCCTGCCGAACGGGTGGCCCTGTTGCGCTCGTTCGATCCCGATGCCGACGACTCCTCGGTGGCCGATCCGTACTACTCCTCCGATTCGGCGTTCACCGAGGTGCGCGAGCAGATCGAAAGTGCCGTTCCCGGCATGCTGGACTGGGCACGGTCTCGACTCTCTCGCTGACCCGGCTACCGTGGTGGAGTGCGAAAGTTAGCGTTCTTGCTGCGACCCAAATGGTTGGTGCTGGCTGCGGTGGTGCTGGCCTTCGCGTTCCTGTGCTTCAGCGTGCTCGCTCCGTGGCAGTTGGGGAAAAACACCTCGACGTCCGCGCGCAACGATCTGATCACCCGATCCGTCGACGCGGATCCGGTGCCGATCTCCGACGTTCTCACCGCAAACGGGTTTCCGGCCGAGGACGAGTGGCGTCGGGTCATCGCCTCCGGGGCCTATGTCACCGATTCCGACGTGCTGGTGCGACTGCGCAGCATCCGTGATCAGCCCGCATACGAGGTCATCACCCCGTTCGTGATCGACGGCGGGCCCACCGTGCTCGTCAATCGCGGGTACGTGTTGCCGGTGGAGGGAACCAGAGCGCCCGAGTTCGAGGCGGCACCCGCCGGAGAAGTGACGCTGAACGCACGGGTACGCCAAGCCGAGGGCACCTCGCGCGAGCCCGTCGAGGACGACGGTCGGCTGCAGGTCTACAACATCAACCCGGAACAGATCGGCGCGGCGGTCGGAGTCGACGCCATCGACGGATACCTACAGCTCGACGACGCTCAGCCGGGCGGTCTCGGCTTGATCGAGCTGCCGCAGACCGACGCGGGCCCCTACCTGTCCTACGGTCTGCAGTGGCTGGCGTTCGGCATCATGGCACCGCTGGGTCTGGCGTATTTCGCTCGGGCGGAGATACGGGAACGCCGCAATTCACGTGCCGAGCTCGCGAACGCGATGTCCGGCGAGCCGGACATCGAGCCCGAGCCGGAGAACAAGGCCGGCCCGGACGAGGAAGAAGAATTCACGCTGCCCACCCGACGCGAGAAGCGGGCAAAGGCGCGCGCGGCGTCACGCCCGACGACGCCGTCGGATCCTCGCTTGGCCGATCGCTACGGCAAGAATCGCTGACGCGACCGCCGACAGTTCCTGCACTCGGCTCGAGAGTGCGACCGATCGACGAAGATCGCGTGCGGTCGGCGAATGTCCGTCACCGAGTGTCGGCCTGATCTCGACGCCGTGTCGGTATTGCGTTCTGCCGCCGAGCTGCAGCCCCAGCGCCCCGGCAGCCGACGCCTCCGCAACACCTGCGTTGGGGCTGGGGTGCTGCGCGGCGTCGCGTCGCCACATCTGCAGGGCTCGGGCGGGCGATCCCTGCACCGAGGGCGCTGCGACAACCGTCGCCACTCCGGTGACGCGAGCCGGTAGCAGGTTCAGAACATCGTCGATTCGCGCTGCGGCCCAACCGAACCGCAGATACTTCGGAGACCGGTAGCCGACCATCGCGTCGAGCGTGTTGCTCGCTCGATAGGCCAGAATTCCCGGGACCCCGGCCAGTGCTCCCCACACCAGCACCCCGACCGTGGCATCGGAGGTGTTCTCCGCGATGGACTCCAGTGCGGCGCGCGCGAGGCCGTCGGAGTCGAGTGGTTCCGGATCCCGACCGCACAATGACGGCAGCAACGCGCGTGCGCTCGCGAGGTCGTCGTTGTCGAGGTGGTCGGCCATCCGCCTGCCCACCTTGGACAGGGACGTGCCACCGAGGGCGGCCCAGGTAGTGGCCGCAACCAGGGCGACCTCGGCGGGTGCACCCACACGAACGGCTACGCGGTTCGACCCGACGCCGAGTGCGGTCACCGAGCCGATCAGCGCGACTGCATGGACGACGCCCAGCACCCGACTATCGCGATAGAGGACGTGTTCGACGCGCAGCGCCGTGGTGCCGAATCCTGCGACCGGGTGCCAGCGTTGCGGGTCTGCGAACACTCGATCGAGGCCAAAGCCGACCAGTAAGCCGATCGCTCGGGGGTGTGTCCACATCCCACGAATCTTGCCAACTGCGCACCCGGCGCAGGAATTCGGTATGCCGGACTCAGCGCTGGCGGTACGCGCCTGCCAACTGGCGACCGCGGAAGTCGATGTCGCTTCCGTCGTTGAGCAGTGCGATTGCCATTCCTACGAAGCCGACCGTTGCAATTACGAACAGTGTCATGATTCCCCCAGAATCTCGAGTGGATCCGCGTCCGCGGATGTGTCTGTAACAGATTGTTACCCCTATCTTCACTGTTTCCCACTTCTTTGAGGTCGGCGTCACGTGTGTCCGTCATCACGAGACGCGCGTCTCATCGAAACGTCCAAATATCAACGGCCACCGGCACTCTCGGACTGTGCACTTCTCCCGTCGTTACTGCGACACAGGAACGAGATGCTCCTCGTCGGTCACGACCGACCTGAGGAACTCGTCGACGACCTTCACCCGGGCCAGACCGGTCAGCTCTCGCGGCACCACCGTCCAATACGTCCTCTCGACCGAGACGACGCCGTCCAACACCGACGTGAGAACCTCGTCCGGCTCACCGATGTAGCTTGGCAGGGGCGCAATTCCCACCCCGGATCTCGCCGCGATCCACTGCCCGGTGATGTTGTTGGTCTGAATCTGCGCGCGGCCCTCCGGCAGGATCGCATCCAGAATTCGCAGCGGTGCCACGTCCAGCAGCGCGTCGACGTACGAGATCAGCGTGTGTTCTCGCAGATCGTCGACGGTGTCGATGGGCGACGTCGCGGCGAGATACTCGGCGGCAGCGTAGAGCCCGAGGGAGTACGTGGCCAACCTGCGAGTCACCACGAATCGCGGCGACGGCCGCTCCAACGTGATTGCGATGTCGAATTCCCTGGTGGCCAACGAGTTGTGCTCGGTGGCGGTGACCAATTCGATGTCGAGATCGGGGTGCTTGTCTCTGAGCAGCCCCAGTTTCGGTGTCAGAACGAACGCTCCGAACCCGTCCGGGGCCGCGATGCGCACGGTCCCTCGCAGGGTGCCGGTGTCGGAGGTCTGATCCTCGAAGGCGGCGATGAGTGTCGATTCGACGGTCTCGGCATATCCGACGAGGCGTCGACCCGCCTCGGTGAGTCGCCAACCCGACGGCGTTCTGTCGAACAGGCGCTGCCCGGCCGATTTCTCGAGCGCGGTGATGCGCCGACCGACGGTGGTGTGGTCCACACCGAGAGTGTGCGCGGCGTCGGTCAGACGCCCGGTCCTCGACACTTCGAGGAAGTAGCGGAGGTGGTCTGCGTTGAACACCCATCGAGACTATCGACGGTGTGCATTTCTGCACAGCGATCTGCGGTTTTGGCCTTTGACATGTGCATCCTTACAAGTGAGACTCGGGACACACCCGAAGGGAGGATCGAACGTTGACCGACGTCATTGCGCACTGGCTCGATGGAAAGACCTATTCCGGCGCCTCCGACCGAACCGCGGCCGTCACGAACCCCGCGACCGGCGAGGTCACCGACACCCTCACCCTGGCCGATCAGGGCGACGCCCGGGCGGTCATCGATGCCGCTGCAGCCGCATTCCCGGCGTGGCGCGACACCTCCCTCGCCAAGCGCACATCGATCCTGTTCTCGTTTCGAGAGTTGTTGAACGCGAAGAAGAACGAGCTCGCCGAGATCATCACCTCCGAGCACGGAAAAGTGCTCTCCGACGCACTCGGCGAGATCTCTCGTGGCCAGGAAGTCGTCGAATTCGCCTGCGGCATGGCGCATCTGCTCAAGGGCGGATACACCGAAAATGCGTCGACCGGCGTCGACGTCTACTCCATCCGCCAGCCGCTCGGACCGGTCGGCATCATCTCCCCCTTCAACTTTCCCGCCATGGTCCCGATGTGGTTCTTCCCCATCGCCATCGCGGCCGGCAACACCGTGGTACTCAAGCCCTCGGAGAAAGACCCGAGCGCGAGTATCTGGCTCGCCCGACTCTGGGCCGAGGCCGGTCTGCCCGACGGCGTGTTCAACGTCCTCCAAGGCGACAAGGTTGCCGTCGACGAACTCCTCGAGAACAAGAAGATCAAGTCGATCTCCTTCGTCGGCTCCACCCCCATCGCCCAGTACGTCTACTCCACCGGCACCGCCCACGGAAAGCGCGTCCAAGCCCTCGGCGGCGCCAAGAACCACGCCGTCGTACTCCCCGATGCAGATCTCGACCTCGCCGCCGACGCCATGGTCAACGCCGGCTTCGGCTCCGCAGGCGAACGCTGCATGGCCATCTCCGCACTCGTGGCCGTCGGGAACATCGCCGACGAACTCGTCGCGAAGATCGCCGAACGGACCACCCCGCTGGTCACCGGCGACGGCACCCGAGGGGCAGACATGGGTCCGCTCGTCACCAAGGCCCACCGTGACAAGGTCGCCTCGTACGTCGATGCAGGCGAAGCCGCCGGGGCCACCCTCGTGGTCGACGGCCGCGGTGTGAAGGCCGACGGTGGAGAGAACGGATTCTGGCTCGGCCCCACCCTCATCGACCACGTCACCCCCGACATGAGCGTCTACACCGACGAGATCTTCGGACCGGTCCTCTCGGTCGTCCGCGTCGAGACCTACGACGACGCCCTGCGGCTGATTAACGACAACCCGTACGGCAACGGCACCGCCATCTTCACCAACGACGGTGGGGCGGCACGCCGCTTCCAGAACGAGGTCGAGGTCGGCATGGTCGGCATCAACGTACCCATCCCGGTTCCCATGGCGTACTACAGCTTCGGCGGCTGGAAGAACTCTCTGTTCGGCGACAGCCACGCCCACGGCACCGAGGGTGTTCACTTCTTCACCCGCGGCAAAGCTGTCACCAGTCGCTGGCTCGACCCCAGCCACGGCGGCATCAACCTCGGCTTCCCTGAAAACAGCTGAGCCCCCACACAGCTAGCGAAGGAGCACTCCATGGTTGCCAATATTTCGTTTCCTCGGTTCCTCAAGTTGGGCGACGGTTCCGTCGAGGAGCTGGGGACGGTTCTGACCGACCTCCACGTGTCACGGCCGTTGCTCGTCACCGATGCGTTCATGGCCGGCAACGGCTCGGCGGATCGTTTGATGAAGATCATGACCGAGGCCGGTAAGACGCCTGCATTGTTCTCGGGCACCGTTCCGGATCCGACGACCGATTCGTTGGTCGCCGGTCTCGAAGCGGTGCAGCAGCATTCGGCCGATTCGATCATCGGGTTCGGCGGTGGCAGTCCGATGGACACGGCCAAGGCGTTGGCCATCCTCGCGGTGCAGGGCGGCACGATGCGGGACTTCAAAGCTCCCGTGCTGTCGACCGGCCCGGCCCTACCGATCATCGCCATCCCCACCACGGCCGGAAGTGGTTCGGAGGCAACTCAGTTCACCATCATCACCGACGTCGCCTCGGACGAGAAGATGTTGTGCCCCGGGCTGTCGTTCCTGCCGATCGCCTCGATCATCGACTTCGAGCTGACCATGTCGATGCCGGCGCGTCTGACGGCCGATACCGGCGTCGATGCACTGACCCATGCCATCGAGGCGTACGTCAGCAAGAAGGCCAACCCCATCTCCGACGGTCTGGCGCTCAGTGCGATTCGCACGATCGGGACGTCGTTGCTGCGGGCGTATCGGGACGGCGACGACCGGCAGGCGCGCGAGGCGATGATGCACGCCTCGACGCAGGCGGGAATGGCCTTCTCCAATGCGAGCGTCTGCCTGGTGCACGGGATGAGTCGTCCCATCGGGGCGCATTTCCATGTTGCACACGGGCTTTCCAACGCGATGCTGTTGCCTGCCGTCACCGCATTCTCGATCGACGGAGCACCGGCGCGTTACGCCGACTGCGCACGCGCACTGGGCGCGGCGTCGGAAAGCGATTCGGATCAGGTTGCCGGTGGCAAGTTGCAGGATGCGATCGTCACACTGTGCCGTGAGGTGGAGGTTCCGACGCCGGAGACCTTCGGTATCGACAAGGCGAAATGGGACGAGCTGTTACCGCTGATGGCCGAGCAGGCACTCGCGTCCGGCAGCCCGGGCAACAATCCGGTCGTGCCGACCGCCGAACAGATCGTCGATCTGTACCGGCAGGTGTACGCGGGAATCTAGTCGCACTCACTCCGATGCGCGGGCGGCAACAGTGTCGCGCCGCGTATTTCGGCGTTGCACCACTATTCCGCCGATCACGGTCACTGCAGCGAGGACGG
The DNA here is from genome assembly GCF_030056895.1 of Rhodococcus sp. IEGM 1341. Classification (NCBI taxonomy): domain Bacteria; kingdom Bacillati; phylum Actinomycetota; class Actinomycetes; order Mycobacteriales; family Nocardiaceae; genus Rhodococcus; species Rhodococcus sp. IEGM 1341. The sequence continues at coordinate 150,592 of NZ_JASHKV010000003.1, read as the reverse complement.
CCGAGAGCAGGATCGACGACCGCTGCTCCGGCCGCACCACCATCATCACCAGGACGAAGACGATGAACCCGATGGCCAGGTAGGTCAACCACGGGTACAGCCACATCCGAACGGCAGGGCGTTCGTCGTCGCGATCGAGTTGACGCCGCAGCACCAGCTGGCTGCTGGCGATGGCAAGGTAGACGAACAGGGCGACGGCCCCGGTGGTCGCCAGCAGGTAGGTGAAGAGTTTCTCGGGCAGGATGTAGTTTCCGACCACGGCGAGGAAGCCGAGCACCATCGAGGCGATCACCGCGATCCACGGCACCCCATTTGTGGTGATCTTCTTGACCGCCCTGGGTGCGTCGCCTCGATCGCCGAGCGAATACAGCATGCGCGACGCGGTGTAGAGCGCCGAGTTCAGGCACGACGCGACGGCGGTCAGAATGACGATGTCCATGATGGTCTCGGCGTGCGGAATTCCCATCTTGGACAGCACGAATTGGTAAGAGCCCGTATTGGGATCCAGTTCGTTCCAGGGCACCAGCGCGACGATGACGAAGATGGAACCGAAGTAGAAGATCGAGATTCGCCAGATCACCGAGTTGGTGGCGCGGGTGATTCCCTTTGCCGGGTCCTTGGATTCGGCAGCGGCGATGGTGACGATTTCCGAGCCCATGAACGAGAACATCGTCGTGAGCATGGCCGCGATCACCGCGCCGAAGCCGAGCGGCATGAATCCGCCCGAGGCCCACAGTTGGTCCACACCACTGACTTCCGAGTCGGGTAGCCACCCGAAGATGGCCGCGATCCCGAGGCCGATGAACGCGATGATCGCCACCACCTTCACCAGCGCGAACCAGAACTCGAATTCGCCGTAGTTGCCGACGCTGATCAGGTTGGTCGCGGTGAGGGCAATGACGATGAGCAGCGCCCACATCCATTGGGCCCCGCCGAGCCAGTTGGTGAGAATCGATGCTGCCGCGGTGGCTTCCACCGGGATCACCAACACCCAGAACCACCAGTAGAGCCATCCGACCGAGAACCCGGCCCAATGTCCGAGTGCGCGTGTGGCATACGTGGAGAACGAGCCGGTGTCGGGATTGGCCGTCGCCATCTCCCCCAGCATGCGCATCACCAGGATCACGAGTGTTCCCGCGAACAGGTACGCCAGCAGCACCGCCGGGCCGGCCGTCGCAATCGCGTTGGCCGAACCCACGAACAATCCCGCGCCGATGACTCCGGCTATCGAAATCATCGTCACGTGCCGTGGCTTGAGGCTGGTACCGAGTCCGTTCTCGCCGGTTTCCGGCTTCTCCGTAATGGCCATCCCTGTAGTCGAACACAATGTGAACGCCGACGCAGCGGGTGACCGATTTGTCCAGACAGGCGGTGGTACAGAGATATTCGCGCGAATCCGGGCATACTGGACGCATGAACTCCGCAGCGGGCAGCATCACCGATCCGGTCACCATCGTCGGTGCGGGCATAGCCGGCGCGGCCTGCGCGCAGGTTCTCCGCGACGCAGACGTGCCGTTCCGCATTCTCGACCGAGGCCGAGCTCCGGGCGGGCGGATGTCGTCGCCGGAGTTGCACGGCCGTCGCGTCGACCTGGGCGCCGGCTACTTCACCGTTCGTGATCAGGAATTCTCGACGGTGGTCGCCGATTGGGAGTCGGGCGGATTGGCGCGCCAGTGGGCCAACACGTTCGGCATCCTCAAGCCCGAAACAGCTCCGTGCACAACGACCGGACCGGTTCGCTGGGCCACCCCGAACGGGCTGCGATCGCTGGTACGAAACATGCTCGACGGCTTCGACATCGAACACTCCACCGAGCTGACCGAATTGCCCGACGGTCACGTCGTGGTCGCGATGCCGGATCCGCAGGCGGCGCGACTGACCGCCGTCCCCGATGCCGTCGATTACGTTCCTGTCATCGCAGTGGCGTGTGGGTTCGACGGGCTCGACATCCCCTTCCGCGATGCGGCGTTCGTCAACGATCATCCTGATATCGATTTCGTCGTCGACGACGGTGCACGCCGAGGCGACGGCGCTCCGGTTCTGGTGGTGCACACCACGTCGGAGCGAGCGCATCAGCATCTCGAAGACCCAGACGGCGCGATCGCCCCGGTTCTCGACGCGCTACGCGAGTTGTCCGTCGCCTCGGCGGCACCCGTGTGGACCCACGCTCATCGATGGACCTTCGCCAAGCCTGCGACCCAGCACGATTCGAACTACGCGCTTCAGCAGCAGGACGGACGTTTCGTCGGATTGGCGGGCGATCAGTGGTGTGAAGCCGGAGTGCCCAGGGTGGAAAGCGCCTGGCGTTCGGGGACGGATGTCGGTACAGAGCTGGTTCGTCGTCTTCGGAGCTGACGTTTGCCCTGCGTCCACCCGTGACGCCGAATAGCATCTCCCCCCGTGCTGTCCGTGAAGTCGTACTCCCGCGAGTACATCGACGCGTGCCGTGCGCGCCTGGATTCTCAGCTGGCCGCCTACCGTGCGGTTGCGTCTAAACGAACGTCGACCACCGACGTGGACGAGGCATTCGACGTCGCCTTCTTCAACAATCTCGTGCTGACGCTCGAGGTCTATTTCCTGCACCGCATTAGCGGCCAGGAGAAGAAGAACGGCAATCCACTCAACGAGGTCCGCGTCCTGGCCGCATCGATGACAGCGGCCGAGGACATCATGACCAGCGATTCGACCATAAACTTGGATCCCGCCAAAAGCATTCTCGGATACGCAGTCGGCGATCGAATCGCGCTCGACGAGCAGCGATTCGTCGCGTTGGCCGATGCGTACTTCGCCGAGATCGAGGCCAAGTTCGGGCCGCAGCTCGCTCTCTAATCGCTGACGAATCTCACAGTCTCGTCCAGAGGTGCTCGGCTGGTGCGGAATCCGTTGATCGGGTGGGTCTCGTCGGGGTAGCCGAAGGAGATGCCGGCCACCACTTTTCGAGTGTCCGGGATGTCGAACCACTCGTGCAGAAACGGTGAGTACGCGGCCAGGGCTGCTTGCGCGATGGCCGCAAGACCGAGACTCTGCGCGGCCAGCAGGAAAGTCTGCAGATACAACCCGCAATCGACCGCCCCGTACACACCCAGATCGGCGTCGGTGGTGATGATGGCTGCGTGTGGGGCGTCGAACAGCTCGTAATTGCGAATGAATTGACGGGTCGTCGCCTCGGTGTCGGACTTGACCACGCCGATGCTCTCGTACAGAGCGCCACCGCATTCACGTCGCCGGGCTCGGTGCAGGGCGTTGTAATTCGCGGGAAAAGGGAAGTCCGGTTGCGGCACACCGGACGCCACGTGCTCCACCAGTGCGTCGGAGAACTTACGGGTGGCATCGCCTTCGGTCACGATGATCTGCCACGACTGGGTGTTGGACCACGAAGGTGTGCGCCGGGCGGCAGACAGCAGCTGTTCGAGTACCTCACGCGAGACCTGCTTCGGCAGGAACTGCCGGCACGAGTGCCTCTCGTCGAGCAGTTCTGTCAGGGCGTCGTACCGGGTCACATCGTCCGCCTCGTGTCGGTGTTCGTCGGGTGCGGGTCGAACGTAACACCACGGCTGCGCCCGACGGTCAGCCGCTGGACCGTCGGACGCAGGGTGCCGCTACTGCAGGGGTAGCAGGATGTCCTTCATACGCGGATCGGTAGCCAGGAATTCCTGCACCGCAGGGTCCTTGAACGCTGCGACGAGATTCTTGATGTTGTCCGTATCCGCCCAGCGGCTCCCGATCGTGAGCTGGCCGGCGAACTCGTCCGGTGCCGGCGGAGCGAAGATCTGCTTCTCGACGGGGATGCCTGCGGCGAGGTAGTACTCGGTGTAGCCCACAGCTGCATCGAGATCCGGGAGCGCCCGCGACTGTGCTGCGAAATCCAGAAGAGTGAATTTCAGGTTCTTCGGGTTGCCGACGATGTCCTTCTGTGTGGCCGTCGACTTGTCGACCGCCGGGTCGAGGGTGATCAGACCTGCTCGTTCGAGTACCCACAGGCCTTGGGCTTCGTTGGCCGGGTCGGAGTAGAGCGACACTGTCGCGCCGTCCGGCAATTGGGCCGGGTCGGAGTACTTGTCGGACCACAAGCCGAAGCCCCATCGGAACACCGGGGTGGCGGCTTCCTCCCGGAAGTCCGGGTTGGATTCGAGGACCTGGCCGAGCCACAGCTTGTGTTGGTAGACGGTCGCCGCTACTTCACCTTCGCTGACGGCGCGGTTGATGGTGTTGCTGTCCGCGAGTCCGCGGTACGCGACCGTGATGCCGTACTTGGGAGCAACCTGATCGGCAACGAATTCGACCAGGGCCTGCTCGGATGCATTGCCTTCGGCAGTGGCGACAACAAGGGTTGCCCCCTCGGTCTCGTTCGCCGAGGCCGTGTCGCCGAAGAAGGCGATGCGGACAATGACGGCGAGGGCGATCAGCAGTACGACGGCCGCGATGATCCAAGGAGCTTTTCGACGGTTCTTCAGCTCGAAGCCGTGTGCTTCGGTGGACGTTGTCATGGTGGATGGACCTTTCGAATGTGGTTCAGACAGTGCGCACAGCGCGTTGATGAGGTGTGGTGTAGCGAACGAGAGCATCGCCGACGAGCTGGACGGCGGCGACGGTGAGAATCAGAATGACGATCGTTGCGATCATGACGGTGTGGTCGAATCGCTGATATCCGTATGTGACTGCGACATAACCGATTCCGCCTGCACCGATGGTGCCCGCGATGGCCGAGTACTCGATCATGGCGATGACGTTGATGGTCAGTCCACCGATGATCGACGGCACAGCCTCGGACAACTGTGTGGTGGTGACCTGCAGCGTGGAGCCACCCGACGCTCGGGCGACGTCGACCACCGACGTCGGGACCGAGCGCAGGGAGTTCTCGACGATGCGGGTGAAGAATGCGATGCCCGCCAACGACATCGGCACCACAGCGGCTGCGATACCGATGTTCGTTCCGGTGATCCATCGCGTGACCGGAACCAGTGCAGCCATCAGGATCAGAAACGGCAACGACCGTCCGATACTGACGATCCAGCTGATGGGCGCATGGAGTACCGGGTTCTCGAACAGCCCACCGGGGCCAAGGTTGAACAGCGCGGACCCCAGCGGAACACCCACGAACACCACGATGAACATCACGATCCCGACCATCGTGAGGGTGTCGCCGAGCGCAGGCAGGAGTAGAGCAGGCAGCTCGTCGACCGGAACCTTGTTGCCTGCGGCCACAATTGCTATCACGACGCCACCTCGAGTACCGGTTGGTCGGATGCTGCGGATCCGGAAAGTCCTAGCGCCGCGAGAGCACCGGGGACGCGTGCACTCAGGTGGGCACCGATGCCGAGTGCGGCGCTGCCGACAGCCACTCCGGCGACCACCTGGACCGAGGCTCCGAGTAATGCGACGGGTGCGCCGAGATCCTGGCCCAACCGCCCGATCCAGTCCTGCGGAACCTCGGGCGAGTCGTAGATCACGTTCCATTGCACGTCACCGGCCGCAGCCGGTGCGTCGTCCCGCCTGGGGCGCAACTCGTTGCCGAGCGCCGACGTGTGGTCGGTCAGCAAATCGACCAACTTTCCGGATTCGACGATGCGTCCGTGATCGAGTCGGGCTACCAAATCTGCAGCTCGCAGAACGGTATCCATTTCGTGGGTGATGAATACGATGGCGAGGTCGAGATCGCGACGAAGTTCACGCAGCAACTCCACCACCGAGTCGGTGGTCTGCGGATCCAAGCCGGAGGTCGCCTCGTCGGAGAGCAGCACCGACGGTCGAAGCGCCAACGCTCGCGCAATTCCCACTCGTTGACGCTGCCCGCCCGAAAGCTGAAAAGGATAGCGAGCGGCTTTGTCGGACAACCCCACTCGGTCGAGAAGCTCGCCCACCCTCCTGGCCGTCTCGGCTTTCGTGACCCCGAGGAAGTCCAGTGGTAAGGCGACGTTCTCCGCGACGGTTCGACGCGATAGCAGACTCGACGACTGAAACACGGTACCGATGCGCCGCCGCGCGACCCGAAGTTGCCTGGCATTCAACAACGTCAGGTCATCCCCGTTGACGATCACGGAGCCCGAGGTGGGCCGGGTCAGCAGGTTGATGCATTGGGCCAGCGTGCTCTTGCCGGCTCCACTGGGGCCCACGACAGCGAGGATCTCGCCGGCCTGAACTGTGAAGTCCAGCCGGTCGAGTACGACGGCTCGGCTGTCCCCCGCCCCGTATGTCTTGGTCAATTGCGCTATTTCGATCATGCTCCGACGCTTCTTTCGCTGATGTGACTGCGCAAGAGTGAGGCATCGGAGCACTACTGACCAGCTATCGACTCATCACGATCCGAACTGTTCCCACCGGTCTGAGTCGTCGGTAGCGTCGCCTCGCTGTCGAATCCAGACAGGTCGTCCCGCCGAAGGAGTTACCCCGTGTCACGCGAGATTCGTTTCAATGCTTTCGACATGAATTGCGTCGCGCATCAGTCCCCCGGTCTCTGGCGTCATCCACTCGATCAATCGTGGCGATACAAGGAACTCGGCTACTGGACCGATCTCGCGAAGCTGTTGGAACGAGGCCTGTTCGACGGTTTGTTCATTGCCGACGTCCTCGGCACCTACGACGTGTACGGCGGGAATCACGATGCCGCCATCCGGCACGGTGCGCAGATACCGGTCTCGGACCCACTCCTGCTCGTCAGCGCGCAGGCTGCCGTCACCGAGCATCTGGGGTTCGGCATCACTGCGGGTACCGGTTTCGAGCATCCGTATCCGTTCGCGCGACGGCTCTCCACGCTCGATCACCTCACCAACGGCAGGATCGGCTGGAACGTCGTGACCGGGTATCTGCCGTCGGCGGCGCAGAACATGGGCCACGACGACCAGTTGAAGCACGACGATCGTTACGATCACGCCGACGAATATCTCGAGGTGCTCTACAAGCTGTGGGAGGCGTCGTGGGACGACGACGCGGTGGTCCGTGATCGCGAAACCGGCGTGTTCACCGACCCCACCAAGGTGCATCGAATCGGCCACCGCGGCAAGCACTTCACGGTGCCGGGTATCCATCTGGCCGAGCCGTCGCCGCAGCGGACGCCGGTGATCTTTCAGGCCGGCGCGTCGCCGCGGGGCGTACGGTTCGCGGCGCAGAATGCCGAAGCGATCTTCGTCGGCGCACCCACCAAGGAGATTCTGGCGCAGACGGTTTCGAATATCCGTCGAGCCTTGCGCGAGGCCGGCCGCGATCCGTACTCGGCGCGGATCTATCAGCTGCTCACCATCGTCACCGATGAGACCTCTGAACTCGCCCATGCCAAGCACGCCGAGTATCGGTCGTATGCCAGTGCCGAGGGTGCGTTGGTATTCATGTCGGGCTGGATGGGCGTCGACCTGTCGCGGTATGCGCTCGACGAGCCGCTCGGCAATGTCGAGAGCAACGCGATTCAGTCGTTCGTTGCGTCGTTCCAGTCCATCGGAGCCGACGGCAAAGAGTGGACGGTCCGCGATATCGCCGAGTGGGGCGGCATCGGCGGTGCCGGCCCACGCATCGTCGGCTCCCCCGGCGAGGTCGCGGATCAACTGCAGGAGTGGGTGGACGAGACCGACGTCGACGGCTTTAATCTCGCGTATGCCATCACACCGGGGACATTCGAAGACGTCGTGCAGTACGTCGTACCCGAATTGCAGCGCCGCGGTGTCTATCGCACCGAATACACGCCGGGGACATTGCGTCACAAGCTCTTCGGCAAGGGCGATCGACTGCCCGAGGAACACCGGGCGCAGCAGATCGTGCGAGAAGTTCGGGCGAACCGAGAATCGCTGTGAATGGTGGGCGCAGAGGGGTTCGAACCCCCGACCGCTGGTGTGTAAAACCAGAGCTCTACCGCTGAGCTATACGCCCGAGTACCGGTGGCCTGGGGACAACCCCGGGCCACCGGAACGCTTGGAGAAATTTATCGTGTCTGATCTCTAACTACAATTCCGCAGGTCAGCTCACCTGTGCGAGAGCCTCGGCCCACGAAGAACTGTCGCGAGCCTCGCCGGGTCCGTTCATTTCGGCGAACCTGATGATTCCGGATTTGTCGACGACGAACGTTCCACGATTGGCGAATCCGGCGCTGTCGTTGAACACGCCGTACGCCTGAGCAACCTCACCGTGCGGCCAGAAGTCCGACAGCAGCGGAAAGGTGTAACCCTGTTCTGCAGCCCAGATCTTGTGGGTCGGAGGCGGACCCACCGAGATTGCCAGGATCGCAGTCTCGTCGTTCTCGAAGGTCGGTAGCTCGTCGCGCACTCTGCACAGCTCGCCCTGGCACGTGCCGGTGAAGGCCAGTGGATAGAACACGAGCAGAACGTTTTTCACGTTCCTGTACGACGACAACGTGACCAGTTGGTTGTTCTGGTCTTTGAGGGTGAAGTCGGGCGCAACTGCGCCAACCTCGATCGGCATCTAGAACCGTCTTCCTGTATCGAGCATCGGCCTACCGCTTGGTGGCAGGGGTCTTGGGCTGAACCAATCGACTTCCGATCCAGTCACCGAGGTTTGCCGCAGAGGTCTGCGTCAATCCTGCGGTCGGGGCGGACTCGGCAATCTCACTGGGTTCGACATGACCGGACATGCCGGTCTTGGGGCTGAGGACCCACACGATGCCATCGTCCGAGAGCGGACCGATCGCATCCATGAGCGCATCGACCAGGTCACCGTCTCCGTCGCGCCACCACAGCAGTACAACGTCGATCACCTCGTCGGAATCCTCGTCGAGGGTCTCGCCACCGATCGCATCTTCTACGTCGGCGCGCAGATCATCGTCGGTGTCCTCGTCCCAGCCCAGCTCCTGTACGACCATGTCGCGAGTGATGCCAAGTTTCTGAGCGTAGTTCTGAGCGTCCGCCGCGGCGACCACGGTGGTGACCTCCTTGAATTGTGGGTGCAGTAGTCAAAGCGAACAGTGTCGAAGCCGTTCGCGCAAGCTGACCGCGCCGAAATTGAGTACATAAATTTCTACTGGTGGGTATCGGACCTCTGTACTACCAGAACCGACGAGATGCGGCAGGATTGGGGAGGAATCACGAGAACGAGGAAAGTAGACCGCCGTCACAGGGGCGGGACTACCGGGACCGGGCGCCACACCGAGCGTCCGCCACATTGAGGAGTGCACACGTTGTCCGAAGTGAACAGCGGCGAACGGCAGAACACATCGTCTGCAGGCAAGAAGGGCTCGGACGGCCGGGTCCGCGTCATCCGTGAGGGTGTCGCGTCGTACCTGCCCGATATCGACAACGACGAGACCAACGAATGGATCGAGTCGTTCGACGGCTTGTTGGAGAGGTCCGGCCCCAACCGCGCTCGCTACCTGATGCTCAGGTTGCTCGAGCGCGCCGGCGAGCGCCGCGTCGCGTTGCCGTCGCTGACGTCGACGGATTACGTCAACACCATTCCCACCGAGAACGAGCCGTGGTTCCCCGGCGACGAGTCGATGGAACGCCGCTACCGCGCCTGGATCCGCTGGAACGCCGCGATCATGGTGCACCGCGCGCAGCGTCCCGGCGTCGGAGTCGGTGGCCACATCTCCACGTATGCCTCGTCGGCAGCGCTCTACGAGGTCGGCTTCAACCACTTCTTCCGCGGCAAGGACCACCCGGGCGGCGGCGACCACATCTTCATCCAGGGTCACGCCTCCCCCGGCATCTACGCCCGCGCCTTCCTCGAAGGACGTATCCCGGCCGAGCGCATGGACGGCTTCCGTCAAGAGGCCAGCCACGTGAACGAGGGTGGCGGACTGCCGTCGTACCCGCACCCGCGTCTGATGCAGGACTTCTGGGAGTTCCCGACGGTATCGATGGGTCTCGGCCCGATGAACGCCATCTACCAGGCCCGCTTCAATCACTACCTCAACGACCGCGGCATCAAGGACACCACCGATCAGCACGTGTGGGCGTACCTCGGCGACGGCGAGATGGACGAGCCGGAGTCGCGTGGACTCGCGCACGTGGCCGCTACCGAGGGCCTCGACAACCTGACGTTCGTCGTCAACTGCAACCTGCAGCGCCTCGACGGCCCGGTCCGCGGCAACGGCAAGATCATCCAGGAATTGGAGTCGTTCTTCCGCGGTGCCGGCTGGAACGTCATCAAGGTCGTCTGGGGCCGCGAGTGGGACTCGCTGCTGCACAAGGACCGCGACGGCGCGCTCGTCAATCTGATGAACACCACCCCCGACGGCGACTTCCAGACCTACAAGGCCAACGACGGCAGCTATGTCCGCGATCACTTCTTCGGCCGCGATCCGCGCACCAAGGAGCTCGTGAAGGATCTCTCGGACGACGAGATCTGGAACCTCAAGCGCGGCGGCCACGACTACCGCAAGGTGCACGCTGCCTACGCGGCCGCGATGTCGCACAAGGGCCAGCCGACGGTCATCCTGGCGCACACCATCAAGGGCTACACCCTCGGCAAGCACTTCGAGGGCCGGAACGCCACGCATCAGATGAAGAAGCTGACGCTCGACGATCTCAAGACGTTCCGCGATCTCCAGCACATCCCGATCTCCGACGAGGAGCTCGAGAAGGATCCGTACATGCCGCCGTACTACCACCCCGGTGCGGACGCTCCCGAGATCCAGTACATGCTCGATCGCCGCAACAAGCTCGGTGGATTCGTCCCCGAGCGGCGAGTGGACGTCAAGCCGCTGCCGCAGCCGGGCGACGACACGTACAAGACGCTGCGCAAGGGCTCGGGCAAGCAGGAAGTCGCCACCACCATGGCGCTCGTGCGCGTCATGAAAGAGTTGTTGCGAGACAAGGAGATCGGCCACCGAATCGTGCCGATCATCCCCGACGAGGCCCGCACATTCGGTATGGACTCGTGGTTCCCGTCGCTCAAGATCTACAACCGCAACGGCCAGCTGTACACCTCGGTGGACTCGGAGCTGATGCTCGCCTACAAGGAGAGCTCGGTCGGCCAGATCCTGCACGAGGGCATCAACGAGGCCGGTTCGACGTCGTCGTTCACCGCGGTCGGCACCTCGTACGCCACGCACGGCGAGGTCATGATCCCGCTGTACATCTTCTACTCGATGTTCGGTTTCCAGCGCACCGGCGACGGTCTGTGGGCTGCAGCGGACCAGATGGCTCGCGGATTCGTCCTCGGTGCCACCGCGGGTCGCACGACTCTGACCGGTGAGGGTCTGCAGCACGCCGATGGTCATTCGCTGCTGTTGGCGTCGACCAACCCGGCGGCCGTGGCCTACGACCCGGCGTTCTCGTACGAAATCGCACACATCGTCAAGGACGGTCTGCGACGGATGTACGGCGGCACCGAGGGCGTGGAAGGCTTCGGCGGCGAGAACATCTTCTACTACATCACCCTGTACAACGAGCCGTACGTACAGCCGGCCGAGCCGGAGAACCTCGACGTCGAGGGTCTGCTCAAGGGCATCTACCGGTTCGCCGCCCCACAGGAGGGCGACGGACCCGAGGCACAGCTTCTGGCGTCGGGCGTCGGCATGGTCTCGGCCCGCAAGGCCCGTGAGCTGCTGTTCGAGGAGTGGGGCGTGCGTTCGGCCGTCTGGTCGGTGACGTCCTGGGGCGAGCTGCGCCGCGACGGCGTCGACGCCGAGAAGGAGTCGCTGCGCAACCCCGGTGCCGACAAGCGCGTTCCGTTCGTCACCTCGGCACTGGCCGACGCCAACGGCCCGGTCATCGCGTCCTCGGATTGGATGCGCGCTGTTCCGGACCAGATCCGTCAGTGGGTTCCGGGCGATTACGTCACCCTCGGCACCGACGGCTTCGGATTCTCCGATACCCGTCCGGCCGCCCGACGGGTGTTCAACGTCGATGCCGAGTCGATCGTCGTCGCCACGTTGTCCGCTCTCGCCGCGTCCGGTGAGATCGACAAGTCCAAGGCAGTCGAGGCCGCGGAGAAGTACAAGATCGACGACGTCACCGCAGCTCCGACGTCGTACGCCGACACCGGTTCGGCGTAGGTTCCACCCCTGTTCGGCCGACCCCCGTCCCACGTCGCGAAGCATGTCCGTCGCGATGGGGGCGGGGGTCGGGCGTAGGTTCTCCTTATGTCCGATGCGAAACCCGACTCACCGGGCAGCGCGTCATCACGCGATGTGTCCCGACGCGACGCCTACCGTGAGGCGTTGCGCGAATCGTTGACCTCGGACAACGAAGTGCACCTTCCGGTCGCCTCACTGGCACCCTCCCGCCAGAAACGCGATCCCCTGCCTGATGCGCTACTGCGCCGCGTCAAACAGTTCTCCGGCCGACTCTCGACCGAGGCCGTCACCACGATGCAGGGGCAGTTGCCGTTCTTCGGTGATCTCGACGCCGCCCAACGTGCCAGCGTCCAGCTGTTGATTCAGACAGCCGTCGACAACTTCCTCGAATGGCTCAAGAACCCCAACAGCGATATTCGCTTCTCGCTGGACGCCTTCCAGGTCATTCCCCAGGACCTTGCCCGACGCCTCACTCTGCGCCAGACGGTGGACATGGTGCGGGTGGCGATGGAGTTCTTCGAGCAGTGGCTCCCGGCACTGGCCCGCAACGATCAGCAGTTGGTAGCCCTGACCGAGGCCGTGTTGCGATACGGGCGCGAGCTGGGTTTCGCGGCCGCGTCGGTCTACGCCAGCGCAGCCGAATCGCGCGGAGCTTGGGACACCCGCCTCGAAGCCCTCGTGGTCGACGCTGTCGTACGCGGAGATACCGGCTCGGACATGCTCTCGCGTGCCGCCACGTTGAACTGGGACGCCACCGCGCCCGCCACGGTGCTGGTGGGCACTCCTCCCGACGATCGAGGCGTCTCGGTCGTCGGAACTGTGCACGCCGTGGCGCAGAAGCACGGCCGCGCCGCACTGGCAGTGGTGCAGGGAACGCGGCTGGTGATGGTGGTCAGCGGTCAGCTCGACGACACTGCCACCCATCGCGCCTTCATCGACGACATGCTGCAGAACTTCTCGGACGGACCCGTCGTCATCGGCCCCACCACCCGCACCCTCGGTGCGGCGCACTCGAGCGCGGTGGAAGCATTCGCGGGGATGCAGGCCGTGGCGGGGTGGCGGGGTGCGCCTCGTCCGGTGCATGCGGGCGAGCTACTGCCCGAACGCGCACTGCTCAACGACGGTGCGGCGATATCGGCGTTGAACGATCACGTGGTCGTCCCGTTGGCCGCGGCAGGTTCGGGACTGGCCGACACCCTCGACGCCTATCTGGACTGTGGCGGAGCGGTGGAAACCTGCGCACGGCAGCTGTTTGTTCATCCAAATACCGTCCGGTATCGGCTCAAGCGCATCGCCGAGGTCACCGGTCGAGACCCGACGCATCCGCGCGACGCGTACGTACTCAGGGTTGCGGCAACGGTAGGTAGGTTGGCTCGAACGCATCACGAACCGCCCCATCCTGCCCCATATGTCACACAGGTCACATTCGGAGAAGTAGTCACGTAACGCCGGACCACCCTTCGGCGATAGCGGATCCCCACGAGGCAATTTGTAGGGTTCCCACAAATTGCTTGTCGAGAGTTCATCGAGCGCGACATCACTCATTCGGCACCCGACGGTGTTCTCTTAACCCTGTGATTGCGTTGCTTGCGCCCGGTCAGGGCTCCCAGACTCCCGGCATGCTGCTGCCTTGGCTCGAATTGCCGGGTGCGGCAGATCGACTCGCGTTGTGGTCGAAGGCCTCCGGTCTCGACCTCGTCCGCCTCGGCACCACAGCCACCGCCGAGGAAATCACCGACACCGCAGTGACCCAGCCTCTGGTCGTCGCGTCGGCGTTGCTCGCGTTCGAGGAGATCGCGTCGCGCGGCCTGTTCCCCGAGGACGCCGTCATCGCCGGACACTCGGTGGGCGAACTCGCCGCCGCTGCGATCGCCGGCGTCATCTCCTCCGACGACGCCGTATCGCTCGCTGCCGTCCGTGGCGCAGCAATGGCCAAGGCCTGCGCGCTCGAGCCGACCGGCATGTCCGCCGTGCTCGGGGGCGACGAAGCTGCTGTCCTGGCCCGCCTCGAAGAGCTGGACCTCGCTCCGGCCAACGTCAACGCTGCAGGTCAGATCGTCGCAGCAGGGCTGCTCACCAAGCTCGCCGAGTTGGCCGAGAGCGCACCCGAGAAGGCTCGGGTTCGCGCACTACCGGTCGCAGGCGCATTCCACACCAAGTACATGGCGTCCGCGGGCGACACCGTTGCCGCAGCCGCTGCAGCCATCACCCCGTCGGAGCCGACGCGGACGTTGCTGTCCAACTCGGACGGTCAGCCGGTCTCCTCGGGTGCCGACGCCCTGAACAAGCTCGCTGCCCAGGTCACTCGCCCCGTGCGATGGGATCTGTGCAACGCCTACCTACGTACCGCGCAGGTCACCGGACTCGTCGAACTGCCCCCGGCAGGCGCACTTGTCGGTATCGCCAAACGCGAACTGCGCGGCGTCGCCAATCTCGGCCTGAAGACACCGGCGGACATCTCCGCAATGGCTGAGCTCGGCTAGCTCGACCCACACACTTCGCAGTCACAGCACTGCGGCTCGCACTTCCACTCCCCGAGTGGCAGAAATGCACAATCGCGTCTCGAAGCACATGACTTCGGCGTTCTACACAGAAGAGAAGGGAGCCACAACAGTGGCCAGCCAGGAAGACCTCATCGCCGGACTTGCAGAGATCATCGAGGAGGTCACGGGCATCGAACCGTCCGAGGTGACCATCGAGAAGTCCTTCGTGGACGACCTCGACATCGACTCACTCTCCATGGTCGAGATCGCAGTGCAGACCGAGGACAAGTACGGCGTGAAGATCCCCGACGAGGACCTCGCAGGTCTGCGCACCGTCGGCGACGCCGTGAACTACATCCAGAAGCTCGAAGCGGAGAACCCCGAAGCCGCAGAAGCTATCAAGGCCAAGCTCGACGACTCCGCGAGCGAGTGACACGGCCCATGACCAACCCATCCACCGCCAACGGACGCTTCCCCAGTGTCGTCGTCACCAGCCTCGCTGCGACCACGTCACTCGCGGGTGACGTCGATGCCACGTGGAAGGGTCTGCTGAACGGCGACAGCGGAATCGCAACGCTGGAAGACGATTTCGTCGCCGAGTACGACCTGCCCGTGCGGATCGGCGGCCACCTCGCGGTGAACCCGCAGAGCCTGCTCTCGCGGGTCGAGATTCGTCGCCTGAGCTACGTGGAGCAGCTGGCCACCGTTCTCGGTCGTGAGGTCTGGAAGAACGCCGGGACTCCCGACGTCGATCCCCTCCGCCTCGGCGTGTCTATCGGTACCGGCCTCGGTGGCGGCGATTCTCTGATCGACGCCAACGACAAGATGAAGGCCGGCGGCTACCGCAAGGTGTCTCCGCTCGCCGTTCAGATGGTCATGCCGAACGGCCCTGCAGCGGTCGTCGGACTCGAGCTCAAAGCACAGGCCGGTGTCATCACTCCCGTCTCCGCCTGCTCCTCGGGATCGGAAGCCATCGCACACGCGTGGCGGATGATCGTGATGGGCGACGCGGACATGGTCGTCACCGGCGGCGTCGAGGGTTACATCGACGCGGTTCCGATCGCCAGCTTCTCCATGATGCGGGCGATGAGCACCAACAACGACAACCCGAAGGGTGCGTCACGTCCGTTCGACAAGGATCGTGACGGCTTCGTCTTCGGTGAAGCGGGTGCGCTCATGGTCATCGAGACCGAGGAGCACGCCAAGGCACGCGGCGCAACGATTCACGCCCGCTTGCTCGGTGCCGGAATCACTTCCGACGGGTTCCACCTCGTGGCTCCCGACCCGGAGGGCACGGGTGCCGCGCGCGCTATGAAGCGTGCGATCGAGACCGCAGGACTGCAGAAGTCCGACATCACCCACGTGAACGCCCACGCAACGGCAACTCCCATCGGAGACACCGCCGAAGCGCTCGCGATCAACAAGGCCGTCGGAAATCACGCAGCCGTGTACGCACCGAAATCCGCTCTCGGCCACTCGATCGGTGCCGTCGGCGCTCTCGAGTCGGTTCTGACGGTGCTGGCAGTGCGTGAGGGAATCATCCCTCCCACACTGAATTTGGAGAATCAAGATCCCCAGATCGATCTCGACGTCGTCAAGGGCGAGCCCCGCGTCGGACAGATCGATTACGCGATCAACAACTCGTTCGGATTCGGTGGGCACAACGTAGCGCTCGCCTTCGGAAAGGCGTGATGCACTGAGTCGTTCTTTCGACTCAGCGAATCTCGCTCTCGCAGTGCATGATCCGGACCGGGGCCGTTCCCAGGGAACGGTTCCGGTCCGGGCCTCGCCCCCTCAGGGGCCCTGAAGAAGGACAAGCGATGACCATTCTGGCCCCTGTCACACGATCCGGTACCTCCACCGATCCCCGCGATCCACTCGCCCGCCTCGAGAATCTGTTCGACGCCGGAACCACTGTGCCCCTGCACGATCGGGACAAGTCCGGCATCCTCGCTGCATTCGGTGAGATCGACGGCGTCCACACCATCGCGTATTGCTCCGACGCCACCGTCATGGGCGGTGCCATGGGCGTGGACGGCTGCAAGCACATCGTCGCCGCCATCGACACGGCCATCGAGCAGCGCGCTCCGATCGTCGGTGTCTGGCATTCCGGCGGTGCTCGCCTCGCCGAGGGCGTCGAAGCCCTTCATGCCGTCGGACTCGTCTTCGAGGCCATGGTCCGAGCGTCCGGCCTCGTCCCCCAAGTTTCCGTCGTCCTCGGCTTCGCAGCCGGCGGCGCCGCCTACGGTCCTGCGTTGACCGACGTCGTCATCATGGCTCCCGAGGGACGCGTGTTCGTCACCGGTCCCGATGTCGTCCGCAGCGTCACCGGTGAGCAGGTCGACATGGCCTCGCTCGGCGGCCCCGACACCCACCACAAGAAGTCCGGCGTGTGCCACATCGTCGCCGACAGCGAGATGGACGCGTTCACCCGCGCCCGCCGCCTGGTGTCCATGTTCTGCGAGCAGGGCGAATTCGACATCGCCGCCGCCGAGCACGGCGACACCGACCTCCGAGCGTTGATGCCCGAATCCAACCGTCGCGCATACGATGTCCACCCGATCGTGCACGAGCTGCTGGACAACGTCGAAGGGGAATCGACCTTCGAGGAGTTCCAGGGCGGCTGGGCCCGCAGCATCGTCATCGGCCTCGGACGCATCAGCGGCCGCACCGTCGGCGTCATCGCCAACAACCCCATTCGTCTCGGCGGTTGCCTCAACTCCGAAAGTGCCGAGAAGGCAGCCCGTTTCGTGCGACTGTGCGACGCATTCGGCATCCCACTGGTCGTGGTCGTCGACGTTCCCGGATACCTCCCCGGCGTCAGCATGGAATGGGAGGGCGTTGTCCGCCGCGGAGCGAAACTGTTGCACGCTTTCGCCGAAGCCAAGGTCCCCCGCGTCACCCTGGTGACGCGCAAGATCTACGGCGGCGCGTACATCGCTATGAATGCTCGCGCACTCGGTGCCACTGCTGTGTACGCCTGGCCCGGCTCCGAGGTCGCCGTGATGGGCGCGAAGGCTGCCGTCGGCATCCTGCACAAGAAGGCCCTCGCAGCCGCTCCCGAGGAAGAGCGTGAGGCACTGCACGATCGCCTCACCGTCGAGCACGAAAGCATCGCCGGTGGCGTCGAGCGCGCCGTGGCCATCGGTGTCGTCGACGAGGTCATCGAGCCGAGCAAGACCCGCAGCACGGTCGCCAAGGCGCTCGCGGCCGCCCCTGCGGCACGCGGCAACCACAAGAACATTCCGCTCTGATCGTCACGGGGTGCCCCGCCGCCTCGTGTGGTGTCACCCCCGGCCCCGGTTGGGATCAATGCGGCTCCGAGTCGCTCCGAGTGCAACAAAGCCGCATTCATCCGGAACCGAACGGGCCCCACAACGGACGGGCGAACTACAGCGTCAGCTCTCGATCCACTTGTGGTCGTGAGCCAGTCGCAACATTGCCGATCGGATGTCGAGGATCTGCGCTGCGGAGACAGTTCCGTTGGCTTTCAGGAGTGCCTCGGTCACTTCGGCGGTGAAGTCCGCCTCGGAGAGCACGTCGCAGATGACGTCCTCGAGTTGCTCGCGTTCGCTGATCGGAACGTCGTGGAACGGCACGTCGGGCTTGCGCCGGGTGACCAGCGCGGTCGACGCGGGAGTGTCGATGATCTGCACCTGGGTGGCCTTGAGGCCTCGATCGCCCTCGACGGCAACGTATTCGACGCGAACCCCCGGTGCCAACAGTCGTTTGTCGAAGTCCAGATCGTTGACGTGAATGAACACGTCCTCGCCGCCCTCGTCCGGCGCTACGAATCCGTACCCCTTGAACTCGTCGAATCGAATCACTTTTCCGGTCGACAACATCGAACTCACCACTCCACGGTCGTTCCCACATGCCTACCCCAGGCACGGACGCAAACTACCGCGAGCCAGAACCCCCAGCAACCCCTAGCCGACGTTGCGACTCAGCCATGTCACTTCGGCTCCGGCCCCGCCGGTTCGGTACGGCTCCAGGGCTGCGTCCCAGTCCGATCCGAGAGCCTGCTCGACGGCCGCGGTGAAGTTGCCCTGATTGTTCTCCATCAGGGCGCGCAGCCGCATCTCGCCGAGCATCACGTCCCCGTTCGCGCTCGTCGTTCCGCGCCACAGCCCCAAACCGGGCACGTGGGAGAACCGTTCGCCGTCCACGCCTTCGCTGGCGTCCTCGGTCACCTCGAACCGCAGCATCTGCCACGAGCGCAGGATGCCGGCCAGCTTTGCTCCGGTGCCGACGGGGCCGACCCAGTCGGTGGTGGCGCGCAGCTGCCCATCGGAGGCGGGCTGCGCAGACCACTTCAAGTTCGCACGGCAATCGAGGGCGTCGGTCAACGCCCATTCGACATGCGGGCACAACGCAGCGGGCGACGAGTGGATGTACACAACACCCGACGTCGCATCTGCGAATTGGTTCGATCCACGCATTGCACTACCTCCAGCTTCGACGAGGGACGTCTTCCCCAACGACCTCGACATGCTTCGGCTGGCTGCAGTGAATCAATGCGTCTGTGTACTAGTGTGCCCCGAGTTGCCCCTGTTGCGCCAGTGCAATCTGTGAACGATGAAGTTTCACCCGGCCAGCACTGCGTCGGAGAGCTCCGGCCACAGCGGCTTCGCCCAGTCTCCGAAGGCTCGATCGGTCAACACCACACACGCGGTGCGTACTGCCGGATCCACCCACAGGAACGTTCCGGCCTGACCGAAGTGGCCGAACGTGGCCGACGAGTTGGCGCTCCCGGTCCAGTGCGGGCTCTTCCCGTCGCGCAACTCGAACCCGAGTCCCCAGTCGCAGGGCTTGTGCGATCCGTATCCGGGCACGATTCCGTTCAGCCCGGGAAACTGCACCTCGGTCGCCGACGCCAGTGTCTGCGACGCCAGCAGCGTCGGTGCCAGCAGTTCGGCGGCGAACCTCGTCAGATCGGCGAGGGTAGAGCTGGCCCCGTGGCCCGCCGATCCCGGCAACGACGTGTTCGTCATCTGCAGCGGCCGACACACGGCCTCGTCCAAGTAGTCGGGGAAGGCAATGCCTGCCTCGGTTTCGATCAGCTCGGCCAGAACCTCGAACCCGGCGCTCGAGTAGATCCGCTTGGTACCGGCCGGTGCCTGCACTGTGCGGTCACCGAACGCCAGTCCCGACGCGTGTGCCAGGAGGTGTCGAACCGTCGCCCCTTCCGGTCCTGCAGGCTGATCGAGCTCCACCGCACCTTCCTCGACGGCGACGAGAACTGCGTACGCACTGAGCAGCTTGGTGACCGAGGCCAGCTCGTAGACGCGATCGGTGTCCCCGACCTCCTCACGAACTCCGGAGTCGGTGACGACTGCTGCACTGACATGGTCGACGGGCCAGGAGGCCGTGAGATCGAGGGTGGTCACGACTCACGAGCCTAATTGTCGGTCGACGACGGTGCCCCGGTCCCCCGCCGGGCTACGCTCGCAGCACATGAGTGGGAGGAATGCGATGTCGGTTGTGTATGGATCGTGCAATCTGTGCGAGGCGATCTGTGGGCTCGAGTTCACGGTGGAGAACGACGCGGTGGTCTCGATCCGTGGTGACGAGAAGGATCCGCTCTCACGCGGCCATATCTGCCCCAAAGCGCTGTCGCTGATCGATCTGCACGCCGATACCGATCGGCTCACCACGCCGGTCAAACGTGTAGGTGAGAAATGGGAGAAGATCGGCTGGGACGAGGCATACGACCTCGTGATCGACGGTTTGATCTCGACGCGTGAGAAGTACGGCCGCAACGCGGTCGGGATCTATCAGGGAAATCCTAACGTCCACTCGATGGGCGCGATGACCCACGGCATTCCGTTCACCTCGCTGCTGCGCACGCGCAACCGATACTCCGCCACCTCCCTGGATCAGTTGCCGCACCAGCTCGTCGACCATCTTCTCTACGGGCATCAGTTGCTACTGCCGATCCCGGACATCGATCGAACCGACTTCTTCCTCGTCCTCGGCGGCAATCCGATGGCCTCGAACGGCAGCATGATGACCGTGCCCGATTTCGCCAAGAGGGCGCGGGCACTGCGCAAACGGGGCGGCCGCCTGGTCGTTGTCGATCCGCGCAAGACCGAGACCGCCGATATCGCGGACACACACTTCTTCGTTCGGCCCGGCAGCGACGCACTGCTGCTGCTCGCGATGATTCACACGATCGTGGCCGACGGCACGGTACGGGTGGCCGACTACATCGACGGGGCCGATCGACTCGCAGATCTCGTCGCCGAGTTCACGCCGGAATCCGTCGCTCCGGTCGTCGGTATTTCTGCGGACGAGATCTCGACTCTGGCGCGCGATTTCGCCTCGGCGAAGTCCGCGGTGGCGTACGGCCGAATGGGGGTCTCGACCCAGCAGTTCGGCACGGTGTGTCAGTGGGCAATTCAGGTACTGAACATCATCACCGGCAATCTCGATCGCCCGGGCGGTGCCATGGTGACCGATCCCGCGATCGATCTGATCAAGCAGGGCATCGTCGGCCGCGGCCATTTCGACAAGTGGCGCAGCCGCGTTCGCAATTTGCCCGAGTTCGCCGGCGAATACCCCTGTTCGACGCTCGTCGACGAGATCACCACCGAGGGCAAGGACCAGATCCGCGCGATGGCGGTCCTGTCCGGCAATCCGGTGTTGTCGATGCCCGGCGGCACCACCCTGAACGACGCGTTCGCGGGTCTCGATTTCATGGTGTCGTTCGACTTCTACATCAACGAGACCTCGCGTCACGCACACGTGATTCTGCCGCCGACGATGTCGCTCGAACGCGACCACTACGACCTCATCTTCAACTCCTTCGCCGTTCACAACACAGCGAAGTACATGCCTGCAGTTCTGCCCAAGCAAGCCGACGCCAAGCACGATTGGGAGATCTTCCGAGATCTGTCGCTGCGCTACAAGAGCCGTATGGCCGGTTCGACGGTCGGTCGGTTGAAGTCGCGAGTGACTCCGAAGAGCATGATCAGCGAGGCACGCCTGCGCCTGTCCCCCGCCCGCACCCTGGACATCCTGCTCCGCAGTCAACGAAAAGGACTGTCGCTCAAAAAACTTCGAGACAACCCACACGGTGTCGATCTCGGACCATTGCGTCCCGGCTTCCCACGGAAGTTGAAGACGCGGGACAAGCGGGTACAGCTGATTCAGGACATCGTTGTTGCCGAGCTCCCCGCGTTGGGGGATCTGATGCATTCCAGCGCAGTTCCGTCCGGCGATGAATTGTTGATGATCGGTCGGCGACACCTGCGCAGCAACAACTCGTGGATGCACAACACCGCCCGGCTCACCAAAGGCAAAGCGCGACATCAGCTTTTGGCACATCCGGAGGATCTCGCGAATCGCGGTATCGAGGACGGGTCGATGGTGTCGGTCACCTCCGCCGCCGGAACCGTCGACATCGAGGTAGCGGCGTCGGAGAAGATGATGCCGGGCGTGGTGAGCATGCCGCACGGGTTCGGGCATCAGCGCCCCGGCGTGCAGTTGTCCGTTGCCACGACGGTGCAGGGGCCGAGCGTCAACGACATCACCGACCCCAATCGCGTCGACGCCGTCTCGGCAAATGCGATCCTCAACGGTGTCCCGGTGCAGGTCCGAGCGAAATAGCTGCCCCGATGCACCGTCGAGGCGACGCGATTCTGTACGATTCTGCAGGCTCGTACCTGGTACGGGCATGGGGCGGTAGCTCAGTCGGTTAGAGCCGTGGACTCATAATCCATTGGTCGCGGGTTCGAGCCCCGCCCGCCCCACTCCAGCGGTCTTCCCATAAAACTGTTGCACGAATTCGGCAGTTCATCCCCGAACATCGGCCAATGCGGACGCAGGATGTCCTCGAGGGTGGGCACACTGACGAGATGTGCAACCACAGCGCGATAACACCACGAGCAAGCAAGTGACTGCGTCGGAGTCGCGGTCGGCATCTGTTCACCCACCGACGTGGAAGTTCGACTACCCGATCGTCCACGCCGAAACTCGAGCACAGTGGCGCACCTGGCTGGCGGACAATCACAGCTCGACCCGAGGCGTGTGGCTGTGCTCCTGGCGGAACACCCTCGACCGATCCCGCTGCGTGTACCCCGATGCCGTCGAGGAAGCCATCTGCTTCGGTTGGATCGATTCCACCAGCAGCATCCTCGACGACGAGCGCAGCCTGCAGATGTTCACGCCGCGCAGGCCCAAGAGCCAGTGGACCCGCCTGAACCGGAAACGCGCCGCCGATATGGAAGACCGTGGTCTCATGACCGACGCGGGTCGCCGCGCCATCGGTGCCGCGAAATCCAACGGCTGGTGGACGATTGCCGACCAAGTCGAAGACCTCGTGGAACCACCCGCGTTGGCGACGGAGCTGGACAGAGATCCACGCGCCCGAAGCAATTGGGACGGCTTTCCGCCCAGTGCTCGCAAGCAGATGCTGTGGTGGATCATCAGTGCCGTGAGAGAGGACACTCGCGTAGGTCGAATCACTCAGGTCGTCGCGGAGGCCGCGGCCGGTCGACGAGCCCGCGGCTGAGTGCCGTCGACCGAGGTCACGTCAGCACTGCTCTTCGGTACAGCCACGACCAATACACCAGCAGCGCAGCAGCATTCGCTCCGAACCACACCCACGTGAGAAACGCCGCCACCACGCCGGTGACGAAGAAGCCCAGTACCAGTGCCACGACCCAGGCGAGGACGAAGGCAACAATCGTGACGACTGCCGCGACTGCGTACCGCCCCGGGGACTGCCGGACCGTAGCCGACGCTGCGCGGAACGGATGTCGTTGCCCGTCGGCCACGGCCGGAAGTACCAGCAGCACAACCAGAATCACGACGACCGGAAGCAGCGGGAAAAGAACTGCCAGCGCAACGGCCACCAGAGTCGAGACCACACACCACACCAGGACGCGCGGCCGCCGCCATGCCCGACCCAGCGCACCGCGGACGTTGCCGTCGACCACATCGAGTGCCGTCGATGCGGTGATCCACAGGGCGACCACCAGTGCCGCGGCAGACGCCGCAACCAGCCCACCGAACCCCACGGAGGATTCTGCAACGGGATCGCCCAGGACTGTCAGCGCCTGAATCAGCGCAGACACGAGCACAACGGCAGAGAGCACCGCACTCCCCCTCACGGCGCACCGACCGTCGAATTGCGGTCGAGCACGTCCTGCACAGACCCCGAGTAGAGAACCTCCGTACCGACCTTCACCTCGACGGTGCTCGCGTCGTCCGACGTGGCGGAACCGGTGATCGCCTCGTTGTCGGTTGTCTCCCCCGCGCATTCGATGTCCGCTCCGGTGCCGGAGCAGACCGGCGCGACCAGTATCTCGATTCCATTCTCGAACAGAACGTCGTTCACTGCGTAGCGGAGGTCCCCGAGTTCGGCACCGCCGACCGGCGCGAGCGCAGCGGTCTGCGAGCATCCCGCGCACGCCATCACGGCGGCGACCAGGAGAATCTTCCTGCACACTCCGTTCATCGGCCCTGCCTCGTCTCGTAGGCGATCAGTCTCGCGTGCTCGTCCAGGTGTTGTTGCTCGAGCGCGGCGTCGGTGATGGCACTCAGATCGAACGGTGCAGGCAAGAGCAATTCGGTGTTGCGATCCAGGCGCGACCCTCGACGCATCAGCGGATTCTCGGCCCAGTCGTTGGCCGCCAATTCGCGGCTGCGGGACGCCAGATCCAGGTAGCTGCCGCTGTTTCCCGGTGTGATCGGCGACGCGTGATCGAGCACCGTGGTGAACAGCGACAAAGTTCCGTCTCGGTTGTCGACGATCTCGACCACCTGCTGCTGCTGCGGGAAATCGATGCACGACGCGGTGGTGATCTCCCAGAATCCGCGTCCGCCGCTCGAATGCGCCAAAATCTGGTTCTGATGGGTGTGGCCGTTGAGCCAGCCGATCACCACCGGATACTTCAGCAGCAGATCGATGAATTCGTCTGCGCCGTAGAGCTTCCCCGATTCTCCCGGACGCTGCGCTCGGTTCTCCAGCGTGAGACTGTTGTGATGGGTGTAGATCAGCACGAGCTTGCGCTCGGCCTGCGCTTTCTCCAATTGCTGGGTGAGCCAGTCGAATTGGTTCTCGGGCACCGCACCGTCGGGGCCGGCGACGGCGTTGCAGGTGTCGAGTCCGAACGTTCGAATGTTCGGGGTGGGGTCTGCCGCCCACCAGGTCTCACCGGAGTCGAGATTGTGCTGGGTGAAGCCGTGTCCGATCGGTCCCGGTGTCGGGGTGGTCTCGAAGTGCTCCTGCATGAACTCGCGTTGCTCGAACAGGTACCGTGCCGGGTCGGCCGACACCGCGCGAAACCCCGGTCGCGCACCGGATCCGACGCCCAGCGCATCGACCATTCTCTGCAGTGGACTGGCCGTCGATGCGTAGCCGGCCAGGGCCGAGGTGGCCGTCGCCTCGAGGGTGTACGCCTTGCGGCCCCCGACGGCGAGCGCGTGCAGCTGCGAGGACAGGTCGAAGGTGCCGAGCAACAGAGTGTCGTGGTTGCCGTAGACCGAGTACCACGGCACGGGCAGCCCCACCGATTCGACGGTTCCCGACATCGCCTGGGTGAGAAGGTCGGGAAGCGTCGGGAATCCGTAATCGCCGAACGACCCTCCCGAAGGGTCACCGGGTCGGTAGGCCCACTGCGCCTCCGGCCAGGCCTGAACACCCTCGAAGTTGTCCGCGGCCCCACTCGTCGGCCGGACCGGTACGCCGTCGAGAACGTCGATGTACCAGCGCAATTCGAGGTGCGAATGCATGTCGGCACTGTCCCCGGTGACCACGGCAGCCCCCATCGGTGCGCCGGTGACCGGGCTGATCCGCGCGTCCGCGAATGCCTTCACCATCGCCGCGGTGACGTGCACGGTCAGCGGGTCCTGCGGATGGAACGCCGAACCCCAAGCGGCGTGGTCGGAGACGATCATGGGCTCGATGCGGCCGGGCGATTGGGCGTCGATGACGTGCATGTCCGACAGGTGCCCGAGGTAGAGCAGCGACCGTCGCGACTGCACTCTCGACGGGTTCGGCGCTCGTCCCAGAACGTCGAGGCGTGCGACGTACGGCTCCCCCGGACCGGCACCGAGCACGCGGTACTTCCCCGGCCCTGTCGAGGATCGCAGGATCGTCTGCGCAAGAGTTCCGGTTCCGCCCGCGTCCACGGGCTGGGCGTGCGCCGCAAGAGCCTGACCCAGCACGTGGGGTGCGATCCCCCACACCGCCGCGAGTGTCCCCACTCTCGCTACGAATTGTCTACGCGACAGCCCGGTCATGGAACTCCTCGGATCCGAAAACGGCACCACGTGCGCCTCGCATCCGACGAGGTGACTGCCTATTTTTACAGGGCAGACCGCAGATCGGCTCGATTTCGCCGCGTTCAGGGCACGACGGTCACCGGCCACCGTCCCGCTTTGACCAATCGCACCGCCACCGAGCCGGCGATTCGGTGTCCGGCAGTCTCGGACGCCCCCACCACGACGGCGTCGGTACGCAATTGCTCTGCCACGGCGATCAGCCCGTTGTACGGGTCGCCCTGTGCGGTTCGGAACTCCCACCGCACGTGCTCCCGATCCCCGAACCGGGCGGCCGACGTTCTGATGTAGTCGAGCAGTTCGTCGGCTATCTGTTGACCGGTTTCGACAAGTGAAATGCCTGCCTGGCCCCACGAGGCCGTCGCAATGGGTTGCACGTACACCAGCACCAGCAGCGACCGCTGCCTACGGGCGAGCCCTGCCGCATAGGCAGCAGCGCGCCAGGACGAATCGGACCCGTCGACGCCCACCACGATCGATTTCGGTCCGTCGTGGCCGTACTCGAACCCGGTGGACTCCTGCGCATCGCTCACGACCTGAGGCTACTGCCGAGACCCGACTGTTCGTACCCCCAGCCGCCTGGCGGTACGGTAAGGAGCACCTACGCCCGGTTATCGGGGAGACGGTTCCACACGCGACGGGAGAAGCAATGAACGACGACCGACAGTTCGACGCCCCGTCCACCGACCCGGCTACTGTGTTCGCGGCCCTGGCCGACATCGTGTACCGAGGCACCACCGCCGAAGAGGTCTACACCGCACTGTGCAATGCAGCCACGCTGTTGGTCCCGCATTGTGACCACGCCAGCTTGATGTTGATGCGCCACGGAAAGGCTGTCACGGTCGCAGCCTCGGACGACATCGCGCGTGTCGTCGACGATATCGAGCGCGCTACCGGCGAAGGACCGTGCCTGGACGCGATCACCAGCGAGGCAGCCCAGCTCGAAGCCGACTTCCGCACTCCCACCCAGTGGCCGGCGATGGCTCGCGGTGTGTTGAACCGGACGCCGGTACGAGGCGCGATGGGATTTCGGCTCAAGGTCGACGATCAGAAGGTGGGCGCGCTCAACCTGTTCACCGATCGTCCCGGCGTCTTCGGCTCGGACAGTGTGGACAAGGCAGTCATTCTGACGGCTTTCACCTCGATCACCGTCGCCGCCGTGATGAACGGCGAAGAAGCGTCGACGCTGCGCGCCGGCCTCGAGAGCAACCGTGAGATCGGCAAGGCGATCGGCTTGATCATGGCCTTGCACGACGTGAACGGCGACGAGGCGTTCGCGCTGTTGCGCAAGTCTTCCCAGGATCTGAACGTCAAGATCGCCGATCTCGCGTCCACCGTGGTCGCGCGACACAGCAAAGGCCTGAAGGGCTGATCGGCAGCGCTCAGTGTGCGCCCTGAACCTTCTTGGGAAGCGCGAAGACCAACGCCAGCGCAATCACACTGAACGCTGCGCTGACAGCCATTGCCATGGCTGCTCCGTGTAGAAAGCCCGACCCGACGGTGTCGGGCCCGGTGATCTCGAGCGACCCGAACAGCACGCTGCCGATCACTGCGATGCCGATCGCCGAGCCGACGCGCTGCATCGTGGAAATGACGCCGCTCGCGGCTCCCGCGTCGTCACGATCGACGGTCGCGACGATGAACTGCGCGTTGGGTGCGATGAACGCACCGTTGCCGAGACCCGCGATGAACAGTGGCACCATCAGCGTCCAGTGCGAGATCGTGTCGGCGGAGCTGGTCGCGAGGATGATCCACAACCAGATGAGCCCGATCGAGACCAGGGACGCGCCGAGTATCAGAACGGTACGCCCGAGTCGGATCGTCAGCCTGTTGCTCTGCGAGGCGGCGATGATGCTGCCGATCGCGAAGGGTATGGACACCAGGCCCGATGCCAGTGCCGTGTTGCCGAGTCCGGTCTGCCACAGCAGCGAGATGGTGAAGAAGATGCTCGTGAAGGCAGCGAAGTAGACGAGCGCGAGGATCACGCCTCCGGTGAACGCCGGACGGGTGAACAATCGCGGTGGTACCAACGGATTCTGTCCGCGGCCCGTCCGAATCACTTCCCACCAGCCGAACAACGCGATCAGACCGAGTCCCGCTGCGATCGTCAGGTAGGTCCACATGGGCCAGCCCAGTTCCTGGCCCTCGATCAGCGGAACGAGCAGCGCGATGAGACCCGCGGAGATGAGCACCAGTCCGAGCCAGTCGATTCCGGGGCGCGCAGCCGGTTCGGTATCGGTCTTGCCCGGAAGTAGCACTGCAGCCGCGACGAGACCGACGATCCCGATCGGCAGGTTGACCCAGAAGACGAGCCGCCAGCCGTTCTCGTCGCCGAAAGCCTGGATGATCAGGCCGCCGGCGATGGGACCGAGCGCGGTCGACACTCCGATGACGGCACCCATGATGGCGAAGGCCTTGCCCCGCACCGGCCCTGGGAACAACAGCTGGATGAACGCGGTGACGGCGGGAACGAACATGCCGCCCGCCAAGCCCTGAACGACTCGCGCGACGACCAGTTGCAGATCGTCCTGAGCCAGCCCGCACGCGAAACTCGCGAGGGTGAAGAGTGCCAGACCGGTGAAGAAGACCCACTTGTGACCGATGCGGTCGCCTACGTTGCCCGCCGGGATGAGAGCCAATCCGAAGGCAAGTGCGTACCCCGAGATGATCCACGACAGAACCGATTCCGACGCTTCCAACGTGGTGCTGATCGTCGGCAATGCCACGTTGACGATGGTGGTGTCCAGCAACGCCATGAACATCCCCAGCAGCAGAACCACGAGCGCTTTCCAGGCGCGTGCGGGCACCTCCGTCGAGGGTGGTGTTGCTGAGGCAATGCTGTCGGTCACAGTGCTGTCCTTCGTCGTTGTCGCCGAGCAGTATCGGCCGACCGATTCTCGGTCACTGTCCGATCATTGCCGACGCGACGAAGACCCACGACAGTCCTGTGGCCAGAACCACGAACCCCGATGCCACTATCCGGCCGCCCCACACTGTCTCCACGAGAGCAGTCTCCGCGTGAGCAGTCACGCCTGCCGTACCCGTAGGTGTCATGATCTGTTTCCCACTCTGCATCCGCGACCCTCGCCATTTCCGGCCGGTGGATACCCCGGGAACCCGCACCGAAACTACGGTGCTGCGACAACCGCCTCCACCGCGTCCAGAAAGGGGTGCTGGGAGGCGAGCAGTTTCGTTCTCGCCTGCGCCAGCGGAAACCACTCGACGCGATCGACCTCGGGAAACGACTTCATGAGACCGGATTTCGGCGGCCATTCGATCTCGAATGTGTTGCTCACCGCATTCGAGACATCCAGATCGGCCTCGACGCCGAACGCGATGACGATCTTGCCGCCGCGCTGCCTGACGGTGCCGAGTTCGACGTGTTCTCCGGCCGGCACATCGACACCGACTTCCTCTCGGAATTCCCGTCGCGCCGCCGTCCAGGGGTCTTCACCATCGGTGATCAGCCCCTTGACGATGGACCAGGCTCCGTCGTCCTTACGCGCCCAGAACGGTCCTCCGGGGTGAGCGATCAGGACTTCCGGACCGTCGACACCGACGCGATACAACAGAATTCCTGCACTGGTGTGGACCATCGCCTCAGCCTGCCATCGAATCGGAGGGAGAAGTCCTTCGCGCCGTCGTGCCGCGAACCCGGGTAACAGTTATTGTCTACCGATGCAGGAGCGTGCAGCGTCCACCAGGCAGGCCGTACTCCAAGGGGCCGCCGCCAGTTTCGAGAAGTTCGGTTACGGCACAGCAAGTTTGAGCACCATCATCGCCCATGCCGGGGTCAGCAAAGGCGCGATGTACTTTCATTTCTCGTCCAAGGAAGATCTGGCGCAGGCAGTTATCGACGCGCAACTGTCCATGGCGGCGAGCGCGAGTGCCCTCATCATGGAGCGGACGCCGAAGGCCTTGGATGCCTTGATCCTGGTGAGCAAGGAGTTGGGACGCCAACTGCAGACCGAATCCATCGCCCGCGGGGGTATGCGGTTGACGTTGGAGTCGGCCATCGCGGACAGCCCCAATGCGCGCGCGTTCGAGGACTGGATCGGCAAGATGGGCGATCTGGCCGCACGTGCCCAGTCCGAGGGCGACATCGTCGACGGTATCGACGCGCACACGCTCGGTCGATACATCGTCGCCTCGTTCACCGGCGTCCAGACGGTCTCGGAGATGTTGACCGGACGCGCCGATCTACAGCAGCGGCTGACCGAGATGTGGCAGATGTTGCTGCCCTCGGTGGTGCCGCGCCGACGCCTCGCGCGCGTGATGGCAGTCGCCGAAGACGCCCTTATCGACTGGAGCGATCGGTAGGCGCCAACCACGGTTCGGACGTCACCGTGACGGACATCGCCGACAGCACCTCCCCGTCGTGCTCGAACTGAATCCGAAAGACGCCGTCGGTGGAGGCCGTGTCGACGATCACCGTGCACGGGTTGGTCCACTCCGCGAATCCCATGAATCTCACCTCGCAGGAGGTGAAATCCAACGTCGGTGTTTCGGTCGCCAGACGCAGAGCCTGACGGGCTGCCTCGAGCATCGTCACTCCCGGCAGATACTCGACCGAATGGTCGAACATCGCCAGGTTTCGCGGATCCGGCGCGACGACGATGGTGCCGTCGGATGTGTGCCGTGCCAGCACCACGTCGGACGGATCCAGACGGCCGACGGAGGACGCCGGGACCACCTCGGTTCCGGCCGGCAGGAAACGGAAGTGGGGGTCGGCAACAGTTGACTTGCGGAACTGCGAATACACCTCGGGTCCGATGGTCCGGACCGACGCCGTCCCCGACGCGACGAGGTGGGTGCCGTTCAGGAGCCGGGCCGACAGCTTCATGTTGTCGAGCGACTCGTTCTCGAACACCACGTCGGTCGTGATCGACTCTGCGACAAGCGAATCGTCGATGTCGTCGACCGAGAGCGGGTCCAGGATCTCGAAGCGGGAGTGCTCGATGAACACCACATGATCGAGTGGCACCCCGTGGTTGACGTGGCAGAAGAGGCTGATCGCTTGACGCAGAGCCTCGGCCACCATCAACGAGTCGTGGGTTCTGCGAACCGGCGCGAACATGCGATGCGACGTGGGGAACTGAACGGCCGCCCGATGGGTGCCCTCGACGGTCTCGTAATCGGTCAACAGAACGTCGCCCGGCGACCTCCGATGCACGAGGTGCCGTGGAACCGTTGCTGCGTAACTCAAACTCATGAAGCCCCTTAAAACCGACCGACCCGGCTTTTTATAGCACTGTTGAGCCACCGGGATCGCTCGTTCAGTATGTCGCGGGAGACCGACAAAACTGGCATCGGTTGGTGGGATTCATTCAATCGATATACAGAAATAACCATCACGATCTGTTAACTGACTCGAACTCTCGGTACCACTTGTTTCGCCACGTTCACGGGCGGTGCCGGGGGCTCGTGCGGCTCACTCCGGACAGCAAAAATCCCCGCCCGGGCGAACCGAACGGGGACTGCGCTCCCCCACCTGGACTCGAACCAGGAACCCTTCGATTAACAGTCGAATGCTCTGCCAATTGAGCTATGGGGGATTACCTCGCGGCGTCACACTCTCGTGCGAGCCGTTGGAAACAATAGCGCACACCCCCTGCCGAGTACCAAATCGCCCTGCTCGAGGTTCGTCGGGCAAGATGGAAGAACAGCCGCACGCTCTACGGAAGGACCTACTGATGATTCGTTTGGTACTGGCGGCTGGAGCTGCTTATGTGCTCGGTGCCAAGGCAGGACGGGGCCGGTACGAGCAGATTCGCAAGACGGCGAACGCCGTTGCGTCGAGCCCCGCCACCAAGAAGGCGATCGAGGTCGGCCGCCAGAAGCTGTCCGATTCCCTGAACACACAACCGCGGCTCGAGCCGATGCAGCCGATCGACGACGAGACCCAGGTCTTCGTTCCCCGCGATCAGCTGCGGCGCTAACCGACCTCGGCCACACTTCCGACGGCGAGCTCGAGCAGACTGCGGCGGTACTGCTCGAGGGCGATGAGGTCGCCGAAC
This sequence comes from Rhodococcus sp. IEGM 1341, assembly GCF_030056895.1. NCBI lineage: Bacteria > Bacillati > Actinomycetota > Actinomycetes > Mycobacteriales > Nocardiaceae > Rhodococcus > Rhodococcus sp. IEGM 1341. Next base: position 118,844 of record NZ_JASHKV010000003.1, on the reverse strand, counting down.
AACGCGTTGTAGTCGTCGGGCTTCTCCACCGGGGACATACGCTGCAGTTTCGACTTCAGTTCGGCCACCTGTTGGCCGACCCACACCTCCTGCAGCCGTGCGAGTACGCCCGAGATGTAGCGGGTGAGGGCGTCGTCGGCCACGCGCATCGGGTCGACGGCCAACTCGGTCACCAACGACACGACAACGGCGTCCTTGGCCTGTTTTGCGACGGCGTCGACCCACTCCCCTCCGCCCAGGCCTGCAGCGGTGCCGCCGGCAGCGGCCACCGCGTCGCGGACGGCCGAATACGCCGGATGGTGGAAGCTCTCCGGCGGCAGTGAATCGAAGACCGTGCCTGCCACGGCAGGCATCTGCAGCACCGCCTTGAGCGCTTCTCGCTGCGGCCACAGTGTCGGATCGGTGGGGTTGGGACGCGGAGGACCCGTAGGGGCCGGTGCCGGAGCGGCCTGACGCTTCTCGAACGGGACACGTTTGCCGCTCGTGTCGCCCCTGGCACCCTTCTTCGCCTCGTCGCGCACTCGGGCGAGCACCATCGCGGTGTCGTCCCAGCCGGTCCACCCGGCCAACTGCCGGGCGTACTCGTCCCGCAACGACGCGTCCTTGATGCGGGCAACCACCGGGACGGTTCGCTTCAACGCCTCGACGCGTCCCTCTGGCGTGTCCAGATCATGTTCTCGCAGAAGCGATTTGACCACGAAGGCGAACATCGGGGTACGCCTGGCGACCAGATCGCGAACGGCGTTGTCGCCGGACTTCAGCCGTAGGTCGCACGGGTCCATTCCGTCCGGGGCGACGGCGACGAACGTCTGACCGGCGATCTTCTGATCACCCTCGAACGCCTTCATCGCGGCGGCCTGGCCGGCTTCGTCGCCGTCGAAGGTGTAGATCACTTCCCCGCGAAAGTAGCTGTCGTCCATCATCAGTCGGCGCAGCATCGCCAGGTGGTCCTCGCCGAATGCGGTTCCACAGGACGCCACCGCAGTCTTGACGCCTGCCAGATGCATCGCCATCACGTCGGTGTAGCCCTCGACGATGACGGCCTGATGGGACTTCGCGATTTCCTTGCGCGCAAGATCGAGGCCGAACAACACCTGAGACTTCTTGTACAGCATGGTTTCCGGGGTGTTGATGTACTTACCCGGCATCGTGTCGTCGTCGAACAACTTGCGCGCGCCGAAGCCGATGACGTCGCCGCTCTGGCTGCGAATGGGCCACACCAGCCGGCGCCGGAAGCGGTCGATGGGCGTTCCGCGCTTGCCGGGTGTCGCCAGCCCCGCGTCGACGATCTCCTTGGCCTCGAACCCCTTGCCCAGCAGGTGTTTGGTGAGGGTGTCCCAGCCGTCGGGTGCGTACCCACAGCCGTAGGCAAGGGCAGCGTGCCCGTCGAAGTTGCGTTCGGTCAGGTAATCCCGCGCGGCCTGTGCGTCGGGGCCACTGAGCCTGCCCGCGTAGAACTGCTGCGCTGCCGCGTTGGCGGCGATCAGTCGCGCACGGGTGCCGCGGTCGCGCTGAACCGACGGGCCGCCGCCCTCGTAGGAGATCGAATAGTTAAGCCGGTCGGCCAGTTGCTCGACGGCCTCGACGAACGAGATGTGCTCGATCTTCTGCAGGAAGGAGTAGGCGTCACCGCCCTCGCCGCAGCCGAAGCAGTGATAGTGACCGTGATTGGGGCGAACATGGAACGACGGGGATTTCTCGTCGTGGAAGGGGCACAGCCCCTTCATGGAATCGCCGCCCGCGCGCTTGAGCGAGACGTAGTCGCCGACTATGTCCTCGATCCGTGTGCGTTCGCGAATGGCGGCGATGTCGCGTTCAGGAATTCGGCCGGCCACGAAGGGCAGTCTAGTCCCGATTCGGACCTACCCACATTCGGTCGGCGGAGCGATCAACCCCAGCTGGCCTGAGCCCCGAGTGACCGCTTGTCGATCAGTTCGAGTCGACTTTCGGTGTACGAGGCGATCTGGTCGACGACCACACGCGTCCGTTCCGCATCGCTGTCGGCCCGCTGCCACGCAGGCACCAGAATGGGGTCCAGTTCGCCAGGAGCAGAGCGCATCAACCACTCGGCGACGCGGTGGATACGGTCGCGTTGGCGCTCCTGACGGATCTTGTGTCCGGCATCGGACATCACGTACCGCAACGCCATCGTCTTGAGCAGTGCCACTTCCGAGCCGACGATCGACGGCACCACCAGATCGGCGTCGTATCGGCTCAGCGGCGCAGTGCCGTACTTCTCGTGGGTGCCCTCGATGGCGGCGGTGGCGAAGCGGCCTACCAGTTCGCTGGTCATGTGCTTGAGCGCCACGGATGCGGCGAGAGTGCCGTCGTAGCGTCCGACCGCGACCACGACGGGCATCTTCGACAGTCGATCTGCGGCCTCGATCAGTTCCTCCACATCGAGTCCGCGGAATTCCGAGACGCCGAGTTCGGCGAGGGCGCGTCGCTCGATCGGATCGGACAGCGCCCGTAGGTCGATGCGGGCGTCGATCACACCGTCCTCGACGTCGTGCACCGAGTACGCCACATCGTCGGACCAGTCCATACTCTGCGCTTCGAGGCACTTGTGCTTGTCCGGAGCGCCGTCACGTACCCAGCCCAAGATGGCGGAGTCGTCGTCGTAGGCACCGAACTTCGCGCCGGGGGCGGGCCTGATCCATGGGTACTTGGTAGCGGCATCGAGCGACGCCCGGGTCAGGTTGAGTCCTGCGCTGCGACCGTCGGAGTCGAGGATCTTCGGCTCGAGCCCGGTCAGGATGCGCAGGTTCTGCGCGTTGCCCTCGAACCCACCGCAATCCTGAGCCACTTCGTCGAGGGCGCGTTCGCCGTTGTGTCCGTACGGCGGGTGGCCGATGTCGTGCGCCAGCCCGGCGAGGTCCACCAGATCCGGATCGCTGCCGAGCCCCTCGGCGATGCTGCGGCCGATCTGCGCGACTTCGAGCGAGTGCGTCAATCGTGTGCGCGGGGTGTCTCCGTCTCGAGGACCGGTGACCTGAGTCTTGTCGGCGAGCCTGCGCAATGCGGCGCAATGCAACACGCGCGCTCGATCACGTGCGAACGCGCTTCGATGCGAGGCGTTGTCTGCCCCGGACCGCAGTCCTGCGGTCTTCGGGGGTTCGGTGACGAATCGTTCGACGTCGTGCGCCGAGTACGTGCCGGTCATCTACTGGCCCGCCGTGTAGGAGAAGTCCGCGGTGAAGTGGGTCAGCTGATACCACAGCAGAGCGCCTGTCTCCCTGGCGATTCCGTGTGCCTGGGATTCTCTGGTGTAGACCGCGGGCCCGGTGCGCGTGGGCGAAGTCCAGGCATCGAGGCCAGCGTCGCGCGCCATGGTTCGGGTGCGTAGTGAATGCCACGGATCGCTGACCAACACCACCGACGAACTGCCCTGCTCACGCAGCGTGTTGCTCACCGCCTCGATGCTCTCGAGGGTGTCCGAGCCGGTCTCGACGGCAATGATGGCGTCGGCGGGAACTCCCTGATCGATCAGATAGTTGCGACCCGACGCGGCCTCGGTGAACAGGTCGCCCTCCTGTTTGCCACCGACCGTGACGATCTCGGGGGCGATTCCCTGCTCGTACAGCGACGCGGCCTGGGACAGTCGTGCCTCGAACACCGTCGAGGGTGTGCCGCTGTACTGAGCAGCGCCGAGTACGACGATGGCGTCGGCCTTGGAGTAGTCGTCGATGCGCGCCACCTGCCATACCCGCACCGCTGTTCCCGCGACCAGCACCAACGACATCAGTACCACTCCCGCGACCAGCCGACCGGTCCAGCGTCCGAGCGTTCCGAAGAAGCCGAGGCGCTCGGGACCGGGGTCCGGGGCATACCGGTCGTCGTACGGATCACCGTACGAATCTCGGTCGAGAGTTGAATTCACTCCTCGAGTTTGCCAGGCCCAGGCATCGGAACCGTCACGGCGCGCCTCGAACGACCTACAGCCACCCCCGATCCTCGGCCACCCGGACCGCCTCGGCCCTGGTACTGGTGCCGGTCTTTCCGATCGCCGACGACAGATGATTGCGCACCGTGCCCTCCGAGAGGTGGACCTGAGCAGCGATGGACCCAGCGGTCCCGCCCCTGGCAGCCGCGCGGAGAACCTCCTGCTCTCGGGCCGTCAGCGGAGAGACGCCTTCGGTGAGGGTTTCGGTCGCCAGCGTCGGATCTACGACGCGAAGCCCCATGTGTACGCGCCGAACGGCGTCGGCCAGCTGCTTGGCGGGAGTGTCCTTGACCACGAAACCCGACGCACCCGCATCGATGGCGCGTCGCAGGTAGCCGGGTCGCCCGAACGTGGTGACGATCAGCACCCTCGACTGCGGGGCCACGAGCGCCAGTTCGGCGGTGACCTCGATACCGTTCTTGCCGGGCATCTCGACGTCGAGCAGGACGACGTCGGGTCGATGTTCGAGAACGGCGGCGGCAACCTCGTCTCCACGTCCCACCTCGGCGACGACCTCGAGATCGTGTTCGAGCCCCAGCAGGGCCGCAAGTGCGCCGCGCACAAGGGCCTGATCGTCGGCCAACAACAACGTGATGGTCATCGCGCCTGCGTCCTATTCACCGTGTACCTCCACCCTGAACCCACCGGTCGGCACCCGGGCGATCGTCAGTGAACCACCCGCTGCCGTCACCCGTTCACCGAGACCGCGCAGACCGTTGCCGCCGGACTGCTGGTCTGCCGGTCCCACCCCGTCGTCGACGATGGAGATGCTCGACGCCGTCAGCGTCACCCTGCACTGCCGTGCACGCGAGTGTCGAACCACGTTGGTCACCGCTTCGCGGAGCACCCAGCCGAAGAGTTCTCGATGCCGCAGCGGCACCACGTCGGCGTCGCAGGGCAGATCTGCTTCGATCCCCGCCGCGGTCAAAGCCGTTCGTGCACTGGCCAACTCGGATCCGACGTCGACCTGGCGCATGCCCCCGACGGTACTGCGCACATCGGCGAGCGCTTGCCGAGCAAGGGTTTCTAACTCGGCGATCTCCACGGCCGCGCGGGCCGGATCGATCTCGATGAGCCTGCCCGCCAGTTCGCTCTTGACGGTGATGACGGTCAGCGAGTGGCCCAGGATGTCGTGCACGTCCCGGCTCATACGCTCGCGTTCGGCCACGATGGCCAGATCGGCCAATTGTTGCCTGGCGACGGCCAATTCGTGATTTCGCTGGAAGACCTGCGTGATCCCCCACGCCGCGGCCGCGCTGATCAGCAGCTGAAATGCGAAGAAGGTGTCGGGCTCCCAGGACGAGATGAAGCGTGGCACCGCTTCGACAAGCGCGACCATCACCAACACCAACACCCACGCTTGCCTGACCGGCAGGGTCATCATGGCCAGTACTGCGATGTAGACGGTCGCGCCGAATGCGGTAGTTCCGATCCATACGCTCATGAGCACGGTCAGCGTGATCATGACTCCGAGCGCGATCCACGCCTGGGAGACCGGCAGCGGCTTTCCTCTGCGGTGTCCGTTACGAAAACGCCAGAAAGTGGACGTGAACACGGCACCGAAGGCAACGATCGTCATGACCCCGGCAACCTTCGCCGGCGTGTATTCCAGAGCGAGGATGTCGTTCAACGGATAGATCAGGTACACCAGCCAGATGGCACCGAACATCCAGCCGAACCGCCAGATCCGTCCCTCGGGAAGGTCGGCGGTGAACGTGGTCATGTCGCCCACGGTATCTCTGTGGACGACATGATCAGCGGTTTCGGTCTCACGCACGCTTGGTGTCTTTCCGGAACAGCAGCGCCGCTCCGGCGACGAACACCGTCGCCCACACCACCAGGTTCACCACGGCGATCACCAGGGTGCCGGTGTCGGCCGAGGTGAACGGTGCCCGGGACACGGTCGCCAGGCCGTAGAGCGGGGTGAACTGGGCCAGCATCGGAAACCAGCCGCTGTCACCGAGCGGGACGAACAGTCCGCCGGCCAACGCCAGGAAGGCGAGCACCGGTCCGAGGATCTGCATGACGTTCTCCGAGGGCAGCAGGTAGCCCATGAACAGCCCGAACGCGGCGAACACTGCAGAGCCGAGCCACGCGATCACTCCGCAGCTGATCCACACCCAGATCGGCATGTCCGCCCCGAAGAATTTCGCGACGACGAACACCACGACGATCGCAGCGGCACCCATCGTCATGGCCACCAGAACCTTGGTGATGATGTAGGCCACGGGCTTCAACGGCGTCAGGCGGAGCTGCCTACTCCACCCCTGCGCCCGTTCGACCGACACCATCGCTCCCCCGCTCGTGGTCGCGAGCATCGCGCCGTAGACGGCCATGCTGATGGCGATGTAACCGGTGACGTTGCCGTGCGCGAACGGGTAGTTGGTCCGGTAGTCGGACTGCGTGCCGAAGATGACGAAGAACACCGGCGGCATCACCAACGTGAAGATCAGAGTTCGCTTGTTCCGGAAGAGCCTGCGGATCTCGAGTCCGAGGAAGGTCGGCGAGAAACCGCCCCAGGCAACGGCTCTGGCAGAGGTACGGGTGGCTGCGGAGTGTGCGGTCGTGGTCATCGAATGCTCCCGGCGAGGTCGTTTTCGGCTGTGTCGTTTTCGGAATCGGTGGTCAGGGCGAGGAATGCGTCTTCGAGGTTGCGCGAGACGATTTCCAGATCGGTCGCGTGTGCATCGTTGAGTAGGTACCGGGCCACGGCGTCGGAGTCGCGTCCGTGCACGATCACCCGATCGCCACGTGTGTCGACGCGGTCCACCCCCGGCAGAGCCAGCAACACCGACTGGTCGACGCCGGGCAGCGTGGCGGTGACGGTGCGTCCCGCGGCCAGGTTCTTCACCTCGGCGGCGCTGCCGTCGGCGACGATCTTGCCGTGCCGCACCAGCACGATCCGGTCTGCGTAGGCGTCGGCCTCGTCGAGATAGTGCGTTGCGAAAAGCACCGTGCGGCCGGTGCTGGCGTCCTGGCGAATGGCGTTCCAGAAGTCGCGGCGCCCCTCGACGTCCATGCCGGTGGTCGGCTCGTCGAGGACCAGCAGATCCGGATCGGGCAGCAGTGCGAGCGCGAATCGAAGCCTTTGCTGCTGACCGCCGGAGCATTTCGCCACTCGACGGTCTCCGATATCGGCGATGCCGGCCCGGGTGAGGACCTCCTTCACCGAGCGGGTGTGGGCGAACAGCGCGGAGGTCAGCTCGACGGTTTCGCGGACGGTCAGATCGCGAAGCAGCCCACCGGTTTGCATGACGGCCGAGATGCGCCCCTGCGCGATGGCGTCGGCGGGCGTTCCCCCGAACACCGAGACCGTCCCGGTGGTGGGTGTCGCCAGGCCGAGCATCATGTCGATGGTGGTCGTCTTTCCCGCTCCGTTCGGTCCGAGGAATGCGACGACCTCGCCCGGTTCGATGGACAGGCTCAGCCCGTCGACAGCCCGGACCGAGCCGTAGGTCTTGGTGACGCTTCGCAGTTCGACTGCTTTCGTTGTGGTCATGGGAATCACTCTGCTGCGGCCGAGCGGCTCCGACCTCGTTCGGCCGTCACGATTGCGAGGTGACAACTGTCATGCATCCGGATCGACCTGCTCGATCTCACGGGCGCGCAGCCGGTAGATTTCAGGCCATGGCAGTCCAGCACCGGCGGCACACCAGCGCCCCAGTCGTTCGAGAAGCAATCCATCGATTTCGTCGTCTCGCCGCCGTGGGTGCTCTGACCCTCTTCGCCGCGGTCCTGCTCGCGCCGGGAGTTGCATCCGCCGAGGCTCCGTCGCGGCTGGCCACACAGATCACCGACAACGTCCAGGCACTCGACCCGGATGCACTCGCCGAGGTGCAGACCTCGATCGACGATCTCTACGGCAGCAGCCAGGTTCGGTTGTGGGTCACCTATGTCGCGGACTTCGACAACATGTCGGCGGCGAACTGGGCCGAGCAGACGTACCAGAGAAGCGACCTCGGCCAGCGCGACGTTCTGCTCGCCGTGGCCACCGTGGACCGTTCGTACTACCTCGCGGTGAACACCGGCCTGTCTCAGATCACCACCTCCGAACAAGATTCGATCCGCGTCGACGATGTCGAACCTGCACTGCGCGAGGAAGATTGGTCCGGTGCAGCCATTGCGGCCGCCGGTGCACTCGGCGACGCGTACGCCTCGAGCGGCAGCGGTGGCTCGTCGGCACCGCTGCTGATCGGCGTCGGCGCATTGGCCGTGGCAGGCGGCGGAGCCGTCGTCTACTCGTCGCGCCGCAAGAAGGCCCGCGTCGCCGCAGAGGTCGAGGCCGTGGCGAAGATCGACCCGAGCGACCCGGCCGCACTGGCCGCCTTCCCCATCGACGTCCTCGACACGCGGGCCAAGGAAATCCTGATCGAGACCGACAACGCGGTGCGCGCCAGCGAAGAGGAACTGAACCTCGCCCGTGGAGAATTCGGAGATTCCGCGGCCGCGCCGTTCATCACCGCCTACGACAACGCCAAGAAAGCCCTGGCCTCGGCGTTCGAGATTCGTCAACGCCTCGACGACGCCATCCCGGAAACACCCGAGCAGCGACGGGCGATGCTCGTCGAGATCATCTCCTCGTGTGGCCAGGCCGATCGCGAACTCGATTCGCGGGTGGAGGAATTCGACGGGTTCCGCGATCTCGTGATGAACGCCGACGCCCACCTCGACGAGCTGACCCAGGCAGTCGTCGGCTTGACGGTGAGAATTCCGCAGTCCGAATCGGTTCTTGCTCAGCTGCATTCGGACTTCTCCGAATCGGCGCTGAACTCGATTGCCGACAACGTCACGATGGCCAAGGAGCGGATGGCGCTGGCCGAGGAGAACATCGAGGCCGGACGCTCGGCGGCGGCACTTCCGCCCGGCAAGCAGGGGCCGGCGGTCACCGCGATTCGCACGGCCGAGCGAGCCGTCGACCAGGCCACGACCCTGCTGGACGGCGTCGACCATGCCCGTGACGACATCAGGCATGCCATCGCAACCCTGCCCGACGCCATCGCGGACGTGAGACGCGACATCGAGCAGGCTCGTGGATTGGCCGAACACGGCGGGGCCGAACTGCAGGCAGCCATGACAGCCGCACAGACGGCATTGAAGAACGCGGAGACGGCGCAGTCCTCGGACCCTCTCGGCAGCTACACCGCCCTCGCCGAAGCCGATGCCGAACTCGAGAAGATCGTCGACGAGGCGTCGGCGGACAAGGCCGCCGAGGACCAACTTCGGGCCCGCCTGGATCGCGATATCGCGGCCGCCCAGGCGCAGATCACCGCCGCTGCCGACTACATCTCGACGCGCCGCGGCGGAGTGGGTGCGGACGCCAGAACGCGCCTGTCCGAGGCCGAACGACACCTCGGTGCGGCGCGTCAGCTCGAACCCGAGAACCCGGACGAGGCCCTCAAGCACGCTCACGCTGCCAGCCAATTGGCCTCGCGCGCATCGCAGATCGCCCAGTCCGACGTGCAGAACTGGGAGAATCGCCACGGTCCGCGCGGCGGCAGTAGCGGCGGCAACATCGCCGGCGCGGTCCTCGGCGGCATCCTGATCAACAGTGTGCTGCGCGGCGGGGGTGGCGGCGGATTCGGTGGCGGATTCGGTGGTGGCGGGGGCTTCGGCGGCGGTGGTGGCGGCGGCGGCTTCGGCGGTGGCGGCGGCCGTTTCTAGTTTCCAGACAGACAGACGACAGGGCCCGATCTCACGAAGAGATCGGGCCCTGTCGGTTGATGACGCTCTTACGCGCCGATCAGACGGGACGCGATGTAGCCCTCGACCTGATCGAGTGCCACACGCTCCTGCGCCATGGTGTCGCGCTCGCGGATGGTGACGGCGTGATCGTCGAGAGTCTCGAAGTCGACGGTGATGCAGAACGGCGTGCCGATCTCGTCCTGACGACGGTAACGGCGACCGATGGCTCCGGCGTCGTCGAATTCGACGTTCCAGTACTGACGCAGTTGCTGCGCGAGATCTTTCGCCTTGGGCGTCAGATCGGCGTTACGCGAGAGCGGGAGCACCGCGACCTTCACCGGGGCCAGACGACGGTCGAGCTTGAGCACGACGCGCTTGTCGACGCCGCCCTTGGCGTTGGGTGCCTCGTCCTCGGTGTACGCGTCGACGAGGAACGCCATCAGCGAACGCGTCAGACCGGCCGCAGGCTCGATGACGTACGGGGTGTAACGGGTGTCGGTGGCCTGCTCGTAGTAGCTCAGATCCTGGCCCGACGCCTTCGAGTGCACCGAGAGGTCGTAATCCGTGCGGTTCGCGATGCCCTCGAGCTCACCCCACGCGCTGCCCTGGAAGCCGAACTTGTACTCGATGTCCACGGTGCGCTTGGAGTAGTGCGACAGCTTTTCCTTGGCGTGCTCGTAGAGCCGCAGGTTCTCCGGGTCGATACCGAGGTCGGTGTACCACTTCATGCGGTAGTCGATCCAGTACTGATGCCACTCGTCGTCCTCGCCCGGCTTGACGAAGAACTCCATTTCCATCTGCTCGAACTCACGGGTGCGGAAGATGAAGTTTCCGGGCGTGATCTCGTTACGAAAGCTCTTGCCGATCTGGCCGATGCCGAACGGCGGCTTCTTGCGTGAGGTGGTCAGCACGTTGGCGAAGTTGACGAAGATGCCCTGTGCGGTCTCGGGACGCAGGTAGTGCAGGCCCTCTTCGTTGTCGACCGGGCCGAGGAAGGTCTTGAGCAGGCCCGAGAATGCACGCGGTTCGGTCCAGGAGCCGGGCTCACCGGTTTCGGGATCGCGAATGTCGGCGAGGCCGTTCTCCGGCGGGTGGCCGTGCTTTTCCTCGTAGGCCTCGATGAGGTGGTCGGCGCGGTACCGCTTGTGCGTGTGCAGCGACTCCACCAGCGGGTCGGAGAACGTCTCGACATGGCCCGACGCCTCCCACACCTCACGCGGCAGGATCACCGAGGAGTCCAGCCCGACGGTGTCGTCACGGCTGGTGATCATGTTGCGCCACCACTGCTTCTTGATGTTCTCCTTGAGCTCGACGCCCAACGGACCGTAATCCCAGGCCGACCTGGTACCGCCGTAGATCTCGCCGCACGGGTAGACGAGGCCTCTGCGCTTGGCGAGGTTGGCGACGGTTTCGACTTTGGACTTGGGTGCCACTGGCGGAGCTCTCCATCTTCGGTTACATCGTGTAAGAGGTGACGTGGGCGTTTTCGCCCTGATCAGACTATCTGGCTCGGCGGTCGAATCCGAACAGCGGTCGAGTGCGGAAGTTGACATGCGCACTTGTGCATATCACAATGAATACGATTTGCAATAACAACTACCGCACTAACCTGGTGCCATGACGTCGATCGTGCAGGGAGAGTCCGCCGGCAACGAACCGGCGGCCGAAGGAGCCGCAACCGTGTCCACGGACTCGACAGTGGAAGCAAGTTCGCCCCACCGGCAAGACCCCGAGCATCCGTTGCACTCCGGCGATCCGTTCGCCGACGCTCCCCCGGCTCACATTCCGCCGAAGGAAACTCTGGCTGCGGCAGGCGACATCCTGCGGGCACTGGCGGCCCCGGTACGCATCGCCATCGTGCTGCAGCTGCGCGAGTCCGAGCGGTGCGTCCACGAACTCGTCGTCGCCCTCGGTGTCACGCAACCGTTGATCAGCCAGCACCTTCGGGTACTGAAGGCAGCGGGTGTGGTGCGCGGAGAACGCAACGGACGCGAGGTCCTGTACCGGTTGGTCGACGATCACCTCTCCCACATCGTCGTCGACGCCGTGGCCCACGCCGAGGAAGGCCGGAACCTGTGACCGACAAGTCCACCGACACCGCCACCCCCAGACGACCCGTCGTCGTCGGGGTGCGAGCCACCAAGCAGCGCAGCGCGATCTCGGACCTGCTCGACACCATCGAAGAGTTCAAGTCCGCACAGGATCTGCACGACGAATTACGCAAGCGCGGTGAGGGTATCGGCCTCACCACGGTGTATCGCACACTTCAGACCTTGGCGGACGCCGGGACGGTCGACGTACTGCGCACCGACAACGGGGAGTCGGTCTACCGGCGCTGCTCCTCGGGACATCACCATCACCTGGTGTGCCGCTCGTGCGGTTTCACCGTCGAGGTGGAAGGCCCCACTGTCGAGAAGTGGTCGCAGAGCGTCGCCGAATCCAACGGTTTCAGCGACGTCAGCCACACGATCGAGATTTTCGGCACCTGCAGTCAGTGCAGCGCTGCCGCTCGCTGAATCCGCTCAGGCGACGGCGTCTGCCACGCGAGGCACCACCGCGTCGATGGCGAACGGAATCGACAGCACCGAGTTGTACGTGATCGCTCCACGCTGATCGATGGACAACGGAACGATGGCATCGTTTCGGGCGGCTGTCAGCGTTCCGAAGATCGGGTTCTCGGCCACGACGTCGATGTCGTCGCCGGTACCGAGGTAGAGCACCACGTCGGCGTCGAGCTGCGAGATGTTCTCTGCCGAGACCGGAACGAAGAAGTTGGTCCCGTCGTCCTGGGCCAGAATCGGTTCCGGAATCTCGAAGCCCAGCGAGGTGACGAACGTGCCGCGGGCATCACCGGGCAGATATGCACCGAATTGGCCGTCGTACGGAAGCACCACGGCTGCAGTCTTACCCGCGAACTCCGGATGTGCGGCTCGCACCTGTTCGAGCGCAGCGGTGGTCTGCGCGTTCAGCTCCTCGCCACGTTCTGATTCGCCCAGTGCGCGAGCGATCGTGTCGGTGGCCACCTCGCGATCGACGGCGTAGGCGGCCGATCCGGCCGGTCGAGCGACCGTCGGGGCGATGTCACTGAGCCTGGCGTACGTGGCCTCGTCGAAGCCCGCGTTGAGCCCGGTGATCAGATCCGGTGCCAGCGAGGCGATCAGCTCGAAGTTCGGCTCGGACTCGGAGCCCAGCAGCGTCAACGGTGCGTCCCCCACCAACTCGTCGGTCCACGGACCCAGTCCGGTTTCGTAGAACGTGTACCCGGCGTTGCCGACGGGTACTGTGCCGAGCGCGATGACGGCATCGGCGTCGGACACCCCGAGCGTGACGATGCGCGTGGGCTTCTCGGCGATGGTCGTGCTGCCGTAGATGTGATCGATGACGACCGGGAATACTCCGTCCGCCGATTGCGTCGCCGTGTCGCCGGTGTCGGCAGTCGAGCAAGCCGTCAGGGCGACACCGAGGGCGATCACCGCCACCACCGCCGTGAGCATTCGGGTCCACCGCACAGTCATCGCATCCGCCTCTACTGGGAAGTAAGTACAGGCAAACCTTAGCTGACCGATCAGGGCAGTAGGCCCTCGCGCGCCTTTTCGACTCCGGCGAGCACCAGGATGAGCATCGTCAGCATCGCCTCGTCGTCCAACCCGTTCGCAGGAAAGGTGTAGCGCAACAGCACATCCGCGAGCTTGTCGTGAGTATTGACCGAGATGGCACCGAACTGCGAATCCGCATTGCGGTCGGCGACTTTCTTGTGCAGAGCCGGCTTCAACGGCCGGTCCCACGCCAGAACTGCAGTGAGCGAGAGCACCTCGAGGTCGGGCGAGAGTCGCACGGCACGCAGCGAGCACAGAGCACCCGCATAGTCGAAACCGAGAGAACCCTCCTCACCGAGTGTGACCGTCGCGAACTGCGAGAGCGCCAACTGGGCACGGGTCTGCAACGAAAGCCCCTCGTCCGGCGTCCCGTTCGCGGTGTCACTCATACTTGACTCCACCGAATCGTCGGTCCCGCGAGGCGTATTCGATACACGCCTCCCACAGATCCCGACGGTCGAAATCCGGGAAGAGCTTCTTCTGGAAGACAAACTCCGCGTAGGCCGACTGCCACAGCAGAAAGTTCGACGTCCGCTGCTCCCCCGACGGACGCAGGAACAGATCCACGTCGGGCATATCCGATTCGTCGAGGTACTTGGCGACGGTGGCCTCGGTGATCTTCTCGGGGTTCAGCTTGCCCGCAGCCACCTGCCTGGCGATTTCCCTTGTGGCGTCCGCAATCTCGGCCCGGCCACCGTAGTTGACGCACATCGTCAACGTCATCACGGTGTTGTGCTTCGTCAACTCCTCGGCGACTTCGAGTTCCTTGATGACGCTGCCCCACAACCTCGGTCGACGGCCGGCCCAGCGAACCCGGACCCCCATCTCGTTCATCTCGTCGCGCCGCCGACGAATGACGTCACGATTGAAGCCCATCAGGAACTTGACCTCGTCGGGACTGCGCTTCCAGTTCTCCGTCGAGAAGGCGTACGCGGACAGCCACTGCACCCCGATCTCGATGCACCCGCAGACGGTGTCCATGAGCACCGCTTCACCCTGCTCGTGTCCTGCGGTGCGCGGCAGACCGCGATCCTGTGCCCACCGACCGTTGCCGTCCATCACCAGTGCGACGTGGCGAGGTATCAGTTCCGGCTGCAGGATCGGCGGACGAGCGCCCGACGGATGCCGATCGGGAGGGCGCACCGTCGACTGTTCGTCAGGCCGAGGCCCCTGCTCTCGTCGTCGAATCACGGTTCCCATCCTGCCCGACGGTGTCGGCGAACACGGAGTCAGGTTGCGCCAGCGGTACCTGATGCGGGTGCGAGCGTTCGATGAGCGGAAGCGTGCGCAGCTGTCGTTCCAGATGCCATTGCAGATGCGCCGCCACCAGTCCACTGGCCTGCTTGCGGACGGCATCGGAGGTGGTGACGGTGTAGTCCCATTCCCCGCGCTCGAGCGCAACCATCAGATCGAGAACCCCGGTCGACGGCGTCGCCGATCCCGGCGGTCGGCAATGCACACACACGGCTCCACCGGCCGCGACATGGAACGCTCGATGTGGGCCCACCGCTGCGCACCGCGCGCAGTCGGTCAGTGCGGGAGCCCATCCGGCGAAACCCATCGCGCGCAGCAGGTACGCGTCGAGCACCAGCTCGGGAGGCCTGACGTGCTGTGCGAGGGCACGCAGGGCACCGACGGTCAACTGATGCAGCCGCTGCGCGGGTGCATGCTCCTCGCCCGCCAGCCGTTCGGCAGTTTCGAGAACCGCGCAACCGGTGGTGTAGCGACCGTAGTCGGCCACGATGTCTCCGCCGAACGCGTCGACCGTGTGCACCTGGGTGACGATGTCGAGGTTGCGTCCCGGATAGAGCAGAACGTCGATGTGCGCAAACGGTTCCAGCCGCGCACCGAACTTGGATTTGGTGCGGCGAACTCCCTTGGCAACGGCCCGCACGATTCCGTTCTCCCTGGTCAACAACGTGACGATGCGATCGGCCTCACCCAGCTTGTGCTGGCGCAGGACGACTGCGTTGTCACGGTATGGCCTCACGTCATCCAGTGTCCCACGCGGGCTGCGGCGGTGACCGTTCCCGCGCTGACGAGGAGTCGATACTGTGCAGGCGTGGATTTCCATCGGTCGACTCTCGTTGCTCAGGCTGCCGCTCTCGCGTCGGGTCGCATCACGTCGGTACAGGCGGTTTCCGAATCACTCGATCGCATCGAGAAGAGCCAACCCACGCTCAACGCGTTCCGCATCGTGCGCCGCGATGCAGCCCTCGCCGAGGCGGCCGAAGCGGATCGTCTGCGGGCCGCCGGCACCACCGCTCCCCTGCTCGGCGTTCCCGTTGCCGTCAAGGACGACGTGGACGTCACCGGGGAACCGACCGCCTTCGGATGCGCGGGCAACTTTCCACCTGCCACCACGGATTCGGAGGTGGTACATAGACTGCGTGCGGCCGGAGCCGTCATCGTCGGAAAGACCAACAGCCCGGAGCTCGGCCAGTGGCCGTTCACCGGCGGTACCTTCGGGCACACCCGCAATCCGTGGGACCGTGAGCGCACTCCGGGCGGCTCCTCGGGTGGCAGTTCTGCCGCGGTGGCTGCCGAATTGGTCTCTGCCGCTCTGGGTTCCGACGGTGCCGGCTCGGTGCGGATTCCGGCCTCGTGGACCAATCTCGTGGGGATCAAGCCGCAACGCGGACGCATATCGTCGTGGCCGGAGCCCGAGGCGTTCAACGGCATCACCGTCATCGGCCCGCTCGCGCGTACCGTGGCCGACGCGGCACTGCTCCTCGACGTGGTCTCGGGCAGTCACGACGGAGATCTGCATCGTCCGACGCCGCTGACGGTCTCCGATGCCGTCGGACGCAACCCCGGTTCGCTGCGGATCGCGCTGAGCCTGCGTAAGCCGTTCATTCCGACGCCTGCCCCGCTGGACCCGGAGATCGCTGGTGCCGCTTATCAGATGGCCGCGGTACTGCGGCTACTCGGGCACCGAGTGGTCGTCGACGATCCGGCATACGGAATGTTGTTGGGGCTCAACTTCTTACCCCGCTCACTGGCAGGTGTGGCGACCTGGCTCGACCGTCTCCCCGATCCGTCTCTCGCCGACCCACGCACCCGAGCCAACGCCAAGAGCGGCCGGGCTCTGGCCGGGGCACCGCTGCGCGCAGCACGCGCCGCCGAACCTCGCATCGGGCGTCGTGTCGGCCGGTTCTTCGACGAGTACGACATCGTGCTCGCCCCGACGACCGCCACCCCGCCGCCCCGGATCGAGGCCATCGACGGCATCTCCAACGCCGACACCGATCGAGTCATCACCGAGCACTGCCCCTACACGTGGCCGTGGAACGTGCTGGGGTGGCCGAGCGTCAACGTGCCCGCAGGATTCACCGCCGCCGGCCTACCTATCGGCCTGCAGTTGATGGGCCACGAATCCTCCGAGCCGCTGCTCGTTTCCGTTGCCGCTCAACTCGAGAACGTGCTGCAGTGGCACCGCAAGCGCCCCGATCCCTGGTGGACCCAGGTGAGCGAAACCTCGTAGCCCACTACGGGACAGGAGTGAAGCCTGCGGAACGACCGATGGGTCCAGCCGTGCACATGCGGCGAAGCCGCTCCAGGTCAGAACCCGAGCTTGCCCATTTGCTTCGGGTCGGTCTGCCAGTCCTTGGCGATTTTGACGTGCAGGTCCAGGTAGATCCTGGTACCGAGTAGCTTCTCGATCTGCAGTCGCGACGCGGTGCCGACCTCTTTGAGTCGCGAGCCACCCTTGCCGATGATGATGGCCTTCTGACTCGATCGCTCGACGTAGAGGATTGCGTGCACGTCGAGCATGTTGTCGTGGCCTTCACGAGGCAAGACCTCGTCGATGACGACGGCAAGGGAGTGCGGCAGCTCGTCGCGGACACCTTCGAGAGCGGCCTCACGGATGAGCTCGGCCATGAGGACTTCCTCGGGCTCGTCGGTGAGCTCACCGTCGGGGTAGAACGCCGGGCCCGGTGGCAGTTCCGACGCCAACAGGTCGACGAGCTTCTCGATCTGCTCGCCCGATTCGGCGGACACCGGGATGACATGCGAATTCTCGCCGAGCAGCTTCGACAGCGACATCAACTGCTGCACGACGCGTTCCTTCTTGACCTTGTCGATCTTGGTGATGATTCCGATGAGCGTCGTCTTGGGCGCGATGTGCCGCACCTGTTCGAGGATCCACCGGTCGCCGGGCCCGATCTTCTCGTCCGCGGGGATGCAGAGTCCGATGACGTCGACCTCGGAGTAGGTGTCCTGCACCAGGTCGTTGAGGCGTTGCCCCAGTAGCGTTCTCGGTCGGTGCAGGCCGGGGGTGTCGACCAGGATCAGCTGGGCGTGCTCTCGGTGCACGATGCCGCGAATGGTGTGCCGCGTCGTCTGGGGACGCGAGGACGTGATGGCGATCTTCGATCCCACCAACGCATTGGTCAGCGTGGACTTGCCGGTGTTGGGTCGGCCTACGAAACAGACGAATCCGGATCGGAACTCACCGTTGTTCTGCTCGGACAAGAGCACCTCCAGATTTCAGTGTTGACGAGTGGCCTCGGACGAGCCGTCGTCCTCGGTGGAATCTTCTTCGGGTTCGAGCTTTTCGACCAGGACCGTGGCGATGCGGACGCGCCCCTTGGGATCTGCTCCACCTTCTCCACGCAGCAGCAGGCCGTGGGTGATCACCTGCGAACCGGGCAACGGTACTCGGCCGAGTTCGTAACCGAGGAGTCCGCCGACGGTGTCGACTTCCTCGGATTCGATGTCGATGCCGAAGATCTCGCCGAGGTCTTCGAGTGGCACCCGCGAGGACAGCCGATAGCGTCCGTCGTCGAGTTCCTCGATGGGCGCGACTTCGTCGGAATCGTATTCGTCGGCGATCTCGCCGACGATCTCCTCGATCACGTCCTCGATGGTCACCAGCCCGGCGATGCCCCCGTACTCGTCGACGAGCAGGGCCATGTGGTTGCGATCGCGCTGCATCTCGGCGAGCAGACTGTCGAGTGCCTTGGAGTCGGGAACGAAGACAGCCGGCCGCATCAGGTCGGACACCTGCACTCCGCGGCCACCGTCGGTGGAGTAATACGTCTGCTGCACAAGATCTTTGAGGTACACGACGCCGACGATGTCGTCCACGTTCTCGCCGATCACCGGAATGCGGGAGTGGCCGCTGCGCACAGCCAACGAGGTGGCCTGTCCTGCTGATTTGTCGGACTCGATCCACACCATCTCGGGGCGCGGGACCATGACCTCACGGGCGGAGGTGTCACCCAGCTCGAACACCGATTGGATCATCCGCCGTTCGTCGTCGGCCACGACGCCGCGCTCGCGGGCCATGTCCACCAGTTCCCGGAGTTCGATCTCGGAGGCGAAGGGGCCGTTGCGAAATCCCTTACCGGGGGTGATCGCGTTGCCGATGAGGATGAGCAGTCTGCTGATCGGTCCGAGGAGCCACCCGAGTGCACGCAACGGCAATGCGGCCGCCAACGCGATCGAGTACGCGTTCTGCCGACCGAGGGTTCGCGGACCGACACCGATCACGACGTAACTGACCAACACCATGGCCACCGCGCTGATCACCAATGCGGTGGTCGAATCGATCAACTGCGTCAGGCCACCCGCGAGCAACACGGTGCCGCCGATTTCGCACAGAATGCGCAGCAGCACCATCAGATTGACGTATCGCGGGCGGTCACCGACCACGACGACGAGGCCGGTGGCACCGGGGCGCTCGTCCTTGACCATGTCGTCGATTCGCGCACGTGAGACCGTGTTCAGCGCAGAATCGACGGCAGCGAACAGGCCTCCGAGAGGCACGAGAAGGACAGCGAACACGATGAGCGCAACAGCACTGCTCACGCGCTAGGACCCCACACTTGCACCTGTTCGACGACGCAGATCATCGGTCGAGTCCGTCGACGAAACCGGCCTTGCCGAGTAGCCTGGCGTCGCGGGCGGCCTGTTCGGCGGCCTCCTCCGCGCGCCTGGCGTCCTCGTACCATTCGGCCAGCAGACGGTTCTGCAGCTCGAACATTTCCTTCTCTTCGTCCGGCTCGGCGTGGTCGTAACCCAGCAGGTGCAGCACACCGTGCACGGTCAGCAGAGCGAGCTCGTGTTCGAGCGAATGCCCCGCTGCGGCAGCCTGATCCGCGGCGAACGACGGGCACAACACGATGTCGCCGAGCATCGCCGGCCCGGGCTCGGGCGCATCGGGACGACCGCCCGGCTCTAGCTCGTCCATCGGAAACGACATCACGTCGGTCGGGCCGGGCAGATCCATCCACCGCATGTGCAGATCTGCCATCGTTGCCGAATCCACCAGCACCATCGACAGTTCCGCAGCGGGATGCACGTCCATGCCGGCGATCGCGAACCGCGCGACCGAGACCAGCTCGGGTTCGGAGATGTCCATCCCCGACTCGTTGGACACTTCGATACTCATCTAGCCACTACCCACGCTCTCGTTGCCTGCATCTGTCGGTCCGTATGTCTGAATCATCTTCTCGCCGAACGCGGTCCACCGGTGCGGCGTTGCGCCCTGTTGGGAATGACGCCTTCCGATGTCGACTCGAACCGCTCGTAGGCGTCGACGATCTCCGAGACCAGGCGGTGGCGCACCACGTCGCTGCTGGTGAGCTGCGCGAAGTGGATGTCGTCCACGTCGGTGAGGATCTCCGAGGCTGCCCGCAACCCCGATCGCGCACCTCCGGGAAGGTCGACCTGGGTCACGTCGCCGGTGACGACGATCTTCGACCCGAATCCGAGTCGGGTCAGGAACATCTTCATCTGCTCGGCGGTGGTGTTCTGCGCCTCGTCGAGAATGATGAATGCATCGTTGAGAGTGCGTCCGCGCATGTAGGCGAGCGGGGCGACCTCGATGACGCCTGCTTGCATTAGCTTCGGGATCGCCTCGTCGTCCATCATGTCGTGCAACGCATCGTGCAGCGGCCGCAGGTAGGGGTCGATCTTCTCGTGCAGCGTTCCTGGAAGGAAGCCGAGCCGTTCCCCCGCCTCCACTGCCGGACGCGTCAGGATGATGCGGCTGACCTGCTTGGTCTGCAATGCCTGCACGGCCTTCGCCATCGCCAGGTAGGTCTTGCCGGTGCCGGCCGGGCCGATGCCGAACACGATGGTGTTGGCGTCGATCGCGTCGACATAGCGCTTCTGGTTCAGCGTCTTGGGCCGGATCGTCTTGCCGCGGCGCGAGAGGATGTCCAGGCTCAGCACCTCGGCCGGTGAATCCGAGACGCCTTCGGTGAGCATGGCGATCGATCGGCGCACTGCATCGGGAGTCAGTGGCTGAGCGCGCTTGGCCAGCGCGGCCAACTCGGAGATCACCCGTTCGGCAAGCGCCACATCGGCCACTTTTCCGGTGAGCGTCACGGCGTTTCCTCGTACGTGGATATCTGCCGTCAGCATCTGCTCGAGCGCCCGCAGGTTCTCGTCGGACTGTCCCAGCAGTGGCATCACTGCTTCGGGGGCGAGTTCCAGGGTGGACCGAACGTCACGCTCGGCGGGAAATTCGCTGTGTTCACTCACGTGGTGGCTATGGCCTGCTCTCTGGTGTCGGCTTCTCGGACGTGCATTTGGTATGGATCGAGTTTAACGCCGCAGCAACGATGCGCATTCCCATTACTCGCTGGTGGCACCGAGCACGGCGTCGAGCGAGAGCGCCCAACACCGGGAATCGGGATTCAGGAAAGCGAAGTGGTCTTCCCCCGGCACGGTCGTCAGTCGGGCGTCGTCTCCGGCAGCGCGCGCCAGCGCTACGTACCGCTCGCTCTGCGCCGCGGGCACCTGGATGTCCTCGGATCCGTGCAGGGCGATCGTCGGGATGCCGATGGGCGCGCGTGCCGCAGGCGAGGCCGACCGGTACAGCTCGGGGTCGTCCTCGTATCGGGCCTGCAACAGCGCCTCGACCGCCGGGTTCGTCCGTCCCGACGCACCGCGCGGCTCTAGATCGAGTACACCGGCCTGCGAGACGATGCGCGACGGGCGGACCTTCGTGCCGGTCTCGCCGCCGAGCCACACGGCCAGGTGACCGCCGGCGGAGTGGCCGATGACGCGGACGTCGTCGATCCCGACCGGGGCGTGCTGCTGCAGTTCCCCGGCAACCACGTCGAGTGCCGCAGTCACATCGGACTGCATCTCCGGCCAGTGCCCACCTGCGCCGACGCGTCGGTACTCGATGTTCCACGCCACCGCTCCGGCTCCGGCGACTGCGCGGGCGAACTGGGTGCCCAGATTGGACCCGTACTGTCCGCTCCAGAACCCGCCGTGTACCACCACGACCACCGGCGTCCGGTGATCCATCGGCTCGGCCGGCAGGTAGAGGTGGCCGAACTGCTCCGGATGATCGCCGTACGCGATCTTGATCCGCGCGCTCATGCGTTCTGGAAGTCGGGCGGGAGTTGGGTCCACCGCGAGGTCAGGACGCCCAGCGCGCCCAGGGCCACAGCTCCTGCCGTGGAGGTCCGCAGCACCGTCGGGCCCAGCACCACCGGCGTCGCACCCGCCTCGGTGAGAGCGGCGACCTCCCTGTCGTCGAGACCACCCTCGGGTCCGACGACGATCACGACCTCGGGAACCGAGTCGAACGGCAGGTCCCGGAACGCCGAAGTAGCCGCCTCGTGCAGCACGGCGACGATTCCGCCGCGCTCGACGACGCCGCGTACGAAGGTGTCGACCTCCCGCGAATCGTGCAGCTCGGACACCTCGGGGATGAATGCCCGACGCGACTGCTTGGCTGCTTCGGCCGCGGTGCTGCGCCACTTCGCGACGCCCTTGGCTGCCTTCGGGCCCTCCCACCGTGCGACGCATCGCGCGGACTGCCAGGGCACCACAGCATCGACGCCCGCTTCCGTGGCCAGCTCGACGGCGAGCTCCGATCGGTCCGCCTTCGGCAATGCCTGCACCAGCGTCACCACCGGAGTGGGGCGCGGCATCTCACTGCGCGATTGCACGGTCAGTTCGAGCCGGTTCTTCTCCGCTGCGGCGACGACCGTGTCGGCCAGGCCGCCCGCTCCGTCACCGAGCAACACCCGCTCGCCCACCCGGATGCGCCTCACCGTCGCGGCATGGTGTCCTTCCTTGCCGTCGAGCACCGCGAGCTCGCCGACGTTCGGTAGAGGCGAGAGGTAGAAGACCGTCGGGGCCATCGATCAGCGACCGCTGAACGCTTCCCGCAACCGCGAGAACAGGCCGCCGCTGTGCGCCGAACCGGTGGTGACGACCTCCGCCGAGTCACGGTCGCGCATCGACCTGAGCTGTTCGAGCAGATGGGTCTGCTTGCTGTCGAGCTTGGTCGGCACGATGACCTCGAGGTGCGCGTGCAGATCGCCGCGGATACCGGACCGCAGCTTGGGCATACCGTGACCGCGCAGCACCGTCGTCGAATTCGGTTGTGTGCCTTGCTCGATCGAGATCTCGGTGGGTCCGTCGATGATCGCGTCGATGTTGACCGAGGTGCCGAGAGCGGCGTCGACCATCGGAACACGGACGGTGCAGTGCAGGTCGTCACCGTCGCGCACGAACACCTCGTGCTGCTGTTCGACGATCTCCACGTACAGGTCTCCCGCGGGTCCGCCGCCGGGACCGACCTCGCCCTGAGAGGCCAGTCGAATGCGCATGCCGTTGCTCACGCCGACCGGCACCTTGACCGAGATGTCGCGACGCGACCGGACGCGACCGTCGCCGCCACACTTGCGGCAGGGGTCGGGAATGGTCTCGCCTGCGCCGCGGCAGGTGGGACACGGACGGCTGGTCATGACCTGGCCGAGGAACGAGCGCTGCACCGACTGCACTTCACCGGCACCGCCGCAGGTATCGCAGCGAACCGGCTTGGAGTCACCGTTGGTGCCCGAGCCCGTGCACAGGTCGCAGAGAATCGCCGTGTCGACGGTGATGTGCTTGGTCACGCCCGTCGCGCACTCGTCCAGGGTGAGCTTGGTACGCAACAGCGAATCCGCTCCCGGCTGGACGCGCCCCTTGGGCCCGCGCTGGGATCCGCCCGCGCCGCCGCCGAAGAACGCCTCGAACACATCTCCCAGGCCGCCGCCGAATCCGGCTCCACCGAATCCACCACCGCCGCCGCCTCCGCCGCCCTGCTGCAGCGGGTCGCCGCCGAGGTCGACGATGCGACGCTTCTCCGGATCGGAGAGCACCTCGTATGCGGTGGAGATGTCCTTGAACCGAGCCTGCGCGGCCTCGTCCGGGTTGACGTCCGGGTGCAGCTCTCGCGCCAGCTTGCGGTAGGCGCGCTTGATCTCCTGGTCCGTCGCCTGCTGGCCGACGCCCAAAGTCCCGTAATAATCCCGTGCCACGTCGTCTCTTTCGTCCTAGAAGATGAATCTCGTTCGGTGAAGCTGTGTGCCGGCCGGCCGTGCCCCCGCCGCCGGCGTTCGATCGGTTTTCGCTCGTCTCAGCGCTCGGCCAGGACCTCGCCGATGTACCTGGCAACCGCGGCGACCGACGCAATTGTTCCTGGGTAGTCCATTCGGGTCGGCCCGAGAACACCCATTCCTCCGAGGACCATGCCAGCCGACCCGTACCCGGTGGAAATCACCGATGTCCCGCGCATTTCCTCGACCTGCGTCTCCTCGCCGATCCGCACCGTGACGGTGCGGGTGTCCTGCGTCACTGCGAGCAGCTTGAGGACGACCACTTGCTCTTCCAGCGCCTCGAGTACCGCCCTGAGCGATCCGGGAAACCCCGCGTCGCCGGCGAAATCGGCGGCATTGCGCGTCAGGTTCGCCGTCCCGCCGAGAACCAGGCGTTCCTCGGGATGCTCGACCAGCGATTCCACCAGTACCGTGGCCGATCGAATCATCGCGTCGCGTAGCGCAGGTGGAGCGTTCTCGGCGAGTTCGGCCACCGCAGCCGATGCCGCCGCCAGACGCTTGCCCTCGAGTGCACCGCCGAGAAGACGCCGCAGCTGAGCAAGATTCTCGTCGTCGATGACGTCACCGAGTTCGACGATGCGCTGATCGACTCGCCCGGAGTCGGTGATGAGCACCAGCAGCAGCCGGGCCGGAGTGAGCGCCACCACTTCCAGGTGGCGAACCGAGGACGCCGACAGCGTGGGGTACTGCACCACGGCAACCTGCCGGGTCAACTGGGCCAACAAGCGGACGCCGCGTCGCAGCACGTCGTCCAGGTCGACGCCGTTCTCGAGGAACTCGAGGATGGCGCGGCGTTCGGCCGCGGACAGCGGCTTGACGTCCGCTATTCGGTCGACGAACTGCCGATAGCCCTTGTCGGTCGGCACCCGACCGGAACTGGTGTGCGGCTGCGCGATGTATCCCTCGGCCTCGAGCACGGCCATGTCGTTGCGCACCGTTGCACTGGACACCCCCAGGTTGTGGCGTTCGACCAGGGCACGTGAACCGACGGGTTCCTGGGTGGACACGTAGTCCGCCACGATCGCTCGTAGAACCTCGAACCGCCTGTCGTCGGTGCTCGACATCGGTGCCCACCTCCGTTCTCGTTTCCAATCGTCGCTCGAGTCTAGTAGCCGGCGAACGCATGCTCGTGCAAGGCCTTACTGTGGTCCGAGTGGAAACGTTCTTTCGATTCGGTCCAGCGGCTCGAGGCTCGCGATGATCTTCAAGGGTGTTCGTGACGGAAAGCCGTACCCCGAGCACGGTCTGTCCATCAGAGACTGGTCGAGAATCCCGCCACGCCAGCTGCGTCTGGACGAGATCGTCACCACCACCAAGGTGCTCGAGCTGGACAGATTGCTGTCCGAGGACTCCACCTTCTACGGCGATCTGTTCCCCCACGCGGTGCAGTTCCGCGGCGTCATCTACCTCGAAGACGGCTTGCACCGCGCAGTGCGTGCGGCACTGCGCAATCGAACGGTGTTGCACGCCAGGGTGTTCGACTACGACGCTCTCGGAGCCTGAACAGACTGTTCAGGCGGCAGCGATGGTGCGCACCACCGCGTCGGCCAGCAATCGGCCCCGGTCGGTGAGCACGAGTCGTTCTCCGCGGCGCACCATCAACCCGTCTGCGACGGTCTGTTCGGCAGCGGCGCGCTCGGCCGGCCCGAGCAACCTCATCGGCACTCCCGAGCGGAGACGGACGGTCAACATCAGCTCTTCCAGGTGTCGATCCTCGGCGCTGAGCAATTCGCTGCCGTGCACCGGTAGGTGTCCTGCGGCAAGGCGATCGGCGTACGCGGCCGGGTGTTTGACGTTCCAGAACCGGGTGCCGCCGATGTGGCTGTGTGCGCCGGGCCCAGCGCCCCACCAGTCGCCGCCGTCCCAGTAGCCGATGTTGTGGCGGCACTGCGCGTCGGCGTCGGTGGCCCAGTTCGACACCTCGTACCAGGACAGCCCTGCGGCGTTCATCGCCGTGTCGATGCGTTCGTATCGGCTCGCCAGCACGTCGTCGTCGGGTGCAGGCAACTCACCGCGGCGAACCTTGCGGGCCATGGCGGTACCGTCCTCGACGATCAGCGCGTAGGCCGAGACGTGGTCGACGCCGGCCTCGAGCACTGCCGCGAGGGACTGGTCCAGATCGCTGTCTCGCTCGCCGGGAGTGCCGTAGATGAGGTCGAGATTGACGTGCTCGAAACCGGCCGCGCGCGCTTCCTTTGCCGCGGCAACCGCTCGACCGGGCGTGTGGGTGCGATCGAGGACGGCAAGCACATGTGGTGCAGCGGACTGCATTCCGAGCGAGATGCGGGTGAAGCCCGAGTCGCGGAGCCGGTCGAAGAATTCCGGGGACGTCGATTCCGGGTTGGATTCCGTGGTCACCTCGCCGCCGTCGGTCAATCCGAAACTGGACCGAACCGCACCCAGGACGTCGGCAAGACCGTCGCCTCCGAGCAGCGAGGGCGTGCCACCTCCGATGAAGACGGTGTCTGCCGTCGGAACAAGACCCGTGCGAGCCTGCATCAGCCCCGCGGCGGTGTCCAACTCACGTCGCAGACCCTCCAACCAGGACTGCGGCGACGCCGATGTGCCCAGCTCACCCGCCGTGTAGGTGTTGAAGTCGCAGTACCCGCACCGCGTGGCGCAGAACGGAACGTGCACGTAGATCCCGAACGCGCGGTCCCCCACTCCGTCGAACGCCTCGGTCGGCAACTCGAAGGTGGGCGGGACGGGTACGACGGTATTCACGCCCTCCAGTGTCCCAGAGTTCGGGCTTACCCGATCCCACCCGCCCTGCCAGCCTATTTACCTCGAAATCGGGGTAAATAGCCGCCGCGGTCGTCCATCGCCCCGATGACGTGGCACAATGACTCCCGTGACCGACTCAGGAATTCGACTCGTGGCGCGCCGCCATGTCGATCTCGGCCGTGTCTGCAGCGCGTCGTGTCGACCCACGACCGGCTGCTGACCAGCCTCCTTCGAGCACGTCCATTCGATCCACCGGATTCCCACTGTCGTCGAAAGCGCAATTGCCTTCGCTCTCGTCCCGGGTACCGGCCAGCACAAAGATGCAGGAGCAATGCATGTCGTCGACCAGCGACGCGACCACCGACGCTGCCTCCGTCCCACCACGGGAGCGCACGCCGCGGCCGACCAAGCGTCGCGCCGAGGGCCAGTGGGCCCTGGGTTACCGAGAGCCACTGAACGCCAACGAACAGTCCAAGAAGGACGACAACCCGCTCAACGTGCGTGCGCGCATCGAGAACATCTACTCCAAGCAGGGGTTCGACAGCATCGACAAGGGCGACCTTCGCGGCCGCTTCCGCTGGTGGGGTTTGTACACCCAGCGTGAGCAGGGCTACGACGGCACCTTCACCGGTGACGACAACATCGATCTGCTCGAGGCCAAGTACTTCATGATGCGCATCCGGTGCGATGCCGGCGCGCTGAACCTCGAGCAGCTACGCACTCTGGCGCAGATCTCCCAGGAGTTCGGTCGCGACACCGCAGACCTGTCCGACCGTGAGAACGTGCAGTTCCACTGGGTCGAGGTGGAGAACGTCCCGGAGATCTGGCGTCGAATCGAAGCGGTCGGCCTGAAGACCACCGAGGCGTGCGGCGACTGCCCGCGCGTGGTGCTCGGTTCCCCGCTCGCGGGCGAGGCCGTTGACGAGATCCTCGACCCCACCTCCGCCATCGACGAGATCGTCGAGCGCTACATCGGCAAGCCCGAGTACTCCAATCTGCCGCGCAAGTTCAAGACGGCGATCTCGGGCCTGCAGGACGTGGTGCACGAGATCAACGACTGCGCGTTCGTCGGCGTCGTGCATCCCGAGCACGGGCCCGGACTCGACCTGTGGGTCGGCGGCGGCCTGTCCACCAACCCCATGCTCGCGCAGCGAGTCGGCGTCTGGGTTCCGCTCGAGGACGTTCCCGACGTGTGGGAAGGCGTCGTCTCGATCTTCCGTGACTACGGCTACCGCCGGCTTCGTACCAAGGCACGCCTGAAGTTCCTCATCAAGGACTGGGGCATCGAGAAGTTCCGCCAGGTCCTCGAGGACGAATACCTGCACCGCAAGCTCATCGACGGCCCGGCACCCGAGAAGCCCGCTCGGCCCCGCGATCACGTCGGGATCCAGAAGCTCAAGAACGGCCTCAACGCCGTCGGGGTGGCACCCATCGCGGGCCGCGTCTCCGGCACCATCCTCGCCGCCGTCGCCGACGCTGCCGAGAAGGCCGGGTCGGATCGCGTGCGGTTCACGCCGTACCAGAAGCTGATCGTCCTCGACGTTCCCGACGAGACGCTCGAGCAGCTGATCTCGGACCTCGATGCGCTGGGCCTACCTGCCCGACCCTCGCACTGGCGCAAGAACCTGATGGCGTGCAGCGGAATCGAATTCTGCAAGCTCTCGTTCGCCGAAACCCGCAAGCGCTCACAGGTTCTCGTACCGGAGCTCGAAGAGCGCCTGTCCGACATCAACAGCAAGCTCGACGTGCCGATCACGATCAACATCAACGGCTGCCCCAACTCGTGCGCACGATCGCAGATCGCCGACATCGGCTTCAAGGGCCTGTTGGTCGACGACGGGGACGGGAATCAGATCGAGGGTTTCCAGGTTCATCTCGGAGGCAGCCTCGGACTCGACAGTGCGTTCGGCCGAAAGTTGCGGCAGCACAAGGTCAACAGCTCCGAGCTGGGAGATTACATCGACAGAGTGGTGCGTAATTTCGACAAGCACCGCGAGGACGGCGAACGGTTCGCTCAATGGGCCGTGCGAGCAGACGAGGCGGATTTGCGATGAGTACCAGGCTGAATTTGACGGTAGAGGAATTGAAGGCGATCGCCGAGCGCGGTGCCCGCGAACTCGACGGAGCGAGTCCGCTGGAGTTGTTGCAGTGGACCGAGGACAACTTCGGTGACGACTTCATCGTTGCCTCCAACATGCAGGACGGGGTGCTCGTTCACCTCGCTGCACAGGTTCATCCCGGTGTGGACGTGCTGTTCCTCGACACCGGCTACCACTTCGCCGAGACCATCGGGACGCGCGACGCCGTCGAGTCCGTCTACGGCGTCCGGGTCGTCAACGCCCGAGCCGAGAAGACTGTCGCAGAACAGGATGCGATCGACGGCAAAGACCTGTTCGCCCGCGAGCCCAATCGCTGCTGTGCGATGCGCAAGGTCGCCCCGCTGAAGAAGGAACTGGCGAACTACAGCGCGTGGGTCACCGGTATCCGCCGAGTCGAGGCCCCCACCCGCGCCAACGCCCCGCTCATCTCGTTCGACGACGCCTTCGGTCTGGTCAAGATCAACCCGATCGCGCCGTGGTCCGACGAGCAGATGCAGGCCTACATCGACGAACATTCGATTCTGGTCAATCCCCTCGTCGACGAAGGCTATCCGTCCATCGGGTGCGCACCGTGCACCGTCAAACCTGCCCCCGGAGCCGACCCGCGTAGCGGTCGTTGGGCCGGCAAGGCCAAGACCGAATGTGGGTTGCACGCCTCATGACACTCGATCTCACCTCGGCCACCATCGGTCGGACCCATCTCGACGCAGATCGGTTCGACACCCTCGACGCACTCGAATCCGAGGCCATCCACATCTTCCGTGAGGTGGCGGGCGAGTTCGAGCGCCCCGTCATCCTGTTCTCCGGCGGCAAGGACTCGACAGTTCTGCTGCACCTGGCGATCAAGGCGTTCTGGCCTGCTCCCCTGCCGTTCGCACTGCTCCACGTCGATACCGGACACAACCTGCAGGAGGTGCTGGACTTCCGCGATCACGTCGTCGCCAAGTACAACCTTCGCCTGCACGTGGCCAGCGTCGAGGAGTACCTCGCCGACGGACGCCTCACTGAGCGCCCCGACGGCATCCGCAACCCGCTGCAGACCGTGCCTCTCCTCGATGCGATCTCCGAGAACCGGTTCGACGCCGTCTTCGGCGGTGCCCGACGCGACGAGGAACGGGCCCGTGCGAAAGAGCGAATCTTCTCGCTACGCAACGCATTCGGCCAGTGGGAGCCAAAGAAACAGCGACCCGAACTGTGGAACCTGTACAACGGCAAGCATTCCCCCGGTGAGCAGGTACGAGTGTTCCCGCTCAGCAACTTCACCGAGCTCGACATCTGGCGCTACATCGCCCGTGACGACGTGGAACTGGCGAGCATCTACTACGCCCACCAGCGTCCCGTCTACCAGCGTGACGGCATGTGGATGACGCCCGGAGTGTGGGGCGGACCGGCCGAGGACGAGGAGCTGGAAACCCTGTCGGTGCGCTACCGCACCGTCGGCGACGGATCCACCACCGGCGCAGTGCTGTCCGAGGCCTCCGACAACCAGGCAATCCTCGCCGAGGTGGCCGCGTCCAGGCTGACCGAACGCGGCGCCACCCGCGGCGACGACCGCGTCTCCGAGGCTGCCATGGAAGATCGCAAACGAGAAGGATACTTCTGATGAGCAGCACAGGAACTCAGCTTCTTCGCCTCGCCACCGCAGGTAGCGTCGACGACGGTAAGTCGACGCTCGTCGGACGGCTCTTGTACGACACCAAATCCGTTCTGGCAGACCAAATCGACGCGGTCACTCGGGCTTCGGTGGACAAGGGCCTGGCCACGCCGGACCTGTCGCTGTTGGTCGACGGTCTGCGCGCCGAACGTGAACAGGGCATCACCATCGACGTCGCCTACCGCTACTTCGCGACGCCGCACCGCTCGTTCGTACTGGCCGATACCCCCGGCCACGTGCAGTACACCCGCAACACCGTCTCCGGTGCGTCGACGGCTCAGCTCGTCATCCTGCTGGTCGACGCCCGCAAGGGTGTCATCACGCAGACCCGCAGGCACGCAGCGGTTCTCGCTCTGCTCGGCGTCCCACGCCTGGTGCTCGCGGTCAACAAGATCGATCTGGTCGAGGACCCCGCAACGGTGTTCGCCGAAATCTCGGCCGAGTTCAACTCGCTGACCTCATCCCTCGGCTGGTCCAGCGAGGACGTCATCGAGATCCCGGTGTCCGCACTGCACGGCGACAACGTTGCGGTGAAGTCGGACAAGACCCCGTACTACGACGGACCCACCCTCATCGAACACCTCGAGTCGGTTCCGGTCGACGCCGAACCGCACCGGGTCGGTCTGCGATTCCCCGTGCAGTACGTGATCCGGCCGCGCACAGCGGAGTTCCCGGACTACCGCGGATACGCCGGCCAGGTCGCAGCGGGCTCCGTCGACGTCGGCGACGAGGTCGTCATCCTGCCCTCCGGCACCCGAACGACAGTCGAGCGCATCGATACCGCGGACGGCGAATTGCGGACCGCTCATGCCGGACGCAGTGTCACCCTCGTCCTCGCCGACGATGTCGACGTCTCGCGCGGCGACACCATCGCCTCCCCGCAGGACGCACCGGAGCCGATCGGCGACTTCGAGGCCACGGTGTGCTGGCTCGCCGAGAAGCCGCTTCGCCCGGGCGCTCGCCTGCTGCTCAAGCACGGCACTCGCACCACCCAGGCCATCGTCGGGACACTGATCGAGCGGTTCGACGAGCAGGAGCTCACCGCGCAGGAAGGCCCGGAGTCGTTGGAGCTCAACGAGATCGGCCGAATTTCGGTGCGCGTTGCGGAGCCCATCGTGGCAGACGACTACGCCGTCAACCGGCACACGGGCAGCTTCCTGCTGATCGATCCGGCCGGCGGCAACACGTTGGCTGCCGGGCTCGTGGGCAACGCTCTGGCTGCCGTCGAGCTGGGGTCGGCAGTTCCCGCGTGAGCGCACTGATCGCGGTTGCCCACGGCAGCCGTGACCCGCGCTCGAGCGCCACGATCCACCGCGCCGTCGACGCCCTGCGTCGACGGCGACCGGATCTGGACGTGCGCGTGGCGTTTCTCGATCTTTCCGAGCCCGGCGTCGATCAGGTGGTCGACGACCTGGCCGATGCCGGGCACGGACGCATCGTCGCCGTTCCGATGTTGCTGGGCAAGGCTTTTCATGCGAAAGTCGATCTGCCCGAATTACTGCAGGCCGCGAGAACGCGACACCCGCACGTCTCGATAACGCAGGCCGACGTTCTGGGAGACGACCGACTCCTCATCGATGCAGTCCGCGACCGGATCACCGACACCGGTGTCGCAGTAACCGATTCGACGGTCGGCATCGCCCTTGCCGCTGTCGGCTCCTCGGTGGCACCGGCGAATCAGCGCACCCGGGTGATCGCGCAGAAACTGCTCGCCGGAACAGACTGGGCCGGAGCTGTGACCTGCTTTGCGACCTCGGTCTCCCCGTCCCCCACCGATGCGATCGCACAACTGCGCACGCTGGGAGCCGACCGAATCGTCGTGGCACCCTGGTTTCTGGCCCCGGGACTGCTCACCGACAGGATCGAAGCGTCGGTCGCAGGCCTGCCGAACGTGGTGCATGCCAAGGTGATCGGAGCACATCCGGCGCTGGCAGATCTGGTGTCGCGGCGCTACGACTCCGCAGTCTCGATGGGTCGGTCCGCAGGCTCCACTCCTGCGGCACGAGCTGGTGCAGCACCGGAGCCGAACGCTCTACCGCACCGGTTCAACGAACCGGTGCACCAGCAATCGCGTCGGCATCGCTAGCGTCTGCGATCTTCGGCACCCGAGTCGCTCGCACGTACACCGTCTCGCCCTCGCGCAGACCGAGAGCCTCACTGTCGCCGCGGGTGATCTGCGCCGCGAACAGTTCACCGGTGGCCGCATTCTTCAGTTCGACCTTCACCTCGAAGCCGAGGTGTACCACCCGCTCGACGACGGCCCGCGTCACACCGGCCGATTCGGCCGTCCCGCTGGCCTGAGCCTGCGCCAACGACGGATCGCGTCCGACGCGTATGTCGTGCGGCCGCACCAGAAGTCCGTTCAGTTTGGCGACCTGCCCCAGGAACGACATCACGAAGTTGTTGGCCGGGCGATCGTAAAGATCTTCCGGGCTACCCACCTGTTCGATGCGGCCCTTGTTGAGCACCGCGATCCGATCGGCGACGTCGAGCGCCTCCTCCTGATCGTGGGTCACCAGCACGGTGGTGACGTGGACCTCGTCGTGCAGTCGACGCAGCCAGGTACGGAGATCGGCACGCACCTTGGCGTCGAGCGCGCCGAAGGGCTCGTCGAGGAGCAGCACCTGCGGGTCGACGGCGAGTGCGCGGGCCAACGCCATGCGCTGGCGCTGTCCACCGGACAGCTGCGCCGGGTAGCGACTCTGGAACCCGGCGAGCCCGACGATCTCGAGCAACTCGTCGACCTTCTTGGCGATCTCGGCCTTGGGCCGCTTGCGAATCTGCAGGCCGAAGGCGACGTTGTCGCGCACTGTGAGGTGCTTGAACGCCGCGTAGTGCTGGAACACGAACCCGATCTCACGGCGCTGCGGGCTGACCCAAGTGACGTCCTGACCTGCGAGCACCACCCGACCGGAATCGAGCTGTTCGAGCCCGGCGATGGAGCGCAGCAGGGTGGACTTGCCCGAGCCACTGGGCCCGAGCAGCGCCGTCAACGATCCCTTGGGGATGTCGATGCTCACATCGTCGAGCGCTGCGAAGTCGCCGTAGTGCTTGTTGGCACCGACGACGGAGATCTCGATCTCGGGGGATGTCTCGGTCATTACTTCGTCCTCTTCTTGTCGAGGGCCGTCATCAACAGCAGCACGACGACGGCTATCGCCATGAGCAGTGTGGACGCGGCGTACGCGCCCTGCTGATTGAAGTCCTCGTACCGTGAATTGACCAGCAGCGTGAGCGTTTGGGAGATACCGGGCAGATTGGTCGAGACCATGATCACCGCACCGAATTCACCGAGCGACCGTGCGACGGTGAGTACGACGCCGTACGTCAACCCCCACCGGATCGCCGGGAGAGTGATGCGCCAGAACGTCTGCCACGACGACGCACCGAGCGTCGAGGCGGCCTCTTCCTGCTCCTCACCGATCTCGTACAGCACGGGTTCGACCTCGCGCACGACGAACGGCAGCGTGACGAAGATCGTCGCGATGACCATGCCGGGAAGCGCGAAAATGACCTTGAAACCGAGGCTTTCGACTCCGCCGAACCATCCATTGGCACCCCACAGCAGGATCAGCGCAACGCCGGTGATGATCGGCGACACCGCGAACGGCAGATCGACGATGGCTTCCAGGACACCTTTGCCACGGAACCGTCCGCGTACGAGCGCCAGTGCGGTGACCACACCGAACACGATGTTGATCGGAACCACGATGGCGACGATCAACAACGACAGCTGCAGTGCCGACTGTGCAGCCGGGGTGGTGATCTGCTCCCAGAACGTGACGACGCCGTCCTCGAACGTGCGAAACAGGATGGTGGCGAGTGGAAAGAGCACCAGAACGGCGAGATACAGCAGAGCTACGGTGCGCAGCGTCAGCTTGATCGGCAGACCGATTTTCACGAGATCTGCTCCTCACGTCGGGCCAGGCGATTGCCCACCACGCGAAGGACGAACAGCACTGCGAACGCGATCGCCAGCAGCACCACGGAGATCGCCGCCGCATCGGTTGGGCGGTCGTACTCGATGAGCTCACGGATGTACTGCGACGCCACCTGTGTGTCGTTGGGGATGTTGCCGCCGATGAGCACAACCGACCCGAATTCACCGATGGCGCGCGCGAAGGCGAGCCCCCCACCGCTGAGGATCGCCGGCAGCAGGACCGGCAGGACGATGCGACGGAAGATGGTCCAGTTGTTCGCGCCGAGCGAGGCCGCGGCCTCCTCGACGTCCTTGTCGAGCTCGATCAGCACCGGCTGAACCGCTCGCACCACGAACGGCAACGTGACGAACAGCAGCGCGACGATCACCGCGGGCTTGGTTGCGTTGAACACCAAGCCGACCGGACTCGCCGGACCGTACAGCGACAGCAGAACCAGGCTCGCCACGATGGTCGGCAGTGCGAACGGCAGATCGATCAGGGCGTTGACGAATCGCTTGCCCGGGAACTCGTCCCGCACCAGGACCCACGCGATGAGGGTGCCGAGAAAGAGGTTGACCACGGCCGCGGCCACCGACACCTGCAACGTCACCTTGAACGTGGCCAGTGCGCGTTGCTCGGTGACCGCGTTCCAGAAGCCGGTGAGACCGTCGTCGAACGACTGAACCGTCAACGCCGCCAGAGGAAGCAACACGATGACGCTCAGCCACAACACGGCGACCCCGAGACCGAGTGGCCCCACCGACCCAGGGCCCCTGAACTTTCGGCCTTCCCGCCCGGCACGAAACCGAGGTCTCGTACCGGGCGGGACTGGCGAATCCGCAGTTGCGGCTTCGGTGGTCGAAGATGGCATCGATCTCTACCGAGTACTTTCCTGATAGATCGTGGCAATTGCGCCGTTGTCGCCGAACAGGTCCGCGTCCACCTGCGTCCAGCCACCGAGATCATCGATGGTGTACAGCTTTTCGGGGGTGAAGAACTTGTCCGAGTACTCCGAGGCTATGTCCGGGTTCGTCGGTCGGAAACCGGCCTCCGCCCAGATCTTCTGGCCCTCGTCGGTGTAGACGAAATCGTTCAGCGCATTGGCGCGATCGAGATTGGCGCTGTCGTTGATCACTGCCACGGGATTGTCGATGCGGAATGTCACGGGAACGTCGACGTGCTCCACGTTCTGTCCCTGTTCCTCGATCAGGAGTGCTTCGTTCTCGTAGCTCAGCAACGCATCACCCTGGCCTTGCAGGAAGGCTTCGGTTGCGGCGCGGCCGGATTCGGGCTGAACCGGGAAGTGATCGGCGACGAGTGTGCGAACGAAGTCGAGACCGGCCTGCTTGTCCTGGCCGCCGTTGCTCTTCGCCGCATAGGGAGCGAGCAGGTTCCACTTGGCCGAGCCCGAGCTGAGCGGGCTGGGGCTGATGACCTGAACGTCGGGCTTGATCAGATCGTCCCAGGTACGGATGTTCTTGGGGTTGCCCTCGCGCACGACGATGGTCACCACGGAGCCGAACGGCACTCCGGCGTAGGCATTCTGGTTCCAGTCCTCGTCGACCTTGCCTGCCTGCACCAGACGGGTGATGTCGGGCTCGACCGAGAAGTTGACGATATCGGCGGGTGCGCCGTCGGCCACCTTGCGTGACTGGTTGCCCGATGCGCCGTAGTCCGCGTTGATCGCCGTTCCGTCACCGTCCTCGGTTGCGGCGAATGCCGGACCGATTGCGTCCCAACCGTTCTTGGGGACGGCGTAACCCACGAGGGTCAATGCGGGGCCGCTCGCGGTATCCGGCTCACCGCCGACGACGTCACTCGATCCACCGCCGCAAGCAGTGAGTAGAAGGGTTCCCACGGCCGCGAACGTGGTCAGCAGGTATCGAGAGCTATGCCTCATCGAGAAAAGGCCTTTCATGATGGTGTGCAGTGAGTGCGAGCTGGGCAGAGTCGACATTCCCGAGGTCGAACCGGAGCACCACCGTGGCCGCGAGTCATCGCGAGATCACCGTGAGCGGCAGAAAGTACGTCGTGAACCGCCCGACCGCGAGAAGTAGGCGCGTGGGCAACGGATCGACGGAACCGATTCGACGAAGGAAAGAATCAACAACAGTCGATATCGGCGACTGCCAGCATGCCGACAGCAATCAACGCCAACTGATGGCGGACGCGGTACTCGGCGGCAGAAGACACGGTCAGAAATCTAGCAGAGGTTCCGGACCGACTCTAATCGGCTATCGAGTGAGCAACCAGGCGATGACGACCAGCACCAGTAGCGCGATGAGCGCCAACGTGACCCGAGACCGTGGCATTACTGTCCATCCTTCGTCGTAGTGGTGGCCGCACCCGTCGGCTCCGCGTCGCGAGCAGCTCGTGCATCACGCCCGAGCACGTGCAGAACCACCGCGAGCACGCGGTCGAACACGCGTGCCAGCAGGAACGCGGTAGGCACGATGACCAGCAGCACGACTACGGACTGTGGCACGAACGGTAAACCCGTCACCCACAGTTCGACGCCGTCCCACCAGCGTGCGATCGATTCCACCCTCGCAGCTTAAACCAGCTCGTTCCACGCCACGCCACGCCGATCGACGACCAGCAGTGGACGCGTGCCATCTATCGGTCGATGATTACGCCATGACGGCATACGAAGATCTTTCGCCAGTGCCCCCGGTGGCCGACGAGCCCGCCATGGGGTCGGGGCATCCAGGGTTGGGCGGCGTCGAGGTCCAGGGAGCGTTGGGCAGCACCGACGCACCGGTGTCCACCCTGACGTCCTACCGGAGCGCCTTTCCGCCGATCGACGACTATGCGTTCCTTTCGGACTGCGAGACGACCTGCTTGATCGCTCGAAACGGATCGGTCGAGTGGATGTGCGTGCCTCGGCCGGACTCCCCCAGCATCTTCGGCGCGGTTCTCGATCGCAGTGCAGGCCATTTCCGTGTCGGGCCGTACGGTCAGTCGGTGCCCGCGGCACGGCGGTATCTGCCCGGTGGCCTGATCGTCGAGACGACGTGGCAGACCGAGACCGGTTGGCTCATCGTCCGCGACGCACTCGTCATGGGACCGTGGCACAACACCGATCAACGCTCTCGCACCCACAAGCGCGCACCGAGCGACTGGGACGCCGAACACATCCTGCTGCGCACCATCAAGTGCGTCAGCGGCACAGTCGAACTCGAGATGAGCTGCGAGCCTGCCTTCGACTACCACCGCGCGCCGGCTAAGTGGGAGTACACCGGCAAGGTGTACGAGGAGACCACCGCCACCTGCGAGGCCAGTGCGGGCGGCGATCAGCCCACGTTGAAGCTGACCACCAATCTCCGCATCGGCATCGAAGGACGTGAAGCCCGCGCCCGCACTCGAATGACGGAGGGCGACAACGTGTTCGTCGCTCTGTCGTGGTCGGATCTGCCTGCGCCGCAGACTTTCGAGGAGGCCGCGGAGAAGATGTGGCGCACGTCCGAATGCTGGCGGCAGTGGATCACGATCGGCCGGTTCCCCGATCACCCGTGGCGGGGCTACCTTCAGCGCAGCGCCCTGACGCTCAAGGGACTGACCTACGCCCCCACCGGTGCACTGCTGGCGGCGTCGACCACCTCGCTTCCGGAAACGCCTGGTGGAGAACGCAACTGGGACTACCGCTACACGTGGGTACGCGACTCGACGTTCGCACTGTGGGGCCTCTACACACTCGGACTCGACCGGGAGGCCAACGACTTCTTCGCGTTCATGTCCGATGTGGCGACAACAGCGAACGGCGAGGTCAATCCGCTCCAGGTCATGTACGGCATCGGCGGCGAGAAGACACTCGACGAGAGCGAACTGCCGCACCTGTCCGGATACGACGGCGCACGTCCGGTCCGCATCGGCAACGGAGCCTACGACCAAGAGCAGCACGACATCTGGGGCACGATGCTCGACTCGGTGTATCTGCACGTCAAGTCACGCGAGCACGTCCCCGAATTCCTGTGGCCCCTGCTCAAGCGACAGGTGGAGGAGGCGATCGCCAACTGGCGCAAGCCCGACCGCGGCATCTGGGAGGTGCGTGGTGAACCGCAGCACTTCACCTCCTCGAAGCTCATGTGTTGGGTCGCACTCGACCGCGGAGCCAAGCTCGCCGACATCCACGGCGAGAAGGAGTATTCGGCCAAGTGGAACGAGATCGCCGACGAGATCAAGGCCGACATTCTCGAGAACGGCACCGATTCTCGGGGTGTCCTCACTCAGCGCTACGGTGACCCGTCGCTCGATGCGTCACTGCTGCTCGCACCGCTGCTTCGATTCCTGCCTGCAGAGGACGAACGCATCCGCGCGACGGTGCTCGCCATCGCCGACGAGCTGACCGAGGACGGCCTGGTCCTGCGCTACCGAACCGACACCACCGACGACGGTCTGGCCGGCGAGGAAGGGACGTTCACGATCTGCTCCTTCTGGCTGGTGTCGGCGCTGGTCGAGATCGGCGAGCTCCCTCGCGCCAAGCACCTCTGCGAGCGTCTGTTGGGGTACGCGAGCCCACTCAAGCTCTACGCCGAGGAGATCGACCACCGCACCGGCCGTCACCTCGGTAACTTCCCGCAGGCGTTCACCCACCTCGCACTCATCAACGCGGTGGTGCACGTCATCCGCGCCGAGGAGGCTCAGTTGGCAGGGCACTTCCAGCCCGCCCACTCCAACCCCTGAGAGGGAGGGCTCAGCGGCCGAGTTGCCTCGCCCATTCGGCGATCAGCTCGGCCGCGGGTTTCGCCTGTGCCCGGCGAAAACCGGTGCCCGCCCACATCGACAGGCCCGACGGATCGCCTGCCGCCGCGGCCTTGGCTCGCATCGGTGCGGTCAGGTAGTGCAGATCGGGATAGGCCAGCGGCGCGGCGTCGGAGTTCTCGCGCATGAATTCGTTCACCAGACCCCGCGCAGGGCGGCCGGAGAATGCCCTGGTCACCGCGGTGTCGGGAGCGAGCGTCAGTTGCTCGCGGTGTACGGGTTTGGTGCCGGCCTCGGGTGTGTTCAACAACGCCGTACCGAGCTGAGCCGCGTGCGCAAGACCCGAATCGAGCAGTGGCGCAATGTCGTTGCCGTCCATCAGTCCCCCCGCGGCGATTCGCGGTAGGTCGGATGTCTCACGCACTGCGATCAGCAGTTCGGTCAGTGGCTCGTCCGGGGCCGACCCGTCGAACGTGCCTCGGTGCCCGCCCGCTTCGGGTCCCTGCACCACGAGCGCGTCCACCCCGTTCGCGGTGGCCACCGATGCGTCCGACGCGGTGGCGACGGTGGCCCACACCTCGGTTCCCACGGCGTGCAACTGGGCGACCTCGTCCGCGTCGAACGTCGCGAACGTACTCGACACCAGCGGTACCGGGTGTGCCAGCAGCCAGGCGAACTTCTCGGCGTAGAAGTCGTCCCGGCGCACCAACTCTCCCGGCTCCGCGTCGAAACGCTCGAACCAGGACGTCAAGTGCTCGGAATAGGACGCCACATCCGCACCCGATGGCTCCTCCGGCAGAAAGAGATTGACACCGAACAGCAGACCGCGCACCGAATCGATCTGCGCCGCAAAGGCTTCCGGCGTCAACAGTGCACCGGCGATCATGCCGAGCCCACCTGCCTCCGACACCGCACGGGCGAGTTCGGGAGTACTCGGGCCGCCTGCCATCGGCGCACCGACAACGGGAACACGCAGCTGCTTCAGAATCGGCGTCGTCACAGGTTCGAAATGTACTCGCCCGCCATGTGCGACTGGAGGTGGTGGGGACCGCGCGCCCTCACTGACAACTGCGCCCCGGCCCCGATCCGAGCGGGGGCGTGCAGTCGACAGAAAAGGTGTGAGGTTACTTCTTGGGCTTGTCCGACGAGGATTCCGAGGACAGTGCGGCAACGAAGGCTTCCTGCGGCACCTCGACGCGGCCGATCGTCTTCATCCGCTTCTTGCCCTCTTTCTGCTTCTCGAGCAGCTTGCGCTTACGGCTGATGTCGCCGCCGTAGCACTTGGCCAGCACATCCTTGCGGATCGCGCGGATGTTCTCGCGGGCGATGATGCGAGATCCGATGGCGGCCTGGATCGGCACCTCGAACTGCTGGCGCGGAATCAGTTCCTTGAGCTTGGTCGTCATCTTGTTGCCGTAGGCCGCGGCGTTGTCCTTGTGCACGATCGCCGAGAACGCGTCCACGGCCTCGCCCTGCAGCAGGATGTCGACCTTGACCAGCGCACCGGCCTGCTCGCCGATCTCCTCGTAATCGAGGCTGGCGTATCCGCGTGTTCGGGATTTCAGGATGTCGAAGAAGTCGAAGATGATCTCGGCCATGGGAATGGTGTACCGCAGCTCGACGCGGGTCTCGGACAGATAGTCCATGCCCCCGAGTTCTCCGCGTCGTCCCTGGCACAGTTCCATGATGGAACCGATGAACTCGCTCGGCGAGATGATGGTGCACTTGACCATCGGCTCGAACACCTCGCGCGCTTTGCCCTCGGGCCAGTACGACGGGTTGGTGACGATGTGCTCGGCACCGTCTTCCATCTCGACGCGGTAGACCACGTTCGGCGACGTCGAGATCAGGTCCAGGTTGAACTCTCGCTCGAGCCGCTCGCGGGTGATCTCCATGTGCAGCAGACCGAGGAAGCCACAGCGGAAACCGAAGCCGAGAGCCACCGACGTCTCCGGCTCGTACGTCAGTGCCGCGTCGTTGAGCTGCAGCTTCTCGAGAGCGTCACGCAGGTCGGGGTAATCCGAACCGTCGAGCGGGTAGAGGCCCGAGTACACCATCGGACGGGGCTCGCGGTAGCCGGTGAGCGGCTCGGTCGCACCCTTGCGGAAGGTGGTGACGGTATCGC
Source organism: Rhodococcus sp. IEGM 1341 (assembly GCF_030056895.1). NCBI lineage: Bacteria > Bacillati > Actinomycetota > Actinomycetes > Mycobacteriales > Nocardiaceae > Rhodococcus > Rhodococcus sp. IEGM 1341. The sequence goes on along the minus strand of NZ_JASHKV010000003.1, from coordinate 78,045 downwards.
CGACCTTCGACTGACGGACGTCCTTCACACCGGTGATGAGGTAACCCACTTCGCCGACGCCCAGGCCCTTGGTCGCCTTCGGATCGGGTGAGACGATCCCGACCTCGAGCAGCTCGTGCGTCGAGCCGGTCGACATCATCGTGACCTTCTCGCGCGGATTCAGCGCACCGTCGACGACGCGAACGTAGGTGACGACGCCGCGGTAGGTGTCGTAGACCGAGTCGAAGATCATCGCGCGGGCAGGCCCGTCCGGGTTGCCGACCGGGGCCGGAACCAGCTTGACGACCTCGTTGAGAAGTTCCTCGACGCCCACACCCGTCTTACCGGACACGCGGAGCACGTCGTCGGCCTCGCACCCGATGATGTGGGCGATCTCGGCGGCGTAGCGGTCCGGGTCGGCGGCGGGCAGGTCGATCTTGTTCAGCACCGGGATGATGGTGAGCTCTTTGTCGAGAGCGAGGTACAGGTTCGCGAGCGTCTGCGCCTCGATGCCCTGCGCGGCGTCGACGAGCAGCACTGCACCTTCGCAAGCCTCGAGGGCGCGCGATACCTCGTAGGTGAAGTCGACGTGGCCGGGCGTGTCGATCAGGTGCAGCACGAATTCCTCGCCGTCGACGACCCACGGGAGCCGGACGTTCTGCGCCTTGATAGTGATGCCGCGCTCGCGCTCGATATCCATCCGGTCCAGGTACTGAGCGCGCATCGACCGGTCGTCGACGACGCCCGTGAGCTGCAACATCCGGTCGGCCAGCGTCGACTTGCCGTGGTCGATGTGGGCGATGATGCAGAAGTTCCTGATCCTGGACGGATCGGTGAACGTCGTGTCGGCGAAGCTGGGCACTCGTATCCTTCGGCTGGCGTGTTCGAAATGAGCGAACGGGTTTCCCTATCGTCCCACGCCGAGAACGGTGCGCCGTCCCCGGCTGTCCGACTCGGGTGTTCTCGTCGCCGCGGTTCGGGCGATGAGCAGCAGAGTCTGCATCGCTACACTCGCCGCATGGCTGGCAACTGGAGCAGATTCGGCAAGGAACTGAGCAAGATCGCGATGCGCGAGGGTCCCCGACTGCTGCGTCAATTACAGAAGTCCGGAGCCCTACAGAAGGGCAAGGACGCGATCAGCGGGACGGCCACACGCACGTCTGCTCCGACTCCTCGTCCGGGCCGACCGGTGGCGTCGCAGACCAGGCCCACTGCGCAACGCGCCCGCACCATCGAGTACTCCCCCGACCTGGACGGCAAGGCCGACCCCGGCGAAATCGTCTGGACCTGGGTCACCTACGAGGAGGACGCCAGCCAGGGCAAGGACCGCCCGGTGTTGGTCATCGGCCGCGAGGGCAACGATCTGCTCGGCCTGATGTTGTCGAGTCAGAGCAGCCGCGACGGAGACCGTGACTGGCAGTCGATCGGGTCCGGTCCGTGGGACGCCGAAGGCCGACCGAGCTGGATTCGTCTGGATCGAGTGCTCGACGTGCCCGAGGACGGCATCCGACGCGAGGGTGCGATTCTGAGCAAGCCCCAATTCGATTCCGTCGCAAAGAGATTGCGCCGCGACTTCGGCTGGAACTGATGGGTGCGCGTTGTGCGCCCATGAACGGGCGCACAACGCGTACCAGGCTCACGCCAACCGGGTGATCTCCACGACCACGTCGAGAGCCGTCGAACCGCCGCCGGAGAAGATGCCCTTGAGCGGCGGCACGTCGGCGTAGTCGCGGCCGAGTCCGACCGAGACGTGCTGCTCGTTGACGGCGATGGCGTTGGTCGGGTCGTAGCCCCACCACGCACCGGTCCAGGCCTCGATCCACGCGTGGCTCTGGCCCTCCACCGTCGCACCGATCGCGGCCTGTTTCTTGGGATGCAGGTAACCCGAGACGTACCGGCTGGGGATGCCGATGCTGCGCAGCATCAGCAGCGTCAGGTGGGCGTAGTCCTGGCAGACGCCCTTCTTTTCCGACCACGCTTCCACGGCCGAGGTGTGCACGCCGGTGGTTCCCGGCACGTAGGACATCTCCTGGTTGACCCAGTTGGAGATCTCCACCACCGATTCCTGTGGCGGTAGGCCCTTCGACAGCTTCTTCGCCACCGACGCGAGTTGCCTGTTCTTCGGCACGTATTCGGTGTTGTCGAGGACCTCGTTGAAGCGGTCGATGACCGGCTCGCTCGCGAGTTCCTCCCAGGAGGCGTTCTCGTCCGGGTAGACGAAGGGATCGGTCTCGACCACCGACGATCCGGTGACCTCTAGCTCGGTGTGCGGTGCGTGCAGATCGAACGCCGTCACCGCTGTCCCCCAGTAGTCGGTGTAGCGGTAGGAACGCGTCACCGGGTTGGTCTCGACTCGGTTCAGAATCACGTTCTGCCGATTGTCACTTCGCGGCGTCAACCGAGCCTCGTTGTACGACGACGTCACCGGTGCGTCGTACTGATAGCCCGTGGTGTGCACGACACGCATACGCCAGCTCACAGTTCACCTTCCAATTGATCTTCGAATGTTCCGGAGCCGGCATCGGTCCACGCGACCCACGGGGCGGCGTGGAAATACTGCTTGGAGATCGCATCACCGAGTTCACGGCAGGTTTCCTGCAGCGAGAGCAAGCGCTCCTGCAGATCGTCGAGAATTTCACCGGGACGGAGGAATTCGAGTTCGCTACGAGCGCGACCGAGTAGGCGCTGAGCCTCGGCGCGCGCACCGACTCGACTGTTGGGCTGATGGTCGAGCTGATCGAGCGAACGTTCCGCCTCGTTGAGTGCGTAGAACACCGATCGCGGAAAGAGCCTGTCCAACAACATGAATTCGAGAACTCGCTGCGCGTCGAGCGCGCCGCGGTAGGTGCGCAGGTAGGTGTCGTGTGCACCGGCCGAGCGAAGCACGGTGACCCACGCCGGCGACGACGGCCGGTCACCGGCTCGCGAGAGCAACAATCGAACGATCATGTCGATGCGCTCGACCGAGCGACCGAGCAGGAGGAAGCGATAGCCGTCGTCGTGACTGAGGGTGGAGTCCGCGAGACCGGCGAACATCGCGGCGCGCTCCTCGATGTAGCTGAAGAACTCGGCCGGGCCGGTGCGCTTGGACGCCTTGATGCGCTCGTTGAGCCCGTTGTACGTGGTGTTCAAGCATTCCCACATCTCACTGGACGTCACTTCACGCGCACCACGGGCGTTCTCACGGGCACTCGACAGCGAGTCCACGATCGAACCCAATCCGTCGCGGCTGAAGGCGACGACCTCGGTCAGCGACCACACGTCGAGCGAGACATCGGGCTCGTGCTTGAACCCGAGTACTCGCAACAACACGCGCGAAGTGTGGTCGGGATCGACCGTGGCGTCTTCGAGTAGCTGGTGGACGGTGACGTCGAGAATGCGGGCAGTGTCGTCCGCTCTCTCCACGTACCGTCCGATCCAGTAGAGCGACTCTGCGTTGCGCGCGAGCATTTACTGTCCACCGCCGTTCGAGTCCGAGTTCGTTGCCTGCTGTTGTTGCTGCTGTTGCTGTTGCTGCTGATTCATCTGCTGGTCCATCGTCAGCTCCGGACCCTGTTCGGCCATCGGTGACTCCGGCGGAACGCTGACGATCTCCTCGCCGGCAAGTTCCTGCTCCTCCTGAGAGGTTCGGGTGGCGAGCACCCAGGTGTCCTTGCTGCCACCGCCCTGGCTGGAGTTGACCACCAGGGATCCCTCCGGCAGCGCCACCCGGGTCAGGCCGCCCGGCAACACCCAGACGTCGTCGCCGTCGTTGACGGCGAACGGCCGCAGGTCGACATGGCGGGGTACCAATCGGTCACCGATCTTGGTCGGCACCGTCGAGAGCTGCACGACGGGTTGGGCGATCCAACCGCGCGGATCTGCGCGAACCTTCTTGCTGATGGTGGCGAGTTCCTTCGGCGAGGCGTCGGGTCCGAAGACGATGCCGTAGCCGCCCGAACCTTCCACCGGCTTGATGACCAGTTCGTCGATGCGGTCGAGGACTTCCTCGCACTCGTCGTCCAGCCAGCACCGGAACGTGTCGACGTTGGCCAGCAACGGCTTCTCGCCCATGTAGTAATCGATGATCGTCGGAACATAGGTGTAGACGAGCTTGTCGTCGCCGACGCCGTTTCCGACGGCGCTCGAGATGACGACGTTGCCAGCGCGGGCGGCATTGACCAGACCTGCCACTCCCAGCACCGAGTCGGGCCGGAACTGCATGGGGTCGAGGTAGTCGTCGTCGATACGCCGGTAGATGACGTCGACCTGACGCTCGCCCTCGGTGGTGCGCATGTAGACGATGTTGTCTCGGCAGAACAGGTCACGTCCCTCGACGAGCTCGACGCCCATCAGTCGCGCGAGCAGCGAGTGCTCGAAGTACGCCGAGTTGGCCACGCCGGGAGTGAGAACCACCACGGTCGGATCGGCCTCGTTGAGGGCGGCCGATGCGCGCAGTGCTCGCAGCAGGTGCGAGGCGTAATCGCCGACGGCGCGGACGCGATGGCTGGCGAACAGGTCGGGGAACACCCGGGCCATCGTGCGCCGGTTCTCCATGACGTAGGACACGCCAGACGGAGACCGCAAGTTGTCCTCGAGCACTCGGAAAGTGCCCTGGGCGTCACGAACCAGGTCGATGCCGGCGACGTGGATGCGCACACCGTTGGGCGGTGTGATGCCGACCGCTTCGCGGTGGAAGTGCTCGCAGGAGGTCACCAGCCGCTTCGGGACCACGCCGTCGCGCAGGATTTCCTGGTCGCCGTAGATGTCGGCCAGGAACATCTCGAGGGCTTTGACGCGCTGCTTGATGCCGCGCTCGAGTCGTGACCATTCACCTGCGGCGATGACGCGGGGAACCTGGTCGAGCGGGAACGGGCGTTCCTGGCCCGACAGGGAGAACGTGATGCCCTGGTCGATGAAGGCGCGTCCCAGCGCGTCGGATCTCGCGTCCAGGTCCACTGCGTTCGCCGGCGCGAGCGCGGTGTGGATGCCCTTGTACGGAGTTCGGGTGCGCCCGTCCGCGTCGAACATCTCGTCGAAGGCGAGACTGTACTTGCCGACGTCGGAGTATCCCCCGAACACCCCGTCGAGCTCGGGTTCGACGCGATCCGCTGTCTTGGTTCTGGTCGCTTTGGCCTTGGTGGCGGCATGCGTTGCCGATCGCGGACTCATTCTGGCCATGTTGCTACAGAGACAGGAGTTAGGCGCGGTGGAAGCGTTAATTTCTTGAAACGGTGTTCGAGGAGAGTCCGAATTGGGTTCTGCCCAGCGGTACTGGTATTCTCGATCTTCGGCGCAGGGCTCCAACGCTCAGCAGCAGACTTCGGGCATTCCAGCATGGATCGCCCTGACCGGAATACCGACGAAGACGACAAGGATTTTACGCGTGGCCAATATCAAGTCCCAGAAGAAGCGGATTCTCACCAACGAGCGTGCACGCCTGCGCAACCAGTCGGTGAAGTCCTCGCTTCGTACCGTCATCCGCTCGTTCCGCGAGGCACAGGCTGCGGGCGACAAGGACAAGGCTTCCGAGATTCTTCTCGATGCAGGCCGCAAGCTCGACAAGGCCGCCAGCAAGGGCGTCATCCACAAGAACCAGGCCGCCAACAAGAAGTCGGCACTGGCTCTCGCAGTCAACAAGCTCTGATCCATCACTGAGCTCGATCGAGCCCGCCGCATCCGATCAGGATGCAGCGGGCTTTTTCGTGCTCTCTGCACTCTGCCGACGCTACCTACCCAGTGATGCGACCTCGGCCACTGCTTTCTCCACCGCATAGTCCGCGTCCGCTGCTTGACCTTTGACGTCTGCATTGAGCTGCGCCACCACGCGCAGCGCCTGGGCTATGGATCGCCCGTTCCAGCCGCGCGCCTGGCCCTGCGCCTTCTTGATCTTCCACGGCGGCATCCCCAGCTCCCCTGCCATTCGGAACGGGTCGCCGCGGCCCGCCGAACCCACCAACGCAATGGTGCGGACGGCATCGGCCAACGCGTCGGCGAGCAGCACGTGCGCCACGCCCCGGTGCATCGCCCAGCGCAGAGCCTCGAGAGCGCCGGCTCGGTCTCCGATCACCGCTTTGTCCGCGACGTCGAATCCGGAGACCTCGGCCTTGCCGGAGTAGTACCGACGCACCGCGGCGAGGTCGACCTTGCCCCCGGTATCGGAGACCAACTGCGAACAGGCCGAAGCCAATTCGCGAAGTTCGTTGCCGACGGACTCGACGACCGCCTCGATCACGTCGCCGCTCACCCGGATGTCGGCGGTACGGAACTCTCCGCGCACGAAGTCGATGCGTTCGGCGGGCTTGGTGAGCTTGGCGCACTCGTGCACCTGTGCGCCGCATTTCTGCAGCGCTCCGACCATCGCCTTGGCCCGGCCGCCGCCGGAGTGCATGACCACCACCACAGCACCCTCGGGCGGATCGGTAGCCGCGTCGAGCACCAGCGCTGCGGCGTCCTTGCCTGCCTCGGCGGCGGCCTCGAGCACGAGAACACGGTCCTCGGCGAACAGTGAGGGACTGAGCAGTTCGGCGAGCTCCGGGGCGCTGGCATCGCCGGTGCGCAACCGCGTGACCGGCAGGTCCTCCCCTGGTATCGCAGCACTCGCACGCACCTGAGCCACGATCGCGGCTACCGCGCGATCCATCAGAAGTTCCTCGTCGCCGAGAACCAGATGCAGAGGAGCCACACTCGAAGTCACGACCATGATCGTGCCATGCGCGGCCGACACACTCGGCATCCGCTTCGTCCGAGCGGTCACCACAGAACGTGTGCCGTCCACATCGCGAGTGCCGCTATCGCCACCGCCGCGGCCAGCCAACGAAACACGGTGAAACGCAACGCCGTCAGCAGCGCGACCGTCGAGAACGCCGCGAGTGCTGCGCCTCCGACGCCGTCGGGGACGACGATGCCCGCGCCCGGCACCGACGCGGCCCTCTCCGCCACCGTGATCAACCACCACAGCGGTGCGGACGCCAGCTGCGCGACCAGTTCCGCCAGCGAGCCGCTGACGGCAGCGATCACTGCCGTGACGATCCCCACCACCGTGATCGGAGCGACGACAGGTGCAACCAACACATTCGCCGCCACTCCCACCACGCTGAACGTTCCGGCCATGGCCGCAACCACCGGTGCCGTCACCGCGTGCGCCGCCGCGGCTACGGCCACCACCTCCGCTGCCGCTCTGGGCCAGCCGCGCGCTCTAAGCCAGTCGACCCAGATCGGAGCGACGAGCACGAGCCCTGCGGTGGCGAACACCGACAGCACGAATCCGACATCCACCGCCAACCTCGGCCACCACGCGAGCAAACCCAACACCGCTCCGCACAGCGCCGGTACCGCCTGCCGCCGTCTGCCGGTGACGAGGGCGAGCAGGCCGATCGACCCCATGATTGCGGCACGCAACACACTCGGCGACGGCCTGGCCACGATCACGAACGCAACGAGCACGACGAACGCCACCGCAACCGTCGCGCGGGGCCCGATTCCGATACCTCGCAACACCAACAGAACCGCGCCGATCACGATGGAAAAATTTGCGCCGGACACAGCCGTCAAATGCGTCAGGCCTGCCGCCCGGAAGTTCTCGGCCACCGTCTCGTCCAGCCGCGAGACGTCTCCGACCACGAGCCCGGGTAACAGACCTGCACGATCCGGTGGCATCGAATTCTGCGCTACCGCTGCCAGATTCGACCGGAACGTGTCGGCGGTAGCGGAGATCGCCCCGGGCTCGGTCACGGTGACGGGCGGACCCGAAGTGCGGATGACGGCCACACTCATGTCCGGCCTGATCGGCGCACCGAGCCGGCCCCGTACGGTGACCTCCTGGCCGGGCAGCAGTGCCGACCAACTCGACTCCGGAGCAACGATCGACACCCGACCACCGACGTGCAGTGCCTTGCCGCTCACATCGACGCGCGTCATCTCTGCCTTCACCATCACCGTCGACGGTCCGGCGGACGACAACCGGCGTGGGTCCTCTTCCAACAGCACCGACGCGGTGATCCACGCTCGGTTCTCCGCGGCCGCTGCGACGGGATGTTCGGCCAACGAGTGCATCTGAAGCCAGATCGCTCCCCCGAAGCACAGCGCCAGCACGATCACCGCGGCCGCACCGGACCGACTCGAACCAGGCAAGGCGCGCCGAATCGACAACCGGTGCAGGGATACTGCGATGAGCAGCACCACCGCCACCGCAGACGCGGTAGCAGGGAGAGCAGCACCCGGGCCTCCGAGAATTCCGATCGCGGTGATCGACCAGCACACCGCAGCGGCCGGGACCAGTCGCACATCGAAGGGCTGACGATCCTCGGTCTGCTCGGCACCGGTCGTGGCGGCCTCGGTGGTCATCCGACGTGCACCAGGTCTCGGATCTTCGCCAGTCGGCCGGGCCCGATCCCGTCCACCTCGGACAGTTGATCCACGGTTGCGAAGCGGCCGTTGGTCTCTCGCCAACCGACGATCGAGGTCGCGGTGACCGGCCCGACCCCGGGCAACGCGTCCAGTTCTGCGACGGTCGCGGCGTTGAGGTCCACCCTCCCATCGGGTGTGGAACCTCCGCCACCGACCGGTGCGCCGCTGCTGCCGTCTGCCGATGTGCCGATCCCGGAAGTGGTACTGCTGACCGGTGGAGGGGCGTCCGGCGGCACTGCTCCGACGACGATCTGATCACCGTCGGCGACTCGCGCGGCCATGTTCAGCGCCAGCAGGTCGGCGCCCTCCACTGCGCCGCCTGCCGCAGCCAGCGCGTCGGCGACTCGCGAACCCGGTTGCACCCGAACCAATCCGGGGCTCGTCACGAGCCCGACGACGCTCACCACGAGTTCGGCGTCGGCGCTGGGCACCGGATCGACCACGTCGTCGGCATCCACCGTGTCGTCGGCATCAGCCGTGCCGGTCGCGACCACGGCGAGCGGCGGCGCAGGTGCCGGAGTCGGTGCGTCTCGAAGCACCGCGAATCCCGCCACCAGCACGACGAACACCCCGGCCGCCGCCATCGCCACTGCCCCCGGTTTCCCGGGGTCGACGCGGGCGGATCGCCATCGCGACGGCAGCAAGGCCGACCACGGGGTGCCTGATCGTTCCGCTTGCGGCAGCAGCCAATCCGGGTCGGTGGATCCGGCGTCAGGTCCCGGCTCCTCGGGCACGACGCGATCGCGGTCGGAATCGTGTTGTCTGCGCACGGAGTTCAATCGCGCCACCGTGTGTGCCCGATCGTCGTTGCCGCCCATGCTCGAGGACGCTAGTGCCCGCGATCGGTTCACTCCCCGGTGATTACAGGTCGCCGATTGCCCTGTGTACAACCCGGAGGCTGTGGATGAACCGAGGGCTGGGCCCGGTTATCGGCGTCCCGGAGCCACGACGACACCGACCGCGCCGGGGCCGACGTGAGCGCCGAGAACGGCACCGAAGGGGTAGACGTCGATGCTGGTCGAGTGCGGAATTCGGGAGGCCAGCATCGCGGCTACGTCCTCGGCTCGCTCCGGGCACTGCATGTGGTGCACCGCGAGCGCAACCCCCGATTCGTCACCGACCTCGGTCGCGGCAGCGACGGCTGCGTCGACCAGCTTGTTCAAAGCCTTGGACGAGGTGCGCGCCTTCTCCTTCAACACGAGTTTGCCGTCGCTGATGTGCAGTACCGGCTTCATGGCCAGCGCAGTGCCGAGCAACGCCGCGGCGGCACCGATTCTGCCTCCACGTCGCAGGTGGTCGAGTCGATCGACGACGATGAAGCATCGCGAGGTCGTCGACGCGGCGACGGCGTCGCGGTACACCTCGTCCAGTTCTGCTCCCCCGGCGGCCGTCGCGGCCGCAGCGAGCACCGCGAAGCCCAGTCCCATGCCGGCCGAGGCGGAATCGACGACTCGGACGGCCGAGCCCACGTGATCTGCGGCCTGGCGTGCTGCCTCCCACGTGCTCGACAGTCCCCGGGATATGTGCAGGGCCACCACACCGGCACCTCGACTGCGTTCGAGAGCCGCGGCATAGATCTCGGTCAGCTCGCCCGGGGAAGCCCCCGCTGTGGTCACGGGCTTGCCCGAGGTGGACTGCTCGGGAATGTCGTCTACGCCTTCGCGATGGTCGATTCCGTCGACCAGCACGTGCAGTGGCACCAACGCAATACCGCGTTCGGCGGCGAGTGTGGCCGGCAGACAGGACGAGGAGTCGGTGACGACGGCGACGGTCATGGCGATCCGGTCACCGATCCGGCGGCGACGGGTCGCAGCACCTCCAGCATCGCGTCGGCGACCGCGACATGTGCGTCCCATCCCCAGTGGATGCCGTCGGGGTTCGCGTTCTCGGACTCGATGTTCGGTCGGACGGCGTCGGCGAGGTCGACCATGAGGACGTTCTTGTCCACGCTCCATGCGCGCAGTGCGCGTACGGCGGGTTCGCGACCCGAGTGCACCTTGCCGTAGGCATCGCAGCGGTGCACCGACGGATAGGTACCGATGACCGGAAGTTCGGGGCGCACGTACGCCAGTGCCGCGCGGGTCTGTTCCAGATACTCGACGCTGAGCCGCGGCGGCAGCGCCACGGGCCAACCGAGATGCGACAGAACAGGTTGCACCGCTTGGTATCCCGCGCGAACCACGCGCCGCAGGGCAGGCGGTCGGACGTATCTGATCTGTTCCCGGAGCGCGGTCGGCAACGGCGACGGGAGTGAATCCATGCCGCCGATTCCGAGTACGACGGCACCGGCACGGGGAATAGCTGCCCACACCCGCGGATCCTGGGTCAGAGCCCACCACGCGTCCCGACTCGTCCAGCCGATGCGCGCGACCAACTCGACCGTCCAACCGAGTTCCGCTGCAACGAGATTGGGCCAGAGCCGCGGATCGTCGACGGGCAATCCGCCCTCGGGTCCGTAGTAGCTCAGCGAGTCCGCGAGCACGAGCAGCGCGGGCTGCGCCGCCGTGTCAGAGGACGTCACTGGCCACTCGCGCCGAGGCGTTCCACACGTCCAGTCGCCAGGACGGGTTCTCCCCGGGCCCGTGCGCACCGAGTTGCACCCAGCTGGTGTTCGCGAGGCCACCGAGCACCGGCCAGCGATCGGTCGGCAGATCGAGCAGCGCGGCGGTCAGGGCCGCGATCAGACCTCCGTGCGCGACGAGGACGAGCGGTCGCTCGTTGCCGTCGGCACCCCACTCGGGCACGCTTGCGGCGAGTTCACGAACCAGCGGCACGCTGCGTCGGGCGACGTCGATGCGGCTCTCCCCACCGGGCGGGGCGACGGTGGCGTCGGCGCGCCAGGCCGGTCGCGCACCGGGGGCGATGTCGTCGACCTCGGTGTGGGTGAGTCCCTGCCACTGACCGAGGTGGGTTTCGCGCAGACGCTCGTCCACCGAGACCGCCACCCCGGCTGCTTCTCCGAGCGCGTTCGCGGTGTCGAGAGCTCGCCGCAGGTCCGAGGAGACGATCTTGATCGGCTCACGCGTCGCGAGCTCGGCGGCGGCCGTCTTCGCCTGGCTGCGGCCGAGCTCGGACAGATCGGTGTCGAGCTGACCCTGCATGCGGTCGGTGGCGTTGTATTCCGTCTGACCGTGCCGAAGCAGGATGAGCCGTCTGATCATTGCTCCGATTCCGGAGCCGGATGCTGCCCGAGACCGGGAACCTCGATGGTCGGGCAGTCCTTCCACAACCGCTCGAGCGCGTAGAAGTTGCGCTCTTCGTTGTGCTGGACGTGCACGACGATGTCGGAGTAGTCCAGCAGTGCCCAACGGCCTTCCCTGGTGCCCTCGCGACGGACCGGCTTGTGTCCGGCCTCACGCAGCTGATCCTCGATGTTCTCCACGATCGCGTTGACCTGACGCTCGTTCGGTGCCGAGGCGATGACGAAGCAATCGGTGATGTAGAGCTGATCGGAGACGTCGAGAATCACCACGTCGCCGGCCAGTTTGTCGTCGGCTGCGAGCGCGGCGATACGCGCCATCTCGGCGGCTTCGGCTGTTGCAGTCACTTCGGTGTACTCCCACTCGTATGGCTCGGGTTCGCGGTCATTGCGCTGGTGACCGACCCTGCCGGTTGCTTCTTCTGGGGCGCTGGTTCCGACATGGTGACGGATCCGTCGAGACGCTGAGCGCCTCGTGGTCTGTAGAGATTCCTCTTCGAGATGTATTGCACGACGCCGTCCGGTACCAGGTACCAGACCGGCCGATTCTCACCGGCGCGGAGTCGACAGTCCGTCGACGATATCGCGAGTGCAGGGATTTCCATCAATGTGAGAGTGTCCGCGGGCAACGACCGAAGGTGGTTGGCGAGATGTTCGACGCCCAGCTCGAACCCGGGACGCGAGACACCGACGAACTTGGCGAGCTCGAACAACTCCTCCCAGTTCTGCCACGTGAGGATCGACTCGAGCGCATCCGCCCCGGTGATGAAGTACAGCTCGGCGTTGGGATGCTGCGTCCGCAGATCGCGCAGGGTGTCGACGGTGTAGGTCGACTTCTCCCGGTCGACGTCCACCCGACTGACCGAGAAACGCGGATTGGACGCGGTCGCGATGACCGTCATCAGGTAGCGATCCTCTGCCGGGCTGACCGTCTTGCCTTCCTTCTGCCACGGGTTTCCGGTGGGGACGAAGATGACCTCGTCCAGACGGAACTTGTTCGCCACTTCGCTGGCCGCGACGAGGTGCCCGTGGTGAATCGGGTCGAAGGTGCCGCCCATCACGCCCAAACGGCGGACGGACTGCCTACCGGTGTCGTCGCCGGGGTCGGATTCGCGCTGCACAACCGCCGATTCTACGGCCGGGGTACCGCCGGCCGTCACACGCCTCACACCGGCAGCAAACGCGAGACAACGGTGGCGAGCTGCTGAGCCGATCGGCACTCGTGCATCGCGATCACGTCGGAATACACCTTGGCAGCCGAATCACCGGAACCCCACTGCGATTTCGGTTCGGGATTGAGCCAGTACGCATGTTTGGCCACCGACACGATGTGCGCCAACGCCGGCAGCTTCGGCTCGCGGTAGTTGGTGCGGGCGTCCCCGAGAATCAGCACCGAGCTGCGACTGGTGACCGCGTGCGCGTACTTCTCGTCGAACGTCGTCAGTGCATGGCCGTAGTCCGAGTGGCCGTCGTACGTCACCAGATCGGACTCGCGAACGATGCGACTCATCGCCGCTCCGAGGTCGGAACCGGAATCGAAGAATCGCGTCACCTCGTCGGTGGAGTCGATGAACGCGAAGATGCGCACGCGCGAGAACTGCTCTCGCAGCGCATGCACCAACAGCAGCGTGAAATTACTGAATCCTGCCACCGAGCCCGAGACATCGCACAGCACAACCAGTTCGGGGCGCGCTCGCCGCGGCTTGCGCTCGACCAGGTCGATCGGAATACCGCCGGTGGACATCGACTTGCGCAGCGTCCGCCGCAGATCGATCGAGCCGTGCCTGCTTCGGCTGCGCCGCACCGCAAGTCGCGATGCCAACAACCGGGCGAGAGGGGTGACGTTGCGTCGCAGCGCCGCCATCTCCGTGTCCGAGGCCCGCAGGAAATCGACTTCCTCCGCGAGCTTGGGCACCCCGTAGCTCGCCACTCGCTCACGGCCCAGCTTTTCTGCCGACCGACGCCTCGTCTCGCTCTCGATCATCTTGCGGAGGTCTGCGATGCGTTGCGCTGCAGTGCGTTTGGCAACCTCGGACTCGTAGTCGTCGGTGGGGCGATCAGGTGCGTCGTCGCTGCGCCCGAGCAATCCGTCGAGAATCTTGCGCAGCAACGTTTCGGGCGCTACGTCGCGCAGCGCCTGATATGCCGAGAACGACGGCCCGTTCGAGGACTTGTACTGTCCGAGTTCCTCGACCATCTGCGCCGCCAGCATCTGGGTCAACTCGGCGGCCTCGGCCGAATCGTCCGAGAGCAGATCGACCAACAGCTCGCGGAGAGCATCGATGTCGACGTCGCCGGCATCGGTGCGGGGCAGGGCGGTATCGATCTGCCCCGAGTCCCTGGTACCCGATGCCACCGGAAACCACAGGTCGAACAGGGCGTCGAACACTCCGCGGTGCGTCGGACGGCGCAGCAGTGCACAGGCCAGACCCTCGCGCACGGCCTCCCGATCGAGCAGATCGAGAACCGACAGGACGCGTCCGGCATCGACCGTCTCCGACGGCCCGACCGAAATTCCACGCCGACGCAGTGCGTCGACGAAACCGACGAGGTGACCGGGAATTCCGTGTGGGGCCTGCATGTCAGTTGAGCCGGAGTTCGGCTGCCGCACGAACCTGGTCCGACTGATGCTTGAGCACCACACCGAGTGTGGAGCGAACCGCTTCGTCGTCGAGGGTATCCATACCGAGCGCCAACAGTGTGCGTCCCCAGTCGATGGTCTCGGCCACCGAGGGCAACTTCTTGAGCTGCATCGCGCGCAGTACCCGCACGGTCTTGATCATCTGTTCGGCGATCGCCTCGGGTAGGTCGGGAACCCTGCTGGCCAGAATCCGGCGCTCGAGGTCGGCGTCCGGAAAGTCGAGGTGCAGGAACAGGCACCGACGCTTGAGGGCCTCGGACAGTTCACGGGTGGCGTTGGAGGTGAGTACCACGAACGGCGTCCGCACGGCCACGATCGTGCCGAGTTCGGGAATGGTGATCGCGAAGTCGCTCAGTACCTCGAGCAGCAGTCCTTCGATCTCGACGTCGGCCTTGTCGGTCTCGTCGATGAGCAGAACCGTGGGATCGGTCCGGCGAATGGCTTGCAGAAGCGGGCGCGCAAGCAGGAACTCCTCGGAGAACACGTCCAGCTTGGTCGAGTCCCAGTCGGCTGCGGTACCGGATTGGATGCGCAGAATCTGCTTGGCGTGGTTCCACTCGTACAGCGCGCGAGCCTCGTCGACACCCTCGTAGCACTGCAGCCGCACCAGTTCGGCCCCGGTCGTCTGCGCGACGGCACGGGCCAGCTCGGTCTTGCCGACTCCCGCCGGACCTTCGATCAGCAGCGGTTTGCCGAGGCGATCGGCGAGAAACACCGAGGTGGCAGTGGCCTTGTCGGCCAGATAGCCCGTCTCGGCCAGGCGCCTCTGGACGTCGTCCACGCTGGCGAACAGCGGGGGTGTCGTCGGTAGGGCACGATCCATGTCACAGCTCCTGATGATCGGGTCTGGCCGGTACTTCGAGGGTTGTCAGTCTCGGACGTGTCCGTCGCCCCACACGGTCCACTTGGTCGAGGTCAATTCGGGCAATCCCATGGGTCCACGCGCGTGCAGCTTCTGCGTCGAGATGCCGATCTCGGCCCCGAAGCCGAACTGCTCGCCGTCGGTGAACGCCGTGGAGGCGTTGACCATCACCGCCGCCGCGTCGACCCGCTGGGTGAACTCGCGCGCGGCACCGATGTCGGCAGCGACGATCGCCTCGGTGTGGCCGGTGCCGTATCGGTCGATGTGCTCGATCGCCTCGTCGATACCGCCCACCACCTTCAGCGCGATGTCGAGTGAGAGGTACTCCTGCGACCAGTCCTCGTCGTGCGCAGGCACGAGCCCGGGCAGATCCCCGTGCACCGTGACGCTGTGCATCTGGAAGGCCTGGAGCAAGCGCGGAACCATGGTCTCGGCGATCGCGGCATCGACCAACACTGTCTCGGCGGCGTTGCAGACGCTGACTCGCCGAGTCTTGGCGTTGAGCACGATCTTCTCGGCCGTCTCCGGATCGGCAGAGGCGTGGATGTAGACATGGCAGTTTCCGACGCCGGTCTCGATGGTCGGAACCGTGGCATCGCGCACGACCGCCGCGATCAGACCGGCTCCACCACGCGGAATCACCACGTCGACCAAGCCGCGAGCCTGGATGAGGTGGGTCACCGTGGCACGATCGGCGCTTCCCAGAAGTTGCACCGCGGCCTCGGGCAGACCGTGACCGCGCAACGCTCCCTGCAGTGCCTCGACCAACGCCGCATTGGACTGCGCCGCCGACGACGAACCGCGGAGCAGCACCGCGTTGCCGGATTTGAACGCGAGGCCGAACGCGTCGACGGTGACGTTGGGCCGGGCCTCGTAGACCATCCCCACCACACCGAGGGGAACTCTCAGCTGACGAATCTCCAGCCCGTTGGGCAGCGTCGAACCGCGGACGATCTCGCCGATCGGATCCGGCAACCCGGCCACCTGACGCAGTCCCGCCGCGATGCCGTCGATGCGCGACGCGGTCAGCCGCAGCCGGTCGAGCAGACCCTCATCGGTACCGGCCGCTCGCGCGTTCTCGATGTCGACTGCGTTCGCGGCGAGTACCGACTCCGAGGCAGCGACGACGGCATCTGCCGCAGCGTGCAGCACCGCGTCCTTCTCTGCGGTCGTCAGCAGCGCGAGCGCCCGCGATGCGGAGCGCGCTCGGCGTGCTGAGGCGTGCACGTTCTCTCGCTCGTCGGCAGTGCTGGTCACCGGTTCGGCCGAGACGGAAGCTGTCATGAACTACACACTAATAGGGGCCGGGAATGAAGCTGCATCGCCGCGTCGTTGCAGCACAGCGTGAAGATCGTCGACCGAACGTCGGCGCTGCCCGAAGACCGGAGGAACCCCTCGTGAGTGTGCTGTTCGAGCCCCTGACCCTGCGCAACGTCACCTTCCCGAACCGGGTGTGGATGGCACCGATGTGCCAGTACTCGGCCGACGAGGCGGGTGACAACGTCGGCGTCGCGGGCGACTGGCACCGCACCCACCTGGTGAGCCGGGCGATCGGCGGTGCCGGTCTGATCATCACCGAAGCCGCCGCCGTGAGCCCCGAGGGGCGCATCAGCCCGTCGGACCTGGGCATCTGGAACGACACCCAGGCCGATGCATTGGCAAAAATCGTCACCGAGATCTCGTCCTTCGGAACCGTCCCGGGCATTCAGCTGGCACACGCGGGGCGCAAGGCGTCGACCGCTGCTCCCTGGGTGGGTGGCAAGTCCTTGCCGGCCGAGGACCCCCGAAGTTGGGAGACCGTCGGCCCCAGCCAGGTTGCGTTCGGTGACTACGCGAGCCCGCGGGAGGCGACGACCGAGGACATCGCGAAGATCGTCGACGACTTTCGGACCGCCGCCCAGCGTGCGCTGAGAGCAGGATTCCAGGTGGCCGAAGTGCACGGCGCGCACGGATACCTGCTGCACCAGTTCCTCTCTCCTGCCAGCAACACCCGTACCGACTCGTACGGCGGAGATTTCGCGGGCCGCACGCGTCTGCTGATCGAGGTCGTCGACGCCGTGCGTGAGGTGTGGCCGGAAGAGCTGCCGCTGTTCGTCCGGCTGTCGGCCACGGACTGGCTCGACGAGCCCGAGAACAGTGAGCATTCAGCCGAATTGGAGGCCGCGAGCTGGACGTCGGATCAGACTGTCGCGTTGTCGCAGATACTCACCGAGCACGGGGTGGATCTGGTCGACACCTCCACTGGAGGCAACGTGCACGCCAAGATCCCGGTCGGTCCCGGTTACCAGGTTCCGTTCGCCCGGCGAATCCAGAACGAGACCACGATGCCGGCCGCTGCGGTCGGCATGATCACCGAACCCAAGCAGGCCGAGGACATCGTCTCGCTGGGCGAGGCAACGGCTGTACTGCTGGCACGCGAACTGCTGCGTGATCCGTACTGGCCGCGGCGCGCAGCTCGCGAACTCGGCGTCGAGATGCTCCCGGCCGTGGCACCGCAGTACGAGCGGGCCTACTGAGGGCTCACACCACGAACCCGAGCTTCTTGTCCACCACGTTGCGCAGCGGTTCGCCTCGAAAATGCCGAAGTGCGTTGTCCACGAACAACTCTGCGAGCCGCTGCTTCCACCCCGAGGCATCACCGCTCATGTGCGGGGTGACGATGACGTTCTCGGCCGTCCACAACGGGTGGTCGGCCGAGAGCGGCTCGGTGTCGAACACATCGAGTGCGGCCCCAGCGATATGCCCGGTGGCAAGGTGTGCCAGCAGTGCATCGGTATCGAGCAACTCTCCGCGGCCTACGTTGATCACCCGGGATCCGGGCGTCATCGCGGCCAACACCGCGTCGTCGACAAGTCCCCTCGTCTGTTCGGTGAGTGGCGCGACGAGCACCAGATAGTCGGCTCGTGCTGCCACGGCACCCAAGTCGTCGCTGGCGTACACGGTTCCGAAGTCGCGATCACCCTCTCTCGCTGTTCGCCCCACGCCCGAGACCGACATCCCCACTGCAGTGAGCAGGGTGGCGATGGCCCGACCGATCGCTCCTGTTCCCACGATCATCGCGTGGGCACCGTCGATTCGTTCGGTCTCGCGGTGCTGCCAGACCTTCGATTGCTGTAGTGCGCGCGAGCGTTCGGAGTCCTTGGCGAACGCGAGGATCTGGGCCAGCACGAACTCCGCGATCGGTCGATCGAACACGCCCCGCGAATTGGTCACGGTCACATTGGAATCGACCAACTCGTCGAACATCAACGAGTCGACGCCTGCCGCGGCGATGTGTATCCATGTCAGCGAGCCGCAGCGGGGCCACGCGGATCGGACTGCGGGAGAGAAGAAGTCCCACAGCAGCAGCGTGTCGGCCCCGTCGACCGCATCACCGAGGGTGTCGGCGGTGGCGTACCGGACGTCGGCGACCTCCTCGACGGAGTCGAGACCGTCGGGAAGGTCGCCGGCGTGCAGAACGACGAGAACAGGTGCCACTACTTCTTCTTGTATCCGACGAGTTCGACGCCGGACGCGGCCACCTCGTCGTCGTTGTCACCGGGGCACTGGGTTCCGCGCAACGAGCGGCCGGCGGTTTCCGGCATCAGCAGAATCGGCACGAAGGCGATGGCAGCCGCGATCATCATGTACCAACCCGGGACCAGGTTCGATCCGGTTCGGTCGATCAGGAACGTCAGGATCAGCGGAGCCGTACCGCCGAAGAGCGCCGTCGAGACGTTGTACCCGATGGCGAACGCCCCGTAACGCACCTGAGTCGGGAACAGTGCTGGCAGGGTCGACGACACACAGGAGCACATGATCACCAGCAACACTCCGAGACCGAGCAGGCCGACGCTCTGGCCGATCAGTCCGGTGTTGATGATCAGCAGGAACAGCGGAACGCTGAACACGAAGTACCCGATGCAGGCCGCCAGCAGCAACGGCTTTCGGCCCACTCGGTCGGACAGCGCACCGATGGGGTTGATGATCGCCATCATGATGATCATGATCGCCACGAGGGTGAAGTTGGACTGAGTCGTGCTGTGCCCCAACGTGTCACTGAGATACGAGGGCAAGAACGTCAGCACCGTGTAGTAGGCGATGTTGAGCAGCAGCACGAATCCCATCAGGATCAGGATCCGCTGCCAGTACGTCATCGTGGTCTTGAGCGAGGCCATGGCCCCACCTGCGCCTTCCTCGACCGTACCGCCGTCTTCCTTGGCCTCGGCGAACACGGGAGAATCCTCGAGCCGGGTACGCAACCACAGTGCGACGATGCCGAGCGGCAGAGTCACCAGGAACGGGATTCGCCAGCCCCACGCCTCCATCGTCTCGTCGCCGAGCGCGACGTTGAGCAGGGTGCACAGGGTGGCACCGCCCACGGTTCCTGCGAGGGTGCCGAATTCGAGGAACGATCCGAAGAATCCGCGGCGCTTGTCCGGCGCGTATTCGGCCATGAACACAGCTGCGCCGCCGTATTCACCACCGGTGGAGAAGCCCTGCACCAATCGGCAGACGAGCAGCAGCAGAGGTGCGGCGATGCCGATGGTGTCGAACGTCGGCAGCACGCCGATGGTCGCCGTGGCCAACGTCATCATCGAGACGGTCAGAACCAAGACCTTCTGGCGTCCGATGCGGTCTCCGAGTGGGCCGAGCACGATGCCGCCGATGGGGCGGATGATGAACGACGCGGCCAGCACGGCGAACGTGGAGAGCAGACTCGCTCCCCCGTCCTCGGACGGGAAGAAGTTGGCGGCGATGTACACGGCCAGATAGCCGTACACCGCGTAGTCGAACCACTCGACGGCGTTACCGAGCGCGGATCCGCCGATGGCGCGATGCAGAACCTTGGTCTCGTCCGGGCTCAGAGTGTCGGTGCTCGGGGGATATCCGGTCGGCGATGCTGCCGACCCTGATTTTTCGGTCACGGTCGAAATACCTCTCGCTTTTGTGGTCAAAGTGGAGCGTCGGTGTGGTACTTCGCAGCGTTCGACATTACGACGATGCGGAACATACGGTTCGGCCCACCCCCTCGTGCAACGCTAAAGCGCTGGTAGCGCAGCAATTCTGGTGGCGATCAACGCGTACGCCCTTGCGCTGTCGGTCAATTGCTGCACGGCGACGGACTCATCCGGCCGATGTGCTTGGCTTTCGATCTCCCCCGGACCGAGCACGACGGTCTTGATACCCATCTGTTGTGCCACGAAACCACCATCGCACGATGCGGTCCAGATGTCAGTCGAACGTCCAGATCCGGTGTCGAGGACCGATTGCACTGCGGTGGTGACCAATCCGTCGCTCACGCTGGTCAGAAAACCCGGCATCTCCATCGCGATTCCGATGCGAACGTCGATGTCGCGGCCGGTCACCCCGGCCGATTCGATGCGCGATCGCAGGTCGCCGACGACACCGGCAGCGCTCTCTCCCGGTACCAGACGGCGGTCGACGGTGAGCACGCAGCGATCGGCGACCATCGAGGTGCCGGTGCCTCCGGTTATCGTCCCCACATTCCACGTGGCCGGACCCAGATCGCGGTCGGGATTGGCATCCAGCTCGGCCTGGGAGCCCTCGATGATCCCGATGATGCGCGCTGCCGCGGAAATCGCGTTGGCCCCGTTACGTGGCTGCCCAGCATGCGCGGAACGGCCACGCACCTCGATCTCCAGATTTGCCGCCCCTCGGCATCCGACGATGGTGACCAGGTCCGTCGGCTCTGCCACCACGCAGCAGCTGTACTTCCGGTGCGGAAGCGCGGCGACGAATGCTCGGATACCGAGACCGGTGTCCTCCTCGTCGACCAGACACGCCAAGGTCATCGGATACTCGTCCGCGAGACCGGCACGGTGCACTGCCGTCATCGCCGCGACCACTGCGGCCAGGCCGCCTTTCATGTCGCAGGCCCCGCGGCCGAAGATTCGGCCGTCTCGAACGACTGCGGAGAACGGATCGGTGGTCCAGCCCGTACCCGCGGGAACCACGTCCGAGTGGCCGACGAACAGGACTCCCGGCCGCTCGTCGGATCCGATGGACACGATGACGTTGGGTCGCCCCGGAGCCACCTCGACGGTCCGAACGTCGAATCCCAGTGCGCGACAGTGCTCGGCGAGCACCTTCGCAGTCTTCTCCTCGGTGTCGCCGGGGTTCTCGCCGCCGGCGTCGATCAATGCCGTAGTCAGAGAGACGATCTCGTGCTCGTCGATCGAACGGAGAAGAGCGCCCTCGGAAGTCGAAACGGTCATCGGGTGGGATCGGAGGCGAGCAGGTGCTTCGACTTGTCCACCGCTGCCGCCAGCCGTCTGATTCCCTCGTCGATGCGTTCGGGCGTGGACGAGGCGAAGCACAGCCGCAGCGAATCGTGGAATTTCCCACCCACCGACAACGCCGGCCCGGGTATGTAGGCCACACCCTCTGCCAGTGCCGTCTCGAACAGGTCCTGCGTCGAGAAGTCGACGTCGTTGCCGCGCAACGTCGCCCAGAGAAAGAACCCTCCCTCGGGGTCCGTCGTGGACATCGACTCGCCGAAGTACTTGTCGATGCTGTTCTGCATCGCGACCTTGCGGGGCAGGTACACCGAGGCCAACGATCGAAGATGCTCGTCGAGCAGGCCGCGCCGGATGTACTCGGCCACCATCCGCTGACCGGGCAGGTTGGTGCACGTGTCCATGGCCTGCTTGGCGTTGACGATCAACTGCCGTGCCTCCGGGGCGGCGTCCACCCACCCCACGCGCAGGCCTGGGGCGATCATCTTGGAGAAGGTCCGCACAGAGAAGATCAACGGGTCGTTGGGACTGAGCGTGCCGAAACTGGGAATCGGATCACCCGAGAAGCGGAGCAGGCCGTACGGATCGTCGTCGAGAATCACCGATCCCCACCGGTGCGCCAGCTCGATCAGCAGCTGTCGGCGCTCGAGCGACAGGGTGACCCCGGACGGGTTCTGGAAGTTGGGGATCACGTAGATCATCTTCGGCACTCGACCAGCACGCTCGACGAGCTCCGGCAATGCCTCGACGATGAGGCCGTCACTGTCCATCGGGGCCTCGAGAATGTCGCCTCCGTAGCTGAGCACGGTGGCGGTTCCGTTGGTGTACGTGGGACTTTCGACGATCACCAGGTCGCCCGGATCGACGAACAGCTTGCACGCGATGTCGAGCCCCTGCATTCCGCCGGAAGTGATCACCACTCGCTCCTCGGACGTGGGCTCGCCGACCGAATCGAGGTACGAGAGCAACGCGTCGAGCAAGCCGGGATCGCCCTCGGTGGCACCGTAGTCGAACGCGTCGGCAGTCAGTACGCTGCCGGCGATCTCGGTGAACGCAGCGGCCGGAACGGTCTCGGCTGCAGGAGATCCCATGGCGAATCTGACGATGTCGTGCTTCTGTGCAGCGAGGAGCGATGTCGAGGAATCGATCACCGATCCCACCAGTTTGTCGGTCCGCAGGGCCCAGGGAATGGCAGGAGTGGAGCCTGCGGAACGACTTTGGGTGGCAGGAGTGGAGCCTGCGGAACGACCCTTCGTGGCAGGAGTGGAGCCTGCGGAACGACCCTTCGTTGATGCGGTCATGCTCACTCCTTCGTCAGTAGTTCTCGGGGGTACGCGGTGAAGGTTTCGAGGCCGGTTTCGGTGACGCGAACGGCCTCGGATACCTCGTATCCGTAGTCGTCCATCCACATTCCGCCGATGATGTGGAAGGTCATGTTCTCGGCGAGCACCGTGTCGTCGTCGGTGCGTAGGCTCACGGTGCGCTCACCCCAGTCGGGTGCGTAGGCGATGCCGATCGAGTAGCCGATGCGCGACGGTTTGTGCAGTCCGTGCTTGGCCAGGCTCGTGTTCCATACCTGGGCCAGTTCGGTCGCGGTGACGCCTGCCTGCACGGTCGCGAGCACGTCGTTCAGTGCTTCTCCGGTGGACTTGGCGAGGTAATCCATACGCGGACTCGGCTTTCCGAGCACGATCGTGCGGGCCATCGGGATGTGGTAGCGCCGAAACACTCCGGCCAGTTCGACGACGGTGGTCTCGCCGCGCAGGAAGGGTTGATGCGACCAGGTCAGATGTGGGGTGTCGGCTCCGGCACCGGTGGGCAGCATCGGGACGATGGCCGGATGGTCGCCGCCGAACTCCTCGGTGCCGCGTACCTGTGCGTTCATGATGGCCGCGGCCGCGTCGCACTGCCGTTCACCGACCGAGATCGATTGGTATGCAGCCGACATCGCCGATTCGCAGACTTTCGCGGCGCCGCGCATCAGGGCGATCTCCGCGGGCGATTTGACCACGCGCACCCAGTTGATGAGCTCGTAGGAGTCGGTGAAGCGATATTCGGGCAGCGACTTCACCAGTGCCTCGAAAGCCTTGGGACTGAAGTAGTACGAGTCCATCTCCAGCCCCACCTGGCCGTGCTCGAAGTTGTTCACCAACCCCAGTTCGCGCAGTTTCGCGGCGACCCAGACGAACGGGTGCGTGTCCTTGCGCTGCACGAACGTTTCGGGATAGCCGAACGTCCGATCCTGCGGCAGCCACGACGTGCGGAACGCGCCGTTGGCGTCCATCTCGCGGGCGAAGAAGTACATCTCTCCCTCGAGGGGCACGTACAGCATCTGCGGGGTGTAGAACGAGAGCGCGTTGTATCCGAGCAGGTAGTAGAGGTTCGCGGGATCGGTGACGATGAGCGCGGTGAGGTTCTGCGCTGCCATCCGCTCGCGGACGGCAGCGAGCCGGAAGGCGTACTCCTCGTCGGTGAACGTGATCGGCGTGCTGTTCGGAACATCGGGGTACCGAGCGAGGCCGGGAGCGGCCCGTCCTGTGGTCTCGTCGGGTCCGAGTGCGGTGACGTAGGCGGCGTCGGGTGAGTCGTTCACGGGCACCCCCTTCAATGAGGTCGGTTTAGTAGATTGTTGACAATCAGGCTAGGCGCTGGCGTGAGAGGTTCGCAAGACTTCGGATGTAAATGCTGTGTTGCCGAACCGGCGACTATCCAGGAGTGGCCAGTGCCGAGTGTTCGGCCTGCTCTTCGACCATGGCACGGGTCAGGTCGTGGATGGCGGTGTCCATGTGCTCGTGCACGCCCTTTTCCAGTGCGTCCCAATCCGATCCGAGCAACAGGTCGACGATCAGCTGGTGTTCCTCCACCAACGCCTCGGGCCGGTAGTACGCGGTTTCGAGGTTGGCCATGCAGATACGTGCCTCCGCAGCGAGCGTGGCGTACATGCGCGACATTCGGCTGTTGCGCGTCGCCGCGACCAGTGCGGTGTGAAACGCCAGATCCCGTTCGGCAAGACCTCGCCAATCCGCCCGATCGATGAACGGCTGCATCTGCATCACGATGGCCGAGAGCTCGTCGGCAGCCGACACCAGGCGCGCACGATCCCCGTGCACCAGAGTCCACGCGGCGCCGACCTCGATGGCCGCCCGGGATTCGTAGATCTCGGTGACATCCTCACTGCTCAGCTCGACGACGAACACGCCGCGATTTCGGTAGCTGACGAGCAGCCCCTCCTGATTGAGGCGCTGCAGCGCCTCCCGCACCGGTCCCCGCGAGATCTCGAGTTCCGCGGCGACGTTGGCCTCGTTGATCTGCTCCCCGGGGGCGTAGGACCCGTCGATGATGCGGTCGCGAATCTGGTCGGCAATGACCATCGACGTGTTGCGTGCGTCGATGGGCGTCAATCGTCTCGAACTGGGCATGATCGAAAACCTCTCTCAGCCTCGGGGAATGGCGAAGTATTTGTACTCCAGAAACTCGTCTATTCCGACTTTTCCGCCCTCACGGCCGAGTCCGGACTGTTTGACGCCACCGAACGGCGCAGCCGGATTGGACACCAGACCCGTGTTGAGGCCGACCATTCCCACCTCGAGGCGCTCCCCCATCCGCAGAGCCCGGTCGATGTCCTGGGTGAAGACATATCCGACGAGTCCCCATTCGGTGTCGTTCGCGAGGGCGATCACCTCGTCCTCGGTGTCGAACGGGACGATTGCGGCCACCGGTCCGAAGATTTCCTGGGACATCAGATCCGACGCCGCATCGACGTCGGTGAGGACCGTCGGCGGGTAGAAGTAGCCGGGTCCGTCCGGAGCCACTCCCCCGACGATCGCACGTGCGCCACGCCGAAGTGCGTCGTCGACGAGTGTCTGCACCTTGGCGCGGCCCGCCTCGTCGATCAGCGGACCAACCTCGGTTCCGTGCGCACTACCGGCCCCCACCGACAGCGCACCCATGCGCTCGGCGAGCTTGTCCGCGAACTGCGTTGTGACACTTCGGTGTACGAAGAACCGGTTGGCGGCGGTGCACGCCTCACCCATGTTGCGCATCTTGGCGACCATGGCACCGTCCACGGCGCGTGCGAGGTCAGCGTCGTCCATGACGATGAAGGGTGCGTTGCCGCCGAGCTCCATCGAGGTGCGCATCACCGTCGACGCAGCTTGCTCGAGCAGAATCTTGCCCACCGCAGTCGATCCGGTGAAGCTGATCTTGCGGGCCGCACCGCTGCTCATCCACGAGCCCACCACGCCCGACGCGTCGGTGGTGGTCACGACGTTGACCACTCCCGCCGGAACACCCGCGTCGTGCAGAATTTCCGCCAGAGCCAATGCGGTCAGCGGCGTCTGCTCGGCCGGCTTGAACACCACGGTGCATCCCGCAGCCAACGCCGGTCCGATCTTGCGAGTTCCCATTGCCAACGGGAAGTTCCACGGAGTGACGAGAATGCACGGACCCACCGGTGCCCGGGTGACCACGATGCGGTTCTTGCCGTCTCCGGTGAGGGTGTGATCGCCCGAGATGCGCACCGCTTCCTCGGAGAACCAGCGGAAGAACTCGGCACCGTACGCCACCTCACCGCGAGCGTCGGCCAGTGGCTTTCCCATTTCCGCGGTGATGATCTCAGCGAGCTCCTCCTGCCGCGCCATGATCAATTCGTATGCTGTGCGCAGGATTTCGCTGCGTGCCCGCGGCGCAGTCGCGGCCCAGTCGGCGGCGGCATCGACCGCTGCGGCCATGGCGTTCTCGGCATCGACTATGCCGCCGTCGGCGACCCTGGCGATGACCTCGCCGCTGGCGGGATCGACGACATCGAATCGGACATCGGATGCTGCGGCAGTCCACGCGCCCCCGACGAACAGTTCGGTCGGAGCAGTGATCGTGGGACGCGTGAGGCTGGTCGAACTGGCGGTCATGGCCGCGGTCCTTTCGTCGAACGTGGATCGAGTACTTGCGCCAGGTGTACGGACGCATCGCTGGTCAGGTCACCGGTGAGTTGTCGCACCTGCATGTGGCAGGAGAATCCGTCGGTCAGAATCGGGGTGTCGGGCTCGGCGGCGCGAACCGCCGGGGCGAGGGCCTGCTCGGCCACGGCCATGCTGAGCTCGTAGTGGCGAGACTCGAAGCCGAAGTTTCCTGCGACCCCGCAGCATCCGGTGGCCTCGCGCACCGCCTCGATACCGACGGCAGCCAACGCCGTGCGCTGGGTGGCGTTTCCGAACACCGCGTATTCGTGGCAATGGGTCTGCACCGTCACCGATTCGGGAACCTCGGCCGAGGGCACCCACCCGGCGGCGGCCTGGTCGATCACCGCGCCGGCGAAACTCTGCACCCGCGCCGCGACCCGTCTCGCGGCCGCGGTGGGAACCAGCTCCGGCATGTCCTTGCGGAACGCCGCAGCGCAGCTCGGTTCGGTGACGACGATGGGTCGGTCGGTGCCGTCGTCCAGTGCAGCAACGGCTTTCGTGAGGTGCTTGCGGGCGGCCTTCAGCTGGCCCGTCGAAATCCAGGTCAGGCCACAGCACACGTCGGTCCGGCATTCGGTGCTGCGGCCGGAATCCTCGAGCACGCGCTGCGCCGCGCCCGCGACCTCGGGCCGAAAACCCTGGGTGAACGTGTCGACGACCAACACCACGTCGGCGGCGCGGCCTCCGCCGATCCGTATCTCGTCAGCAAGTTCCTTCGCCGACGCGAAGCGCGGCAACGGCCGCTCGGTGGTCAGCCCACCGAGTCGAGCCGCCAGCGCGGCGATGCGCGGAGTGAGCAGACGGTTGAGCAGCGGTGCCGTTCGCTGTGTCACCTTCAGCCAGCGAGGCAACCAGCCCAGCGAATAGTGCGAGAGCGGCCGCAGTCGTCCCGCATAGTGATGATCGAGGAACTCGGACTTGTACGTCGCCATGTCCACGCCGACCGGACAATCCGACGAACAGGCCTTGCAGGACAGGCACAGGTCGAGCGATTCGGCTACGTCCTTCGATGCCCATCCGTCGGCAACGGTCGGCGAACTGCGCACCATCTCCTGCAGCACTCGGGCCCGGCCGCGCGTCGAATCCTTCTCGTCGCCGGTCGCCCGGAAACTGGGGCACATGACGCCTCCCGACGTCGTACGACACTTGCCGACTCCGACACACGACTGAGTGGCGTGCACGAACGGATCCAGATCTGCCCGCGTTCCGATCTGGTGCAGATCGAAGGTCGTCTTCCATTCCCGCTGCGGGATGCCCTGCAGCATGAGGTTGTCCATCATCGGTTCCGGATCGGTGATCGAACCCGGGTTCAGAATCCCGCGGGGATCCCAGATGCGCTTGAACCGCGCGAAGGCGTCGAGCATACGCGGTGAGTACATCACCGGGAGCAGTTCCGACCGGGCCCTGCCGTCACCGTGCTCGCCCGACAGGCTGCCCCCGTGCTTGACCACCACCCGCGCGGCGGCGCGCAGGAAGTCGTACATCACCCGTCGCCCGGCGTCGGTGCGCTGATCGAACGTGATGCGCACGTGCATGCAGCCGGCACCGAAGTGTCCGTACATCACGCCGGTCAGATCGTGTTCGGCCAGAAGCGAGTTCAGGTCGGCGAGGTAGGCGGACAGGTTCTCGGGTGCGACGGCGGCGTCCTCCCAGCCACCCCAGGACTCGACTCCGCTGGCGAGTCGAGTCGCCAGACCTGCGCCGTCCTCACGTACTCGCCACAGCGCTGTTCGATCGGCCGGGTCGGTGACGATGCGACCTTCCTTGACGCGGCCGAGACGACCGAGCGCCTCGAGCAGACGGGCCGCTTTGTCCTCGACCTCGGCCGCATCGGCCCCGTCGAGATCGACGTAGAGCCACGCGTTTCCCGCAGGCAGACCGCGGATGGAATCCGGTCCGCGCCGGTACTCCATCGTGTGGGCGATGTTGTCGTCGATACCCTCCACAGCGGCAGGCGAGAACTCGAGAATGGCCGTCACGTCGGCGGCAGCAGCCACCACGTTCTCGTATCCGAGGCAGAGCAACAACGCCGCAGGAGGCACGGGAACGACGGCGACGGTGACCGAAACGATCACCGCGCACGTGCCCTCGCTCCCGACGAGTGCACGAGCAACGTCGAATCCGTTCTCGGGCAGTAGATGCGAGAGGTGAAATCCGGACACCTGTCGCGGTATGCGGCCCAACTCGACTCTGAAGAGCGCGAGGTTGTCGGCCGCGAGCGACTGCAACTCGCGCGAGATACGTTCGGCTGCATCGGTCGCCGCCGCATCCTCCGAATGCACTGCCTCCACACCACTACGGGTCACCCGGAGTAGGTGCCCGTCGGCGGTGACCACATCCATGGCCACCGTGTGGTCGGCTGTTCGTCCGTAGCGCACCGAGTGATTGCCGCACGCGTCGTTGCCGACTGCCCCGCCCACCGTCGCACGTGTCTTGCTGGACGGGTCGGGTGCGAAGGTGAACGTCCCCGAGGTGCGCGCCACCAGTTCACGCTGCAACTCCGAGATCACGATTCCCGGCTCCACCACCGCGGTCCGCGCGTCGGTGTCCACCGAGATCACGCGGTTCATGTGGCGGGAGAAGTCGATCACGATTCCGCGGCCGATCGCGTTGCCAGCCATGGACGTTCCGCCGCCGCGGCCGATCACTGCGACTCCCGCGGCCCCGCACAGCACCATCACGGAGGCAACCTCGTCGGCGCTACGGGGGAAGACCACAGCCGCAGGCGGAATTCGGTAGTTCGAGGCGTCGTAGGAGTACTCGGCGAGCCGTCGAGACGAATCGTCGATCTCGATACCCATCTCCAGCACTCGCTGCACGAGGGCTGGAATCGGGGACCGCACCTGAGCAGACGTCACAGCACGTTCTTCAGCGTGCGCGACAACGCGTCCAGGCCCTGCCGCATCTCGTCGTCGCTCACGATCAGCGCCGGGATGATCCGGACCACGTTGCCGAGCGCGCCGCAGGTCAGCAGCAACAACCCCTCGTCGATCGCACCCTGTTGCACGCGCAGGGCGGCCGCAGCATCGGGATTGCCTGCGCTGTCGACGAATTCGAGTGCCTGCATCAGGCCGAGTCCACGTGCATCACCGATGGCGGAGTGCTCGGACTTCAGTGCCAGCAGGCCGTCGAGCAGAACTCGGCCCTGCGCGGCAGCGTTGTCGACCAGACCTTCCTCACGCACGACGTCGAGCGTGGCGACACCCGCGGCAGCGGCGACGGCATTGCCGCCGTACGTGCCGCCCTGCGATCCGGGCCACGCCTTGCCCATCAACTCCGTCGATGCCGCGATGGCCGAGATCGGGAATCCGCTGGCCAGACCTTTCGCGGTGATGACGATGTCGGGTGTGATGGTCGAATGCTGGTGGCCCCAGAACTTTCCGGTGCGCCCGACTCCTGCTTGGACCTCGTCGACGATGAGGACGATCCCGTGGGTGTCCGCCCGTTCGCGAAGTCCCTCGAGAAACTCGGGAGGCGTGGGCAGGTAACCGCCGTCACCGAGTACCGGTTCGATGATGAACGCAGCGGTGTCTGCGGGGCTGGACATCGTCATCAGCAGGTAGTCGAGTTCCTTGAGCGCGAAGGCGACCGCGGTGTCCATGTCCCAGCCGTACCGGAAGGCGTAGGGGAACGGTGCGATGTGCACTCCGCCCATGATCGGCGAGAATCCGGAACGGAACTTGGTGCCCGCGGTGGTCAACGACGCGGCCGCAACCGTGCGTCCGTGGAACCCCCCGTGAAAGGCGATGATGTTGGGCCGTCCGGTTGCCATGCGCGCCAACCGAATCGATGCCTCGACGGCCTCGGACCCGGAGTTCGCGTAGAACACGCTGTCCAGCCCTGCGGGCAACACCTCGCCGAGCTTGTCGGTCAGCGCCAGAAGCGGCTGATGCATGACGGTCGTGTACTGCGCGTGGATTATCTTGCCCACCTGCTCGCGCGCGGCCTCGACCACGCGGGGATGGCAGTGCCCGGTACTGGTGACGCCGATACCGGTGGTGAAGTCGAGGTACTTGCGCCCGTCCGTGCCGATGATCCAGCTGCCCTTTCCGTGATCGACGACGATCGGGGTCGCCTGCTTGAGTGCCGGGCTGAGGTGGGTGCGAGTCGACGCTGTCATGCGTGCCATCGTCACTCACCGAATTCAGATTGTCAACAATCTGCAATTGGCAGTTCGGGGTCAGGGCCGACTGCCGGAGCGATACAGTTCGTCGGTGTCCGCTTCGAACCCCCGCATCGTCGTTCTCGGCAGCATCAACATGGATCTGATCACCCGGACCCCCTCCCTGCCCGACCCCGGCGAAACAGTGCTGGGCACATCGTTCACCACCTCACCGGGCGGCAAAGGCTCGAACCAGGCCATCGCCGCCGCCAAGGCCGGCGTTCCGGTGTCGTTCATCGGAGCGGTCGGAAACGACGAATTCGGTGAGACACTGCGCCGAACACTGTCCAGCGCGGGCGTGGACGACCGAGCGCTGCGTACGGCACCGGGTTCGAGCGGAATTGCCGCCATTTCCGTCGATGATCACGCCGAGAACAGCATCGTCGTCGTCCCCGGGGCGAACGAACACGTTCGGGACCTCACCGACGACGACCTCGCCGTCATCTCCGACGCCGCTATCCTGTTGTGTCAGTTGGAAATTCCGCTCGACACCGTGGTGACCGCATTCGAGTACGCCCGCTCTCGCGGCGTGGTGACGATGCTGAACCCGTCACCGGTTCAGGATTTGCCCGACGCCCTGGTGGCGGCCACCGACGTGCTCGTGGTAAACGAAGCCGAGGAAGCCCGTCTCGGAAACCGAGTGAACGAAGTGGCGCACGTGATCACCACCCTCGGTGCCAGAGGCGCTCGATACCGCGGCTCGGAATCGTTCGAGGTCGCCGCTCCGCGCGTCGACGCCGTCGACACCACCGGTGCCGGCGATGCATTTGCCGGAGCACTGGCCGCGTCCTGGTTCGACGGACCGCGAACGGCAGTCGAATGGGCCTGCGCTGCCGGGTCTTTCGCCGCGACGAGGCCTGATGCGAGTACGTCCTCGGGTACTCGCGCAGACATCGACGCACTGCGAGATGCGGCCGCAGGATGAATGCCCCCGACCTCGACGAGTTCCGACTTCTACGTCGCGCGCGAGACCGGATGGATCACGAATTCGTCCTCGTCGCGACCGTCCTACATCGACGACGCGAGCGCCAGGCCGCCTGCGCACGCGAGTACGGACGCGAGCACGGTGACTGTCACGTTGACGGCGGCATCGCGTCGACGCCCCTGCTGGAGCAACCGCACGGTCTCGACACTCGCCGTGCTGAAGGTGGTGTACCCGCCGCAGAACCCGGTACCGATGACGGCTTGAACGTCGGTGGAGCCGGCTCGGAACATCACCCATCCGGCCAGCACACCCAGCAGAAACGACCCGGACACGTTGATGCCGACCGTCGCCCAGGGAAAGCTCGTCCGCGCCGCGAGACGTGATTTCACTTCAGCGTCGACGACGAAGCGAAAGACTGCCCCCAACCCGCCGGCCGCCGCGATCCACAGCGCGATCATCGAATGACCCTGCCTGCCAACACGATTCCAGCCCAGGCTGCAAGTATTCCGAGAATCACGCTGACCACTGCGTATGCCAATGCCAGCCCGGTGAACCCACCCCGAATCCCGTCCACCGCCTCGAGGGCGAACGTGCTGTACGTGGTGAACGCGCCGCAGAGACCGGTACCGAGCAGCAACCGTAATCTGCGCCGAACTCCTGCATCGGGCCCGCCGCGAACCAGCGACTCGAGCAGAAGCCCGAGCACGAACGCACCGGCGATGTTGATGCCGAAGGTGGCCGTCGGCCACTGCGACGCCGAGTGCGGAAGCTGCTCCTCGATCACGTAGCGGACAGCCGTGCCCGCCGCACCGCCGACGAACACCACGGCCAGTGCCCAGAGGTGACGGTGCACGGGGCCCTGGTCGGCCGGCATCGAATCGGAATCGGGATCGATCACCGCTGGTCCTCTCGGGCTGCACGGTCCGACCGTTTCCGACCGGCCCGCGTTGGATGTCGGATGCTTGCTGCACGATGGAGCCTATGACAACGACCACGGAGCCCACGACCGGGAACTTGCGCGCGAGCGCCGAAGAGTTGTTGCGCGAACTCGCCGGCCCGGCTGCGGTGCTGCGGGAAGACCAGTGGACGGCCATCGAGGCCCTCGTCGTGCACCGGCGGCGGGCGTTGGTGGTGCAGCGGACCGGTTGGGGCAAGTCGGCGGTCTACTTCATCGCGGCGAAACTGCTTCGCGCACAGGGACTCGGTCCGACGGTGATCGTCTCTCCGCTGTTGGCGTTGATGCGCAACCAGGTTGCCTCCGCCGAGCGGGCGGGCGTCCGTGCTGCCACCATCAACTCCGGCAACATGACCGAGTGGGACGACATCCATCAGCAGGTCGCCTCGGGCGAGCTCGACGTGCTGCTGGTCAGTCCGGAGCGATTGAACAATCCGGATTTCCGCGATCAGGTGCTGCCGTCCCTGGCAGGCGATGCGGGCCTGGTCGTGGTCGACGAAGCACATTGCGTCTCCGACTGGGGCCACGATTTCCGGCCCGACTATCGACGTATCAGAACCCTGATCGCCGAGTTGCGCGACGGTATCCCCGTGCTCGCGACCACAGCGACGGCGAACGACCGCGTGGTGGACGACGTCGCCGCACAGCTGGGTGTCGGCGGCGGCGACACGCTGGTACTGCGCGGCGGGCTCGCACGCGACTCTCTGCGCATGGCGGTGGTGAAGATCGACAACGCCACCGAACGGGCCGCGTGGCTCGCCGATCACCTGAAAACCCTGCCGGGTTCGGGAATCATCTACACGCTGACGGTCTCGGCCGCGAAGGACCTCGCGGCGCTGCTCACCGATCAGGGCCACGTCGTAGCGTCGTACACCGGTCAGACGGATCCAACCGAGCGCGAATCGCTCGAAGGTGACCTGCTGGCCAACCGAGTCAAGGCCCTCGTCGCCACGTCCGCACTGGGCATGGGCTTCGACAAGCCCGATCTCGGCTTCGTCGTGCACATGGGGGCACCCTCGTCCCCGATCTCGTACTACCAGCAGGTCGGCCGAGCCGGTCGCGCCACCGAGCGCGCCGATGTGGTGCTGCTACCCGGTCACGAGGATCGCCAGATCTGGAGCTACTTCGCCTCCGTCGCGTTCCCCCGCGAGCATCTGGTGCGGCAGGTCATCGATGCCTTGAACACCGACAAGGCCCAGTCGACGCAGGCGCTGGAGCCTCTGGTGGAACTCAATCGCAGCAGGCTGGAGATGGTGCTGAAGGTCCTCGACGTCGACGGCGCGGTCAGACGCGTTCGTGGCGGCTGGATGGCCACCGGGGAACAGTGGACGTACGACGCGGGACGTTACGAGCGTCTCGAACAGGCCAGGGACCGCGAACAGCAGGCCATGATCGACTACCAGGGCACCGACGGCTGCCGGATGGAGTTCCTGCGCAGGCAGCTCGACGACCCGGATCTGGGCGCACCCGGTAGCGAGTCCGACAGGTGCGGACGGTGCGACAACTGCACCGGTGAGCACCTGTCGGCATCGGTGGATGCGGCCGCAGTCGACTCGGCACGGGCACGATTGGACCGGCCGGGCATCGACCTGCAGCCGAGAAAGCAGTGGCCCAGCGGCATGAAGAAGCTGGGGGTGTCGCTCTCGGGCAAGATCGCCGACCCACACGAACCCGGGCGCGTGCTGGGTCGACTCACCGACCTCGGCTGGGGCAGCCGGCTGCGTGCCCTGCTCGATGCACCCGATGCTCCGGCCACCGACGCATTGGAGAAGGCGTGCATCACCGTGCTCGCCAACTGGGACTGGAAGCAGCGACCGACTGCCGTTCTGGCTCTCGACTCCCCCACCCACCCGGTGTTGGTGCGATCGATCGCCGAGCGGTTGGCCGCCGTCGGAAAATTGGACGATCTCGGTGTCATGCAGGTCAGGGCCGGTCATCCGCCGGTCTCGGCGGCCAATTCGGCGTTCAGGGTCGCCGGGCTGGTGGACTCTTGGGACGTTCCGGACGTATCGTCCGTGACAGGGCCGATTCTGTTGATCGATCTGCTGACCGACACTGGGTGGACGTTCACCTGCGCCACGTCGGCTCTGCGATCTGCGGGTGCCGAAGCGGTACTTCCGTGCGCTCTGGCGACACCGAAGTAGCGGTCCGTCGGAAGCGGGTGGTTTGAATTCCGTCGTTACGGGTACAGCCAGCCGGGCGCCGATGAAGTGACCAGCATCACATTGACGGGTTAACCTGGGAAAGCATGTCCGATTCCGGGGTCGATTTCCCGGCGCACTCGATATGCCTCGGCGACCTTGTTACGTTTGTATTTCCTATGAAGCCCGCATTGCTGAGAGGTACCCCGCTCACTGCGCCGGACGCAGTGAAGTTTCGTAAGCCACAGATCTCCGACGGAGTCCGGCTCTGGGAGATCGCAAGAGATTCGCGAGTTCTGGATCTCAATTCCAGCTACTCGTACGTGTTGTGGTGTCGTGATTTCGCGGCCACCACCGTCGTATCCGACATCGACGGCCGCGCAGTCGGTTTCGTCACCGGATACATCCGCCAGGACGCCCCGCGCACACTGTTCGTGTGGCAGGTCGCCGTGGATGCGGACCAGCGTGGCAAGGGACTTGCCGGTCGCATGCTGATGGAGCTGCTCGACCGCCTCGAGCCACAGGGCATCACGCATCTGGAAACGACGATCAGCCCGGACAACGAAGCGTCGATCGCAACCTTCACCAGCCTCGCACGCAAGCGAGGCACCGATATCGTCAGGTCGGATTTGTTCGCGCCCAACGATTTCCCTGATAGCCACGAAGCCGAGGAGCTCTACACAGTAGGCCCCGACGCGTCGCGGAATTACGAAAGGAACAAGCAGAACATGACCGAAAAGAACACCGTGACAACAGAGAAGCCCGATGTATTCGAGACCGTCGAGTCCGGCGTGCGCAGCTACAGCCGCCAGTGGCCCGCCGTGTTCACCACCGCGAAGAACTCGGTCATCACCGACGAGAACGGCAACGACTACCTCGACTTCTTCGGTGGCGCAGGCGCTCTCAACTACGGCCACAACAACGACATGATCAAGAGCGCGTTGGTCGACTACATCACCAGCGATGGCATCACCCACGGACTCGACATGTCCACCGTCGCCAAGCGCGAGTTCCTCGAGTCGTTCAAGAAGAACATCCTCGATCCCCGCGGCCTGGACTACAAGGTTCAGTTCCCCGGGCCGACGGGCACCAACACCGTCGAGGCCGCACTCAAGCTTGCTCGCAAGGTCACCGGCCGCGAGGCGATCATCAACTTCACCAACGCATTCCACGGCATGACCCTCGGCGCGCTGTCGGTCACCGGCAACTCGATGAAGCGAGCGGGAGCCGGAATTCCGTTGGTGCACACCACTCCGATGCCGTACGACAACTACTTCGGCGGCGTCACCGAGGACTTCCAGTGGTTCGAGCGCGTGCTCGACGACTCCGGCAGCGGTTTCAACCGCCCGGCCGCAGTGATCGTGGAGACCATCCAGGGTGAGGGCGGCATCAACGTCGCGCGCCCCGAGTGGCTGCGCGCCCTGGCCGAGCTGTGCTCGCGCCGTGAGATCCTGCTGATCGTCGACGACGTGCAGATGGGCTGCGGACGCACCGGCCAGTTCTTCTCGTTCGAGGAAGCCGGCATCACCCCGGACATCGTCACGCTGTCCAAGTCCATCGGCGGCTACGGCATGCCGCTGGCACTGACTCTGTTCAAGCCCGAGCTGGACGTCTGGGCACCGGGCGAGCACAACGGCACCTTCCGCGGGTTCAACCCGTCGTTCGTCACGGCGAAGGCCGCCATCGATCACTACTGGTCCGACGACATGTTCGAGAAGGAAACCCTCGTCAAGGGCGAGCACATCCAGGACCGGTTCATGAAGCTGTGCGCCAAGTTCGACGGCATCTCCACCCGCGGCCGTGGCATGGTTCAGGCCCTGGTGTTCGACGACGCAGAACTCGCCGGCAAGGTGTCTCAGCTGTGCTACGACGAGCGTCTGCTCGTCGAGACCGCCGGCCCCAAGGACGAGGTCGTCAAGCTGCTTCCCCCGCTGACCACGACGATCGACGAGCTCGATCGCGGCCTGGACATCATCGAAAGTGCCGTCGCGAAGGTCCTCTCCTAGAGACCCGTTCGCACGCACCGATATCGAAGGAGGACATCGACATGATCGTTCGCACCACGCAGGAGATCACCGGTACCGACCGCGACATCTCGAGCGAAGACGGCAACTGGCGCAGCAAGAGAATCATTCTCGGCGGCGACAAGGTCGGATTCTCGTTCCACGAGACGACGATCCAGGCCGGCACGGTGAACAACTTCCACTACGCCAATCACGTCGAGGCCGTCTGGCTCATCGAGGGCGAGGGAACGCTCACGGACCGCGAGACCGGCGAGACCTACGAGCTCGGTGCGGGATCGATGTACCTGCTCAACGGACACGAGCGCCATACTGTCGAGCCGCGCACCCAGATGCGCATGCTCTGCGTGTTCAACCCTCCCGTCGTCGGCAACGAGACGCACGACGAGAACGGTGTGTACCCCCTCGTCGAGGTACCCGCGTAACACTGGCACATCTTCACGGCCCGCACCGACGCTATCCAGGTCGGTGCGGGCCATTGGCGTATCTACGGTGCCCATCCGGCGAGGGATCGCTATCCTGGACGAAGTGAATGCAACCCCTGTGTCCGCGGCACCGTACGAGCAGCTGACTTCCCTGCTCGATGGGAAGACCGTCACCGTCGTCAGCGGTGCGGGCATGTCCACCGACTCCGGGATTCCCGATTACCGCGGTCCGCAGTCACCGCCTCGAAACCCGATGACGTTCCAGCAGTTCATCGGTGACGCCGAATTCCGTCGGCACTACTGGGCCCGCAACCATGTCGGGTGGCGACACATGGACGCCGCCGTGCCCAACGACGGCCACCGAGCTCTCGCCCGACTCGAACGGGCAGGCGTCGTCACCGGGATCATCACCCAGAACGTCGACATGTTGCACACCAAGGCGGGCAGCCGACGCGTCATCGACCTGCACGGCGTCTACGCCCGAGTTCGCTGCCTGAACTGCGAGCGGTTGATCTCGCGTTTCGAGTTGGCCCGCCGACTCGATCGCGCCAATCCCGGTTTTCTCGAGTCCGTTGCGCCCGCGGACGGCGTCGAGATCGCCCCCGATGCCGACGCCATCATTTCCTCGACCGCGCACTTCCGCATGGTCGACTGCGAATCATGTTCGGGCATACTCAAACCCGACATCGTCTACTTCGGTGAGAGCGTGCCCAAGCCGCGCGTGGCCGAGGCATACGATCTCGTCGACCGAAGCGACGCGCTGCTGGTGCTCGGATCCTCACTGACCGTGATGTCGGGCCTGCGGTTCGTCAGACACGCGTCCAAGACGTCGAAGCCCATCGTCATCGTCAACCGCGGCACCACTCGGGGCGACGAATTCGCTTCTCTCACACTGCACGCCGGGTGTTCCGAGGTAGCGACCGCGTTGGCCGACGACGTCGATCAGGCAGGAACCAGATCGTCGGCATGAACCACCGGGCGCTGTAGCTCTGCGGCCAACTCCCCTGTCGACCGCCCGAGCATCCCGGCGAGTTCCCCCGAGTCGTACGCGACGACCCCGCGAGCCACCAGTACGCCAGCGTGATCGACCAACGACACCACGTCTCCGCCGTGGAAAGAACCCGTCACCGACGTGATACCAGCGGACAACAACGATCGTCGCCGCTCCACCACGGCACGCACGGCCCCGGCGTCGAGGTGCAGTTCTCCCGCAGCATCGGCAGCATGACGGACCCAGAACTTGCGCGCCGACAACCGCGTCGGCCGGGCAGCGAAAGCGGTACCCACCGCGGACGTCGTCAGCGCATGAGCAGCATCGGATGCCGCGGCCAGCAACACCGGAACGCCGGCGTCGGCCGCGAGACGCGCAGCGGACAGCTTGGAGGCCATTCCGCCGGTGCCGAGCGCTCCCCCCGAACCGGCGACGACACCGTCGAGATCCTCGGGGCTGGTCACTTCCGGGATCAGTGTCGCTTTGCCTTTGCGGGGATCACCGTCGTACAACCCGTCCACGTCCGAGAGCAGGAACAGTGCGTCCGCACCGACGAGGTGGGCGACCAGAGCAGCCAGGCGATCGTTGTCGCCGAACCGGATCTCTGCGGTGGCGACCGTGTCGTTCTCGTTGACGATGGCCACGGCACCGAGTGAGCGCAACCGATCCAGGGTGCGCTGAGCGTTGCGGTGGTTGGTTCGCCGCGCGATGTCCTCGGCGGTCAGCAGAACCTGTCCGACCGTGCGCCCGTACCGGTGGAACGACGAGCTCCACGCATGAACCAGAGCGAGTTGACCGACGCTCGCAGCAGCCTGCTTGGTGGCCAGGTCCCGTGGTCGCTTGGTCAGGCCCAACGGTGCCATCCCTGCGCCGATCGCACCGGAGGACACGACCACCACATCGGTGCCGCTGCGCATCCGAGACTCGATGGCGTCGGCGAGCAGATCGAGTCGAGTCAGATCCAGACCGGTGTCGAGGCTGGTGAGCGCCGAGGAACCGATCTTGACCACGATGCGCTTGGCATCGGCGATCGTGCGACGGGTATCGGTGAGAGCCTCTGCGAGCGAATCGGATTCACGCACCGCCGCCACGTCTACTCCTGTTCGGTATCGAGCCCGCGACGTACCTGGCGGGCATGCTTGCGTTCGGATGCGCCGATGCGCTCGACCTGATCGAGACGGGCATCGGTGCCTCGGCCTGTCATCGTGATCTCGACACCGGCCGGAGTCTGCGGCTCCCAGTCGAACGACACGTCGCCGATGGTGACCGAAGCACCGGGCTGAGCGCCGGCCTTGATGAGTGCGTCCTCGACTCCGAGCCGCGCGAGGCGGTCGGCGAGGTAGCCGACGGCCTCGTCGTTTGTGAACTGCGTCTGACGCACCCAACGCTCGGGTCGGGTACCGCGAACGATGAAGCCGTCCGGGATGTCCGGATCCTTGACGACCTTGAAGCTGTCGTCGTTCCGAGCGACCGGGCGTAGCACCTGACGCCGCGGCTCGGGAGCCGGATGCGCGGTGCGGTACTCCTCGACG
Source organism: Rhodococcus sp. IEGM 1341 (assembly GCF_030056895.1). NCBI lineage: Bacteria > Bacillati > Actinomycetota > Actinomycetes > Mycobacteriales > Nocardiaceae > Rhodococcus > Rhodococcus sp. IEGM 1341. The sequence goes on along the minus strand of NZ_JASHKV010000003.1, from coordinate 38,627 downwards.
AGCTTGGCCAATGCGAACGTCAGCGGCTTGAGACCGGCACGCGTCACCGCGGAGATGGTGTACACGGGCCAGTCACGGGACTCGAACTCGGCGGTGACCATCTCGGCCAGCTCGGCACCCTCGGGAATGTCGGCCTTGTTCAACACCACGATGCGGGGCCGATCGGCCAGATCGCCGAGGCTGGCGTCTCCGGACAGCGCCGGCTTGTACGCGGCCAACTCGGCTTCGAGGGCATCGACGTCGGAGATCGGATCGCGGCCGGGATCCAGTGTGGCGCAGTCGACGACGTGCGCGAGAACGGCACACCGTTCGAGGTGACGCAGGAAGTCGAGACCGAGACCTCGGCCCTGACTCGCGCCGGGGATCAGCCCGGGAACGTCTGCGACGGTGAAGGTGGTGTCTCCGCTGGAGACCACGCCGAGGTTGGGCACCAGTGTGGTGAAGGGGTAATCGGCGATCTTCGGCTTCGCTGCGGACAGCACCGAGACCAGCGACGACTTACCGGCCGACGGAAAACCGACGAGGCCCACGTCTGCGACGGACTTGAGTTCGAGGACGAGCTCGCGTTCGATGCCCTCTTCGCCGAGGAGCGCGAATCCGGGTGCCCGCCGAGCCTTCGAAGCCAGAGCTGCATTGCCGAGGCCGCCGCGGCCGCCGGGAGCGGCGTCGAAACGTGTTCCCTCGCCGATCATGTCGGCGAGCACGTTTCCCTTCTTGTCGAGCACGACGGTGCCGTCGGGAACCTTGAGAATCAGGTCCTCGCCATTGGCACCCTCGCGGTTGCCACCCATGCCCTGAGTTCCGTTGCCTGCCTTGGCATGGCTGGAGAAGTGGAAGTCGAGCAGAGTATGGACGTTGCTGTCGACGACGAACACGACTCCGCCGCCCTGCCCTCCGTTACCGCCGTCCGGGCCGCCGAGAGGCTTGAACTTCTCGCGGTGAACCGAAGAGCAGCCGTTGCCACCTTTGCCGGCGCTGACGTGCAGCACCACGCGGTCGATGAATCGTGACATAGCTGTCTTCGATCCTTTCGTGAAAGAGAAAGCGGGAGAAAAAAGCGATAGGGGCGGACCGGTCTCATGACCCTGGTCCGCCCCTATCGGGAGCTGTGAACGTACGCCGTGGATGGTCGACACGAGCAGTTGCCCGGTCGCGTCGGCCATCGTGAGCGCCAGCGCTGCAGAAGGACTAGGCCTCTACAGCAACCGGAACGATGTTCACGGTCTTGCGACCGCGCTTGGCACCGAACTCGACTGCGCCGGGGGCGAGTGCGAACAGGGTGTCGTCGCCGCCACGGCCGACGTTGACGCCGGGGTGGAAGTGCGTGCCACGCTGACGAACCAGGATCTCGCCTGCGCCTACGGTCTGGCCGCCGAAACGCTTGACGCCGAGGCGCTGAGCATTCGAGTCGCGACCGTTACGGGAGCTTGATGCGCCCTTCTTATGTGCCATGTTGCATACCCTCCTCGGGGTGAATCAGCTTGGAAGAACTCAGGTCCTGCGGGGACCTGGTTACTTGATGCCGGTGACCTTGAGGACAGTGAGCTTCTGCCTGTGTCCCTGACGCTTGTGGTATCCGGTCTTGTTCTTGAACTTGTGGATGCGGATCTTCGGGCCCTTGGTGTGCTCGACGATCTCACCGGCGACCGAGATCTTCGCCAGCTTGTCTGCATCTGTGGTCAGGTCGGATCCGTCTACGACGAGGACCGGAGCAAGCGAGACAGCAGTGCCGGGCGCTCCCTCGATCTTCTCGACCTTGACGAGGTCACCAACAGCGACCTTGTACTGCTTTCCGCCGGTCTTGACGATCGCGTACGTTGCCATCGGAGGGCTACCCCTTGCTTCTTCGAACTTGCTCGCGTTGCGCATGGCAACACGACTGGTCTGGTAAAACGTGTTTGCTTGCTCCCTATCGGCCGGCCACGGCGATGTTCACCTAGGCCCGCTCGAGAACCGTTGTTTCCTGCAAGGCCACTACGGCACAGCAGAACGGTGTCACCGGGAGCGACTTATCAAGGTTACGGCAGAGAGACGGCCAGGGTCAAACTGCCCCGCGCTGCTAGGCATCGATGTCCACCGGAGGCCCCGCAGGCCGCGCTGCTGCGCGCCGTCTACGAGGACGTGCCGCCGGCACCTCCACCGGCTCCACGGACTGCTCGGCCGCCGCCGTGAGCGGAGCCGCCGCCTCGTCGGGTGCCGTCCCCGCCTGGTCGGAGGCCGTGGCGTCCGCGGAGTCGTCCGCGACAGGAACGACGATCACCATGCCCGCGTCGGGTGCTGTGCCGGTCGGCGCGGCTGCCTTGCGCGCCACCCGCCGTCCGCGTCGAGCCTTCGGTGCCACCGGCTCGACGGAAGGCTGGTCGGCCTCGGTCTCGGTGGCCGCATCGGCTGCCGTGACGTTCGTCTCCGCGTCGGCGACCGCAGCGGCCGCAACCTCCACATCGTCGGCGGAGACCACGGTCACCTCGGCGTCGCCGCCGGGAGCTTCGGGGGCCGGTGTCTCGACATCGGCGGGGCTGACGTCGGCCACCACGTCGTCGTGGTGCGCCGCCATGGCCAGTGCCACCGGATGCGCCCGCTTGATCGACGGATCGACCACGGGGTGTTCCTGACCGTCTGCCGCACCGGCACGATCGTTCGAGGAGGCCCGCTCGTTGCCGTCGGACCGATCGTTGCCCTCGGCCTTGTTGTCCTTGCCACGACGACGCCTGCTGCTGGTTCCCGAGTTGCCCGATTCCGAACGCGACGAGTTCGACCGACCGCCGTCGTTGTCCGGCTTGGCGTCGATGGGGAACGGGTGCACGACGATGCCACGACCCTGGCAGTGCTCACACGTGGTGGAGAACGCCTCGACGAGCCCCGTGCCGAGCTTCTTGCGAGTCATCTGCACCAGACCGAGCGAGGTCACCTCGGAGACCTGGTGGCGAGTCCGGTCGCGTCCGAGGGACTCGGTGAGTCGTCGGAGTACGAGATCGCGGTTGGACTCGAGCACCATGTCGATGAAGTCGACGACGATCATGCCGCCGATGTCTCGCAGCCGCATCTGGCGCACGACTTCCTCGGCGGCCTCGATGTTGTTGCGAGTGACCGTCTCTTCGAGATTGCCGCCCGACCCGGTGAACTTGCCGGTGTTGACGTCGACGACGGTCATCGCCTCGGTGCGATCGATCACCAGGGTGCCGCCGGACGGCAGCCAGACCTTGCGATCGAGGGCCTTGGCCAGCTGCTCGTCGATGCGGTGCGCGGCGAAGACGTCGACGGAACTGCCGTCGGCCTCGTATCGGTGCAACCGCTCCATCATGTCCGGGGCCACGGTCTCGACGTAGTTCGACGTCGTCGTCCACGCCTTGTCGCCCTCGATGACGAGCTTGGAGAAGTCCTCGTTGAACAGGTCACGGATGACCTTGACGAGCATGTCGGGCTCTTCGTACAGCGTCTGCGGTTGCACGCCCTTGCCGGTTTCGGCGTTGGCCGAGCGTTCTTCGATGCTGGCCCACTGCGCCTGCAGGCGAGTCACGTCGCGTGCGAGCTCTTCTTCGCTGACGCCCTCCGCTGCGGTGCGGATGATGACGCCGGCCTCGGGAGGCACGATGTCGCGGAGGATCTCCTTGAGACGCTTGCGCTCGGTGTCGGGCAGCTTGCGGCTGATGCCGGTGGAACTTCCACCGGGCACGTAGACGAGGAATCGACCCGCGAGCGACAGCTGCGTGGTCAGGCGAGCGCCCTTGTGCCCCACCGGATCCTTGCTGACCTGGACGAGAACCTGATCGCCGGGCTTGAGAGCCTGCTCGATCTTCCGTGAGTTTCCGCCCAACCCCGCAGCGTCCCAGTTGACCTCGCCCGCGTACAGCACGCCGTTGCGGCCACGCCCGATGTCGATGAAGGCTGCTTCCATGCTGGGCAGCACGTTCTGCACGCGGCCCAGGTAGACGTTGCCGACCATCGACGCAGTGGCACTGCTGGTGACGAAGTGCTCGACGAGCACACCGTCTTCGAGCACGGCAACCTGAGTGGTCAGCGGGTGATCTGGAGTTGCCTTCTCACGCACGACCATGACGCGGTCGACGGATTCGCGGCGAGCCAGGAACTCGGACTCGGTGAGGATCGGCGGCCGACGACGACCGGCATCGCGCCCGTCGCGGCGGCGCTGGCGCTTGGCCTCGAGACGCGTCGAGCCCGTGATTCCCTGGACCTCGTCCCGGGGTGCCCGGCTCTTGTTGCGCGGCTCGCGCTCGTGCACGACGGTGTTGGGCGGATCGTCCTCGGACGAGGCACCCTCGGCAGCGGCCTCTGCTCCGGTCTTGCGCCGGCGACGGCGTCGACGACGACGGCTGGAGCCGTCCCCGTCCGAACCGCCGTTGTCGGAGTCGTCGTAATTGTCCTGGGCACCCGAATCGGACTCGTCGTCGCCGTCCTCGGCCAAGGAGTCCGCGGTGCGCGTGTCGTCGGAGGAATCGGTCGAATCGGAGTTCTGCCGGTCCGAGGTACGGCTGCGAGTGCGCGATCGACGCGAGCGTCGTCCCGAGTTCGACTGCTGCTCGTCACTCGACAAGGACTCGTCCGAGTCGGAATCGGTCGATTCTGTGTCGGCCGAATCGGTGGTCTCCGAGTCGCCGTCGGAATCGTCGTCGGAATTGTCGTCGTTCGACTCGTCCGAGGACTGCTCGCCGCGACCACGGCCGCGGCCACGGCGGCCACGGCGGCGGCGTCGAGGCTGAGATTGATCGTCGTCCCCGTCACCGTCGGTCGATACCTCGGCGGCGCTCGACTCGTCGGCCTCGGAAGAGGACCGGTCGGTCGAGACTGCAGAGGTCTCCGGTACAGAGGTCTCGGGTGCAGCGGTCTCCGGCGTCACCGTGGACTCACTGCCGTCGGTGTCCGCGCTGGTGTCGGTGCCGGCGACCTCGTCCTTGGGCGCTGCCTTGCGGCTGCGGCGACGGCGCGCCGGGGGCTCCGCCGGTGACTCCGCCGATTCCGTCGCTGGGGCGTCCACGGCTGCGGGCTGCAGAAACAGCGGGGTGGCGAACGTCGTCGCGGTGGGCTGGTCGGTCGTTGCCGCGGACCGATCGGCCTCCGGCTCCGGAGCGGTCGCGCTGGTGAACAGCTGCGGCTCGGACCACGGGGCCTCGACGGCGGGTGCGTCGACGGGTTCCTCCGCAACCGGCTCCGGCTGCGCGGCAGTCGACGACTCGACTGTCTGCCCGGTGGGCGCTGTGGGCGCGTTGACCGAGTCACGAACGGACTCAGCGACGTCACGGCTCAGGCTCGACTGTGCACTGCGCGCTTCGATACCGAGCTCACCGAGGGTGACGAGCAACTGCTTGCTGGTGACGCCCAGAATCTTTGCCAGAGCGTGCACGCGCAGCCTGGTCGGCAGCTCGATCGTGTCGGGTTGCGCCGACGACACCGCGTCGGTTTCCACAGACGACACCGTGCCGGGAGGCTCCGTACGACCTGCGTTTGCGTTCTGTACATCTTCGGGCGGGCTTTGATCGGCCACGTAGTCTCCTCGGGCCCCCGGGCGCGTCCATCCGACTTCGGGTGTGACGCGGCCACGCGAGGGCAATCCTTGTGTACTCACGTCGGGTTGGACGTCAGCTGTTCGGTCTCGCTCCGCACCCGAGCCGATGACCACTTCGTAGTTCTCGGTGGTCGACGACAGCGTGTGCGGTGCCTGGCTGGATGGTGGTGTACCGGCGATCCGAGCGCCTGATCATCAAGCAAGAACGCGAACGAGCCTGTCTCTCGTTCGAGCATCTGCGATGACGGGCAGCGGATAGACGACAGTCATCCGATCGATACACCACACCGGACTAGCGAACTTCGGTGAAGCCTTGGCTTCGGGTGGAGCGTGAAACCTGTACGTACTGGTGCAGTGAAGTCGATCTGTCGTCGAGTATCCCACACGCTGTGATGCGTACTCGCCACGCCGCACCGTTCGGGTTCCGAGCGGATGCGGCGTGGCCGGAAGGAAGTGCTGCTTTTCGTGTCGAAGGCGGAACGGTCAGGCGAGGCCGGGGAACCAGAGTGCGATCTCGCGCTCGGCCGATTCCACGGAATCCGATCCGTGCACCAGATTCTGCTGACCGTCGAGGGCGAGGTCACCACGGATGGTGCCGGGAACCGCCTTGGCGACGGGGTCGGTGCCGCCTGCGATCTGGCGGAACGCAGCGATGGCGCGGGGGCCTTCGAGAACTGCGGCCACCACCGGTCCGGACGTGATGAACTCGAGCAGCTCGGGGAAGAACGGCTTGCTCTCGTGCTCCGCATAGTGAGCCGAGGCCAGTTCGCGGGAGACGGTCTTGAGCTCGAGTGCGACGATGCTCAGACCCTTCTTCTCCACGCGGCCGAGGATCTCTCCTACGTAACGCCGGGCAACTCCGTCGGGCTTGATCAGTACAAGGGTGCGGTCGGTCACGTCGAGAACAGTAATGGAACACAGCGATGCGGCGCGCGCCGCATCGCCGAAACCGACAGGTTTCCCCTGTCAGTCGCGCTGCCCCGGCAGCATCCCACGTCGGATTCGCTCGGTGATGTCACGGCGCAGGTACAGCAGATACAGCCACACGGCGATGAAGATCAGGCCGACGATGCCGATGGACAGATGGAACACCGTTCCGAACAGAACGAACACTTGCAGAATCAGATTGAACTTCATCGCCCAGGGCTCACCCTGCTTGCCGGCGCCTGCGATCATCGCGACCGCGAGGAGAACGATGTACGTGGTCGAAAACCACGTTGCACCGCCGCCCACGACGGCCACCACAGGCAGCGAGAGCAGAACGACGATGGCTTCGAGTACCAACGTTCCTGCACAGACACCGCGGAACCCCTTCCACGGATCGTTCGTGGGTGGTCTGAACTCTGTCTCGCTCACGCGGGGTCCTTTCCGAACAGAGTGCGGGCTGCACCGACGGTCACCACGGATCCGGTCACCACGACTCCGGCACCGGACACGGCCTCACCCGGCTCGGCAACTTCCTCGGCCAACCCGATCGCCGTTTCCAGCGCATCGGGCAGGGTCGACGCCACCACGACGCGTTCGTCGCCGAATTTGGCCACCGCGATGTCGGCCAACGCGTCCACGTCCATCGCCCGCGCTGACCCGTTGTGGGTGACGACGATGTCGTCGAACACCGGCTCCAGCGCGTCGAGGATTGCACCGACATCCTTGTCCGCCATGACACTGACGACGCCGACGAGTTTGCGGAAATCGAATTCGTCGGTGAGGGCAGCGGCGAGCGCTGCTGCCCCGTGCGGGTTGTGCGCGGCATCGAGAAACACCGTCGGGGCGTTGCGCACCCGCTCGAGTCGACCCGGATTGACCATCGTTGCGAACGCGCCGCGCACGGTGTCCTGATCGAGTTGACGATCCGGACCCGCACCGAAGAAGGCCTCCACCGCCGCGAGTGCGAGTGAGGCATTGTGCGCCTGATGCTCGCCGTGCAGGGGAAGGAAGACGTCGGTGTACACCCCGCCGAGCCCCTGCAGTTCCAGTTGCTGGCCTCCCACGGCGATCTGCCTGCCGAGGACGGTGAATTCCGATCCGGCTCGGGCCACCGCAGCGTCCGCCTGTACCGCCGCCCTCAGCAGGACCTCGGACACCTCGGGCTGCTGCTTCGCCAGAATCGCGACGGTATCGCGCGGCACCAGCGATTCCGGTGCCTTCTTGATGATCCCCGCCTTCTCTCCCGCGATCGTCGCGAGATCGTCGCCGAGGAACTCGACGTGATCGAGGCCGATCGGGGTGATGACGGCAACCTCGCCGTCGACGACGTTGGTGGCGTCCCAACGCCCGCCGAGTCCGACCTCGATGACGGCAACCTCGACCGGGGCCTCGGCGAACGCCGCGAACGCCATGGCCGTGACCACCTCGAACTTGCTCATGCGGGGTCCGCCCGCAGCCTCGGACTGCGCGTCGATCATGTCCACGAACGGAGCGATCTCGTTGTAGGTGTCGACGTAGAGCCGCGGCGAGATGGGCCGGCCGTCGATGCTGATCCGCTCGGTCGCCATCTGCAGGTGCGGACTTGTGGTGCGGCCTGTGCGCCGATGGAACGCGGTGAGGAGCGCATCGATCATGCGGGTCACCGAGGTCTTGCCGTTCGTGCCCGCGACGTGAATCGACGGGTACGCCCTCTGCGGCGAGCCGAGCAGGTCCATCAGCGCCGAGATCCGAGCCGTCGACGGCTCGATCTTCGTTTCGGGCCAACGCTTGTCGAGCTCGGCCTCCACGAGTGCGAGCTCGGCCAGATCGACCGGGCTCGGCGGAGGCAGGGGCAGGGCCTCGTCGGATTCGGTCACTTAGGTTCCCATCGATTCGAGCCGCGCCGTGATGCGGACGATCTCTTCGCCTGCGATCGTCTGGCGTGTTCTGATCTTGTCCACCACCGCATCCGGTGCCTTCGCGAGAAACGCTTCGTTGCCGAGCTTGCCGGTGGTCTGCGCAAGTTCCTTCTCCGCAGCCGCGAGATCCTTCACCAGTCGGGCCCGCTCGGCGACCAGGTCGACGGTGCCCGAGGTGTCGAGTTCGACGACCACGGTGGCCTTGCTCAGACGCACCTCGACCGACGCCGTCGCCGCGAAGTCCTCGGCCGGCTCGGTCAGTCGAGCCAGTGCGGTGACCGCCGAAATCTGCCCGTCCAGATCCGATTCGGAGACTCCGACGATGCGGGCCGCCACCTTCTGGGACGGCTTGAGTCCCTGATCACTGCGGAACCGGCGAATTTCGGTGATGAGTCGTTGCATGTCTTCGATGCGCTGTGCGGCAACAGAATCCAGCGAATCGGTGGAGGCAGTGGGCCACGCGGCGATCACCAGCGACTCGCCGCCGGTGAGCACCTTCCACAGCGTTTCGGTGACGAACGGAATCACCGGATGCAGCAATCGCAACAAGGCGTCGAGAACGTTGCCGAGTACCCCGCGCGTGGTGACGGCGATGGCGTCGTCGGCGAACTGCACCTTGGCGATCTCGAGGTACCAGTCGCAGACCTCGTCCCAGGCGAAGTGATAGAGCGCCTCGCAGGCCTTGCTGAACTCGTAACGGTCGAACGCCGAATCCACCTCTGCCCGAACCTGTTCGAGTCGGTCGAGGATCCAACGGTCGGCGTCGGTCAGCTCGGACCGCGACGGGAGATCTGCCGGTGCCGCGCCGTTCATCAACGCGAACTTCGTTGCGTTGAACAGCTTGTTGGCGAAGTTGCGCGAGGACTGCGCGTGATCCTCGCCGACCGACATGTCGGCACCGGGGTTCGCGCCGCGAGCGAGCGTGAAGCGCAGCGCGTCGGCACCGAAACGATCGACCCAGTCGAGAGGATCGATGCCGTTACCTCGCGACTTCGACATCTTCTTGCCGAACTGGTCCCGAATCAGGCCGTGCAGAAACACATCTCGGAACGGAACCTGCGGCCCCTGCTTGCCTGCGGTGATCGCGTCGTCCGCTCCGACGTAGGTGCCGAACATCATCATGCGGGCGACCCAGAAGAACAGGATGTCGTATCCGGTCACGAGAACACCGGTGGGATAGAACTTCTCGAGATCGGCCGTGGCGTCGGGCCACCCCATCGTCGAGAAGGGCCACAGCCCGGACGAGAACCAGGTGTCGAGGACGTCGGGATCCTGCTCCCAGCCCTCGGGTGGCGTCTCCCCCGGTCCGAGGCAGACGGTCTCGCCGTCGGGTCCGTACCAGATCGGAATCCGATGACCCCACCACAGCTGACGCGAGATGCACCAGTCGTGCATGTTGTCGACCCAGGCGAACCAGCGCGGTTCCTGACTCTTGGGATGAATGACGGTGTCGCCGTTACGCACTGCGTCGCCGGCCGCCTTCGCCAGGGTGTCGACCTTGACCCACCACTGCAGCGACAGACGTGGCTCGATCGGCTCGCCGCTGCGCTCGGAGTGGCCGACGCTGTGCAGGTAGGGGCGCTTCTCGGCGACGACGCGGCCCTGCTCGGCGAGTGCTTCACGCACCTTCACGCGCGCCTCGAAGCGATCCATACCGTCGAATTGCGTTCCGGTATCAGTGATCCGGCCTGCCTTGTCCATGATCGAGGGCATCGGCAACGAGTGCCGCACGCCCATCTCGAAGTCGTTGGGATCGTGTGCCGGGGTGATCTTCACTGCGCCGGTGCCGAACTCGGGGTCCACGTAGTCGTCGGCGATGATCGGGATCTGCCGTCCGGTGAACGGGTGCTCGAGGGTGGTGCCGACGAGAGCCTTGTACCGTTCGTCGTCGGGGTGGACCGCGACTGCGGTGTCGCCGAGCATCGTTTCGACTCGGGTGGTCGCGACGATGACGTGTGGCTCGGCATCGTCGAGCGAGCCGTATCGCAGCGACACCAGTTCGCCGTCGACGTCCTCGAACTTGACCTCGATGTCGGAGATGGCGGTCTGCAGCACCGGCGACCAGTTGACCAGTCGCTCGGCGCGGTAGATCAAACCGTCGTCGAACATCCGCTTGAACATGGTCTGGACGGCCTCGGACAGGCCGTCGTCCATGGTGAAACGCTCTCGACTCCAGTCGACACCGTCGCCGATGCGTCGCATCTGCCCACCGATGGTTCCGCCGGATTCACGCTTCCAGTCCCAGACCTTGTCGAGGAACGCCTCGCGTCCGAACTCTTCCTTGGTCTTTCCGTCGGCGGCGAGTTGTTTCTCCACGACGGTCTGCGTGGCGATACCCGCGTGGTCCATGCCCGGCAACCACAGCACCTCGTACCCGAGCATCCGCTTGCGACGACTGAGCGCGTCCATCAGCGTGTGGTCGAGAGCGTGGCCCATGTGCAGGCTGCCGGTGACGTTGGGCGGGGGCAGCACTATGGAATAGGGCGGCTTGCCGCTGGTCGCGTCGGCTTCGAAGTACCCGGCGTCGACCCAGGACCGGTACAGCTCCGCCTCGACCGCACTGGGATCCCAGCTCTTGGGCAGGTCGATCGAATCGGCGGGGTTCTCTGAGTGCTCTGGCGCTGAACTGGTCACCGGTCGATTCTAGTGGCCGAGGATTCGGGGCATCGACACCCTCTCGCCCAGCACGTGCTGGGCCAGGAATGCCAGCACCACCTCGTACCAGACCTTGGCGTGCTGAGGACTCAGAATCCAATGGTTTTCGGCCGGGAAGTAGAGAAAACGATGCTCGGTGTTGCCCTCGTCGTCGGCGGGCAGGCCGGATTCGCTGAGCAGTTCGTACCACAGCCGTAGGCCCTCGCCGATGGGCACGCGATAGTCCTTGTCGCCGTGGATCACCAGCATCGGCGTCGCGATGTCCGCGACGAACAGGTGTGGGGAGTTCTCGACCGCCATCTCCGGAGACATTTCCCGCGCCCAGTACCACGGCGCATCGGTCGTCGGGCCGAATTGATCGAGCGCCCAGAGGCTCGCATGGGTGACGATGGCGTCGAACCGATCGGTGTGTCCGGCGATCCAGTTGGCCATGTAGCCGCCGAAAGATCCGCCCATCGCCGCGGTGCGGGTCTCGTCGATCTCGGGTAGCGCGACCGCGACGTCGGTCAACGCCATCAGATCGGTGAACGGAGCTTTGCCCCACGCTCCCCAGCCGCGCTGTACGAACTCTTGGCCGTACCCGGTGGACAGCGCCGGGTCCGGCAGCAGCACGGCGTACCCGCGCGCGACCATCAGCCACGGATTCCACCGCCACGACCAGGTGTTCCACGAGCCGAGCGGGCCACCGTGCACCCACAGCAGCAGAGGTGCGGGTGCCGCGTCCGAGGCACCCTCGGGCAGTGCAAGCCAGCCGCGCACCCGAGCACCGTCGTCGACGACGGTGTCGATCTCGGTGAGAGTTCCGGGCACCGGACAGCGGTCGACGGAGGTGTCGAGGTCGTCGACGGTGCCGTCGGACAGGTCGATCGAGACCGGATGCGGGGCGGCCAGATACGACGCGGCGAGGGCCAGCACCCTGGTTCCGTCCGAGGACACGTGGACGTGGGTGTACGCGTCGTTCGTGTTCGTCAGCCGACGCGGCTCCGCGCCCTCACGCACGACGAAGATCGGGGACCGGCCGTCGTCGTCCGCGGTGACCAGTACCCCCGACCCGTCCGGCAGCCACACCGGGTCGATCGGCCACCGATCCCAGCCGGGAGCGAGATCGACGACCGAAGCAGACTCGAAATCGTAGCGCTGCAGCGTCATTCGAGGCGCGTCCTCGGGAGTGGAGAGCGATTCACGCACGAACACCACGGACGCTCCGTCCGGCGAGATCGCAGGTGCGCCCAGGTCGGCATCGACGTCGTCGACGATCGTCGTACGCTCCCCCGTCGCGGTGTCGATACGCACCAGCACCGTCCGCACGGTCGCCAGAGCGCCGGGGACGGACCAGGTGGACACGACGAACGAACCGTCGGCACCGACATCGAAGGCCGCTTCGTGCAACGCTCCGGCCGCATCCGACGTCAGATCGCGCAGTCCGGTCGAACCGTCCGACGATCCCGCGAACAGGTGCGGCGTCGCAGGCCCCAGATCGTGATCCCAGAAACGCACCGGAACTCCGGTGTGCAGAATTGCATCCACCTTGTTCGCCTTGCGCTCGGTGCGCAGGGCGTCGTCGTCCTCATCGGTGCTCGACGATCCGAACACCGGCGAGAGCCCGACGAGCCCGAATCCGGAACGGGCGGTCACGACCTCGCTCAGACCGGCGGACCTGGTCTCGAGAACGCGCGCCTCACCGCCCGAGGCAGGCAGAATCCACAGCCGAGCCGGATCGTCCTTGCTCGATGTGCGAGAGAACAACAGATCGCCCGCTGAGGTGAACACCGGAGCACTCTCACCCCACTCGTTGTGGGTGATCCGCCGGGCGGGCGAACCGCCGTCGACATCGATCTCCCACAACGACGTTCGGTACTCGGTCCGCGAATCGTCCAGTGCGGCAACCACGACCACCGCCCGCGAGAAATCGTGCGATGCCGCCAGGCCCGTGACCCTACGGGCTCCGATGTACTCGTCGACGTCGTCGTACACACTCATCCAGCGAGCCTAGCTTTACTGGTCGCCCTCAGTCCTCGCCGAGGTCCTCACGCAGCTGAGCGAGCGTGCGAGCCAGGATTCGCGAGACGTGCATCTGCGAAATCCCCACCTTCTCCGCGATCTGAGTCTGGGTCATCGACCCGAAGAATCGGAGCACGACGATTCGACGCTCACGCTCGGGCAACTTCTCGAGTGCAGGCCGCACCGCGAGGTAGCTCTCCATCTTCTCGAGTTCGGGATCATCGGCACCGAGGGTGTCCATCAGCGGCAACCGATCCTCGCTGACCACCGAGTCGACCGAAACGGTCTGATACGCGCTGCGCGCAAGCAAAGCCTGCGAGGCTTCCTTGACGTCGATCCCCAGCTCGGCCGCGATCTCGCTGGCGGTCGGAGCTCGGCCGAGCTTCTGCGACAGCGATCCCACAGCCTGGGAGATCATCGAGTTCAGTTCCTTCATGCGCCGCGGCACTCGAACCGACCATCCGGCGTCGCGGAAGTAGCGGCGAGCCTCGCCCATGATCGTGGGCACCGCGAACGACACGAAATCCGAACCGCGTTCTATGTCGAATCGGTCGACCGCGTTCACCAGACCGAGACGTGAGACCTGCAGCAGGTCCTCGTGTGCTTCGCCGCGGCCGCCGAAGCGGCGTGCGATGTGTTCTGCGAGAGGCAGGCAGCGGGTGATGATGCGATCGCGCAGCACTCGGCGCTGCGGTGAATTCTCGTCGAGCGCCTGCATCTGCTGGATCAGTGCGACAACGTCGCTGTAATCGTCGGACTCTCGCCGTGTGCTTCGTTCGTGCGGCACAGGCACTAGACCTTGCTCCTCCGCTTGACCACGTCGATCGCGACCGTGTGACCGGCCTCGCCCTCGACGGCGTCGTCGGCGCGCAACTCGATGGCGTCGGTCAGCGTCTGCAACACGTGCCAGCCGAAACTGTCCTTCTTCGGCACGGATGTGGAGGTCAACGTGGAGGTGACGACGATCCGGATTCCGGAGTCGCTCACCGCGAACGTGCACGAGAGCTCTGCATCGGTGACCGAGCCCTTGATCAACTGCGAACACACCTCGTCCACGACCAACTTGACGTCGGCGATGTCGTCGAGCGTGAAGTCGCTGAGCACTGCGAGTGTTTCGGCGACTGCACGGACCACCGGAAGCTGGTCGGCCTCGGCGCGCACCCTCAGCTCGACCGGTGCACCGGAACCTCGCTCCAGTTCTTCGATCTTGCTGACCCCAGCCATCCGCACTTCCTATCGTCGCCGAGCAGTCGTTTTACCGTTCGCCGACCCAGACTACCCAGCGCGGCGTGTTTCAATCCTGGCAGTCGAGCAACCGGACCCGCCCGTCGTTCGGATCGGAGCGGTGGCCGGTGAACGAAGGCCCGGCCGGCATGACGCGGGCGCGGCGAACTGGCACGATCATCGGTGTGGACTACTCGCAGGCACTTCGCTCTCTCGCCCGACGTCTCGGCACATCGACCTCGTACCGAGGCTGGGACGACACCGAACACGAAGTGAGCGACGACACCCTGCGTCAGGTGCTCGCCGCGCGCGGCTACGCGACCGAATCGACCGAGGACGTCGACCGAGCTCTGGCCGACATCGAGAACGCGCCGTGGCGGCGCCTGCTTCCGCCGGTGGTGGTGGCCACACAGGGCACCGACGCCGTGGTGTGGGTCCATGTGCCACACGGCAATCCGGTCGAGGTCTCGATGGTCTCCGAGGACGGCGAGACCATCGAGGTGACCCAGGCCGACATCTGGGTCGATCCCCGTGAGGTCGACGGCCGCCTCATCGGTCGTGCCACGTTCGTCGTTCCGAGCAGTGCACCGCTCGGTTGGCACAGCCTGACCGCGACGACGATCAGCGAGGACAACACGGTCCGGACGTCGGACACGGTCGTGGTCGTCACTCCGAAGTCGTTGTCACCCAACGCAGAACTGGCAGATCGGCAGCGGACGGGCTTGCTCACCCAGCTGTATTCGGTGCGATCGAGACGATCATGGGGAATCGGTGATCTCGGTGATCTCGAGGACATGGCCGACATCGTCGGCCGCGAGCACGGCTTCGACTATCTCCTCGTCAATCCGCTGCACGCCGACCGACCCACCACACCGGTCGAGGCGTCGCCCTATCTGCCGACCACCCGCCGGTTCTTCAACTCGCTCTACATCCGAGTGGAGAACATTCGTGAAACCGCGCTGCTGTCACCGGAACAGTTCGGCAAGGTCCGGAAAGCGGCGAAGCGGTTCGACAAGGCCAACAAGCGAACCGGAAAGCTGAACAGAGACTCGACCTTCACGGCGAAACTGCGTGCCCTGGAACGTGTTCACAAGGTGGAACGGAGCCCGGCGCGCGAATCCGCATTCCGCGCGTTCGTCGAACGCGAGGGTTCCGGACTGCGCGATTTCGCGGTGTGGAGCGCCCTGGCGGAGAAGTTCGGACCCGAGAATTCGGCCTGGACCGACAAGGCAGCACACCCGCGGACCGACTTCGTGCTCGAACAGCGCACCAAGCTCGCCGAGCGCATCGACTTCCACATGTGGCTGCAGTGGATCTGCGACGAGCAGTTGGCCGCCGCGCAACGCTCGGCACTCGATGCTGGGATGGACATCGGGATCATGCACGACCTCGCCGTGGGCGTGGCGCGCGGCGGAGCCGACGCCTGGGCGCTCGGTGACGTATTGGCGTCGGGAGTCACGGTGGGCGCGCCGCCGGACAACTTCAACCAGCAGGGCCAGAACTGGAACCAACCCCCGTGGGATCCGGACCGACTACGCGAACTGGCGTACGTCCCCTACCGCGACATGCTGCGCACGATCCTTCGTCATGCCGGCGGTATCCGCGTCGACCACATCCTGGGTCTGTTCCGCCTGTGGTGGATTCCGCAGGAGGCCGAGAATGCCGGCGGCGGAACGTATGTCGAGTACGACCACGAGGCGCTGATCGGTATCCTGGCCCTCGAGGCCGAGCGGGCAGGCGCGGTGGTGGTCGGCGAGGATCTCGGTGTCTTCGAGCCGATGGTGCAGGAGTACCTCACCGAGCGCGGCATCTTCGGCACCTCGATCCTGTGGTTCGAAGCGGACGAATCCGGGCCCATTGCACCCGAGGACTACCGCACCCTGTGCCTGACGTCGGTGACCACACACGATCTGCCCCCGACGGCCGGATACCTCGAGGGTGAACACATAGACCTGCGGTCCCGTCTCGGCCTGCTCGAACGAGACATCGAGGCCGAGAAGGACATCGACGCAGCCAAGCGCGAGGCAGTTCTCGACCTGGCGCGCGAGCGCGGATTGCTCGGTGCCGACGCCGACAACCACGAGACGGTGGAAGCTCTGCATCGCCTCGTCCAGCGCAGCCCGTCCCTGCTGATCGGTGTCGCTCTCGTCGACGCCGTCGGCGAACACCGAATTCAGAACCAGCCCGGTACCGACGAAACCCAGTACGAGAACTGGAAGATCCCGTTGGCCGACGCGAAAGGCAAGCGTGTGCTCGTCGACGACCTCGTCGATCACCCGCGCCTGGTCTCGTTGGTGAGCGCAATGGCCGACCGAGTCGACGGCCGAACAACACCGGGGTCCACAATCGAAGAATGAGTCACCCACGTCACCGCGAATCCGGCCGATACTGATGGGCCGCATCACCACCCGCAGGCCCGTTGTCCGACTCCGAGGTGAGCACCGCGTCGAACGTCCGGACACTCTCGTGGTGGAGGAGCCGCTCGAGTTGCGGGTGAACGGCGCAGCGCTGGCCGTCACCATGCGCACTCCCGGCCACGACGTCGAGCTCGTTCACGGCTTCCTGCTGACCGAGGGTGTGATCGCCTCGGGAGCCGACATCGCAGCGGCTCGCTACTGCGACGGAGTCGACGACGAGGGCGCGAACACCTACAACGTCCTCGATGTCACCCTGGCCGCGGGAGTCGCTCCGCCCGAGACCGGCGTCGAACGCAACTTCTACACGACGTCCTCGTGTGGGGTGTGCGGCAAGGGATCGTTGGACGCGATTCGCTTGCGCACCAAGCATTCCCCCGTGGCCGATTCCGTCGTCGTGACGTCGGACACTCTCACCGGGTTACCCGACACGTTGCGGGCTGCGCAGAAGGTCTTCGATGCGACCGGCGGCCTGCACGCCGCCGCCCTGTTCACTGCGGACGGCGAGATGCTCGTCCTGCGTGAGGATGTCGGACGCCACAATGCCGTCGACAAGGTCGTCGGCTGGGCGGTGACCAACGATCGAATTCCCCTGCAGGGCACGGTGCTGATGGTCAGCGGCCGCGCCTCGTTCGAGTTGGCCCAGAAGGCGGTGATGTCCGGAATACCGATTCTCGCGGCGGTCTCGGCCCCGTCCTCGCTGGCCGTCGACCTCGCGACCGAATCCGGTCTGACGGTCATCGGCTTCCTCCGCGGCCGGTCGATGAACATCTACTCCCACGCCGACCGCGTTCTCGTCTCAGACGGTAGTGCCTGAGTCGTTCCGCAGGCTCCACTCCTGACCGACGTCGACCAGTAGTTCGGCCGCGGTCGCGTTCCTGACCTCGTCCACGGACACACCCGGTGCGGTCTCGACGAGACGGAGACCGTTCTCGGTGACGTCGAGAACGGCCATGTCCGAGATGATCCTGTGTACGCAGCCCTTACCGGTCAGCGGCAGGGTGCACTGCTCCAGAATCTTCGGCTCGCCCTTGCGAGAGACGTGCTCCATCATCACGATGACGCGTCGCGCTCCGTGCACCAGATCCATCGCGCCACCCATGCCCTTGACCATGTGCCCGGGAATCATCCAGTTCGCCAGATCACCGGTGGCGCTGACCTGCATCGCCCCCAGAACGGCGACGTCGACCTGGCCGCCGCGGATCATTCCGAACGACTGCGCGGAATCGAAGTAGGACGCACCGGGAAGGACCGTGATGGTCTCCTTGCCCGCGTTGATGATCTCGGCGTCGAGTTCGTCCTCGGTGGGATACGGTCCGACGCCGAGCACTCCGTTCTCCGAATGCAGGATCACCGAGACGTCGTTGGGGATGTAGTTGGGCACGAGCGTCGGCATGCCGATGCCGAGATTGACGTACTGACCGTCGCTGAGTTCCTGCGCTACCCGTGCCGCCATATGTTCGCGGGTCATCTTCTCGCTCATGCTCGTACCGTCCTCTGCTCGATGCCGACCTCGACCGGTCCGACGTGGACCACCCGCTGTACGTGAATACCCGAGGTGTGCACCTCGTCGGGTCCGATCTCACCCGGTTCGACGAGATGCTCGACCTGCGCGATGGTGATGCGCCCCGACTCCGCCGCAGGCGGATTGAAGTTTCGCGCACTGGCGTGGAACACCAGGTTCCCGTGACGGTCCCCCTTCCACGCGTGCACGAGCGCATAATCTGCGACGATCCCGCGTTCCATCACGTAGGTGACGCCGTCGAACTCGCGTGTCTCCTTCGGTGGACTTGCCAGTGCGATTCCGCCGCTACCGTCGTAGCGCAGCGGCAATCCCCCGTCGGCGACCTGTGTGCCGACGCCTGCGGGGGTGAAGAACGCGGGGATCCCGGCGCCGCCTGCGCGCAGTCGCTCGGCGAGCGTGCCCTGCGGAGTGAGCTCGACTTCGAGTTCGCCGGACAGGTACTGCCGTGCGAATTCCTTGTTCGAGCCCACGTAGGAGCTGATGGTTCTCCGAATGCGGTGCTGCATCAACAGAACGCCGAGACCGAAGCCATCGGTTCCGCAGTTGTTGCTGATGGTCTCCAGATCTGTCGCACCCTGCGCGAGTACAGCGTCGATCAGTATTTCCGGCACTCCGACCAATCCGAATCCCCCGACGGCGATCGAGGACCCATCAGGGATGTCCGCTACGGCTTCGGTGGCGCTGGCCACGACTTTATCCAACATGAGATGCACGCTACAGCATTCTGTGCGACATATGAACAGTTTGCCACAATGCGAACACTTCGCTATTCTGGCTGTTGCGTAGATCACCCACGATCGTGAGGAACCGTCGATGCTTCATCTCCCGCCCGAGTACCGGGACCAATCGGGTGTCCATGCCCCACGCGACTTCCCCGAGTACCGGACCACCGCCCTTCGGCATCCGGCACAGCCATTGACCCTGCTCCCCCAGCGACTGACCGAGATCACCGGACCGGTGCTGGGCGAGGGACGAGTCACCGCCGCCGACGCAGACCTCACCCTGGCGAACGACGGTGAGGCGCAGGGGCAGCGGATCATCGTGCACGGCCGGGTGCTCGACAGCGACGGCAAGGCGATTCCGAACACCCTCGTCGAGGTGTGGCAGGCCAATGCAGGCGGTCGATACCGACACACCGGTGACCGGTGGCCCGCACCACTGGACCCGCACTTCAACGGCACCGGTCGCGTTCTCACCGATGCCCAGGGCAGGTATCGCTTCACCACGATCAAGCCGGGCGCGTATCCGTGGGGCAATCACCACAACGCATGGCGGCCCGCTCACATTCACTTCTCCCTGTTCGGTCAGGCGTTCACCCAGCGCCTCGTGACACAGATGTACTTCCCGGACGACCCCATGTTCTTCCAGGATCCGATCTTCAACGCCGCCCCCGAGGACTCGCGGGCCCGAATGATCGGCGCGTTCGATTACGAGGCGACACAGGACAACTGGGCCCTCGGATTTCGATTCGACATCGTGCTCCGCGGCCGAAACGCCACCCCCTTCGAGGAAGACGACCACGATGACTGATCCCGAGTTCGCCCCGCGCTACCCCGTGGTCGCCGGAGCCGATTTCACCACCGCCTCCTTCGGGCAGACCCCCTCGCAGACCGTGGGCCCGTACGTGCACATCGGATTGTTGTGGCCCGACGGCGAAAACGTGGTGCCGCCGGGCACCGAAGGCGAGATCACCGTGTCGTTCACACTGATCGACGGAGCCCGAAACCCCATGTCCGACGCCATGATCGAGACCTGGCAGGCCGATGCCGACGGCCGGTTCGATCACCCCGACGATCCGCGTGGCGCGGTGCCGTCTCGCATCACGGGCTTTCGTGGCTTCGGGCGAGCGTTCGCCGACGAGACCGGAACGATGACGATCACGACGATCAAGCCGGGACCGCTTCCCGCCGAGAACGGTGCTGTGGAGGCACCGCACATCGACGTCGGGATCTTCGCCCGCGGGATGCTCGAGCGGGTCGTGACGCGGGTGTACTTTCCCGACGAGGCCGAGGCCAACGAGCTCGATCCGGTGTTGTCCGCCGTGCCGGAGCACAAGCGTGCCAGACTCGTCGCAGCACCGGTGCACGGTGGGTACCACCTCGACATCGTGCTGCAGAACACCGATCCGGACGGCGACGAGACTCCGTTCTTCGCGCTGTGACACACCGATGGCGAGAGGGGACGATGGAATCCGAGCGAGGGGCACTGTTCGATCCGACGTTCGGTAGCGACGCGCTCGCACCGCTCGTGGGCGACCGGGCTTGGGTGACAGCGATGTTCGCCGTCGAGGCGGCGCTCTCGAGGGCCGCAGCAACGGTCGGTCTCGTGGAGACCGGTCACGCCGAGATCGTCACCACCACTGCGACCGAACTCGGGGCGAACCTGGACATCGCGCGGCTCGGAGCAGATGCCGCGGCCGGGGGTAATCCGGTGATCCCGCTGGTGAAGATTCTTCGGAACGAGGTGGCCGAGGCCGAGGTTCCTGCCACGGCAGTGCATCCCGGGGCCACCAGCCAGGACATCATGGACACCGCGCTGATGCTCCTCTCCCGCGACGCGCTCGGTGTGATCGAGGCCTCGCTCGACGCTGCAAGTGCGGCCGCGAGAAGTCTCGCCCTGACCCATCGCACCACCCCGATGGCGGCCCGCACTCTCGGCCAGCAGGCCTTGCCCACCACCTTCGGCCTGGTGGCTGCGAACTGGTTCTCGGGGCTGCGCCGCGCGCGGACAGGAGTCGCAGCCGTTCGACGCGCATGCACCGTCCAGTATGGCGGCGCTGCAGGCACTCTCGCCGCCGTGCATCCACATGGACCGGCCATCGCCGCCGCGCTCGCCGTCGAACTGGGGTTGGCTCGACAGACCGCGCCCTGGCACACCGACCGCACCGCCATTGCCGATATTGCGTGCTCGTTGGGTGTCGCAGCAGGAACGATCGGCAAGATCGCCGGGGACATCGTGTCGATGTCCGCCACCGAGCTGGGCGAGGTGTCGGAGGACGCGCCGGGCGGATCGTCGGCGATGCCGCACAAGCGCAATCCCGTTGCCGCCGTCACGGCTCGCGCTGCGGCCCGGCGGGTCCCGGGTGCAGTGGCCACCGTGCTCTCCAACATGGACCACGAACACCAGCGCGCCGCTGGAGCGTGGCATGCCGAGTGGGAGACGATCACCGATCTGCTCCGCCTCACCGGTGGTGCCGCCCACCGAATCACGCAGAGCCTGAGCGGGTTGCACGTTCATCCCGAGGAAATGGCCCGTAATCTCGACGCGACGGGCGGAGCGCTGCTCGCCGAACGTGTCACCGCGGCATTGGCAGCGCACACCGAGCAGGCCCGCGAAATCGTCACTGCGCGATGCGCGACGGGAGCGCCGCTGGACAGCGACCCTGCCATCACAGCATTCCTTCCACCGTCGACGGTGCGCGAACTACTCGACCCGGCCGCGTATCTCGGCCACGCACCCGAGCTGGTCGACGCGATCCTCGCCGAGCACGACCTCGACACCGAACACACCACAGATTCGAAGGATTCACGATGATTGTCGCACTTGCTCACGAACGCATCGAAGGACCGAGCGCCGACGCGGAGACCGTCGTGCTGATCGGTTCGCTCGGCTCCGACCGATCGATGTGGAACCCGCAGATCGCAGCGTTGTCCGCCGCCGTTCACGTTCTCGCCGTCGACCTTCGCGGGCACGGACGATCACCGGTGCCACCCGGTCCCTACTCGGTGGCCGAACTCGCCGAGGACGTGGTGGCGCTGCTGGATTCACTCGAGGTCAACCGTGTGCACCTCGTCGGTCTGTCCCTCGGCGGTGCGGTCTCGCAGTGGCTCGCCATCCATCGCCCGGAGCGAGTACGGACTCTGACGCTGCTGTGCACCTCGGCTAAGTTCGGTGAGCCGGCGCAGTGGCTCGACCGTGCCGCGGCGGTCCGAGCGGCGGGCACGGCGTCGCTGGCCGATGCCGTACTCGAGCGTTGGTTCACCCCCGAACTGGCCGCTCGCGACGCCGGTCTCGTCGAGCGGCATCGCCGGATGATCGCCGACACGTCCGACGAGGGCTACGCAGCATGCTGTGAGGCGTTGTCCGAGTGGGATTCTCGATCGGATCTGAACCGGATCACCGCCCCGACCCTGGTGATCGCGGGCCGGCAGGATCCCTCGACCACCCCCGAGGACCTGAAGATCATCGCCGACGGCGTCACCGGATCGACGTTCCGGGTTCTCGACCCGGCCGCTCATCTGGCCAACGTGGAGCAAGCCGGTCCCGTCACCGCGGCGGTTGCCGCACACATCGGGTCGGACGCGTATACCGTCGGACGCGCAGCGGCCCACGATGCCGGTATGACGGTGCGGCGCAGCGTCCTCGGCGATGCGCATGTCGACCGCAGCATCGCCGGCCGCACCGAGTTCACCGCACCGTTCCAGGATTTCATCACCCGCACCGCATGGGGTGACATCTGGAACCGACCGGGTCTCGATCACCACACCCGCAGACTGCTGACCCTGGCGATCCTGACGGCGGTGGGCAATCAGCACGAACTCGACATGCACATCCGCGCAGCGCTGCGCGCCGGACTGGAACCGGACGAACTGGCCGAAGTCTTCTTGCACACCGCGGTGTACGCGGGTGTTCCGAACAGCAACAGCGCCTTCGCTCTGGCGAACGCAGCCATCGCCGAGTCCTCGGCCGAGACCGAATCGGGTACCTCGTGAACCCCGCGGAATCACCGCCGCCGTCCTCGGACTACGTCCAGTCGCTCGGCCGGGGCCTCGCGGTGATCCGAGCCTTCGACGCCGAGCATCCGGGTCGAACACTCTCCGATGTCGCCCGAGCAACCGACCTCACCCGCGCCACCGCCCGGCGGTTCCTGCTCACACTCGTCGAACTCGGCTACGTCCGTACCGACGGCTCCATGTTCTGGCTCACCCCGCGGGTGCTCGAACTGGGCTACAGCTACCTGTCGAGCCTGTCCCTTCCGGAAGTATCGGGACCGCATCTGGAAGCTCTCGCCGAACGGGTCCGAGAATCGTCCTCGGTCTCGATTCTCGACGGCGACGACGTCGTGTACGTCGCCCGAGTTCCGGTCAGCCGCATCATGACCGTGGGCATCAACATCGGCACCCGATTCCCTGCATTCGCGACATCGATGGGACGAGTGCTGCTTGCCGGTCTACCGGCCGACGAACTCGCCGCCTACCTCGATCGAGTCCGGCTGACTCCGCTCACCGGGAAGACGATCACCACTGCCGACGCCCTCGGACGCGAACTCGAACGCGTACGGACCGACGGTTTCTGTCTGGTGGATCAGGAACTCGAAGAGGGCCTGCGATCGATCGCGGCTCCCATCCACGACAGCAACGGGACGGTCGTCGCTGCGGCGAACGTCTCCACCCAGGCTGCGCGTCATACCGCCGACGCAGTCCGCACCGAACTACTCCCGGCCTTGCTCGACGCCACCCGCGCCATCGAGACCGACCTGCTCCGGGTGAGTACCGGACCCAACGACAGACGAGGAACCACCCATGCCTGAAGCCGTCATCTGCGAACCCCTTCGGACCCCGGTCGGCCGCTTCGGCGGTCAGTTCCGCGATATCTCCGCCCAGGCCCTGGCCGCCACCGTCATCGCCGAACTCGTTGCCCGAACCGGCATCTCCGGTGCCGACATCGACGACGTCATCCTGGGTCAGGCATCCCCCAACGGCGACGCACCCGCGATCGGACGCATCGCCGCGCTCGATGCAGATCTGGGTATCGACGTCCCCGGAATGCAGGTCGACCGACGCTGCGGCTCCGGTCTGCAAGCAGTACTGCAGGCGTGCATGCAGGTCCAGTCCGGCGGCAACGATCTGGTTCTGGCGGGCGGCGTCGAGAGCATGAGTCAGACGGAGTTCTACGCCACCGGCATGCGCTGGGGCGTCAAGGCCGAGGCCGTGGCCCTGTCAGATCGACTCGCCCGAGCGCGAGTGACCGCGGGCGGCAAGAACTTTCCGGTTCCCGGTGGCATGATCGAAACCGCGGAGAATCTGCGCGCGGAACTCTCGATCGGCCGCGCCGATCAGGACGCACTCGCAGTGCAGTCTCACCAGCGCGCAGTCGCTGCGCAGAACAGCGGCGTGTTCGCCGAGGAGATCGTGGGAGTGTCGGTCCCCCAACGCAAATCGGATCCGGTACTCGTCACCACCGACGAGCATCCGCGTGCCGACACCACCGTCGAGTCGTTGGCGAAGTTGAAGGCGATTCGTGCGTCGATCGACCCCGAGTCGACGGTCACGGCCGGAAATGCCAGCGGACAGAACGACGGTGCCGCCATCGCGATCGTCACCACCCCGGAAAAGGCTGCAGCACTGGGTCTTCGGCCACTGGCCAGACTGGCCGGCTGGGGTGTCGCCGGAGTCGCTCCGCGCACCATGGGTATCGGACCGGTACCGGCCAGCGAGAAAGCGCTCGGACGCCTCGGATTGAGCCTGGACGACATGGGCATCATCGAACTCAACGAAGCGTTCGCCGCTCAGGCTCTCGCCGTCACCCGGTCGTGGGGCATCGAGGCCGACGATCCTCGGCTGAACCCACACGGTTCCGGCATCTCGCTCGGCCATCCCGTCGGCGCCACCGGAGCCCGCATCCTGGCGACGATGTTGCGCGAGATGGACCGACGGGAAGTCCGCTACGGACTCGAGACCATGTGCATCGGCGGCGGACAGGGACTTGCGGCGGTGTTCGAGCGAATCGGCTGATCACCGATCAGTACTGCAGTTGCGCCGCCAGTCGCACAGCCGAATTGGTCTCCCCGTAGCCCTCGTAGCCACCCACTCGCTGGACCACCTCGAAGAACAGGTCGTCACCCACGGTTTCGGTGAAGAAGTGGAAGAACTCACCGCCGGTCCCGTCCGCGTCGTACAGGATCCCGAGGCGCTGCATCGCGTCCAATGTCTCGGAGCCGAGTCCGAATCGCGCGTCGAGATCGCGATAGTAGTTGGGCGAGATCCGCAGCGGGGTGAGGCCACGTTCGGTCATTGCACTGGCAGCGGCGTAGATGTCCTCGCACCCGAATGCCACATGTCCGACGCCTCCGCGCCGGGCCGCGGGCAGAGGGTCCGAGTCCGACGGGCGGCCGGGAACCATGTTGAGCGAAAGCCGGATCGTGCCGTTGGCCGTGGCGAGGGTGAGTGCTCGGCTACGAACCAGGCCGATCGCGTCGACGACGTCCTGGCCCTCGTGTGGCACCATTCCGAACACCGAGCGCAGCAGCAGCATCACGCCGTCCCAGCTCTCGGCAGGCACGGCGAGGGCGATGTGATCCACGTGCGAGACGCACGCCCGGTTCTCCTGCACCACCTTGGGTGCCAGGTCGAATGCCGATTGCCAGGCACCCGCGCTGTGGCGGGTACGGAGGTCCAGCGACGTCGCACCGGTCACGGCCAGACGTACCACTGCGTCGGTGGCGTCGGCCACGCCGGGCATGGAGACGGTGGACGCGGTGACTCCCAGCGCACGAGCCCGAGTCAGCCACAGATCCGGCCGCTCGCTGCGAATCCCGATCTGGGCCAACGCCGGTAGGTGAGCCGGAACGCCGGGCGCGGTCCACAGCGTGTCCACCGTGGTGTCGACGGCGACCGCCAGCGGCCCCTGCGTGAACAGGCTGAGTCCGTGTTCGCTGTGTGCTGCGGTCAGATCGAAGCCAAGGTGTCGCAGTGTCGTACCCAGTTGCGCTGCCTTCGCAGGCCCTGCCGCGATTCGCAGGGAGACGACGTTCTCGATCGGACCGGGCGGTGGCGGCGCGAAGAGATCGTTACCGGCAGAGGGTGTTTCGACGTCGCGCACCTGCTCCTGGAGGTACAGCAGCGACCGATGCGCGTCGGATGCCGTGCGGCCGGTGTCGGAGTGCCGGAAGACGTCGTTGAAGATTTCGAGCGACCACGGGCCGGAGTACCCGGAGGCAGCGACATCGGCACCGAACCGCGCCAGATCGAAGCTGCCCTGCCCGGGAAAGCACCGGTGGTGCCTGCTCCACTGCAGTACGTCCATCACCAGGTGCGGCGCGTCGGCCAGCTGGAGGAAGAAGATCTTCTCGCCGGGGATCTCTCGAATGCCTGCGGAATCGTCTCCGCGGGACAGGATGTGGAAGCTGTCGAGGCACGTTCCCAGAGCGGGATGATCGACCTGCCGGACGATGTCCCAGGCATGGCGGTAGGTGTTCACGTGGGCACCCCACGCCAACGCCTCGTACGCCAAGCGCCTTCCGCGCCGATGCGCACGCTCGGCGAGGGTTGCCATCTGTTCGACCAGCAGGGCGTCGTCACGGACGGCACCGGCCAGCGGCGAGGAACAGACCAACAGCAGATCGCACCCCAACTGTTCCATGACGTCGAATTTGTGCTCGGCGCGAACGAGGTTGCGGGCGAACTGTTCCGGATCGGCCGAGTCGGCGTCGCGAAAGGGCTGATACAGATCGAGGGTCAGACCGAGGTCGGCTGCCTTCTTCGCGATGTCCGCGGGAAGATCCGGAGAGCTGATCAAGTCCGGCTCGAACACCTCGAAGCCGTCGAACCCCGCATCGGCGATGGCACGCATTTTCTCGTCCAGCGAACCACTGAGCGATACCGTTGCCACCGATGTGGCGATGTGCGTCATGCGAGAACACCTGCGGCGGCGCGATCCTCCAGCGCGATCAACGCGCTCATGTGCGCGATCATTCGATCGGCGTCGGCGATGCGTCCGGTGAATATCTCGAATGCGTCGGCGGCCTGGAACACTGCCATTCCGGTTCCGCTGAGCGTTCGGCACCCGACTCGGGATGCGGCAGCGAGCAACTCGGTCTCGGCCGGTCGATACACGACCTCGGCCACCCACATCCGCGGATGCAGGAGTGCCTCGGGCACAGCAGATCCGGGGTGTTCGACCATTCCGATCGGGGTGGCGTGCACCAGGCCGGTTGCGGTGTCGAGGACGGCGGCGAGCCGGTCGAGGCCTGCCGAGACAATGTCGACGTCCGGGAACATCACCGACAGGGAATCTCGGAGTTGTTGCGCCCGAAGCGGATCGGCATCGACGAGAGTGAGCCTGCCTGCGCCGCGTCGGGCCATCGCGTAGGCAACGGCCGCCCCTGCTCCCCCGGCACCGAGTTGCACCACCTCACCGATGTCGGCACCGGGTAATCCGCGACCGAAGTTGCGGTCGAATCCGGACCAGTCGGTGTTGTGGCCGACGGCACGGCCGTTGGCGAACAAGACGGTATTGACGGCTCCGAGTCGGGCGGCGTCCTCGGAGAGCCCGTCGAGAGTGGAGATGACGCGCTGCTTGCACGGGTGCGTGATGTTGAGTCCTCGAAATCCGAGGTCCGCGGCGGTCGAGACGAGACGGGGCAGATCTTCGACGGTCAGTCCACGGCTGTCCAGATCGATGATCCGGTACTGGTAGGTCAGCCCGTGCTCGGCACCCTCCCGTTCGTGCATCGCGGGAGTGAGCGACTTGCCGATGCCCGTCCCGATCAGTCCGCAGAGCAGGGATTCCGGCATGTCGATCTCCTCGGGCCTAATGTACGAGTTGGTGAATTAGCTCGACGGTACTACGCCTCCGCCTCGCGCCCAACCCTTTTGCCGCAATCGGCACCGATAGAGTTGATCCATGGCTCCGCGCGCAACCGACACGTCCGACGACAGCAGTGGACCCACCGTCAAGCGTCGACGCAACAGCGACCTGACCCGACACAACATCCTCGAGGTGGCCACCGAGGAGTTCGCGGACAAGGGCTTCGCCGGGGCGCGCATCGACGAGATCGCCGAGCGCACGCATACGACGAAGCGGATGCTGTATTACTACTTCACCGACAAGGAAGGCCTGTACAAGGCCGTTCTCGAACGGTCTTACCTGCGCATTCGCGAGCGTGAACGAGACGTCGACGTCGAGGGCCTCGGACCGGTCGAAGCCATTCGGGCCATCGCCTCCCTGACGTTCGACCATCACGAGGAGAATCCCGACTTCATCCGTCTGGTCTCCACCGAGAACATCCTGCGCGGCGAACACATCTCCAGATCCGAGGCATTGAGCAACCTCGGCAATCCCGCCGCGGAACTGCTGTCGAGCATCCTCGAGCGTGGACAGGCCGACGGGGTCTTCCGCACGGACGTCGATGCCCTCGACGTGCACATGACGATCAGCAGCTTCTGCGTGTTCCGTCTGTCGAACCGGTACACCTTCGAGGCCCTCTTCGGCCGCGACCTCACCGACCCCCAGCATCGCGAGCGCCTGCGCGCCATGCTCGGCGACATGATCATCGCGTTCCTGACCTCGCCTTCTCGCTGATTTTCGCGTTTGCGCGGTAGGTCTCGTCACTTCGGGGGTTGACACGTGGCATGGATCACGTTCAGTATTCAGGGGCACCCGGTGTTAACCATTTAGTACATTAGCGGTCCGATCGCCGAGAAAGCGTCGTCGACCAGCGCCCGAGCTCCCCCGCCTCACGAAGAGAGACACGAGAACGATGGATTCGCACACCCCTGGCTCCCACCCGACGCCGCTTCGCCCCGGGGCGAACCCGCGCAAAGCGGCGACCGCCGCATGGGTCGGCAGCGCCCTCGAGTACTACGACTTCTTCATCTACGGCACCGCAGCTGCACTCGTCTTCGGCCGCGTGTTCTTCCCGGGCTCCAACCCGGCGACCGGAACCCTGCTGGCCCTGGCCACCTTCGGCGTCGGATACCTCGCACGGCCGCTCGGCGCACTGGTCCTCGGCCACATCGGTGATCGCTACGGACGCAAGAAGGTCATGGTCGCCACCGTCCTGCTGATGGGTATCGCCACCCTCGGCGTCGGTGTCCTGCCCTCGTACGAATCCATCGGCATCGCCGCGCCCATCATCCTGGTGCTGCTTCGCTTGTGCCAGGGATTCTCGGCCGGCGGTGAGCAAGCCGGGGCCAACTCGATGACGCTCGAACACGCCCCGGACGACAGGCGCGCGTTCTTCACCAGCTTCACCCTCAGCGGCACCCAGGGCGGGCAGATTCTCGCCACCGCAGTGTTCCTGCCCGTCGCCATGCTCCCTGAGGAAGCACTGCTCAGCTGGGGTTGGCGAATCCCGTTCTTCCTCAGCGCTTTCGTCGTCGTCGCCGCCTTCGTCATCCGCCGCTCGCTCGACGAGACCCCGGTCTTCGAGGAAGAAGTGGCGTCCACCGAACCGCAGCGCCTGCCCGTGACCGAACTGCTCAGCGAGCATCGACCGGCCGTGGTTCGCGTCATGCTAGCCGCCATGATCGCCTCGGTCAGCACCATCTTCACCGTCTACGCGCTGTCCTACGCCGTCAACACCGTCGGCCTCGAGCGCACCCCGATGCTGTGGGTGGGCGTTCTCGCCAACGTCGTCGCCCTCTTCGCATTGCCCTTCTTCGGCGCCCTGTCGGATCGCATCGGCCGCAAGCCGGTGTTCTTGTTCGGCTCCATCGGCTGCGCGATCCTGATGTTCGGCTACCTGTGGTCGATCTCGAGCGGCAACTACGTCCTCATCTTCGTCTTCGGCATCGTGATGTTCGGCTTCGTGCACAGCGCCACCGGCGGCGTCTGGCCCTCGTTCTACGGTGAGATGTTCCCGGCCCGGGTTCGCCTGACCGGAACCGCACTGGGAACCCAGATCGGCTTCGCCATCGCAGGATTCGCGCCGACCATCGCAGGAGCGATCGCCGGAGCCGAGGTCGGCGCGTGGCTACCCGTCGCGATCGTCACCGCGGTCTTCTGCACCATCAACGTCGTCATCGTCGCCACGTCGAAGGAGACGTTCCGTACCCCCACCGACGAGCTCGGTCTTCGGACTCGCACCACCGACAGCGCACGCGCCGCGTCGGTCTGACCGAGATCGTGATCGACGCACTTCGACCTGCAGCGGCGGGCACCTGGACGGTGCTCGCCCTGCAGTATGCCAGTCGAACGGCATTGCGCAGCAATCTCTTTCACCAACGCGACGAGCGCAGCACCGAAATCCAGACGGTCGCCTACTACGTGTGGCTCGCTGTCTCGAAGACCCGCACGGTGCTGATCGACGCCGGCATGTCCCGGTCCACAGCCGATTCGATGGACGGGCTCGACTATCACGGGTCACCCATCGAGCTGCTCGGCGAACTGGGGCTGACACCGGATCACATCGACACGTGCATCCTGACTCACCTGCACTACGACCACACCGGGGTCGTCGCGGATCTCCCGACTGCGCGATACGTGGTGCAGCGCCGAGAACTCGAATACTGGACCGGGCCGTGGGCCGCCCGCATCACGCGAGAACAGTGGCTGCACTCGCAAGCGGACACCGAGCACATCCGAACCGCCGATCGCGGCAACCGGCTCGACCTCGTCGACGGCGATCTCGACCTGTTCCCAGGGCTGTCGGTACACGCCGTCGGCGGACACACCGCAGGCATGCAAGTGGTCAGAGTGCACACCGACCGCGGCCCGGTGGTGTTGGCCTCGGACGCCAGTCATTTCTACGAGAACATCGAGGACGAGAGCCCGTTCGCGATCCTGCACGCGCTGCCGGACATGTACGGGGCCTTCGATCGCATCCGTGAGCTCGCCGCCGACCCCGGCATTTTCGTACCCGGCCACGACCCGCTGGTATCGAGCCGATTTCCCGCAGTGACCGCCGCCCCCGGTGCGCACGCCGTGATCATCGGCTGACTACGACGAAAACGAAAAATCCCCGACCTCGCGGATGAGGTCGGGGATTCGTCGTTGTCCAGCAGGTCGATCGGCCGTATCAGGCGGACTTGTCGCGGCGCTCCGGACGCTCGGGCTTGCGCGGCACGATGGTCGGCAGCACGTTGTCGTTCACCGTCTCGGCAGTCACGACGACCTTCTCGACGTCGTCGCGGCTCGGGATGTCGTACATCACCGGCAGCAGAACTTCCTCCATGATGGCGCGCAGTCCACGGGCACCGGTTCCGCGGAGAATCGCCTGGTCGGCAATTGCTTCGAGGGCCTCGGTGGTGAACTCGAGCTCGACGCCATCCATGTCGAACAGGCGTCGGTACTGCTTGACCAGCGCGTTCTTCGGCTCCGACAGAATCGTCACGAGCGATTCCTTGTCCAGGTTCGTCACCGACGCGATCATCGGCAGTCGACCGATGAACTCGGGAATCAGACCGAACTTGATCAGATCCTCGGGCATGACCTCGGCGAAGTGATCCTGGGTGTCGATCTCGGCCTTGGAGCGAACCTCGGCTCCGAATCCGAGCCCACGCTTGCCGACCCGATCGGACACGATCTTCTCCAGTCCGGCGAACGCACCGGCCACGATGAAGAGCACGTTGGTGGTGTCGATCTGGATGAACTCCTGGTGCGGATGCTTACGACCGCCCTGCGGCGGCACGCTGGCCTGTGTTCCTTCCAGGATCTTGAGCAGCGCCTGCTGCACGCCTTCGCCGGACACGTCGCGCGTGATCGACGGGTTCTCGCTCTTGCGAGCGATCTTGTCGACCTCGTCGATGTAGATGATGCCGGTCTCGGCGCGCTTGACGTCGTAGTCCGCGGCCTGGATCAGTTTGAGCAGGATGTTCTCGACATCCTCGCCCACGTATCCGGCCTCGGTGAGGGCGGTGGCGTCGGCGATGGCGAAGGGCACGTTGAGCATCTTCGCCAGGGTCTGCGCGAGGTACGTCTTTCCGCACCCCGTCGGTCCGAGCATCAGGATGTTCGACTTCGCCAGTTCGACGGATTCGCCGCGCACGTCGCGCGCCTTGTCACCGGCCTGGATGCGCTTGTAGTGGTTGTAGACCGCAACGGCCAATGTGCGCTTGGCAGCGTCCTGACCGATCACGTAGTTCTCGAGAAAATCCTTGATCTCGGAGGGCTTGGGGAGGTCGTCGAGCTTGACTTCGCTCGATTCGGCCAATTCCTCTTCGATGATCTCGTTGCACAGGTCGATGCACTCGTCGCAGATGTACACCCCTGGTCCAGCGATGAGCTTCTTGACCTGCTTCTGGCTCTTACCGCAGAAGGAGCACTTCAGCAGATCGCCACCGTCACCGATGCGTGCCATTCGGAGGTTCCTACTTCCTTGTCCGCGTACGACCCACGCCGACCGGGTGTGGCCGAAACCTTCGTGGGCTACTTCTCGGTCTGTCGTCATGCCGACTTCGGTCGACCGAGTTCTTGGATGCGACGGTACCCGTGTTCGCCGAACATGGGCGGGTTGTTTCCGGTGATTCGCCACCCGATTTCACCGATTGCGCCATTCGGGTCGCCGATCGCGACCGCCGGGTGGAGTTCTGCACTCACACCCGGCGTCGGATTCTTCTGCCGGACCTACACGGTCCGACCGGTGGTGGTC
Source organism: Rhodococcus sp. IEGM 1341 (assembly GCF_030056895.1). Classification (NCBI taxonomy): domain Bacteria; kingdom Bacillati; phylum Actinomycetota; class Actinomycetes; order Mycobacteriales; family Nocardiaceae; genus Rhodococcus; species Rhodococcus sp. IEGM 1341. The sequence goes on along the minus strand of NZ_JASHKV010000003.1, from coordinate 6,151 downwards.
GCTCTGCTACTTCTGGGCAGAGAGCTTGCGGTACTCGAACACGGTGTCGATGATCCCGTAGTCCTTGGCCTGTTCCGCGGTGAGGATCTTGTCGCGATCGGTGTCCTTGCGGATGACGTCGGGATCCTTGCCGGTGTGGCGGCCGAGGGTGGTCTCCATGAGTCGACGCATGCGCTCGATCTCGGCGGCCTGGATCTCCAGGTCGGACACCTGGCCCTGAATTCCACCGCTCGAAGGCTGATGAATCAGCACGCGCGCGTTGGGCAGTGCTGCACGCTTACCGGGAGTGCCGGCGGCGAGCAGGACGGCCGCGGCAGACGCAGCCTGGCCGAGGCAGACGGTCGCGACATCGGCACGGACGTACTGCATCGTGTCGTAGATCGCCATCAGCGAGGTGAACGATCCACCGGGCGAGTTGATGTACATCGTGATGTCTCGATCGGGATCGAGGCCCTCGAGCACCAGCAGCTGCGCCATGACGTCGTTGGCGGACGCGTCGTCGACCTGGACGCCGAGGAAGATGATGCGCTCCTCGAACAGCTTGTTGTACGGGTTCGATTCCTTCACGCCGTAGCTGGAGTGCTCGACGAAGGAAGGCAGGATGTATCGGGAGGACGGCAGCTGATTGGGGTCGAACAGGTTTGTCATCGTTTCTCCAAGATGTAAGTGATCGAGGGTCGCCGGGAGCGGCCGAATTACTCGCCGATTCCGCCGGCCTGCCGCGCACGGCTGACGACGTGATCCACGAACCCGTATTCCTTGGCGGCCTGCGCCGTGAACCAGCGGTCACGATCGGAGTCTTCGGTGATCTGCTCGACGGTCTGACCCGTGTGCAGGGCGATCAGCTCTGCCATCTCGCGCTTGGTGTGCGCGAACTGCTCGGCCATGATGGCGATGTCGGAGGCGCTGCCGCCGATACCGGCCGAGGGCTGGTGCATCATGATGCGCGCGTGCGGCAGGGCGTAACGCTTGCCCTTGGCACCGGCCGAGAGCAGGAACTGACCCATCGAGGCCGCCAGACCCATTCCGTAGGTCGCGATGTCGCACTCGGCGAATTCCATCGTGTCGAAAATGGCCATACCCGCGGTGACCGAGCCACCGGGCGAGTTGATGTACAGCGCGATGTCGCGAGTGGGGTCCTCGGCCGAAAGCAGCAGGATCTGAGCGCACAACTTGTTGGCGATGTCGTCGTCGACCTGGGTACCGAGGAAAATGATGCGGTTTTGAAGCAGACGCTCGTACACGGAGTCGCTGAGATTCAGCCCTGCTGCAGCCGAAGTCATGACGGGACTCTGCTGGTGCGAAGCCGCCGGATTCTGAACAGTCACGGTACCTGCCTTTTCCATAACAAATCGTTGGTTCCTGACACAGACACTAACGAAAGACGGCGGCTCCGGAGTCCCGGAACCGCCGTCGTTCGCTGTGAGCGTTACTTCTCTTGTTCGCCCTCGGAAGAATCTGCTGCTTCGACCTCGTCGGGAGCATCGGCGGGGCTGCCGAACAGCTCTGCGGTGTCGACGGTCGCGCCGGTGGTGTCGGTCACGTTGACGCGCTCGACGACCGAAGCCAGCGCCTTACCGCGCTTGACATCGGCGAACACGGCACCGAGCTGGTTGGCCTGCTGCACCTGCTGAATGAACTGCTCGGGCGGCATGCCGTAGCGCTGCGCCTGGAAGATGATCCGCTCGGTGAGCTCTTCCTGCCCGACCTGCGTGTTCTCGGCCTCGGCGATCGCATCGAGCAGGAGCTGGGTACGCACCGACTTCTCGGCACCTTCCTTGACGTCCTTGTCGAATTCCTCGCGGCTCGAACCCTGCGACTCGAGCAGCTCGGCCAGTGCTTCCTCGTTGTGGTCGAGGCCGTGGATGGCCTCGTGCACCTGGGAATCGACCTCGGCCTTGACGACGGCCTCAGGAGCCGGAATCTCGAGCGTGTCGAGCAGGGTCTCGAGCACCTTGTCGCGGATCTGACCGGCCTGCTCGACCTTCGCGACTCGCTCGACGCGCGTCTTCAGGTCGGCGAGCAGTTCGTCGAACGTGTCGAACTCGCTGGCCAGCTGGGCGAACTCGTCGTCGGCCTCGGGCAGCTCGCGCTCCTTGACGGACACGACCTTGACCGTGACGACGGCTTCCTTGCCTGCGTACTCACCGGCGACCAGGGTCGAGGTTAACTCCTTCGACTCGTCCGCGGAGACGCCGATGATCGCGTCGTCGAGTCCGTCGATGAGCTGGCCGGAGCCGACCTCGTGGGACAGTCCGCTCGCGGTTGCCTCTTCGACGTTCTCGCCGTCGACGGTGGCCGAGAGATCGATCGAGACGAAGTCGCCCGACTGGACGGGACGATCGACACCGGTCAGGGTGCCGAAACGCTGGCGGAGCGACTGCAGCTGCTCGTCGACGGCCTCGTCCTTGATCTCGAGCGGATCGACGACGACGCTGATGGTCGAGTAGTCGGGCAGATCGATCTCGGGACGAACGTCGACCTCGGCGGTGAACGTGAGCTCGGTGCCGTCCTCGATCTTGGTGATCTCGATCTCGGGCTGGCCGATGACCTTGATCTTCTCGTTGGTCACGGCCTCGGAGTAACGGGCGGGAAGAGCGTCGTTGACGACCTGCTCGAGAACTGCCCCGCGGCCGACGCGCGCTTCGAGCAACTTGGCCGGAGCCTTGCCGGGACGGAAGCCGGGGAGGCGGATCTGCTGAGCCAAAGCCTTGTACGCGCGGTCGAAATCAGGCTTGAGCTCCTCGAAGGGCACCTCAACGTTGATACGGACTCGCGTCGGGCTCAGCTGCTCGACGGTGCTCTTCACGGAACATGCTCCTTTGGGTAATTCTTGCTTGCTGGTGGTGCTTACGGTGCTGGCTTGCGGTCTTACCTCGCCCGCCGCGAACACGGCGAACCGTGCCTGCGGCCCTCATTTGTCGGGGTGACAGGAATTGAACCTGCGACCCTCCGCTCCCAAAGCGGATGCGCTACCAAGCTGCGCCACACCCCGTCGTACCCACACCATTGAACAGCAACCGATAGTAGCCCCCCATGGGCGCCCCACCGATGACGTTCGGCGGAACCGGTCGCGGCGGGCCGGTTTGGAATCCTGCGTCGGCGTTGGGTACAGTCTTGAAACGCAGGCGACGGAACTGGCGATCCCACGACTGTTGTTTGCACGCCGATGTAGCTCAATGGTAGAGCCCCTGTCTTCCAAACAGGCTACGCGAGTTCGATTCTCGTCATCGGCTCCATCGAGAAGCCCCGCACTGTCAGTGCGGGGCTTTTTCGTGTCCGCGTACTCTGGACGGTGTCCGAATTGTCCGTACAACCGGGCATGCACCGTCGGCGGAAGGCCCGCAGTGGAAATAATCCTGATCGTCATCGTCGTCGCCGCAGTGGCCCTGTTGGTCCTGCGAAGCAAGAAGAACTCGGCTGCGGCCGCCGAAACCGCGCTGGCCGACGCCAAGGCCGATGCCCGCCAGTCGATCGAACGCCTGGGCGGTCAGGTCTACAACCTGATCGGCACCGACACACCGTCCAAGCAGGCCCTGGCCGATGCGTCCGAACGCAACATCGCTGCCGGTTCGCAGATCGACCAGGCCACCACCCCCGAACAAGCCAGACTGGCCAAACAGACCGCGCTCGAGGGCCTCTATTACATCCGCGCCGCACGACTGGCCATGGGCATGGATCCCGGCCCGGAGGTGCAGGGCATCGACGGCCAGCAACAGGCAGGTCGCGTCACCGAAGAACGCAAGGTCGACTTCGAGGGCCGTGTGATCGCGGCATCACCGGATCCGTCCGATCGCACCCCCAACTACTACCCGGGTGGCCGTGTCGCGGGCCGTCCGGTGCCCGCGGGCTGGTACTCCGAGCCGTGGTGGCGTCCCGCCCTCGTCGCCGGTGCATGGGGAATGGGATCGATGTTCCTGTTCTCGGCGATGTTCTCCGGCATGGCCGGCGTTCCGGCCGAGACCGCGGCCGGCGGCGAGACGGGAGCCGACGGTTCGGACGGCGGTAGCGGCGACGACCTCGGTGGCGACACGGAATACGGCGCCATGGACGACGGGGGCGGTGGCATGTTCGACGGCGGAGGCGATTTCGGCGGGGGCGGCGACTTCGGCGGTTTCTAGGTCGCCTGACAGACCGGGCACCAGAACAGGTTTCGCGCCTGCATCACCGAGTGCAGGATGTCGGCTCCGCACACCCGGCAGGGATATCCCTGCCTGCGGTAGACGTACGAGCGCGGTCGCCGCGCACCGTAGGTGTCGCCGTGATCGTCCTCGGGCCGAATGGTGATGATGCGACCGCGTCGAACACCGATCTTCATCAGCTCCACGAGGTCGAGCCAGATCGCGTCCCACTCCGCTCGATCGAGGTCCTTGCCCGGTCGCATCGGGTTGATCTCGTGCCGGAACAGAATTTCGGCGCGGTAGACGTTTCCGACGCCGGCGAGCACCTTCTGATCCATCAGCAAGGTTCCGATTGCCGTGCGCGACTTGGAGATTCGGGCCCATGCCCCGTCCGGGTCGGCGTCCTTGCGCAGGGGGTCCGGGCCCAGGCGCGCCACCAGGGCGTCGACCTGCTCGTCGGTGTAGATCTCGCAGGCCGTGGGTCCGCGCAGGTCGGTTCCGTACTTCTCCCCCACCATGCGCAACCGCACGGCACCCACCGGATCGTTCAGCGGCAAGGATTGTTCGGTGAACTTCCCGTACAGGCCGAGGTGGATGTGCACGATCAGATCCGACTCGTATCGGTGTAGCAGATGCTTGCCCCAGGCCTCGGCCTTCTCCAGTACGAGACCGTCGATCAGCGCGGCACCGGAGGTGAAGCGCCCCTGCGGACTGCTCGCCTCGACCGGTGCCCCACCGAACCGACGTTGATGCAACCGAGCCAGTCGGTGCAGAGTGTGCCCCTCGGGCACCTACTCGGGCTTTCCCGGCACGACGGGTGCCTCGCCGCTGCGTTCGTACTCGGACAGGATGTCGACGCGGCGCTGGTGGCGCTCCTCGCCCGAGAACGGAGTGCCGAGAAAGGCGTCGACGATGGAGAGGGCCTCGGGAAGGGTGTGCATGCGGCCACCGATGCCGATGAGCTGAGCGTCGTTGTGCTCGCGGGCCAGCTTGGCGGTCTCGACGCTCCACGCCAGCGCGCAACGTGCGCCCGGCACCTTGTTGGCAGCGATCTGCTCACCGTTGCCGGAACCGCCGAGCACCAGGCCGCGGCTACCCGGGTCGGCGACGACGCGACGTGCTGCGTCGATGCAGAATGCCGGGTAGTCGTCGACGGGGTCGTAGTCGAAAGCACCGCAGTCGACGGGCTCGTGCCCGGTCGCCGTCAGGTGTTCGATGATCTGATTCTTGAACTCGAGGCCGGCGTGGTCGGCACCCAGGTATACGCGCATGCCTAGAGTCTGACAGGTGAACTCCGAAGCCGAGAAATTCGCCGGTGTGGACGGCGCGAAAGGCGCGTGGGTGGTCGCGGTTCTGGCCGAGACCACATTGACGTGGACCGCGTGCGCGTCGGTGACGGAGGTGCTCGAGGTGACACGGGACTGCGCTCGGGTGGGCGTCGACATGCCGCTGTCGTTGCCCGAGCACGGATATCGCGTCAGCGAATTGGAGGCGAAGACGTTTCTCGGTACGGCGCGCAGCTCCATCTTCCACACGCCGGTCGCAAGCGTGCTCGACGCCGAGTCGTATCCCGAAGCGTGTGCCGTTTCTCGGCAGCTCACCGGCAAAGCGATCAGCAAGCAGACGTGGCACATCCTGCCGTCCGTGAAGGCATGGCGGGATGCGGACGTCGATCGGGACAGGTACATCGAGGTACATCCCGAATGCTCGTTCCGGGCCATGTCCCCGGCGACGGTCTTCTCATCGAAGAAGACCGGCCGCGGTGTCGGACAACGACTGGCCTCGATGATGCGATGGAGCGAACACGTCGATCTGGCGGATCTGCCGCCAGGACCCGCCGTCGACGACTTCCTCGACGCGGCCGCAGCGGCGTGGTCGGCGCGACGCTTCCACCTCGGCGAGCATTTGACGTTCGGTACCGCGGACGGCAAGGATCGAATCGTGGCCTAGCGCCCCCTCGTGAGTGAAAGCTCCAGACGGGTTCACGTGGTCGTCGCAACGAGCAGTCGTTTGTTGTACTCCTCGAGTGG
>NZ_JASHKV010000002.1:0-493926 GCF_030056895.1 Rhodococcus sp. IEGM 1341 | reverse complement strand
CTCATGGGCAACAAGACTCTAAAACCAGATGGCCCCGTTCACTGGGGACACGCCAGCGGTCTTGCCCGCCTTGATCTCGGACTGAATGCACCCCGCAGAGTCGCGGGCATAGGTGACGGAGATGGCGTTCTGGACAGCCGATGTGATCCGACCGGCACTGCCGCAGGTGAGCTCGGTCTCCACTTGGGGCGAATAACGTATGTCGACTTCCACTTCTGGAGGGAACCGACGGCCAGATCATCGAGGCACCAGCCGTGACGAGGCAACTAGTGGGGGCCGACGACCGGCCCGGGTGGCGCAACAGCGGTGCCGGTGGACGTCGCGATGAATGCCAGAACCGAGGAAGTGAACAGTCCAATGGCAACAAAGCGCCGGACATTCTTCATAGTGCCCGCCACGTCATCGGCCAACCATCCGATTCCGAATAAGCACAGCAACTCCCATCCCGATCGAAGCCAGGATCAGCGGTGCGGCTATTGCCATGTTCGCACCGACGGCGAGGAACAGGATGAGTAGCGCCAGAGCCGCGAGGAAATACACGGCCGCAAAACTGGGTGCCCCAGAAACTGTGTGCATGGAATCCCCAACGTCAGAAGCAGTCTCATTCGGACCGGCGGACGAGAAAAATCGCGGACATGCCCCTCGCCGTTAGCCAGGGTACTAGTTTGACTCGTTAGTCAAGTGTCAGTCGCACACTCACTTCTCGGGTATGTCTGCAGCGGCCAGCGTGAATTGCACGACGTCGATGCGTGAACTCTTGAATCGCGCTGACGAGCCGGTGAGGTATTGCACGTATTTTTCGTACGTCGCCTCCGAGGACACGGCAATGGCCTCGTCGCGAGACGCGATCAGTTTCTCGGCCCAGGTATCGAGTGTCCTCGCGTAGTGCAACCTCAGAGGATGCTCCCGCAGCAACTCGAATCCGGCGTCGGCGGCTTTCGCCTTGATCACCTTGACGAGCGTCAACTGTCCGCCGGGAAAGATGTCGCGCAGAATGAAGCGTGAGAAGTGCGCATCCTCACGCGTGAGGCCGCCCGCACCGGAGGCCGGGTCGGGTGGGGTGATGACGATGGTGTGCAACAACATTCGTCCGTCGACGGGCAGTACCGAGCGGCACTTCGCGAAGAATGCCGAGTACCGGTTACGCCTGAAATGCTCGAACGCGCCGATACTGACGATCCGGTCGACGGGCTCGTCGAATTCCTCCCACCCCTGCAACCGGATGTCGACGGTGCGGTCGGTCGACAGGTCGGCCACGACGGTGCGCCCGTGCTCGTACTGATTTCTGCTCAACGTCAGACCGATGACGTTGACGTCGTACTTCTCGACCGCCCGCTTGGCGAGAGCGCCCCAGCCGCAGCCTATGTCGAGCAACGTCATCCCCGGCTTCAAGTCGAGCTTGCCGAGGGCGAGGTCGATCTTGGCCGTCTGCGCCTCCTCCAGCGTCATGTCCTCACGCTCGAAGTAGGCGCAGCTGTACGTCATGCTCGGGTCGAGGAACAGTGCGAAGAACTCGTCCGAGAGGTCGTAGTGTGCTCGCACGTCATCGACGTACGGCTCCAATTGTTCGCTCATCACGCCACACCTTTCCCCACAGCATCGGTGCCGATCACTCGGCCTAGTGCACGGGCACCGATCTCGCCCAGCATGTCTTCGTGTTCCACATCGACCCGGTGAACCGACATCCGCCCGCCCACGAACTGCGTCCACTGCTCCGCACCGTGCGAGCCGCGAGCGGCGAAGTAGTGCACCGACCCCGCGAACACCGCAGGCGCGTACGACGCCACCCAGGTGGGAGCCTCCGCGACGGGACGATACATCCGCCGCAGATGATCCACGGTGAGGAACGCAAGTTCACTTATGTTCTCGCGCAATCGATCCACGATGGTCTCGAACGAGTCACCCTCGACCCCGAGCTGACGAGCAAGATCGTCGACGCCGAACTCTGCGGCACCCTCCGGTGCCGAGAGCTGCGCGTCGACGAGCGCCAACAGCGCGACGTCCTCACCTTCCGACTGCAGTTGCGTCGCAACAGCATGCGCGATCACACCGCCGAGCGACCATCCGAGCAGGTGGTAGGGGCCGTGCGCCTGAACGCCTCGGATCTCGCGCACATATCTCTCGGCGAACTCCTCGATGGAACTCGGCGCAGCGTCACCGTCGGCGATACCGGGCACCTGAAGCCCGTACAGCGGACGTTCGGTCTCCCCGAGCAGCGAGAGGTAGCTCCACGCGATTCCGATGGCCGGGTGCACACAGAACAGCGGTTCACCCACGCCGTCAGTTCGAAGCGGAAGCACCACATCGAAGGCACCGTCCGCACCGTCCTCGCCCGCGTCGAGTTTCGCTGCCAGGGCCGAAATAGTCGGATGCACCAGCAGCAGACTGATCGGAAGCCGACGGTCGAGCCGGTCCCCCAGCGCATCCATCACCTGCACCGCCGAGAGGGAGTGCCCACCGAGATCGAAGAAATTGTCGTCCACCCCGATGTCCTCACCGGCCATCTGCAGTACATCGGAGAACACGGCATGCACCAGTACTTCGTTCGCGGAGACCGGGGCACGTCGTTCGGTCGACATGATCGAGGGCTCGGGCAACGTGCTCGCATCTACCTTGCCGGACAACGTCATCGGCAGTTCATCGACGACGGTGACGGTACTGGGCACCATGTACGCCGGCAGTGTCCTGGCCAAGAACTCGCGAGCCTCCCGAGGTTCGACGCCGCCCACCACGTAGGCAGCGAGCGACTGCCCACGACCGATCACGCTGGCCTGACGCACATCTCGGTGACGCAGCAGTGTCGCTTCCACCTCGGACAGCTCGACGCGATGGCCGCGAACCTTGACCTGCGAATCGACCCGGCCCAGATATTCGAGTTCACGATCGCTGCTCTGAACCACCCAGCGCACCAGATCGCCTGTCCGGTAGAGCCGACCGTCACCGAACGGATCGGCGACGAAGCTGCTCGCCGTCGTTCCGCTCTGTCCCAGATACCCTTCGGCGAGGCCGGCCCCGCCCAGGTAGAGCTCCCCGACGACGTTGTTGCCCACCGGGCGTAGACGGGCATCGAGTACCACGGCGTCGAAGCCGCGAACCGGTCCACCGATGGTCACCGGCACCGCCAAGCCCCACTGACGCTGGTCCGTGGTGCAGGTGCTCATGACGGTCCCCTCGGTGGGACCGTAGGCGTTGAACACCGAGCGTCGACGCGACCATCGTTGCAGCAGTGCCGAATTGGCGGCCTCGCCTGCCATGACGATCACTCGAAGCGACGGCACGGCCTCCGCGTCGGTCACCTGCAGGACGGTCGGTGTGAGGCACGCATGGGTCACCTGGTGTTGCTCGATGAGCGCTTCGAGTTCACGCCCTCCGTGCACCTCGGGTGGAACGATCACCGTGCTGGCTCCCGCACCGACGGCCATCAGTGTCTCGAAGATCGACGCATCGAAACTCGGCGATGCGAACTGGAGCACCCGCGATACCGGCTCCACCCCGAAGAGATCTCGTTGGCTCTGCACCAGATTCGCGATGCCGCGGTGCGTCACCCGCACGCCCTTGGGCACCCCGGTGGAACCGGAGGTGTACACGACGTAGGCCACGCTGTTCAGCGGTGCCTCGCGACCATCGACCCGATCGAGCTCGTCGCCGGTGACGCTCATCCAATCGTCACCGACCGAATGAAAGTCGGCTGCCGAGATTCCTGTGACCGGGGCAGCGCGCTCGAGGATCTCCTGCACCCGGGCCACGGGTTGAGAGGGGTCGATGGACAGGAACCCCGCTCCGGTCTTGGCCACGGCCCAGATCGCGACGAGGTACTCGACAGATCGTTCATAGGCAACCGCAACCAGAGCCCCTGGCCGAGCACCTGCGTCTATCAGTCTGTCGGCCAGCGCATTCGACTGTCGATCCACCTCACGGTAGGTCAACGATCGCGAGCCCTCGATCACCGCGACATTGTTGGGCCAACTCTGCACTGCCTGCTCGAACACTGCCGCCAGTGTCAGTCCGGGTGCAGTGTCGCGGTGAGAGGTGACAGCCGACGGGGCGTGCCCGAACTGCGCGCTGCCCAGCCGAATGTTCGGCCGCGTCGAGACCATCGTAAACACCTCGGTCAGGCGCTCGGCGAGTCCGAGGATCACCGATCGCGAGAACCGTGCGGGCGAGTACCCGAGATGGCCGATCAGTCCTGCATCGGACTCGTCGACCAGGACCTCGAGGTCGAACTGCGTGTCCGTGATGTCCACGCGACGCGGGGCGATCGACGTCGACCCCAGTTCGATTGCCGGAGTTGCCGTATCACCGAAGGCGAGGAGCACCTGGAACAGCGGGTGGGTATCGATCGCGCGAGTGGGTTGCACCGCGTCCACCACCCACTCGAACGGTACGTCCGCGTTCGCAAAGGCATCGAGATCCCGATCGCGTACCACGGTGACGAAGTCCTCGAACGTCGTCGACGGATCGACCTCGGTCCTGAGTACGACGGTCCCGACGAACATGCCGACGAGGTGATCGAGTGCCGGATCGGATCGGCCACCCACCGGGGTCCCGATGGCGATGTCCTGGGTACCACTGGCTTCTGCGAGGACGGCGGCCAACGCGGCGTGGACCACGACGAACACCGTTGCGCCCACACGATGCGCGAGCGAACGCAGCAGCGTGAGAGTGTCCGGGCCGACGGAGAACTCCACGGCCGTCGCATCGGCCGAGGGATCAGGGGTTCCGGTCGGCAGGTCGAGGAACTCCGGCACGCCGGCCAGGGTGCGAAGCCAGAACTCGAGCTGGTCCGACGCCACGGCGTCGAGCACAGTGCGCTGCCACACTCGGTAATCCGAGTAGTCGACGGCGAGAGGACCGAATTCCGGTGTCGATCCGGCCATTCGGGCCAGCAGGGCGATCTCGACGTCTCGCGCCAGTGGACGGAGCGAGAGCCCGTCGACCGCGATGTGGTGCGCAACAACGGACAGCACCCGCTCGCCGCCTCGGTCCAACAGTCCGAGGCGTAGCGGTGCTTCGAGGGTCAGGTCGAAGCCGTGCAGGGCCAGAGCATCGTGCCCTGCATGGGCATCGTCCAACGTCGACAGCACGATCTGCGGGTCGAGAACCACGGTGACGGGACCGTTCGCGGTCGACGGGTACACCGTGCGCAGCGGCGTATGCCGTTCCAGCACATCAGCTATCGCGGCGCGCAGAACATCGAGGTCCAGGTCCGCCGGAAGCGGTACCTCGACGGCGATGTTGTACGCGGCCGAGGTCGGGTCGTATCGATTCTGCAGCCAGATACGACGTTCGGCCGGGGCAAGACCGGGGTACGACCGCGCGTCGGGATCGTGGACCAGAGCGGGAAGCGGAATGTAGTTCTCGGACAACAACTCGATCGCCGACGCAAGCTGCTGCGCGGTGGGAGATTCGAAGACGGTCCGCACCGGGACATGGGTACCGAGCGCCGCGCTGATGCGGGTTGCGGCACGCGTCGCGACGAGGGAGTCCCCGCCGAGTACGAAGAAATTGTCGTCGACGGCAGGATTCTCGATGCCCAGCAGGTCGGCAAAAATTCCGAGCACCACCTCCTGCGCCAACGTCCGCGCCGCCGCCGGATCGCCGACGGGAAGCGCATTCGAGTACAGGGCGGCGAGATCCACTTTGCCGTTGCCGGTCAGCGGAATACCGTCGATCCGGGTGATGACGGTCGGCTGCATCGACAACGGCAGCCTGTCCAGCAGCCACTGGGCAGCGTCCTGGCCATCGAGTCCCACCACCCAGGCGTGAATCCTGTTCTCACGCACCGCTGTCACCACTCCACCGACGTCGGGATGCGCCGTCAGTGCACTCTCGATCTCCCCCAGTTCGACGCGCACACCGTTGATCTGGACCTGGTCGTCGCGGCGCCCGCGGTAATCGAGCATGCCCGACGGCTGCTGACGAACGAGGTCACCGGTCCGGTACATCCGTGTGCCGCCGGGTGCCGCGACGAAGCGCGTTGCGGTCGACGCCGGGTCCGCGTGGTAGCCGCGAGCCACGCCCGAGCCTGCGAGGTAGAGCTCCCCGACGCCTCCGAGTGGCACCGGATGCAGTCGGTCGTCGAGCACGTGCGCTCCCACATGATCCAGCGGCCGACCGATGGTGACCGGCTCACCGGCACGCAGCGACTCGGCCAACGTGGCCACCACCGTCGCTTCACTGGGACCGTAGGCGTTCAGCATCGACCGCCCGGCCGACCAGTCTTCGACCACAGCGGAACCCAACACGTCACCGCCGACGGCGACGGTCTCGATTCCGGGGGTCGGCGGCACGGTGGCGAGCACCGCGGGTGTGGACAGGTAGTGGGTGACGCGATGCGCAGTGAGGAAGGCCGACATTTCGTCCCCGCCGAGTAGGTCCGGCGAGGCGATCACCATGGTCGCCCCGGCCCCGAAAGCAAGGACGAGTTCGAGCACAGCGGCGTCGAAATTGACCGAGTAGCCATGGAGCACGCGCGAACCCGATGTCACGCCATATCGCGGAATGACCTGCTGCGCAAGCGCATACACACCCTGATGCGTCACCACCACCGGCTTGGGGGTTCCCGTCGAACCGGACGTGTGAATCACGTAGGCGGGGTGCGTCGGTGTCAGCGCTGCCAGGCGGTCCGCATCGGTCAGGGCCACGTCGCTGAAGTTCTCGGCCTGTGTCTCGTCGAGCCAGTGCACTGTCGACTCGACTCCGCCGAAGCCGATCTTGATGTGCGTCAGCATCTGTTCCCGGCGAGCGGCCGGGTAGCGCGGGTCCACGGGCACGAACGCGCCGCCCGCCTTCACCACGGCCCACAGCGCGACGATGTACTCGGCCGAGCGTTCGAGAGACACAGCGACAAGAGTCTCCGGTCCGACGCCGTGTGCGATGAGCAGCCGGGCGATCCGGTTCGAGCGAGAATCGAGCTCGGTGTACGTCATCGGTTCCAGGCCGTCGACTGCGACAGCACCGGACATCGCTGTGCCACCGCCCAATACATCGAGCAGCGTGCCGTCGGGCTTCGACGACGGCAAAGCCGGCGTGTCGGCAAGCGCAAGATCACCGACGACAAAAGCCGGATTCGCGACCGCTGCGTTCAAAAAAGCCAGAACCACCGAGGCGAACTGTTCGACTGTGGCCCGCTGGTAGAGGTCCACCGCGTACTCGATCTGGCCGGTCGACGACGCCGAATCACCCTGTTCGTCCGCAAGCACGAGCGTCAGATCGAATTCCGAGGTGCGAGTGGGTATCTCGAGCACCGAGACGGGTAGGTCCTCGACCGATCGGTGCGGCGCATTGTCGAATGCCAACATCACCTGGAACAGCGGATGCCGGTCGAGGGAGCGATCGGTCGCGAGGGCGTCGACGATGCGCTCGAACGGGACGTCGGTATGCGAGAAGGCATCGAGGTCTGCGGTGCGGACTGCATCGAGCAGGGACGTGAAACTGTCCGATGGGTCCACAGTGACTGCAAGAGGCAGGGTTCCGACGAACATCCCGACCATCTCGTCGAGCGCTTCGTGTCCTCGCCCTGCGGTCGGAGATCCGACCACCACCCGGTTAGAGGTTCCGAAGCGGCTCAGGGCGGCGGCCACGGCGGCGTGGACGATCATGAACGTGGTCGAGTTGGTCGATCGGGCCAGCTCACGAATGCCTGAGTGCAGGTGTGCCCCGATCTCGAAGGGGACTGCGTCCGTTCTCATCGATTGCACCGCAGGCCTGGGGAAGTCCGCCGGTAGCTCCGCTGCCGCGGTGTCGGCATCAGCCAGAACCGACGTCCAGAACGAGAGCTGTTCGGCGGCAACCGAATCCACCACTGTCCGGTTCCACACTGCGTACTGGCCGTACTGGGCGCGCAGACGCGGCCAGGTGGGCGCGTGACCCGCCGTCCGAGAGGCGTGGGCGAAGGCGAAGTCGCGTACGAGTGGGTCGACCGACCACCCGTCCATCGAGATGTGGTGCACCACCACCACGACAACGGTGTCGCCGCATTCGTGCACGTGCAGAAGCGTTGCGCGGATGGGTACCTCGGCCGAGACATCGAAGCCCTCGGCCGCGACCGCTGCGACAGCGGAGTCCAGATCCCGCTCGGAGACAGTGCGCTCGAGTACCTCGACGAGGACGGTATCGGTGGGCCGCACCACCTGCCGCGGACCGTCGTCGTCGGCCGGGTAGTAGGTGCGCAGGGCTTCGTGTCGCTCGATGACGTCGCGCAGAGCCGTCAGAACCGTCGCGGGATCGTCACCGGCTCCGACTCGCACTGCGACCGGCATGTTGTACGCGGGCGATGTGGGATCGAACTGGTTGAGGAACCACAGCCGCTGCTGAGCGTACGACAGCGGGATACGACCCGGCACAACGGTATCGAGTAGTTCGAGTGACGGCTCGGAAGCAGAGGACGCGTCGATGGCCGCAGCGACTGCGCGGACGGTGGAGTCGGCGAACAACACGGTCAACGAGATGGCGGAACCGAGGCGTGCGAGAACTCTGGTAGCACTGAGCGAGTCGCCGCCGAGCTCGAAGAACGAGTGCTCGCGCCCCACCTTCTCGACACCGAGGACGTCGGCGAAGGCTCCAGCCACGGTGCGCTCGGTATCGGTGTGCGGCGCAACGTATTCGGTATTAACGAATGCGGTGGGGGCCGGCAACGCACGACGGTCGACCTTGCCGCTCGCCGTCATGGGCAGCGCGTCCAAAGCAACGACGATGCTGGGAACCATCCAGGCGGGCAGGCGGTTCCGGAGATGACCGTCCAGCTCCGCCGAGCCTCCGGTCACGTACAGAACGAGTCGGTTGTCGCGCACGACGGCCACGGCCGCGCTCACTCCCGCACACGTGGTGGCCGCGGACTCCACCTCGCCGAGTTCGAGACGACGCCCGTGCAGCTGGATCTGCTGATCACTGCGGCCGAGGTACTCCATCGTGGACCCGTCGAACGACCGACGGACGATGTCTCCCGTGCGATACAACCGAGCTCCGGCTGTCCCGGGGTCTGCGACGAACCGCGCCGACGTCACGCCCGGCTGCCCGCTGTATCCGCGGGCCAGTCCGTCCCCACCGAGATAGAGCTCGCCGACGCCTCCGTACGGCGTGGGCCGCAGGTGTGCGTCGAGCACCAACGCCCTCACACCCGGCAGCGGCGCGCCGATGGTCACCCGTTCGGCGGCGCGCATCGGGTCGGACAGCGTGGCCAACACCGTCGCCTCGGTCGGCCCGTATGCGTTGCGCATCGTTCGATCGGCGGAGACGAACCTGTCCCGCAACGCGGGTGGGCACTCCTCACCCCCGACGTCGAAGACGTCGATGGAGCTGAGGTCGTCCGGGTCCAGAGTGGCCAGCACCGTGGGCGAGGTGATCAGGTGCGTGATCTTCTCGCGGTCCAACACGCCGGCGAGGGCGGGACCGGCGTAGACGTCGGCCGGGGCGATCACCAGGGTGGCACCTGCAGCGAACGCGGCAAGAAGCTCCTGGATGGACGCGTCGAAGACCGGCGACGCCGCCTGCAGTACGCGCGAGTCGGGAGTGACGGCATACCGTTCGACGACGTTGGCCGCGAGTTGCGCGAGCCCGCGGTGAGTGACGCTGACGGCCTTGGGTTTTCCGGTCGACCCCGAGGTGTGGATGACGTAGGCCTCGTTGTCGACGTGCAGGGTCGGCGGCGTGAACGCGATCGGGTCGGCGTCGAGCAGGTCCTCGATGAGCAACCATCGGACAGTGCTCGGAAGGTGGTGCGCTCCGGCACGAGTCGTGATGCCGAATTCCACGTGCGCATCGGCGAGCACGGCAGCCAGACGTTCGGTGGGCTCGGTGGGGTCGAGTGGAACGAACGACGCGCCCGAGAGTGAGACCGACCACGACGCCAGCAAGGATTCGTAGGAGCGTTCGATGGCGACGGCAATCCGCTTCTCCGGTCCTGCACCGATCGAGACGAGTTGCGCAGCAATGTGTTCCGCGACCCTGGTGAAGTCGTCACTGGATTGATCGACTCCGGTGGCACGCACCACCGTGCCGGTCGTCAGCAGCGAGGGCAGCAGCGCGGGGGCTACGGTCGCCGTGGAATCCGCGTCGAGCAACGCTGCCTTCTCCTCGGCACCCAGCACTTCGAGCTCGGACACAGCGAGTCCCTCGGGGGCGTGGACCACCTCGCGCAGGAGTGCCAGGAAGCGTCGGTGGTGGGCTGCGAGCTCGTCGGTGCTGTAGAGGGCCGGGTTACCGAGGAAGTCGACGCGGGTGCTGGTGCCTGCGACACCGGGGTAGACGTTGACCATCATGTCGTCGATGGGGCCGCTGGAGAGCACGCGGTATTCGCCGATGACGTCGCCGAGCCGAATTGTGCTGTTGTACATCATGATGTTGACCGTGGGACCGAAGACCCCGCGTCCGGCAGCGGCACTGCCGGTACCGTCGCCGGTAGCACGCTGCATGTCCTCGACGCGGAACCGCTGATGACGAAGTGCGCCGGTGAGTTCCACCTGAATCCGTCGAAGAAGTTCCTCGACGGTCACCCCTCGTTCGACGCCGATACGCAGCGGCACGACGTTGGACATCATGCCGGACGATTCCCGCAGTTTGGTGGTCGCTCGGCCCGATACCGGCAAGCTGAGCATGACGTCGTCGGTGTCGGTCATGCGCGCGAGATAGAGCGCGAACGTGGCGAGGACGACGGGGACGTCGGAGGAGTTGCACCGATGTGCCACTGCTGCAACGGCTTCGGTGAGGTCTGCGTCCAAGACAGCACCGACGCTGACCGTCACTCCGCTGGGAGCGGCCGGTTCACTCGGGCTACCGGCCAGCCTGGGGGCCTCGAGGTGGCCGTCGAGTCGACCGAGCCAGTACTGGCGGTCGGTCTCGTAGCGGGAGGAACTGGGGTACGCGGCCTCGTAGTCGTAGATCTCCCGCACTCCGATGGCGCGGGTCTTCGGGATCTCGGTGCCCGTGATCAACGCGGTGTACACCGCAGCGGTGCGCTCCTGCACCGAGATTGCGCCGAGGCCGTCCATCACGATGTGGTGAGCCCGGCTGTACCAGTAGTAGTGGCACGCGCCCACCTGGATGATCTCGGAGGCGATCAGTTGGTCGCGAACCAGATCCACCGGTTTCCGGTACTGCTCGTCCATGTAGCGCTGGGCATCGTCGATGGGATGGTCGCGGTCGGTGAAATCGCGGTAGATCATCGCGTACGGCACTCGCAAGTCCGACCACTGGTACGGGTGACCGTCGTCCACGCCGATCCGCACGGCAGGCGATTCGAGCCGTCTGCAGGCGATGTCCGTCGCGCGAATCAGCACGGACGGATCGATATCGCCGCGGATCTCGACGTATTGCGCGATGGTGAACGGCACATCCGGTGCCAGCTGCTGAGCGAGGTAGATGTTCATCTGAGCAGCCGACAGGGGGAAGCGGCCATCCTCGAACCGCTCGTCCGCCTCTGGCGACACTTCCCGACCTCCTCAACGCACGCGCCCTGACGGCTTCGATTCGGCCGGCGCGCCACCTCGACGTAGATCTTTCATCGCCCATTACAAACTAGTCGACCCGGTGTGAATGCTCTACCCGGATCGAACTACAGGTACGCGGATCGCCTACTCCCCTTTAGGCTGTGCACTCGAACTCATTTCCTCGACCGAGAGGCCACCGACGATGGCAACCAGTTCCACCGATACCCGTGGTCGGAAATCGGGCAGAAAGCGGCCGATTCTCATCGCGGTGGGGGTATTTCTGGTCATTGTCATAGCTTTTGCGGTGTGGCTTGGTTACGAAGCCTATTCCGCGCAGTCGAGTTTGACCGCCACCCGCGACTCGGCCACACAGGCCAAGGACGCATTGCTCGACGGCGATTCGGCCGGAGCCGAGGCAGCAGCGGCTCGCGCCTCCGAATCCGCCGACGATGCTGTGTCGTCGACGACGTCCCTCCCGTTTTCCATCGCCAAAGCCGTTCCATATCTCGGTAGTCCCTTGAAATCGGTAGCGCAGATCAGCGACGTGGTGCAGGGACTGGCCGTGGACGTGCTCGCACCGGCGTCGGCGGCGGGTGCCAGCCTGAATCCGAGCAGTCTCGTCGACGGCGGCAAGGTGGATACCGCAGCACTGCGGGACGCGCAGCCGGTATTGGAGCAGACCTCCGCCGCAGCCGACGAGCTCAGCGAGCGGGCCCAGCAAGTGGACGAGCCCGACTTCCTCGGCGTGGTGGACGAAGCTCGCACGTCGTTGATCGATCAGACTCACGAACTCGCGACTCTGCTCACCAACACCCGGATCGCCAGTGAACTGCTGCCGTCGATGCTCGGCGACAACGGCCCGCGCAGTTACTTCCTCGCATTCCAGACCAATGCGGAGGCTCGGGGTACCGGCGGGTTGCTCGGTGGCTACGGCATCATTCGGGCCGAGAACGGCACCGCCCGGGTCGACACTCTCGGTGCCAACAACGAACTCGAATTCGCGGAGCAGCCCATCGATCTGGGACCCGAATACAACGCGCTCTGGGCCCCGCGAAACACCACCACCGATTTCCGTAACTCGAACGCGAGCCCGCACTTTCCGTATGCAGGCCAGATCTGGTCGTCCATGTGGACGGAGCAAACGGGTGAGGTGCTCAACGGCGCCATCGCCACCGACCCGATTGCGTTGAGCTACATCCTCGGTGCGACGGGCCCGGTTGCGTTGGCCGACGGTGAGCAGATCACCGCCGACAACGTCGTCGAAATAACTCTCAGCACGGCGTATTCCAGGTTCGGCGACGATCAGTTGGCGCGCAAGGCATATTTGCAGGAGATCGCCGCAGCAGTTGTGCAGAAGATGACCACGGGCGCAGCACCCACCAGGGCTCTGCTCGACGCGGTGGGCCGCGCCGGCAGCGAGGGCCGCATCTCGGTGTGGAGCGCCGATCCGGCGGAGCAGGCAATTCTGGCCGGCACCAAGGTGGGTCACGTCTTGCCGGACAGTCCGGCCCCGTACGCCAATGTGGTAGTCAACAACGCCGGCGGTAACAAGCTCGATTACTACCTGACGCGCGACATCACGTATTCGGCTGAATCCTGCACGGCGGGTACCCGCAAGTCGACCGTGACTGCCACACTCACTAACAACGTGAATCCGAACGGCCTCACGCCGTACGTGGCGAGCACGTTCCAGCCGACGGCGGAGTACGGCACCAACGAATCGATCGTCTACCTGTACGGCACCCAAGGCGCGAAGATCACGTCCATGAAGGTCAACGGCATCACGGGATTCTCCATCCAGGCCGGCACCGAGCTCGGCCGGCCGGTGCAGGCTGCGTACCTCACTATCCCGCCGGGTAAGTCGCAGACGGTAACTTGGGAACTCGAGGAGCCTTCCGCTCCAGGCGAGGCCACGGTACCCATGCAGCCTCTGGTGGATCAGCCAACCGTGACCATCGACGTTCCGCAGTGCTGATCGCGGAGTAATTCGCCCACATCAGTCATTCAATCGAATGAACTTTTAGGCGATGACAGGCCGAATAACGTCCGCTGATAGAGCTACAACTGCTGATGTTATGCGCCCGTTCCCGGGCGAGCACGCCTGCGCATCCGAAAGATTTCGACGTAAGGACATCAGTCCTTCTAACGCGCCGGTTGTGCCGAAGCCATCTCAACACTGGCTAGTCAGTCGGCGAAACGTAGACCTCGAGACGGGAGCATAACTCTCGTTATGCGCCCACAAAAGGGGAACACAACTACTGAACTGCCCTGCGTTCCAAGGCTTTTGACGTGCCGCAACGACGTGTAGCTTCGACGGTGTCATCAACAAATGCCACCTCAGGAGCTACACATGACCAAGAAGAAGATGGAACCCAGCATCAGCGACAGGCTCACAGTGGTGCTTCAGCTACTAGCCGCGGTCGCTTTCACAGCGCAGCTTCCCAACGTCTCGACGCCACTACTTCTAGCGGTGCTGACTCTGGCGGGAATCGTCATCGGTGCAAGCGGACGGACGAAGCCGGACTCCTCACGATCGAAGTGAGTCCGGCCCTCTGTTAACTACTTCCGCAGTCGCGGGCTGTCGGAGCCGTTTCTGGGCGGAGTCTCCGACCGACGGGATCGAGCGTACGACTCCGGTTCCTGAGTTGCTTCTGCTGTACGCGGGCCGGCAGCAGGCGACGCGGAAGCAGAGCGAGGAGCGGACTGCCGCGTCGGCGGCGCATGCACCGGTGCTGGAGCGGGAGGGGACACCGGCGTCGTCGAGGCGACCGGTGCCTGCGGTGCAGGCGCGGGAACCGGCGGTGTCACTTGTCTGGGCAGGTTGGTGTCGGCGGTGTAGTTGTACGAGTAGCTGTACATGTCGCCCTTCTTCGAGGGCGTCAATGCCAGCACCACACCCAGGACATGGGCACCGATCGTTTCCAAATTGCCGATCGACCTGGACAATTCGTTGCTCTTCGTGTGCCCGTAGCGGGTGACCAGGAGGGCACCGTCAGCATGAGTGGTCAGGACGGCCGAGTCGGTAACCGGCAACAGGGGAGCGCCGTCGACAATGACGTAGTCGAATTTGGAGCGCAGTTCCACCAGCAAGGCACGAGATGCTTCCGAACCCAGCAGCTCGGACGGGTTCGGCGGTATCGGACCTGACGCCATGGCCTGCAGGCCCTCGTACTTGGTCGGCTGAAGGACCTCGTCGACTTTCGCCTGTCCCGCAAGGACGGTGCTGAGACCGACCGAACCGATGAGACCCATGTACTTCGAGACGCGGGGGCGACGGAGATCGCCTTCGACGAGAACGACGTGATGGCCGGCCTCGGCCAGCGAGATCGCCAGATTCAGCGCAGTGGTCGTCTTTCCCTCGCTCGGAATCGCGCTGGTGACGACGATGACGCGCGGCGGATGATCGACTTCGAGAAACTGCAGGTTGGTGCGGAGCTCACGGAAAGCCTCGGCGCTGGCCGACTGGGTGAGGTCCTGGAAATCGACGGCCGGATGCGCCTTGCGTTCCTTGTCGAACGGAATGGTGCCGACCAGAGCCTTGCCGGAGATCGACTCGATCTCGCGACGTTCCTTGATCGTGTTGTCCAGACGATCACGCAGGACCGCGAGCGCGATACCGAGCAACAGTCCCACCGCGGCACCCAGGGCAAGGTTGCGCTCGGTGTTCGGACTGACCGGGGTTGCCGACGCATCGGCCTGCTGAAATGTCTTCACTCCGGCCGACGGAGTTCCGCCGTCCTCGGGGGTCTCGAGCTCGCGCACCTGGTTGGTCAGCTCGTTTGCCATTGCGTTGGCGATGTCGCGAGCTATTGCCGGGGACGAGTCACTGACGGTGATGTCGAACAGAACTGTGTCGGGCGTCGACGATGCCTTGACCTTCGCGGCCAGCTGCGACGGGGTCAGACCGAGCGGCAGTACATCGAGAACTCGAGCTGCCAGCGCTTCACTGGTGACCAACTCGGAATAGGACGCGACACGTTGCTGCGAAAACAAGTTGCCCTGGTACGTCTCGCTGACCGATGTTCCACCGGATGTCGAAACGAACATCCTGGCGCTGGACTCGTACATAGGCGTCGTCAACAACGACGTGCCCAGAGCACCCAAGATCGCTACAACCACGGTGACGGCGATGATGATCCAGCGCGCCTTCAGGATCTTCAAATAATCCTGTATCTCCATGCTTCGAGCTCCTCAGTCCGTTCGTAAAACACGCAACGCGACACTGCGTGGCTCAATCGTTACATATCTACCGCACCTTCGCGCATCCGGCAGCCGAGGTGCCACGGAAAACAATTCAAACGCTCGGTTTGCGACACGGGACTGCCCCGAGTTCAGTTGACTCGTGGGGTTGATTGATTCAGGCCGCGTGTGCGGTCTGGTTGATTGTCTCAAACTCGATAGGAGTGAGCTTGCCGAGGCGTCGCTGTCGGCGCTTGCGGTGGTAGGTCCGTTCGATCCACGTAACGATAGCCAGCCGTAGTTGCGCTCGGGTGGACCACCGTTGTCGGTCGAGGACGTTCTTCTGCAGAAGTGCGAAGAACGACTCCATCGCGGCATTGTCACCGCACGCCCCGACACGTCCCATGGAGCCCTGTAAACCGTTGCAAGACAGTTCATGTACGAATTTACGTGACCGAAATTGGCTGCCCCGATCCGAGTGGACAATGGTCCCGTCCGGATTTCGTTGCTCGACTGCATTTCGCAACGCGGTCACGGCGAGGGAGGCTTTCATGCGGGAGTCGATCGAGTAGCCGACGATCTTGTTCGAGTACACGTCCTTGATGGCGCAGAGGTAGAGCTTGCCCTCGTCGGTGCGGTGTTCGGTGATGTCGGTCAGCCAAATTTGGTCGCGTTCCTGTGCCGTGAACTGGCGGTCGACGAGGTCATCGCGGACAGGCGGGCCGGCTTTCCTGTTCAGGCCGCGCTTCTTTGAGAACACGGACCAGAGTCGTTCTTGTGAGCACAGACGTGCGACTCTGTTCTCGCAGGCCGTGATGCCGCGTTCCGGCAGTTCGTCTGCGATGAATCGGTAGCCGAATGCGGGGTCGTCGGCGTGAATGCCTCGGGCGATGTTGATCAGATGCGCATCATCCCAATCACGTTGCGTAACTGGCTGTTTCCTCCATTTATAGAATGCTTGAGTAGAGAAACCGAGAACCCGGCAGGTCACTGTGACGGGCACTCCGTCGGCAGCAAGGTCGAGGACCAGCGGGTAGATCATTTTGGGTTGACGTCCCGGGAGAGGTAGGCGACGGCCCGGCGCATGACCTCGGCTTCTTGCTCGAGGAGTTTGATCCGTTTGCGGGCTTCTCGCAGCTCCGCGGACTCGTCCGAGCCGGCTGAGGTGGTGTTGATGGCTATGCCGTCGTCGCGGTTGGCGATCTTGAGCCAGCGGTGCAGGCAGCCTTCGGAGACGCCGAAGTCCTTCGCGATCTGACGAAGCGGAGCCTCGCCCTTGCGTGCGACAGCGATGACATCGCGGCGAAACTCCTCGGGAAATGCTTTCGGCATGGTGAACATCCTTCCACCGTGAGGAGCGATCCTCACAGATCAGATGTCAACCAAAGCCGGGGCAGTCCCATCTCACGCGGTGCCTTGAGCAATGTAAGTGTAGCAACGATCCCTCGAAATGCCACACGGGTGACACATTTATGGAGACCGGTTGACACTAAGACTTCTAATCAGAAACTGAGCATGGAGACCTTCCACTCACCCCCCACGTAGCGACCACGATTGCCACATCGGCTGATCGGTACGCAGAGATACGAAGCGAGTCATCTGAAAAGATCCCCTTCGTGGTGCATGATCACTTCATGCAACAGCTCAAGCACATACGCAGCCTGATCGACATCGCCAAAGCCACCGATGATCTAGTCGGCTCACACCCGTCCACGCGAAGCCAAGGTTCAATAATTACGACTCTGAAGAGGCTGCTAACGAACCCCTCGGTACGCGCTGGAACCTTAATGGTCCTCGCGTCTCGGTCCAAACGCAGCCATTGGATTTACCGAAACTTGCTAATATCGCTACATTCTTGCGACATCTCGCGGGGCGCAAAAATATCGGGGCCACTACTTCTTCCGCATCCGATCGGCATCGTGATCGGGGCCGGAACAAAAATCGAGGCATACGCGACAATCTATCAGGGGGTCACCCTAGGGACCGACAAGTCCGGAAATTACCCGACTATTGGCGGCGGAGCAATTATTTATACAGACTCCTTGATCATAGGAGGCGTCGCTATCGCACCTGGAGCGAAAGTTCCTGCAAAAACCTTCCTCCGACCTGAAATTCAGTAGGGCAAAAGCAGCAAATCGCGGAAACGGCCCAAAGCGAAAGTTCTATACAAAGGAAGGAACGGCGGCACTACGTGCCGCCTAAAACTGAATGACGGAACTAAATCTTGACCATCTGCGAGCGGCCGCACGCTTCGTCCACTATCGCGGGTCTTCCGTTCCAATCGACGATGGAAATAAGCAAAGCAAGCGCGATACACGAAGGGTAAAAGACAACCGGGTCAGTAACCGAACAAATTAGTATATACAGCCATAAGAAAAGTGCGCCCGTAGACCTCTTGGTAGCTACAAAAACGAAAAACAGACCGAAAGCGACAAACACACAACCGACCAAGCCCAGCTCTACATACGCAGTGACGTAACCGCTGTGCGCGCCCAGACCATCCCCGATTTGAACTTTAGTCTGCTGCCAACCAATACCAAAGAGATTCGGAAACTCGACGAGATTGAGAGCAGACTGCCACTGGCTTAAGCGCCAGCTTCCAGATGAGCTGGAAGCTAAACTGCCAGACTCCAAAAAGGGGAGTACGCGATCTAGAAATGTGGAACCAAGGATTGCGACCGCGGAGGCCACGAGACCTCCAGCGATGAGGAGTCTAACTGGCTGCCTGAGCAGGATAAGTACTCCGATGGCAGCCAAGACGAGCAAAGCCGTCTGTGACGCCGCCAATAGCATCGCTATTAAACCGAGAACGCAAATTGAGATGTCAACCTTCGACAGCCTCTTTCCAACCATAATATAAATAATATAACTTCCAATTAAGTACGATCCGAAATTCGGATGGCCCATCAAGCCACCGTAGCGCACAGACCCATCTGCATCGTAAAATGGCTGAATAAAACGGGTCGCTGTCTGTAAAAAGATACTAAATATACCGACGAGGAGAACTATCCTAATTATCCGCATCAGCACACCGCGGCGAACAAATGGCGCGCACAGCGTCAATAGGATTAACGAGGAAAATCGCACGCCCACCTGCAGGAATGGTACGTCGTTGACCAAACCGGATATCACGACGGCCAGCGCGATGGTGCACGGAAGCACCATCAAAGCGCTGAAACGTACGCCTCTGGTTCGTGTAATCCAAAATAGAAGATAACAGCACCCTAGGAGGACCGCTATATTGTCACCAGTAAGGCTCGATATGCGGATCGTTGACAACAAAACTGGGCCAACGATCATCAAACCAACACCGAACTCCAGCGGCCTAGTTAAACCCCAAATACAAATAACGACTGCTGCAACAATTGCTGGTGCCAGCCACATAAATCCAACCAGGCTCGCAAAGGCAATGACAGCAATTGCGAAAATGTTGCCGATCAAAAGCGTGAGCGCAGTAGATACTGTTCCAGCTTCGACTCGAATCACGTGGTACCACCAATACTATCGATTGCTGCTCAACCCTCAGTGTGTAGAGCTACTGTACCGGACCCGGCGATACATCTTCTTTTCAGTAGAGGCCCAACAGCCCGGACACCCAAAGTCAGTGGGCCACATGCCAAGCTTGGCAAGGTAAAGGCCGTCACCTCAAGTCGATGTCGTCGGCTCTGAAATCTGCGCCGTGATTTCGGCTCTACCCGCAAATGCCCTGGCCCCGTCCGGCAAATCGTCGCTAACAAGTGCATTAGCGCCGACGAAACACCCTGTCCCGATGTCGAGCCTTCTTCCGCTACGAGGGAGGATCACCGCTCCAGTCCCTATGAAAGCGTCGTCGCCAACATAGACTGACAGTCCGTCTCCAATAAGCTGAGAACCCGCAGCAATGGTGACGCCGTGACCAATACGAACGTTTCGGCCAAATACCGTCTTCGGGTGAATTACAGTACCCAAACCGCGGTGGACAAGCTGAATATCTCTAGGAACGGCGCACTCATACGGAAGCACACAGTGAAACAGGAAGAAGCAAATGCCCTTCAACGCCCCTGGCAACAAGGGAATACCAGCGTGATGCAGTTGCGAAGAAACGCGCCATATTAATTCTGGCCTCATATCAAACTCCTTGTTCAGTAGTGTTGGATCTCGATAATCCGTTGAAAGTCAGCGCGAAAGATCAAGCCACTGACGCTCCAAGGCCGGTAAAACACTGCTGGCGTCGAATCTATCAAGGACTACCAGTCGTGCACGTTTTCCCTGCGACTGTGCGACATCCCCCACCATCATGCTTTTGATCGCTATTGACAAATCTTCTACGTTCCCTGCTCGGCACAGAATTCCGGATCCGTTCGATACCAGCTCCGGTATCTGCCCCACCCGTGTAGAAATCACCGCGCAGGACCTGGCCATGGCCTCAATTAGGAACATCGGAAGCGCCTCGTCCCTCGAAGGCAAGACTGCCACCAACGCACGCGCCTGCAACTTTAAGATATCCGCGTGAGAAACAGCGCCTAAAAATTCCACGCCTGTTGTCCTGAGCATGGTTTGGGACACCTCTGCAGTTATTGGTCCAGCGATCACCAATCGCCAATCCCTAGAGTCAACCCGACTCCACGCGGATAGCAAAACATCCACTCCTTTTCGAGGCCCAACTTCACCTCCGAATAGGAACAATTTAGCTTTCTCGATCGGAACATCCGGCACCGCGACACAATTTGTTACAACACGGACGTCTGCGACCCCTAACCGTTCGACCTCACGCAGCGACAGTTGGGTAAGCACGAATGTCGCAGCGCAGCGCTTTAGCACAAACCGCACCAACCATGAGTAACGCTGGCTAAAACTAACGAAATTGGCACCGTGGAGGTGGCCGACTACCCTCAGGCCCAGACATCTACTAACTACAATCAAGATGCCCTCCCGAACAAAAGACCCGCGCTCCGACAGATGGACCACTACCAACCGACGGTTTCGTGATTCGAATCTGAACCAGACGATGTATGCGAAACAGTACAAGATCCTCAATATCGTCCACGGATCACGCTTACCCGCTGTCGAGCAAATCGCGCGCACGCGAACCGTTGCGAAATCCCAATCCAGATAGCCGTTCAAAACCTGAGCCATGCCGCCCGGGTAAGGCCCTACGATTCCGATATGAAGAATATCGGCATCAAACTCGCCCTGGTCTTTGGTCATTTACGCTCCAAGCCCAAGTCCCTCGCCGGATTACCAGCGACCGTAGAACCCGCAGCAACACTGCGGATTACAACGCTTCCGGCACCGACTGTCGCCCCATCACCAATGACGATGTCGCCGAGCACGATTGTGTGCGGTCCAATATCGACCCAATTGCCGATCCGTGGTCCATTGGTATTCTCGGACTTCGCCCCCAAAGTGGTCGAATGACGGACGGTCACATCGTTCCCGATCTTGGTGGTCCGATTTACAACCAGTGCCGTCCCGTGATGAATTCGTAGCCTCCTGCCGACTGAAGTGCCTGCAGGTAGGTCAATATGCGCAACCGAAAGTGCGAACGTACGATATACCATCGCCACCGGAATGCCCGCAAGTCTAATTGCAGGCACGGAGCTTGCGCGGAAAAAGTTGGCACATCTAAACAGAATCAATGTGGCCTGAATGATTGGCCGCCCACCATTGGGCGTGAAGTCCTCGAAGATGCCGCCCGATCGTGACTGTCTCACCTCTGCAGGACCTTTCGACTGTTTGGAGACTTAGCCAGACTATTATATATATCGACGTACGCGGACGCGGTCCTTCCGATCCCAAAACTTTCCGACCTGTTCAATGCCCGTGTACTCATTTCGTCATTCTTCAAAACTGCATTGCACAAAGCCGCCTCAATCGATAGCACAGATTCCGGGTCACAATAGGTTGCCGAGTCGATGCACAATGTTCGGTTCACCGGAATAGAACTTGCCACACAAGATAACCCTATCCCCATCGCTTCGATTAACGAATTAGGAAGTCCTTCACTTCGCGAAGGCAGGATGAATACGTCGGACGCGGCGAGAGCGTCCAACGTTGAGGAATGGGACAATTTCCCGTTAACCCTGATGGTATTCCTAGTAGAAGGATCCAGGTCACCGAGAATTCTTAGAATCTCCTCCCGCACAGGTCCAATTAACGTTAGAGTCGCATCGGGATAGCTGTTTAAAAACCCACGCCAAGCCGCTAACAATGTGTCTACACCCTTTCGAATACAGACGTCACCGGTGAAGATCACCTTCGGCTCGACAACTGGAATCCTCGCACGCAATTCTCTTTCCTCGCGAAAACTTTTGTTCAGTTTCACCCCATTTGCGACGACTACCGTCTCAATTCTGGAGCTGAAATTTGCGCACGCTTTTTGAATGTCGGTGTTCAACGCAACGACGCGATCCGCCCAGAAGAACTGTCGTACAAGAATAATACCGATATTTAGCCCAAGCTTCCTTTGCGCTCGTATAGACTGAGGGTCGTCCGTACCAAGAAGCGTTACCTTCAGTACAATTGGTATGCGGCGGATCTTAGCTGCTGCAGTAGACGAGAATCCATAGTAAAATGCGCCATGGCAATGTAATATATCTGCTCGGGAACTGATTACAATGAAGAAGATTAGTATAGCGAAAATGGCATTACTCAGAGCTTCCGACCGTATCAATGGTCCGACAAATCGAACCATTTCACTCTGCGAGCGAGTCGATTCCCTTCTTCTCGCATAGATGCGCACCGTCGATCCCTCGGCTTCAAGCTCCTTTGCGAGCAGCAGCGCCTGCTGCCCAGCTCCACCATAGTGGGGAGGGGCGGCGTCTACCACCATCAATATTTTCGTCATTTACTGGCTCCTGGGACCAGACGTGAATTCCTGAACAGCCCATTCGTACTGCGCAGCGAGGCCCTGTTCCAGGGACACTTCAGCTGACCACCCAATTTCATTCGCGGCTTTCTCGGAGGTACCCCCCGTCTGCATTACGTCGCCAGCAAATCTCTCCTGCCGCTTAACGATAAGATCATCAACCGCCAGCTCCTGGAGTATTTGAAGGACTTCGTTGACCGAGACCCTGCTACCACCAGACAAATTGTAAACAACACCCGCATCGATTGAAGTCGCAGTGGCCGCCAGAATATTTCCGTTGACGATGTCATCAATGAATGTAAAATCTCTAATTTGACTTCCGTCTCCAAAAAGTGTTATCGGAGTGTTCGTGACTGCAGCTTTAGTGAAGCGAGTGAACGCCATATCGGGCCGTTGCCGTGGCCCGTATACGGTAAAATAACGAAGCGAAACAGTCGGCACTCCGAAGTTCTCGGCGTACAAGCTGCAGAGATGTTCGCCAGCAAGTTTTGAAACACCGTACGGACTGAGCGGTGCAGGCAGATCCACTTCGCTCGTTGGGTACCTATCGGCATTCCCATAGATAGAAGACGATGATGCATATACAAATCGAGTGAGAGACTTGGATTTCTTAGCCGCTTCGAGCAACTTTTGGGTAGCAAGGATATTGGAATCGCAATAAAGCGAGAACTGGCTTCCCCATGAGCCCCTGACCCCCGGTTGACCGGCCTGGTGAAAAACTACGTCAGCCGCACCCACCAGCTGTTCTAAATCTGCCGTATTAATATCCGCTTCGCATAGCGTAAAATCCGTGCAGTCGAGAAGTTCTACATTTCTTCTCTTTAGCGTCGTATCGTAATAGTCTGTAAAGCAATCAAGGCCGACCACCTCATGGCCTTCCTGGAGCAACTTCTGGCAGAGGTTCGAGCCAACGAACCCCGCGGCTCCGGTTACTAGCGTCTTCATTTGCTTCTCGACTTCCATGATTCAATTGCAACGTTTATAAATGCAGGCCCCTTGATTAGATATCTCTGCCACAGCCTCCTTGGCTCCAGGAGCAGCCTCCACAGCCATTCGAATCCCGATCGCCGAAATATATAGGGTGCGCGCCGAAGATCGCCGGCCGCGAAGTCTATGGCTGCGCCTGCGCCAACATAGACTGCGTCCGGGAGTATGTCCCTCCAATGAAGGAACCACTTTTCCTGCTTCGGCGATCCTAAACAAATAAATACTAGATCAGGGTTGTAATCTTGCAGCACCTTAATGCTTCCGAGAGACGCTTCATGGTCCGCCGAAGGTAAGAATGGCAGTTGAATCTGTTTAATTTCCGGTTTCTCACCAATTTCCATGAGCCGTTGGATCGCCCGTTCGCCCGCCCCTGGAGACCCGCCTAGTATAGCGATCTTCCATCCCCTGCTAATCGATTCTTTTGCGCACGCGACTAAAAGGTCGGCCCCCGTAATTCGCTCGATTGTCTTTGCTCCAAGTACTCGCGACAACAGAAGCAGTGGAGAACCGTCTACTATTCGCAAGGTGGCGTAATCATAAGACTCTCGCAGCGAGCGATCGGTTCGCAAATTCAGCACTTGGTCGACATTTGGTGTCACCGCTAACGAGGGCTTTCCGCTCAACGCGATCGTTGCAAGAGTGTCCATAAGGTCCTGCCTACTTCCAGAAAACAGTAGCCACGGCCCTACGTAGGTGTCACCGAGGCTGTCTACTCGGAAATTCACTGGCAATCGCTGCATGGCCTTCATTTCAGGCTCCTCTTCAATAGCATTATTCAAGATCGTCCGCTCCTGCTGACACGAATGAGTCATGCTGTCTCCCTGAAAGATGACATCCGCGGACTGCGACGGTGCGGAGTATCGATTCGAATCGTGGTGCGGAATGGATACACTCGATCCCAAGTATTTTTGAGGGTGTTCACGTCACTCTCCAACAGTCGCCTTGGTTTTTGGGACGTCGTCTATTGCATCAATGGTGCTGGATCCTCGTATCAGCCAGACGACCGCCGCTGAGCATGCGGCCGCGGTTGCCATAGTGACGGTTGTAACGAGCATCGATTGAACTATGCTGCTGCTGAGTGCTGGAAACGCCCACTCTCCAGCCATACTGATGAGGCTTGCGCCCACTATAGTTACGCAAAAAATGGAGACAATCTGCGCATGCAAGAGTGTCAATCGAGCTAGGTTGTTTCCGACCGTGTAGTACGAGAATATAGCGTAGGTGAGTAAAAGAGTCAGAACTCCTCCGGCCACGACGCCTGGGAGTCCATATGTCGGTCTGAATAGAACAGACGCTGCGATACCCAACGACGTTGTTCCGATTGATGTTGCAGCGGCACGTCCATAGTGGCCGGTTGCATACTGAAAGTTAACCAGCGGGCCTGCTACCGCGGAGAATGCGACGCCGACCATCGCCACGCGAATCAGCGCCGAGACGCTTTCTACGTCAGCTGGGTCAAACGCTCCCCGCAGATACAAGATTCTTACGATCTCACGTGAGTGGAGGAATCCGACCACTGTGAAGGGCGCAGCAAACCCGGCAACGTACGTTGCGACACTGGCTGATAACGCGCGGCCTTCCTCGATTTTGCCTGCTGCCACGGCCTTGCTGATCTGTGGGAGCGAGATCAACGCGAGTCCCAACGTACTGGCCAGCAGAGCAGCTTGCGTAATCTTCTCGCCGTAGGCAATGATCGACGGCCCGCCATCAAAAATCGAAGACAGCGAACGCTCGACTAGAGGCTGGCTCTTGTAAAGGATGGCTGAGGAAAATAGTATTGCAATATTTCGTGTAAGTGACTTCTGCTTTGCGTCGCTATTGGTTGATAGTGCCCGGCGGCCATCAAGTTCTGTTGCCTGCTGCCGGTTTTTGATTTCGACGTCACTACGCACTGCGATCAACTGAACTGCAGCCTGCACTGCGTATCCAACTACGAAGCAGATTGCAAGCCGTTGACTGCTGATTCCCATTGAAAAATAGACTACAGCAGTAAGCAGGAGCGCTGCACCGTTCACCGCTCCCGACAATCCAACTACAATGAACCGTTCGCGCGCAATTGATATCGATTGAAAGATCGATGCAAACCAAGCGAGCGGACAAGCCAACAAACAGGTCCTTGCTACGGACGTCAGCTGCTGCGGCTGGTCGTCCGTAAAGAGCGAAGATATGTGGGGCTGCAGAACAAATAATAGAACGACGGGAACTGACAGCATCAGTGTTGGCAAGTAGTAGTCAGCAAGGCTCACTTTTGGTTGATTCTTGGCCAGAATCGAGGGCACCAGTACCGATGGAGCGGAGCCGATGAGTATCGTGGCGATTAGTGTCGGTGCCATAGTACCCAGGAAATACCTGTCAGAAACTTCACTAACGCCAAGCTGCTGCGCGAGCAACAATTGAAAGCCTACGCCGACCAGCACATTCGCAAGAGAACCACCGGTCATGAAAGCGCTCTTGCGAGCCATCGAGCTCATATTGAGCCGCTAGGATTCGAGTCGGGCACTAGCTTGCGCGCGTAGCAAGTACTGGACTTGCGAGCGCTGTGGCTATACGTATCACGGCTCGGGACACAGCCTCCATACTTTTCACTAGTACGCGCCATCACTACCTGCCACAGCCCGAAGCGTCTTCGCAATTATCAGTAGATCCCCCACCATCGACCAGTTTTCGACGTACGAAAGATCCAGTCGGACTGTCTCTTCCCACGACAGGTCTGATCGTCCGCTGACCTGCCACAGGCCGGTGACTCCAGGCTTGACCAACAATCGCCGACGAACCTCACCGTTGTAGGTCTCGACCTCGCGACGTAGCGGCGGTCTCGGCCCCACCACGCTCATCTCACGCTTGAGAACGTTCACGAATTGCGGCAGCTCGTCGAGACTGAAGCGCCGCATAACTTTGCCGACTGGCGTCACCCGCGGATCGTCACGCATCTTGAACAGGACCCCGCCAGCACCCTCGTTTTGATCGAGGAGGTGTGCAACCTGCTTGTCGGCGTCAACGGTCATGCTGCGGAACTTGATCATCGAGAAGGGTTTTCCGTCGATGCCCATCCGCTCGGACTTGTAGAACACCGGCCCACGACTCGTGCTTTTCACCGCGATAGCGACGGCCAGTAGGATGGGCGAGATCGTCACCAGCACCAGTGCAGCGAACGTGAGGTCGAAGGCTGTCTTGCCGAATCGTGTCGCACCGTTGTACTGCGGCTTCTCGACATGGATCAGAGGGAAACCGGCCACCGGGCGCATCACCAATCGAGGGCCGGCAACGTCGACGACTCCCGGCGCGACGACAAGATCAACATCTTTCTTCTCGAGGTCCCAGATCATCTTTCGGATGCCCTTGTGGCCGAGGTGCTCGGTTGCGGTGACGGCAACTGTATCCGCACCGCACTCCTCGATCGCGTCCAGGACGTCGTGCTCATCGCCGAGTACCGGAATGTCGGTTCCCTCAATGTGAACCAGGCCGTCCCGCGGAGCCTCGTATCCAGGCATGCAGATCCCGACCACCGCGTAACCCGAGGTCGGAGACTTCTCGAACGATTGCGCCATCGAAACAGCCGCCACGCGGCTGCCCACGATCAAGACCGAGGTCTTGTATTCGCCATTGCTGCGCAGTCGAGTGACGACTTTGCGCCAAACCCACCGGCTGAGTAGGAGTGCGAGTAGTCCTACCGGTAGTGCGATGGCCAGATACAAGCGAGCGAAGTCGATACGGAACAGCAGTGACACGATCGCGATGACACCGAACAGGCGGAAGGTTGCCGAGACGATACGTCGGTACTCCTCCGCACCGTTTCCTATGACGCGAGGCGATCGGGTGCGGAAGATAGCGAGGAAGGCGATCCAGAGGACGCCCAAAGCAATGGATACCCCGGTGTACGTCACCGTCGGAAACAACCCCGCAGTCGCCACATCGCCGTCACCGAACCGCACGACCTGGGCCAGCGCGACCGACAGCACGACGACGACGACGTCGGTTGTCCGCAGCCGCCTGATGTACTGCTCTTCCCACACGTGACGTGAGGTCAGTGTGCGTGTTGGCACTGCGCCCTGGCGACGCGAGTATCCCCACAGAGTGCGCTGTGCAGCCCCGACAGATGCCACGTGCTCCCCTCCTCTGCAGTGCTGCGCACACCGGAGGTGAACGCGCGAGTTCGGATCGAACCAATCCGGATTGCAACTGGTATCGAATTGGAATAGTCCCACGCCGCTATCCGATGCACCACGCGAGCGGTGCAGATCACAAACGAATAACAGCAGGTATTCGGTTTACCACACCATCACCGACTAGGCGATATGTGTAACAAGAACCCACCGGGTGTAACCGTTCAACGGCCCAAAAACGTTACACATGAACGCAATCGACCCGAGCGATGTGAGGCTTCACAGGCCACCGCGCCGTTTATTGTGTGATCGAAAGCCCCACTCCCGTCTATAGGACGCCGAACAAACCACTGCACCGTCCAACCAGGGCTGAAACAAGGATTACGACTGCATAAAAAGGCACAAGGCACCGAATTGCCGATGCGCGAAATTCATTCCATCAAATGATTCAACGCGAGGATTGTGTGGCGCCGTTAGGGCCGGCCCAAGCCGCGGTAGTTCCATCCCGCCGCTCGCCACTGCTCCGGGTCCAGGCAGTTTCGGCCGTCGATCAGCTTCTTGCTGCGCACGACGCCGTCCAGGTCCTGCGGAGCAAGAGCCTTGAATTCCTTCCACTCCGTCAGCACCAACACCACGTCAGCGCCCTCACAGGCTTCGAGCGCGGTGCTGTTATAGGTCAAGGTTGGGAACAGAGCTCGCGAGTTCTCCATCGCCTTGGGGTCGTACACGTTGACCGCGGCCCCCTGAAGCTGGATCTGCCCCGCCACGTTCAGCGCCGGCGAATCACGAACGTCGTCCGAATCGGGCTTGAAGGCCGCGCCGAGCACGGCGACTCGAGCACCGAGGAGAGATCCACATGCCTCACGCGCAAGCTCCACCATGCGGGTACGGCGACGCATGTTGATGTTGTCGACCTCGCGCAGGAACGTCAATGCCTGGTCAGCACCCAGTTCACCTGCCCGCGCCATGAACGCCCGGATGTCCTTGGGCAGGCAGCCGCCGCCGAAGCCGATGCCGGCATTGAGGAACTTGCGGCCGATGCGCTCGTCGTGGCCGATGGCGTCGGCGAGCACGGTGACATCTGCCCCCGCGGCTTCACAGACCTCCGCGATGGCGTTGATGAACGAGATCTTGGTGGCCAGGAACGCATTGGCGGAGGCCTTGACCAGCTCGGCGGTGGCCAGGTCGGTCACCAGGAACGGGATCTTCTCGTCGAGCAGCTGCCCGTAGACCTCACGGGCCAACTCCTCGGCGCGGCCCGGACGGGCGCGATCAACACCCAGCACCAAACGGTCGGGGTGCAGAGTGTCCTTGACGGCGAAGCCTTCGCGCAGGAACTCGGGGTTCCACGCCACCTCGACGTCGTCGCCGGCAGGTGCGAGTTCGCGAGCGATCTTGCCGAGGCGTTCCGCGGTGCCCACGGGGACGGTCGATTTACCGAAGATCACGGCCGGTTTGGTGAGCAACGGCGCAAGAGTCTCGATGACCGAGTCGACGAACTTCATGTCGGCTGCGAACTCCCCCTTCTTCTGGGGAGTACCGACTCCGAGGAAATGCACCTCTGCGAAGTCCGCAGCTTCCTGATAGGACGCGGTGAAGCGCAGGCGTCCGGCGGCGATGTTGCGCTGCAGCACCTCTTCGAGACCGGGCTCCCAGAACGGGACCTCACCGGCTTCGAGCTTCGCGAGCTTGGCCGGGTCGACATCGACGCCCAGAACCTCGTGGCCGAGCTCGGCCATGCACGCGGCGTGAGTGGCACCGAGATAGCCGGTACCGAAAACTGTGATTCGCATGCTGCTGATTCCCCCCGCAAGAGTGGACGGTCCAAGTACTCGGTCATGGTTAGCGGCGAGGAGCCGCCGAGACTGCGGATACACCCAG
The DNA here is from genome assembly GCF_030056895.1 of Rhodococcus sp. IEGM 1341. Taxonomy (NCBI): domain Bacteria; kingdom Bacillati; phylum Actinomycetota; class Actinomycetes; order Mycobacteriales; family Nocardiaceae; genus Rhodococcus; species Rhodococcus sp. IEGM 1341. The sequence goes on along the minus strand of NZ_JASHKV010000002.1, from coordinate 464,503 downwards.
TCGACCATGGTCAGTAAACACTGAACAGCCCGGTCCGTCACTCCCACGTGACGAAGCAGGCCTCTCCGTATGGTGGTTTGGAAGTGCGATCGCGTCTGCGCAGACCGATACTATGCCTGCCGGGCCGATTTACTGCCCACCAAATTCGAGGGGACCTGAACCAGACATGAAGAGTGCGTTGATTACTGGTATCACCGGGCAGGACGGGTTGTATCTCTCGGAGCTACTGCACAGTAAGGGCTACAAGGTCTACGGGTTGGTGCGGGGGCAGAACAATCCGAAACGGGCACTCCTGGAGAAGTCGCACCCATTCGTCGAGATCTTGTCGGGGAACCTGTTGGATCTGTCGTCGCTGATGCGCGCGTTCAGTGCTGCGCAACCCGACGAGGTCTACAACCTCGGCGCAATTTCCTTCGTGGCATACTCCTGGGAGAACGCGCGCCTGACCACCGACGTCACCGGCGGCGGCGTCCTCAACGTCCTCGAAGCATTGCGCTTCTACCAGGACACCTCCGGCAAACAGGTCCGGTTCTACCAGGCATCGAGCAGTGAAATGTTCGGTAAAGTCCAACAGGTACCGCAGAGCGAAGAAACACTCCTGTGGCCACGCAGCCCTTACGGCGTGGCCAAGGTCTACGGGCACTACATGACGATCAATTACCGCGAGTCCTATGGACTGCACGCGAGCTCGGGAATCCTGTTCAACCACGAATCACCCCGCCGTGGGCCGGAATTCGTCACCCGCAAGGTCTCACGCGCCGTCGCGCGCATCTCCCTCGGACTCCAGGACCAGATTGCCCTGGGCAACCTCGATGCGAAGCGGGACTGGGGATTCGCTGGTGACTACGTCGAGGCGATGTGGTTGATGTTGCAGCAGGACGAGGCCGACGACTACGTGATTTCCACCGGCGAAACTCACTCCATCCGGGAGCTGCTCGACATCGCGTTCGCCGAGGTGGGCATCGACGACTGGACCGACAAGGTATTCATCGACCCGGCGTTCATGCGGCCGGCGGAAGTGGACCTGCTCATCGGCGACGCGACCAAAGCGCACAGTGTTCTCGGTTGGAAACCGAAGGTCGGGTTCCCGGAACTGGTGAAGATGATGGTACGCAACGACCTCGACGAACTACGAACGGAAAACACGTGACACAACGCGCCCTGATCACCGGAATCGGCGGACAGGACGGAACGATCCTGGCACGCCGATTGAACGAACTCGACTACTCCGTGGTGGGCACCCTCCAACCTGGATCGGCCACATCGGATCAGCCAAGCAACGCCAAGCTCGTCGAAGCCGATCTGCGAGACTCGAATGTGTCCCGCAACGTCATCATGGACGCGGAGCCCGATGTCGTCTTCCACTTTGCTGGAATCTCGTCGGTCGGTTACTCCTGGGACCACCCGGTGGAAACAGCCGAGGTCAACGGTAATTCAGCTGTTGCACTGCTCGACGCGCTGCTCGAGCTCCAGACGAGTTCGGGTAAGGAACGCACTTTCGTCAATGCATCGAGTGCCGAGATCTTTGCCGGAACCACGGCATCACCGCAGAACGAGCAGACGCCTATTGCACCGTTGTCACCGTATGGAGCGTCGAAAGCGTTCAGCCACAACATGACGCAGGTCTACCGCGCGAAAGGGTTGAAGGCCAGCAACGCAATCTTCTACAACCACGAATCGACATTTCGGCCGACCAAGTTCGTCACCCGTAAGATCACGGCTGCAGCGGCAGCGATTGCGCGTGGTAAGCAATCGACGTTGGAACTCGGCAACCTCGATGCACGACGTGACTGGGGTTGGGCACCCGACTACGTCGAGGCGACCTTGCTCATGGCGACCCACGATCGCGGTGACGACTTCGTGATCGCTACGGGCGAGGCTCATTCAGTGCGAGAGTTCGTCGATGCAGCTTTCCGTGCTGCGGGCATTCCGGACTGGCAAGCACTGGTGACGAGCAACGACGCGTTCGGTCGACCTGCGGACTCGGCAGAGATGGTGGGAGACGCCAGCCGGGCCAAGGATGTCCTCGGATGGACGCCTACGAAACGGTTCGACGACGTGGTCAAGGCCATGGTAGAGCACGATTTGTCGCTGCTCTGAAATCGACTGACCCAGTTCATGGGCCATTCGAATCTGCAGCTACCTTCTGACGGGAAACTGCGGGTTCTCCGGTTCTTCGACGGCCTCGGCGCAGCGGTGGACGAAATCACTCAGCTCGGCGCGGACCTCCGGAGCCAGGAGATTCAACGGTGCCTCGGTGCCGTGATACTCCGCGAACGCAGAAGTGTAGGCGTCGACGCTGTCGGAGATGACAGCGTGCAGCGAGGTGGACCTGTTCAGATGGACGCGGGCGATCACGTCGACGCGATCTGCCAGAAAATCGTGAAACGTGTTCTGCCCCATGGATACGTCACGTCCGTTCTGCGACACAGTTGTCATTGCACAATGATACGAACAAAACCGACCGACCGCAGGGTGAGCCTCAGCGCTACTAGTACGCGCCGTCGCTCTTGAGAACGGCGACTGCGGTCTTGGCGATGATGAGCAGATCGCCTGTCATGGACCAGTTCTCGACGTACGAGAGATCGAGGCGCACGCTCTCCTCCCACGACAGATCCGATCGGCCACTCACCTGCCACAGCCCGGTGATACCGGGTTTGACGAGCAGCCTACGACGCACTTCACCGTCGTACGTTTCCACTTCGCTGCGCAGCGGCGGCCGCGGACCCACCACACTCATCTCGCGCTTGAGCACGTTGACGAACTGAGGTAGCTCGTCGAGGCTGAACTTGCGCATCACCTTGCCCACCCGGGTCACCCGTGGGTCGTCGCGCATCTTGAACAACACCCCGCCGGCCCCTTCGTTGAGGGCGGCCAGTTCTTGCACGCGCTTGTCGGCGTCGTGGACCATGCTGCGGAACTTGATCATCTGGAAAGGCTTGCCGTCGATGCCCATTCGCTCGGACTTGTAGAAGATCGAGCCCTTGCTGGTGAGCTTGATGATCACGGCGAGAGTGATCAGAACCGGCGAAATCAACAACAGGATCGAGGCGGCGAACAGGAAGTCGAACGCCGTCTTGCTGAATCGCTTCGCGCCGTTGTACTGCGGCTTCTCGACGTGGATGAGCGGGAAGTTCGCGACCGGACGCATCACCAGACGCGGACCGGCCACGTCCACCACTCCCGGCGACACCACGAGGTCGACCTTCTTCTTCTCGAGGTCCCACACCATCTTCCGCAGGCCGTGATGACCGATGTGTTCGGTGGCCGTCACCGCGACGGTGTCTGCGCCGGAGGTCTCGATGGCCTCGACGACGCTGTGTTCATCTCCGAGTACCGGAATCTCGACGCCGTCGATGGTGAACGACGAGTCGTTGCCGGGCTCGTAGTTGGGGAGGCAGATACCGACCACGCTGTAGCCGGCTTCGGGGGAACGCTCGAACGACGTGGCCATGGCCAGAGCCGAACTACGACTGCCGACGATGAGCACCGAGGTTTGATATCCACCACGAGCACGTTGGCGCGACACTATCTTTCGCCACACCCACCGACTCAACAGAAGCCCCACCAGGCCGACGGGCAGCGCGATCGCGAGATACAGACGGGCGATGTCCAGACGGAACAACAGTGAGAGAATCGCGATGGTTCCGAAGAGCCGGAACGTGGCCGACACGATGCGGCGATACTCCTCCGACCCGTTGCCGATCACCCGAGGAGAACGAGTACGGAAGATGGCGAGAAACGTCAGCCACAGAATTGCGAGTACTCCGGATATCCCGAAATAGCCGACGATGGACCACGGTTCACGAAAATCGATGTCGCCGAAGCGGATGATCTGCGCCACCGTCACCGCACCGAGAACGACCACCGTGTCGGTGACACGCAGGCCCTCGGTGTAATGCGTTTCCCATTCACGACGCGACGTCACCCTGCGCAACCGTCGAGCGTCACGCCGCGAGACAACCGAACTCTGCGCTTCCAGATCGCTGACTGACACTGATTTCCCCTCGGTACGTACGCATTGCCGAACCATTGCGTGATCGACACAGCTCCGTGCCACCCCGTCGTGCAGATTATCTTGTCGTACTTGTCGTGTCACTTGGTGACGATGGTTTGATCGCCATGAACCCGCAGGTCGTTACATGTTTCCACTGCATTAATCGCACGCATCCACAGCGTTGCCGACTTCTCCCCGTGGCCCCCACCCCGGCCTTCCCGACCACCAATTAGCGCGAGATCCACGTCCCGTGTCAAGCAGTGTCGGTCGAACGTCGGACGCTCGGAGATATCTTGGCGAAGGCCTCCCACATTCGGCGTCCCAGTTCCCGTTGCCCCTCGCCGTTGTAGTGAATCTTCTCGGTCTCGCTGTTGTAGAGCCCCCGCGGACCCGGCACGTATGCCACTCCGGCCCTACGTCTGGGCGTATCGGCGTGTACCGCATCGATGACGGCGTAGTTCGCATCCCCTGATTCGATTTCGTCCGGCACCATCTGACCGAGAACGAACGGAACGTCGCCGAACTCGCCGCGCAGGGTATCGATGAGGCTGTCGAGCTTCTCCGCGTACACCGGCCCGGTCAGCAGCGGCACATCGCTCTCCCCCTGATGCCACAGCACCGCCGCGAGCTCGTTGCCGGGCGTGGTCGCCAATCCCGTTCGGATGCGCTGCAGTGAATCCCAGAACAGATTGACGCGCGCCCCGGCATCGGCCGGATCCCAGGAGATACCGTGAATCCGCGCGAAGCCCGAATCGCCGCGCGCATACGGAACCAGCAGCACCGGCCTTCCGGTCGCATCGGCGAGATGCGCGGCGAACGTTGAGCCGAATCCGACTGCCTTGGAGGGCACCTCGTGAAAGAGCGGATTGCTGCCTGCCACGATGGTGTTCTTCGACCGGCCCGACGCCGCCCACTGATGCACCCGTGGATGCGGCGCATCGAGACCCGATCGGTCCAACCCACTGCCCGCACCGTGGGCATTGGACTGTCCCAGCACTGCCACCACCAGATACGGCTCGTCGATCGCTTCCACCGCGATGCCGCGTCCGAGACGCTTTTTCACGACGTCCTTGGCCCGTACCTTCGCGTTCCGACCGAACCCCATGGCGCTCCCCCTGTTCACGTGCAATCGTTCTGAGCCGGTGCCCCCGCGAATCGATCGGCCAACCACTGATTGACGGTGTCGCCGTTGACGTCGCCATGCCCGCGTCCGGCCTGCCGGTCGATGGTGATGACATCGCCCAGTCCGCAGGCCGATTGCAGTGCCGCGTCGGTCCACGCCACGTCGATGTAGGTGTCGGCATCTCCGTAGGCCACCAACATCGGTGCCGACGCCTGCCCCGTCGGCAGCGCCATCCGAGTCAGTTCGTCCCGGAGCACTGCGGCGGCCGCCGGGGACTTCGGCGCAAAGTCTTTGTTGCCGAGACGCTGTGCCGCCTCGGTGCGCGCAGCCGCTTTGTCCGGCGTGCATTGGGTGAGAGTGTCCCAGTCCTGCTCGGCGTTGCCACTGCGGTAGTCGTCCAGATCGACGGTCTCGTCACGCCGCGCGAGTGATTCGAGTATCCACTGCAGCACCGGCCCCTGGTCCTCGGTCAACGTGCCCGCCGTCGCCTTGTCCACCAGACCCACCATGTTGGCGGTGGGTGCCAGAGCGACGGCCCCGACCAGATTCAGCTCCGGCGCATAGGAATCGGCGAGTTCGTTCGCGGCCCAGGCAGCACCGCCGCCCTGCGAACCACCGAACGCAGCCCACCGCGTACCCACGTCGGGAAAAACCGTGCGCAGTGCCCGCACCGCGTCGATGACGTCGTAGCCGGCGGTGATGTTGTCCAGGTAGGCATGGTTGCCCGGATGCCCGAGGCCCTCGTAGTCGGTGATGGCGACCGCGAATCCGGCTGTGGTGTAACCCTGTACGAGCGCCGATGCACCCAGCAGCGACGCGGACCTCGACGGCGCGCACGCCTGCTCGATACCCGTGGTGCCGTGGGCGTAGGAGATGACGGGCCAGCCACCCTCGGGCGCATCACCGGACGGGGTGAACACCGTGCCCGATACCTCGCGCTCACCCACACCCGGTTGCACCGAGCGGTAGACCACCTTCGCCGCGTCGATACCCGACATCCGCACCGGAAGCGGCAGATTCGGCATCGTCTCGGCACTGACGATGGAGCCGCTACCGGTCCCGGGATTCGCAATGTCCATCGGCTCCGGATCGGAACCACGCACCGCCGCTGCCACTGCCCCCTGCGCCTGCACACCGAGCGGCACCACCACCGCGCATCCTGCGAGCAGAGGAAGGAGCATCAGCGGCGCGGCGAGCCTACGGACGGTGTGCATGAATCTATTTGCTCGCCTTGAATCTACGCGCGTACGTCAACGACGGCTTCTCGATGAATCGATACGTCACCGCACCGAACGCGATGCTCACCGCGCTCACCAACACGAAGTTCCGCAGTAACCCCAACGGGCTGTCGCCTGCCATCCATCCGAAGCGGCCCAGCATGATCAGGATGGGAAAGTGCCACAGGTAGACGCTGAGCGAGATCATGCCCACGTAGCTCAGCGGTGCCCAATCGGCCCGTTCGGCGAGCTTCGACTGCTCACCACGTGCCAGCGGCACGATGATGAACAGGATGAGCAGTGCCGATCCGAAGGACACGGTGGAGGTCTGCCAGCGCGAGTTGTCGTCGATCAGCATCAGTGAGATCACCGCGGTGGGAATCATCGCGATCCCGGTCCACCACCGCATGCGGGTGACCAGGGCACCCTTGAACATTCCGTTGTCGATCGCGACGAACACCACCGCCGCCAGCATCCCGTAGGTGAAATTGTCTGCCAGCGACCAGAAGCTGCGGCTGAGCACCGCGATCTCGTTGGGTCCCCATTCCAGCAGTTTCGGATCGGTGATGCCCGACGGCCCCACGCGCGAGGCGGTGTAGAGCTTTCCGGTGATGCCGATGACGAACATGATCACCACCGGAATCAACGCCAGCACCGGTGCCGGGATGGACGTGCGCTTGCGCAGGAAGAACGCGATGCTCGTCAGCAGCGGCAGTGCAATGTAGAACGCGAACTCCAGCGACAGCGACCACGACGGGTTGATGCCAGTCTGGATCATGCTCGGAATGTAGGTGTGCACCAGCGTCAGATTGGCCACCAGCGTCAGCGGATCGGTGAGCAGGCCCAGGCCGTTGTCGGTGAAATGCTGTTCGGCCACCGCTGCGTTCTCCACGAAGACCGCACGCATCACGTAGTTGGCGAACAAGAAGATGAACAGGTACGCGGGAAACACCCGCAGCAGCCGATGCATCGCGTAGCTGACGTTGTTCGGCATCGGTTTGCCGGCGAACAGCTTTCGGACCATCGGGAGGAAGATCAGGAAGCCCGAGAGCGCGAAGAAGAAGATCAACCCCTGCCCCAGCACCCCGAGCTTGTAGGTCAGGACAGTCTGCGGCGAGTAGTGACCGCCGACGTGCACGGCGAGCACACACAGGCAGGCGAATCCACGGGGGCCGTCGAGCCCGACGAGGCGGGCTGGACGCTTGGTACCGGTATCGGGGGCGACCGCGGTGGCGGCGGTCGCAGTGCTGTCTGGAGTGGCGGTCATGGGTACCTTCTGGAGGTCATGGCGCAGGAGGCGGGCAGAAGCTGATGGCCTCGGTGCCGGCGAACCGGTCTTCGAGCCATCCGAACGCAGCAGCACCGTCGATGTCTGCGTGACCGGAATTCGGTTGGAGTACAGATTGAATCGTGTCCCCGGCGGCGCAGCCGGCCGCGATGGCGGTCTCGGTCCACGCCTGCGAGATCAACGTGTCCTTGCCGCCGTAGAGAACCAGCATCGGTGCGGCGGCCGGAGACATCGGCAAGCTCATCTCGCGCAGGTACTCCGCGAGCTTCGCCGTCGCCTCGGGGGTAGCCGGACGCAGATCGTCGTCGCTGATCTGTGCCGCCAACGACGTACGGTCGGCAGCGAGAACGCCGCCGCACGCCGAGAGCTCGTCCCACTTCTCGGCGACGATGCCCCTGCGATAGTCGTCCAGGTCCAGCTCGGGATGAGACTGGGCCAGACCCACCAGAACCCACTGCAGCAGCGGCTTCTGATCGTCGGTGAGGGTGCCGTTCGCGGCGGCGTCGGCGAGACCGACCATATCGGCGGCCGGTACCAAACTGACCGAGCCGACCAGCTCGAGACCCTCGCCGTAGCTGCTCGCGAGTTCGTTTGCAGCCCAGGAGGCCTGACCGCCCTGAGACCCGCCGAACGCCGCCCACTTCGTGGACGCCTCGGGTATCAGCTTGCGGGCTGCACGCACCGAGTCGATGAGATTGTTCCCGACGGTACGAGCGTCGAGATAGGGATGATACGAACCCTCCAGGCCCAGTCCCTGATAGTCCGACACCGTGACGACGTTCCCGGCGCGCACCAGCGCTGCGACGATCTGCGAGCTGCCGAGCAACTCGGGATCGGTCGACGGCGCACAGTCCTCGAGCACGCCGGTGGTGCCGTGGCCGTACGCGATGATCGGCCAACCACCCTCGGGCGGTGTGCCTTCCGGTGCGAAGATCGTGCCCGAGACGCGCTGCGGCGAACCGTCGACGCCGGAGGTGGACGAGTAGACCACCCGCGCGGACACCGAGGACACAGCACTGACCCGACGGTCGATGGTCAGCAGTTGCTGCGCACTCTCGAGCGAACCGGGGCCCGCTTCACCGTAATCGGCGTCGAGCGTCGCACCGAACGCTGCGGACTCCGATACCGAGTACGGATCGGCAGGCGGTTCGTCGGAGGAACACCCCGACGTCACCAGAATCAAGGCCAGTGCGCAGGCACCGCTCGCTTGTCTTGCTCGGCTCGTTCTCGACAGTGTCATCGGACCCCCTCTGCAACAGGCGTCCGCTGGGCAGCGGTCGCCTGCTTCACGATGTTCTCCACTTGATCGCGATGGTCGATCGAGTCGCGTGCAATTCCGAATGCCAGAACCAGCACACTGCTCAGGATCGTGCCCATCACTCCCCCCAGAATCATGTTGCTCATCGGCGTCGGTGTGGTGACCTGATCAGGAGTGGTAGCCGCGTCGACGAGCGTCACCTCCGACACCGCTCCATTGGCACCCAGGTCGATCTCTCCGACGAGCTTGATGAGCTGCACCGCAACCTCATTGGCAATGTCGCGTGCCTGCTCGGCGTCGGAGTTCACCACCGAGATCTCGATCAAAGCGGAGCCCGGAGTGGGCACCGCCGTGATGTCGTTCTTCAGCGTCTCCGGTTCGAGCGGCAACCCCTGCGAGGCGATGACGCGTCGTAGTACCTGTTCGCCGGTGGCCAACTGAACATATGTCTCGACGCGAACCAGCGACCCGCGATTGCCGTCGAGCGAATTCTTGGGCGAGGTGGGACCGGGGGCGGTGACGAACACCCGCGACGCTGCGGTGTACGTCGGCTCGACCAACTGCGTCGCCAGCCATCCGGCACCCGCCGACAGTATCGCGGCGGCGAGAATCAATGCCCAGCCGGACAACAGAATACGGCCGTAGTCCTTGAGGGTCGGCACACCCGTGGGGGCGATCATCGATTCAGCTCGCACGTGTTCACCGGGCGCTGGCCGGCGAACATGCCCTTGACCCACGGAACCGACCGACTGCTGTCCAGATCTCCGTGCCCCTCGCCCTGATGCAGCTCGTACTCGACGAGGTCTCCGGAAGCGCACGCGCGCTGCAACGCCTTTTCGGTCCACGGTTCGAGAATCAGATCGTCCTCGCTGCCGTACATCACCAACAGCGGTGTCGACGAACGCTGCTGTGGTAGAGCCATATCCGCCAGGTAGCCGCGCAGGCGATCGGTCGCTTCGACGCTGACGGGCGTCAGATCTGCAGCCTGCAGACCTGCCAACAGCCCCGGCACGTCGTCGGACTTCGGCGGTACGCACTCCATGAAGTCGTTCCACCGCTCCCGCGCCAACCCGGATCGGTAGTCGTCGAGGTTCATCTCGGGATGGCTGATCGCCAGAGTGTGCAATGCGTACATCAGCAGCGGGTACTGGGCCCGCGTCAGAGTCTGATTCGCTGCGGCATCGGCCAAGCCGGACATGTCCGAGACCGGCACCATCGCCGCGGTGCCCACCAGCTCGAGCCCGCCCCCGTACTCGGCGTTGCGGTCGCTGGCCGCCCAGGCCGCCATACCGCCGAGCGAGACCCCGTAGGCGGCCCACCGCGAACTGAGAGTGGGCACGAAGTTCCTGGCTGCACGGACCGCGTCGATCATGTTGTAGCCGAACGTCTTCGAGTCCAGGTACGGGTGATACGACCCACCGAGCCCGAGCCCCTGATAGTCGGTCATGGCCACGGCGAAACCGTTGAGCACCAGCGCCGCCACGATGGGGGCACTGCCGAGAAGGTTGGCGTACCTCGACGGCCCACACGCTTCGAGCACGCCCGTCGTACCGTGCCCGTAGGACACCACCGGCCAACCACCCTCGGGCGCAGTACCACCCGGGATCACCACGGTGCCCGAGACCTCCGTCGGCTCGCCGGTGACACCCGACGTCGATTGGTACACCACCCGCGTCGCGGTGGCACCCAACTCGGTGATGTCTGCTGCGATGTCCTCGATCGGCTCGGCCGAGATCAACGAACCAGGCCCGGTACCACCGAAATCGGACGGTGGCAGCGGCTCCGATGTCGCCGGAGCGGCCGTCACGGGAGCCGTCTGCGCACCGGGCGGCAGCACGATCGGAGCCTGCTGCGAGCAGGAGATCGACACCCCTGCTGCACACAGCACGGCACCGACTCGGACCGTCCACCTCCCTGACATCGAAGCTATCCTCTGCTCGCCGAGGACGTCGCAGAGTCGTTGTTCGCCGGCCTCGGCCGGACCGCAGCGTGGGCGGGCCCGGACGGAGCATGCGCGGTCGGAACAGTGGAACTGTCTGCAGCAGCGGTTGTTTCACTGGAACCCTCGCCTGCCTCGGAGCTGCCACCGCGGAGGCGTCGGGCCGCGGGTTCGAAGGTGGTCACCACGCCCAGCACGGTGCCGCCGACGCCGTCGAGCGCCTTGATCGCACTCCGCAGCTTGTCACGTGTGGTGCGGCCGGTGCGAGCGAGAAGCACTGTGCCGTCGGACAATGCAGTCAGGATTGCGCCGTCGGTGACGTCCAAAAGAGGCGGGGTGTCGACGATGACGTAGCGGTAGTCACCGCGCAGCGCTGTCAACAGTTCCTGAGTGCGGTCCGATCCGAGCAACTCACTCGGGTTCGGCGGCACCGGCCCTGCCGGAAGCACCGACACACCGTCGAACACGTCATCCTGGATGGCATCCTCCACGCTGTGCTCACCGGAGAGAACTGTGGACAGGCCGCTGTACTGGTCGATGCCCAAGCGGGTGCCCAGCGCCGAGCTACGCAGGTCGCCGCCGACGAGCAGCACGGAATGCCCGGCCTCGGCCAGAACGGCGGCGAGATCGATGGCGGTACTGGTACGCCCTTCACCCGCAGTCGCGCTCGTGATGGTGATGACGCGCGGCGGGGAGCCGCCGCCGAGGAAGCGAATGTTGGTGCGCAGGACGCGCAGTGGTTCGCCCATCGTCGCCATCGACGCCACCGGCACCGTGGGACGCGTCGCATCCACCGGGAGGCCACCGAGTACGACGCGGCCCGAGACGTCCTCGGCGCGTGGACGATCGCGAATGGAGCGATCCATCAGACCACGGAGCAACGCGAGGGCGAGGCCGACCACGAAGCCGATAGCGCCGCCTAGAACGAGAGCCGTCACCAGACCCATGCCGATCGGCGCCGTCGGAACGTCACCCTGATCGACGATGGTGGCACCGGCCGCGGGGTTGCCTCCGCGCTGGGATGTTTCGAGTTCCTGCACCACCTGCGTCAGCTGCCCGGCGACCGCATTGGTCAACGCCTGGGCGACCTCGGGATCGGCGTCGGTGGCACACAGATCGAGCAACACCGTCTTCTCGATCGGCGTCGCGGTGATCCTGGACCGCAGTTCCGCCGCGGACTGCTGCAGCTGCAACTGATCGACGGCTCGCTGCGCAACCTGTGTGCTGGTGGCCAACCCGGCGTAGGAGGACACGCGTTCCTGCGAGAACAGATTGTTCTGGTACGCCTCACCGACGGAACTGCCGCCTTCGGTGGTGACGAACAAACGAGCACACGCTTGGTACTGAGGCGTCGTGAAGAACGTGTAGGCATAACCCCCGGCGACGCCGATGATCGTCGCGAGAGCGACGATCCACCATCCCGCGCGAAGGATCCGCCAATACTCTCGAATCTCCACGAATGCTCCTATCGAATAACCGACGGTCAAGGGCAAAGAATAAAGCGCAGCGAAGGATTCGGCACGGCGTACATGTTGCGAGTAGATGAAAGCGTGACAACATCAGAACCCATGAGCATCGCGCAGCGGGTCGGATGGGTCGCCATCGTGGCAATCCCCGTAACCGTTACATTCGCCATGATCGTCGGCGGAACTCCAGCGAAATTGGGGGCATTCGCCCTCGTCGCGCTGACGGTGGGAGCGTACATAGGCCTACGTCACCCGCTGTATTTGACTCGCGCTCTTGCCTTTTCATTGGGGGCACTCCCCTTCGGTTATGCACCGGGAACACCCGCTCCGCTGGTCTTCACGTTCGCCGTCGCGACGATCTTCGCCACTGTGATTCACCGCACAGCAGTGAGCCGCATCACATGGCCCGAAACCACCGTCATTACGCTGATCGTCCTGTCCGCACTGTCGGTCGTCGTCATGGCAACCGGACTCGGCGATTTCTTCGAATTCGGTAAATGGCTGATCTCGACGCTCGTGGTGGTGTGCCTGTTGCGAATGCCGCGGGACGAAATGGCGATGTTCGGCCGGATCTACGTCTACGCAGCATCCGGGGCCGCCGCTTTTGCATTGCTGATCTTCGTCGGTGATCCCGCAGGCAAGCTCATTCGCTACCTCTCGATTCTCGGATACGGCACCGAGGAGGAGAGCACGCGGTTCGTCTACAGCCCCACCGGAGCTACCTCGGTTCGCCTGGCAGGGACGTACATCGACCCCAATGCCGCCGGAATCGGCTTCGTCCTCGCGCTGATGCTGTGCATCCTGTTGTTGCGTGGATACCTGCGTACCGCCCTCGCAGCCCTGCTGTTCCTGTCGATCGTGCTGACGCTGTCGCGAGCGGCTCTGTTCTCGGTGGTGTTCGGCGTAGTCCTGATGTTCGCGTTCCAACAACTGCGGACCAGGGAACGCCTGGCCATCGTCGGCGCATTCGTCGCGGCCTTCATCGGAGCGCTCGCAGTACCCAGCGTGCGCAGCCGCGTCTTCTCGTCCTTCGGCAACGAGGACGCAGGCTCGAGCGCACGCGGCGATGCCCTCGCCGAATTCCCCGGCCACATGCAAGGCCATTGGCTGTTCGGCCTCGGTTGGGGACGGCCGGAATTCGTCGATCCGGCCACCGCATTCGAGGTGAACTTCGTCGCCAACTCGCCGCTGCTCACCGTCTACCGCGGCGGGATATTCACCGGCCTCGCCTTCACCGCAATTCTCGTTGCCGGTGCCGTTGTCGGCTACCGAATGCTGCGATCGGGACGCTGGGAACTCGGCTTCTACGGCGGCACATTCATCGGCTTCTCGGTGGTCGCGCTGCAACTCGACTTCCCCGTCGTCAGCAATCCTTCCACGACGACGGCATTTTCCGTGATGCTCGCATTCGTCGTCTACGCGTGGGAAAAAGCGACGGAAACCAAGCCCGACGGCGACAACTTCGAGGGTACGAAAACGAAAAGCTTGCTTTCGGCCGGAGGTACTCGACCAGCAGTTTCATAATTATCGGTCCGCTTTTTGTGATTTACACAAAAGCGCGCTCGAGGTGCAATGATTCCCGCACCGGCCCGTCGAATGTTGGTACGGACCCCCTGGTGGAGAGAATTGAAGATGGTTCACTTTCGCGGTGGCTTTCGCACAGTAATGTCAGCGACAACCGTTCTGATCGTCGCTGCCGGGCTCGCTTTCGGAGTCACGTCCGTCATCACTTCACCCGACCACCTCGTCGGCCCGTCCCGCGCCGAAGCAGCCCCCAACCCACCCGGCGTCGGCATTTCCGACGGCGGCGGTTTGCTGTGGGCCTCCGATGCGGAGTTGAACACCACCGTGCAATTCATGACGAGCATGGGCGTCAAGTCGATGCGTATCGCCATTCCGTGGTCCACCGTCGAGTACACCCAGAACAAGCTGGACTGGACGGCCGTCGATCGCGTCGTGAACAAGCTTCGAGCAGCGAACATCTCGATGCTGGGCATCATCGCGTACACCCCGCCGTGGGCGACCTCCCCGGTCAATCAACCCATCAACACCCGCCCGGCATCGCCTGCGGCGTTCAGTACCTTCGCCGGTAAGGTTGCCGCCCGCTACAAGGGCAAAGTGGCCGACTACGAGATCTGGAACGAGCCAAACGGGTCTATGTTCTACGGTCCGCAGCCCGACGCGGCCGGCTACACGGCCCTGCTCAAAGCCGCGTACCCCAAGATCAAGGCAGCCGACTCGGCCGCAACCGTCGTCGGCGGAGTCCTCGGCGCAGCCGAACAAGGCTGGGGCATCGTCAACCCCGTCGACTTCACCAACCAGATGTACGCCGCAGGTGCCGCAGGAAGTTTCGACGCCCTCTCCTACCACCCGTATCAATACTCGTTGAAGTTCTCCGAAGGCCCCTACGTCGAGCATTCACCGGCCCGGCAGGTCATGGACATGCGCGCGGCCATGGTCGCCAACGGCGACGGCAGCAAGAAGATCTGGGCCACCGAGTACGGCGTTCCCACCTCCGCGGTGTCGGGAGATCAGCAGAACGCGATGATCACCGACTTCATCCAGAAGTGGCGCGAGTTGCCGTACACCGGGCCGATCTTCCTATACACGATGCGAGACAAGGCAACCGGCAGCAACGACCCGGAAGACACGTTCGGCCTGCTCGAGAGCAACTGGGGTGCCAAACCGGCCCTGTGGGGCCTGATGGGGCTGCTGCAGCAGGGCATCCCACGCACGGCCGAGTACAACCGATTCGCTGCCGCTCCCAACAACTCCGGAGCGGTACTGGGCCCGGTGTTCCCCGTGCGCGATACGTGGGCGCAGTACCGCCAGGATGCGGTTCTCTACGAGATGCCCAACGGTTTCGTCGCCGTCCCTCGCGCAGTGGCCGAATCGATCAGGGCCACCGGCTTTCTCCCCACGACGCCGTTCAACGGCACCTACCAGGATTTCGACAGCCCCTTCGGCCTCCGTGTGTTCTCCACTGCCATCGGCGGTACACACAACATCGGTGGCGGCATCTACAGCGCCTGGGATCCCACCCTGGGGCCCGCAACGAGCGACGAGATGCCGCAGTACGGCGGCGGCGTGCGGGTGACGTTCCAGTACGGCGCGATCACCTGGACACCGTATGTCGGAGCGACCGTCTCCCGCTGAATAAATTCGATCGATTGATAGTTGATTCGCAAACCGCACGCCCCTTTTGATTGGCTTCGACGCGCCCATTTATCGGTGCATTCATTGCGGCCACGTTAACTCTGCGCAAAGGCGCGGTTTCAGTTCACCGATCAATTAATTCGCGTTGTGAACCACCTCACTTAACGCTATCTATTTCCCCCGTAAACGGATATTCATATAGCGCGAACGAATGACTCTTCGTGGCAGGATTATGTCCAGTGTTCGCACGTCTCGTCGGGGGGACGCCTGAATCTCGACGCTCTTGTTGTGCACCGTCGCACGACAGAGCGTCATTCGGCGTTCGGGAAATCTCCAGCTCCACTCGAGTACGGACCGACACGATGGGTAGCTCATGAAGACGGAAAGTGTTGTGTCACATTCAAGTTCGGCCATTGCTACTCGGGTGGCAGTATGACCGACGGCCTCCGCGTCGCGATCGCGCACGACTACCTCACCCAACGCGGCGTCACCCGCCGCAAGCTCGCCCTTTACTGTTCACCTGCACGCTGGTTGTACGAATCGCAGACGTACCCGGGCGGATGCCTCAGCCCCAACCAAACGATTTGTACTCGAGTCGCTCTCGTGGCCGCTACGTCGGTGGACCGGCGAGCCGCATTGTCGGTTGTAACGGTTTGATCGCCGCGAGCTATGAAGTTTGCGGATTGACCTCATCGAAGCGGTCCACCACCGCAAGCCCAGCGCCGTGCACCGCTGGGGCGGCGCGTCCTCGACACTGTCGAGGAGGGCATCACAGCCATGTACTTCCCTCAACCACAACATGATTCGATCCGCGACGCAGGTCGCCGCTCTCGAACAAACGGCCGGGGAACCACTGAAGACTCAGGCACACGCGAAGCAGTTCAGTGAAGAACGCTTCGCCGCCGAACTCATTTCCGCACTATCCGAGATCAATGCAGAACGAATCGAGAGGACGGCGTCGCCATGAACAAGCGCGCTTTGATCACCGGCATCACCGGACAGGACGGCCCCTACCTCGCCGAGTTGCTCCTGAGCAAGGGGTACACCGTATTCGGTCTGATTCGCGGACAGAACAATCCGAAGGCCGCGATGGTCGAACGAGAGCTACCCCAGGTCCAGATCCTGCACGGTGACCTCCTCGATCTGTCGGCCCTCATGCGCGCGTTCGCCATCGCCGACCCCGACGAGGTCTACAACCTCGGAGCCGTTTCGTTCGTGGCGTACTCCTGGGAGAACGCCCGCCTGACCACCGACGTCACCGGCGGCGGAGTGCTGAACATGCTCGAATCCACACGTCTGTACGAGCAGGTAGCGGGCAAACAGGTTCGCTTCTACCAAGCATCCAGCTCGGAGATGTTCGGCAAGGTGCAGCAGGTGCCGCAGCGTGAGGAAACGCTGCTGTGGCCACGCTCGCCGTACGGCGTCGCCAAGGTCTACGGCCACTACATGACCATCAACTACCGCGAGTCCTACGGCATGCACGCCAGCTCAGGCGTCCTGTTCAATCATGAATCGCCCCGGCGCGGACCCGAATTCGTGACGCGAAAGGTCACCCAGGCCGTCGCACGCATCGCCCTCGGGCTGCAGAGCAAGATTTCGCTGGGCAACCTCGATGCCAAGCGCGACTGGGGTTTCGCAGGAGACTACGTCGAAGCCATGTGGCTGATGCTGCAACAGGACCAGGCGGACGACTACGTGATCTCCACCGGCGAGACGCATTCGATTCGAGAACTTCTGGACCACGCCTTCGCCGCGGTCGACATCACGGACTGGGAGCGCTACGTCAAGATCGATCCACGCTTCTTCCGGCCCGCCGAGGTCGACCTACTCGTTGGCGATTCCACGAAGGCACTTACTGCGTTGGGGTGGAAGCCGAAAGTGACCTTCCCCGAGTTGGTGTCGATGATGGTGCAGCACGATCTCTCCGAACAGTCAGCCAAAACAGTCGCGATAGCGTGAGCATCGAGCAGCACCGGGCCGAACTGATTCCCCCAAATGTCGGGGCGGGCTACGGCTTTCTCTGCGAGTTACGGCTCGAACACGGGTGTGCCATCCAAAGCCACGAACCCCGAGTCCGAGACGTGTTCGGGTGTGAAGCCCCCATTGACCTCGACCAAATGATCGTATCAACAGTCGAATTCGACATGACTGAGGAGATCGCAGCATGACAGCGGCGGAACAACCCGAGAACGAGATCTACGAGGTCTCGAACTACAAGATGCAGGACATCACGTTCAAGCGAAAGCTGCGCAATCGCATCGGCACACTCGGCTTCAACATGATCGTCACCTACATTCCGTCACACTGGATTCGGCAGAACTTCCTGCGCGCCTTCGGTGCAACGATCGGCAAGGACACCTCGATCTTCCGCGGCACCACCATCCTCGATCCCGAGGGACTCACCATCGGTGACGCCTGCGCCATCGGGTTCCGGTGCATGCTCGACGCCCGCGGCGGAATCACCATCGGCAGCAACGTCGTCATCGCCAGCGACACCCACATCATCGGCGGCTACCACGATCACAACTCACCCGAGTTCACCCCGATCCTCGAACCCTGCGTCATCGGCGACTACGTGTGGATCGCCAGTCGCAGCACCATTCTCAGTGGCGTAACCCTCGGCCGCGGTGCCGTCGTCGGCGGTTGCTCGATGGTGCGCGCGGATGTCGGCGAACTCGAAGTGGTCGCCGGTGTGCCCGCAAAAGTGCGAGCGATGCGCGATCCCAAGGCACTCGCCTACCGCCCCAAGTATCGGCCGCTGTTCTACTGATGATCCTGCGCGACTGCCGACTCGTCTACGTCGCCCCCCGATCCGGAGTGGGCGGCGTGGGCGACTATGCCGACGACTTCGCCGACGCCGTCCGGCCACACTTCGCCGAGGTGATTGAGTATCGCCACGAGGGGCCCGGATCGCATTCGGCGCGCGATATTCTGCGCCACCGCAACGCGATTCAAGACTTGGTCGACGCCGACCCCGGCCGCGTCATCGTGCACTGCGAACTGAGCGGCGGCTCGGTGATGCCGTTCTGGGCGACCGCCCGACTCACCGGCGACCCGGTGGTGACCGCGACGGTGCACGACCCGCCCGGACTGGTCTGGTGGCCTGCACGAACCAAATTCCTCGCGGGCAAGAAGGTGCTCAATCACGGCCTGCACTACCCACTTCGGTCGGGATGGCGGGCACTCGAACGCCGGATAGCCGGTACCCGAACGCTGTTCGCACTGACCCGCTCCGGTGCCGACTCCCTCGCGCGTGCGTATCCCGACGCCACCGCCAAGGCCAGTGCTCTCTTCGTTCCCGCGCGCCCTGATATAGAGGCTGCCGAGGAGCGGCCGCTGGCGGTCGGCCTGTTCGGATTGGTCTATCGCGGCAAGGGTTTCGACCAGATCCAGCAACTCCGCGACAGCCTGCCCCGCGACATCGCGATCCGCATCGCCGGCCGGGGAACCGAACTGCTCGACCCCGTCGACGGCGTGGAGATCCTCGGCGAGGTGAACGGACCGGACGAGGACGCCTTCTTCGCGTCCATCCGCGCGCTCGTCCTGCCCTACGGCAAACGGAGCATCTACGGAGACGCATTCCCCGCATCGTCGGTGGTGACACGAGCGATCGCGTATCAGACCCCGGTGACCTGCTTGAAGGTCGGCGCTCTCGCCGAGTCCGACAGCGGAGCACTGGTGGTCGACGGAGGTGTCGCCGAACTCGCCGACGCCACCGCAGACCTCATCACCGATCCCATCGCGCTGGGCAAACTTCGACGCGAGGTCGAGGCGCTTCGCATCTCCCACACCGCGGAGCTCGTCGTCGAGGACTTCGTCTCCGTGTGGGCGGCGCAATGAACGCCAATCTGCTCAAGGCCGGGGTCGCTGCCCTGTGGACGTACGGCGGCCGCGGCATCGGCCTGCTGTGGACCATCGCGCTGATCGCCAAGTTGGGGATCTCCGACTACGGCCAGTACGCGATGGCCTTCGCCCTCGCCGCGATCATCGCAGCACCACTCGATCACCCCTTCACCGTGCGCTCGATCCGTGTGAGCGAACGAGAGTTTCTGGGCGAGCGCACAACTCGCGTGCTCGTCGGTGCAATACTCATCGTCGGCGGCCTGTGCCTGGTTCAGGTCAACTACATCGCCTGGTTCGCCCTGGTCATCGGCGGCGGCGAGCTGGTGTTCAACGCCTACAAGAGCAGAGCACTGCGCGACGGCCGGCCCGACCTCACCCAGCGATGGGACACCACCCGCCAAGCCACGTCCATCGCGCTCGCGACGGCCTACCTCTTCGCTGTGCCCGAGGCCACGCTGACCGTTGCCAGCCTGCTCTATGCCGCACCGTATTTCGTCATCGCCGTGCTGGCCGCGGTACGAACACGCGTCGCAGCGCCGCGCATCCCTGGATCCTGGCGCGAGATGTCGATGCTGTTCTCGGAGAACCTCGCCAACGCGGTCTACATCCAGGGCGACGTGCTGCTGCTCGGCTTCCTCACCGACTCCACCATTGCCGGCTACTACTCCGTCGCGGCCGTGACGGCCTGGGCGGTGGCCTTCATCGGTCAGGCCTTCGGCAACACCTTCCACGAGAAGCTCCGCGCAGCAGATGGACTCGTCAGCGCCGGACCGGCCCTCAAGCACACCGCCGTTCTCGGCTGCGCCGCCGGCGCACTGCTGCTGGTGGCCGGTCTCCTGCTCTTCTTCACCCCGGCGTCCCCGCAGATCGCGGGTGCACTGGTGGTGATGTCGCTGTTCGTGGTGATGCGTGTGATGAACCACGTGTTCACCACGGTGCTCTACCTGCAGCACCGCGACCGAACCCGAGTGCTGGCGGCAGCGACGTTGGCACCGCTGAAGATGGTTCTCGTCCTGTGCCTGTTCCCTTTCGGTGCCGTCGGGGCGGCCGTGGCGTCGGTGATCACCGACGCCGTACTGCTCGTCTGGTTCATGCGGTCCCTGTACCGCGATCCGCTGAAAGAAGAGGTACCTCGATGAGACGTGCGACATTCCTTCTGTCCAAAGACCCAGTCACCGAGCACGGCGGCGATATCGCGCTGTCCCGCTTGATGATGCAGCTTGCCCGCGAGGCGTACGAGGTGCGTTCGATCTGCCTGTCCAGGGAGACCGCCGTGGTGGCCGACGTGGTACGCGTCCCCAAGCCGAACGTCGATCTCGCACTGTTGTTGAAGTCGGCGCGGCCGACGCGCTCGGTGGTGCACGGACGCTACGACGTCGACGCCCTACGTGACGCCATCGACGCGTCGATCTCGGATGTGTATGTGGCCGAACACAGTTACATGGCCGAATCGTTCCTCCGCTCGTCCAAGCTGGGGTCGCCGTTCGCGATCAACACCGTCAACACCGAGTCGCAGGTGTGGAAGGTGACGCGCGGATTGATCGGCCGCATCGAGGCACCGCGCATCCTGAACGACGAGATCCGCGTTGCTCGTGCGGCAGATGCCGTCGGGACCTACGATGCCGACGAAGCGCAGATGTACCGCAGCAAAGGGGTTCGGGGCGCGCGGTGGATCGATCTCACTCTCGAGCCTGCGCCGCAGCTGGACCTCTCCAAGACCGCGAAGCGCCTGGTCTTCATGGGGACTCGTGACTGGCCGCCGAACCAGGAGGCCTTCAGAACCGCGCTCCAATACTGGCCGGCGATCTCTGCGGGCATCGACGGTGCCGAACTGTGCATCATCGGCGCGAAGGCCCCGGGTGCCAAGGATCCCGTCTACCCTGCCGGGGTCCGCGATCTCGGTTTCGTCGACGATCTGCAGGAATTTCTCGGCACCTGCCGAGCGCTGATCGCCCCGGTCGACACCGGCGGCGGAGTGCGCGTCAAGATCCTCGACGCCGCAAGTAAAGGACTACCCGTCGTCGGGACCTCGGCGGCCGTCGGATCGCTCGACTCGACCTTCGAGCTGCCCACGTTCGACGACACTGAAGAATTCGTCGCCGAATGCCGTCGCTATCTGCTCGACCGCACCGCAGCCATCAAGGCAGGCCAAAGACTGTACGAGCTCAACGCTGCCCGCTGGAACGACCGAGTACCCCATTCCACCGTCGAAGCACTGATCAGCGCCCCGCTGACGAGCACCTTAGGATGATCGCCATGACCCTCCGCTCCCGTCTGCTCGCCGTTGCTGCAGCCGCCGCGATCGCTCTCGGCCTCTCGACACCCGTCGCACATGCGGCACCGGCCGACCTGGGCTTCACCGGTGGCGCACCGTTTCTGACGCTCGACGACGCCACGTTGAACAACGAACTCGGTGCCGGACGCGACATCGGTGCATCGTGGGTACGGGTGGTCGTGAACTGGGCGGCGATCGAGACAGCGCCGGGCGTATTCGACTGGGGCAACACCGATCGCGTGATCAATGCCGCGACAGCACAGGGCTATTCGGTATTGGCCGTGCTGGGCGGCACCCCCGGATGGGCGCAGGGCGGCATTGCCTCACCACTGCCCGGTGCAGTTCCGTTGGATCCCAATGCCTTCGGAGCATTCGCCGGTGCGGCCGCGGCACATCTCGGTGAGCGCGTCGACCACTACGAGGTGTGGAACGAGCCCAACATCCCGACCTTCTTCGCCCCCGTCGATGCGGTCCGCTACACGAACATGCTGCGCGCGGCGTACCCCGCGATCCACAACGCCGACGCCGGAGCCACCGTGCTGAGCGCCGGGTTGGCCACAACCGTGAACTTGGGAGCCTGGACCGTCGCGCCGGTGACCTTCCTGCAGCAGATGTATGCCGCCGGAGCAGGCGGATTCATGGACGCAGTGGCCATGCACCCGTACACCTTCCCCTTCACCGTCGAGAACGACCCCAACGATCAATGGGCACAGGTGGATCAGGCCTACGGCACGATGGTGGCCAACGGCGACGGTGGCAAGAAGATCTGGATCACCGAACTGGGCGCACCCACCGGAAACGGGCCGATGGCCGTCACCGAGGATGCGCAAGCCGCGATCATCGGCTCGAGCCTGGCCAAGGCGTCGTCACTGCCGTACGTGGGCCCGATCTTCGTTCACTCCCTGCGTGACTCGGGCACCGACCTCGCCGATACCGAACAGAACTACGGCCTGCTGCGCACGGACTTCAGCCCCAAGTTGGCCTACGACGTGGTGCGGGGTTCGTGAGCTCTGCAATCTCCGCACACTCGGGCACCGAACCCTCAGGTCCGGCAGCGGGGCCTCGGGGGTCCGACGCCGAGTCGAGTGCGACTGCAAGTAGCCGTAGACCGTCCGCACTGGGGCTGCCGGCCGCGGCGTCGAGGACGATCATCTCCATTCCGGGCTCGCCGGGCAGAGCGAAGTTCTCCTGATGAAGTTCCAACAACCCCACCAGTGGATGACGGAACGCCTTCCGCCCGTGCGTGCGCGCGCATACATCTGCGCGCGCCCACAGTCGACGGAATCGGTCACTGCCCATGGACAATTCACCGATCAGCGACGCCAACTGCGCGTCGTCCGGATACTGCCCCGCGGCAAGACGCAGGTGCCCGACGGCATCCAAGGTGCAGGTGTTCCAGTCTTCGTACAACCCGCGATCGGCTTCCTCGAGAAAGATGTGCCGCGCGGTGTTCAACCCGGGTATCGGTTGGCCGTAGAGCAGACGTGCCAGTCGATTGGCGGCCAGCACATTCATGCGGTGATCCATGATGAACGCAGGCGCTCTATCGATCAGATCGAGGACGCTCAGAAGTTCCGGTCTGACACGTCCTCTGGGAGTCTTGGCCGGGCGACGGCGTCGGCGAGCGAGCCGAAGCAGGTGCGCACGTTCGGTGTCGTCGAGACCGAACACGCGCGCGAGGGCGTCGAGAATCTGCTCGGACGGCTGGGTGGCGCGGCCCTGTTCGAGACGCACGTAGTAGTCGATGCTGACGCCCGACAGGTGGGCGACTTCTTCGCGGCGCAGGCCGTCGACGCGGCGATACCGGTCGACGGGAATTCCGACCGAGGCCGGATCGACACGGGACCGCCGAATCTTCAGAAAGCTCGCCAAGTCGTCCACACCTGAAGTATCCCCCGGATACGGCGACCGAGAGTGGTACCGCCGATACCAGGAACACCGACCACAGGACCTCGCGCCCCTGAACGAACAGGGCCGGACGAGAAAAGCTGGAGGCATCCGAACACAAGGAGCACCAGTGAAGACCCTCATCGTCCACGCCCACCCAGAACCGAAGTCGCTGAACCACTCACTCGCAGAACTGGCCGTCACCACGCTGGAATCCGCCGGCCACGAGGTACAGGTGACCGATCTCTATGCCATGAAGTGGAAGGCGGCCCTCGACGCATCGGACTACGGACCTGCCGCGTCGTCGCCGCTACGGGTCGCAGCAGATTCCGGACGGGCTTTCGACACCGGCACTCTCACGTCCGACGTCCGCACCGAGCAGGACAAGTTGTTGTGGGCCGACACCATCATCTTCCAGTTTCCCCTGTGGTGGTACTCGATGCCCGCGATCTTGAAGGGGTGGGTGGATCGAGTGTTCACCTACCACTTCGCTTACGGCGTCGGCGAACACAACGACACCCAGTACGGTGAGCGCTACGGTGAAGGAACGCTCGCGGGCAAGAGAGCACTGCTGTCGGTCACCGTGGGCGGCCCTGCACCCCACTACTCCGATCGGGGTATCAACGGCCCGATCGACGAACTGCTGTTCCCCATCCACCACGGCATCCTTTTCTACCCGGGGATCGATGTTCTGCCTCCGTTCGTCGTCCACGGATCGGATCGATTGACGGCCGAGGAGTACGCGGTGGCCGCGAAGAACTGGGAACGACGACTGCTCGACATCGAGACAACCGAACCGATTGCGTTCAGGAAACAGAACTTCGGCGACTACGAGATGCCATCCCTTCGCCTCAGGGAGGGTCTCGAACAACCCGGGCAGTCGAGTTTTGCCCTGCACGTGCAGCCGCGAACGTAGAGCAACACAATCGGGTGAGTTCGGTTTAGATTAGGGCATCCACACTATGCTCGAAGGAGACTCGATGAATCCAGTGGTGAATCGGCGGACTGCGCTGTCCATGACGTTCGTGTCGGTCGCCGGTCTCGTCGTTGCCGGCTGCGCCAACGGCTCGACCGAATCGGCGGGGAACTCGAGCTCCGGGTCGCATGCGGAGAACGGTGCGTTCCCCGTGACCATCGAACACAAGCTCGGAACGACGACCATCGACGCCGCTCCCACTCGTATCGCCGCTGTGGGGATCGGAGACTCGGACGTGCTGTTGTCGTTGGGTTTGACGCCCGTGCTGGTACCGGTGTGGAAGGGCTCGACCGACGACGGCATCGGCGTCTGGGCCGAACCCGTAGTGCAAGGCGACGAACCGGTAGCACTGGCAAACGCGACGACCGAGTTCGATGTGGAGACGATCGCTGCTGCTGCCCCCGATCTGATCATTGCCGTCAACAACGCGATCGACGAAAACGTCTACGCACAGCTCAGCGCCATCGCGCCGACGGTGCTGCACGCCGCGGATCAGACCGATTGGGTGCTGCCCTGGCAGGAAGTGACCACCAGAATCGGACGCTCGGTGGGCCTGCCGAGTGCCGCTCAGGCCGAGGTCGATCGCGTCGAAGCCCTTGTGGCTCAGGCCAGAAACGACAACCCACAGTTCATCGGCAAGACTGCGGCGTTGGTGATCAGGTGGAGCGACGGCAAATTACGCGCGTTCGCTCCTGATGCGGCGCGGGCCCAACTGTTGACCGCCCTCGGCTTCGAACCTCCCGCCGCCTTGGCATCGAGCTTCGACGGCAAGCTGAACATCGAACTGTCGGCCGAAAGCTACAGTCTTCTCGAATGCGACTATCTGTTCTTCGACAATTACGAACTCCATCGCGAGTCGATGGAATCGCAGGAGACGTTCACCAATCTTCCGGTCGTGCGCAGCGGTGGCCTGATCTCCTTGGATCCAATTGTCTCCGACGCGATTTCGATGCCGAATGCGTTGACCATCCCGTTCGTACTGTCGGCGTTCATCGACGACATCAAGGCAGTCGACGCGGCCAGATAGCGTCCGACATCGACGACCAGATACCGAGCACGAGGGCAGGCACGGCGATGCAGCCGGCGACCACCAACCATGGGGTCGCCGCTGCAACGCTGCCGTCGTCGAGAAGATCGTAGAGGTACCCGACGCCGATCGTGCCGACCAACGACAGGCATCCGCCGATGGTGTTGAGCAGCCCGAAATGCGCCCCGAGAAAGCGTTCTCCAGCAATACGAGCCAGAGTGTCCCGCATCGAGGGCACCATCAACATCTGCCCCAGATGCAGCAGTGCGATCCACGCGGCGAGTTGCAGATACGGCCATATCGTGGCACTCCCTGGGTCGAAGGCCGGAATCAGGAACGACGCCGCCATCACGGCCGAGCCAGTGGTAGTCGCGGCGCGCGATCCCATCCGCGCTGCCACCGCCACCATGGCTCGTTGGCCGATGATCACCAGTACCGCTGCGCCCACGTAGAACCAGCCGAGTAGATCCTGTGAACCGACGCGCAGTGAGAGTTGCTCGGGCAGCATCAGATACAGCTGAGCAAGCGCGACGAACTGCGCGCTGCACAGCATGGCCAGGACGACGTAGCGTCGATTTCCCAACACCACTCGCCAGACCCGGGTGATGGATGTACCGACGACGCTGCCCGTTTCGAGCGTCTTGGGGAACAGGAAGTAGAAGCCGATCCACATGCCCGCGAACAGGATTGCAGCGACGGCGGCGGAGGCCGAGAACGGAAACACCAGGAGCACCGCACCCAGAGCCGGCCCGAGGACGGTACCGAGCCGGCTGCTCATCTGCTCGTAGCCGAACAGTTCGGTGCGTCTGATGACCCCCGAATCTTCTAGTTGCCGGCCGATGTCGGCGTTGGCAGATTCCACCGCCGGGGCAAACAGTGCAGCGGCGAAACCGATCAGCAGAATTCCGAAGGTCACCGCAGCGAGACTGCTCGCAATCGCCAGTACCCCGAAGCCGACAATGCGGATTGCAATGCCCCACAGAATGACCGGTCGTCGACCGAATCGATCGGCGATGCTGCCACCGAGAAAGAACATGCCCTGCTGACTGAACGTGCGCAGACCGAGCACGAGCCCGACGATCCAACTGGCGAAGCCGAGCTCCTCGGACAGATGGACCGCAAGAAATGGAACCACCAGGTAGAAACCGACATTGAACAACACCATCGATGCCAACACGAGCTTGACCTCGGACGGAAGGTCTCGTAGTCGACCCCGCGCCGAGGCAGCACCGAATCCGGGGGTGGTCGTCACGAGCGTCGACACTACTGGCGCGAATGCCACACCGTAACTCCGTCGATCCGGCCCGTTGCAGGGTCGATCCTGGCCGGCGTGACCCTTGCCGGAGTGCGGCGCTGTCGACAATCGAACGCGAGGGTGTGAGCCCGTAGCTCTACTGCCGGCTGCGATCGCGGGCACGCGCACGGAACTGACCGATCGCGAGGACGATCAACGCGGCCCCCAACACCGTGAGGGGAACTTGGGCGAGAGGGGCATCGATGTCGAGTACGACGAACTGCCACACCACCCACCCGATGGTCACCAGACCGACGCACGAGACATAAATCGCAGCCTCGGAGGCGTCGACCATCACGGCAGCCACGCAGATCAACGGTCCGAGACCGAGGAAGATCAGCACGAACAACCCGGAGATGCGGTAGTCCCAGGTGTGCCACGACGGGAGCATTCCGACGTTCAAGCCCAGTGATCGCCCGCTGGGGTCGGAGGTCAACGACACGCCGTTGAACGTCCCGGCTGCACCCAACAGGATCAGCAGTGCCACCGTCAGAAACTTGTTCATGGTGACGTCATGTGTTCGTCGTCCTTCGGTTGCGACCGTCGTGCATCGCCGACAATTCTGCCAGAACGAGTCCGATCGGTCTTGTTCGTTCACTCGGAGCGACTGTTCGCTGGTCGACGCCGAGCAGCATGTCGCGGTACATTCAGTGGGTCGGTCAAGCCCGCGCCGCGTCGTACCGAGCCACCTGCACGTGGTGGCATCTGTCTGCGGAAGCGAGGCACCGTACATGGCCGATGACGTCGACGACCACGAGGAGTTTCCAGCCACCGCAGCGTTGACCCGTGCCGCTGTGGACGTGGCCGCTGTCGACGGCGGTGCGGTGAGTCTGCTGGTAAACGGCGCAGTTGCCCGAGATCTGCTGTACGCCACCGACTCCGACGCAGTGCGGATCGACGAACTGCAATTCACCGTCGGCGAAGGCCCGTGCCTGGACGCATTCAACACCGATACGACCATCGCGGTACCCGACCTCACCGACCCTGCCGGTACACACCACTGGCCGACGTTCGCCTCCGATGTGGTCACCGAACTCGGCGCACACTCCCTGCTGGCATGCCCGATCACCGCACACGGAGCTGCGGTGGGCGTGCTCGAGTTGCACCGCCGAACACCCGGCCCGTACACCCTGACTCAGGTCGAGGCCGCGCGCGCCATCGCGACAGCACTCGGACCCGTGATCCTGACCGAGCTCGTCCCCCACGGCCCAGCCAGAGCAGCATCGCCAGGGCCGCCGGCCGGAAACTACCGACTGGCCCGCGGCGACATCAACGTCGCCATCGGAATGCTGTCGACGCGACTGTCGGTGCCGATGAACGACGCCGCCGCATCCCTGCGCGCACATGCGTACGCGCGGTCGACATCGATTTCGTCGATCGCCCACGACATCGTCAACCGAACCACGGATCTCGACTTCGAGCACTGACTAGACTCGACCGGTTGCTCGTACTACCCCTCAGGAGATCCGCAATGCCCAAGCTGAAGGCCGTCAGCGAGTTCACCGGCAAATGGTTCGCCCTGATCGTCGTGGCGGCGGGCGCACTTGCCCTGATCACTCCCGACACGTTCAGCGGCGGCACTCCTGCCGTTCCGTGGCTGCTGTCGATCATCATGCTCGGCATGGGAATGACGTTGCGGCTCTCCGACTTCGCGGTTGTCGCCCGACGACCGTGGGCGCTGCTGCTCGGTGTCGCCGCGCAGTTCATCGCAATGCCGCTGCTCGGCCTGGGAATCGCCAACGCGCTCGGCCTCTCTGCGGCACTGACCGCCGGGATGGTGCTGGTCGGTTCGGCTCCTGGCGGCACAGCGTCCAACGTGATGGTCTACCTCGCCAAGGGCGATACCGCGCTGTCGGTGGCCATGACGTCGGTATCCACCCTGCTCGCACCGATTCTCACGCCACTGCTCGTGCTCTGGCTCGCCGGTGAGTTCCTGCCGGTCGATGCCGGCGGACTGTTCGTCTCGATTCTGCAGATCGTGCTGGTTCCCGTCGTATTGGGAGTTGTTCTGCGCCTGCTGTTTCCCAAGATCATCGACCGCATGCTCGACGCTCTGCCGTTGATCTCGGTCGCCGGCATCACCGCGGTGGTGCTGTTCGTGGTTGCCGCCAGCGCACCGACTTTGCTGTCCATCGGAGCGCTCATCGTCCTGGCCGTCGTGCTGCACAACTCGCTGGGACTGGCCGTGGGTTACGGCATCGGCAAGGCGTGCGGACTCGACGTCGCCAGCAGGCGTGCGATCAGCATCGAAGTTGGAATGCAGAACTCCGGATTGGCCGCGGCTCTGGCATCGGTGCACTTCAGCCCCGCGGCTGCCCTGCCCGCGGCCATCTTCTCGGTGTGGCACAACGTCTCGGGCTCACTTCTCGCCAGCTACTGGTCGCGGCGCTCGATCGAACCGAAGCCTGCCGAACGCACGCAGGAGTCGACCACCATCGAGTAGGCCGACTCCAGCTGGATTTCGAACAGAATCCGGTGCAGCTGACCGCGCTGAGCGCGGTCAGCTGCACCGGATTTTTGTTTCTGGTCGGAGCAATGCCCTGTACACAGAGCCCTTGCGTTATATGCATTCGCTGTGCAATATTCGCAATCACGCTCAGCGTCCGCCGAGCCCACCAACGAGGAGGCCCCATGATCACAGTGACCAGTGCCGCGGGTGGTGTCGGCCGCTTGCTCGTTCGACAGCTCGCCACGCAGAACGTGCCGGTTCGAGCGGTCGTCAAGAACGCGGCGCAAGCTGCGACCACCCGCCAGGACGGAGCCGTCGAGGTCGTCGTAGGCGATCTCAGGTCCGAGCAAACGCTCCGCAACGCCCTCACCGGGGCGGACGTCCTTTACCACGCGGCACCGACGCAGATCATCGACGAGAAGCCCATCATCGACCATCTGATCGCAATCGGACCGGCAAACGGGCTGCAGCACATAGTTTTCCATTCCGTGATTCATCCGAACCTGCATCAACTGACGCACCACCACCAGAAGGACATCGCCGAAGGAATTCTGCGCAGCAGTGGAATTCCCACCACGGTGCTCAGGCCGTCCCACTACATGCAGAACTACCTGGAAGTGTGGGAATTTCTGCAGGCCGGAGTCATGCCGTACCCGGTTTCACCGGACAGCGTCATGGGTGTCGTCGATGTAGCCGACGTCGCCGAAGCAGCCGCGAACATCCTCGTCGACCCCACGCCGCACACCGATCGCGTCTATGACCTGTCCACGGTGGAACTCACCCGACACGAGATGGCAGAGATCTGGTCCGACGTGCTCGGCCACCGCGTCACCGCCATTCGGATCCCGCCCTCGTCGTTGACGAACTCGTTGAACGTGCTGCCCGCACTGGCCTCGGTGGTCGGGCATGCCGTGCAATCGACGAAACTGAACTCCATCGGCCACCTCGTTCGCGGTGCCAAGGCTGCGTCCAACCCTCGTGACATGAAGAACTGGCCGGCCGATGCACGCGAGGCGTACCGCACGATGATGACCCACTACGACGGCTACGGACTCCCGGCCGGAGACCTGACGGTTCTGCCGAAGCTGCTCGGACACACACCGACGTCGTACGAGCACTTCGCACGGCGCTCGGCCGCTGAGCTCGGGGGCATTCCCATCGGGGCGAGCCGATGAACCTCCGAGGGTCTCGCTACCGGCCGGGCCGCTCGCTGGTGACCGGCGCAAGCTCGGGGATCGGTGAAGAATTCGCGCGGGCGCTCGCCGCCCGCGGCTCCGATCTGGTACTCGTCGCACGACGAGAAGACCGGCTGACCACACTGGCGACGGAACTCGAACAGAACCACGGAATCCATTGCCGCACAGTGGCCTGGGACCTGTCCGAGGAAGCGAGCGGACGCCGACTCCGTGAGGTGGTGCCCGAGCAGATCGATCTCGTCGTCAACAACGCGGGGTTCGCCGTACAGGGACCGTTCGTGGACAGCGACGCCGACGACTTCGAGCGCCTCATCGCCGTCGACATCCGCGCTGTCGTGGACATCTGCTCGGCGTTTCTGCCGGACATGATCGCCCGCTCGAGCGGCACCATCGTCAACGTCGCCAGCACCACTGCGTTCCAGCCCGTCCCGTCACTGGCGGTGTATGCGGCCGCCAAAACATTCGTGCTCAGTTTCAGTCAGTCGCTGTGGTTCGAGTCGGCCCAGCACGGAGTCAGAGTGTTCGCACTCAATCCGGGCCCCACCCGTACCGAGTTCTTCGACGTCATCGGAGACACCGCCGCAGCAACCGGTAGCTACCAGACACCGACCGAAGTGGTCGCCACTGCCATGCACACGCTCGATTCCAGACGGTCTCGCCCGCAGGTTATTTCGGGCCGGATGAACACCGTTCAGGCAATCGCGGCCGGTCTGGTCCCCGCGCGAATTCTACTGCCCGTCCTCGCCCGGATGCTCCACTAGATCCCGGCCGAACTCAGCACCATCCAGGCACCTCACGAGGAATGTAGTGTCACCAGCATGGCCAGGGTCTCCAGATTCACACTCGCCGATCGTCGGCAAGCGGTCGCACGGGCTTTCGGCGGTTCCGAGAGCCCGGCCGCCGTGGCGACTTCGCTGGGCATCCACACCACCACGCTCTATCGCTGGGCCGGGTCGTCGACCACCGACGAACCCGGGCCCGCGGCGGCCCGACTGATCGAGGCCACCCAGGACCTACTGCGAGACGCCGATTACGCCGATATCACCATCGAAAGTGTCGCTCTCCGATGCGGTCTCGCACCGAGGACCGCATTCCACCACTTCCCCACCAAACGCGTACTCTTCCAAGCCGCTGTCGACGACGCCGCCACCGTGTTGATAGACCGCATCCACGAGAAATCGGTCGCCGCCACCTGGCCGGGCACCCCACTCGAGCAGCTGCAGACGTTTCTTCGCATCGCAGCAGAGAGCATCTACGACTCCCCGCGCACACACGTACTGTTCCGCAATCTGGGAGTACCGAGATCCGAGGGCTCAGCAGAACGGTGGCACGACAGTTTTGTCCTCGCGATCTCCCAGTTGCTCCGCGCCGCCGCAGAAGCACACCAAATCGACAGCGACACAGACGTACTCGCTGCAGCGCACCTGCTCACCGGTGCCATGCGCGGAATACACACTGCGGTGTTCGAAGGCGGGGATGCCGACACCGCACTGAGCCTGGTCGAGAGGGTTCACCTCTTGGTCCCACCCCGATGAGCGAAGGTCAGCCGATGCACCGAGGAACTCAGAGCCACCGCACCGTCACCGACGCGGTGGATCGACCGTGACCACGGCGACCGTCGTCGGATCGGGTCCCAACGGTCTCGCCGCTGCGGTGACGCTGGCGAAGGCAGGCGTCGAGGTGACGGTCCTCGAGATGGCCGACACGGTCGGCGGCGGCACCCGAACCTCCGAGCTGACCCTGCCGGGAGTGCTGCACGACGACTGCTCGGCCGTGCACCCGGTGGGCGCGGCATCACCGTTCTTCGCGAGTCTCGATCTCGAGGCCCACGGCCTGACGTGGAAGTACCCGGAGATCGACGCGGTGCAACCCCTCGACAACGGCAGCGCCGGGGTGCTGTATCGGTCCATCACCGAGACGGCAGCCGGACTCGGGCCCGACGGCGCAGCCTGGCAACGGTTCTTCGGGCCACTGTCGGATCGCTTCGACGACCTGACTACCGACTTCTTCCGGCCACTGCTGCATGTTCCGCGGCACCCGATCACGTTGACCAAGTTCGGCCTCAACGCGCTGGCACCGGCGTCGCTGACCGCCCGCCGGTTTCGTACACCCGAGGCGCGCGCGTTGTTCTCCGGTGTCGCGGCCCACGCGCTGTATCCACTGACTCGGCCGACCACCTCCGCCGTCGGAGTCATGATGATCGCGGCCGGGCACAAGTACGGTTGGCCGGTGGCCGAAGGTGGCTCACGCGCAATCAGCGATGCGCTGGTGTCGATCCTCACCGAACACGGCGGGAAGGTCGAGACCGGCGTCAGAGTGACTCGGCTGCAACAGATTCCGACGAGCGACATCGTGATTCTGGATCTTTCCCCCACCGCAGTCGCCGATATCGCAGGCGATGCCCTCCCCCGGCGAGTGGCACGACCCTACCGTCGTTGGCGCTACGGACCCGGAGCGTTCAAGCTCGATCTCGCCGTCGAGGACGGCATTCCCTGGACCAACGACAGTGCCCGACGCGCCGGAACCGTCCATCTCGGAGGAACTTTCGAGGAGGTCGCCGCCGCGGAGCGTGATGTGCACCGAGGCGTCATGCCGCGAAAGCCGTTCGTACTGCTCGGCCAGCAATACTTGGCCGACCCCACCCGCTCGCAGGGCAACATCCACCCGATCTGGACCTACGCCCACGTCCCCAACGGATACACCGGCGACGCCAGCGAAGCGATCATCGATCAGATCGAACGTTTCGCTCCGGGGGTTAGGAATCGCATCGTGGCACGGGCAGTCCGCTCGACCACGCAGATGCCCACGTACAACCCCAACTACGTGGGCGGCGACATCGTCACCGGCTCCAACGATCCGGGCCAGGTGGCCTTACGACCGCGCGTGAGCGTCAATCCGTACTGGACCGGCATCGACGGGGTCTACATCTGTTCTGCAGCAACACCTCCGGGCGGAGGAGTACACGGAATGGGCGGCTACAACGCAGCACAGGTGGCGCTGCGTCGACTTTCGAAGTAGCCGGCTCTGTTTTCATCGACAGTAGCCGGGTATGCGCTCCTGATGGCCGACCAAGCAACCGATCCCGCACCCACCGAAGCCGACCCCGACGATCCCCGCAAGGCAGACTCACCTGCCGATCTGACCAAACCCTCGTGGATCTACGTATTGAAGAAGACGGCTCGTGAATTCTCGCGGGATCAGTGCACCGACCTGGCAGCCGCGCTGACCTACTACGCCGTACTGTCACTGTTCCCCGCGATTCTGGCCATCGTCTCGTTGTTGGGTGTGTTCGGGCAGGGACAGGCAACGGTCGACGGCGTACTGCAGATCGTCGGCGATCTCGGACCCCAATCGGCGGTCGACACCCTGCGTGAGCCGATCGAACAGCTGGTGCAGGCACCCACAGCGGGCTTTGCGTTGATCATCGGTATCGCCGGTGCGCTGTGGTCTGCGTCCGGCTACGTCGGCGCATTCGGCCGCGCGATGAACCGCATGTACGAGGTGGACGAGGGCAGGCCCATCTGGAAGCTGCGCCCGGTGATGCTCCTGGTGACGCTCATCGCGCTGGTGCTCATCGCCCTGGCCGCCGTCATGCTGGCGATCAGCGGCCCCGTGGCCAAAGCTGTGGGCGATGCCGTCGGACTCGGCGATACCGCACTGACGATCTGGAACATCGCTCGCTGGCCGTTGGTTCTGATCGTCGTCGTGCTCGCCGTCGCGATTCTGTACTACGCAACGCCGAATGTGCAGCAGCCCAAGTTCAAGTGGATCAGTTCCGGTGCCGCGGTGGGCATCATCGTATGGATACTGGCCACCATCGCGTTCGGCTTCTACGTCGCGAATTTCTCCAGCTACAACAAGACGTACGGCTCACTCGCCGGTGCCATCGTGTTCCTGCTGTGGCTCTGGATCACCAACCTGGCCTTGCTGTTCGGAGCCGAACTGGATTCCGAACTCGAACGTGGCCGTCAACTCCAGGCAGGAATCGTCGCCGAGAAGCGACTGCAACTGCCGCCGCGCG
This sequence comes from Rhodococcus sp. IEGM 1341, assembly GCF_030056895.1. Taxonomy (NCBI): domain Bacteria; kingdom Bacillati; phylum Actinomycetota; class Actinomycetes; order Mycobacteriales; family Nocardiaceae; genus Rhodococcus; species Rhodococcus sp. IEGM 1341. Next base: position 430,091 of record NZ_JASHKV010000002.1, on the reverse strand, counting down.
ACACCCGGGTATCGGACAAGAACGACGAGAAGGATGCGCAGGCCGTCGAGCAGGGACGCAAACTGCGCGAGGAACACAACCCGCAACAGTGATCCAGTATGTCCACCGTGCGAGGATCGTTCTACTCCCCTGACGAAACGGACCTCATGCCCGCCCTCAACCATGCTCCGCTTGCCGGCGTAGACCCGAGCACTCTGTACCGCATCATGGCGCTTCGGGTCGCGGTCTTCGTACACGAGCAGAAGATCGTCGACGAGGCCGAACTCGATGGCGCGGACCTACTTCCGACAACGGAGTTGTTCTGGATCCAGGACGAGAGCGGCGAGGTGCTGGCCACCCTCCGCGTCCTCGTCGACAACACGGTCCACATCGGCCGCGTCGCGACCGCAATTCAGGGTCGTGGACGCGGTTATGCCGGCAAGCTCGTCGAGGCCGCGCTGAAGGCATACCCCGGGGTGGTCGAAATCTCCGCGCAAGCGCACCTCGAAAACTGGTACGGGCGTTTCGGATTCATTCGAGTGGGAGAGCAATACCTGGAAGCGGGAATCCCGCACGTGAAAATGATTACCCGCGGAGTTTGAGTCGGCGGCGGACCGGTGACAGTGAACGCCTAGATTACGCCTGACATCGCCTAAGTTAGGCGGAAGGAGTGGTTGCTCCAATCCCGGGCACCACCCGCAGGATCCCGCGCAACGGGGGCGTCGAGTGGAGCAAAACCTGCTCAAACTCGACTACGTGGATGCGATGGACCAGGCGAGAACGATCACGCTGCCGAGCAGTCAGTCCCGCGTGAACCGATGCACCGCTGCGGGGCGACCCACTCGATAGCCCTGCAGCAAGTCGGCCCCGATCGATGTTGCGGCCGCGAGATCGCCGTCTGTCTCGATGCCCTCGAACACGCAGCGAGCATTGGTTTTTCGTGCAAACTCCAGGATAAGTTCGGCCACCGCTGTTTTGGTCGGGTTCGTGCCCATCTCGTGCACGACGAACGCGTCGAGCTTGATGACGTCGGGTTCGAGCAGCACCAGTCGTCGCAGACCCGCATAGCCCGAGCCCACATCGTCGACGGCGATGTCGACGCCGCCGCGTCTGAGTTCGGCCAATGCCGCCAACACCCCCACCTCGTCGTCGATGGTGGCGTGCTCGGTGATCTCCACGATCAGGTGCCGTCGCTGCCGGAATTCCACGAGGTGGCCAACCAACGCGAAATCGGCCACTAGTGTTGCTGCACAGAGATTGACGGCGAGAAACGACCCGCACGGGAGCTGAGCGGACTCCTTGAGGGCATTCATGACGGCAGACGTGTCGAGAGCTGCCCCGAGTCCACAGTGCACGGATTCGGCAAACCAGCTCTCGGTTGTGCCTCCGCCGTCCGGAAAACGCGACAGAGCCTCGTATCCCTCGATCGCGCCGTCGAGCGCGCGAACGATCGGTTGAAAGACGATGGTCGGACCACCCGAGTCGATGACAGCCCGGATCCGACGCGATGCGTGTCGCCGGTGGGAGGCGTCCCTAATCGGTAGCACAGGCCCGCAACGGCGTGACCGAGAAGAGCGTCATCGACGCGGCATTCTCTCTGATCGATCCGCTCACCGCCGAGGGATCGGACTCTCCGAAACCGAGAAGGAGCGCGTGCAGGCGCGTCTCGTCTCGTGGCCAGGTGAGGCCGAAGGCGTTGGCAACGGCGAGATAGTCGTTCACCCGTTGCTCGACGCTCAGACCGGCGTCGATGCGGTTGCGCCGAAGGAACTCTCGCATCGTCCGCCATCGCCAGCGGTCGGCGATCAGGCGAAAGCGCATGGTGCGATACGGGTGCATCGGTCTCTTTCTGCGGAGGGGGTCAGATGTAGGAGCCGATATCGTCGGCAACGATGTTGTCCAGTGCTCGTTCAGCAAGCGCAGCGATGGTCATGGAAGGGTTGCAGGCCGCGGTGTTGCCGGGCATCAGCGCACCGTCGAGCACGTACAGTCCGCGCTGGCCGTGTACGCGGCCGTCGAGATCGCACACCGGGCCCATGTTGGCCCCGCCCAACGGATGCCAGGTGGACGGGAACAGCGCATTGGTGTCGGTGAGAATGCTGCCGGTACCGGCGATGCGACGAACCGTCGGGTCGATGGATCCGTCCTGAATGACGTAGTCGCCGTTGGCCGGCCAGTGCAGCTGGGCTTGGTCTCGCGCCGAGTCGTAGCCGAAGTGGCCGCGCCCGTCGCTGACTCCGTACCCGACGAGCATGGTGCTGTGGGCATCGAAGGACAGTGGCGGTATCGATGCCTGGATGACGGTGTGTGCAGTGCGCGGGTCGTCCCAGTTCAAGCTACCGAACACCACCGGGCCACCCTGCGGCGTACCGAAATTCTGCTCGACGCTGGACCACACGTAGATGCGATCGGCGTTGGTGCCCCAGCCCTGCCCGAGTTCGTCCGGCAGATCGGGAATGGCCCCGGTGGCGCTCGCGCGGACGAGCATCTTGGTGGTGTTCAGGCTTCCCGCCGCCATGATCAGCGCACCGGTGGTGAGGATCTTGTTCTCCAACACCGTTCCATCGGAATCGATTCGGTCCACGTGGACGATCCAGCGACCGTCGGCGGCGCGCTCGACATGCGTGACGTTGTGTTGCGTCGCCACAGTGGCCAGGCCGGTCGCCTCGGCGGCCGCGATGTAGGTGACGTCGACAGAATGCTTGCCGCCGTTGTTCACTCCGAAGGCACCGGCACCGTTGGTGTACGACGGCGTCATGACCCCGCGCGTCTCGTCGAGCGCGTAGTTCCAGTCGATCGGCATCGGAATCTTCGACACCGGCAGCCCCGCCCGACGCGCACTGTCTGCGAACACCCGCGCCGCTTGGTAACTGGGTGTGTCGATCAACTCGTCGGGGGCCTGCGCGAGCTGCAGCATTCGCGCGACGCGGGGGTAGTGGACTGCGTTCAACCTCGTCCAGTCGAGCTCGACCGGAAAGTGTGTCTCGAACACCGCCTGCGACGGCTGCAGCGTCATCCCCTGATAGATCAGGGATCCGCCGCCCACACCCGCGGCGCACAGCGCGGTCATGTTGTCGCCGGGGACGGCCTCGAGCAGTCCGACATATGGATCGAAGGGGACGGGCGTGCCGAACAGATTGGGGCTCGACCCGTACCACAGCATCCGCTTGTCCGGGGCGATCGCATTGGGAAAGGTGTCTGCGTTCGGCCCTGTGGGCCAACGTCTTCCGCGCTCGAGCACCAGAACGGGAATGCCGGCCTCGGCCAGGCGCAATGCTGCGACGCCACCGCCGAATCCTGACCCGATCACGACCACCCGATGGTCTTCCCGGGTGAGCGGAATGCGAGTTCTGACCCCTGCCCGGGCCACCCCGGTACCCGCGACTGCGGCCAGGCCGGCAACTGCAGTAGCGCCCAGAAATGACCGACGGTTCAGATTCGACACGTTCCCCCCCAGGGTTGTGGACAGCACGCACCGAGACTCGGGCCACACGTGCGCGCCGTGCAAAACTAGACAGATGTGTCCTCAGGTGTCAAGTTTTCCAGGCTGAGCAAACGGCAGAACGGGAATCAACCACCGCTCGAGGTAGCGACGCAAACCGTCGTCCTCGTGAATGGAGGGGTCGTCGAACAGGATGACCGACAGCGCCACCCGAACGAGGACTCCATCGATACCGTCGAACTGCGCGGAATCGAATCCGGGATTGCGCTCGACGTATCCGTCCAGGAACTGACGAACCACCGGTAGCGCACGCTCCATCATGTCCGCGTCGAAGAGCGGGTTCGCGTTGCCCGAGCGCAGCAACGAATTCAGAACCGGTTCGCGCCGAATGAGATGGCGTGCGGCGACGATCGTCTCGACGATGAACTGCGTCGGAGTCTCGGCCTGATCGGCCTTGTCCCGTATCCCACCTATGACATCGACGACGAGTCCGATCATGGCCTCGGAGATCATGTCCTCGCGGGTGGTGACAATCGAGTACACCGTCTGACGGGTGACACCGGCTGCCCGAGCCACTGCCGCGATCGTGACGCCCTCGAAGCCGGACTCGGCGATCAACCCGAGTGTGGCGTCGAGAATCTTCTGCTTGGACCGCATGGTCCGAGTATGACGCCACGGGCGAACGATATGCTCACACTGTTCGACACAGGGGGGTTCTGGATTTGAACGACGACATGACGGCCGGATCGACGCGGCGAACGATCACCGGTACGACCAGTGGAGATCTCGACGTGATCGAGGCCGACGGGTTGATCCACGCACGGGGAATTCCCTACGCCACCGCCACGCGCTTTCGGAAGCCACAACCGGTGAACACCCCGGGGACGACGCGGGACGCCACCCGCCGTGGCCCGGCCTGCATTCAAATCCCGTCCCGACTCGACAACGTCACCGGTCCGATAATCGACACACTCGACCAGAGCGAGGACTGTCTCGTGCTGTCGGTGACCGCTCCTGTTGCGGCCGAGGGACTTCCGGTCATGGTGTGGCTGCACGGTGGCGGCTATGTCTCCGGCGGTGGGGAGGCAGAGAAGTACGACGCAGACCACCTCGTCCGGGAGGGCGTGGTGGTCGTCAGCGTCACCTTTCGGCTCGGCGGTTTCGGCTACCTGACCCCTAAAGACACGGGGGACAGCAACATCGGCGTTCAGGATCAGATTGCCGCACTGCACTGGGTGTCGACCAACATCGCTCGATTCGGCGGTGACCCCACCAACGTGACCCTGTTCGGTCAGTCCGCGGGCGGCGATGCCATTCTCTCCCTGATGGCGTGTGAGGCGGCTGCAGGGCTGTTCACCAGAGCCATCGTGCAGAGCGCACCACTCGGATTGCGATCGGGCCGTTCTGCTCTGTACGCCACAGCGCGAAAGGCTTTCGCAGCTCGGTTCTCCACGGACCCGGCCACCGCACCTGCGTCGGATGTTCTGGATGCCGAGCGGGCCGTGACACAGGCTGTGCGCAGGTTCGGTGCCGCGGGCGGAATGCCGTTCGGGCCGGTTGCGCACCTCGAGCCCCTCTCCGGTGACCCCGACGCCGCCCTACGCGCCACTGCCACTCGCGTCGAACTGCTGATCGGCCACACCAGAGACGATGCTGCCCCGTTCGTGGACATCGTGACAAGCATGCTGTGGCTCAACAGGTTCGGAATTGTCAGTTCGACGCTCACCGCTCCGGTCGTCCGTCTCGTCACCAACCTGCTGTTCGGCGTGGATTCGATGGTGAAGATGTGGCACCGCGCCGGTGGTGAGGTCGCATCGTATCGAGTCGACTGGGCACCGAAAGGTGCTCCTCTGTGGGCGTGCCACTGCATCGAACTGCCGCTGCTGTTCGGTGAAGCATGGTCGGATGCGCCCATGTTGGCGGGCAACACACCGCCGTCGGCGTTGGCCGCCAGAGTCCGTCGAACATGGGCAGCCTTCGCCAGAGAAGGAGTGGCGGGGCTGCCTGCGCGCTCACTGGTGTTCTGACAGCCCCTCCCCCCGTCGTCAGAGCTGAGTGTCGGCAAGGACACCGGCAATAGCGAACCCTCCGGCAATGGCGCACCCTGCCACCCGCGTCCGCTGCGGCAGATACGCCGTCAGGGCGAACGCACCGGCATCCCAGACATCGACGGCCACCCCGGCGCGCAGCAAGGGGCGCACCAACTTCGGTGCATACATGGTGGCCGCAAACAGCCCGCCTCCGATGTAGATCTCGCGAATTCCGAAGGTGCGGGCGGCAGCTCGCGTGGTCGCCACTGCTGCGTCGGGCCCGGCGAGAAGTTCGTTGGCGCGAGTGGGCGCGATCATGTGGGCGATTCCGATTGCGGCACGGCCCAATCCGACGATTTCGGGCAGGCGTCGTACAAGTGTGGAGCCAGTAGCCATGAATACGTTCCTCAGGTAGTGGAGAGAGTGTTCTTGCGAGCCAACCGCCGGAGCAGACCGGCGGGCTTCTTGATGCCGAATGCGACGATGGTGGTGCGGCCGTCCTCATGGCTCCACTGCAACAGGGCAGACCCGTCGTCGACGGATCCTTCCAGAACGGTCGGATCTCCCTGCAGGGGTAGAGGACCGACGACTTTGATGGACAACCCCAGGATTTCGGTCCAGAAGTAGTCGTCGGTGGGTGCGCAGGTCGGTTCGATGCCGAGCGCGGAGGCTGCGGCAACTTTGCCCTGCGCAACGGCATTGGACCAGAACGGTGCTCGACGGGACGCCGTGCGCGAGTATGCGACATCCCCGGCTGCAAAAACACCGGGAGTGTTTGTAGCGCAGCGGTAGTCGATCCCGACCCCGATCCGGTCCGCGATGCCGGTACCGTCCAACCAACCCGTCTGCGGCTCATCACCGGCGCAGGTGACAACAAGATCGGCAGTCAGCGTTCGATCTGCGAACTCGATACCCGTGACGGGGTCACCCACCAACGCGACGGGGGCGTCCGCCCGCACGAACTCGACCGAGGCAGCCTCGGCTCGCGCGACTATCGCGTCGGACAGGAAGGAACCCAGGAGCCGGTGCAACGGTGGATCCACATCGACGACGGTCACCGCTGTACCGCGTGCAGCGCAGGCACTGGCGACCTCCATGCCGAGGAATCCTGCACCCACCACGATCGCGGTCGCGGCATCGTCCAGTGCCGGACGCAGGGCACGGACGTCCGCGAAGGTCCGCAGCACCGTCTCACCCGACTGATCCGGACCGGCGATACGCCGGGCGGACGCTCCCGTGGCCACGATCAGAGCGTCGTAGGGAACGTCGATTCCAGCAGTCGTGGTGACCATTCGTCGTGTGGCATCCAACGACACCGCCGGATCGACGATCGCTGTGACGTCGAGATCGGAGAGATCCCACGTCTCGGCCTCGGCCGCTTCACCTTTGAGCACATGCTTCGACAACGGCGGTCTCGCGTAGCAGCCGTCGGCGTCGGCACCGATCATGACGATCGGACCCCGGTGCCCGCGGGCGCGGAGCTCACGGGCGGCGGTGCACCCGGCGATGGAGTCTCCGGCGATGACGATGCGACGGTCGGTGGCGCTCACTTGCTCTCTCGGAGAGCTGCCACGGGACACGCTCCGATCGCCGAACGTGCCGTGGAGGCAAGGTCGTCGGGTATGTCGCCGCCGTCGAAGGCGTAGTGGAGTTCGCCCTCGTCGTCAAGGCTGAAAACCTTGGGAGCTTGATCGGCACAGATTCCGTGCCCTTCGCACCGATCCCAGTCGACGTCGATTCTCATTGCGATGTCCTTTCTGCAGCCACCAGTTTCAGCGGCAGTTGTTCGTATCGGTGAATGACGTTGTTGACGGCCCTCTTCGGTGTTCCCGAGGGGACGAATCTTTCGACCCGGCGCGCGAGCACCCGGAGCATCGTCTGCGCTTCAAGGCGCGCCAATCCTTGACCGGCGCAGCCGTGCGTACCCGAGCCGAAGCCGAGCTGGCGAGCCGCATCGCGGGTGATGTCGAACGCGTCGGGGTTGTCCCATTCCCGCTCGTCTCGGTTCGCCGACGCATAGATCACCAGCACACGGGCACCTGCAGGGATTCTCGACCCGCCGATATCGGCGGCGCGCACAGCCCGTCGAGAAAATGCTCGAATGGGTGACTCGTACCGGACCACCTCGTTGACGGCGTTGGGAATCAGGTCCGGGTTCTGCCGTATCGCCTGCCATTGTTCGGGATGCCGGGCGAACAGGTCCAGTGCGCCGGAGATAGCTCCGATGGTGGTATCGAGTGACGGTCCGAGGTAGTCGATCATCAGTGCCGGGCACGCCGACTTCTCGAGTCGATTCTCGTCGGCGGCGATCAGCACGTCCTCGCCCATACTTCCGGGTAGGACCGACCGTTCGCGCACCACCCGCTTCGAGAAACTCAGCATCTCGGTGGCGGCCTTCACCGCGGTGGCCGAATGCCGATTGACGGGTCCCAGTGAGTCGAAAGTTGCTCCGGCCCATCGCAGAAGGTCCTCGCGGCCATCCTCGGGCCAGCCGACGAGGTCAGGGACGATCGACATGGGCAGCGCCGTCGCGAGTTCGTCGACTCCGTCGACGAACTGTTTGCTCAACGCGACATCGACGATGCTTTCCGCCTTCTCCGAAATTGCCGTGGTCATCTTTCGAACTGCTCGCGGAGTCAGACGGTGAGCCAGAACCGCGCGCTTCGATGCATGCTCGTCGCCATCGCTGTTGAGCGTCGTGCCCCGGCCGAGCCGGTTGGCGATGGGGTTGAGCGCGACACCGTCACCCGAGATGAAGGTCTCGTCGTCGAGCAGTACTTCCTTGCACTCGGCATACCGAGGGATCGCGAACACCTGCTGACCGGGGAGCCACACCACCGGGCCGAGCTCCCGCAATCTCGCATAGTGCGGGTACGGATCGAGAATGGCGTCGGTGGAGTAGATGTTCCTGCGGTACTGGGGAATCGACAATTCGGTTCTCATCAAGTCCTCGATGCGGCCACGGATCCGGCGACGTCCGCCAGACATTGACGATATCGTCACTCACCGTCCCTCGCCCCGTCAAGCTTTTTTGACGAATTCGTCAATATTTATCGCGATAGGCTGCCCTGACCACCTTCCAGAGCAGGAGCACACCGTGACCGAAGGCAACCGTGTCGAGCGCCGCAAGGCCCGCACCAGAGCCGCTCTCGTTCGGGCCGCGCAAGGATTCCTGGCGAACGGCAACACCAACGCACCCGTTCTGGAAATAACCCAGGCCGCCGACGTCAGCAATGGATCGTTCTACAACTACTTCGAGAGCAAAGAAGAGCTGTGGCAGGCGGCCATCGACGCGGCCCTCGAATCCGCAGGCGACTTCCTCGACTCGCTCACTGTCGGCCTGGACGACCCCGTCGAGAAATTCACGCAGTCCTTCCGGTTGTCCGGACGACTGTTCCGCCTCGAGCCGGAACTGAGTCGCGTTCTGCTCAACTCCGAGGCTGCGGCATTCGCAGCAGCCGGTGGCCTGGCACCGCGTTCACGCCGCGATATCGAATCAGCTGCCGCCCAAGGGCGATTCGATGTGGACGACGCAGATGCCGCACTCGCGATCGTGGCCGGCTCCCTGCTGTCGATGGGTCGACTGCTGCTCGCCCAACCCGAGCGTGACGAAGCGACAACCGTGGACGGCACGACGCAGCGCGTGCTCCGAGCGCTCGGGATCTCCGCCGACGAGGCCGAAACTCTGTGCAGCCGCGAGCTTCCGACGTCCTACCGACGCGGAGTACACGCAGCGATCGACCCCACAACCCAACCGTTCACTTAGCCGATCGAAGTCAGTCGTCCGCCGCCCTGAGTGCGACGCTCAACGCCTCTTGCGCCGATATGTCCGCCTCGATCGCACCGCGCATCTCGGCATCGTCGAGGTCGACGAGCAACGGAACATCGGTGTCGGACTGTCCGCGCACATCGGCGAGTACGCGTTCGCGGTCTTTCGCTCGCCGGTAGGCGGCAAGTGCCTCGTCCTGCTTCTCTTGTGCGGTGGCCATGCCGTCAGGCTCTGTGGTGTCGCGCGGGGGCGTGCACAGGCACCTCGGCGGGAACCGATGCGGCAACGGGTTCGACCGTCCGATCACCACTGCGCGTGCTCATCTTCATGAAGTTCTGCAGTTCGTCGTGGATAGGTGTGTCGGTCATGAGACTCGACCTTCTCGACCTACGATGCGCAGGTCGGTTCGGTTTCGCTGAACCATTGCGTGCGCTGAACGAGCGGCGTGACACCGACCCTACGGCCTTCCTCCCACGCGGTCCACGCTGCGCCGAACATCCTGGACCAGAACTCCGTTGCTATCGACGAGCGAGGGGCTCGGGGTCTACTGTCGCTCACGTCGGCGAGTTCGATCGCGAAGAAGCGGCAGTCGATGGTCGCCCTCCGCACACGATGCGGGGTAACGGCGACTCGAACCTCGGCGGACCTTCCTGCCGAGGACAGATGCTGCTCGACCGGGGCACGCGCGGTAGCGGCATTCGACGTACAGGATCGAGTCCGAGTGCTCACCTACAGTTTCAACCTCGACTACCGGGGGGTGTGTCCCATCTGTGACCAGGTCACGTTGGGAGAGAACGTCATCGATTCGCCGCCCGTGGGACCGGCCAACAGCCGCATCTATGCCTCGTGTGAAGCGTGCGGATGGGAAGGACCGGGATGACGGCTCAGCCGATCACCGGCAGCCGATCCTTCGTCAATTCGTCGAGTTCTGCCTGCATCGCAGAGTGAACGCGGTGCGCGAAATCCTCTGCGGACTCGTCGGGCTCGGGACGCATGGGCGCGAGGACCGACGTCTGAAGCTTCGTCGGTAGCGGGAGATACGGAAGCAACCCGACAACCCCGAAATTGACACCCCAGGGAATCGATACCGACAGCGGTACCGTCTTGACCCGCAGTGACGTCTTGTTCAGCCGAAGCGCTTTCGCGATGCGCCTTCCGCTGCTGAGCACGAGGAGCGACTCACCCGCTCCGGCAGTCACCACCGGAACGATCGGCACCCCGGCCTCCATTGCCAGACGGGCGTAGCCGCTGCGGCCGGCGAAGACGATCTCGTTGCGTTGCCGCCACGACTTCAATGCATCGAGGTCACCGCCCGGAAACACCAGGACATTGTGTCCCTCCTCGAATGCATCGAGAGCGTTCTGTCGAGCGGCAGGCCGCGCGCCGAAGGGCTCGAGCAATTTCCCTGCACGCAGAGTCCACGCGATCTGGTGCGTCAACGCGATGATCTCCCTGGACAGCTTCAGATCGTCGTACGCCGCAGAGAACGCGAAGACGTTCAGATCGATCACTCCGCCGAATCCGTGATTGCACACGAACAGCACGGGCTCGTCGGGAACCGGTTGCGCCACGGACACTTCGAGGCGGTTGTACAGACGGACCGCATTGATGCCCATGGCCCGAATCGCGCGAGGTACTTTGTGCATGCGCGCACTGTATCGGGGACCGCCCGCATCCGTATCGGGATCCATCACGTCCGGTCGTTCAGAAATGCCTCGAGTTCGGCGAGGAATCGCTCGGGCATCTCGATGTGGGGCCAGTGACCTGTCCCCTCGATATCGACCGACGTGGCAGAGGGAACCGCCTTCAGGAAACGCTCGACGTCGGACGGCGGAGACAGGGGGTCTCCCGGCCCCCTGATGATTCGCGTCGGACACGTGATGCGGTGTAGATCGGCACTGGGATCGCTCGCGAAGGTCGACAGCAGGGCAGGAAACGACCCGGTCGCGCCCAGTTTGGCCATGACCTGTTCCATCACCTGCGGGTCCAGCTGTCGCGGTGCCTCCACGAAAGGCCCGAGCACCAAAGACAGCGCAGTGGGCGAATGCGCAACTCTGCGGGCAAGCCGTGCAGGAAGCGGCATGCCGATCGTGGCCAGCTCCATCAGAAGTGTTGCCACCGAACGTGGTTGATCACGAAAGGTCTTCACCGGGCTTCTCGCCAGGCCGGTGAGCGACAGTATCGGCCCACCGGTGATGACGAGTCGCTCGACCAGATCGGGCCGTTCGATCGCCAGGCGGGTAGCAACGATGGAGCCCATCGAATGCCCGACGACCGTCGCCCTCGGCACCTCGAGCGCATCGCACACCGCCGCCACCGCACGCGCCATGCCCTCGAAACTCACATCGGCACGGGAGAATTGCGAGTCGCCGAAGCCCGGAAGATCGACTGCGATCGCACGATGCGTCCGCGCCACCTCCGGCAGGATCTCGACGAACCAACGCCAACTCGCCGCGATCCCGTGGAGGAATATCACCACCTCGTCGGTGCCGCTCGGGTTCAGATCGACCAAGCGAATTCGTTTGCCCTCCAGGAGAACATCTCGCGTTGCGCTCTGCCAGTCGATGCTCTGCCAACGTACCCGGTCGGGATGGGGCATTGTCTCTCTATCTCTCGTGCAACGCTTCGCAGGCAGTCAGATCCGGGACCGAGCGACGTCGTACACACTGCGCCACCGTGTCTCGAGGAAATCGGTCAGCGCCGCTCCGGCCTCGCTCGCCGAACCTGTTGTACGCCAGGCAACATGCCCGTCGGGTCGCACCAGTATCGCCCCGGACGTACCGACCTCGTACAGGTCGATCAACCGGCCACCATCGGTGCCCGACGGCGCGTCGGCCGCCACCATGACCACCCCTGGGCCGCCTGCGTCGAGCTCGGAGACCACCGGATCCCACTCAGGACCGGCAAATGTCAGCAGCGTCAACTTGTTTCGATCCAGAGTGTCGTGCGCGTCCACCGAGGTGCCGTTCACCGACAGGACCGCGTGCGGGAGGCGGGCACCCGGGTACGTGGTGGGCAGGTAATCCACCACGTCTTCGGCGGGCTTGGCCGAAGGATCCTGTGCGATCAACGGACCGGCGTAGAGATAGCCGAACTGCAGGCCGATCGAGACGAAGTGCTCCACCTGACCCGGAATCGCGTCGGCGATCTCGCGGCGAAGCCGAGCCGAACCGGGAGCGCCGGGATTCACCTTCTGCGAGCGCGCCATCTGCCGCCGTGTCGCCCCGGCCGCCAGTGGTGCGATCAACTTTCCTGGAATCTTGTTCAGCGGTGGACGGCCCATCCTCTGTGTCGCCTTCGCCAACATCTTGTTGGTGATGCCGACCCTCTTGCCGATGTCGTCCATCCGGAAATGGTTCGCCACACTCTGTTCGGCGAACTTCTCCACCACCGGGCGGCGTTCCGTCTCGTAGGTGTCCAACAGTGAATCGGAGGCGTCGCCCGACAGCACCGCGTCGAGCTTCCACGCCAGATTGTGGGCGTCCTGAACACCCGAGTTCAGGCCGAAACCGCCGGTGTGCGGAAACCGGTGCGCTGCATCGCCGAGCAGGAGCAAGCGACCACGGCGGAACGCATCGGCGGTCTGCGAGGTCATCACCCACGTTCCGGTCGATTCCAGATCGAACTCGTGATCGCCCAACACCTTCGGCAATGTGCGCAACCAGAACGCGCGACTGTCCTTGGCGATCTCCTGCTCGGGGTGCAGGTAGGCGGTCATCAGGATGTATCGATGGTCGGCGTGCGCGATCATCACGCCACACAGCTCGGGCGTGTATATCCAACTGAGCAGCGGCCGAGCATCGTCGGGGAAGAGCGTCTTCGAGGTGAAGAACGCGCTACCCATGTTTGCCAGCACCGGTCCGGTCAGCCCCACCCCGGTACCGTCTCGGGTCGCACTGTTGGCACCGTCGCACGCGAGCACGTACTGGGCCTCGATGTCGGTGATGCCACTCGCACAACGCCCACGAACACGAGCGCCGGACGAGTCGGATTCGACGGACTCGACGGTGCATCCGCGCCTGAACTCGATCAACGGTTCGGCGTCGAGCGCATCCCACAGGGCCGGCATCAGCAGATGCTGACCGATGTGCGAGACCAGGAACGGGCTCTGGCTCTCGACGATGGCCTTGCGCTCGGGGTCAGAGAGCAGGTCGATCGAACCGATGGCCTCGTCCGCGAGATCGCCGTACCAGCTGATGAGATTGACCGTCTCGTGCGGTGGCGACATCGCAGCGATGGAGCGGGCCAGCTCCGGGCTGTACTCGTTCCAGATCTCGAGGGTACGAGCATTGATCACGTGCGCGGCAGGATGGAACAGCGGCGCACCTCGTCGCTCGAGCACGACGCTGCGAATCCCTCTACGCGCCAACAGCAATGCGGCGGTACAGCCGGCCGGTCCCGCCCCGACCACGACAATCGGCGCAGTCATCGGACCACCGTCTCCTGAGTTCCCAGATCGATGGACCCGTCGGAGGTCTTGATACCGGCGGTGATCACGTCGTCCACCGAGAGATACTTCGGATTCTTCGCCTGCCGGGCGAAGAAGAACTTCCACTTCAGAGCCGGTGGAATCAGCTCACCGATCTTCTGCACAACCGTCGGTGGCGCAGAAATGGCTGTCCCGATGGGAGTTCCGGTGAGGAGGACGTCACCGGCGGTCATGTTCTGAAAGCGGGCCAACCTGGTGAGCGCCTCGGCCGGCGGAGTGATGAGGTCGTTGCCGATCGTCTGGTCCTGGCGGGTCTCGCCGTTGACGGCCAGCGTCATGTGCAACTCGGGGATGCGGCGAAGCTCGTCGTTGTCGAGCAACACCAACCTCGGGCCGAGCGGGGTGAACGTGGGATACGACTTGCTCTCGTAGACCTGGACTTTCGTCAGCTGGATCTCACGAGCAGATACGTCGTTGGCCACGACCACACCGGCCACGTAGTCCGAAAGGTTGTCGTCGGTGACCGTCGTACCGATCGGGATCTCGGCACCGAGGACGATTCCGAGTTCGATCTCGTAATCCAGCAGTGCCACCTCGGCCGGCTGGCGAATGGGATCGAACGGGCCGGAGACCGACGCCGAGGACTTACGAAAGAACGTCGGCTGCAACGTGTTCGGGTCGGAGCCTGCATCGATCGCGTGGGATCGGTAGTTGAGCAGTTGCGCCACCACCCGACACGGCGTGGTGATCGGAGAGACGAGCTCGAGCTCATCGACACTCTTACCCGAGCCCGACGCACCGGTGATGGCACCGCGGTCGGCGAGAAGTTCGCGGGTGGTCTCGGCCTCGGTGTCGATACGGATTGCACGGTCGCCGTCGAGACGCCACCAACCGTCGACTGTTCGAACTACGTTGACAGACATGTGATTCTTCCTCCCCCTCGTTGGATCAGCAGCTTTGTTGTGTCACAGAGTTTTCGGCGTGATGGTCTTCTTGTTCGCGACGACCGGACGCCCGGGCCGAGTTCCGGCCTCGCGTCGGCGAAGCTCCTCGTGGGGCACGCCGTTGCGCAGCTGACTGAGCAGGTAATCGGGGTCGATGTTGACGCCGATGGGGTTCTTGGCGAACTCCTCGGTGAAGAAGAATGCCGCGGTGTTCTCGGCGTCGAAGTTCTCGACCTGGAACTCGAGCCGCACCCCGTCGGGATCCTCGTAGTAGAGCGAGATCGTCGGCCCGTGATTGATCGACCAGACGGGGAGGATGTCCATTCGCTTGAGTCGCACATAGTTCTCCAGCAGCCGCTCGAGAGAGTGGAACGTCAGCGCGATGTGGTCGATTCCGTAGGCCTTGCGCCTGAACTTGGCGAACGGGAACAGGAACCTGACAGGCTTCGGCACTGCGATGATCGCCAACCGGTGCGACTCGTCGTCCCAGGTCAGGAACGTGATTCCCTCGTCCTGATAGACGATCTCGGCACCGAACACCGCTCCGTACCACCGCACCATCTCCTCGGTGCGAGCGGACTTGACCACCCAGTGGGCGATGAGATCGGGTGCCACCCTGGGCGCTTTCCGACTCCCTGCATCCTGCGTCGTACTCATCGAACGACCTTTCTTCGGGTCACCTGTGTGTGACCGACGCTACGTCCACTTTGACTACTGGTCAAGAATTTGAACGACGGTCAGGAGGGCCTGCGTGTGGTGCGCTAATGTCGGATCGGTGTCGACCAACCCGCCTCCCGGAGCCGAGCGGTCCCACCGTGCCCGCCCTCGGAAAGACCGTCGCCAAGCCCTGATCGACGCCGCGATCGAGCTGCTGGCCGAGGGAAACAGTGCCGACATCAGCGCAGCGGCCATATCACGTCGCGCAGGAGTGGCCCACGGGCTGCTGTTCTACTACTTCACCGACAAACAGGGCCTCGTCGCGGCAGCGCTGGCCGACGTCCTGGCGAACCTGGCCGAATTCCAGGAACCCGAGGCCGGTGAGCAGTCCGTGCGGGCTCGCGTGGAAGGTTTCGTGCGCCGGCACATCGAATTCCTCGAACGCCACCGCGCCCTCTACGTCCGGGTGATCCGCGAGGGAGAACTGGGCGATTCCGTCGTCGAAGACGCCGTCCGGAAGGCCCGCGCGGAAGGCGCTCAGCAGGTCGCAGCCCTCGCCGAGCTCTCGGAACCCCTGTCTCCGTTGCAGAGTGCCGCCATCTCCGGGTGGACCGGCTTTCTCGATCGCACTGCCGACGCGTACTTCGACACCCCGGATCTCGAACTCGATGCGGTGGTCGAATTGATCGTTGACACCTTCGAAGCCGTAGTGGGAGCAACACACTCGCGCTGCGACGGATAGACGCGACCCTCCGGCGCTTCCTGGACGTGCACCACCGAATTCTCGTGCACAACCAGTTTTGACTTGAAGTCAATATTGACATCAAGTCAGTTTTTGCGCATAGTTCGTGTGACACACCACACCGATCGACTGCAGCTCGTCTCGAAAGGTCATGCCATGGCAACCCCGTCGACCACAGGCAGGACGACACCGACAGTGCGCAATCGATTCGAGGCCGGACTGCCGGTCGTTTTGGCAACCACCGGTGGCGAGGGGCTTGTCGTGGCCTCGGCGCACAACATCACGACGGCAACGATGGCGTTCCTCGTCGAGCACACCTCGGGCTTCGTACGAGTCGCGCTCCCCCAGAGCCGCTGCACCGAACTGCTTCTGCCGCCGATGGATCCGTACGAGCGGGGCAGCACGAGGATGTGTGTCGGCGTGGATGCGGCAGACGAGACCGGCACCGGCATCTCGGCCGCCGACCGCGCTGTCACAGCTCGTCGACTGGTCGATCCCTCGGCGCTGCCGGCGATGTTCACCCGCCCCGGACACCTCGTCCCCGTCAGTGTCGACGACCACGAAAGACACTCTCCCACAGGCAGTGCCGAAGCCGCCCTCGCACTCACCCGAGCTGCGGGACTCCCACTGGGCGCTGTCTTCGCCGAGTTGGTCAGTGTGGCCGACCCGCGCCGCATGATGGATGACGTCGAGTCACTCGCCTTCGCCCGCCGACACGACCTACTGGCCCTCACCCACTGAGACGCCTCGCCTAACATTCACGCACACAGGAGAACTCAGAAAATGGACCTACACACGTTCAAGGACGCCATGGCGCGCGTCACCGGGCCCGTCGCAATCGTCACAGCGTACGAGGACGGCGTACCGCACGGCACCACTGTCAGCTCGCTGGCATCTCTGAGCCTCGAGCCGGCGATGGTGTCGCTTGCCCTGGACAATGCGTCGGCAATGTTGGGCATCGTGCGTCGTACGGGGCATTTCGGAGTGAACATACTCGCTGTCGACCAACACGAGTGCGCCTCACGTTTCGCCGGACCACGGGACAAGCGCTTCCTCGGCTCCGACTGGGAGCTCAGCAGCGGCGCACCCCGACTGCCCGACACATCTGCGTGGTTGCACTGCACCGTGGCCGCCGAGGCTGCAGGCGGCGATCACACCCTCATCCTCGGGCAGGTAGCGGATTGCTCGACCGGCGAGAACGTTCCCCTGGCGTACAACCTGCGGACTCTGGGATCACTCACGCGCGTCCCATGATGTCCCGACTCACCGCCGAGCGGAAGAAGGGATCAGTTCGACCAACTTCGAGCCCCGCCCGCAACCCGAAACCGTGCAATCTGCACCATGTAAACGGCATCACTTGCGCAACAAGGGAAGCGCCTGGTGCACTGTCCACCATCGCAGCTCAGTAGCACCCATCCGGCGATTCGCAACCCGAACGCCCGCCCGGACCAGGACCACACTCGGTCCCGCGTTGTCCACTCTTCTCGCGTGCCTTCGGCCCCGGCCGGCATCAGGACGTTCTTCATCGTCGATCAAGGAGCCATCTGCCATGACCAGCATCAGCCCCGCCGACCGCCGATCGCCGGTCGGTGATGGCAAAGACCTGCACGACATCGCCGAGCGTGTGCTGTGGCTGTCGACCTCGATGATCCACCACGCCAACCGGATTCGGCCGAACCCCACCGGACTGAAGGTCGGCGGGCACCAGGCATCCTGCGCGTCGATGGTGTCGATCATGACGTCGCTGTGGTTCGAGCAGCTGCAGCCCGGCGACCGCGTGTCGGTCAAGCCTCACGCCTCGCCGGTGCTGCACGCGATCAACTACCTGCTCGGTGAGTTGGACCAGAAGTACCTGACGACACTCCGTGCATACGGCGGTCTGCAGTCCTACCCCTCGCGGGCCAAGGACCCGGACACCGTCGACTACTCCACCGGATCCGTC
Organism: Rhodococcus sp. IEGM 1341; assembly: GCF_030056895.1. Lineage (NCBI taxonomy): Bacteria > Bacillati > Actinomycetota > Actinomycetes > Mycobacteriales > Nocardiaceae > Rhodococcus > Rhodococcus sp. IEGM 1341. Next base: position 412,157 of record NZ_JASHKV010000002.1, on the reverse strand, counting down.
GGCATCGGGGCCACGGCCCCGATCTGGGGAGCGATGTCCCGACGCTTCGTCGAGGACCGGTTCGGCCCGGAGGAATCCACACCGAAGACGCCCGGCTTCAGCGGACGGCAGTACTCGTTGGTCGGCGATGCGGAACTCGACGAAGGCGCGGTCTGGGAAGCGATCATCGACCCGGGCATCGCCGAGCTCGGCGAGATCGTCTGGATCGTCGACCTCAACCGTCAGTCGCTGGACCGAGTGGTCCCCAACATCGCTGCGCGTCGCCTCGAGAAGATGTTCGAGGCCGCCGGCTGGCAGGTCATCACAGTCAGGTTCGGCCGGTTGCTCGAAGACCTGTTCGCCAAGCCGGGCGGCGACGCATTGCGTACGCGCATCCTGGACATGCCGAACCCGGAATACCAACGTCTGCTGCGCTGCACCGCCGACGAGGTGCGCACCAGACTTCCGGGATTAGGTACCGACGCCGCCGCCATTGCCGACCTGATCGCCGATCTCGACGACACACTGCTGACAGAGTCGATTCGCAACCTGGGCGGACACGATCTGGATGCGTTGCGCGAGGCCTACTCTTGCATCGACGACACCCGCCCCACCGTGATCATCGCGTACACGGTCAAGGGATTCGGCCTGCCGACCCAGGGGCATCCGCAGAACCACTCCTCACTGTTGACCGTCGAGGAGTACGCAGAGCTCGCACGTACCCTCGGCACCGATCCCGAGAAGCCCTGGGGCCGCTTCGACAGCGACAGCGGACCCGGGCAGCTGTGCGCCACCACCGCCGAACGGCTACGCCGCGAACCGATTCCGGCGTCGACGCCACCTGCCGTCCCCACCGACATCGGACGCACCCCCAAGGGCACGGCCACCACGCAGGCCGCGCTGGGCCGCACCCTGATCGACCTCACCCGAGAAGCTCCCGACGCGGCTCGTCGTGTCGTCACGGTCAGCCCCGACGTCAGTTCGACCACCAACCTCGGCGGTTGGGTCAACAAGGTCGGCGTCTGGTCGTCGTCGGATCGCCACGACTGGTTCGGCGACGACGCCGAGACGATCATGCACTGGCGTGAAGGGCCGTCCGGTCAGCACATGGAACTCGGTATCGCAGAGACCAACCTGGTCGGCCTGATGGGCGAGCTCGGTGCCACGTGGAGCCGTTGGGGCGAGCCGCTGTTCCCGATCGGTGTCATGTACGACCCCTTCGTCGAGCGCGCACTCGAGCCGTGGTCGTACGGCATCTACGCGGGCGGTCAATCGATTCTGGTCGGAACGCCGTCGGGAGTCACCCTGGCCGCGGAAGGTGGTGCGCACCAGTCGATCAAGACCCCGTCGATCGGACTGGAACAGCCCGGCTGCATCACCTACGAGCCCGCGTTCGCCATCGACGTCGAATGGACACTGCTCGCGAGCATCGGCCGACTCGGACGCCCCGACGGCACCTCGGCATACCTGCGCCTGTCGACGCGTCCCGTCGACCAGTCGAAGGCGGACGTCCCCAGCGATCCGGCTGCCCGGGAACGTAGACGTCGTCAGGTCGTCGCAGGCGGTTACCCGCTGGTGCGCCGAGACGGAGCGACGGTGACCATCGCAGCCATGGGAGCGTTGATGACCGAAGCCCTGGACGCCGCAGCGCGTTTGGAGCAGATCGGCGTCATCGCCGACGTTCTGTGCATCACCAGCCCCGGCGAGCTCTACCGCGCGCTGCAGGCCAGGCAAGGACACCACGCCGGCGAATCCTGGATTCTCGATCAACTGCTGCCCGCTGAGCGAGCGACCCCGATGGTGACGGTGCTCGACGGGCATCCGCACACCCTCGCGTTCCTCGCCACCGTCAACCGGGTTGCGTCGACGTCGTTGGGCGTGAGCAACTTCGGACAGGTGGGCTCACTCGACGAGGTGTACAAGCACCACCGAATCGACACCGATTCCATCGTGGGCGCAGCTCTCGATGTGACCGGTCAGTGACACGGCCCCTCCGACAGCGAAAGCAGCCATGACCGCAACCGTCACGACCACCACCGTTCCGATGCCGTCCCTCGGCGAGAACATCACCGAGGGAACGGTCACCCGATGGCTCAAGCAGCCAGGGGATTCCGTCGCTGTCGACGAGGCTCTGCTCGAAGTGGCCACCGACAAGGTGGACACGGAGATTCCGTCACCGGCGGCTGGGATCCTCACCGAGATCCTCGCCGCCGAGGACGACGTGGTCGCCATCGGTGCACCACTGGCGACGATCGCCCCGGATCATGTTGCGAGCGAAACCCCGTCGCCCGAGACACCTGCTCCGACACCAGAGGCGAAGGACGTCACTCCCGCCGCGGAGGAACCGGAGGTCGTCGAGACTGCGGCCGACCGCGTCGAAAAGCTGCCGCGCATCCGGCGGACCATCGCGACCCGGATGGTCCAATCCCTGCACACCGCAGCTCAATTGACGACGGTTGTGGAAGCCGAGGTGTCCGCGGTGGCGCGGGTCCGGCGCGAGAACAAGGACTCGTTCCAGCGCCGCACCGGAAACAAATTGTCGTATCTGCCGTTCTTCGTCAAAGCTGCAGTGGAGGCACTGGCGGACAATCCCGTCGTCAATTCTTCTCTCGACGCCGACGTCACCACCGTGACCTATCACGGTGCCTGCCATCTGGGTATGGCCGTCGACAGCCCGAAGGGGCTCATGGTCCCGGTCATCCGAAACGCAGAGCAACTCTCCATCTCTGCGCTGGCAGCCGAAATCGCGGGCGCTGCCGAGAAGGTGCGCGGCGGCACCGTCACCGCCGACGATCTTTCCGGAGGCACGTTCACCATCACCAATACCGGAAGCCGCGGCGCACTGTTCGACACGCCCATCATCAATCAGCCGCAATCGGCGATCCTCGGATTCGGCTCGGTCGTCGAGCGTGTGGTGCCCGTCCGAGACGCCGCGGGAAACTTGACCATCACCGCGGTTCCGACCGTGTACCTTTCGCTGTCGTACGACCACCGCATCGTCGACGGTGCCGATGCGGCCCGCTACCTCGGTGATGTCAAGAAGCGGCTCGAAAAGGGTTACACAGCTGATCTTCTCGACTGACGAGTCGAACTTTCCGATCGCCCCGCACGCAAGTGCGGGGCGATCGGCGTTTCACGCGAGGTAGTTCGCGAGTCCGTTCAGGGTGGCCGTGAGCTTCTTCTTGAACGTACCCTGCAGCGCCTTGCCCACCACTCCGAACAGCAACGGACTGGTGACCTCCAACTCGAGGGTGACGGCGGAGCCGCTTCCGCGAGCGACACAGTTCATCGTCAGCCGAATCTTCGATCCAGTGGACCCGGCACCCACCAGGATCAATTCCTCCGGGGCACGCAGACTTTCGACCTGGAACTCGATGGTGTCGGTGATGCTCGCGATCTTGATCTTCTCGACCATCGTCGACCCGACCTCGAGGTCCCTCGGAGGCGTCTCCACCCATTCCTCGTGTAGCGCATGCCACTTCTCGAAGGTGCTGACGTCGGACAGAGTTGCCCACACCTCGTCCTGAGAGGCGGGCAGCTCCTGCGTCATGGTGATGTTGAGCATCCGGGTTCCTTCGTTCGGCAACGGTGTTCCCACAACTACGCCATACCACTGATCGAAAGTCAATATTGACATGAGGTCAATCCAGGCCTAGTTTCGTGAGACACGCCTCACAGGCCCGGCCGAACCGAAGGAAGAACCATGACGACGACCGAAGTGCTACCCGTTGCGACTGCCACCGATGTGATTGCCAACCTTCGCGCTCTCGTGCCCGACCTGAAGGCCGGAGCCGCCGAGAACGAGAAGGCACGACGCCTCTCCGAGGACACCGTCGACGCCCTCCGCCGCGCGGGCGCATTTCGAGTCGCAGCACCGGCGAAGTTCGGCGGACTCGAAACCGATCTGCGCACCATGCTCGATGTCTCGGCGACCATCGCCGAAGGTGACGCGGGCGCATCCTGGGTCACCACCCTGTCCAACGTGAACAACTGGGCCGCAGGCCTGTACAGCGACGAGGCTCAAGCCGAGATCTATGCGAACGGGCCGGACGCAGTCATTGCCGGCGTCGTCACTCCCGGCGGCACGGCCCGCAAGGTCGAGGGCGGCTACCGGCTGACGGGCACCTGGCCCTATGCCTCGGCTAGCCTGCACTCGGAGTGGTTCACCGGCGGAATCATCATCAACGACGAGGACGGCGACATGCTGGACCAGGGCATGGCATTACTGCCCCGCTCGGACTACCGCATCGACGACACCTGGTACGTCGCCGGTATGCGCGCCTCCGGCAGCAACACCGTCATCGCAGAAGACGTGTTCGTCCCCGAACACCGCATGCTCTCGATGATTCCGGCGTTCAGCGGTGCCAACGTGGCAGAACGTACCGACTCCGCGTTCGCTCGCTCGGCCTTCGGCCCCATGCTCGTCATGGTCCTCGTCGGACCGCAGCTCGGAATGGGTCGTGCTGCAGTCGAACTCGTCCGAACGAAGGCGTCACAGAAGGCCCTGGCCTACACGGTGTTCGACCGGCAGGCCGATTCGGTGGCCTTCCAGATGATGCTCGCCGAAGCCGCGTTGAAGGTCGACACCGCGCACCTGCATGCGTACCGCGCGGCAGAGGACGTCAAGCGATGGGCAGAGGCCGGCGTGTACCCGGACCTGCTCTCACGCGCTCGTGTTCGCGGCGACGCAGCAGTTGCGCTGAAAAGCATCAACGAGGCACTCAACATCCTCGTGGACGCCACCGGAGCCGGTGCCTTCGCCGATGTAAATGCACTGCAGCGCATTTGGCGCGACTCGAACGTCGGCGCCCGCCACGCCGTCATGCTCCCGCGAGTGTCGATCGAAACCTACGGCAAGGCACTCCTCGGCTTCGACCTTCATGACCACATCACGCCGATCATCTGACGAGGACCTAGTCTTGTATCGAACCGCGGGCAGCCGCCGAGCGGGGAGGCCGAGACAGAGGGGACTCGAGGTGCCGAATCGATCCAAGCCGGTTGCCCGGGCCACCCGGGCAACCGCTCGAGCCGCAGAAACCCGTCAGCGAATGATCGACGCGGCGGTCGCCCTGTTCGCGGAAACCGATTACGACAAGGTCGGTGTGGCCGACATCGTGGAGTCGGCGGATGTGGCTCACGGCTTGCTGTTCCACTACTTCGGCAACAAGCGAGGCATCTACCTCGAGTCGATGCGGGCCACTGCCGCGGCAATGTCTCAGGCCTTCGCAGACATTCCCGATTCGACGCCCGACGTCCAGATACGGGCCGCTCTGACCAGCCATCTCGAGTACCTGCGCGTGCATCGCGGTCTTGCGCTCCGAATGGTGTTGGGCGGCAGGGGTGCCGATCCGGAAGCCTGGGAAGTATTCGAAGGTGCCCGCACCGCAGTGCTGGAGGCGGCGGCCACGCGGCTCGGACTGGATCCGGAGAACACCGGCGTCAGGCTGGTCGGTCGAAGCATCGTGGCGGCAATCGACGGTGCAACGGCCCGATGGCTCGAAGAGGACGTGCGCATCGACGTCGAGCAGATGGTCGAGTGGATGGTGCACCTCATCGCCGCGTGCCTGAGCACCGCGCCGGTTCTCGATCCCACACTGAACATCGACGGTGCTGTCGCATTGCTTCGAGGATCGGACAACTAGCGGGGGATCACCCCACAGAGACCGTCCTTCGCTCACGGACCCGTGTTCCTACCGTGGCAATTGCGACCACCACTGCGGCGAGAACGGCTGCCCAAGCGACAGTCGTATCGACCACCTCACCGGAGAAGCGGCCCTGCGCCAGCCATCCCAATCCCCAGACGATCGCCAACATCGGTGCGACCGCACCACCGGAGAACTGGGCCAGAAGCACCCCGACACCGGCAGCCACCACAAGCACGATGACCGCCCATACCGTTGCGCCACTGGTCAATCCGAGACTCACCAGCCACGCGGAGACGTTCGCGATCGTCGCCACACACACCCACCCGAGGTAGATCCCCATCGTGCCGTCGGTGATCACCGCGTCGGCCACACCCTCCGGTCGATGCTGCTGCATCAGCACGAACACGCGGACGAGCACCGCCAGCAAGGCGACGATGACGATCACGCTCAGCCACACCTGCCCGAACTGGATCACGAGAATCCACGCCGGATTGAGCAACATCGACGCGACGATCGGTGCGCGCAACGCGTCGTGGCGCGCGGTGCGTCCGGGTAGGAACTGCCAGACGGCGTAGGCGATGAGCCCGGTGTAGATCACCGACCAGATCGAGAACGCCGGGCCCGCGGGTGCCACCAACGTGGACGTGGCGCTCAGCGCCCCATCTGCCGCCTCGGCAATCGGCGTCCCGATCCACGCACCCGACCCGAGAAACGACACCACGACTGCCACGACCGCACTGACGACGACCACTGTTTTCATAGCAGCACTGATCCCCTGAATACGACGGTCGCAAACACCGCTGCCGAGTTGCCGACCCGAATCGGCCGCCACTCACGACCTGGTCGACGATGTCCGCCGGAAGCACACGGGCAGTTGAGGCTGCCGATTCCCGCCAGGGTCTGGTAGACACGCGAGGGTGAATGCCATCAGTGGTCCGAATCGAGCTCGACGCGTCGGAGCCGTTCTCGCGGCGTCCACCTGCGCGCTCGTCGGGTGCAGCTCCCCGCCCGCGCCCTCGGTCACGGTCACGCCCGCCGAGACGACGACCGCACCGGCCCCGCAGTACGACTTCACCGGAGTGCCGGGCACCGTTCTCGATTCCGAGGACTTCGGCGATCGATCGACGGAGCTCTCCGCCACCGGAGCCACGCTGTACCGATTCGTCTACGAGTCCACGTCGGGTGTCGACAATTCCCCCACGGCGGTCTCGGGTGTGGCAGCCGTTCCGGCAGGCACCCCACCCGCGGGCGGTTGGCCGACCGTCGTCTACGGGCACGGCACCACAGGAATTCAGGCCGACTGCGGACCCACCCTGTATCCCGATCTACTCGGCTACCAATTCGCTGTGCAGGACTTCACCGAACTCGGATACGTCACCGTGCTGCCCGATTACCAGGGCCTGGGCACCGGCGGCGGCACCCACCCGTACCTGGAACCGCGCACCTCGGGGCACAACATGATCGACGCGGCCCGCGCCGCCCAGAGCGCGCTGCCGGACATGTCCACCCGCTGGGCCGCTGTCGGGTTGTCACAGGGCGGCCAAGCAGCCTGGGCTGCAAACGAACTCGCCGCCACCTACGGTCAGGGCCTCGACCTGGTGGGATCGGTTTCGCTGTCGCCGCCGACGGACCTGACGCCCCTGGTGCAGGCGGCAACGGACGGAAACCTCACCCGACCGCAGAAGGAGCTTTTGCCGTACCTGCTCTACGGCGCACAGCAAGTCGACCCGACGATCGATCCGATGGACTACAGCGGCAGCGTCGCGGAGGCCAACAACGAGCTGCTGCTCACCTGCTCGGGCGGAGACACGGAGGGCAAGGAGCGAGCCGTCGAGGCAATGACTCCGGACGAGTTCGCCGCTGACTCGGCGCAATCCGAGCAACAGCTGCTCGACGTGATCGGCCGCTACACACTCCCCCAGGTTCGAACCGAGGTGCCGATGTTCGTGGCCTACGGCGCGAAGGACGACATCGTGCTGCCGCAGTGGACCGCCGACGGTGTCCAAAAGGCCTGCGCTCTGGGTGATCCGATCGTCGCGCAGGAACAACCCGAGCAAGGCCACGACGTCAGCGACGAGGCCGCCATGCAATTCCTGGCTGCCGTGTTCGCAGGCCAATCGGTGCCCAGCACATGCTGACGAGCGGCTCCGCGATGGAGAGAATCACCGAGTACACCCATGACGGATGGGTGTTCGACGTCCTCGACCAAGGCCCGCTCGACGGCCCGATCGTGTTGCTACTGCATGGATTTCCCGAGCGGGCATCGTCGTGGTCCGCAGTGATGGCCGTTCTGAACGAGCACGGATTCCGCACTCTTGCACCGGATCAGCGTGGGTATTCACCGCGGGCCCGGCCGAAGCGGCGACGGGACTATCGCATCGGAGCGTTGGTCGGCGATGTCGCCGCCCTGATCGAGGTGATCGGCCAACCCGTTCATCTGGTCGGACACGATTGGGGAGCGAACATCGCCTGGGTCACCGCAGGCCGACACCCTCGGCTCGTTGCGTCACTGACCGCGTTCTCGGTTCCGCATCCCGGCTCGTTCATGACCGCGATGCTCACCTCGAAGCAGATTCTGCACTCCTGGTACTTCGCGTTCTTCCAACTGCCGCTACTGCCCGAGAAATGGATGATGCGGCCCGGCGCCCGGGCCGAGAAGTGGTACGAACAAAGCGGAATGACCGAAGACGACCTCGAACGGACGAAGACGGAGATCGTCGACTACGGCGCACTGCCCTTCGCCGTTACCTGGTACCGCGGACTGCCGTTCTCGAACCCGGGCATCGGCCGTCTGCGCATCACCGTGCCGACGTCGATGGTGTGGAGTGACGGAGACACCTTCATCGGACGATCCGCCGTCGACAATGCGCAACGCTACGTCGACGCTGCATACACCTTGACCGTGTTATCCGATGTGTCGCACTGGATTCCGACACAGGCATCGGATGCGGCCGCCGCAGCAGTGCTGCGGTCGATCGCCCTCAGCGGCACGTGACCGCTCCACAACCGGAGGACACCATGGACACCACCGGCCTGCTCGCTGAACTCGTCGCCACGAGCACCGTCTCCGGCGACCCCGCACCGCAGCGACTGACCATGAACACGGTCCTGTCGCTGCTTCGAGCGCGCACTCCGATGCTGACCGTGGAAGGCGACACCGACGGTCCGCACCCGTGGATGCTGATAACCAACGAGGCACCTCCCGAGACGACGCGGCTGATGTTCGCCTGTCACGTCGACACCGTCCCGCCCGGCGACCTGAAGCACTGGCAGTTCGATCCGTTCGTCGCCGACATCGAGGATGGAGTCCTACGCGGCCGAGGCACCTCGGACATGAAGGCCGGTCTCGTGGCGGCCACGGCCGCAGTGCTCAACGCCATCGACGACGGCGTCCCGGTCGCATTCCTGCTCACCAGCGACGAGGAGATCGGATCGCTCGGCGCGCAGGCCGCCCGCCATGCCGTCGCCGACTGCAGAGTCGGGGCCGTCGTAGTTCCGGAGGCCACAGGAAACCGCGTACACCTCGGCCATCGCGGTGCGCTGTGGGTCGACGTGTTCACCGCAGGCGTTGCCGCACACGGCAGTACACCGCAACGCGGCGAGAGCGCCATCTTCAAACTCGTCGACGTGTTGGCGCGCGCAAGAGAGGAACTGCCGCTCGCCTCGGATACATTCCTGGGCGCGGAAACGTTCAACGTCGGACTGATCGACGGCGGTTCGGCCCCCAACATCGTGCCCGACGCGGCCCACGTGGTGATCGACCACCGTACCGTCGGCGATGGCCGGGATCTGCTGGCCTGGTGGAGGAATCAACCCGAAGTGGATCGTGTCGACGCGCGGATCGACCTCCCCGGAGTACGCACCACGCCGGACAGTAACTGGATCGCCGCGCTCCCGAATCCCGTTGCAGCAGAGCCGGTCACCTACTTCACCGACGCATCCATCCTGGCCGCCGCGGCCCCGTCGGCCCCGATCGTGGTGTGGGGACCGGGCACGCCGGCGCTGATGCACGCGGCCGACGAGAGCGTGTCCTTGGCCGAACTCGACGCCGCTGTCGCCGCCTACGGCGCGGTGACTCGAGCCTGGCCTACGGTCGACTGACGCACCACCAGTTCAGGTTTGAGCGCGATGTGCGCGGTACCGGTGAGGTCGGTGTTCATCGCCTGATCCAGCAGCCGCGTCGCCTCGGCAGCGATCCGTTCCTGGGGCTGCCTGATGGTGGTGATCGGCGGATTGCTCAAGGCGGAGAACGGAATGTCGTCGAAGCCCGTCACCATGATGTCCGACGGTACGGCGAGCCCCAGCGCCTGGCAGCTCTGCAGCACTCCCAGCGCGATCAGGTCGTCTGCACACACCACCGCGTCCGGACGAGACGCCGATGCCAGCATCGCCCGGGATGATTCGCGTCCCCAGTCGATCGAGTAGTCGCCCAGCTGGGTCCACTCCTCTCGCGTCTCGATGCCGACGCGGGCGGCGTGCCGAAAGAAGCCGGCCCGGCGCAGCTCGGTGGAGGAGTTGGTGAGCTCCGAGCTGATGAACGCGGCGCTGCGTGCGCCCTGGGCGGCAAGGTGATCCATCAGAAGTGCCTGCGCCGCATCGTCGTCCACGCCTACCCAGTCGGTGTGCGTGTCGAGGGCGAATCGGTCCAGTTGGACGACGGGGATCGCGCGAGCCGAGGCTCGGACGGCGTCGGCGGATCGTTCACCATGGCACGGGCTGATGATGATGCCATCGACCTGACGAGAGACCAGGCTTCGCAGGCGCTGCGCTTCGACGGCCGGATCCGAGCGCGAATCGCAGAGGAACAGTTGCAGTCCACGCTGCGAGAGCACGTGTTCCACGTTGACGACGAGCGAGGTGAAGAACGGGTTGGCGATGGACGGAACCACCATGCCGATGGTGTCGGTGCGATTGCGACGCAGCGAGCTGGCGATGATGTTTCCGGAGTAGCCCAGCTCGTCCGCTGCTCGCCGGATGGCCGCGGCGACCTCCTCCGAGACCGGCCGAGAACCCGACAGTGCCCGCGACACCGTGGCCGTCGAGACGCCCGCACGTTCGGCGACGTCGCGAATCGTTGCCTTGCGCATCCGACTCCTAGTCTTTGGTGTGGCCTGAGGGTAGCGAACCGTGGACACCGTCCGGTCTGGTTAACACGATAGAGGCAATCGTTTACATAAACGACTCAAGAATTCCTTGACATGAACGGGTGCTGATCCCCTACGGTGCATATACGCAAGGTAATCGATTACATGCCCGACTCGATTGCCCCGATCCCAGGAGCCACCCACGTGAGCACGCCCCCTCCGGAAGCCAGCCCGACGTCGTCGCTGGGAGTATTTCCGTCCAAGCCGTCGGCGCTTGCCGACATCGTCGCCACCACCCCCGCCCTCATCGGGGCCATCCACCTCCCCGCGCTCCCGGGAAGCCCGCACTACAAGGGCCAGCCCGTCGCCGAGATCGCGGCCTTCGCAGTCGCCGAGGCACACGCCTACATCGACAACGGCTTCGACGCGGTCATCGTCGAGAACCACTGGGACATCCCGTTCCTCAAGCCCGGTGAGCACGGCTACGAAACCGCGGCGACGATGGGCGTCGTCACCGCCGCCGTGGTCGCAGAATTCGGTCGAGCCGTCGGCGTCAGCATCCTGTCCAACGCAGGCGAATGCGGCGTGGCCGCAGCGTGGGCCGCAGGCGCGAGCTTCGTCCGCGTCAACCAGTGGGCCAACGCGTACATCGCCAACGAGGGCTTCATCGAGGGCCAGGCCGCCAAGACCACTCGCTTCCGCCATCGCATCGGAGCCACCCCGGTCAAGATCTTCGCCGACGTGCACGTCAAGCACGGTGCACACGCCATCGTCGCCGACCGCACCATTGCCGAGCAGACCGAGGACGCCGAGTTCTTCGACGCCGACGTCCTCATCGCCACCGGCTCACGCACCGGCGACGCCGCCTCGGTGGACGAGGTGTCGGTGATCAGGAACAACACTGTGCTCCCGGTCATCATCGGCTCCGGCATCACCGCGGGCAACGTGGGCGATCTGATGAAGGAGTGCGACGGTGCCATCATCGCCTCCTCGGTCAAGGAGAACGCGCGCTGGTGGGGCCGGGTGGACGGCGACAAGGTACGCGCCGTCGCCCGCGCAGCAGGAAAGTAGCGCATGATCGTCTTCTTCGGCTACGCCAACAGCGATGTGACGGTGCATGTTCCGCACGTGCCGGTGCTCGGCGAACGGGTTCAGGCGACGGCCGTCGACACCATCGACGGGGGCATGACCGCCAACGCCGCCGTCGCCGCCGCCCGGATGGGTGCCCGGGTCGCCTTCGCCGGCGCCGTCGGACCGGACCCGCGTTCGACGCAGTTTCTCGCCACACTCGAACACGACGGCGTCGACACCAGCTGGTCACCGCGTGACGCATTCCTTTCCACCGCAGTGGTTCTCATCGCCGACGGCGGCGACCGATCCATCATCAGCCAGGACGACGCCAACGACGCCACCCGGTTGGCTGCGGTGCTCGCCACTCTCGCCGAGGGCGGCGGCCGGCTCTTCCTCGACGGCTATCGAGCAGCGATGCTGCCCGCCGAACTCCCCCCGAACGTCAGCCTCGCAATCGACCTCGACGGCTGCGAGGACGCCGATGCCGCGCTGCGGGCATTCGCTCTCGCCGACCACGTGATAGTCGGACGCAGTCTCTGGCAGAACAGCTTCGGCATCGAGGCCGAGCGGTGGTCGACGCTGACCGCCGAGCACGACACCCACCTCGTCGTCACCGACGGCGAACACGGGTGGACCCTGGTCACGCCTACGGGCGAGACCGTCACCGAACCCGCGGTGCGCGTCGACATCGTCGACGCCGTCGGCGCGGGCGACTGTTTCTGCGGTACCTACATCGCCTTCGTGGACGCAGGCACACCACCGGCCGACTCGGCACGTCTCGCGGGAGCGTCGGCAGCCCTCGCCTGCGCCACCCCCGGTCCACGCGGCTGCCCCAGCCTCACCGAACTGACCGAATTCACCTCCACGCACGCACCATTCGACCTCCAGGAGATCCCATGATCAAACGCGCACTCCCTCTCGTTCTCGGTGCTGCCGTGGCGCTGACGCTCACGTCCTGCGATTCCGCCGCTCCCAGCGATACCGCCGGCGGGACCGACGCGGCCGCGTCGTCGATCCCCGAGCCCACCCGCGTCGCCGAATCCTGCGAGGGCAACAACGGCACCCTCAAGATCGGCCTGGTGACGATCAACCTTCAGGCCCTGTTCTTCAACCAGATCAACAACGCAGCTCAGAACGTGGCCGATCAAGCCGGTGTCGATCTCCAGATCATAAGCGGCAACGACGATTCCGTCACACAGGCCAACGCGTTCGACAACCTCATCGCCTCCGGCGTCGACGCCATCATCGTCGACGCGATCGACACCGACGGCATCAAGCCGTCCGTGGCCAAGGCAGCTGCCGCGGGAATCCCCGTCGTCGCCGTCGACGCCACCGTCGACGATCCGGCCATCTCCACCCAGGTGGGCACCGCCAACGCCGAGGGCGGAGCGCAGATCGGCGACACCCTGGCCGAGCTCGCGAACAACACCGGCACAGTCGGTATCGTCGGCGCGCTCAACAGCACCATCCAGCTCGAACGCCAGAAGGGCTTCACCGACACCGTCTCCGCCGCAGGCATGACCGTCGGAACAGTGGTCGACGGGCGCAACATCCAGGAGAACGCGCAGACCGCCGCGGAGAACCTGCTCACCGGTAATCCGGACATGGAATACGTCTACGCCACCGGCGAACCCGCGCTCATCGGTCTCGTTGCCGCAGTGAACAGTCAGAGCGCACAGGACCGGGTCAAGGCCGTCGGCTGGGACCTGTCGGATCAGGCCGTCACCGCACTCGAGGCCGGCTGGCTCGAAGGCGTCGTACAGCAGAACACCTTCGAATTCGGTTACGAGGCAATGAATGCCGCCATCGACCTCGGCTGCGGACGCACCGCCCCCGCAGACATCCCTGTCCCGACGCAGATCGTCACCCCGGCGAACGTCGGCGACTACATGTACTACCTGAAGAAGTAGAGCCATGACACAACAGCTTTCACCGGATCCACCCCTGATCGAACTCTCCGGAATCACCAAGTCGTACGGCCCGGTCAAATCACTGCGCGGAGTCGATCTAAGGCTCGGACGCGGCGAGGTACTCGGAGTCGTCGGAGACAACGGCGCCGGCAAGTCGACGCTCATGAAAATCCTTGCCGGTGCCGTTCAACACGACGGCGGTGAGATGCGCGTCGACGGCAACCCGGTGCGCTTCTCGACGCCGCTCGACGCACAGCAGAAGAAGATCGGCATCGTCTACCAGGATCTCGCCCTGTGCGACACCCTCGACGTCGCCAGCAACCTGTTCCTCGGTCGGGAGCCCAGGAAGGGCCCGTTCCTGGACCGGCACGGCATGCACGAGCGGGCCGCGAAGATCCTGGCGGACCTGCACGTGAAGGTGAAGTCGACGTACCAGGAGATCGGGCAGCTCTCGGGCGGACAACGTCAGACCGTCGCCATCGCCCGCGCCGTATCGTTCCGCCCCGACGTGCTGATCCTCGACGAGCCAACGGCGGCACTGGCCGTCGCCGAGGTGGAGTCGGTACTGAAACTCATCACGGACGTCGCGGCCCAGGGCGTCGGCGTCATCCTCGTGACGCACCGACTGCAGGACCTGTTCCGCGTCTGCGACCGCATCACCGTCATGTACGAGGGCCAGAGCGTCGACGACGTCCCCATCGGAGACCTGAACATCGAATCCCTCGTCGGCCTCATCACCCGTACCCCGGTACCCACGCACTCCACGTCCCGGCCGGGAGGCCCCTCATGACGATTCTCGACAAGAACGCTCCACCCAGCGTGAAGAAGCTCGCCAGCAGACCCACCCTGTGGCAGCAGGCGAACAAACCGACGCTGGCCATGCTGGCCGTCACCGTCGCCGTCGCCGCGATCTTCTCGGTCACCACATCGTCGTTCCTGACGTTCACCAACATCTCGAACCTCGCCACGCAAATCGCTCCGGTTCTGATCATCGCCGTCGCCATGACGTTCGTGATCACCACCGGTCAGATCGATCTCTCCGTCGGGGCAACGGTGGCGTTCGTGGCCGCGATGAGCGCCGAGCTGATCCAGGCCGGCGTCGACTCCTCGGTGGTCTTCGTGGCAGCGCCCTTGATGGGGGCCGCGTGGGGTCTGGTCAACGGTTGGCTCGCTGCCTACCAGGGCATTCCGCCGTTCATCGTCACCCTCGCGACGCTGTCCATCATTCGCGGCATCGCGCTGTACCGCACCGAGGGATTCTCCGTCCCGATCACTCCCGGTACGGCGTTCGCCAAGCTGGGCACCGCATCGTGGCTCGGGTTCTCGGCCAGCGCCTGGATCGCCCTCGGCGTGGTGATCGTCGGCGCAATCGCCCTCAACCGCACTCGATTCGGCCGCTACGTCACCGGTATCGGCTCCAACGTCGAATCCGTTCGCCGCTCGGGCGTCAACACCCGCCGGGTACTGATGATGACGTTGGTGTTCACCGGTCTCGCCGCGGGCATCGCCGGACTTCTCATCGCAGCTCGGCTGGGATCCGGATCGGCCAACTCCGCCAACGGATTCGAGCTCACCGTCATCACAGCGGTGGTACTCGGTGGCACCAACCTCTTCGGTGGACGCGGCACCGTGATCGGAACCGTCATCGGCGCGGTCCTCACCGGTATCATCGCCAACGGCCTCACCCTGCTGGGCGTCAGTCCATTCCTGACTCCCATCATCACCGGTGTCGTTCTGTTGATGGCGATCTGGATCAACATGCGCGGACATTCCCTGGCCTCGCTGTTCAAGCACCTGCAGAGTGCGCCGGGGAAGCAATGATCGTCACCACTGTCACCGGAGCGATCGACTCCGATCGACTCGGACTCGTCCTGCCGCACGAACACCTGCACAACGACGCTTCCGTCGCCTACTCACCGTCGCCGGATCCTGTTGTCGCGCAGATCCTCGCCGGCCCGGTCGCCTCGGAGAACGCGTGGCTGTTGCACGACAACCCGTACCACAGCGCCGACAACTGCCGAGTCGACGATGCAGCCGGGGTTCTCGACGAGCTGAAGACGTTCGCGGACAACGGAGGAACGACGATCGTCGACCTGACACCCCCGGGTATCGGCCGTCGACCACAGATTCTCGCCGACTACTCACGCCGGTCCGGTGTTCGGGTCGTCATGGGCTCGGGCTGGTATCTCGAGTCGACGCATCCGCCCGAGGTGGCCGCACTCGGCATCGACGCCCTTGCCGCGTCGCTCATCTCCGAGTTCACCGCCGAAACGGATGCGCCGAAGCCGGGTGTGATCGGGGAGATCGGAATCTCGCCGTCGTTCACCGAGAACGAGGCGAAAGCGCTCCGCGCAGCATGCGTCGCTCAACGGGAGGTGAAGGTGCCGCTGTTCGTTCATCTTCCGGGTTGGAAGCGCTATGGACCGGCGGTACTCGATATCGTTCTGGACGAGATGGGTGTCGATCCGGGCGCGGTGGTGCTGTGCCACATGGACCCGTCGGGCAACGATCCCGATTACCAGTGTGCGCTCGCCGATCGCGGGGTCTTTCTCGAATTCGACATGATCGGTATGCCTTTCGAGTTTCCCGGGGAGGGGCAGTCGCCGCCACCCGCCGAGACTGCCCTCGCCGTGGTGGGTCTGGTCGGTGGCGGATACGGAGCGCAACTCCTCCTCAGCCACGACCTGTTCCTCAAATCGATGTTGCGTAAGTACGGAGGCAATGGATTGGCCTATGTGCCGGTCTCTTTCGCCGCTCGGCTGGTTCGCAACGGACTGGATCCGCAGCGCGTGTCCTCACTCATGCAAGACAACCCGAGGTCGCTCTTCGAGCAGGCCGGAAAAGGATAGAGAAGCGTCATGGGTAAGAAAGTTCTGATCGCCGGTGAAAGCTGGATGACGTCGTCCACCCACGTCAAGGGTGTCGACGAGTTCACCGTGCATTCCTACGTCGAAGGCGTCGGCCCACTGCGGGACGCGCTGGCCTCCCGTGGGCACGAGGTGGTGCACATGCCGGCGCACCTGGTACCCACCCAGTTCCCCGGTAACGCAGAAGCGCTGTCGGAGTTCGACGTGGTGGTGCTCTCCGATATCGGTGCCAACTCGATTCAATTGGCACCCAATGTTTTCGACCGCTTCCAGGCGGGCGAGGATCGATTGGTCGAGCTTCGGAACTGGGTGCACGACGGCGGTGCGCTGATGATGATCGGCGGATACCTCTCGTTCTCCGGATTTCAGGCTCGGGCCGCGTTCCGGCAGACGGCCCTCGCCGACGCACTCCCGGTGACGATGCTCCCGGAGGACGATCGGGTGGAGACGCCCGGTGGAATGATTCCCGTCGTCGTCGACGGAACCCACCCCACCGTGAGCGGCAGCGGCACCGAGTGGCCTGCCCTGCTCGGCTACAACCGCGTGATCGCCAAGGACGGGGTTGCCGTACCGGCCACCATCAACGGTGATCCGCTGGTGGCAGCGGGTGCCTACGGCAAGGGCCGCTCCGCAGTGTTCACCTCGGACTGCTCACCGCACTGGGCACCGCCGGAGTTCTGCGAACAATGGCTCGGATACACGGATCTGTTCGACGGCCTGGTCACCTGGTTGTCCGAGAAATGACTCGCTCCGCCGAACTGACTGCGCGGCAGCATCGCAATCTTGCTGCCGCGCAGCGTGTCCGCTTCATCACCGACTCGATCGACGGCACGTTGCGCGACGAGGACTTTCGGCGCTACCTGGTGATCGAGGAAGCATTCGTGCTCACCGCGGTGCGCATTCTCGGGCTCGTGGTCGCGGAGTCGACGTCGTTGGACGACGCCACCGATCACGTGACGTCACTGTCCAACCTGGTCGGCGAGCAGCGCGAATACTTCGCGGGGCTACGCGAGCAGTTTCCGTACGACGGTGACGTGGACGAATTGGTCGAGAGCTCGTCCGTTCTGTCGAACTACGCACTGGGACTTGCCCGTAAGGACGGTAGAGCCGCAGCTCTGGTCGCAATGTTCGCCGCCGAAACCCTGTATCTGTCTTGGTGTCGCGCGGCGATGGACAAATCTGTCGATCGTGAACCGGCACTGCAGGAGTGGATCGAGATGCATACCCGCCCCGCGTTCGTCGCGCAGGTGGACGCGTTGGCCCGAGAAGTCGACGCGATGGACGAGGTGGACGACGCGACCCTGGACGCGTGGTTCGTCGGAATGTTGGCTGCCGAGATGGAATTTCACGACGCCGCGATTACCCACGACAGTGGTGTGGACAAGCGCCACTGAAGGCACCTATCCGCACCACTGCCGTAGGCGCTCAGCTTGCCTGGGTCTCGATGGTTCGTTGCGTGTTGTCGTGGGCGATCTCGATCTTGCGCGGCTTGGCCCGCTCTGCCAGCGGGATGGTGACCGTCAGGACGCCGTTGTCGTAGGACGCCGAGATCTTCTCCGCGTCGACCCCGTCACCGAGCGAGAGCTGGCGTCGATACGTTCCGGCAAATCGTTCCGACGAAAGCCACTGCACGCCATCACTGGTGGGTGCGGTTCGATGCGCGGTCAACGTGAGGGTGCCGCGATCGACGTCGACATCGATCGAGCCCGGATCGACACCCGGGAGGTCCGCGTTGAGGACGTAGTGATCGTCGAGCTTGTAGAGGTCCATAGGCATGAACCTGGGTGCACGGTCCGAACCACTGGTTGCGCCGAGCATCCCGGCAGCAATCGAGTCGAGGTCACGGAACGGATCGAAGCGAAGCACAGCAACCACCTCCTGAACGACGATGCGTCCGCCCCTGTAGCGGCCGCGTCTTCACTGTGCGAGACCCAAATTAGCACTCTCCACCCACGAGTGCCAAGAGGGAATTTGCTCCGCAGTGGTGTGGCTGAGTGCCGCCCAGGGCACTCGACCACACCACTGCCGCAGGCACTTACAGCCGTTCGATAGGCCGTCCAGCGTACCGACAAGAATGGCTCGAAAGTGCCGATTAACGAGTTGCGGGTGCGCATCGCGTAGCTACCGCTATCCGAATCGGAGAAGCGCACACACAACGGTCACGACGCGTAGCCTGCTGCTCATGGGCGATGATCGGAGTGCTGCACCGGAGGCCGATCCGCTAGCTAAGTGGCGGAAGTTTCCGAGCAGCGTGCAACCAACTCAGGAGGGTAGGCGGTGGAGTCGGACGCGTCGCCATGGGACCGCCCTCCCAAGTATGATCCGAGTACGGGGATAGTTCATTGAGTGAGTATTCCTGATGCGCTGGATCGCAATAGTTTTCGGCCTCACCCTGTCCGCAGCGTCGTCACTTCTGTGGCATTTCGCAGCGCCCCTAGCGCCCTTCGACCCGGCGGCGACCTCCGGTGAATCCGGAAGCATATCGATTCTCGGCTACGCACTGATATTCACCGAACAGGGTCCGCCGTGGCTTCCGTCGTCACTCGTCATCGGTGCGCTGACACTGTGCGGGGTCGCAGCGGCAGCATGGATGCGAAGATCTCGGCAGTCTCTGTTCTGGTGGCCCCTGCCGACGTCGGTGTTTCTCGGAGGTCTTTTGTGGGCCGTCGCAACCGTCAACCCGCCGCGAGCCTCCGGTATTGCCGTGGTTCACCCTGATTCGATGCCCGCGCGGATGTCGAACTCACCGCTACTGCGCGAGTCGAGTCTCGTATTCCTGGTCGAATGCCTGACAGCGTCGATTGTGATCGGTGCCGTGTTCGCCATAATCCAATACGCAACCGACCGACGCCGACGGTAAGGACGAACAGTGGTCCCACCGGTTATTGATTACCCGGCGTTGCGCGAAGCCGCGCGATCCGAATCTGGGGGTCGATTGGCCGCCGACGCAGAGGCTGAACACATCTACGCCCCTCGCATGAATTGACGCCCGCTACAGGGGGTGTGGATTCCAACGAAGGGCGTAAATACCACTGCACCCTGCACATCAGCTCCCCACATTCGGATACCCGACGCCGATCGGAGTCAGAAATCCAAAACTGAGGAGCCGATCCGCGGTAGAGGCCGAACCCAGCGCACATCTACGCCCCTCGCATGGATTCACACCCGCTACAGGGGGTGTGGATTCCAACGAAGGGCGTAAGTACCACTGCACCCTCCCGATCAGCTCCCCACATTCGGAAACCCGACGCCGATCGGAGTCAGAAATCCAAAACTGGGGAGCCGATCCGCGGCAGAGGCGAACCAGCTAAGCCGTCGAGTGGTGTGATTGAGTGCCGCCCGGGGCACCTAATCACACCACTGCCGCAGGCATTCAGCCCAATTGCACTGTTGCCGTAGCGCGGTGGCCGAAGATTCGCTTGCCCTCGAATGTCGCGCCCAGTGAGATCACTGCAGTACGCGTCGCCTCGTCCTTGGACTTGACCTTGCCGGTGAAGACGATTTCGGCGGCCTTGTGGGTGTCCACGGGGATGGGGGTGGTGAAGCGGACGGTGTAGTCCTTCACAGCGCCCGGGTCGCCGAGCCACTCGGTGACGTAGCCGCCGCCGACGCCCATCGTGAGCATCCCGTGAGCCAGCACGTTCTCGAGATCGATCAGCTTGGCGAACTGCTCGCTCCAGTGAATCGGGTTCGCGTCACCGGCAACGCCTGCGTAGTTGACCAGATCACCGCGGGTCAGGCGCACCGTGCGCGGCGGCAGTTCGTCTCCGACGTTGACGTCGTCGAACTTCTGCGTCGGCCGACCCCGGTACTCCTCGACGATCAGTGGCTCGTGCTCCTGCGGAGTGGACAGTGTGTCGCTCTGGCCGGAATCGGCTCCGCCGACGTCCGTCGTCGCACCGAACATGACCAAGTTCTTCGCGGACTCGGCGATGGCCGGATCGATCTCGCCGGACCGACCGACGAGGAGCGTGGTGTACGTGGTCTGCACCAATTCGTTCTTCTGGTTGGACACGACGTTCTTGGTGACCATCATGTCGCGACCCATGACCGTCTTGAACGAATCGAGCGAGACATCGCATGTCAGTTGGTCGCCGGCAAGGATCGGCTTCTGGAACACCAGCACCTGATCGGTCTGCAGAATCTGGCTCAGGTCGTAGCCCTCGGCGATGGACTGGAGAAGCTTCTTCTGCGCGAGGGTGCCGACCAGCGACATGAACGTCAGAGGTGCGACGAGGGCACTGTGACCCAGAGCGGCCGCAGCGTCGCCATCCCAGTGGGCGGGGTGGAAATCCTGGACGGCGCGGGCATACTCACGGACCTTCTCGCGGCCCACCTCGTAGTAGTCCTCGGTGCGGTAGTGATAACCGACCATGCTCCGAGCGTGTTCCGCCGGATCGAACGCCTCCTCGCCGGTCGCTGCCGTACCGGACTCCGCTACCTGCTCTGCCACTGTTGTCCCACCGTCTCGTACCCCACTGTTCACCATTACCCGAGCAACTTACCGAACAACGGCGTTGGTTGGCCAGGCCGGAGGGGTCAAGCCGAGCGGTGTCGCGGAGAGTCGTGGTAGCCCACCATGCCCACCATCGAGGCGTGTTGCGACGGCACAACGTTGGCGATCATGGCACCACGCGGGCGATGGCGACGAGACGCGACCGCGTCGACCGCCATCAGAGCCGCACCGTGCGCGGTGAGGGACTCCGGATTGGCGGGCGCGACGACCGGCAGCATCAGATCACGACGAAACAGACGCCGCAGCGTCGGAATGTTGGCGCACCCGCCGACCATCACCAAGGCATTGACGGCACAGGGAGCGTCGACGATGACACTGGCCACCCAGTCCTCCAACGAACGAATGCTGCGCTCGAGAACATCGTCGAAGGTATTGCGCCACAACCGCACCGGCCCGCCGACGAAAGGTCCGGCAACTTCCGCCACCCGCAGCCTGGACAGCTGCTCGCGTGCGGTGCGAACCGACACCGCCAGATCTGCTCGAGTGCGATCGGACGCCAACTCGTCCGCTCCGTACATCGAGAGCAAGTAGCGGGCGACCTGCTCGTCGCAGCTGTTACCCCCGAACAGCGTGGTGCGCACCGAACTGAAGACCGTGCCGGTGGCCGGGTCCGCGACCGACACCGTGGTGCCCGACGCCCCGACGTCACAGATCGCGACGGTACGAGCGCCCTCCAGCTGGCCGGTGCCCCGCAGATACCGCAGCTGAGCACCGAGTTCGGAGGCGACCAACAGACGATCGGCCTCGTACGTGGAGTAGGCGGAGGTTCGCGCGCGAGCACCGGGATCGTCGGGCACAGCCAAGACGATGTCGGTTCTGTCGACCATCTGGTCGCGCGACATGGAGTCCAGCAAGTCGATGGCGACCTGAAGATGGTCGTCGGGATCGAACGAGTGAACGATGTGGGCCGACCGCACCGACTCGTCGATCGCATCGACTGCGACCCCTCGGGCAGTGGCGGAACCCACCGAAACACCAAGGACTGTTCTCATGATTCCTCGACTCGACTGGCTACTCCGACCTGCCGATACTAACCGTCGAACCGCCGCCTGGACAGCAAACTGGGTATCTGGATGAACTTTTGGTTTGTTTTGGGAGATATAACAAGCAGTAGGACGTCAGTCCTCCATTCTCAGGCGACGTGGTCGAAAGGTTCTCGACGGTCGGCCAGCAGCGGACCCCATTCCTCCTGCGCCGACGTCATCGCTGCGCACGCGACACCGTTGGCCGAAACCATCCCACGCGCGGCCGCGACGATGGAGCGGGCGGACTGCACGAGCGAGACATCGAACCGGAAGCTGTGCGCCGCCAATTCGGCGAACGCCTCCTCCGGACTACAGCCACGCAGTGCGATGAGAACACCCACTGCCCTGTCGATGGTCGTGCGGGTCACGGGTTCTGCTGCGGGATGTTCGGTCATCGAATACTCACCGTCTACTGGTCGATCACTCGATGGTAGCGACGGCTGAGCGGAAGTTCAGGTGTCCGAGTCGAATTCACATACCCGTCACGCGAAGGACTTGTACAAGTATCAAAACCGCTCGCTCACAATGCAATCAACGGATCGAGGGCTATTCGACCGGATCTGCCGCCGGTTCCGTATCGGTGGTGGGGTCGGTGGTCTCCGGAACCTCGGTGGTCGGCTCGGCCGGGTCCGTGGACGGCACCTCGGTTTCGGGTTCCGGCTCGGGCGGGGGATCGACGGTAGTCGTTTCCTCGCCACCCGAGTCGCCACCCGAGTCACCACCCGAGTCACCACCGCCGGAATCACCGCCACCGGAGTTGCCCCCGCCGGGTCTGCCGCCACCCGAGTTGCCACCGGCATCGACGCCACCCGCATCGACGCGACCGGAGTTGCCTCCTCCCGACGACGCCTCGACGTACGGAGTGGGGACCGAACCCGCAGTGGGTGCCGCACTCCAGGTACCGATCGGCATCGGCCCGTACGCGGGGGCCTCGAGCAACCCGGTGTCGACGGACGGAACCGCCGACGGGTCGGTAGAGGGGACCGCCGAATCGGCGACCACCACCGCCGAGGACGCGGCTTCGCTGTTTCCGCTGGACGGGACCTCGGCAACATCGGCGGTATCGGCGGTATCGACCACGGAATTCTGCGTCGGATCGGACGCCGCCAGAGCCCACACGGTGGCTCCGCTCAGTGCCGCGAGAACCGCGACGCCCAACCCGATCATCGTCAGTCTCGCGCTGCGGGGCGTACCGGCCACATCGCTGCCGAAACCACTCCGGTCCTCGTCACCCGTCGCATTCGGAACGGCCACCGGCTCGGCGAGGGCGGCCTTGGCTCCGATCAGTGCCGCTGCAATTGCCAATGGAACCGCGGAGTTCAACCGCGGATCTCCGGCATCCACTACCCCGACGTCATGAATATCGTGGGCGGCCAGAGCGGCGCGAACGGTCCCACAGAGCGCGATGCTGTCGCAGACCACCCCGGACCCGCTGATCAGCAGGTCGTTCTGGGCCGCCTGCACCCTCATGATTCCGAGCATCGTCGAGACGGCGTCACCGACACCCCCGGGAACCGAGGAGACGGAGACGGTGCGAGTGGAAATGGGGCCGAGCTCGGGTAGATCGGCCTCGACCAATGCAGCAGATATTTCGTCGTCACCGACGTGCACCCCGAGCGCAATGGCCATGATCGTCGACTCCCCCGAATTCGATTCGGGCTCAGAGTACCCTTCGGGTCTCGAATCGGGGAATTATCCCGGTTTCGCTGATCAGAACTCCAACCTGCTCGCCTCGTCCCGGGCTACCTCGGCGGCGCGACGCTCGCGCTCGAACAGCAGGCCGAAGGTGAAACCGTTCTCCCCTGCCGTCGTCCCTGCCCGCGCGCCGAGAGTCCGCAGAATTTCCGCCGCGATCACCGCATCCTGGTGCTCTCCCAGCACCTCCTGAATCGTCTTGTAGTGCTTGATGTTCGCTTTCGAGACCTTCTTGTCCACCACCGGCGCAACCAATTCGGCCGCGTACCGCGCACGTTTCGACGCCTTCCGTGCACGATGCAACGCCTCGTCGTCGGTACCGCGCACGGCACTCTTCGTGCGATCGATCGCCTTCTTCCCGGCCTTGCGCGCTAGCTTGACCAACACGCGGTCGGTGACCTCGCCGTCGATCGGTAGCCCACGCGACCACTCCGACAGCGTCGTGAGCAGCGCGCGGTAACGCTCTCCGTCGAGTTCGGTCATCGCCGCCTCGCGGTATCGGATCTGCTCGGCCAACAGATCGTTCTCGATGCGCGACGCCACCGGCCCGAGCACCAGTTCGGGCGGCAGTTCCCGCAGCGCAGCCGCGAACCGAGCACGCTGCACCTGACGATCTCGAACCTCACCGAGAATGCTTGCATACCAGGACAGTTCAGCCTCGAGTTGCGCAGCTGGCTCATCCTCGAACAGACTCCCGAACACGCGGAGGGTGCTGCGGTAGCGCCGAATGGCCACCCGCGTGGAGTGAATCGGATCCAGCCCTCGACGCAGATACACATCGCCTGCGACGATCGCCTGCGCCTGATCGTCGAGATAATCCGCCAGCAGCGCCACCCCAGGTTCGGCAGGTTCCTGGCGCACCACCGACAGCGCCCGATCCAACTTCGACGGATGCGCCGACGGACGAGCACCGGCAGCGCGCAACACCTTGCCCGCCTTCTTCAGGAACGACTCCGAGCCTGCGGGGCCGAGTTCCACCTCCACCTCGCGCCACCGCGGACCGGTCGCACCGCCGATCAAGACCACCGACACTTCGTCGTCGGCGATTTCCGCGACGACGGCCCCATCGGCGTCGGACACGGTGTGAATCGTTCGACGCGTCGTCAAAGTAGCGACCGCGGCCAACTGCGCGCCCATCACCGCACCGCGCAGCACATCGTTCAGCTCGTCCGGCACCGCGTTGTGCGCGCCGCTGCCGAGAGGGAGCCGAATCTCGGTCCGCGCCTTCTCCGCCGGGACCTTTGCATGCCAGCCGTTGTCGGAGTCACCGGTACGACGCCGGACGATGATCCCGCGTCGCAACAGGTCGTGGCCCGCAGTGTCGAAATACTCACTGCTCAAGTCGGTCTCGCTCGACACCAGTGCGCCGCCGGTGGGCACCAGCGCAGCGAGAGTGGGCAACTGAAAATCTGCGTCGACGTCGAACTTGTCTTCGCGCTCGGTCTGAATCGACTCCATACTGCTCATCCTGCCTCGAGTGACCGGGCCGATGACGGCCGAAAGCGCAGACCGGTCAGCGTCGCGGAAAGTCGAAATCCGGCAACGGAAAATCGAACGTCCGAGTCGACCGCGTGGTGGTCGTCGTCGTGGTCCGGGTCGTCGTGGTGGGACGCGTCGTGGGCGGACGAGTCGTGGCGGCAGGTGGGACCGTCGTCTGCACCACGGTCGACCGATCGACGGTGGGCCTGCTCGGTGCCGTCGTCTGCTCGATGGCGGACGGGGCACCGGTCGTGGTGACGGTGCGCCGTGTGGCGGTGGCGCTTTCGGCGACCGTCGTGGCCGGCGCCTGGGACGAGGACGACGTTGTCGGCGCGCCGACCGAAGAAGAGGTCGGCGTCGCCGTCGTGGTCGCGAACGGCACCGACGATCCGGCGGGTTCGGCGGGTGACCCGTCCGCCGCGGGCACCACGGACTGCGACCGGGCGGGTTGCGAGGAGTCCTGCGACGTGGTCACCGACGGCGCTGGATCCTCGCCGCTGGTCCGTGCCGCCGCAGTGACCACGGTGCCGGCTGCACACACCGCGACGAGTGCCGCGAGCGCGCCGCCGAGATGCCGGGCCTTGTTGGCCCTCGTCATCCGCTTGGAGGAGGTGTCGCTGTGCCGCGGACGCTTGGAGACCACCGGGACAACCGCGGCCACCTCGAGGTCTGCGGAATCGCGGTCCACGGCAGCGAACCGATCGGTGAGCGCCTCCGGTGCCGCCGGCGCAGGCCGCAGACCCACCGTCCGAGCGATCCCGGCAGCGCCGTGCGCCGCCAGCAGTTCCGGCTGCTCGGGCACGTAGACCGGCATCGACACCGCGTCGAACAGGACCTGACGAATTATCTGCATGTTGGCACCGCCGCCGACGGCGACGACGGCGTCGACGCGAACGCCCTGCGCGCCGACCGCATCGAGGACGTCGACGGCCATCGAGACGGCTCGGTGCACGGCGTCGCCGATGACCTCGTCGAGATTGCCGCGCCACAGCGACGCACGTCCGCCGACGAACGGACCGATGATCGACACGCTGCGAAGCAGGGCAAGCTCGTGTTTGCCGTCGCGGACGTCGTGCACGAGCCGCCTGCGAGCCTCGATCGTCAGCGCCTCGGCCGCACCGAATGTCGCGATGAGGTGATCGCACAGCATTCGATCGCACTCGTCACCGCTGAGCGCGTCCGTTCGACGCGACGCGAGAACGTCGCCGCTGTCGATGTCGACCACGGAGACCGAGGTACCGGAAGCGCCGACGTCGAACAGGGCGACGCAGCGTTCGCCTGCCAACACACGTGTTTCACGCAGTGCACCCAATTGGGCACCGAGTTCGGACACGAGGACGACACCGTCGGAGAAATCCTGATCGTAAGCCGTTCTGGGGTCGCTCTCACGCAGTGCGAGCACCGGATAGAAATCCGCCGACGCATACTCCGACGCCAGGTTGTGTACCGATGTGATGACGGCGTCCCACGGATCGGGGGCGAGGCCGTTGGGTGCGGGCCGGGACGCGACGGGCTCGTGCACTTCCAGCACGGCACCGGAGCGAGCGTTGTCGCTGATCACGCTGCGGAGACCACTCGACCCCAACGAAGCGCCGAGTACGGACACATCGGGAACCGCGGACACTAGAAACCTCGCTCTGGTAGGCCCCAACCCACGTCAGGTCACCAGAGTACCGCTACAACCGTCCGTTCGTCATGTTTTACGGCGGGCAAACAAACTGCGAGATCGTTACTCGACGCTCGACCGGACGAAATTCAGGTAGGCCTTCGACGGCGTCGGCCCACGCTGACCCTGATACTTCGACCCCACCGCGGCACTGCCGTACGGATTCTCGGACGGCGACGACAGCCGGAACAAGCACAGCTGTCCGATCTTCATGCCCGGCCACAACGTGATCGGGAGGTTGGCGACGTTGGACAACTCCAACGTGATGTGGCCGCTGAAGCCCGGATCGATGAACCCTGCAGTCGAGTGCGTGAGCAGACCCAGCCGCCCGAGCGAGCTCTTCCCCTCGAGCCGACCGGCCAGGTAGTCCGGCAGCGTCGTCAATTCGAGAGTGGAGCCGAGAACGAATTCACCCGGATGCAGAACGAACGGTTCGCCGGCCGCGGGTTCGACCAACGTCGTCAACTCGTCCTGCTGCAGCGACGGGTCGATGTGGGTGTAGCGGGTGTTGTTGAACACCCGAAACAGCTTGTCGAGCCGCACATCGACACTCGACGGCTGAACCATCGACGGGTCGAACGGTTCGATCGCCAGGTTTCCCAGGGTCACTTCGGCACGGATGTCACGGTCGGAGAGCAGCACCTCTGCAGGCTACTGGTCCTGGGTGTTCCCCCGCGACACACCCGAGTCCCGATCGCGGCGCATAGCTCTGCAAAGGAAAAGCCGGACAATCGAGCGGCACGACCATTCACATTCGGCAAACTCCTGTCAGGAAGACTGAAATGACAATTCCGTTCGACGTCCCCTCGTACTGGGATCAGCGATCCCAATGCCTCGTTCTGGCCACCACTCCCACCGAAAATCCGGCGTTGTGGAAACAATTCCTGGACGGCGCGGAGGAAAGCTATATGCGACACGGTGTCACCACCGCTCTCGAAATATCGGCCATTCGTGACGGCAGCACCACGGCGCTGTTCTTCGCCGCACTCGACCGAACCGGACAAATAGTCGGCGGGGTACGGGTACAAGGACCGTATTCCTCGGTCGATCAATCGCACGCACTGATCGAATTCGCCGACCATCCGGAAGGCCTACGGCACGTGCACACCATGCTCGACGAACGCATCGGCCACGGAGTCGTCGAACTCAAATCCGCGTGGGTCGCTCAGCACGCACCCCACGGCCGCGCCGTCACCGCGATGATCGCCGAATCACCCGCCTACAGCACGGCACTTCTCGGCGCGCGCTACGCCCTTGCCACCGCGGCCTCCCACGTTCGCACCGCATGGCTCGACACCGGCGCCGTCATCGCCACCCAGATCGCGCCGATCCCCTATCCTGACGATCGCTATCGAACCGAGGTGTTCTGGTGGGACAGAACAACACTCGCATTCAACGCCGATCTGGCCACCTGGCGCCGGATGCGGCACAACACGGTCACCCTGCTCGCACACCGCCGCGCAGCCGTCGAACTCCCGGAAGCAGTCGCATCATGAACGATCGAACCACGCCCGGCCACTACTGGAAGCCTGTGATATTCGACGAGACGGACGCCACACAGCGCGACGCACTCGACGAACTCAGAGCCGACCCCACCCTCACTTTCCTGGACGAACGAAAGACGCAGAGAAAAGGCCTGCGCTCACTGCTTCCCGGCCCTGAGCAGAGCCTTCTCGACGAAAACGACAGGTGGGTTTTCTTTCCGTGGCGAAAGACGGTTGTCGCCGTACTCGGACCTCGCTCGTTTCGACACCTGCGGCTGGACAGGAACAGAAACAAGATAACGCTCGAGGAACAGAATTCCTTGGGAGATCTCACGATAGGAATCATCGGCCTCAGCGTCGGGCACGCCATTGCCCACACTCTCGCACTCGAAGGAATCTGCGGGACGCTTCGACTCGCCGATTTCGACGAGATCGAACTGTCCAACCTCAACAGAATTCCGGCGTCCATCCTCGATCTCGGGGTCAACAAAGCGGTCGTCGCGGCCCGACGCATTGCCGAGATCGACCCGTATCTGCGCGTCGAGATCGCCGAGGACGGAATCACCGAGAACACCATCGACGAGTTCTTCGACGGACTCGATCTGCTCGTCGAGGAATGCGACTCCCTCGATGTCAAGGTCCGCGCCCGCGAGGCAGCCCGCTCGCGAGGGATCCCGGTACTGATGGAGACCTCCGACCGAGGACTGCTCGACGTCGAGCGCTTCGACCTCGAACCCGACCGTCCGGTGTTCCACGGCGTCCTCGGCCAGATCGACTCGACGAGCCTGCAGGGGCTGGGCACGCGCGACAAGATCCCCATCGTGCTCGATCAGCTCGACGCCTCCCTGCTCTCGGCCCGGATGGCCGCCTCGATGGTGGAAGTGAGCGAAACGATCGAGACCTGGCCACAATTGGGCGGCGACGTTCAACTCGGCGGCGCAACCATCGCAGCAGCCGTTCGACGCTTCGGCACCGGAGCGCACCTGCCCTCCGGACGAATCCGCGTCGATCTCGAGACACATCTCGACGCGCTCGCGGCCCCGAACCCGTCGCCGAGGGCGCAGCAGTATTCGGTCGACACCGCCGTCGACGCTCACCACGCATCCGGCGATCCCGACGCGCTCGTTCTCGACGCTGCGCGCCGAGCACCGTCCGGTGGAAACAGTCAGCCGTGGACGTTCACCCGTGAAGGACGCACCGTGCGGATCGGGGTGGATCGTTCCCGCACGTCGACCCTCGACGTCGCCTTCCGGGGCAGCTGCGTGGCAGTGGGTGCGGCCGCCTTCAACGCGCGCGTGGTGGCCACCGCGCAGGGCAGGCTCGACCGCAGCGAGGTCACCGACCACGGAGTCGAGATCACCCTGAGTGCGGGCGATCCACAACCCGTCACCGATCGACGCCTGCTCGACGGCGTTCTCGAGCGGTGCACCAATCGGGAAATGGGCACCGGCGCACCCCTGGACGCCGGCATCGCCGCCGACATCGCCGCTGCGGCAGAGGCAGAGGGTGGCCGGGCAGTGCTGCTGACGGCACCCGAGTCCATCGCGGCGGCCGCGGATATCCTCGCTGCCGCCGATCGAATCCGGTATCTCACACCGCACCTGCATCGAGACATGTTCTCCGAGTTGCGCTGGCCGGGGGATCTCGATCCCGACCGGGGAATCGAGGTGTCGACCCTGGGGATCGACGACGCGGACCTGTCCAAGCTCGAGATCGTCAAACGGCCGGACGTCATGGAGCTCGTGCAGGCGTGGGACGCCGGTGCAGCGCTGGGGACCGACATGCGCGACCGTGTGCTGTCGAGTTCGGCACTCGCAGTGGTCGTCGTACCCGGATCGACCGCAGCAGATTACATCATCGGGGGATGTGCAACGGAGAACGTTTGGGTAACTGCGCATTTGCGCGGCTTGGCAGTGCAGCCGGTTTCCCCTGCGTTCCTCTACGCGCGCACCGCGGAGGAATATCGACAACTGGCACCCCACCACGCAGAAACGCTGCAGCAGTTGAGTTTCGAGTTTCGCGCACTGCTTGAAATCGAAAACACAGAGTCCGTCGCGCTGGTGTTGCGGCTCGGTAGCGCCCCGAAAACCCCGATACATAGTCGCAGACTTCCTGTTTCAGCGTCTGTATCGGGGTAGAGTTCCGGCGAAGACCAGGGGGAACAGTCCTGCACTGCGTCTACGAGAGGCGGGAGTAGGGCCCTGGAGCACAATCGGACGCTCGAGGTCCTCGTCACCGGCGTCGCAACCGAACTCATGGGAGTCGATGCGGCGACGGTGCGCGAGGCCTACGACTCCGTGCTGCGGCAACTCGTGGACTACCTGGGCATCGACTTCAGCTTCCTCCGGCACAACGATTTCGAGGCCAGGGCCACCAGACTCAGCGCAGAATGGCCACCGCGACTGAGCGTGCCCGATCCCGACCCACTGGCAGTGGTCTACTTCGACGAAGCAGACTCGGTGTTCCGCCTGGCCGAAACACTGACCGAACCGGCAGTGTTTCGGCCGGACCCGGAGCAGGAGGACTACCGCCGCCGCGTCGAGGACGCGTCGGGATTCTCCGCGACCTCGATGGCCGTCGTGCCGCTGCTGCACTCGGAACGCACAACCGGCATCCTCGGCTTCATCAAGATCGGCGACCGAACGTGGTCCGAGGCAGAACTCAACGCGCTCAAAGCGATTGCGGCACTGCTCTCTCAACTGCAGGCGCGAGTGAGCGCCGAGGAGCAGCTCCGGTTCTCGGCGCTGCACGACCACCTGACCAAACTGCCGAACCGCGCTGCGCTCACACAACACCTCCGCGAACGACTCGACCCGGCCATGCCAGGTCCGGTCGCCGTGATGCACATCGACCTCGATCGACTCAAAGCACTGAACGACTTTCTGGGACACCTCGCCGGAGACCACTACCTCCAGACCATCGCCGACCGACTGCAGAGCTTCGTCGGCAAGTCGGCCGGTCTCGTCGCACGCCTGGGCGGCGACGAATTCCTGGTGGTACTGGCCGGGCCGTGCTCGGCCCGCGTCGCAGCACACCACGCCGAGATGATCGCCGACGCCATGTACGCCCCCGTCACCCTCGGAGTCGAACGCATCAGCAGAAGCGCGAGCATCGGAATCGCCTTCGGCCAACCGGGCAAACACACCGCGGAGTCGCTTCTGCGGCAGGCAGATCAAGCCGCCCTGGTAGCCAAACGCGCAGGCGGCCACGACATCGCCCTGTTCACCGAAGAGATGCACGCCGAAGCCGAACTCCGCAACGACGTCGAGATCCATCTGCGCGACGCCATCGCAGGCGACTCCCTCACCCTGCACTTCCAGCCCGAGGTGGACCTCGTCACCGGACGCATCACCGCAGTCGAAGCACTGGTCCGATGGCAACACCCCACCCGCGGCCTACTCCCTCCGTCCGCGTTCATTCCGGTGGCCGAGGAGACGAACCTCGCCGGAGAACTCGGCCGCTGGGTGCTCGACCACGCCTGCCGCACCCTCGCCGACTGGCAACGCGAGATCCCCCACCTCGACATCGCGATGCGCGTCAACATATCCCCCGTCCAACTGGTCACCAACGGGTTCGTCGGTGCCGTCGCCAGGGCACTCACGGAGTTCTCGATAGCCGGGCCTGATCTCTGCCTCGAGATCACCGAAGTGGCAGTGGTACAGGACCTTTCCCGCACCCGCGTGACACTGCGCGAACTCCGCGAACTCGGCGTGCAAGTGGCCATAGACGACTTCGGCACCGGATACAGCTCGCTGTCGCACCTCAAGGAACTCCCCGTCGACGCACTCAAGATCGACCGCGCCTTCGTCACCGACCTCGGAGCCACGGACACCGGCGACCTCGCCATCGTCCAATCCATCATCGGACTCGCCGACGCATTCGGACTGGCCATCATCGCCGAAGGCGTCGAAACACAGACCGCCAGAAACACCCTGATCGAACTGGGCTGCACCCGCGCGCAGGGATACCTGTTCTCCAAGCCGGTACCAGCACACGACGCCCTCACCCTGCTGCACGGCGTGCGAATCGACATCTGAACGCCCTGGTAACCTTCGAACCGCACCACACGCCGGTGTAGTTCATTGGTAGAACGCGACCTTCCCAAGGTTGAGAGGCGGGTTCGATTCCCGTCACCGGCTCCACGCTGGCTCCCCCTCGAGTCGCTTCCGCCTCGCCCACACCGCTGATTTCGCTAACCCTCCCGAGTCACTGCGGTCACTCCTGAAACAAACCGACCACCGCAGACCATTGGTCGATACCCTTGCTACCGACCAGTAACATAGGTGAATTCATTCATTGTATTCGCAAGAATTCCTGCATTTCAAAAGAAACTTCTGCCGCCTAGTTTGCCGTGCTAGAAATCAAATTTCGACATTTGTTCACCGACATATGACCCTGACAGGAATCCCCCTCATGCGATCACTATTCACAATTGTCTCGGTCGCCCTGACGACGATGGCCGTGGCCGTCTCGTCGGCGACCGCAGCCCCGTCACTGGCCGCGCCCCCGAGAACCCAGGGCGGAGCAGGAACCGTGCTGTGGGAAGACCAATTCAACGGGTACGGCGGACCCGACCCCTCCAAATGGGGGTTTCAGACCGGCCGCTGGGGCGCGAGTTCCGGTGAGCAGCAGTACTATACGGACTCCTGGAACAACGCCAACCAGTTCAACGGCTCACTGAACATCACCGCGCGTCGAGAGACACCACCGGACCGCAAGCGGGCACCGTACAACTTCACCAGCGCCCGCGTGGTCAGCATGGGCAAGCAATCGGTGACGCCGCCGGTGCGCATCGAAGCATCGATCAAGATGCCGAGCGCCCAGGGCCTGCTGCCCGCATTCTGGACCCTCGGTCTACAACCCGGTGGCGAATATTCATGGCCAAGCCAAGGGGAAGTGGACATCGTCGAAATTCCCGGACTGTACGGACCGTCATTCAATTTGCACGGTCCCTCGAAGTGGAACTCCAATCAAGATGTGAAGACCGGCGGCAGTATGAATCCGGTCGGCAACGGATTCCACACGTACCGCATCGACTGGCTACCGAACAGCATCACCTGGTTCGTCGATGGTGTCGCTCGATATTCCTTCACTCAGGCCCAGTACGAGGCGAAGGGCGGCAACTGGAAGGCGTTCTCGGGCGCGTGGCCGCACTACATCCTGTTCAACGTCGCCGTGGGCAACAACTGGACCGGCAAGACGCTGAACAGCACGCCGTACCCGCAGACGATGAGCGTCGACTGGCTGCGTGTGAGTCGCCTCTGACCTGCAGAGCAATCCTTCTCTCCGCACGGGGCCCAGCCACCACGGCTGGGTCCTGTGCGGTGTGCGCGCCGGGCACGGTTTCGCGCGAAGAACAATTCTTGTGACTTTTCTCAGTCAGCACCCCCACTCATAGGGACATTCCACAGTTCGAGGAATACCGTCTATTCATGCGCGGGCCACGGCGAAGTCTGATCACCCTCGTAATCGTCGCTGCCGCTGCGCTGCTGACACCCTCCGCGCACGCGGGGCCACTGATGCCCATCGCCGCTGCCCCCGAGCAACCCGATCACGCCGATGCCATTCGCTACGCCGCATCCAATCGCGACGCCGCACCTCCCGGAGCCAACGACATGGGCTGCAAGCCCACTGCGGCGCACCCGAATCCAGTCGTCCTGGTACACGGCACCGACGCCACTGCGTACTCCGACTGGGCCGGCTTCGCACCCATCCTGAAAGCAGCCGGATTCTGCGTCTTCGCCATCAACTACGGCACCTCGCCGGACGGCAAGTCCAACGGGTACGGCGTCATCGAAGACAGTGCAGCGCAACTGAAGTCGATGACACTGTCGATACTCCAGGCAACCGGTGCCGGAGCAGTCGACGTGGTCGGCTACTCGCAGGGCGCCGCGGTCGCTCGATACTTCGTCAACAGGCTCGGCGGTTCCTACGTGGTCGACAGATGGGTGGGGATCGCATCACCGACCTACGGCGGCACCATGTACGGAGTTGCGCCCGTCGTACAGGCAGTGCCGGGTGCAACCGGGGTCGTAGCAGGCGAATTCGGCCCTGGTCTCGCCCAACTGATGGCCGGATCCGATTTTCTCGAACGCCTCAATGCAGGCGGCGACACAGTGCCCGGAGTGGAGTACACCTCCATCGCAACGAGGGTGGACGAGGTGATCCAGCCGTACACCAATGCGCTGCTGCGGGATCCGGGAGCGCACAACATCGTGGTGCAGGACGTGTGCCCCGACACCGAGGTAGCGCACTTCACGTTCACCTATGATCCCACCGCGCTGCGACTGGCGCTCAACGCACTCGATCCGGCGACCGCGCGTCCCCCGACCTGCGTACCGGTGCCGCTGGGAGCCGGAATTCTCGACGTCGTCCTCGCCAGCCACTGACCCTCACGTCAGCAGCTGATACGCCCTGAGCCCGACGTAGAGTTCCGCGGCTTGAATCGGATCACGGAAGTCGCGCCCGGTGAGCTCGGCGATGCGACGCAGCCGATACAACACCGTATTGCGGTGGTAATGCAGCGATTCGGCGGCGTCGCGGGTGGAACCGCCGCACGAGAACCAGGCGTCGAGAGTGTCCAGCAGGCTCTGCCGTTCGGCTCGCGGCAGCGCCAGCAGATCACCGAGTATCTGACGCGAGGCGATGCGGCCCGACGAGGGATCGCGAACCAGCAGCAGCGGTACCGGCACGGAGTCGTAGCGCACCGGCGCGGACGGTGAGGCCGCGTTCGGGGTGCACGACCTCGCCAACCGGGCCTGACCGACGGCATCACCGATACCCGACGGGGACCGGAAGACCGAACTCACCCCCACCCGTCCCGGACACAGCTCGCTCAGCGTGATCAACGCGCAATCGATCTCCGATTCCGTTGCGGCACAAATCAGCCCGACGCTCCCGTCCACCTCGGCGTCCCACACCGATTCGGCACCCGCGGTACGGAGGCGGGAGATCAACCCGTCGATTCCCATCGCTGCGGTCAACGGCTCCTGCGAGACCACCGCGAAGTAGCCGTGGTCGGGAATGCGAAACGTGCGCAACGCGTCCGCTGCCGCAGTCGGATTCGCGCCGTGATCGGCGAAGAGCACACGGATGAGGCGTCCACGGGCTTCGGCGCTCTCCCGCGCACGCATGTCGGCGCTCTCTCGATAGGCCTCCGCTGCCTCGTCGGAGTACACGTCGACCAGAGCCCAGACCTGGGCGGCCATGTCCAGCAGCGCATGACTCGCCCGGCCGTCCGAACGTTCCATCAACTCGTCCCAGACCAGCCTGCCGCCCAACCGAAAAGCGTGAAGCAGGGCAGCCAGCGGTACCCCCTGCTCCGCCTTGAGTCGGCCCGCGTCCCGAGCCGACTCGAGTCGCATGGGAGCACGACCGGACAGCTTGCCCAGCATCGACGCCAGATTGCTCCGCGACGCCTCGTAGAGCTGCTCGGTGGTGAGCAGCGTCGATTCGAGGTAGGCGTGCTCGGCCCCCAGGATCCGTCGCACGAGTTCCGTAGCCAGATCGTCGACGCCGTCGAGCATCGTCGCGGCCAGATCGGTCGGTGACGGATGCACGTCGAACTCGGTGGCGGTCATGAGAGAACTCTAACCTCGCCCGTGTAAGCCACGCCACAGCCGGATTGTGCGGCTGCACAAACCGCCGCATCCGATTGAGAGCCGTGGCCCATAGCGTCCCACGTCCGAGTGCGACCACAATCACAGTGGAAGCGTGTACCCGAACGACGAGTGGAGCCGAGAAGTTGACCAGCGACGTCACCCCACACCTGCAGCCCGTACCGACGCCGGGACCCACCGAGGCAGTCGACTCGGCACTCGCCGATCTGTCCGAGGGAGAGAAGAACTGGGGACGCCTCACCCTGGCCGAGCGGCGTGCCCTGCTCGAACGCGTGCACGCGCTGACCACAGCTCACGCGCAGGAGTGGGTGACGGCGGCAGCGTCGATCAAGGGACTCGACGCCTCGTCCACCCTCGTCGGAGAGGAATGGTTGTCGGGTCCGTACTCGTTCCTGAACGGACTCGGCACCGTGGCGCACACACTGGCGGCGCTCGAAGCCGGTAGCAGCCCGCTGGCCGCTGCCACGTTCGGAACGGCACCCGGTGGGCGCACGACGGTCTCGGTGCTGCCTCTCAACATCTTCGAGCGACTCCTGCTCAACGGGTTCACCGCCGAGGTATGGCTGAAGCCCGGAATCGACCGTGCGACCGCACAGCGGACCGCAGGCCTGGCCCAGCTCGATCCCACCCGCACCGCGGGCATCGGAGTGGTACTCGGCGCAGGCAACATCACCTCGATCGCGCCGCTGGACGCGCTGTACGAACTGATCGCGTTCAACCGCGTCGTCGCACTCAAGCTCAACCCCATCATGGATCCGCTGCTGCCGGTGTTCGAGAAAGTGCTCGCGCCGCTCGTCGACATCGGTGCACTGCGCCTGCTCACCGGCGGAGCCGACGTGGGCACCTACCTGGTCCAGCACGATCGTGTCGACCACGTTCACATGACCGGCAGCGCCATCACGCACGACGCGATCGTCTTCGGTCCGGGCCCGGACGGAGCTGCCCGCAAGGCGGCCAACGACCCGATCCTCACCAAGGAGATCTCCAGCGAACTCGGTGGCGTCTCGCCCACCATCGTTCTGCCCGGTGAGTGGAGCCGCGCCGACATCGAGTTCCAGGCCGAACACATCGCCACCCAACGCCTGCACAACAGCGGATACAACTGTGTCGCTTCGCAGGTCGTCGTGCTGTCCTCGGAATGGAAGCAGCGCGACGAGTTCGTCGCCGCCCTGCGCGCCGCCCTGGACCGTGCGCCTGCCCGAGCGCCGTACTACCCCGGCAGCGACAAGCGAGTGTCCGACGCCACCGCCACCTACCCGTCCGCCGAGCGCCTCGGCGAGCGCGGTGGCCGCGTACTGATCACCGACCTGAACCCCGGTGAATACGCACCGCTGCTGCAGACCGAGTACTTCGCACCGGTCATGGGCATCATCGAATTGCCCTACAGCGGAGCAGCATTCGCAGCCAAGGCGGTTCAGGCCGCGAACGAGGAATTCACCGGCACCCTCGGCATCAACATCATCGGCACCCCCGGCACCATCAAGGGACTCGGGGAGAAGTTCGACACCATGCTCGCCGACCTGCGCTACGGCACCATCGCCGTCAACGCCTGGACGGCCATCGGATTCCTCACCGCAGCAGCCACCTGGGGCGCATTCCCCGGCCACACCGTCGACGACGTCCAGAGCGGAATCGGCATCGTGCACAACGCCTTACTGATCGACGGAGCCGAGCGAACCGTGGTGCGCGGGCCCTTCCGACCGATGCCGCGCTCGCTGATCAACGGCGAACTCTCCATCTCCCCGAAGCCACCGTGGTTCGTCACCAACAAGACCGCAGCATCGACGGGCAAGCTGCTCACCGCATTCGCGGGAGCACCGTCCTGGTCCAAGCTGCCGGCAATCTTCGCCTCCGCCCTGCGCGGGTAGAACCCACCGTCGACGACCGAAGGACAATCATGAGCTCTCAGCGCACGACGGCCGACTACATCGTGGTGGGCGCAGGTTCGGCAGGCGCGGTGGTGGCCAACCGCCTCAGCGCAGACCCACGCAACGAGGTGATTCTCCTCGAGGCCGGCCCCGAGGACAAGAACAAGTTCGCCCACATCCCCGCTGCGTTCTCCAAACTCTTTCGCAGCGAGGTCGATTGGGACTACCTGACCGAACCGCAACCGGAGTTGCGTGATCGCAGCATCTACTGGCCGCGCGGCAAGATGCTCGGCGGTTCGTCGTCGATGAACGCGATGATGTGGGTGCGCGGGTTCGCCGCCGACTACGACGAGTGGGCAGCGGTGTCCGACGACTCGTGGTCTTTCCGAAACCTGGTCGGATACTTTCGAAGGATCGAGAACATCGAGGGCACAACGGCAGTCGACGCCGGCACCGACGGCCCCCTCATCGTCTCCCACCAGCGCAGCCCCCGCGACCTGACGTCGTCGTTCCTCGACGGCGTCGAAGAAGCAGGCTATCCGCTGGAAACCGCGAACCTGCCCGAACCCAAGGGCTTCACCCGCACGATGGTCAACCAGAAGCGCGGAGCACGGTGGAGCACCGCCGATGCCTACCTGCGACCGGCGAAGAAGCGCAAGAACCTGACCATCCTCACCGAGGCACATGCCACCCGTGTGCTCTTCGAGGGCAGCGCGGCGGTGGGAGTCGAATACGCCTCCGGCGGGCAGACACACACCGTGCGCGCACGTAAAGAGGTGATCCTCTCCGGCGGAGCCATCAACACTCCGCAACTGCTGATGCTCTCGGGCATCGGCGACCAGGAACAGCTGAAGTCGCACGGCATCGCCGTCCAACACCACGCGCCGGGCGTCGGGCAGAACCTCCTCGACCACCTGGCCGCCCTCATCGGCTGGAAAACCGAAAGGGACTCCCTCTTCCACGCCGAGAAGATCCCCGAGTTGGTCAACTACCTCGCGCGCCGACGCGGCATGCTCACCTCCAACGTCGCCGAGGCGTACGGCTTCATCAAGAGCCGAGAAGACCTCGCCCTGCCCGACGTGGAACTCATCTTCGGACCGGCACCGTTCTTCGACGAGGGACTCGTCGGTCAGGACTCGCACGCCGCCGTCATCGGCGCGGTACTGGTCAAACCCGAGAGCCGCGGCGAGATCACCCTCCGATCGGCCGACCCGTCGGCCAAGCCCATCGTCGAACCCCGCTACCTCAGCGACCCCGACGGACTGGACCGCAAGGCGATGATCGAAGGCCTGCGCGCCTGCGTCGCCATCTCCGAAACCCCGTCGTTGAAGGGACTGCTCGGCGACGTCGTACGCCCCAGGGTGGCGTCGAACATCTCCCCGGCGGACCTGCTCACCGAGGCCCTCGAACAGAATGCGCACACGCTGTACCACCCCGTGGGCACTGCACGTATGGGCAACGACCCCGCCAGTGTCGTCGATCCCGAGCTGAGAGTGCGGGGCGTCGACCACCTTCGCGTCGCCGACGCGTCGATCATGCCCAGCATCATCCGCGGACACACTCACGCGCCGTCGGTGGTGATCGGCGAACGAGCTGCGGACCTGATCCTTCGTTGATCCCGAGTGAACCTTCGGAAAAATTCCGGTTTGGGAGTCCGGTTTGTCGGGTAACAGGTGGACACGCTCCCTTGCAAGGGATCGAGATGGAACCCATCCGCTCGGCAAGCAGCGCCGAATGACCCACAACGCTCGAGAGACGAGCACGGAAGGTTGACCGACATGTTCACTGTTCGTAAAGCTTTGGCCGCCACCGCAATCGGTGCACTCACCATCGTCCCGCTTGCCGCATGCTCCAGCGACGAGGCGTCCGACACCGTCGACAACGCCACCTCCTCGGCAGCGTCGGCCATGGAAACCACCGAGAGCGAGCCCGAGCCCGCAGCCGAGGTCCCCGACCTCAGCAACGGTGTCGACACCGCAGTTGCACTCGATCCCGGCTTCACCGGTGCGCTGACCACCCTGGGCCTCACGCCCGGTGTCGTCGGAACCGCCACTCTCGCAGACGGATCCATCCGATTCCCGATCACCGGCGGAGACGTCAAGTACTGGGAGCCCGGCACCGTCGACCCCTACGTCCAGGGCGAGATCATGCACGACGGCAGCGGCCTGTCGCTGACCGCCGGCGAGACCGTTGTCGAGCTCATCAACTTCGACATCGATCCCGGCACTTCGCTTCTCACCGGTGACGTCATGGTCAACGGCGAGGAAGCTGCCGCAGACGCAGTTCTGTTCGATCTCGACGGCCGCACCCTGCAGCCGCTCGCTACCGGACCGGACAACACCGCAATCCTGCAGGGCACCCAGGTGAAGATCTCGGAGACCGCTGCCGGACTGCTCAACAGCACCTTCAACACCGATGCTGTGACCCCGGGACTGCTCGTGGGCGTTGCGACCATCACGGTCAGCACTGCCTAATCATCTCCTGAACGCCCGTGCGCGAGTTGTCGCCGTGAAAACGGCGGTGCTCGCGCACGGGTGTTTGCATCGCACGGTCAGGAATCACGAATGAGAGCCTTCACGAAGATCTACGGTGGACACCCGCTACACGCGGTCGGTCTGCTGCTCTCGTTCGCACTGGTCGGGTACGTCGTGGCACTCATGGGGCCCGAGGCTCTGTGGAACAGCGACGTGTGGTGGAAATCCGTTCTCGTGTGGTTCTTCGGATCGGTACTGCTGCACGACGCCGTACTGTTCCCGCTCTACTCATTGGCCGATCGGCTGCTCACCGGCATTCCGCGCCACCGCCTGGCCGTGTCGCCGGTGAACTTCGTTCGAGTTCCCGCACTCGGAGCCGCCCTGACCTTCCTGATGTTCTTTCCCGGCATTCTCTCTCAGGGCGCGCAATCGTACCGAGCCGCAACCGGTTTGACCCAGGAACCCTTTCTCGGACGTTGGCTCGCACTGACCGCCGTGTTGTTCACCGTGAGCGCCGCCGCCTACTTCACCCGATGGACCCTCGTACGGAGCCGAGCATGAGCGTCACCGCCGATACACTCTTCAACCGCGCAGCAGCCGGACTACCCTGCTGGATAGGCGATTCCGACGGCAGCAGGCAACAGCTTCCCACCGCGCGTTGGATGGGTGGCAGCGCCTCGTCGGCCGAGGATCGCCGCGCGGATCACGCCATGCTCAGCCGCTGTACCGGCCCCACGATCGATCTCGGCTGCGGTCCGGGTCGACTCACCGAAGCGCTTGCTCGACGCGGCGTTTCGGCACTCGGTGTCGACACCTCCCGAGCCGCGGTCGATCTGACCATCGGACGCGGCGGCAACGCCGTTCTCCGCGACCTCTTCGAGCCACTGCCCGACACCGGCAACTGGTCGTGTGTCCTCCTCGCGGACGGAAACATCGGTATCGGCGGAGACCCGGTGCGTCTGCTTCGCCGGGCAGCCGACCTGCTCGCCCCCCATGGGGCAGTCATCGCCGAAGTGGATGCGCCCAGCGACACGGGAATTCGCCACCGCACCGTTCGATGGGAAACCGACACCATGGTCGGCGACTGGTTCGCCTGGTCCAGTGTCAGCGCCGACGCCACCGCAGATCTCGCCGGTGCCGCAGGCCTGCGGGTGGTGGACGTGGCACCGATCCACGGGCGCTGGTTCGCTCAGATGACGCTGGCCCCGTTCACCAATTCGTGAACAGTAGATGATTGATCGCCAGCGCACCGATCACCTGCAGCGCCAGCCAGAAACGATGCGTGCGGATCGGCAACACAGCAGGCGCGATCAGCATCCACATCGCGAAGGGCAACCAGATCCTCTCGGTCTCGGCTTTGCTCAACTGGCTCAGATCAGCCATGACCACAGCAGCGATCGCCGAGATCACCAACAGGTTGATCGGCTCCAGCCGAGTGAGTATCCGTGGGAACGCCGCCGGCACAGCTACACCCAACGCACAGAACAGCGCCGCAAAGTTCGCCCAGCCCCAGTACTCGAACGGTCGGTCCTTCGCGATGCCCTGGTAGTAGCGCTCCTGCACCAGCAAGTAGCCGTCGTACCACCAGAATCCGTACGCGGTGAAGATCCCGGCAACGATCAGCGCACCGATCAGCGCGCCGAGGAACGGCAGAATTCTTCGCCCGGCGATCAGCACCGCGACCGCAGGCAGGCCCATCAACACCAACCCGTAGTTGAGGTAGACGCCGAAACCGAGCAACACTCCCGCACCGATCGACGCGGGCCACAGGTAGCGCTTCGTCGAGATCGCCAGCAGCGCAATTCCCCACGCGGCGACACCGGCGTAGAACGCATCGGCGGAGACGGCGATCCAGATCGCGGCCGGGGCGATGGCCACGAACGGTGCTGCACGCCGTGCGATGTTCTCGTCGCCGAGCACCCGGAGCGTGAGTACCAGCGCCACAGCGGCACT
Source organism: Rhodococcus sp. IEGM 1341 (assembly GCF_030056895.1). NCBI lineage: Bacteria > Bacillati > Actinomycetota > Actinomycetes > Mycobacteriales > Nocardiaceae > Rhodococcus > Rhodococcus sp. IEGM 1341. The sequence continues at coordinate 369,822 of NZ_JASHKV010000002.1, read as the reverse complement.
CGTGCCGACCAGCACACAGAGTGTCGCCGCCCAGGCTCCACCGCCGAGGCCGAGACGGTCGAGCCACACGAAGGTGAGCAGTGCGCCGGGGGGATGACCCGACACATGCGTCGTCCACGAATCGGCCTGGTAGTCCAGAATGCGTTCGGAGAATCCGCGGAGCGTGGCGGGAATGTCGGTGATGCCGGGCACTTCGTGCAAGTACTCGTCCGTCGATGCCAGCCGGTTCACGAAGCCGCGCTTCCAACCGTCCACCATCGCCAGCGACATCGTCCAGGCCGCCGACGCGCCCCACACCACGAACAACAGTCGCGTCCACGACAGTCGGCGTGCGACCGTCGGCCCCCACAGCACGGTGGCGACGGCGATCAGAACAGCGACGGGAGTTCCCCATCCCACGTGAATCTCGCGGAAGCCGAACAGCGGTGCCGCATCGGCGAAGTCACGTACCTGCTGCGGAGTTCTGTTGATGATGGGGGTGACGAGTTCGTTTCCCAGGTACGGAACGACGAATGCGACCACGACGAGCACGACGGCCAACGTGCCTGCGACGGCTTCTCTCCAGTAACGGATAGTCTTTTCTCCCTGCGGACTTGAAGGCGAACACGACTTCGGACCAGCATATCGACCGACGGTGATGGAGGATGAGCAGATGGACAACGACGCGACGGGGCGGGCCGAGATAGCCGTCATCGGCGGCAGCGGCTTCTATTCGTTCTTCGGGGCCGACGCCGAGGAGGTAGTGCTCGACACCCCCTACGGCGCTCCGAGCGCCCCGATCACGTTGGGCGAGGTGGAAGGTCGCCGAGTCGCGTTTCTGCCCCGACACGGCCGCAATCACGAGTACTCACCGCACACGTTGCCGTATCGCGCCAACATGTGGGCGCTGCGGATGCTCGGGGTGAGCCGAGTGTTCGCCCCGTGCGCGGTCGGATCCCTGGTGTCCGAGTACGGCCCGGGCACCGTCGTGATTCCCGATCAACTGGTCGACCGAACGTCCGGGCGAGCACAGACCTACTTCGACGAGGGCGGGATTCACGTCGAATTCGCAGACCCGTACTGCCCGACGCTCCGCAAGTCCGCGGTCCAGGACTCGGCGATCGACGGCGGTGTCATGGTCGTCGTCGAAGGCCCTCGGTTCTCCACTCGTGCGGAGAGCCAGTGGTTCGCCCGCCAGGGTTGGACGCTGGTGAACATGACCGGCCACCCCGAGGCAGTTCTGGCTCGCGAACTCGAACTCTGCTACGCACCGATCGCATTGGTGACCGACCTCGATGCCGGCATCGAGTCCGGTCAGGGCGTCAAGGCGGTGGACGTGTTCGCCGAGTTCCAGAAGAACATCGAGCCACTCAAGGCACTGGTGCGCTCGGCCATCTCCGACGCTCCCACCGGTGACTGCCCGACGTGTCGGGTGCACACCGGCCTCACGCTGCCGATCGAGCTGCCATGACCCGGGTACTGCTCACCGGCGCAGCCGGATTCATCGGCGGTCACATTCGCGATGCGGCAGCCGCCTCCGGCCACGAGATCGTTGCCGTCGACGCCATGCTGGAATCGGCTCACGGTCCAGGGGCGCGAGCCGACGGAATCATCGATCTCGATGTGCGCGACAAGGACTCGCTCGTCGACGCATTGCGCGGGGTGGATGTCGTGTGTCACCAGGCCGCCGTCGTCGGAGCCGGCGTCGATGCCGCGGATGCCCCCGCCTACGCCAGCCACAACGATTACGGGACGGCAGTTCTGCTCGCCGCGATGTACGAGGCGGGCTGTTCGCGGCTGGTTCTCGCCTCGTCGATGGTCGTCTACGGCGAAGGGCGGTATCTCAATTCATCGGGCGAGACCGTAGTTCCGCCGCCCCGCACCCGCGCCGATCTCGATGCCGGACTGTTCGACAATCGCGATCCGAGGTCCGGTGAGCCCCTCGATTGGCTTCTGGTGGAGGAAGATTCGATACTCGAACCCAGGAGCATCTACGCCGCGAGCAAACTGGCACAGGAGAACTACGCCTCCGCGTGGGCGGTATCGACGGGCGGCTCGGTGATCGCACTGCGATACCACAACGTCTACGGACCGAACATGCCCCGCAACACCCCGTATTCCGGTGTGGCAGCGATGTTCCGCTCCTCGCTGGAACTCGGCCAGGCCCCGACCGTGTACGAGGACGGCAAGCAGGCCCGCGATTTCGTGCACGTTCACGACGTCGCAGCGGCCAACATCGCGTCGATCGACGCCGAGACCGAAGGCTTCACCGCCCTCAACGTCTGCTCGGGACAACCGATCACCATCGGTGAGGTCGCCACCATCCTCGCCGAAGCACGCGGCGGGCCCACACCCGAGATCACCGGACGCTACCGAGCCGGCGACGTACGGCACATCGTCGCCAGTTCCCGACTGGCCGAACAGACCCTGGGATTCCGGGCGAAGATCATGCCGAGGGACGGTCTCACCGCATTCGCCGACGCACCGTTGCGCGACGCCGAGGGCACGGGACCACCCCGTGTCTGAACAGCAATCGGTGACCGTCGTCATCCCCTGCATGAACGAGGCCGAATCGCTTCCAGCAGTACTCGATTCGGTACCGGCGGGCTACTCCACGATCGTGGTGGACAACAACTCCACCGACGCCACCGCCGCCGTCGCCGCAGCCCACGGAGCCACGGTGATCTCCGAGACCGTGCCCGGCTACGGCGCAGCAGTCCACGCAGGCGTCGTGGCAGCCGACACCGAGATCGTCTGCGTCCTCGACGGAGACGGCTCCATGGATCCACGCGACCTGCCGACCCTCGTGACGGCCCTCGATCACGCGGACCTCGCCGTCGGTCGCCGTCGACCGGCGAAGGGAAGCTCACCCCTGCACGCCAGGATCGGCAATGCCGTTCTCTCACTTCGACTTCGCACCAAGTACAAGCTGCCCGTGCACGATCTGGGGGCCATTCGCGCGGTACGCCGTCAGGCACTGCTCGACCTCGGCGTCACCGACCGCCGCTCGGGCTATCCACTGCAGCTGCTCGTACTGGCGGCCGAAGCCGGCTGGACCGTCGTCGAACACGACGTGGTCTACCGACCACGGACCGCCGGAACGTCGAAGGTCTCGGGATCGGTGAAGGGAACCATCGTCGCCGTGCGGGATTTCTGGAAGGTGCTCTCGTGACCGTCACCGCTCTCGTCGTCGCCAAAGCCCCTGTACCCGGGTTGGCCAAGACACGACTCGCCGCCACGATCGGCGACTCCGCCGCAGCCGAACTGGCGGCGGCCTCGCTGCTCGACACCCTCGACGCCGTCTCGGCCGCCGACGTCGATCGCCGTGTCGTGGCCCTCACCGGCAACCTCGCCGACGCGGCCCGCGCCGACGAACTGACCCGCGCGCTGGCGTCGTTCACGGTCATAGCGCAGCGCGGCGACGGGCTGGGCGAACGACTGGCCAATGCCCACGCCGACGCGGCCACCACCGGTTCCGTACTGCAGATCGGCATGGACACCCCTCAGGTCACTGCGCAATTGCTGTCCGACGCGGCCGCGCAACTCGGCAACAGTGACGTACTCGGATTCGCCGAGGACGGCGGCTGGTGGGCGCTCGGCCTGCGCAACCCCGAACTCGCGCGGTTCTTGCTCGACGTGCCCATGTCCGCCCCGTCGACGGGCTCCGACACACTCGATGCGTTGACCGCGGCCGGGGCGTCGATCACGATGCTCCCGGAATTGCGCGATGTCGATTTCGAGTCCGATCTCGAAGCGGTGGCGCAATTGTGCGCACCGAACAGTCGGTTCCATGTTGCCGTCGGAAAAGTCGGTAATTGAAAGGGGCCTCGGTCCGTTCCGTCAGGTCTGTTTCGACCGAAATGCCGCATCGAGGCCGCAACCTCCACATCCGTTGTGGAACAGCACCTTCGATCTGCCCGAATTGCCGGACCGCACGCGACCAATATCGAATCGCAACAAAGCTGAACCACCGTTTCACGGCTATTTCACAGACACAGGTGCTAGAAAGTGTGACATGACCGGGTTGTTGATAGGCGTAGCCGTCTGGATGGTGTTCGCGACAGTCGTCGCCACCGTCCTCGGCCGCGTCGCGCGCCGGGGTGACTCCGAGGAACTGGGGTCGACGATCGAGTGGGACGTCGAGGCTCTCGAGCACGAACTTCACCACGAGAACTGACTGCGCTCAGTCGACCCGCTCGACGATCTCGGTGAGAATACGAGCCGCTGCGGCCAGCGTCTGGCGCTGCTGCGGCGTCAATTCGTCCAATTGTTCCGCCAGCGCGATTTCCCGAGCGGCAACCTCCTGCCGTGCAGTGGCCGTGCCCGCATCGGTCAGCAGAAGAACCACCTGCCTGCCGTCCGTCGGATGCGGCTCCCGGCTCATCAAACCCAACTCGACCAAGGCGTGCGACGACCTGGACACCGACGGCGGCTTGATCCGCTCGCGTGCCGCCAACTCCCCCGTCGTCATCGGCCCCTCACGAAGCAACGTCGTCAGAATCGACAGCTGAGCGACGGGCAATCTGTCGCTGGAATGGCGCAGTCGGAGTCTCCGATTCAATCGCATTGCACTGACGGACAAATCCCTCGCCAGCCGGGAATCGGGCAGATCACTCACGCTGTCCAGATTACGACACCGAGGTCCATTCGCCCGATTTCCAGAAACAGCGGATCGCTCGATTTATTCCGCCTCGAACAAACCGCTGATATGGTTCTCGTCGGTTGCCGGGGAGTGAAATCGAATTGGGGGAGATCGTCGTGCGTCGCGTGGGTTCCAGAGTCTTGACCGTTGCCACCATGGCCGTAGCCACGTCGCTGCTGGTCACCGGGCCCAACGCCCTCGCCAATCCCAATGCGGTCAATCCCATTGCCGGACTCAACGGCACGTTCGGGCTGCCGCAGCTGCAGGGTCGCGCACAAGCCGTCGCTCAGGTGACCGGTATCTCGAGTCCCAACAACACGCAGAACGTCAACATGATCGGCACCGATCTCGGCATCATGTGGGACAACGGCCGCGGCGAGGTGCTGACGGCATTCGGCGATACCGCCGGCCTCGGCGTACCCAACCTGCTGCAGGGCAGCCTGTGGTCGTGGCGCAGCAACGCCATCGTGCGGAGCAACGACCGGAACCTCGCCGACGGCATGAACTTCGACAGCGTCGTACTCGACCCGATCGGCCAGACCAAAGAGGTCGTCCCCAGCCCCAAGATCCCGTTCGTCGAGATCAGCCGAATCCCGACGGCAGGCGTGGCCGTCGGCGACAGTCAGTACCTCAACCTGATGTCCGTGAAGAACTGGGGACCGCCGGGAACCTGGGAGACCAACTTCTCCGGCCTGGCCGTGTCGAACGACAACGGGGAGAACTGGGCAGCACTACCGGACACCCAGCGGCCCAGCGTCGGCGGCGACCGCAACTTCCAGCAGAGCGCCTACCTGAAGGACGGCGGCTACGTCTACCAGTACGGCACCCCGCCCGGTCGCTTCAACCTCGGCCACGTCGCTCGCGTCAAGGAACAGGACATCGCCCGGCTCGGCGAATACGAGTACTGGACCGGCCAGGACTGGAAGAAGGGCGACCCGGCCGCGGCCGCACCCATCGTCGGCGGCGTCGGCGAACTGTCCGTCGCATACAACGCAACCCTCGGTCAGTACCTGATGATGACGACCGACAACGCCAACTCGATCGTCCTGCGACGCTCGCCATCGCCAGTCGGGCCGTGGAGCCCACCAGAAGTTCTGGTCGACACCCGCGAAGTCAGCTCCATCTACGCGCCGTACATCCATCCCTACTCGACCGGCCGCGACCTGTATTTCCTGGCGACGGTCTACCAGAACTACAACGTGCTGCTGCTGCGCGCGACGCTGTAGGAACCGCCACTAGGCTTCCGAAGGTGGACGCCGCAGAGTGGGATCGCAAGTACGAAGGCCGAGAACTCGTCTACGGCGAGGCACCGAACGCGACGCTCGTCGAAGTCGCGACGGCGCTCGAGCGAGGTCGCGCACTGGATCTCGCGTCCGGCCAGGGTCGCAACGCGATCTGGTTGGCAACCCGCGGCTGGACCGTCGACGCCGTCGATTTCTCCTCGGTGGCGCTGACGAGGGCGAACGACGTGGCGTCTTCGGCACCCAGGTCGGTGCACGAGCGACTGACCTGGGTCCACGCCGATGTGACGCAGTTGTCAACAGAACCGAACTATGACCTGGTTCTCATGTTCTATCTCCACTTGCCCCCGAACGAACGGCAGAAGGCCGTTTCGGTCGCCGTTTCCGCGCTGAAACCTGATGGAATCCTCATGATTCTCGGACACCACTCCGCGAACATCGACTCCGGCGTCGGTGGTCCACAGGAAGCCGAGATCCTCTACACGCCAGAGGATTTGGCGTCGGACATTGGTACTCGGCTGACCATCCTCACCGCCGAGAACCGCTATCGCGACGTGACCGGCGGCACAGCGATCGACGCATTGCTACTGGCGAGTAGGCCTCCCCTTGGCAGCGAACCGGATCGGGGGTAATATCCGTTAAGTTACCGACGAGTAGCTAACTTGGGCGGTACTCACGAGACCGCACCACCGACTGGAGAGCGAACGAGCAATGGGCCATTACAAGAGCAACCTCCGGGATCTCGAGTTCAACCTCTTCGAGCTTTTCGGACTCGACGAGACACTCGAAGGCGACAACTTCGGCGACATGGACGGTGAAGTAGCCCGCGACATGCTGCGTGAGGTCGTACGCCTCGCCGAGGGACCGCTGGCCGAGTCCTTCGCGGACGCCGACCGCAACCCGCCCGTCTTCGATCCCGAAACCCACAGCCTGAAGCTGCCCGACTCCTTCAAGAAGTCGTTCAAGGCGCTCTACGACGGCGAATGGTGGCGCGTCGGCCTCGACGAAGAAGTCGGTGGCATGGCAGCACCCCGCAACCTGCTCTGGGGCATCAACGAGATGCTCCTCGGATCGCAGCCGGCCGCATTCATGTACTCCGCAGGCCCCGGATTCGCAAACATCTTGTACCACAACGGAACCGACGAGCAGAAGGAATGGGCCAAGGTAGCCGTCGAGCGCGGCTGGGGTGCCACGATGGTCCTGACCGAGCCCGATGCCGGATCCGACGTCGGCGCGGGTCGCACCAAGGCGATCAAGCAGGACGACGGCTCGTGGCACATCGAAGGCGTCAAGCGCTTCATCACCTCGGCTGTGTCCGACGACCTCTTCGAGAACATCTTCCACCTCGTACTCGCCCGCCCCGAAGGTGCCGGACCCGGAACCAAGGGCCTGAGCCTGTTCTTCGTGCCGTCCATCCTCTTCGACTTCGAGAAGGGCGAACTGGGCGAGCGCAACGGAGCCTTCGTCACCGGCGTCGAGCACAAGATGGGCCTCAAGGCCTCCGCCACCTGTGAACTCACCTTCGGTGGCAACGGCATTCCCGCCAAGGGCTGGCTCGTCGGCGAGGTCCACAAGGGCATCGCGCAGATGTTCGACGTCATCGAGCACGCTCGAATGATGGTCGGCACCAAGGCAATCGGCACCCTCTCCACCGGCTACCTCAACGCACTCGAGTACGCCAAGGAGCGCGTCCAGGGCGCAGACCTGACGCAGATGACCGACAAGACCGCTCCCCGCGTCACCATCACCCACCACCCCGACGTGCGTCGCAGCCTCATGATGCAGAAGGCGTACTCGGAAGGCCTGCGTGCGGTGTACCTCTACACCGCCGCACACCAGGATCCGGTCACCGCCAAGCAGGTCTCGGACGCAGACGCCGACATCGCATACCGCGTCAACGACCTCCTGCTGCCCATCGTCAAGGGCGTCGGCTCCGAAATCGCCTACCAGGTGCTCGCAGAATCCCTGCAGACCCTCGGCGGCTCCGGATTCCTGCAGGACTACCCCCTCGAGCAGTACATCCGCGACGCCAAGATCGACTCGCTGTACGAAGGAACCACCGCCATCCAGGCGCAGGACTTCTTCTTCCGCAAGATCGCCCGCGACCGCGGCGTAGCACTGGCTCACGTTGCCGGACAGATCAAGTCGTTCATCGACAGCGAAGCAGGAAACGGCCGACTCAAGGCCGAGCGCGCACTGCTCGCCACCGCACTCGAAGACGTGCAGGCCATCGTCACCTCGATGACCCAGCACCTCATGGGCGCACAGGACCAGCCCACCGAGCTGTACAAGGTCGGCCTGGCATCGGTGCGCTTCCTCATGGGCTTCGGCGACCTGCTCATCGGCTGGCTGCTGCTGCGTCAGTCCGAAATCGCCATCGCCGCACTCGACAACGGCGCAGAGGGCAAGGACAAGGCGTTCTACGAGGGCAAGATCGCAGTGGCCTCGTTCTTCGCCAAGAACATCCTGCCGCAGCTCACGGCGACCCGCGCAATCCTCACCAACATCGACAACGACATCATGGAACTGGACGAAGCAGCATTCTGATTCCCTGAACTCTTCGGCGGCCGCACTCGTTCTCGAGTGCGGCCGTTGTCATGTGTACGCCGGGGCGGTGGTGTCGCGGCGGGGCCCGGGTTTGCCGCAAAAGCGCGCGCATTTGATTGGGAGGCGGGGGTGCGAGCCCCCAGCCGTCGCAAAAGCGCGCGCGTTTGTCAGATGCGCGCGAATTCTGCCGAATACTCAGGCAATTTCGCGTGCATTCGGCGAATGCGCGCGCATTTGCGCGCCGCACGAGGTACTCCGCACCGTCCCTCGTGGTGGAGGCAGGGCAGCAGCCCGCTCCACCGCTCGGGCCACGCGCGCCACCAGCTCCGCCGGATTCGCCAAATCTGCCCACGTCCAGCGCACGACGGGATAGCCGAGATCGCGCACCGCGTCCTCCCTCACCTTCTCCCTGAACACCACGTCGCCGGGGTGCTCATCCTGCCGTAGGTACTTGGTGTACTTGGCTTTACCATCGAACTCGCACACCACGACGCCATTGACCAGCCAATCGATCCGCGCCACCGTCTGCCCGTCCGGATCCATGATCTCCACCTGCGATTCCACGTCGAATCCGTTCTGACGCAGAATGACTCGACTCTGAGACTCGCCGGGGTTTTCGCTCCGCCCGTCCATGAGGGAAACGGCTCGTCGCGCCTGCGCCACACCTTTCCATCCCCGAGCACGCTGCAACTCCGCGTCGAGCTCCTGCGGATCGCAGCGCTTCAGAGCTGAGTCACCTGCGATCACCGCCGACAGAAGCGGCTCGGTACGGGCAAGGTCGACAACCGTCCGCGCCAACGAGGTCACGGGAATTCCGTCGACGGTAGTGCTGGGTACCCACGGCGCACAGTGCACGGTCACTGCTGCATTCGTTCGACCTCCGCCGCGGCGGTGTCGGGTGACGTGAACTTTGTCAAATCTGCCTGTGGGCAAGGGTAATTCGTGGAGTAGGGCCGCCGAACGGTGACTCACTGTGCTGCCGTCCGCAATCATCGGAAATACGGCGTCGATCAACAGCCGATGCCGCTCCTGCTCCGAAAGGCCGGCCAGCCGCGACGTCGGAACGTAGACGCCATTCACCAAACGCTCCCAGCCCCCGCGTTCATACATTGCTCGCAACTCGTGATCGGCATTGCCATCGGCAAGAGCCTCCGAGCGTCGCACCATTCGGTCATCCCTCATCCTCCGAGTCTCGACCATGCGCACAGTGATTCGAGGACGAAAGTAGCTGCCTGTGTACAACTTCGGACCTGTGGATGAATACAAGTACGGGGGTACCAGTTCGCTGTGCCATCGAGCCGCAAAGGCGCGCGCGTTCGTCAGGTGCGCGCAGAATTGCCCCCGATCAGGCCACCAATTCGCGCGCATTCAGCAAACGCGCGCGCTTTTGCGAAGACTGGGGAACCGAAGCAGGCGAACGGGAACAGGGAACACAGGAACACGGGAAACAGGGAACAGGCCGACGGCGCATCGTCACGCGGGCCGACCCGACGAAGCGTCGAAGGCCGAAACCAACGCCGGACCTCACAAATGCGTGCGCACTCGTCAGGTGCGCGCAGAATTGCCCATGATCAGGGCACCAATTCGCGCGCATTCAGCAAACGCGCGCGCTTTTGCGAAGACTGGGGAGGCGGGGGACCTAGGGAACCGACGAAGACTGGGGAGGCGGGGGACCTAGGGAACCGACGAAGACTGGGGAGGCGGCCGACCTAGGGAACCGACGAAGACTGGGGAGGCGAAGACTCGGGAACCGAGAGGACCTAGGGAGCCGAAGGACCTGGGGAGCCGAAGGAGCCGAACAGGGAACAGCCGCTACTGCTGCAGTTTGCGGAATTTGCTGCCGTGGAACACGATTGGGTTCACTTCACTCTGGACGTCCAGGGAATGTATGCGCAGCAACACTATTGCGTGGTCGCCCGCGGGGATTTGCTGCTCGATGGTGGTGTCGAGCCATGCGGTGGCCCCCACGATGAAGGCTGCTCCCCCGTCGGTGACGGTGAGGTCGAGGCCCGCGAAACGGTCACCGGTCTTGGCTGCCAGGGTACGAACGGCGTCGTTGTGTGCCTCCCCGAGAACGCTGACGCCGATGTTGGGTGCCAATTCGAGTTTCGGCCATGTCGTCGACGTGTTCTGGATGCACACCGCGACGAGGGGCGGGTCGATGGACACCGAGACGAAGCTGCTGGCCGCCAAGCCCACCAGGACGCCGTCGATCTTCGCGGCGATCGCGACGACTCCGCTCGGGAACTGCGCGTACGCCTCACGAAGCGTCTGCTGATCGAGGACGGTACGTGTGAGCGTCATGGACGAAGCTCCCTTTCGATCTTGTGATGCAACCCCGCGTGGGCACAGTTCTGACGAGCGAACACCTACTGCAAGCAAACACCCGATCGGGCGGCAACGCCACAGTCCGAATCGACGTGATTCGAATGGCCCTCTCGCGGCTGCAGCATCATTCGTCTTCGTCCGGTTCCGGAGCCGGGTCCGCCGCGGGTGCCGGGCGATCGGGCTGAACGCATCGAACGATGGGAATGGGGTCGTATTTCACCGTTCTGGTGTTCCGCGAAATTTCCCTGCCCGACGCGGCATCACTGATCACCCTGGTGTCGCTGGCGGTGAATCCTTGGCCTCCGCCGGACGCGACGCAGCCTGCTCCTGCGGGCAGTGTCACCGTGTCGGGTGAGGTGAAGTTGGTTCGCGAACCGGTGATCGATTCGACGTCGACCGTCTTGGTTCCCCACAGTCGGACGGTGACGCTGGACGAATCGGCGAACGATTGGATGACCACACCGGTGTCGTTCGGGTTGGTGAACTGCAGGTCGATGGCACCCTCGAAAACCGTCGCTTCGCGCGCCTCGGGGTATCGGCTGATGTAGTAGCTGTGCTCGGTGTGGTCGGTGTCTTCCATACCGGCGAAGTAGGACGCGTTGTAGAGCGTCGTCGCGAACTGGCTGATGCCGCCGCCGACGGCGCGATCGGGTCGACCGTTGTCGATGATCCCCGACTCGACGAAGCCCTGCGCGGTACCTCGCGGACCGGTGTACTCGTTGAGAGAGAACGTTTCTTTCGGCTTCACGAGCGCACCGTTCACGATCTGCGCCGTCAGCCCGATATTGACGCCCGACGCGTACTCGAACCCGCCGGTGGTGTACTCGGCAATGACTTCTCGCACACCGAGATTCTGTGCGGCTTCGGTGGTGAGGGCGGGCGGGGCGGGCTCGTAGATCGCCTCGGTGGTGCGGGGTCCGTCAGCGGACAGCAGGGCAGGCAACTGCTCGAGGGTCTTGCGCCACTCGACCAGCTCGCCCATCTCTCCGGGGACGACGGTCGGCGCACCGCCGGAGAAGGTGAACGACGCGTCCCTCGGCGGTACCTCGGTGCGCACGAGTTGCGGCGCGAGAATGCCTGTGGCGAAGTCGGTGTCGTAGATCGGGGTCAGTCCGCCCTGGCCGTCGGGATCGAAGCGGAGAACCTCGCCCACCCGATCGGTAGGCAGCGTCGCGTCGACGTTCTCGCGACCGGCGACAATCACCGGTGCCTCCACCGCAGGTGCGGCGATGTTCTCCAGCGCCTGGTCGACGGCTTCCTGGGTCACCGTGACGGGAGTGGACTCGTACACCGCTTCCGTTGCGCCAGAGGCCCATTCGGTCTGCAGGTTGCGACGCGTCCCGTCGGTGTCGAGTATCCGACCGGCCAGCGGCGCGACGGCAATCGGTGTGCTGCCGTCGAACACGACGTCGCCTTCGACGGGGTCGCGGTCGGTTTCGACCCGCAGGCCATCGACCGCAGCGGTGAGCGCTTGCTCGTCCGTGGTCGACACGACGCCGATCTCGCGGCTGCCGAAGAACGATGTCAGTCGAGTGATCGGGTTGATCGGTTGCGATCCGGCGCGGTCGAGCGTTGCGTTCCAGTCCACACCGAGACCGGCAGCGGCAGGCAGTACCTCGACCTGTCGGTCGCCGACGTCGACCGACACGGGCTGCTCGGCGCGCGCACCGAGCTCCGAGCGCAGGAGTTCTTCGGCGTCGGAGTGGCTCTTGCCACCGACCTCGATCCCGGCGACGGTCACACCGCGAGGTACTCGGTCGCTGGAGGTGATCCAATCCGCCGCGTACAGCAGCGTGAGAACCGCGACCACCGCGCCGGTCCCGATCGCGATCTTCCGCCACGGCGGCACGAACCCGGACCCGTCGGCGGCCTGCGGCTCTCCGTCCTCCGGCGGAATCACCGGTGGTTGGACCGGCGACTCGGCCTGGGGAGAAACAACGGTCTCAGCAGGAGCAACGGTCTCAGCAGGAACATCGGCCTCTGCGGGAACATCGGCCTCTGCGGGAACAACGGGTTGCGCGATCGTCGGCGATTCGTCGGCTGCGGGCGGCTGTGGAGGGGCCGGGACCGCCTCGGGCCTCGCGTCCCCAGCCTCAGCAGCGGCGGCGGTTTCGGTGGTCTCGACATCGTCGAGGGCCTGGTCTGCGACAGCGGATTCCGCGTCGTCGGACTCGGGCTCAGCGGTGTCGGCTTCCACCTCGGATGCCTGCTCGGGCTCCGCTTCCGGGATCTGCTCGGCGTCGGATGCATGTTCGGTACCGGCCGCCTCGTCGCCGATCGCACCGAAGACCTCGGTGGGAGCGTCGTACGGCGGTACGTCGGGTTTCGGTTCGGCACCGTTGGGCGCGTCACCCGACCTACTGTTGCCCTCGCTCACGTTCGACCCTTCCAGGACCACCGTTGGTTGTTTGTTCCGCCCTTCTGCACGGCGTACCCCCGGCACGAGCTTACGCAAACCGAACGGTGACGCTCACTCGGAGACCATCGGCGCAGGAACGACAAAGGCTCCGCGCTGCTGCCGGGTCGGGGGTCAGGCAGCAGCACGGAGCCAACTGGAATATATGCAGCAGGCTGTGCCACCTCGTTACAACGACTGCGAAATTGTCTCGTCAATTCATTCGGTTGAATGATCCACGGGTCGTCGAACTGTCCCCCTGCCCGACGGCTCGGGCCCAATGTCCCGTCCTGACCAGCGCGAGGGTGAGCAAGAGCCGATCTCGCGGATCGGTCAGATCGTGCCCGGTCAACTCCTCGATCCGGTGGACCCGGTAGATCACGGTGTTTCGGTGGCAGTAGAGCGCCTTGGCGGCGTTGGTGGGCGAGCCGTCCGAGGCGAGCATGTGCGCCAGGGTGTCCAGCAGCGTTCCTCGATGCGGCTCCGGGTGCGTCCACAACTTCCCGAGAGCGTGGCGAACCAGCAACTCCGACGACTGGTCGTCGGCCGCCATGATCACGCGGGGCAGTCGGTCCGTAGCCAAGGCAACGCCGCTGTCTTCGGTGATGGTCTCGGCCGTCAATGCCGCGAGGCGATACGCCGCCGCGAACGACGACAGTCCCTCCGGAGAATGCGCGACCCCCACCGGCCCGACGGCCCGGGCAGCGAGGGCGTCGACGACGGAGTTCCACGATCCGGTTCCGAGTGCGACGAGCGCGAACTGGTGGCCGTCCCTGGTGTTCCAATGCGAGACCGCACCGATCTGATCCAACGCGTCCTCGGGCGCCGGGAGCGGCGGCGACCCTTGATCGTCCAGTGGTCCGACCACACACGCGATCTGTTGCGATGTCGAAAGGCCAAGAGTGGCACGAGCTTCCATGACGAATGCCGGATCACCACCTCGCCCCGATCGAAGGCCGTCGAGTATCACCAGAACGTTGGCGATGTCCCGCTGCTGCATTCGAGCGCTTTCCTGGCGGTATGCCTCGACGAGAGTCTCGTACTGACTGTCCAGCGCACGCCACAACTGTTGACCGGCCACCAGAAGCAGATGCTCGTCGATTCTGGTTCGACGCTGCTCGCGCTCGAGCATCAACTCCTCCCACAGCGTCCGACTCCCGAGCGTGTACGCCTTGAGTACCAACTCCATCGGAATGCCCTGGCGTGCACGCTCCCTGCCGGTACGACGCCACACCTCACGGGTGTTGTCGTTCGCGGTACGTAGCCCCGACAACGTGCGAAGGCCCTGATTGATGTGCTCGCGGGTACTGCGCCTGATCTCGCCGGCGATGTCCGGAGTGGAACTGGCGAGGTAGGCGGGTTCCTGCTCGATCAGCGCCAGCGTGATGGAGTCTGCGATCGCGTCGGCCCGGGGAGTCAACGCGGCCCACGCACTCCGAATTTTCTCCTGGTCGGAGTCCGTCACCGCTCCGCGGGCAGCCGAACGCGCCGATGCGCGTCGACCATCGGGAGCACCCACCTGGACAGTTTTGCGCACTGAGCCCACATGACAGGTCGATTTGACCGTTACTGGTGCCCAGGGACCCAAACATTCTGTGCGCAGCGCCCATATCGCCCGTTGTGCGAAACGCACCATAGTGAACGCAACAGATTGTGAGGTGGATCACTTGAACTCTCTCCAAACGAAGGACCCGGTCCTCACCATGGCGGACATCGAGGTGTCCTTCGGCGGCATCGTCGCGCTGTCCGGAGTCAGTCTCGAGGTGCGACCCGGCGAAGTTCTCGGCGTCATCGGGCCCAACGGTGCGGGCAAGACGACTCTGTTCAACGTCGCGTGCGGACTCGTTCGTCCCCGATCGGGAACACTCGGACGACTCGGCGAACCGTTGACCCGGCTACGACCGCATGACCTTCCCCGGCTCGGCATGAGCCGAACTCTCCAGGGACTGGGACTGTTCGATCGGATGACCGTGCTGGACAACGTCATGGTCGGTGCCGACCGGACAGCGCACACCGGGATCCTCGCCGGCCTCCTCGGCCTACCGTCGAGTGCTTCCGACGACGCCGCGGTCCGTTCCACCGCGATGGCCACTCTCGAACGCCTGCGCATCGACGGCTATGCGCACCGATTGCCACCGAGCCTGCCGTACGCGGTGCGCAAACGCGTTGCGCTCGCACGCGCACTGGTGAGCGCACCGACATTGCTCCTGCTGGACGAACCCGCCTCGGGTCTGTCCAGTGACGAAATGAGCGAGCTGGGCGACGAGATCCGATCGCTCGCCACAGCACCGACCGATTCCGAACCGGAAAGACCCGCGACATCGGTGATGCTCGTCGAACACCACATGGATCTCGTGATGAGTGTGTGCGACCGAATCTACGTGCTGGATTTCGGCAAGGTCATCGCACAGGGAACGCCCGATCAGATCCGCGAGGACCCTGCCGTACTGGCGGCATATCTCGGAAACGAAGTGGCACATGAAGACTGACGCGGCACACCTGAAAATCACGGATCTGACCGTTCGCTACGGCCCGGTCACCGCCCTCGACTCGGTGTCGATGACCGTCGCAGCCGGAGCTGTCACCGCCGTACTCGGCGCGAACGGAGCAGGGAAGACGACTCTGCTGCGAACCATCTCGGGATTGCTGAAACCGGTATCGGGGAGGATCGAACTCGCCGGGGCCGACATCGTCGGCGTGGCACCGGATCGCATGTCCCGCAAAGGTCTTGCGCACGTTCCCGAGGGACGTGGCGTGATAGCCGAGCTGACCGTCGACGAGAATCTTCGACTCGGCGCGATGGGACGCAACCGAAATCACGACGCCGTCACCCTCGACCGCATCTACGACATGTTTCCGCCCTTGACCGGTCGTCGAACGTCCTCCGCACACACCCTGTCCGGTGGAGAGCGGCAGATGCTGGTGATCGGCCGAGCACTGATGGCGACACCGTCGGTGCTTCTGCTCGACGAGCCCTCTCTCGGACTCGCACCGAAAGTCGCCGCACAGATATTCGAGACGTTGCGCGGGCTCGTCGACTCCGAGTCGATGACCGTCGTTCTCGTCGAACAGAACGCTCGCAGCGCGCTGTCGATCGCCGAACACGCCGTCGTCCTGGATCTGGGCAAGGTCGCGGTGGAAGGTCCCGCCGACACCTTGGCCGGGGACGACGCCCTCCGACACGCCTACCTCGGGTTCTAGAGCCGAAAGGACGCCTGCCACAGTGCAACAACTGCTCACCATCCTCATCAACGGCGTGACGACAGGCATGATCTACGCCGCGTTCGCGCTCGCCCTCGTCCTCATCTGGCGATCGACCCGCATCGTCAACTTCGCCCAGGCCCCGATGGCCATGATCACCACCTACGTCGCACTGGTCGTCATCGACGCCGGCTACTCGTACTGGATCGGATTCGCAGTCGCGCTGCTGTGCGGCCTGCTGCTGGGAGCCTTGACGGAGCGGCTCGTCATCCGATTCGTCGACAGCTCGTCGCACATCAACCCGGTCATTCTCACGCTCGGGTTGTTCATCATCATCCACGCCGTGGCCGCCATCATCTTCGGCAACCAATTCCGTTCCTTCCCCGCACCGTTCGGCCTCACCGGGCAGCGGATCGGCGACATGAACGTGGCGCTGACCGGCTACGACATCTTCAAGATCATCGCCGTTCTCGTGGTCCTGGGACTGCTGATCTTGCTGTTCCGGTTCACCGATCTGGGACTGAAGATGCGCGCGAGCGCCTTCGAGCAGGAGGTCGCGAAACTCCTCGGAGTCCGCGTGAGCCGAATGCTCACTCTCGGTTGGGCTCTGGCCGCAGTGGTCGGTTCGCTGGCGGGTCTGCTCATCGCAGGTGGCTCCCTGGTGCATCCGGGCTACATGGACTCGATCGTCGTATTCGGTTTCGTCGCAGCAGTTCTCGGCGGACTGGACAGCCCGGCAGGCGCAGTGGTCGGCGGACTGTTGATGGGCATCGGGCTCAGTTTCGTCAGCGGCTATCTCGGTCAGGATCTGGTCTCCAGCGCGGCATTGGTGATCCTGATCGTCGTGCTTCTGCTGCGACCGAGCGGGCTCTTCGCCGGCTCCGCGGCCAGGAGGGTATGACATGAACGCAACTCTCACTCGCCTCACCGCAACACCGGTTCGACGCCACTTCCTGGGCGCTGTCATCGGACTCGTCGTCATCGTGCTCGCCCTCGAATCTCTGAGCACCTTCCGTCAGAGCCAACTCACCTCCGTCGCCTACCTGGCGATCGCCGCAGGCGGACTGACGGTGCTGACCGGGTTGAGCGGCCAGCTGTCCCTGGGGCACGGCGCGTTCATGGCGGTCGGTGCGTACACCGCGGCATTGATGCTGCGTGCCAACGATTCGGGATGGTCGGTACCCCTCGTCCTGCTTGCCGCCACCGTGATCTCGGCAGTGGTGGGCATCGTGGTCGGAGTGGCCGCCGCCCGACTGCATGGGCCGTATCTGGCCGGTGCGACGCTGGCGCTCGCCGTCGCCGTCCCGGGCCTGGCCCTGTACTTCTCGGACTACCTCGGCGGCGAACAAGGGCTCGTCGTCCCGGCACCGAAAGTGCCGGAGCTGATCGACGACATGATGTTCTTCGTCACCGGAAACGAGCTCAGCGGCACGAAATTCGTCGCGTACGTCAGCTGGATACTGCTCGTGCTGGTGTTCTTCCTCTTGGCCAACATCTCGTCGAGCCGAATCGGTCGTCGCTGGCGGGCCGTCCGAGACGACGAGGTCGCCGCCGAGTTGTCCGGTATCGACCTGGGCCGCGCACGCATCCTCGCATTCGTGGTCAGTGCGGCCTGTGCCGGCGCGGGCGGTGCAGTGCTGGCCATGTCGGCACGAATCGCGGCACCGAGCGGCTTCACCCTCACCCTCTCGCTGACCCTGCTCTCCGCCGTCGTCATCGGTGGGCTGGGAACACTGTCCGGCGCGTTGATCGGGGCCGTTCTGCTGACCTACATCCCGCCGGTGGTGACCAACCTCGGACTCGATCTGGGTCTGAGCAGTCTGCAATCGGCCGAACTCGCACCACTGGTGACCGGAATCTTCACCGTCCTCGTCATCCTGTGCGCCCCACTGGGTTTGGTGGGCACGTATCGCAAGTTACGGACAACCAGAAAAGGAATGAAATGAAAAAGTTCGGATCGGTGGCGTTCAGAACGACCGCGTTCGTCGCCGTCGTCTCGTTGGCCGCGGCGTGCGGTGCAGGTGGCCGAGACGAGGCGACGGAGTCCTCGGAAGGGTCGACGGTCGGCATCACCGACACGTCGGTGAAGATCGGCGCCCACTTTCCGTTGACCGGGGTCGCGGCACCCGGCTACAGCGAAATCCCCACGGGCGCACAGGCCTACTTCGATTACGTCAATGCCGCGGGCGGCATCAACGGCAGGCAGATCGAGTACGTGGTTCGAGACGACTCGTACGATCCGACCACCACCACCCAGGTCGTCAACGAACTCGTACTGCAGGACGAGGTGTTCGCCGTCGTCGGCGGACTCGGCACCGCGACCCACAGCGCTGTCATCGACTTCCTCAACGAGGAGGGTGTGCCGGACCTGTTCGTCTCCTCCGGCGCGATCATGTGGGGCAACGATCCAGAGAAGTACCCCAACACCTTCGGCTGGCAGCCCGACTACCAGGTCGAGGGCAAGATCATCGGCGACTGGGTGACCAAGAACCGGCCCGACGCCAAGGTCGGACTGTTCCTCCAGGACGACGACCTCGGCCGCGACAGTGAGGAAGCGGTACGCCAGTATCTCGACGACCAGATCGTCGAGGTGGTGCGCTACACCTCGGGCAACACCGATGTCGCACCTCAGATCGCGGCCCTGCAAGGTGCCGGAGCCGATCTGATCCTCGGCTTCAACGTGCCCTCGTACACCGCGCTGAGCCAGCTGACCGCCATGCGGCTCAACTACGACCCCGAGTGGTTCTACAGCTCGATCGGTTCCGACGTCGACCTCGTCGGCTCACTGCTCGGCCGCTTCTCGCAGGGTGCGGTCACCGACGGCGCTCAGTCGCTCGAAGGGATGATCTCGCTGGAGTACATCCCGGGCGTCGACTCTCCGGAGAATCCGTGGACCCAACTGTGGCAGAAGGTGTGGGCGGAGAACGGGACCGGCGACCCGCTGACCAACTACCGCATCTATGGTCTGAGCCAGGCCTATGCCTTCGTGCAGGCGCTCGAGGCGGCAGGCGAGAATCCCACCCGCGAGGGCATCGTCGCAGCCATCCAGGACGGCGGAATGGACTTCGAGGGACCGCAGCTGGCTCCGTTCCGGTACTCGGAAGACAGTCACCTCGGTATCTCCGGTGCCAGTGTCTTCCAGATCCGCGGCGGAGTGCCCGAGTACCTGACTCCGGTACTGCAGACGGACATCGGCGATTCGGCTGTGGAGGAATACACCGGCGAAGAATCGACCCCGCCGGAAAGCGGCATACCCGGCTGATCACACGAGAAAGGGGCACGCGTATGCGTGCCCCTTTTTCATGTCGTGGTCGGCAGATCCGAAAACCCCTCGATTACCGGATCCGCCGACCCTGTGTCCCCCGATTCGTGAGCAGCCGAAGCTGCAGTGATCAGCGCTCGATGATCGCCGTGACGCCCTGGCCACCGGCCGCGCAGATCGAGATCAGGCCACGGCCCGAGCCCTTCTCGGCCAACATCTTCGCCAGCGAGGCCACGATGCGTCCGCCGGTCGCGGCGAACGGGTGACCCGCGGCGAGCGAAGAGCCGTTCACGTTGAGCTTGCTGCGATCGATGGAACCGAGCGCACTGTCGAGACCGAGCCGCTCCTTGCAGTACTCGTCGCTCTCGAATGCCTGCAGTGTTGCGAGCACCACCGAAGCGAACGCCTCGTGGATCTCGTAGTAGTCGAAATCCTGCAGCGTCAGGCCGTTGCGCGCGAGCAAGCGCGGAATCGCGTAGGTCGGAGCCATCAGCAGGCCGTCCTTGAACGATCCGTTGCCGTGGACGTAATCGACTGCAGCGGTTTCGGAATCGACCAGATGCGCGAGCACCGGCAGGTTGCGCTCGGCGGCCCACTCATCACTCGACAGCAGAGCAGCCGACGCACCGTCGGTCAACGGCGTGGAGTTTCCGGCCGTCATGGTGGCGTCGCCCAGCTTGGTTCCGAAGACCGGCTTGAGCGTCGCGAGCTTCTCCACGGTCGATCCCGGACGCAGGTTGTCGTCTCGGGTCAGGCCGAGGAACGGCGTCACCAGATCGTCGAAGAAGCCGCGGTCGTAGGCGGCCGCCATGTTCTTGTGGCTCGCTGCGGCCAGTTCGTCCTGGTCCTCGCGGCGGACGCCGAATTCCTTGGCGGTGATGGCGGCGTGGTCACCCATCGACAGGCCGGTACGTGGCTCGCCGTTGCGCGGGATCTCGATGCCGAGCATGCCGGGACGGACGTTGCCGAGAAGCTTGATGCGGTCGGTGGTGCTCTTGGCCCGGTTCAGGGAGAGCAGGAACTCGCGCAGTTCGTCGTTGACGCCGATCGGAGCGTCGGAGGTGGTGTCGACACCGCCGCCGATACCGGCATCGATGCGGCCCGACGCGATGGCGTCGCCGACGGCGATGATCGACTGAAGGCCGGTGCCGCAGGCCTGCTGGATGTCGAAGGCCGGGGTGTACGGGCTCAGCGCGCTACCGAGGACGACCTCGCGAGTGAGGTTGAAATCGCGTGAATGCTTGAGAACCGCACCGGCGGCGACGAGACCGAGGCGCTCGCCCTGCAGACCGAATCGCGAGACCAGCCCGTCGATGGTCGCGGTGAGCATGTCCTGGTTGGACGCCAGCGCGTACTTCTTGTCCGAGCGCGCGAAAGGAATGCGGTTGCCACCGACGATTGCGACCGGTCGTAGCTGCTTGCTTGTCACTGACGTCTCCAAACATCGTCGAAAAAGGCCCTGGTGGAGTTTCATCTTACTGGCGAGTAAGTTGGTTGTCGACACCCGGTCGTGCGCCTCGCTCCTCGAGCGAGCAGCGCTGAATGAAAGGTACGACAGTGGCAGCCTCCAAGGGAGCCCCAGATCTCTACTCAACGTTCCTCGCGTCCGCGCCGGGAGCCTTCATCGCCAAGCAGGCAGGCCTGCCGCAGCCCGAGAAGCTGCGCCGCTACAAGGCAGGCGAGCCGCCGCTGGCCGGACCGGTCCTGATCGGTGGCAGTGGCCGCCTCGTCGAGCCGCTGCGTGAGCTGCTCTCGGACTACCCGCAGTCGCAGCCGCACGACGACAAGCACGGCGGACTGGTGTTCGACGCCACCGGCATCGGCAATGTCGCCGAGCTCGAGCAGCTCTTCAAGTTCTTCCAGCCGGTCATCCGCAACCTGGCACCGTCCGCTCGCGTCGTCGTCATCGGCACGACGCCGGAGGAGACCTCGAGCGTCGACGAGCACATCGCTCAGCGCGCCCTCGAAGGCTTCACGCGCAGCGTCGGCAAAGAGGTCAAGCGCGGCGCCACGGCGCAGCTCGTCTACATCTCCCCCAAGGCGTCGACCGGCCTGTCCGGCCTCGAATCCACCCTCCGCTTCCTGCTCTCGGCCAAGTCCGCTTTCGTCGACGGCCAGGTCATCACCGTCGGAGACGCCGACTCGCAGGCACCGGCTTCGTGGGACAAGCCGCTCGCAGGCAAGGTAGCCGTCGTCACCGGAGCGGCCCGCGGCATCGGTGCCACCATCGCCGAGGTCCTCGCCCGCGACGGAGCCACCGTCATCGCAGCCGACATTCCCGCTGCCGGAGAAGCACTGTCGCAGACGGCCAACAAGGTCGGCGGCACATCGCTTGCACTCGACGTCACCGCCCCCGACGCCGGAGAGGTCCTCTCGAAGCACCTGCTCGAGCGCCACGGCGGAGCCGACATCATCGTGCACAACGCAGGCATCACTCGCGACAAGACCCTCGCCAACATGGACGACGCCCGCTGGAACTCGGTCATCGGCGTCAACCTTGCTGCCCCGCAGCGCATCACCGACGAGCTGGTCGCATCCGGCGCACTCAAGGAGGGCGGCCGCGTCGTCGACGTCTCCTCCATCGCAGGCATCGCGGGCAACCGCGGCCAGACCAACTACGGCACCTCCAAGGCAGGCGTCATCGGTCTGGTGCACGCATCCGCACCGGTGCTGGCGAAGAAGAACATCACCATCAACGCCGTCGCCCCCGGCTTCATCGAGACCGCGATGACCGCGGCAATCCCGTTCGCCACCCGTGAGGCCGGACGCCGCATGAGCTCGCTGCTGCAGGGCGGCGAGACCGTGGACGTCGCGGAGTTGGTCTCCTACTTCGCGTCTCCCGCATCGAACGCCGTCACCGGCCAGGTCGTGCGCGTGTGCGGCCAGAGCCTGCTCGGCGCATGAGCACCGTCACGCTCACCGCGCAGCCGAAGACCTCCGACATCTACACTTCGGCTGCGCTCGGCGCGCTGCCGTTCCTCGGATCCCGGTCGTCGTCGGTGCCGAACACAGTGTACGAACTCAAGGGCCTGCGGGTGGACCCCGACAACCTCGCCGGGTACTGCCGGGCGACGGGTCTGCGATTCGGCGATCAGCTCCCGGTGACCTACCCCTTCACCCTCGTCTTCCCGACGGTGATGAAGTTGATGGTGTCCAAGGGCTTTCCCTTCGCCGCGATCGGTTCGGTACACGCCGAGAACGTGATCGAGCAGTTCCGTGGCATCTCCGCATCGGAACCGCTGGACATCCGAGTGCACGCGGAGAATCTGCGCGAACATCGCAAGGGTCTGTTGGTGGACCTGATCAGCGAGGTCAAAGTTGGACGGGAACTGGTCTGGAAGCAGACCTCGAGCTTCCTGAGCCTGCAGAAGACGTCGCTGTCCGGTGGACCCCGTGAGGCACCGCCCGCCGACGAGGTTCCACCGCCCCCGACCCGCACCCTGCGCGTCGATCAGCGGATCATCAGCCGGTACGCGGCCATCTCCGGAGACCGCAACCCGATTCACGTATCCTCGCTCGGCGCAAAGGCATTCGGGTTCCCGAAGACCATCGCGCACGGAATGTGGAGCGCGGCAGCCGTCCTGCAGACGGTCGAGGGTCGAATCCCGGAAGCTGTGAACTACAGCATCCGCTTCGGCAAGCCGATCGTCCTGCCCGCGACGATCAACGCCTACGCCGATGCCGTCGGCACCGGTTGGGACCTGTCGCTGAAGAACCCGAAGAAGGGCTACCCGCATCTGACGGGAACCCTGCGCTGACTGCTCGAACTCGAAGTTATGGACGGATTTCCCCGGATTTTCGTCCATAACTTCGAGTTCGGCGGGGGCAGGAGTGGAGCCTGCGGAACGACCCGGGCAGGTCTAGGTTGCGGCGGTTTTCTTTCCCGCCAGGCCGCGCCAGGCCAGGTTCTCCAATAGGTCCGCTGCGGCGTCGACCTCGATTTCGCCGCCCGCCACTCGGTCGGCCACGGCCTCGCCTGCCCCGACCAGGGCGACGGCCATCAGCCCGAAATTCTGCGACTGCTCCGGATCTCTCGTGCTCATGGCGAGCAAGCCGGCCGTCAGCTCGATCAGCCGATCCCGACTGCTCTGCACCTGCGAGGCGAACGCCTGCTGGCCGATCGCCTGACGGTAGAGCACCATCCACGATTTCCGGTTCTCGCCGACGAATCCCAGGAAGCCGATCAGCGCTTTGCGCAACTGCTCGCGCGGCGTCAGCGTCGGGTCCGCAGCAGGAGTCAGGGCCTCGACGAATTTGACGCCCTCGCGATGAATACACGCCGCGAACAACTCGTCCTTCGACCCGTAGTACAGATAGAGCATCGGCTTGGAGATGGCCGCCTTCTTGGCGATCGAATCCATCGACGTCTCGTGAAAGCCGTTGTCGGAGAACACATCCACCGCCGCGTCGAGCATCTGCTGCTCGCGGACGGCGCGGGGCAATCTCTTGGTGCCGCCAGCCATGGACCCTCCAATACGTACGAAGTACTAGACGTTACTCCACAGTAAGGTCCAGTACCGCACAATCAGGCCCCGCACGCCCCCTTGAACCGAGCAACCGTCGCCGCAGCCTCGTCCAACTGAGCCGCGTCGAGGCGGCCCGTCGCCACCGCGTCTTCGAGATTGTCCAACACCGCAGGCACCTGATCGGTGGTGAGCCACAGCGCCACATCGGCTCCCGCAACCAACGCCGCCTCGACCGCGTCGACGATCCCGAGCCTTGCCGTGATCGCCGCCATGCCGCTGAGGTCGTCGGTGAAGATCGGGCCGTCGAACGGTGCGGCACCGTATCCGACGCCGTCGCGCAACAACTCCATCGTCGCCGGGCTGATACTCGCCGGCACACCCGGCTCGGTCAGTCCCGGCACATCGAGATGCCCGACCATGACGCCGACGCCGGTGTTGTTCAACGCCGCGAACGGCAACAGATCCTTGGCCTTCAACTCGTCGAGCGACGGCGTCGTCACCGCACCGGTGTGCGAGTCGCCCGATCCCGAACCGTGCCCGGGAAAATGCTTGATGACGGGCTTGACGCCCGCGTCTTCCAGACCTCGCGCGTACGCACCCGCGTACTCGATGACGACCTGCGGATCGTCGGAGAACGACCGATCGCCGATGACGGAATCATCGGGCTGAGCGCTCACGTCGACCACCGGAGCGAAGTCGACGGTGACACCGAGATCCTTCAACCCCTGGCCGCGCGTCAACGCCGCCTGATAGGCCTCGTCCACCGTCATCGTCTGGGCCAACACTCGCGCCGACGGCGCCTCTCCCAACAGATCCGCCACTCGCGAGACCCGCCCACCCTCCTCGTCGATCGTGATCATCGGAGCCACCGCGGAGGCGTCGAGCACCTGCGGTACCTCCCGATTTCCGAGCATCGACTCGTCGGTCCAACTCCCGACGAACAGGCCACCGACCTGCTCGGTGGACATGATCTGCACCGCATCGGCAGTTCCGGTGACTCCGACGGTGAGCAACTGCGCCAGTCGCTGACGCTCGGTGAGGCCGTCGACGAACGTCACGCACTCGTCGACGGGTGGCAGCGGTTGCGGGACCGTCGTCTCGGCTGCCGTCGTCGTCGAGGCAGGTGGTGCCGTCTGCGTCGACGCGACCTGCGTGGACTCACTCGAACACGAGACCAACAAGCCGACACCGACCGTCATCACCGCAGCGGACCGAACCGAAAACCGAAGTCGCATGGAATACGACGGTAGCCGAGACGGGGGGTGTTCCTTGCGCGCCCCGGGTCCGGATCAATGTGGCTTTGTTGCACTCCGACCGACTGAAACCCACATTGATCCGGGGAGGGGTGGGGGTAATCTGGACGAACGCGACATGAGGAGGACCTCGAACCATGACCGCAGACCTCATACTCATTGCCTACGACGGCTCCGACAATGCCAAACGCGCCATCGACTATGCCGGACGCTTTCTCACCACCTCACGCGCGATCGTCGTCACCGCGTGGGAGCCGATGGTGCGTCAGGCCGCGCGAATGTCCGGCCTCTCCGGCGTCATGCAGCCCGAATGGGTGCCCGACGACGAGGCCGAGGACGTTGCGCTCACCGACGCGAAGGTGACCAACAGCGAAGGCGTCGCGCTGGCCGAGGCCGCGGGCCTGAAGGTGGAGGGCCAGTGCACCGAATGCACCACCGCCATCTGGAGCGCGATCGTGGAGAAGGCCGACGAGATGAACGTCGACATCATCGTCACCGGCACGAGGGGCACCACTGGTCTTCGTGCGCTGCTCCAGAGTTCGGTGGCCGAGCACGTGCTGCGACACAGCCATCGACCCGTCCTTATCGTTCCCCCCGGCAAGTAACGCGTCCACCGGCCTGTCCTGCAGGTACGAGTGATACCGTGATGCCCGCGCGAGGGTCCACCTCGCCCGCTTCCTTCCTGAGCCGACTGACTGGAGAACCGAGATGAAGTTTGCTGTCCCGGGTGTCATTGCCGCCGTCGTCGGAGCCGTACTGGGTGCGGGCGTCGTCTTCGGAGTCACTGCCGCTGCAGCCGACAACTCTCGTCCGGATATCGATCGCTCCGGAAACGCCGACTCGTCCTTGCTGAACCAGGTTGAGTACGGCAGCCGCTGACGCTGGTCGCTTTCGTGAATCGATGATCTCGGCCGAGCCGCTCGGCCGTAAATGGCTTTTCGGCGTCTCGATTCTGGCGTTCATCCTCACTTTTCTTCAGGTCCCCGGCTTCACCGTCGCCGACACCAAATTCGACCTGGCTCAGAACCCTCTCGGATTTCTCGAACGCGCCTCCCATCAGTGGAACAGCGCAGCTCCGCTCGGCCAGGTGCAGAACCAGGCCTACGGCTACTTCTTTCCGCACGGTGCGTTCTTCGCCGGCGGCGACCTGCTGTCGATCCCGCCGTGGATCACTCAGCGCATCTGGTGGGCGCTGATGCTCATCGCCGGCTTCTGGGGAATCGTCCGACTCGCCGAAGCCCTCGGTATCGGCAGCCGCAGTTCCCGTCTGATCGCGGCGACTGCCTTCGTTCTCTCTCCACGAGTGATCACCACCCTCGCGTCGATCTCCTCGGAGACGATGCCGATGATGCTGGCACCGTGGGTGCTGATCCCGATGGTGCGGTATCTCGACTCCGACTCCGGGAAGCACACGGTGAGACGAGCGGCCGCGCAGTCGGCGGTCGCGGTCGCGTTGATGGGCGCAGTCAATGCCGTCGCCACCGCCGCCGCCGTTCTGGTGGCCGTGATCTGGATGTTGTCGCATCGGCCGAACAAGCGTTGGGTCGTCTTCGGTGCGTGGTGGTCGGGCTTTCTCGTACTCGCGACGCTGTGGTGGATCGTTCCACTGCTGTTGCTGGGCAAGGTCTCTCCACCGTTTCTCGATTACATCGAATCCTCCGGCACCACCACACAGTGGACGTCACTGACGGAAGTGCTGCGCGGCACCGGCAGTTGGACGCCGTTCGTCTCTCCCGAGCGAGTGGCCGGTGCCGTTCTGGTGACTCAGCCGGCGGCCGTCATCGCGACGGGTCTGATCGCGGCTGCTGGAATCGCGGGCCTGGCGATGCGCTCGATGCCCGCCCGCGGCCGATTGACGATCATGTTGTTCGTCGGTCTGGTCGGCCTCGGTGCCGGGTTCGTCGGCGAGCTGGACGGTCCGTTCGCGGGTGCCGTCCGGGTGTTCCTCGATTCGGCGGGCGCACCGCTGCGCAACATCCACAAGCTCGAGCCGGTCATTCGAATTCCGTTGGTGCTGGGCCTGGCTCACCTGTTGGCCCGAGTTCCGCTGCCGGGTTCCGCGCCGCGGACGCAGTGGCGATCGGCCGTCGCGCATCCCGAGAAAAATCCGATGATGGCAGTGACCGCGTTGATCCTCGTGGCCCTGACGCTGTCCACCTCGTTGGCATGGACGGGCAAGCTCGCGCCCCGAGGAGCGTACGAGGCCGTTCCGCAGTACTGGCACGACGCGGCGGACTGGCTCACCGAGAATGCCTCGGGATCCAGCCCGGACGGTTCCGACGCGCAGCGGGCCTTGATAGTGCCCGGCGCACCGTTCGCGCTGCAGACCTGGGGATTGACCCGAGACGAACCACTGCAGGCGTTGGCCACCACGCCCTGGGCCGTCCGCGACGCGGTACCGCTCACCCCGCCCGGTGCCATCCGCGCACTGGACTCCGTGCAACGACTGTTCGCCGACGGTCGGCCGTCGGCCGGGTTGGCCGATACCCTTCTGGGACAGGGCATCAGCTACGTCGTCGTGCGCAACGACCTCGATCCCGAGGACTCCCGATCCACCCGTCCCGCATCGGTGCACCAGGTGCTCGACGGTTCGCCGGGACTCGAGAAGGTGGCCGAGTTCGGTGAGGACGTGGCTCCGGGTCAGGTCGACGGCGTCGTGCTCGACGGTGATCTTCGACCGCCGTATCCGGCTGTGGAGATCTACGCGGTAGGTGATTCGGCAGGCATTCCCGCGTCCGGTCCCTACACCGTCGATCTCGATCGCGTCCCGGTGGTCCAGGGTGGTCCGGAGTCCATCCTGCGCTCGAACGAACTGCGGGAAAACGGGATTCGCAATCCTGTGCCGTCGGGCCCCACCCTGCTGGCCTCGGATGCAGCGGCGGCGGGCATCGCCGTGAACTCGGTGACGGTGACCGACACCCCGATGAACCGCGAGACGGACTTCGGTCAGGTCGACAATCACAGTTCTGCCCTACGGGCCGCCGACGAGCCGCGCCGTTCGCTCAACGAGGTATCCGATTACCCGGTGTACGGGGCCGAGACCGTGGACGCCGAGTGGGAGGGCGCGACCCTGACGGCGTCGAGCTCGGCGTCGGACGCAACGCAGATCGGCGGCAGCGCCCCGGGCAGCGGTGTCGCAGCGGCGGTGGACGGCGATCTGGCCACCAGCTGGATCAGCAACGGTATCGAACGTGCTGTGGGGCAATGGCTTCAGCTGGACTTCGATACTCCGGTGCGCGGCGGGCTGCTGCGCATGCGTACCAGCCCTGGGACGATCGGCGACCCGGTGAAGTGGGTGGAGATCACCACCCCGAACGGCTCGACCGCGGCGCGCGTCGACGAGCCGGGTGAGCCGATGACGGTGTCACTGCCTGGCGGTGAGACCCCGTGGCTGCGCATCACCGCGAAGTCGACGGTCGACGGAACCCGTGGCAGCCAGTTCGGCATCAGCGAGGTGTCGGTGGACGACTACTCCGACCGGGACAACCCGACGCAGGTACCGATCGTGCACCGCGCGGTACTGCCCGCGACTCCCGCCGGGGCGAGCGTCGACGCCTGGGAACTGGGCCAGGAATTCCCCGGCCGTTCCGGGTGCCTCGACACCGAGGATCGAATCCGTTGCAGCAGTGGACTGTCCAAGTCACCCGAGGAACTGGGCCGCTTCTCGCGCACGATCGACGTGCCGATGGGCACCGCCGTCATTCCGGACCTGACGGTGCGCACGCGTCAGTCCCCCGAACTCGAAGCGCTGCTGGCGCAGCCGGGGCGGCCGTTGGCCAGCGGCGCGTCGGACGTCGCCGATCTGCACGGTTCGGCGTTCGCCGCCACCGACGGTGATCCGCGCACGTCCTGGACCGCGCCGGAGAAGTCGATCACCGATCGAGCCGGAACCAACCCCACCCTGACCATCCAATTGCCTGCTCCCACACTGGTGGACGGGCTCGAACTCACCCCCAGCCTCGGCGAACTTCCGGCACACCCCACCCGGGTCGCGGTCAACCTCGGCAACGGCCCGATGGTGCGCGACGTCGACACCGACGGCTCGACGACCCTCGAGCTGGCACCCTTCGCGACCGACAGGATCGTGCTGTCGATCGTCGACTGGGACGGCGTCCTGGACCGAAACTCGTTGGGCTTCATCCAGTCTCAGCCTCCCGGCTTCGCCGAAGTGACACCGCTGTCCGGTGGTGAACCGATCGGCGCACCGTACGACGGCGATCGCCGGATCACCGTCGACTGCTTCGACGGCCCCATCGTCTCCATCGCCGGGCAAACGGTGCGCACGTCGGTGACGGCCACCGCGGACCAGTTCCGCTCCGGCGAGCCGCTGAAGGCGTCGGTGTGCGACGCCGACACCCCTTTGAACGAGAACTTCGTCAACCCGGTATCACTGCCCGAAGGACGCCAGGACGTGGTGGTGCAGCCGGGAGCATCGTTCTTCGTCGACGGTATTCGGTTGCGCACCATGCCCATTCCCGCCGATTGGCCGACGAGTTCGGCACCGCAGGCCGCGCGGACCACCGCCTGGAGCGCCGATCACCGCGAGGTGACGCTCACCTCCGCGACGGAGGATCGCTTGCTGGTGATTCCGGAAAGCAACAACAGTGGTTGGCGCGCAACAGCTCCCGGTGGCCTCGAGCTGTCCCCGGTAGTGGTCGACGGGTGGCAGCAGGCCTGGATCGTTCCGGCGGGGGCGTCGGGCACGGTCTCGCTGGATTTCGCCACCGACCGCTGGTACCGACTCGGCATCTTCGGTGGGCTTCTCCTACTGATCCCGTTGCTGTTCGCAGCGCTGCGTCGGCCACGAGGAGCGCGTGATGTCGGTCCGTCGCCGCGGCCGTGGCAGAGCGTTCCGGTCGCAGTCGTGGCGCTGCTGGGAGCAACGATCGTGTTGGCCGGAATCGCCGGTGTGGTCACCGTGGCCGTGATCGGCATCGTCGCGGTGTTCCTGGACCGCCGTTACGGTCGCACGGCGTCCTCACGTGTATTGGCCTGCACTGCAGGCGGACTCACGCTGCTGGCACCAGCGCTGCTCTCGCTCGGACCATGGCGATCTCCCGACGGCTACGTCGGCGGTTCCTACTGGGTGCAGCTGGCGTCCCTGATCGGAATCGTCGCGTTGGCGATCACGGCGATACGGAAGCCCTGACCGCTTTCTTGCGGGGGCCGAAGCGTCGTCGAGCAGGATCTTCCACCAGGGCGTAGCTCGCCGCTGCCACCGGAATCGACAGTGCGAGAGTCACCGGCAACACGAACCACATCCCACCGGAGAACGGGACAATGCCGAACACCGGGAACACGACGGCAAGCACAGCCAGATGCCAGATGAACAGTCCGTACGACCAGCGGCCCAGCGTCAGCATCACCGGATGCTCGAGGAAGCGATGCCGGCTCCCGTCCTCGGCGAGAATCAGCGGGGCGAGCATCGCGAAGGCCAGTATCGCGCCGAGCAGGATCTTGATCTCGAACTGCCAGGCCGCCGGACGCACCAAACCCTGCGGACCCGCCAGAGGAGTTGCCGACAAGGCGAACGCGGCAACCGCGATGGACGCCATGACACGTCGGCGACGAGCCAACCGATGCACCCAGGTCGTCGGCCCCACCGAGATCTCGGCGAGCAGCATCCCCGCCGCGAACCACGGGAAATAGCCGGGGAGCCAGTTGTCATGGTGAATGCCGTCGGGGGTCGACACCGGAACGAACGCCCACGACAGTGTCAGCACCGCAGCGCCCAGAATGACCGGGATACGGCGGGCGGCGGCCGCACCGCGCATACGCACCATCAACCAGGCGAACACCGGCAGCAGAAGATAGAAAGCGATCTCGACCGACAGCGACCACATCTGCGTCAAGCCCTGGGTCAGGGTCAGCGGCACGAACACCTGAGTGAACGACAGGTTCGCCAGCCACACGCGGTAGTCACCGCCGGCATCGGGAAGAAACAGCAGGATCAGCACCACGCCGACCCAGTAACCGGGCAGAATCCTCGCGAACCGCGAACGGAAATAGCGGCCGATCGGCTGGGCAGTCCCATGACCGCGAGCTGCCGCAGCGTGCGGACGCCACAGCAGGAATCCCGACAGCGAGAAGAAGATCGCCACAGTCAGGTCGAACCGTCCCCACACATGACCCAAGATCGGGGAGGTCGCGCCACCGGTCTGAAAGGCCACGTGGGTGACAACGATGCCGATACACGCGACGGCACGCATTCCCTCGAGTGACGGTACGAACCCACGAAGCGGGACAACGCTTGCCGAACGGGTCTGTGTGCTCATGGTGGCCTCAAGTGTGCCGTGTCGAACCGGCGCAGACGAGACCGGTGCCACTGTCGACTGTTACTGTCACCTGCGACGTGTCGTAATAAATCGGGCATCGGGTCGGGGTGAACGTGTTTCCCGCTCGCGGTGTCTTCCATGAAGCGGTCAACTAAGGAGATTCAGCATGGCGGAGCGCTCAGGGCCGAGCCGGATACTTGCCCTCGTACTCATCGGCTTGGGCGCGTTTCTGGTGGTCGCCGCCATTCTCATTCCCACATACACCATTTCGGCACTCGAGAAGACGCCGCTGGATCTCGAGGTGACCACTGTCTCCACCGGTGAGGGCAGCGTGCTCGATGCGACCTCCCTCGCCGCCGGCCGCGCAGTCGTCGACCAGAACGTTCCCCTCGTCTCGCAGCGATTCGTCACCGTCGAGGACCCCTCCGACGCCGACATCATGACGCTGCAAGCGGGCCAGACTCTGCGTCGCAGCGACAAGCAGGCCGACACCGGACTGCTGACCGCAAGCGTCGACCGCGTCACCATCGACCGCAAGACGTCCATGCCCGTCGAGAACCCGATCGGCACCATCCAGGTGGCCGGCAACGCGCCCGCCGAAGAGGTGGCCCACACCGGTCTGCAGTACAAGTTCCCGTTCAACTCGGAGCAGAAGAGCTACCCGTACTTCGACGTCAACGCGCGTGCGACCAAGGACATCGATTTCGTCGAGGCAACCGAGATCAACGGCACGCCGGTGTACCAGTACCAGCAGACCGTCGGCCCGGTCGACCTGTCGACCGTGGTGAACCTGCCGACCAACAAGGTCACCCTGCCCGCCGACACCTGGGGTGTCGAGGGTGGAGCCGCGCCGGTGACGATGACCCGCTGGTACGAGAACACCCGCACCCTGTGGGTCGAGCCCGAGACCGGCGTCGTCGTCAAGGGCGAGGAGCAGATTCACCAGTACTACGGACGTGAAGCGGGCAACGCCGAGGTCGACGTCCTCAACGCACCGATCACGTTCGACGAGAACACCGTCGAATACCAGATCCAGCAGGCCAAGGACGGCCAGGATCAACTCTCGCTCTTCGGCCGCACCGTCCCGATCATCGCCGGAATTCTCGGTGTCATCTCGCTGATCGCCGGAGTGTTCCTGCTCCTGCGCGGCGGCGGAAACGGCGGACATCGTCAGCCGGCCCGAACGGACAACACTCCGCGACCGACCCCCGGCGGCGGAACTGCACCCGCACCCGCGAGCAACCGCGACTGGACGACGGATCGCACGGAAGAGATTCCGAGGACGAACCTCAACAAGGAGTAAGTGCGCTACGCGCAGGAGTGGAGCCTGCGGAACGACGCAGATGAGCAGTGGCGTGGTTGAGTGCCTGTGGGGGGGCACGCAACCACGCCACTGGTCTATCTGGAGACGGGACCCAAACCAGCGATGCTCCCCGAATCGGTGCGGTCGTGTTGGCCGGGTCTCGTAGTCGACGGTCCGTTGTCCGGTGGTGTGCGGTTGACCTCGTTGTGGCCGAATGTCTTTGGTGCTGAAGCAGGATCTGCGATCAGGTTTTCAGGTCGACGGGCGATCCATGCGGTTTCCCCACAGCGCCAAACCACAGACCACCACCATGGTCACCGCGGCAGTCACTGCCGCGACGACGACGAACTGCGCGAGTGTCGACGCCACGAACAGCAACAGCAACACCTCGACACCGAGGGCGAACCAGGCGACGAGAGCGAGGTGGGTGTGCTCGCCCGCGATGGCCCACAGCAACGCGCTCTGCAGCACGGCCAGGCACGCGCCCTGCAGCACGAACAGCCAGACATATTCCTGCACACCGGAATACGTATCGCCCACCACCAACGGCAACAGCGGAGACGCCAGCGCACCACCGATCACCAGAACGGTACCGAGCCCCGCGACGACGGCCAACGCCGATCGCACCGCGGACGCAGAATGCAGCGGGTTCGCCATCCGCGGATACAGCACCACGCCGACAGCCTGCGGCAGCCAGAACGCCGCCTTGGACGCAACGGCCCCGACGGCGTACAGCCCGGCTTCGTTGGAGCTGAGCAGCGTGCGCGCCAGCACCAGATCCAACGCGGACATCGCGATCAACACCAACTGCACCTGCGACGCCTGCAGCACGGCCAGAACGGTGACCTTGGTTTCCGACACCGAGTTCACCGGTACCCCGGCCGTCCATCGCGCACCGAGTGCCACCACACCGATACCCGCGGCCGTGGCCAGCAGAACCGAACCGGGACCACCGCCGAGCACCAACACCAGCACCGCCGGTGCCACCTTGCCGAATCCTGCTGCGGCCAGCACGATACTCAGGGCTCCGAATCGCCCACGCCCCTGCAGCAAACCCTGCTCGGCAGCCAGCAGCACCAATACCGGCGCAGCGATGACCGCCGACACGGTCGCCGTCATCGAGACGTCCATGGCCGCGGACAGTGCGGGTGCCAGTGCCAGAGCAAGCACCCCCACCACCGCCGCACACCGGTACCCCACCGTTCGCAATTCGCGAGAACTGCGCCCGCGCACCACTTCACGCGCAACGACGGACTGCAACGCCAACGCCGGAACCGCGAGAACCAATTGCGCAGCAAGCAGACTCGCGAATTCTCCGTAGCCCTCGACGCCGAGCATCCGGCTCGCGAGCACCTGCAGCAGGTACGCCGCAACGTTCGCGAACATCGAACCGGCCGTCACCATCCCCATCCCGGCGACCGACGCACCCGCCGTGTGGTCTGCCTCGGACGAGGCGCGGAAAGACATGAGCCCACGGTATAGGGTGCCGATCATGGCGTGGTCGAGGTCGAGGTGGACACCGCCGCTCTACAGCCTGCTGCTCGCCGTGGTGATTGTCGGCCCGCTGCTCGACCCCGGCTACCTCCTGCTGCGCGACGCCGTCAGCACTCCCCGTTCCTACTTCACCGACTCCGCCTGGGGAATCGCCGACGCGGCCGCGCGGGCCGTCCCGCAGGACGCCGCGATCGCCGCGCTGTCGACGGTGTTCGACGGCGGACTCGTGGTCAAGACCATTCTGCTGCTCGCCCTGTGGCTGACCGGGTGGGGTGCGGCGGTCATGGCACGAACGGTACTGCCGACAGCCCCACTGCCCGCGCTGCTCGTGGCGTCGACGGTGGCCGTGTGGAACCCGTACGTCGCCGAGCGACTGCTGCAGGGACACTGGAGTCTGCTCGTCGGATACGCCACTCTGCCGTGGACGGTGGTCGCTGCACTCGCGGTCAGAGAGGGCCGTTCCTGGTGGGCACTCGCGGTCTGTCTCGCCGCCGCCGGGCTCACCCCCACCGGCGCGTTGCTCGCCGCGACCATTGCGCTGGTCGTCCTCGCCCTCCCCGGGGGTGCCCGACGCGGCCTGCGCGTGGTCGGCGCCCTCGGACTGGCGGCGGTGGCGTCGGCACCGTGGCTGGTGGCGACGGCGGTGTCAGGGAGTGGCGTCGAGCAGGCGGATCCGGCGGGTTGGGCGGCGTTCGCGGCGCGGGCCGAGCCGGGCTTGGGCACCCTCGGCAGCCTCGCCGGTCTGGGCGGAATCTGGAATTCCGATGCGGTACCCGCCTCTCGCACAGGGGCTTTCGCGTTCGTGGGCACGGCGCTGCTGCTGACCGTGGTCGCGTTCGGGGTGCGCCCGCTGATCAGGCGTCGAAGAAATCCGGTGATCCTGGGACTCGCTGTCGTCGCGTTGCTTGCCATCGCAGCGCCTGCGCTGGCAGCGACGGGACCAGGGTTGGCGATGGCCCGCGCGCTGGGCGAGACGGTGCCCGGTGCCGGTCTGCTCAGGGACTCACAGAAGTGGGTCGCGCTGGCGATGCCGATCTATGCGCTGGCGGCGGCGGCCGCGTTTTCTCCCCGTCGTCGACCGAATCGGGTGCAGCCAGCCGCGCTGAGCGCGGTCCAACGCACCCGATTCGGCAGTGCCGTGGCAATAGCGGCCCTGCTGATCGCACTACCCGACCTGGGCTGGGGCGTCGGGAACTCGATGCGGCCCGTGGTGTACCCGGAGTCCTGGCAGGCGGTCGCAGCCGAAGTGCAGAGCGGCGACGGCGATGTCGCGGTGCTACCGGCCGGGATGTTTCGCCTCTTTCCCTACAGCGGCAGTGCTCCCGTCCTCGATCCCGCGCCGCGCATGCTGCCACTGGATGTGTTGCAGACCGGCGAGCTCATCGTCGCGGGCGGCACGGTACGCGGTGAGGGAGTGCGCGCGACGGAGGTCCAGAATGCGCTGCTCGCAGGCGAACCCGTGGACGTCGTCGCAGAGCTGGGTGTCGGCTGGGTACTGGTGGAGAACACCACCCCCGGCGAACTCGGCGAATCCGCGCAAACGCTGAATTCACTGGACATCGCGTACTCCGACGACCAGCTCACGCTCTATCGAGTGCCCGATCCCGTGCTCACCGAGAGCAGGCCAGTGGCAGCCGTCGTCGTTGCCCACCTCGCATGGGCACTGCTACTTCTCGGCGGACTAGCGATAGGACTGCTGAGCCGAATCCGAGTGCTGCGCACCCACCAGACCTGACGACCACGTGCCACGCGTCGTGGCGGCGAGCACCGAGTACACACCGTCGGCGCACTGCTCCCAGGAGAACTCCCCCGCGCGCACTCGCGCCTTCTCGCCCAGGCGAGTTCGGGCTTCGGCGTCCTGCAGCAGCTCCGAGACGGCAGCGGTCAGACCGGAGACGTCTCGGTCCTCTTCACCATCCGAAAAGTCGCCCACCAGCACACCGGTGACGCCGTCGATGATGGAATCGGTGAGGCCCTTGGAACTTCGGTAGCCGACGGTCGGTACGCCGTGCTGCGCTGCCTCGACGACCGCGAGGCCCCAGCCTTCTTTACGCGAAGGCATCACGTGCACCCATGAGCGACCGAGCAGCGCGTGCTTGCGGTCCTCGTCCACGTGCCCGTGGAAGGTGACGTACTGCTCGATGCCCAGTTCGCTCACGTAATCGCGGAGGTTCTGCTCCCACCAGCCTCCGCCGATGACGTCGAGGTGGATATCGGGGATCCGTCCGCGCAGCGCAGCAACGGCGTCGAGCGCGTCCTCGATCTGCTTGTGCGGAACCAACCGGGACAGCACGGTCAGCGACGGGTGCGCGGTGCGGGTGCTCTCGTCACCCTCGGGCACAGACCTGGGAATCTCGTCGGCTCCGTTGCGCACCACGGCGATGCGCTCGCGGTCGACGCCCAGTGCGACCAACTCGTCCGCGGACGGCAACGACACCGTCAGGTACTGATTGCGGCGGTGGACTCGCGGAGACACCGTCGATTCGAGCCACCAGCCGAGCTTGGCCATCATCGGCCCCGCAACCGGCCACTGCTCCCGATGGCAGTGGTGCACCAGCAACGTCACCGGAACGCCGAAAGCAGCACGGGAGAAGAAGGGAATGCCGTTCTGGGTGTCGATCACCGCGTCGGGTGCGATGCCCTTGAGCGGGCCGAAACCGAGCCTTCCGGCCGCGATGGCGGCCAGCGCGCGGGGATACACCGACAGGCGTCCACCACCGCGACTGATGCGGATGCCGTCGACGATCTCCTCGGCGGGTGCTCCGGGATACGACGCCGTCCTCAGCGTGACGCGGACGCCGCGTCGAGCCAGACCTGCGCCCACCTGCTCGAGGTATCGCTCGCTGCCGCCGCCCTGCGGGTGCCCGGTATCGCGCCAGCACAGCAACAGAACCTCGCGCACAGCCCGCTTCACCCAATTTCCGCATGTTCGTTTCACGACCGCCGTCGATTACCGTTGCCACACTAACCGCTAGGGTTCGTCTTCGTGACTTCCGCCGTGACACGTTTGTTCGCCTCTCGCGCGACACTGCGTCGCTCGGTGAGTCTGCTGAAGGACTTCGGACATGAGCAGAGCGCTCCCGACATCTTCTACGGCGCACTGGCCCGCGATTCCGTGGAGCTGATCGGCGATCTGTACCGGGGCCTGACCGGCACCGACATGTCCGCGGCAACCGTGTTGGACGTCGGCGGCGGACCCGGATACTTCGCCGAGGTCTTCGGGGCCGGCTGCGCACGCTACCTGCCCGTCGAGCCCGACGCGTCCGAGATGCATGCGGCGGGACTGCAGATACCCGGTTCGGTGCGCGGCTCCGGGATGGCACTGCCGTTCCGCGACAACAGTGTCGACATCTGTTTCTCCTCGAACGTCGCCGAGCACGTCCGCGAACCGTGGACCATGGCCGAGGAGATGCTGCGGGTCACCAAGCCCGGCGGGTTGACGGTCCTCTCGTACACCATCTGGTTCGGTCCTTTCGGCGGCCACGAAACCCGGCCCTGGCATTACCTCGGCGGCGAGTACGCGGCCCGCCGCTACGCCCGTACCACCGGTCACGAACCGAAGAATCGATTCGGCGAATCACTGTTCGACATCAGCGCCGCAGACGGATTGCGTTGGGCACGAAGCACTCCCAACGCCACGCTGCTGGCTGCATTCCCGCGCTACCATCCCCGCTGGGCATGGTGGATGATGCGCGTTCCAGTACTACGAGAATTCCTCGGCAGCAACCTCGTCCTCGTTCTGAAACCCAACCCATAACCTGGAACGATGACGGCACTCGCACTCGACATCGGCGGCACCAAGATGACGGCGGCACTCGTCGGCGACGACGGGCGGCCGGAGAATCCGGTCACGGTGCCGACTCCCGAGTCCGATGTCTGGAACGCCTGTGCCGAGCTGCTTCGGAACACGGCCGAACCCGCCGCTGTCACCCGGATCGGCGTCGCCTGCTCCGGTCCGGTGGATCTCGAAACCGGGTCGGTTGCACCGATCAACATCGACGAATGGAAGAACGGCTTCGGTCTGCGCGATCACCTCGCCGAACTCTTCCCCGAAGCCGACATCCGCCTCGCGATGGACGGCAGCGCAGCGGCACTCGGTGAGCACCGCTTCGGTGCCGCCGTAGGAGTTCCGGACGTGCTGAGTCTGGTGGTGTCGACCGGCATCGGCGGCGGGTTGGTGCTGGGCGGGCAGATCGTCGCCGGTGCCAGCGGCAACGCCGGGCACATCGGACACATCGTCGTTCCCGGTTCTACGACGCCCTGCGCGTGCGGCGGAATCGGATGCGTGGAAACCGTGTCGAGTGGACCATCGGCGGTGCGGTGGGCGCGCGAGCTGGGGTGGACCGGAAGCACCGGGACCGAACTGGCCGCCGATGCGGCCGCCGGGGAGCCGGTCGCCATCACCTCGTTGCAGCGCGCCGGAGTGGCTCTGGGTCAGGCGATCGCGTCAGCCGTAGCCCTGGTGGACGTACGCATGGTGGTGATCGGTGGTGGCTTCGCCCAGGCCGGCCCGCCGCTGTGGAATCCGATTCAGGAGTCGATCGCGCTACATGCCCGTCTGAAATTTCTCGACGGCCTGCAGGTGGTTCCGGCGGCATTGGGTGGACTCGGAACGCTGGCGGGGGCAGCTGCGCTCACGGCCTGACCGGGGCATACCCACACAGCCAGAACGGGGCCCACCCCTCGGTGAGCCCCGTTCTGTGTTGTGAATACTACGCGCCCAGGCGCTGCTTGAGGGCGTCGAATTCGTCCTGAATTCCGGTGGGCAGCTTCTCGCCCACGAAGTCGAACCACTCCTGGATCAACGGGATTTCGGCCTTCCACTCGTCGGAGTTCACCGCGAGTGCCTCGGCCACATCCTCGACGGTGGTGTCCAACCCGTCGATGTCGAGTGCCTCGGCGGTGGGGACCACACCGATCGGTGTCTCGACGCCTGCGGCCTTGTGCTCGATGCGCTCGACGATCCACTTGAGCACGCGCGAGTTCTCACCGAATCCGGGCCACAGGAAGCGCTTGTCGTCGCCGCGGCGGAACCAGTTGACGTAGAACACCTTCGGCAGCTTCGACTCGTCGGCGTTCTTGCCCAGGTCGATCCAGTGCTGGAAGTAGTCGCCCACGTTGTAGCCGAGGAACGGCAACATCGCCATCGGGTCGCGTCGGACAGTTCCGACGGTGCCCTCGGCAGCAGCGGTCTGCTCGGAGCCGACGGTGGCTCCCATGAACACGCCGTGCTGCCAGTCGCGGGCCTCGGTCACCAGCGGAACGGTGGTCTTGCGACGTCCACCGAACAGGATTGCCGAGATCGGCACGCCCTGCGGGTCGTCCCACTCGGGAGCCATCGACGGGCACTGGGCCATCGGCACGCAGTAGCGCGAGTTCGGGTGCGCGGCATCGGTTCCGGACTCGGGGGTCCAGTCGTTGCCCTTCCAGTCGATCAGGTGATCGGGCTTGCCTTCGAGGCCCTCCCACCACACGTCGCCGTCGTCGGTCATGCCGACGTTGGTGAACACCGAGTTGCCCTGGTCGATGGTCTTCATCGCATTCGGGTTCGAGTCCCAGTTGGTGCCGGGTGCGACGCCGAAGAAGCCGAACTCGGGGTTGACGGCGTAGAGACGGCCGTCCTCGCCGAAGCGCATCCATGCGATGTCGTCACCGATGGTCTCGGCACGCCAGCCCGGGATGGTCGGCTGAATCATTGCGAGGTTGGTCTTGCCGCACGCGGACGGGAACGCCGCGGCGATGTAGTACGCCTTGTCCTCCGGGGAGATCAGCTTGAGGATCAGCATGTGCTCGGCGAGCCAGCCCTCGTCGCGGGCCATCGCCGACGCGATACGCAGCGAGTAGCACTTCTTGCCCAGCAGAGCGTTGCCGCCGTAACCGGATCCGTAGCTCCAGATCTCGCGATCCTCGGGGAACTGAGTGATGTACTTGGTGTCGTTGCACGGCCACGGCACATCGGCCTGGCCCTCGGCGAGCGGAGCGCCGAGCGAGTGCAGTGCCTTGACGAAGAATCCGTCGTCGCCGATCTTGTCGAGCGCGGCCTTGCCCATACGGGTCATCACGCGCATCGACACCACGACGTACTCCGAATCGGTGAGCTCGACGCCCAGCTTCGGGTCGGCTGCGCCGAGTGGGCCCATGCAGAACGGGACGACGTACATGGTGCGTCCGCGCATGCAGCCGCGGTAGAGCTCGGTCATGAGCGACCGCATCTCGGCCGGGTCCATCCAATTGTTGGTTGGACCGGCGTCGATCTCTTCCTTGGAACAGATGTACGTGCGCGACTCCACGCGCGCGACGTCCGACGGATCGGAGTTGCCGAGGAACGAGTTGGGCTTCTTCTCGTCGTTGAGACGAGTGAAGGTGCCTGCCTCGACCAGCTTGCCGGTCAGGCGCTCCCATTCGGCGTCGGATCCGTCAGCGAACACCACGGAGTCCGGTTCGGTCAGTTCGGCTACCTGAGCAACCCAGGCAAGCAGTTCTTTGTGTCGAGTCGGCACATTGTCGGTGCCGCTCAAACCGGGAATGGTCGCTGAGGTCATCTAACTCTCCTGGGGTTAGCCGGAACCGGGAAGAATCCGCACGATCGCTGTGGGCGACTACGCGCGAATGAATCTCGGTTTTCCCCTCTCGGCGGGGCGCTGCTCGGCCGTTCGAGCTGCAGTACACCATGTTACCGCGTACAGCAAGCCGAGGACCGAGCGCCG
Organism: Rhodococcus sp. IEGM 1341; assembly: GCF_030056895.1. Taxonomy (NCBI): domain Bacteria; kingdom Bacillati; phylum Actinomycetota; class Actinomycetes; order Mycobacteriales; family Nocardiaceae; genus Rhodococcus; species Rhodococcus sp. IEGM 1341. Next base: position 328,729 of record NZ_JASHKV010000002.1, on the reverse strand, counting down.
GATGTCCTGTTCATCAGGTTAACGCCGAGCGACGTGAATCCAGAAACAGGGTGTTGTCCGATTGGTCACAAGACCGATTCAGATAGGGAAAGTTCCGTGCAAGAAGGCCTCTACCAGCAACGATGCCAGGCCCGTGCACACGAGCTACAGCTCGCCCGATTCGGTCATTTCACCCCGGCCGATACCGTTCGCTTCTCGAAAAATCTCCCACGTTCGGTATTGCCCGTCACGTCCGAAGGCGGTGAACTTGTCTGTCACACCGTCTCCGTCGACGTCCGTCGCCACCGTCATCCCGGCGTCGGTATGCCGCACGGTGGTCTCGTAGTGGCCGTCGCCGTCGAGATCGAACAGGTCCGTCGAGACCGTGGGCGCGCCCGGATCGTCGACATCGTGGGGCTCGACCTCCTCGGTGAGGAAATCCCCTGCTGCGAAGCCATCCACCGCGATCATCGACGCCCCTCACTTCGAACCCGACACTGCACCTACTGACTCCGACGCACCGGCTCGTCGAACGGTTCCACGTGCTCGGAAGAGAAAGGAACGGATCCGCGGAATCGCTCGAGGCCCCGCTCCAGCGCAGACAGATCGCGATCGCAGGCAGACAGCAGCGCCGATCGGTGGTCGGCGAGCCGACGCAGCTCGGTGTCCACCTCGGCGAGTGCGACATCGATGCGGGCCACTGCGTCCCGGTCCGCACTCGCGACAGCGGCCGCGAGCATCGACTCGGCGTCGAGAATCCGCGAGAGCAATCGCTGCTCCACCGACGATTTCACCCGAGCCACGGTTTCCTGCGTCCAGCCGCGCAGGTGGGCGCGGTCGGCCACCAACGACCTCGAGCGCGTGATCCACCAGGCGAGCGCACCACCGAGAACGAGGGTGATCACGGTGTTGGCAACCGCCCAGGCCGGCACCAGCGCCATCGGCGACACCACCAGCCGCCCGAGTCCCACCCCCGCCGACGCGCCGACCACGATCATGACGACATCCTCGACGCCCCGACGCCGGGACGGCTCCCCGATATCGAGCGGGGCGTCCGCGACCGACTCCGCCTGCAGCGGCGTGAGCCCGAGCTCGGTCTCCACCGCCCGCAATCGGGCCGTGAGCGCCGCGTCGGCTCGATTCCGAGCGCCGCGCGCGGACTCGGCGACGTGCGCTGGAAGGTGAGTGAGTTCGGCACGCCCGGCTCCGTCGATCGTGCGCTTGACCTCGGCGGTCAGAGCTCGAAAGTCTTCGGCGGCGGTATGGACGGACTCCACGCGCACTCGTTGAATTCGATTGTGCAGCAGCGCCCGTCGATCACCACCGAGCTTGTCCCGTTCGCTGACGAGCTCGGCTCGCCGCGCACGGAGTTCGGCCGTATCACTGCCCCCGGTCACCGCGCGCGCTCTCGCCACGATCGAGGCTCTGGCTCCGGATGCGCAGTCCTGCACTGCCGCAGCATATTTACGCTCGGTTCCGAGAGCCGCGGTCTGCAGCAGCAACGCGCCGAGCCGGTCCGCCACTGCTCCGAGACCCGACTCAGCGGACATCGCCGCGTCACCGCTTTCCCGGCCGATCCGCGCCAACCGCACTGAGACCGGGTGGAACGTGCACCCCACCGCCCGTGGGACGCACTCGGCTACTACGTCGGCGTCGGCAGAAACCACCTCACGCCAATGCCGATGCACGTCGATCTTGTTCACCACGAACACGACCGGTGTGGATTCGAGGGCTGCTCGCCACTGCTCGACCTCGACGCGACCCACCGGAGCCGACGCGTCGACGACGATCATCACGACCGCCGCATCTGCCACCGAGTCCGTGAATTCGATGGTGGAACCGACGAGCCGGGACAGCTCACGGCGCAGTTCGGACTTGCCCGACCCAGCAGTACCGGTGAGGTGAACCCCGGCAGGTCGACTGACCCTGGCGCGCTCGATCTCGTCCAGGGCACCGGAATTCCAGCGTCGCAGAACGCTTTTCATGTCCTCCGACAGCGGGGTCATCGGCGCAGCATTCGCACGTGCCCTCGACACAGCGCGAGTGCCGCGCGGCGCACGTCGGGGTCACCGGCAGCGGCCGCCCGCCTCTTCCACAGCACCGCCTGCTCCAACGCGACCTGCTCCGAACCGGTCTCGATCGGCACCCCCAGACGTAGAGCCGCGTAGCGCATCTCGGCAGCCACCGCTTCGTCGGAGGCCAGGTACGACTCGACGGCGTCACGAACCCGCCGGTGGCCGGCGGAGATCTGTTGCACTGTGCGATGCAGCTCGGCGTCCCGAGCCGCTGCGGCCGCCGACACGGCCGTGCAGACCGCGGCGATCAGGGCGTCGGCACCGGTGGCGTCGGCCAGCATGCGCACCGCATCGCCGTCGGACACGGCGGGTCGCTGCCGCAGTACGTCGACCAGCAGGGCGAGACCACGCAGTTCGATGCATTCGATCAGAGCTTCTCTGCGACGCGTCGATACGTCGATGTCGACGGCGCGAAACCGATCGACGGTCATCAGATCGGCCGGGGACAGATCCGCTGCCGCAACGGCTCGCACGTCGGCCATGTCCAGAGGCGCGCCGGCTCCCCGCAATCCCGCCGCGGTCGCTCCCATCACCGGCAACACCGTCCGCCCCAGCTGCTGCGAGGCCGCTGCTGCGTCTGCTGCGGGATCGTCGAGTGTGTCCGCCTTCGTCAGCACGACGACGGTCCCGTCCAGAACATTCCTCGGCCTCGAACTCAGCAATGCGGTGTCGACCGGCGACACCGCTCCCGCGATCACGTGGACGAGCACTTCGCCGTCGCTGCTGTCCGTTCTGCCCTCGCGCCATCGGACATCGAGGCCGTCGGCGTCGAGCGGCACCGACTCGAGAACGGCGAGAACAGCGGATTTCCCGACGCCGGCGCGGCCGGTCACCCGTGCGATCAGCGGCCGCAGGCGATCCTGGACGGCGTTTTCGACGGCCTCGCGTGCGTCGGTCGACGCGACCCGGTCACGCAACAGGCCCAGACCGGCCTCGGCGACATCCATGATCGATTCCCCCCAGAACGATCCCGCCGCCACTTTCAGGACGCGACGCACAGCCCCCTGCTGCGGCACCGATTCTGGCACATGCTGGGGCTCGCGAGCCTATCGAAACGAATTGCATCGTTGTAATTAGTCGGGTGCGTCCTACCGCTGATCAGCGGTGGGACGGCAAGTCTCAACTTCAACTCGAGACCCACCTGTCACACGCCCCGCCGATGCGCGACAATGGACCGGTGAACGAGCCCCAGGACACCTCTGTCGACACCGAGGAGAACGCCGTGCAGACCCAGGAACGGGGCTCGCGGCTCTACCCACGCGTGACGAGTTTCCGCTCTCGGCGCGGAGCGCTGACCGAGGCGCAGCAGACCACATGGGACAGCCTGTGGCCGCGCATCGGTCGCGACGTCGCCGACGAGCAGATCGACATCGACGCCTGGTTCGGGCGCAGCGGCCCGGCGATTCTCGAGATCGGCTCGGGTACCGGCACGGCCACCACGGCGATGGCCTCGGCCGAGCCGCACGTCAACCTCATGGCCGTCGAGGTCTACCGCCCCGGCCTGGCGCAGACACTGCAGCAGATCGAACGAGAAGGCATCGAGAACGTTCGATTGCTGCGCGGTGACGCGATGGACGTGCTCGAGAACATGCTGTCCTCGGAGTCGCTGACCGGCGTCCGTGTCTTCTTCCCGGACCCGTGGCCCAAGGTTCGGCACCACAAGCGTCGGCTGCTGCAGGGGCCGACTTTCGCGATGATCGCGGATCGGTTGAAGCCCGGTGGCGTTCTGCACGTGGCAACCGATCATGCCGAATACGCTGAGTGGATTGCCGAGGCCGGGAACGCCGAGCCCGGTCTGACCGTTCTCGATTGGGAATCGCCCATGACACACGAGCGACCGGTGACCAAGTTCGAGGGCAAGGCACAGCTGGTCGGTAGCTCGGTGACGGAATTGATCTGGGGAAAGAAGACAGCATGAGCGTCAGTACGGACATGCCCGACACCGTGGTCGACCCCTCAGAACTCGGCGCCATCGGTGAAACGCGCCACAGCAAACGCGTCCTGCTGGTCTGGGATGCCCCGAACCTGGACATGGGACTGGGCGCAATTCTGGGTGGCCGACCCACCGCCGCCTACCGTCCGCGCTTCGATGCCCTGGGCCGATGGCTGCTCAGCCGCACCGCCGAACTCTCCACCTCGGGCACCGCGACGCTCGAACCCGAGGCCACGGTGTTCACCAACATCGCCCCCGGCAGCGCAGATGTGGTCCGACCCTGGGTCGAAGCATTGCGTAACGTGGGATTCGCGGTGTTCGCCAAGCCCAAGGTCGACGAAGACAGTGACGTCGACGCAGACATGCTCGACCACATCGACTTCCGCAACCGTGACGGCGGCCTTGCCGGTGTCATGGTCGCGTCCGCCGACGGTCAAGCGTTCAAGGGGCCGCTGGAGGCCATCGCAGCAACCGGAGTGCCCGTACAGGTACTGGGATTCCGGGAGCACGCAAGCTGGGCTGTCACGTCGGACATCCTGGAATTCCTCGATCTCGAGGACATCCCGGGCGTCTTCCGTGAGCCACTGCCTCGGGTGAGTCTCGATTCGCTCCCCGACGAGGGCGCGTGGCTGCAGCCCTTCCGACCGCTGTCCGCCCTGCTCGTCGGGCGCCAAGGAGTTTCTTAAGTGTTCGCCAGATGGGGAGACATCGTCTACCGGCTGCGGTACACCGTTATCGGTGTCATGGTGGCCGGACTGCTGGGCTTCGCCGCCTACGGTCTCGATCTCAACAGCCATCTCAGTCAGAGCGGTTGGGACGATCCGACGTCGGAGTCGGCTCAGGCTGCCCGTCTGGCAGACACCACGTTCGGTCGCGACAAGCAGGGCGACGTCATCGTCCTCTACACCGCTCCCGAGGGCTCGACCATCGACGATCCGGCGTTCCAGTCGGCGATCACCAATAATTTGAACTCCCTGGTTGCCGACCATCCGGACCAGATAGAGAAGATCAACGGCACGTACTTTCCCGGGACGGGCGCGCCCAACCTCGCTGCACTCGGCACCACCGACAAACAGCACGCCATCGCCAGCATCGCCATCGCCGGTGCCAACGACACCGAACTGACCAACAACTTCCAGGCCGTCAAGGACGTCTTCTACATCGACGGCGTGAACGTGCAGGTGACCGGTCTGCAGGCCGTCGCGGGGGCATTGCAGTCGACGATGGCCGGCGACATCCAACGCATGGAAATTCTGGCCATACCTGCTGTGGCGGTGCTGCTGTTCTTCATCTTCGGTGGCGTCGTCGCCGCCGCTCTTCCGCTGATCATCGGTGGCCTGACGGTCGTCGGAGCCAACGGCATCGTGAAGGTGTTCACCAACTTCACCGAGGTCAACTCGTTCGTCGCGCCCGTGGTCTCGCTCGTCGGACTCGGCTTGGCGATCGACTACGGATTGTTCATCGTCTCGAGATTCCGAGAAGAACTCGGCGACGGATACTCGACGCCACAGGCCGTGCGCCGGACCGTCATGACGGCCGGTCGCACCGTGGTGTTCTCCGCGACGATGATCGTCGCGTCCCTCGGTGGTCTGTTGCTGTTCCCGCAGGGCTTCCTCAAATCGGTCGCCTACGGCTCCATCGCCACCGTCGCGCTCGCAGCCCTGACGGCCATCACGATCCTGCCCGCGATGCTCGCCATTCTCGGCCCTCGCGTCGACGCGCTCGGTCTGAAGTTCATGCGCAAGACCAAGTCGAGCGAGGAGATCGAGAACGGCATGTGGGGCCGGCTCACCCGCTGGGTGATGCGCAACCCCGTCAAGGTCACCGTGCCCATCGTGCTCGGCCTGGTGCTGCTGACGCTGCCCGTCGGCAACATCAAGTTCGGCGGTATCAACGAGACCTATCTGCCTCCGAACAACGTCACCCGCGAGGCGCAGGCCGAGTTCGATTCGCTCTTCCCCGGCCAGCGCACAGAGCCCATCAAGCTGGTGATCAGCAATGCACAGGGGCCCAACCTCGCAGCGATCACCAACCAGGCCAACAATGCGCCGGGATTGATCGAGCAGTTCACGCCCAACGGGGCCAGCAAGGACGGCATCATCGTCTTCAAGGCCGGACTGGTCGATCGCAACGACTCCAAGCCCGCCATCGACTTCCTGCGCAGTATCGACGTGCCCGAGGGAGCGTCGGTTCTCGTCGGCGGAACCCCTGCCATCGAGCAGGACTCCATCAGTGCACTCATCGACAAGCTGCCGTTGATGGCCGTGCTCGTGGTGTTCATCGTGACGTTGTTGATGTTCCTGACGTTCGGATCGTTGGTGCTGCCGATCAAGGCGGTGCTCATGACCGTCCTCGGGCTCGGTGCCACCATGGGCATATTGACGTGGATATTCATCGACGGCAACGGGGCGGGGCTGATGAATTTCACCCCTGGTCCGATCATGGCTCCGGTGCTGGTGCTGATCATCTCGATTGTGTTCGGCTTGTCCACGGACTACGAGGTGTTCCTGCTCTCTCGCATGGTCGAAGCACGCGAAAAGGGTGCCAGCACAAGCGAAGCCATCCGCATCGGGACCTCGCATACCGGACGCATCATCACCGCCGCGGCCCTGATCCTCATCGTCGTCACCGGAGCGTTCGCGTTCTCAGACCTGGTGATGATGAAGTACATCGCCTACGGCATGATCGCCGCCCTCATCATCGACGCCACCCTCATCCGCATGTTCCTCGTGCCGGCCACGATGAAGCTGCTCGGCGACGACTGCTGGTGGGCTCCGCAATGGATGAAGCGAATCCAGCAGAAACTCGGACTGGGCGAGACCATCCTCGAGGACGAGCTTCTCCCCATGGGAGATGTGCCCGAGCTCGCGCTCGCAGGCGGTGCACCGTCGAGTACCGTCGCGCCGCCGATGCGTCCGGCACCGCGCCGCAACGAGCCCCTCACCGAACCCATTCCAGTGGTCGCACCGCAGGGTGGGGGTCCCATTCGGGCCACCCACGCCGCGAAAGAAGAATCCCGACGCAGTGTGACGGGGCGTCCGGCAACCCCACCGGAACCGACCCGCGCGGCGCCCACCACACCTCCGGCACCGGCTGCACGACCGACTCCGACGCCTCCCCAGGCCCAGACTCCTCCCCGGGCCCAGGCTGCTCCGCAGGACCGACCGGCTGCTCGGCCCGCCCCGAGCCGGCCGGTGGCACCGCGCCCGAACGTCGAGCCGGAGCCGACCCAGGCAGCAGAGATCGTCCGGCCCGCACCGCCGGTCAACCCGGTGGCTGCTCCCCCGTCGGCGGAGCCGCCTCGTGCACCGAGCGCACCGCGTCCGACCGTCGAGCCGCCGAGCCGAACCCGTGCTGCTCGCGCACCTCGCGCGGAGGAACCGGATTCGCGTTCCATCGAGAGCTGGCTCGCCGACCTGCGAGCACCCAGCGCATCACCGCCCCCGAGCACACCGCGCAACGGTTCGACCGCGAACGGTTCGAACCACAACGGTACGAACCACAACGGTTCGACTGCGAACGGCTCGAACCACAGCGGTGACGACGAGAACAGGTCGCCGCAGAACGGTTCCGAGCGCAACGGCCACAGCGGCGTCGAGTCCGAACGCAACGGCACCGAGCCGAACGGCACCGAACGCAACGGGTCCGCGTCGAGCGAGACACCGTCCGAGAAGCCGTCGGGCCGCCGGGCCGCACCGACCACCGAGGGCGGCGACAGCGGTCGTCATCGCGGCGGGGAGAACGGACACGTTCTCAGCGTCAGCGAACTGCTCGCGCGCGAGCGCAACCGTTCACGCTGACCCCGATGTGATTGGGGCGAAACAACTCCCGAGAACTCCCCCCTCCCCCACGCCGCGTCAATGAACCACTGCACCGTCGAGACGTATGCAACGGTCCATTCACGCGGTGCGGCCGGCCCAGGTCGGACGCGTCAATGAACCACTGCACCGTCAAGACGTATGCAACGGTCCATTCACGCGGTGCGGCCGGCCCAGGTCGGACGCGTGAATGAACCACTGCACCGTCGAGACGTATGCAGTGGTCCATTGACGCAGCAGGGGGATCAGCGGGAAGCCGCTGCACTTTCTCGGTCCGCGAACACCTTGGCGTATCGGGTACCGGCGATCAGGAGCAGTAGTCCCACGGCGATGAAGGCGATGACCCGGAAGAGTCCGTCCAGAGCGACGAGGTCGAACAAGAACAGTTTCGCGATGGCTGCGGCGGTCAGAGACAGTCCGGCCAGCAGCGCCAGATGAGCGTGGGTGACGCTGCGCAACCCGAAGGCCAGTAGCGCGAAGGCTGCGATCATCCACTCGATGGTTGCCGCGGTGTGGCCTGCGGTGAATCCTGTTGTTTCGCCGCCGATTCCGATGCCGAGGGTCACCGTTGCCGTCGTCAGGCCGTACAGCGCGAAGACGCCGGAGACGATGCCGAGGGTCTGCAGTCCGTCGTCGACCAGTTTCAGTTCGGCCAGTACGTAGACGAAGGCGAGTGCCGTTGCAGCGAGCAGGATTCCACCGAGAGAGATACCGACACTGCCGACGGCTAGATCGGAGTCGAGCAGCGCCTGCGGCGGGCTGACCGAGACGAACATCAACGTACCGATCACGCCGAATCCGCTGCCGATCGAGTATGCGAGAGTCGAGCGGGTGCTGTGGGCCACCGCGATCAGAGCCGAGGCGACTGCGAACATCACGACCGGGCGAATCTCGAGGGTCGTCGACTCGACTGCGGCCTGCAGCGTCGCCAGGGCTCCGACCACCGCGACGGTGATGCGAGCGTGCCCCGGCAACCAGTTCACCAGAATCACGATCGCCACAGCCGCAGCAGCAAGAACCAACTGGAGGGCGACGGTGGCCCCGCGATCGAAAACGTCCGCGGAGACCAGTACCGGCAGAGACGTGAGAGCGATCATCACGGTGGCGACCACATCGGAGACGTTGCGGCGCAACAACTCCAATGACGTGCCGATGCCGAGGACGGCCACCGCCACGACGATCAGGAACAGCCAGAGGTCGCCGGTGGATCCGGACAGATCGGCACTCGCGATGGCAGCCAGTACCGCGCCGACGAGCGGTACGGTCCGAACGACCTGCAGGAGTTGCCAATTCCGACCGATCTGCGCCGGGAAGCTCGAGACGTAGGTGGCGACGAGGAACGCGATCAAGGTCAGGGTCAGGCCGTCGGTCAGCACCGGTCCGCACACTGCGACTCCGGCGAGAATCAGCACCGCCATCGGCTGCGACTTCCACTGCACTGCGAGTGCCGTTCCGGCTGCGGCAATTCCGAATGCGGTGATCAGACCGAGCACCGGATCGAGCCAGCCGTACAGGACAGATGTCGCGAGTACATCGAGGTACAGGCCCGCGATGCCGGTGGCGGCCAGGGCGATCCCACCGATGCGCCCACCCGAGCGACCGAACACTCGAACGCCCGCACCGATCAGCGCGAGTGAGAACACTGCGCCCGCCGCAACCCGCAGCGGAGGGCCGAACCACCCGGCCTGGGCGGCGAGAACGAGCAGCATCACGACACCGACGAGAGTGACGCCTGCACCGGCGACTGCCAGCAGACGGCTGATGACACCGTCGCGCTGCCACCACGGTTCCCGCGGTGGAGCCGGGGGCCTGGGTGCGACGACCGGTCCCCTCGGCGGCGTGGGGTAGGGCGGGGCGGGCTGGGGCCGAACCATCTGCTGTCCCATCGGCTGACGGACAGCTTGGCCGAACGGCCGACCGTAGGGCTGAGGGGGCAACGGTGGCGACGCCACCGGCTGCGGCGCAGCAGGGGCTGGAGCAGGGGCCTGACGAGGGGCGGCACTCGCGGCACCGAGCTGCGACTGCAGTGTCTGCAGATCGACGGCCACCTGGCGCATGTGGTCGCCCAGGGAATCGAAGCGGCTGGACAGTCGCGCCACGAGTTGCGGATCCAGCCCGGAGTTCTGGGAAGAAGTCATGGGTTAGATCCTGCGAGCATTGCTGCCGAAAAGCGTGAGTAGTGCTACTCGGATTCCTCGAGTAGAAGCGCCTCGCTAGCCGAACATGCGGCGGAACGAGCTACCGAACGGATGCTTGGCGGTCACCGAGCCCAGGCGGACCTTGCCCGAGACCACGAGGTGCAGTGGCCCGTACGGCGGGCCGGTGCGGACCTTGTTGGTGGCGCTGCCCGCCACCGTGTCGACACCGTTGAGGTCGACGGTCGCCTCGGTCGGCACGATCAGGGTCACGGTGCTGCAGTAGTCGTCGACGTGTATCTCGACCACCTGGGTGGACATGACCGCCTGGGTGAAGTCGAGTGTCACCGTGGACATGCGGGTGGAGAGACGCAGGTTCGCCGGCACGTTCCACGGTCCCTTGCGGGTGATGGTGGACATGGTGCCGCGCAGTGTGTCCGACGCGCCGCTGCCGTGCCCCCAATGCTCCTGAACGACGCGGCGCGGGGTCGGTTGCGGGGTGGGCGCGGCGAAGGATCTCGGTGCCGGGCGATGTTCCTCGGCGATCTGCATCCCGGGCAGGTCGGCGAGGACCGAGTTCAGTTCACCGCGGGTCTTCGACGCCAATGCGGTGTCCATTCGCTCGGTGAACTCACCGAGCGAGAGCATGCCCTGGCCCACGGCGCGCTGCAGCAGCTCTCCGACGTGCTCGCGTTCGGCATCGGACACTCGCAGATCCCTTGCCTCCATGTGATCAGGGTAGCGAAGATCTCACGCTGCGCGACCGCCCAGGACGGAGAGCATTCCGGACACCGACGCGGGCCATCCGAACTGTTCGGCGCGCAACCTGGCGGCGATGCGGCGGCCGTCGACCGGCAATTCGAGTACTCGTTCTATCTCGGCGGCGAATCCGTCTGCGGTGTTCTCGGAGGATCCACCGCAGTGCGGGGTGACGATCTGCGCCAGCGCCGAGGTCTCGGAGACGACGACGGGCGTACCTGCGGCGAGCGATTCCAACGCGGCGAGCCCGAATGTCTCGTGCGGTCCAGGCGCGAGAGCGATGTCCGCGGAAGCCAGCAGGGCTGCGACGGCCGCTCTGCCGTCGACGAACCCGAGAAATTCGACGGGTAGACCGCGGGCGCGTCGTTCGAGGCCGGCTCGGCGGGGGCCGTCGCCGGCGATGACGAGCCGCGCCCGCATTCCCAAATCACAGAGTGCGGCAAGCGAATCGATGCTTCTCTCGACGTGCTTCTCCACCGACAGCCGGCCGCAGTGCACGAGCAGCCGGTCGGCGCTACCCAGCCATGCGGATCGTTCGCCGGCAATGCGGCGACGCGGATGGAACAGGTCGAGATCCACACCGAGCGGTACCCGATGCACGTTGCGAACGCCGATGCGCTCGAACTCCTGTTGCGCGAACTCGGTGGTGCACACGACGGCGTCGTACTGATCGGCGGTACGCCGGTTGGCCACGTCGGCCAACGGACGGGCACAGCGCATCGGCATCGTCTGGGCGAGCAGTCGGTCCAGGCGTTCGTGGGAGATCATCACGCTGCGTACGTCTCGTCGCGCTGCCCAGCCGCCCATGCCGCGCAGCGTCAGACGGTCCGATACCTCGATCACGTCGGGCCGCAGTCCGGCTGCCACCGAGGACACCCGGCGCGGGTCGGCCACTCGATACCCACCGGTGAGCGGGATCTGCGGGGCAGGCACCTCGATCCGCACCACTCCCGACGGCAGAAGCGTCTCGTTCCGTCGATCTCCCGGCACGATCAGAATCACCTCGTGGCCGGCCGCAACGTACCCCGATCCGAGCTGGTCGACGGCCGTCCGCAATCCCCCGGACCTCGGTCCGTAGAAGTTGGCGAGTTGGACGATGCGCACTCGACCAGTCTTCCCAGCGACAAGTCCGCCCGACGGCGTGGCGATGGATGGTGACCGAACCTTCGCGGAATTTCTGTGTGGGGATCGCTACCAACGGGTAGGTGGAACAGATGCGAGTGACACTGCAATCCACCGGTAACGCCCCCGCCGCCGAGGTCTGGGAGCGCTACATGGAACCGACGGCCTGGAGAACCTGGGCACCGCAGATCATCGGCGTCGAGTATCGCGGCGAGCGTTTGGACGCCGACACCACCGGCCGAGTGCTGGGGCCGTTGGGTGTGCCGATCGACTTTCGGGTGCATTCGGTCGACGAGCAGTCGTGGACGTGGGCGTGGTCGGCGTGGTTCCAGAACCAGGCCATCGGGGTCGACCTGACGCACGGCGTCGTCTCACGCCCCAACGGCACCAGGGCGTGGCTGACGATCGACGGCCCACTGCCGCTGGTTCTGCCGTACGTGCCGGTCGCCAAATTCGCGCTCGGCAGGTTGTGCGCCCAGTAGCTACTCGGACCGTGTGACGGTCTTCTCGTCCGACTTGTCGGCGACGTCGGTCGGCTCGGGCGTCGGTAGCGAGGAATCCTCACCCGATCCGTCCAGATGGCCGTCGAACTCGTCGATCGCCTCGTCACGCTCGTCGCCGGTCTGATCGAGATCGGCGTCGACACCCTTCGAGTGCTTCGCCGGGTCGACGGTGGTGTCCACTGATTTTTCGTTGTCGGTCATGGGATGCAGAGTGCCCCTGAGCTACCGACGCAAACCCTCACAGCCCTTTTTCGATGACGTATCGGGTCAGTTCGACGCGGTTGGCCAGTTGCAATTTTCGCAGGGTCGCCTGGACGTGATTTTCGACGGTGCGATGGCTCAGCGTCAGTCGGGTCGCAATCTGCTTGGCGCTCAGACCCTTTGCGACCAGGCGTAGCACTTCGGTTTCGCGGTCGGTCAGCGTCGGGCGAGTGTCGGATTCCGGTTGCGGCGACGACGACATCCGCCGGAACTCTCCGAGCACCAGGCCCGCGAGGCCGGGAGTGAACACCGCCTGCCCGGCCGACGTGGCGCGGACCGCGTCGAACAGCTCCTCGGCCGATGCACTCTTGACCAGGTAACCCGTCGCTCCGGCCTTGATGGCGTCGAGCACGTCGTTGCGTTCCGCGGACGCCGAGAGCACGAGAATCCTCGTCTGCGGCGACGCCTCCAGGACGGCGACAGTGGCGTCGGCTCCGTTGCCGTCGGGCAGATGCATGTCCATCAGCACTACGTCGGGAGTGGTGGCTCGGGCGCGGCGGCCGGCAGCGGCGACACCGTCTGCCGTCGCGACAACCCTGAATCCCGCGGCCTCGAGATCTCGGGCGACGCCGTCGCGCCACATCGGGTGATCGTCTACGACCATCACCGCGATGTCGGCATTCGTGTCCTCGGTCATCGAAGTCCCTTCGTTCGAGGAATGCGGATCTCCCATTCGGTTCCTTCGCCCTCCTCGGTGTCGAGTATCGCAGTACCACCGAGAGATTCGACGCGGCCGAGTATCGATTTCGAGACGCCCATCCGGCCCTCGGCTTCGGCGGCGGCGAGCCGTCCGGCCGGGATTCCGCGGCCGTCGTCGCGAATACTGACGATCAATTCCCCGTCGACGTCCTCGAGCAGCACGTAGGCCTTCGCATCGGCTCCGGCGTGCAGCTCGACGTTGGACAGTGCGGTCGCTACGACAGCGGCGAGCTCGTCGGCGATGTCGGAGTCGACGAGCACCGGATCGGCCGGAGTCGAGACAGCCACGGAGGTACCCGCCTGGGTTCGCAGCAGCGCCCTGACGTCGACGATCGAATCGGTGTGATCACCGCGCGGAGCTGCCTGTTCGGAGATCAGCACGCGCAGAGCGACTTCCTGCTCGCCGGCCAGCTCGGCGAGTTCGGCTGCCGGCCCGCCTATTTCGAGCCCACGCCGGCGCACCAGGGCCAGTACCTGCAGCACTCCGTCGTGCACCTGCCGGGCCAGCCGTTCACGCTCTTCGGTGATCGCAGCCGAACGTGCTGCCCGACGCAGTTCTTCGTGGGCGCGCCGGGCGGTGTTCGACGCCATCCCCAGCGCCAGTCCAGCAGAGAGCAGCACCGGGGCGGTGGCGTCGGACCAGAGGTCGGAGTCGAACCGGTCGCGGACGAGTGCGCTGACCACCGACATCGCCACTCCCGACGCGATCCCGCCCTTGGGACCCAACAGGATTGCGGCGGAGATGACCGCGTTGGTCGCCCACAGTGTGGTCGGCAATGTTTGCCGGGTGCTGTACCAGTCGTAATCGGCCACCAGCCGTGTCGACGCCATCAGGGCGACGACGATCACCTGATCGGCGAGCACCACCTGCCAGCGCGGAAGCGAGGCGCGCGCGAGCATCAGAGCCGACGCCCCCGACCACACGGCCATCAGCGCCACCAGCATCCAGCTCAACCGCGGATTGGTGTAATTGTCGACGGTGGCCACCTGGTAGCCGACGGCGTAGACGAGGGTGACCAGCCGAAAGACCTGGGAGGCACGCCACAGCGGGGTGTCGGGATCGGACGAGGTGAGCGTGGTCCTGGCCCGATCAGCCGTCTGCATCGGTCTTCTCGTTCGGAGTCTTCAACTCTCCCTTGGGGAGTCGCTCCGGCTCGTCGCTACCGGGAGGAGTGTGCGGGTCGCTCGGCTCGGCGGAGTACAGCGGGTCGGGCACCTCGAGTTCCTCGTAGACCTCGTCCGGGTCGGCGGCCAGCAGCGACCGCACAGCGGTGTTGAGGACGGCGACGATCGGTACGGCCAGCAGGCCTCCGACGATGCCCGCGAGCAGAATGCCGACGGTGATGGACAGGACCACCGCCAACGGGTGCAGTCGCACGGCGCGGCCCAGCAGGAGTGGTTGCAGCACATGGCCTTCGAGCTGCATGACGGCCACCACGATGCCGAGGGTGATGACCGCGGTGATCAGGCCCTTGGTGACGAGTGCGATGAACACCGCGACGAATCCGGTCAGCACCGCACCGATGATCGGGATGAACGCGCCGATGAACACCAACGAGGCCAGTGGGAGTGCCAGTGGCACACCGAGAATGGCCAGCCCGGCTCCGATGCCGATGGCATCGGCGGCCGCGACGGCAACCGTCGCCCGGACGTATCCCACCAGCGACCCGAAGCCCTGGATGCCTGCGGTGCGGATTCTTCTGCGTGCCGCGGTCGGCGCGAGGCGGGTGACGAACTGCCAGATCTGATCTCCGCCGTACAGGAAGAAGATGAGGACGAAGAGCGTGAGCAACGCGCCGGTGAGTATCTCGCCGATCACCGCCGCAGTGGTCAGCGCTCCGCTGGTGACGGCCTCCTGATTGTCCTGAACGACCTTCACGAGGCTGTCGGTGGCCTGCCTGATCTGATCCTCGCTGATGTGCAGCGGGCCGTTGCTGAGCCATTCCTCGATGCCGTTGATGGACTGGGTGAACTGATCACCCACCTGCGGTAGGCCCTCGATGAACTGCTCGACGATGAAGGTCATGATGCCGGCGACGACA
The DNA here is from genome assembly GCF_030056895.1 of Rhodococcus sp. IEGM 1341. Lineage (NCBI taxonomy): Bacteria > Bacillati > Actinomycetota > Actinomycetes > Mycobacteriales > Nocardiaceae > Rhodococcus > Rhodococcus sp. IEGM 1341. Next base: position 313,403 of record NZ_JASHKV010000002.1, on the reverse strand, counting down.
CCGATGCTGGCGATGATCACGACGATCACCGCGACGGCGCGTGGCACTCCGCGTCGGTGCATCCAATCGACGACGGGAACGAGCATCGCCGACGCCAGGAGCGCAAGTCCGAGCGGAATGACGACGGTGCTGAGTTTGGCCACCACCAGGCAGAACGTGATGAATCCGGCAAACAGGACAAGCAGTCGCCACGTCCATTCCGCGCCCACCCGCACCAGCGGATGCACCGAATCCGCAGCCGAACTGGGGCCCGGGGACGCCCCCGTACCTTGCGCCCGCAACTCGTCGGTGCTCACCCGCTAAATTTAACCCGTGCTGGCATCTTTCCGAGCGGTCTCGCTCACCCTGAAGAGTCGCTGGCCGCTCTATATGCTTTCGATGCTCATCGCCAACGTCTTCGGTGCGGTGCTCGTGTTCGCCTTCGTGCGATACGGCCTGCCCATCCCCGAATCGCAATCGATCGTCGCCGACCGCGTCCGCAACGTGTACATCTTCGGGGCGTACCTGCTGGTGGCCCTGGTCGTCAGCCTGATCTACGCGTACTTCCTCCTGCGTTCGGTGATCCGGTGGCAGCTCCGCGGTGGCCCACCCACCCGCAAGGAGCAGATGACGACGCTGCACGCGCCGTTGCGTCAGGCGATCGTGCACCTCATTCTGTGGATCATCGGCGGCATCATCTTCGTGCTGTTGACCATCGCGGAAATGCCGTCGCTGTCCATCGCCGTCATCGTCACCGTCGGTATGGCGGCCACCGTGACGTTCGGATTCACCTACATGCTCGGCGAGCGAATCCTGCGACCGGTCGCGGCACTGGCGTTGAGCGAGGGCAGATTCGACCGCACGATGACCCCCGGCGTCGGTACCCGCATGGCGATGACCTGGGGCCTGGGCACCTTGATGCCCGTCATCGGCATCATTCTGCTGTGCGCCACACAGCTGACCACCGATCTGGTGTTCTCCCCCAACGCGCTCGCCGTGGCCATCATCCTGCTCAGCGTGCTGGCCATCGTGCAGGCATTCGTACTCTCGATGCTGACCGCGAGCCAGATCTCCGACCCGATCAGTCAGCTGCACAGCGCCATCGAGCGAGTTCAGCGCGGCGAGACCGATGTCGAGGTCGACGTGTTCGACGGTTCCGAGATCGGACGCCTGCAGGTGGGCTTCAACCGAATGATGGAGGAATCGGCCGAGCGACGCGTCCTGCGAGAGTTGTTCGGCCAACACGTCGGTGAGGACGTGGCGCGTCGGGCATTGCAGTTCGGAACCGAGCTCGGCGGCGAGACCCGATTCGTCGCAGTGCTGTTCGTCGACATGGTCGGCTCCACCGCCACCGCGTCCGAGCGCCCACCGAGCGAGGTCGTGGTGTTGCTCAACGAGTTCTTCCGAGTGGTCGTCGACGTCGTCGGGCGTCATCACGGGTTCGTCAACAAATTCATGGGCGACGCGGCCCTCGCGATCTTCGGTGCCCCACTGGATCGTCCCGACGCGCCGACCGCCGCGCTCGCCGCCGCGCGTGAACTACGGTTCGCGTTGGACGAGATCACCGGGCTCGACATCGGCATCGGCGTATCGGCAGGACTGGCCGTCGCCGGCAACATCGGTGCGTCGGAGCGCTTCGAGTACACGGTCATCGGAGACCCGGTCAACGAGGCGTCCAGGCTCACCGAGCTGGCAAAACTGCGACCAGGACGCGTCCTGGCATCGACGTCGGCCCTGTACTTCGCCGACGACGAGGAACAGGAACAGTGGGAGCTGGGAGACCAGGTACAACTGCGTGGTCGACGACGTGCCACCCATCTGGCCTGGCCGGTGGAGTATCCCGACTCCTCTTCCAGCGACGGTTAGTCTGACAGGGTGCCCGACCCCAGCTCCACCAGCGGACCCGCAGTACGGCGTCCGCGCAACCGACTCCGGTGGGTCAAGTGGATCGCCGGAATCGCCCTGGTGGCCCTGCTGGTGGGCGAGGCGATCTACCTCTGGCCGCGGCTGCACGAATCCTGGACCGCCGTCCGTGAAATCCACTGGGGTTGGCTGGCGGCCTGTGTCTTCGCCCAGGCCGTGTCGCTGAGCGCATTCGGCCGAGTGCAGAAGCAACTGCTCGACGCAGGCGGTGTGAAGGTCCGCCAACGTAAGTCCGTGTCCGTCATCTACGGCAGCACCGCAATGGCGCTCACCCTCCCCGCAGGCCAGGTGTTCTCCACCGCGTTCACCTACCGCGAGACCCGCCGCTGGGGTGCGAGCCCGGTCGTCGCGTCCTGGCAGTTGGCCATCTCGGGCGTGATCGCCGCGGCAGGCCTGGCCGTCCTCGGCGTGGCCGGCGGACTGGTGGTCGGAAGTTCGTTCAACACGTTCACCCTGGTTCTGCCGATCGCCGGTGTCATCGCGATCGTCGTCGCCGTCCGCTACATCTCGAACCATCCGCAGTCGATCAAGAACATCGCGCGCTGGGGGCTGCGCCGATACAACGCGTTCCGCAACCACGAACTCGACGCCGGTGCCGAGGGTATCGACAAGATCATCGGTCAGATCCAATCCGTCCAGCTCGGCAAACGCGACGGCGCTCTCACTCTGTCGTGGTCCGCCGTGCATCGACTCGGCGACGTCGCATGCCTGGCGTTCGCCTGCTTCGCCGTCGGCGCGGATCCCCGATTGTCGGGATTGCTGATCGCATTCGCCGCGGGCAAGGCCGTGGGATCGGTTCCTCTTGCACCCGGCGGCCTGGTGGTGGTCGACGCGACCCTGATCGCGTTTCTCACCAGCGCTGCCTCGATCAGCGCATCGCAAGCCGTGGCCTCCGCCCTGGTGTATCGCGGCGTGAGCTTCATCCTCGTGGCCATCGTCGGATGGATCGTGTTCCTCGTGCTGTTCCGGGGGCATCAGCACGCCGATCTGGAATTCGACATCGCGCTCGAGCAGCAGGAGACCGCCGAGCTGCGGCGCACCGAGGGCATCCGCGACAGCAAGGGCGATCCGGAACCCGCATAGCTACCCCGCCCGGTATGGCGTCCGTCACTTTCTGTTCACCCGGAATATATACGGACCCCGGTCCGCTTGTGTACTATGAGTTTGAACCTTCAACCCAACTAGGAGTCCTCATGACCACCGCCATCGCACTTCCCGAGCTCACCGCGGGCACCTGGGCCATCGACCCGGCCCACTCCACCGTCGGATTCACCGTCCGCCACCTGGTGGTCAGCAAGGTCCGCGGCCGTTTCCAGGCCTTCACCGGCACGATCACCGTCGACGCCGACGGCACCCCGTCCGTCGACGCCGAGATCGACGTCGCGTCCATCACCACCGACAACGCGCAGCGCGACGGCCACCTCAAGACCGCCGACTTCTTCGAGGTCGAGAAGTTCCCCACCGCGACGTTCAAGTCCACCTCGGTCAAGGCCGACGGCGGAGACTTCATCGTCACCGGCGACTTCACCCTCCACGGCGTCACCAACTCCATCGACCTGAAGCTCGAGTTCAACGGCGTCAACGCCGGCATGGGCAACGGACCGGTCGCCGGCTTCGAGGCCAGCACCGTCATCAACCGCAAGGACTTCGGCATCAGCATCGACATGCCCCTCGAAGGTGGCGGCGCTGTCGTCGGCGACAAGATCACGCTGAACCTCGAAATCGAAGCGGGCCTGCAGGCGTAATCCCGCCCCGCTTCACCCCCGCCGCTTCACCCCCTCCCCCGCCGGATCAATGCGACTTCATTGCAGTCCAACTGACTGAAACCCACATTGATCCGCCCTGGGTGGACCTGCGAAAGGCCCGCATCGCATTCGTCGGTGCGGGCCTTTCGCCGTCGGTGTCTACAGTGGTGCGCGTGAAGTTTCGTTCTCCTGTAGTTGCCGGCGTCTTCGATCTGGCCATGGTTCTGCTGTTCGCCGCGATCGGTCGGCGCAGTCACGCCGAAGCCACCGCACTGTCCGGCCTGTTCCACACCGCGTGGCCGTTCGTCGTCGGTGCCGTCATCGGCTGGATCGTCGCGTTTGCTCTGTACCGCAACAAGTTCGACGCTTTTCTCATCGTTCCGACGGGCATCGTCGTGTGGGTGATGACGGTTGTCGTGGGCATGGTGCTGCGTGCACTGACCGGGCAGGGAACAGCCGGGTCGTTCATCGTCGTGGCAACGCTGGCCACGGCAGTTCTGCTACTGGGTTGGCGTGCACTGGCGAAATTCGTGCCGAGCGTTCGTTGACTCCGAGCTCGTCGAGTTCGTCGGGAACAGCCTCGACGCGATAGGATGATCCACGGTGCGCCGGGAAGTCTGGTCGGCAACAACTCTGTGCTGCGTACCCACTGCCTGATGTTCGGTCGGTTCGCAGCTCGACGAAGCTACCGAAAGGCGTTCTCTCCGTGACAGATCCATCAACCCCGAAAACGCGATTGCCGCTGTTCTCCCGGGGCTCCTGGTCCGAGGCAGATCGCGTCGCACAGATCCTCCGCAAGGAGACCGTCGGTGGCGCACTGCTCCTCGTCGCCACCCTCATCGCCTTGGTCTGGGCCAACTCACCGTGGTCCGCTGCCTACGACTCGCTGATGAGCACCCGCGTCGGACCGTCGGCGTTGCATCTCGATCTGACGCTCTCGACATGGGCCGCCGACGGACTGTTGGCCATCTTCTTCTTCGTCGTCGGACTCGAACTGAAGCGAGAATTCGTCGCAGGCGATCTCCGCGATCCCGCACGTGCCGCACTACCGGTGGCCGCGGCGATCGGCGGAATGGCAGTTCCGGCAGTCATTTTCGTGCTGATCAACCTCGGCACGGGAGACGGTGCCCTGCTCGGTTGGGCAATCCCCACCGCGACCGACATCGCGTTCGCCGTTGCCGTCCTCGCCGTGATCAGCACCCACCTGCCGACCGCGCTGCGTACCTTCCTACTGACGTTGGCTGTGGTCGACGACCTCCTCGCTGTAAGCGTCATCGCCATCTTCTATACCGACGACATCAACTTCATCGCGCTCGGACTGACACTGATTCCGCTCGCCCTGTTCGCGGTGGCCGTACAGATGCGCGTCCGCTCGTGGTGGATTCTCATCCCGCTGGCGGTCGTGACCTGGGTACTCATGCACGAGTCCGGCGTTCACGCCACCGTCGCGGGCGTGCTGCTCGGCTTCGCCGTCCCGGTCATGCGCAGCAAGGCCAACGGTGGTCCCGAAGCGGGCCCCGGCCTCGCCGAGCACTTCGAGCACAAGATTCGGCCGATCTCGGCGGGCATCGCGGTCCCCCTGTTCGCATTCTGTGCGGCCGGTGTCACCGTGGGCGGATTGTCCGGCCTGGCCAGCGCACTGACCGATCCGATCGCCATCGGCATCATCGCCGGCCTCGTCATCGGTAAGGCCATCGGCATCTTCGGCACCACCTACCTCGTATCCCGATTCACCCGGGCGACGTTGGACGCCGGACTGAAATGGCTCGATGTCCTGGGCGTCTCGATGCTCGCGGGTATCGGATTCACCGTCTCGCTGCTGATCGGCGACCTTGCCTTCGGCGAGGGAACTCAACGCGACGACCATGTCAAGGTCGGCGTCCTCACCGGTTCGATCATCGCGGCATCGTTGGCCGCCATCATCCTGCGCAGCCGCAACAAGGCCTACCGCGACATCCACACCGAAGAGACCCGCGACGACGACCACGACGGCATCCCGGACGTGTATCAAAAGTAGCGAGCGCTGGAATCCGGACCGATCCGATGACACGATGAGCCCGTGAGCGAAACCGTGCGCGAACTGTTGACCCGGCACATCGACGCTGGACTGATGCCGGGGGCAACAGCGCTCCTGGGTGGCCCCGATGCGGAACCCGTCGCGGTCGGGTCATCGGCGGTCGGCGGTCCACCGATGGCGGTCGACGCACTGGTCCGGATTCAGTCGATGACCAAGATCGTCACCAGCGTGGCCGCCCTGCGCCTCGTGGAGGCGGGGCGACTGACGTTGGACGACGACGTCGTGCCCTGGCTTCCCGAACTCGCCGGCTGCCCTGTACTCACCCGCCCCGACGCTGCACTCGACGACACTGTTCCTCGGGATCGACCGATCACGTTGCGGCACCTGCTCACCAACACCAGTGGGTACGGAATTCAGATGGGAGACACCCCGCTGGCCGAGGCGATGAGCGCCAACGACACCGAAGCCGGCCCAGCGCCGTCGCCACTCGGTGCGGACGAGTGGTTGGCGAAGATGGCCGAACTTCCTCTGGCTTTCCAGCCCGGTGCCGGGTGGCGCTACCACCACGGCTTCGCGATCCTCGGCATCCTCGTCTCTCGCATCGTCGGCCGGTCTCTGCAGGACCACCTCCGCGACGACCTGTTCGAGCCACTCGGCATGCCCGACACCGGACTGTGGGTTCCGAGCGACCGGTGTCATCGCCTGACGGCGGCCTACCGGTTGGAAGACGGGTCGTTGATCGAGACCGAACCCGCCGCGGGCGGATCCTATGCGGGACCGCCCCCAGTCGACGTGAGTCACGGTGAGCTGGTGTCGACCGTGACCGATTTTCACCGCTTTCTCCGTGCTGTCCCGACATCCGTGTCGACCGAGCACCTGGAGCTGATGACACACGACCAGGTGCCCGCGTCGATCAAGACCGACGAGAGTTTCTACCCGGGCTTCTGGCCGGGAACGGGGTGGGGATTCGGAGTCTCGGTCGTCACCGAAGGAGATCACCTCGGTCGTTACGGATGGTCCGGCGGGCAGGGCACCGACTTCTTCGTCGACCCGGACGGGACGATCGGCATCCTGCTGACGCAGACCGAATTAAGCGAGGCCACCTTCGCGCTGCTGTCGGAGTTCCAGGAACTGCGCTGACAGGATCTACGCTGAATCAAGTGCAGCACCTACAGTTGTCGCCGTGATCGAGAACCGGTTTCGGCCATGACGCAGCCGCTGGCCCGTCGCCTCGGGCTGTTCGACGCCATCGTCATCGGTGTCGGCTCGATGGTCGGGGCCGGGGTGTTCGCGTCGTTCGCGCCCGCGTCGGCCGTTGCAGGAGCGGGTTTGCTCATCGGTCTTGCCATTGCCGCGGTGGTCGCGTTCTGCAACGCCACCTCGTCTGCTCAGCTCGCCGCGCAGTATCCGACGTCGGGCGGCACGTACGTCTACGGTCGTGAGAGGCTCGGCGAGTGGCCGGGTTTCCTGGCTGGGTGGACGTTCGTCATCGGCAAGACTGCGAGTTCGGCGGCCATGGCACTGGTGTTCGCGGCCTACGTCGCACCTGCCGGTTACTCCGAACTCGTTGCGGTCCTTGCCATTGTCGCGTTGACGGCGGTGAACTACTTCGGCATCACCCGCACGGCCATGCTGACGAAGATCCTGGTCACCGCCGTGCTCACCGTCCTCGTCATCGCAGTGGTCCTCGGCCTCACCGGCTCGTCCGGTCCCGCCGTCGGCGGCCTCGGCTCGTTCACCGAGGACGGGTGGTACGGAATTCTGCAGTCGGCCGGCCTGTTGTTCTTCGCCTTCGCCGGCTACGCCCGCATAGCGACCCTCGGCGAGGAGGTCGTTCGACCCGAACGCACCATTCCGCGCGCCATCGTCTCTGCCCTGGGTATCGCATTGCTGGTCTATGCCGTGAGTGCCTTCACCCTGTTGTCGGTACTGGGCCCGGACTCACTGGCGTCGTCGTCGGCTCCTCTGGTCGATCTGGTTGTCGCATCGGGACATTCGTGGGCGTCACCGCTGATGCGCATCGGCGCAGCGCTGGCCGCGCTGGGCGCCCTCCTCGCGCTGATCGCAGGCATCGGCCGCACGTCGCTGGCAATGGCCCGCCACTACGATCTGCCGTCGTACCTGACCGCGGTGCATCCGCGCTATTCGGTTCCGCATCGTGCCGAAATCACTCTGGCAGTGATCGTCTGCGTCCTCGTTCTCGTAGTCGATCTGCGGAACGCCATCGGCTTCTCGTCGTTCGGGGTGTTGCTGTACTACCTGGTTGCGAACCTGAGCGCCTATACCCAGGACACCGAGAACCGGCGGTACCCGAAGGTTCTGCAGATCGTCGGCAGTATCGGATGCGTCGTCCTGATTGCCACGCTGCCCGCCACCTCCATCGCCGTCGGAACCGTCGTGGTCGTGCTCGGTGTCGCCTACCGACTGATTCGCGTTCGTCAACTGTTCGCTTGACGGCTGGTTCGATGAACGTCAATATAGACGCATGTCGAACCAAGACCGGTCGTCCGTCGACGGCGAGTGCTGCTCGCCGCTGATCCACGAACCCCTGACCGAGGACTGGGCCGGAGATCTGGCCCGGATGTTCAAGGCACTGGGAGATCCAGTCCGCCTGCGTCTGCTCAGCCTCGTTGCCAGCCATGCAGGCGGCGAAGCGTGTGTCTGCGACATCTCCCCCGCATTCGACTTGTCGCAGCCCACCATCTCCCATCACCTCAAGGTATTGCGCGAGGCGGGGTTGCTCGACTGCGAACGACGCGGCACCTGGGTCTACTACTCGGTGATTCCCGCTGCGCTGCAGCAACTGTCGGCAGTGCTGAACGCTGCAGAGTCAACGGAGGTCATGGTATGAGTACGACGACCGATACTGCCGTAGTCGGCAAGCTCTCCACCCTCGACCGGTTCCTGCCCGTATGGATCGGTGTGGCCATGGTCGTCGGCCTGATCCTCGGACGCATGATCCCCGGGCTGAACGACGCACTGTCGTCCATCTCCATCGACGGCGTGTCGCTCCCGATCGCCATCGGCCTGCTGATCATGATGTACCCGGTGCTGGCCAAGGTGCGCTACGACCGCCTCGACACCGTCACCGGAGACAAGCGCCTGCTGATCGGGTCGCTGGTCCTCAACTGGATCCTCGGCCCGGCCCTGATGTTCGCTCTCGCATGGCTTTTCCTGCCGGACCTTCCCGAATACCGAACCGGGCTCATCATCGTCGGCCTGGCTCGATGCATCGCGATGGTCATCATCTGGAACGACCTCGCCTGTGGAGACCGAGAAGCTGCCGCCGTGCTGGTGGCGATCAACTCGGTGTTCCAGGTCTTCATGTTCGCCATCCTCGGATGGTTCTACCTCTCCGTCCTGCCCGGCTGGCTCGGGTTGGAACAGACGACCATCGAAGCCTCGCCCTGGCAGATCGCAAAATCGGTGTTGATCTTCCTCGGAATCCCGCTGATTGCGGGATTCGCCTCGCGCTTCTTCGGTGAACGCGCCAAGGGTCGCGAGTGGTACGAGGAGAAGTTCATCCCCAGGATCGCCCCGTGGGCGCTCTACGGCCTGCTGTTCACCATCGTCATTCTCTTTGCGCTGCAGGGTGATCAGATCACGTCACAGCCCTTCGACGTGGTGCGTATCGCGCTGCCTCTACTGGTGTACTTCGCGGTGATGTGGGGCGGCGGCTACGCCCTCGGTGCCGCGATGAGTCTGGGCTACGAGCGCACCACCACCCTCGCGTTCACCGCTGCAGGCAACAATTTCGAGCTCGCCATCGCCGTCGCGATCGCGACCTACGGCGCGACATCCGGGCAGGCACTCGCCGGAGTCGTCGGACCACTCATCGAGGTGCCGGTACTGGTCGGCCTCGTCTACGTCTCGCTCGCACTGCGTAAACGCTTCGCCCCGAGTTCGTCCGCGACCACAGCGACAAAGGAGTCCTGATGTCCGACAACCCTTCTCCCAGCAGCCACCGCGCCCAGCCCGAACTGTTGATGCCCCAAGCAATTCTCTCCCGCACCGCAGAGAGACTCGCTGCGGAATACGAGGGCATCTTCTCCACCCAAACCGTCGAGCGTTACGTCTTCGAGTCCTACACCGCACTGCGTCGAACCTCGAAGATTCACACGCACCTGACCACTCTGGCCGGCAAGTTCGCCGCGGACCGTCTCACTGCACTCGCCCAATCACAGGGTGACGCACCGAAACTCGTGCCCGAGGTGCTGTTCATCTGCGTCCACAATGCCGGACGCTCCCAGATGGCCGCGGCCTTGCTCGAACACCACGGACGGGGACTGGTCCACGTCCGATCCGCGGGCTCGGCCCCGACCTACGAAATCAACCCGATCGTCGTGCAGGCGATGGAAGAACTCGACATCGACCTGGGCAGCGAATTCCCCAAGCCGTTGACCGACGACGTCGTCGCCGCCGCAGATGTCGTGGTGTCCATGGGATGCGGCGATGCGTGCGCGGTCTACCCCGGCAAGCGCTACCTGGACTGGCAACTGACCGACCCCGACGGCAAATCCATCGACGAAGTGCGTCGCATCCGCGATGATCTCGACGCGCGTGTCCGCCAACTGCTCACCGCGCTGACCACCACCACCGTACCGGCCTGAGGCATCGGCCTCCGCGCTCGAAAGGCATACGAATCCATGTCCGACACACCCAGCGTTCTCTTCGTCTGCGTCCACAACGCCGGTCGATCTCAGATGGCCGCCGGATTTCTGTCCCACCTCGCCGGCGATACCGTCGAAGTGCGTTCTGCCGGTAGCGCACCCGCAGAGACCATCAATTCCGCAGCGGTCGAGGCCATGGCCGAGGTCGGCATCGACATCTCGTCGCAGTCTCCGAAGATCCTCACACCCGAGGCCGTCGAGACATCCGACGTCGTCATCACCATGGGCTGCGGCGACGCCTGCCCGGTGTTCCCCGGAGTGAGTTACCGCGATTGGGCACTGGCCGATCCGGCGGGCAAAGGCGTCGAAGCGGTGCGGCCGATTCGCGACGAGATCAGAGGCCGAATCGAGGACCTGATCGCCGAACTGGTTCCAGCGAAGCAGGGTTCGGCGTCATGACGACACCCAGCGTGTTGTTCGTCTGCGTCAAGAACGGCGGCAAGTCTCAGATGGCCGCCGGTCTGATGCGCAAGGCGGCGGGCGGTTCGGTGGAGGTGCACTCTGCCGGAACGAAACCGGGTGGCGCCGTCAACGCGCTGTCGGCCGAGTCTCTTCTCGAAGTCGGCGTCGACCTGTCGGGCGAAGCACCCAAGCCGATCGATCCCGATCTGCTCGCCCGCATGGACTACGTCGTCACCCTCGGCAGCGAGGCACATGTGGAACCAGTGGACGGTCCGACGTTCGAGAACTGGAACACCGACGAGCCGTCCGAACGCGGTATCGACGGCATCGAACGCATGCGTCTGGTCCGTGACGATATTGCCGCTCGCGTCGAGGAACTCGCATCTCGCATGCGCGGCACCGACGCTTGACTCGAATGAAGTACGACGTGGTGGTGATCGGCGGCGGTCAGGCAGGACTGGCCGCCGGTTACTACCTGCGACGAGCCGGGCTCGAGTTCGTCGTTCTCGACGACCAGACGCATGCCGGAGGGTCCTGGCAGGACTACTGGCCGTCGCTGCACCTGTTCTCACCGGCGGAGTACTCGAGACTTCCCGGCTGGCCGATGCCTCCGTGGCACAACGGTTTCCCACCCGCGTCTCATGTGGTCGACTACTTGCGAGCGTACGAGAAGAAGTACGAACTGGCGGTGCACCGGCCCGTCCGGGTGACGGCCGTGCATCGGGTCCCGGGCGGCTACCGAATCGACACCGACGGTGAGTCGTACACCGCCACAGCAGTCGTCAACGCCACGGGAACATGGTCTCGACCCTTCTGGCCGAGCTACCCGGGCATGCGTGAATTCGGTGGGACCCAACTGCATGCCGCCGACTACCGCACATCGGATCGATTCGTGGGCAAGCGAGTAGGAGTCGTCGGGGGCGGAAACTCGGCTGCTCAGATACTTGCCGAGATCTCCACCGTGGCCGAGACCCTGTGGTTCACCGCCCGCGAACCGAAATTCCTGCCCGACGACGTCGATGGGCGTGTGCAGTTCGATGTCGCCAGCGACCGCGCCCGAGCGCTGGCAGCGGGTGACTCCGATACCGGCGGGGTCGCAGGCTTGGGCGACATCGTGATGGTCCCGCCGGTGAAGGAGGCCAGGGATCGCGGCGTCCTGCAGGCCCGGCCGATGTTCACGGCGATCACAGCCGACGGCGTGACGGACGGGCACACGACGGAGAAACTGGATGCGATCGTCTGGTGCACCGGCTTTCGGCCCGCGCTGCGGCACCTGCAGCCGCTGCACCTGCACACCGACGGACCTCGGATCACGTTGGAAGACAATCATATTCACGGCGAGTCGCCCCTGATGTTCCTGGGGTACGGCGACTGGACCGGACCGGCATCGGCAACGCTCATCGGCGTCGGCCGTACCGCACGCGCAGCAGTGAACACTCTCGCTCGACGAGGAAAGGTAGATCAGTCATGAACGAATACCCCGTAGTGGTGATCGGCGCAGGCCCCATCGGCCTTGCCGCCGCAGCACATCTCACCGAAACCGGCTCTGCCGTGGTCGTTCTCGAACGCGGGCCGTCCGCAGGCGCGGCAGTGTCCGAATGGAACCACGTGCGATTGTTCTCCCCGTGGTCCGAGGTCGTGGATCCTGCTGCCGCACGGTTGCTCGAGCCGACCGGCTGGACTGCACCGGACGGCGACACCTACGCCACCGGACGGGAATGGGTGGAGCAGTACCTCGCGCCCCTTGCCGCTGCCCTCGGAGACGCTGTTCGAGTCGACTCCGAAGTGGTCGGCGTAGCCCGCCGTGGACGCGACCGCGTCGTCGACGCCGGCCGCGACACCGAGCCGCTGTCCGTGCACATCCGGCATTCCGACGGCAGCGAGGAACGCGTTCTCGCCCGCGCGGTCGTCGACGCGTCGGGCACCTGGGGATCGCCGAATCCACTGGGTAGCGAGGGGCTTCCGGCCATCGGTGAGAAGTTCTCCGCCGACAGAATCGACTACCGGGTCCCCGATCTGACCGATCCGGCGATTCGCGCCCAGTTCGCGGGCAAGCACACGGTCATCGCAGGCAGCGGCCACTCCGCCCTGACCGCCGTCATCACCTTCGCCGAACTCGCGGCCGATGAACCGGGAACGACGCTCACCTGGGCCGTGCGCCGAGGCGTCACCGCAGACGTGTTCGGCGGCGGCGAAGCCGACGAACTCGCCGCCCGCGGCGCTCTGGGGCAACGCGCCAAGAAAGCCGTCGGCGACGGCTTCCTCACCGTGCAGTCGGGATTCCGCACCGAAACCGTTGCGGTCGAGGGTGATCGGATGACCCTCGTCGGCGATACCGGCGCTCGCATCGGAAATGTCGATCGCGTAGTCGCACTCACCGGCTTCCGACCGGATCTGTCGTGGTTGTCCGAGGTTCGCCTCGATCTCGATCCCACCCTGCAGGCACCCAAGTTCGTCGCCGAATTGGTGGACCCCAACATGCATTCGTGCGGATCGGTGTCACCGCACGGAGTCGAAGAACTCACCCAACCCGAGCCCGGCTTCTACCTGGTGGGTATGAAGAGCTACGGCCGCGCGCCGACGTTCCTCGCAATGACCGGATACGAGCAGGTTCGCAGCATCGCAGCCGAACTCGCCGGCGACCACGAGGGCGCACGAAAGGTCGAGCTGACGCTGCCCGACACCGGTGTCTGCGGCGGCGCGGGCCTGTTCGACGAGCCCGACGCCCCGTCGAGCGGCGGTTGCTGCGGTGCCCCTGCTGCGCCGGAGTTGATCACTCTCGGCGCACCCTCGCGTGACTGACTCTGCGGCAGTGGATTCGGCGTCGCCCTTGGAAATTTCGCACCCGGGGCGACGCCGAATCCTGTCGGTTCTGTGCGTCACGGAGATCACCAGCTGGGGAATTCTGTACTACGCCTTCCCCGTTCTGTCGCCTGCGATCTCCGCGGATACCGGATGGTCGACGACGTCGATCGTGGCCGCGTTCTCGATCAGCCAGTTCGTTGCAGCACTGGTCGGAGTTCCCGTCGGTCGCATCCTGGACCACCGCGGACCGCGCTGGGTGATGAGTGCAGGGTCGATTCTCGCGATACCCGCGCTGGTTCTCATCGCGACGTCCCCGACACTTCCGCTGTTCTTTCTCGGATGGTTCGTGGCCGGTATCGCCATGGGGGCGGTGCTGTATCCCCCTGCCTTCGCAGCATTGACACGGTGGTGGGGCACCGACCGCGTCCGAGCCCTGATGATCCTCACTCTGGCCGCGGGACTGGCCAGTACGGTCTTCGCTCCGCTGACCGCGATCCTGTCGAGCCACTCCGATTGGCGTCGAACGTATCTCGTACTCGCGGTCGTCCTACTGGTCGTTACCGTTCCAGCGCACACGATCGGGTTGCGCGGACCGTGGCCGTCGACGGATGTGTCCGCGCACGCGCGAGCAGTACCTACTGCTGCACAGACCGTCCGTAGTCGTCCGTTCGTCATGCTCACCGCGGCGATGAGCGTCACCGGCTTCGTCGCGTTCGCCGGAATCTTCAATCTGGTTCCGCTGCTGATCGAACACGGTGCCGATACCGCTCTCGCGGCAACGGCTCTCGGTCTCGGCGGAGCCGGGCAGGTGCTCGGCCGAATCGGTTACCTTCCGTTGCAACGCTTCACCGGTACCCGAACCAGGACCGTAGGGATCATCGCCGCAACTGCCCTGTCGACCATCCTGCTCGGCGTCGCCACCTCGGTCGTGGCGCTGATCGCCGTCGCGATCGGTGCCGGACTCGCGCGCGGACTGTTCACACTCGTCCAGGCCACCGCCATCACCGATCGCTGGGGTCCGAGCCAGTACGGGCATCTGAACGGCATCGTGTCTGCGCCGATCGTCATCGCGATGGCCTCGGCCCCCTGGGCCGGTGCCGTGCTCGCCGAATGGACCGGAAGCTACTCGGGTGCGTACGTGATTCTCGGCCTTCTGGCGCTGACCGCCGTCGGGCTGGCCGCGCTGAGCATGCCGACCACCGACCATCAGCCGAAGGCCTGATACCCCAGCCACCCGGCGAGGCCCAGTCCCAGAATTCCGACGCCGACGCGCAGGATGATCGGCGAGATCACCTTGACCGTCGGTGGCCCGCAGGCACCGCCGACGAAACATCCGATGGCCAGCGCAAGTGCCGCCCACCAGTGCACCTGACCGAAGAACGAAAAGATGATCGCCGCAATGAGATTGGCGATGCCGAGGAAGAAGCTCTTCAGAACGCTTGCGCGCCAGAAGGTATCCGAAGTACAGATCAACGCCAACGCCAGGAAGATGACGCCTGCCCCGGCCCCGAAGTAGCCGCCGTAGATCGCCACGGCGAACAGGGCCAGCGGATAGAGCGTCGGAAACTCTCTGCCGCCGGACAGCTTTCGAATACTCGGCTGCAGCAGGAGCGCAATGGCTGCCATCGCCACCAGGAACGGTACGACCACCTCGAACGAACCGTCCGGCGTATTGAGCAACAGAACCGCACCGGTGGTACCGCCGAGAGCCGAGTAGATCGCGTACCGAACCAGCTGCTTGCCGTCCTTGGCGAGCTCGGCCGAGGAACTCGCCGTCGCCCCGACACCTGCCGCGACCAATGCGACCGTGTTCGTCACGTTCGCAGACACCGCAGGCAGACCAACCGCAAGCAGCGCAGGATAGGAGACCAGCGATGCGAGCCCGGTGACGAACCCGATGAGCCCGGCGAAGAACCCGGCCACCACCAGGAGTCCGAAATCGAGCACAGTCACCGAATAAAACTACCGTGCCTAACGATCGACCCGAATCCCTGGTCATTTCGCAGGCTCCATTCCTGCCCTACTCGACGGGGTTCGCCATCTCCTGCAGCAACCGGCTCGTCATGCGCACTGCCTGATCCCCGCCGTCCGCGTCCTCGATGTAGACCGCGAACGCGACATCACCGCTGGTGGCGAGCACGAAGCGATCGTCGCCACTTTCCCCGGCGAATCCCTGCACCCCGTCGAACGTGTCGAGACCGCTACTGCGGGACGAGTCGGCAAGTATGCCGCGCAACCGATTTGCTGCATCCGACCCGAGTGCCCGGGACTCACGATTGGCGACCGCGGTCTGACCGGCGACGATCGTCGGAGTCGGAGCGCTGCCCCGTGAGATCGCGGCCGCCATCTGTGCGAGACCGAACGGAGTCACCGTCGCCTCGTCGCCGGAGGCGGTCGACACGGCCCTGATGCCGTCGATCGCGCTGCGACTGTCGGCGGGAGTTCCGGTGTAGGCGTCGAGTCCGGGCATCGAGTAGCTGATACCGAGACCCAGTGCCGCAGCTGCATCCTCGGCGCTGTCGTCGCCGCGATCGGACTGTGCCGCCTTGAGCAACTCCGACGCGGTGCCGGCCGGGTAGGAGCCCCCGAACACCACGTCGCCCTGCTCGTTCGCGTAACTGTTCTGTGCCGCAGCGAGAATCGCACCGGTCGAGGTGGACAGGGCGACGATCGACGCCGACGACCCCGCCATGACCACCGCATTCTCGGCGGCGAGTTGAACGCGCGGATCGAGCGTCGCGTGCAGGTCCGGGCCACCGGGCCCCTGGAAACCGACACGACGTTCACCGATTCCGTCGACGGTGTAGGTGTCGACGGCCCAGCCTGCGGTGGCGTCGCGTCCTTCCTGCCATGCGCTTCGCAACGAGTCGAGCACGGGTGAGGTGATCCGGCGGTCGTCGACGATGAGCTTGGGTTGCGGAGAAACCACCACTCCCGGCACGGCGCGCAGGTCGTCTTCGAGGACGGCGAAATCGTCGTCACGCAGGGTCACTGCGGTGATCGGTGCACCGCCGGACGAGTTCAGCTCGGCCAGCATCGATTCGGAGGTGATGAGCGGTGCGACGACATCGATGACGTCTGCGAGTTGCGCGGTGGACGCCACTGGATCGCTCGTCTGCGCCGGGTCGAGGGAGATGGCGTTGATGGTTCGCTCGCTCATCAGCACGTTGTTCGCGGCGTCGAAGATCAGCGGCGGGGCAGCGTCGGTCCGGGTGTATCGAACCGATCCGCCCGAGGTGAGGTCCGGGACGAGAGTGGCCGGATCCCACGCGATGCGCCAGCCGACGCTGAGTTTCTTGGTCGAGCCCTGAGCGCTGTACTTCCAGTCCTTGCCCTCACCGAAATTCCATGCCGACGCGAGAGTGAAGTAGCCACTCTCGTCGGAGAGGTCCATGTACTGGGTCAGGGCGAAATCCCCGGTGGACGTGCCGTCGGCCGACAAGCCGTCGAACATCTGGTTCAGTGCGGCCGTCGCGGCGTTGGGGTAGGTCGTCATCGCGGCAGCCGCAGCGACGTCTCGGTTGTCCAGGGCGTCGACGAATTTCGAGACCAGCATCTCGGCCTCGCTCGGCGGGCGATCGACCATCCAGAACGCTGCCGAGACCGTCAACGTCGCCGATGCTGCAACGGCGACGAGGTAGCGACCGCGGACCTTGCGCGGGCCACGACGGGCACGACTCATAGAACTCATGAGTCACAATATTCACTGTAGTCACACGAGTAACAAGCACGGGATTCATACGAGCCGGTCACGATTGGGATACGCCGTGGTCGGTTCACCGCAGGCTGTTCACCTCAGGAAGCGACCCGCAGCTTCGATGGCCGGGGTCGAACTGCCTGCGTCGTTGACGAACACCGCGAACGCGAGATCGCCGGAGATACCGACGAACCAGCCGTGCGCTCCTTCGTTGTTCGCACCGAATTCGGCGGTGCCGGTCTTGCCGAGCAACCCGGGGATGTCGTTCAGCGCTGTGGCCGTGCCGCCGGTGATCGTTTCGCGCATCATGGCTTTGATCTGCTCGGTGACCTGGGGGTTCACCGCTGCCGGCTGCATGTTTCCCACTCCCGGCTCACTGGGGACCACCGTCGGTGGGAGCAATCCGTTGTTCGCGATCGACGACGCGACCAGCGCCATTCCGAACGGCGACGCGGTCACCTGCCCCTGACCGATGGCGGATTCGACCCGCTGCGCCGGGGTGTCGGCGGACGGCACCGAACCGGTGACGGTCGTCAGACCGGGGGTGACGTAGTCGACGCCGAGGCCGTACTGCGCGGCCGCGTCGGTCAGCCCGTTCGGTGGGAGTGCCACGCCCAGGCGGCCCATCGTCGTGTTGCAGGACCTGGCGAAAGCGGTGTGCAGCGGCACGTTGCCGAGATCGAAGTTGTCGTCGTTCGGGATCTGCCGACCCTCGATGTTCTCGGTCGCCGGGCACGGCAGCACGGTATCGGGGGTGACTGCACCGGACTGCAGTGCAGCCGAGGTGGTCACCGTCTTGAACGTCGACCCCGGCGGGTACAGACCGGTGAGGGCGATCGGACCCTCGGCGTCCGCGGCGGCGTTCTGCGCCACGGCGAGAACCGCACCCGTCGACGGCCGAAGCGCAACGATGGCCGCCTGCTGCGGCAGCGACGCGAGAGCATTCTCGGCTTTGAGCTGCAGTGCCGAATCCAGGGTGGTCGCGATGTCGTCTCCCGTTGCGGCGTCGCGGCCGGCAAGCGGGGTGATGGAGCCGTCCGCGGCAACGGCCTGCACAGCCCATCCACGATTGGCGGCCTGCTCCTGCTCCCACAGCGTCGTCAGGTCGTTGAGGACCGGCGAAACGAGGTTCCGGTCGGTGGCGAGCAGCCGCGTCTGCGGAGCCAGGGTGACTCCGGGGACGGTCGCGAGCTGAGCCCCGATGGGGTCGATATCGGACTGACGAAGGGTGACGATCGTCGCTGAGTTACCTTGCGCGCCGGCAACAGTCGCTGCCACCGATTCGGCCGTGACACCCGGAACGACGGAGCCGACGAGATTCGCGACCGCTGCCGGATCGGCCGTCGCATCGGCGTTGACGAGGGTCACCACCTGCTGCGACATCAACTCGACGCCGTTGCCGTCGAAGATGCGCGGTGCGACGAGCGCATCGGTGGGAGTGAAACGCACCGACGAGTCGGCGGTCAGGCCCGGAACCAACATCGCCGGATCCCAGGTGATCTTCCAGCCCTGCTCGGTCTCGGCCGCTGTCGCAGAGGTCGTGTAGTTCCACTCCTTCGGTTCGCCGTCGGGTTCGGCGGTGCCGTCGGTGGTCGTCGAGAAGCGCCAGCCGGCATTCAACGTGAACGTGCCCGCATCCTCGTTGGCGTCGACGGCCTCGAAATCGGGAGTGGCCGTCACCGTTCCGCCGGCCGACAACCCGTCGTACAGCTCGGTGAGCGCTGCCGTCGCGCCTGCCGGGTCGGTGGTCAACGCGGCGGCCTGATCGATGTTCGAGCTGTTCACCGCCTCCGCGAACTGCTCGGCGACAGTCTGCGGCTGATCCGGCCCACTCTGCCCGCAGGCGGCGAGAACCAATGCCAATACGGACACGATCGCGGCCAGAGTCGTCGGTCTTCTCGAAGTGCGCACGGGGTCGATCATGCCCCAGTGCATCCGCGAAATACCGGTGGCACGATCTCGAAATGGGGTGTAATTATGTAATCAGTCTTACAACACCCACCGAGGAGTCCCCATGAAACCCAACGGTCGCTCGTTCGGTCGCCCCGGCGGCTGGCAGCACGCAGACATTCCGGATGCCACCGATGCAGCCGATTGGTTCGGTGGCCGACTCCCGGACACCTGGTTCGACGGTGCCGCCTCGGTCGAGGTCGACCGAGAGGAAATCGTCGTCGTCGGAACACTGCCCGTGGAGCAGGACAGTTCATCCGCAGCCACCGAGGGCCGCATCGCGCGATTCCGCGAAACCACCCGGGGCGACCGCATGCAGATCGCCGACGAGGCCGAGAAGCGATACGGCCGCAAGGTCGCGTGGGGCGTTCGGACCGGGTCCGAGGTGGTCCTGTTCACCCACCTCGCCGTCCCGGTCATGACACGCCTGCGTCAGCCCGAGCGTCGCGTCCTCGATACCCTCGTCGACGCCGGGGTCGCTCGCTCCCGCGCGGACGCCTTGGCCTGGGCAGTGAAGCTCGTCGGCGAACACACGCAGGAATGGCTGGACGAGCTCCGCGGGGCCATGGAGACTGTCGACGAGCTACGCAAGAAGGGGCCGTCGGTCTAATTCGATTGCGCGAACGTCAGGCTCAGGGTTACCGTGATCTTTGCCTTGTCGTCCACAGATTCGGAGAGGCCATTGCTCTTCCAAAGGTTCTAGACGCCTGCAGATCGTCCGCATGCACACCTTTGGAGCGCCCATGCCTCAATCATCCTCCCTTTCTGTCTCGAACCTGTCGTTCTCCTGGCCCGACGGCGACCCCGTGTTCGACGCCTTGTCGGCCATCTTTCCCAGCGGCACAACAGGTCTCATCGGCTCCAACGGTGCCGGAAAGTCGACGCTGCTGAAGTTGCTCGCCGGGGAGTTGACTCCACAGCGCGGTTCGATCTCGACTCCCGGCGTGCTGGGCCATCTACGCCAGGACGTCGCACTGGACCCCGATCTACCCGTGGATAGGGTGTTGTCCATCGAGTCGGTGCGAAAAGCATTGCATCGCATAGAATCCGGCTCCTCCACCGAGGACGACTTCACAATCGTCGGATCGGCGTGGGACGTCGAGGAGCGCGCTCTGGCACTGCTGGGCAAGCTCGGCCTCGGCAGCATCGTCGGGTCTGCGGGCGACCTGGATCGCCGCGTCGGCACCCTGTCTGGCGGCGAGACGACACTGCTGGCACTCACCGCACAATTGCTCGCCCAACCCGACGTACTGCTACTGGACGAGCCGACCAACAATCTCGATCAGGTTGCGCGAGAACGGTTGTACACGGCGGTCGACGGCTACCCAGGTGTGCTGATCGTGTGCACTCACGACCTCGAGCTGCTCGAACGCGTCGACACCATCGCCGAGGTGCGAGCAGAGCGCAGCGGAGTGTCCCGGCTGCGCATGTTCGGCGGCAACTACCAGCACTACCGCTCGATCGTCGACGCGGAACAGCAGGCGGCACGGGCGACGATCCGCGACGCGAAGAACGATGTCCGCAAACAGGAACGCGAATTGATCGACACCCGAATCAAACTCGACCGACGCCTGCGCTTCGGCAAGAAGATGGAAGAGCACAAGCGCGTGCCGCCGATCCTTGCGGGCCGACGCAAGCGGGCGGCCCAGGAATCGGCAGGCAAACTCCACGGTACCCACAGCGACCGCGTCGACGACGCCCGATCGTCCCTGTCGGCCGCCGAGGATCTCCTGCGCGACGACCGCGAGATACGCGTCGACCTCCCGGCGACGAAGGTCCACGCGGGACAGGTGGTTCTCGACCATCAGGAGCTCAGAGTCGTCGGACCCGAGCGCATTGCACTGATCGGACCGAACGGCAGCGGCAAGACCACGCTGCTGCGGGCCCTGGACGCCACCGGGGCAGAGGTGCCGTGGAAGTATGTGCCGCAGCGACTCGACGTCTTCGACGAATCCCGCACCGTCGCCGAGAACATTGCCGACGTCGCTCCGCAGGCCACGGCCGAACAGATCCGCGGCCAACTCGCCCGCTTCCTGTTCCGCGGATCCGACGCCGACGCCGTCGTCGCCACCCTCTCCGGTGGCGAACGACTGCGGGCCGCACTGGCCCGAATACTGCTGGCCGAGCCTGCTCCGAAACTCCTGATACTCGACGAGCCGACCAACAACCTCGACATCACCAGCCGACAACACCTCATCGACGCGCTCGACACCTTCGAGGGTGCGCTGATCATCGCCAGCCACGATCGACCGTTCCTCGACGCCATCGGACCCACCCGCACCGTCGACCTCACCCCGACCGTCGAGTCTCCCGAGTCCGCCGAAGAAGCGCCCGCCCGTAGGGAGTCAATGTGACTGTGGACGGGAGTGGAGCCTGCGGAACGACCCACAAGCGCAGTTCGGGGGTCAATGTCACATTGAGTGGACTTCGTTCGGGAGGATTGCGGGGTGGAGTACGCCTCGAATGCAGACGATGGGACACGGATCGCGTACACGGTGGTGGGGTCCGGGCCGCCGTTGTTGATGGTGCACGGCAGTTTTCTGACGCACACGATCTGGCGGACGTTCGGCTATGTGAAGGCGCTGCGCGGGGCTCGGCAGTTGATTCTGATCGACAGTCGGGGGCACGGCCGCAGCGAGAAGCCCCGCACTCCCGACGCGTATGCGATGAGCAAGATAGTCGGCGATCTGACGGCGGTGCTCGACGCGGTAGACGTCGATACCGTCGACTATCTGGGGTATTCGTTCGGGGCTCGGGCCGGCTTGGCGTTGACGGCGGCGGCTCCCGAACGAGTCCGATCACTGGCCGTCGGCGGCGGTAGTCACGGCGCTCAGGCCGGCGCGTTCGATCGCCTGTTCTTCCCCGGATGCGCAGACGTATTGGAGCAACGCGGCATGGACGGATTTCTCGAGGTCTGGACCAGCCACCGTATGTTCCCGATCGATGCCGGCACGCGAGCGGTGTTCTCCGCCAACGACGCCCAGGCCATGGCCGCGTACATTCGAGCATCCGACGCCGATCCGGGCCTATCCGACGACGCGTTGCAGCAGTTCACCCAGCCGTCACTGTTCTACGTCGGCAGTCAGGACGGCACCAGGCTCGACGACACCCGAGCTGCCGCGGCGCTGGTACCGAACTCCGAATTGCATGTCATCCGCGGATTCGATCACGCGACAACGATGGCGGCCACCCCGGAAGTGCTCGGGATTCTCGAACGGTTCTGGGACAAGTGACCTCAGTGTCACATCACCTCTTCAGTGCAGGGAACTGGTCGTCACGCCACTCGGTCTCCAGCGGTCCGACGGCCGCGTCCTCGCGGGCGCGCAGTTCCACTCGGCGGATCTTGCCCGAGATGGTTTTCGGTAGCTCGAAGAACTCGATTCGGCGCACCCGCAGGAACGGTGCCAGGTGCTCGCGGGCGTACTTGAGAATCTCGAACGCTGTGTCCTCGTTGGGTTCCCAGCCCGACGCCAATGCCACATACGCCTTGGGGACGGCCAGTCGCGTCTCGTCGGGGGCGGGCACCACCGCGGCCTCGGCAACAGCGGGGTGTTCGATGAGCACGCTTTCGAGCTCGAACGGGGAAATCTTGTAATCCGAGGCCTTGAACACGTCGTCGGTGCGGCCGACGTAAGTGATGTAGCCCTCGGAGTCCCTCGATGCGACGTCGCCGGTGTGGTAGTAACCGTCGGCCATGACAGCGGCGTTGCGTTCGGGGTCGCCGAGGTATCCGGTCATCAGGTTGAACGGCTGCTGCGCCAGGTCGAGGCAGATCTCGCCTTCGTCGGCGAGTTCGCCGGTGGTGGGGTCGACGATCACCACCGGTACGCCCGGCAGCGGCCTCCCCATCGAGCCGGAATTGAGTACCGCGCCGGGTGTATTGGCAACCAGCGCAGTGGTTTCCGTCTGGCCGAACCCGTCGCGAATGTTCAGACCCCACTCCTGCTGCACCCGCGAGATCACCTCGGGGTTGAGTGGCTCACCTGCTCCGATGGCCTCGCGTAGCGAACCACCGCCACCGGCGAGGTCGGCTTGAATCAGCATGCGCCACACGGTCGGTGGCGCGCAGAACGTCGTCACCTCGGCCCGGCGGATCTGCTCGAGCAACGCTTTCGCGTCGAATTTGCCGTAGTTGTAGATGAAGATCGTCGCCTCGGCGATCCACGGCGCGAAGAAGCAACTCCACGCGTGCTTGGCCCACCCGGGCGAGCTGATGTTCAGGTGCACGTCGCCTGGACGCAACCCGAGGAAGTACATGGTGCTCAGATGCCCGACGGGGTAGGAGATCTGAGTGTGTTCGACGAGCTTGGGCTTGCTGGTGGTGCCGGAGGTGAAGTACATGAGAAGGCGGTCGGTGGGAGCCGTCACGGACTCGAACGGCACGGCTTCGACAGAACGAGCCTCGGCATAGTCGACCCAACCATTTCGAGCGGAGGTGGCGATGCGCAGGTAGTCCCCGGGTACGTCGTCGAATTTGCCGGTGTCCGAGGGGTTCACGATCACTGCGCGCGCATTGCCGCGCACCACACGGTCGGTCAGGTCTGCGGGCCCGATGGCAGTGGTGGTCGGCATCAACACCGCGCCCAGTTTCATCACCGCGAGCATCGCTTCCCACAGTTCCACCTGATTTCCGAGCATCAGGATCACCGAATCGCCGCGGCCGATGCCCTGTTGCTCGAGCCACCTGGCGACCTGGTCGGAACGACGCGCGATGTCGTCGAAGCTGTACTTGGCCTCGCTGCCGTCCTCTTCGACGATCCACAACGCAGTGCCGTCGTTGCCACGGGCGATCGCGTCGAACCAATCGATGGCCCAGTTGAACGTCTCTCCGAACGACGGCCACTCGAAAGTCTCTACGGCGCGGTCGTACTCGCCGTAGGAGTCGAGTAGCAGGTCGCGAGCGTTCCTGAATGCCGTATGTGCCGATTCGGCCATGCTTCCTCCGTAGCCTGTGATGCTCATCACCGCCACGGTAGGGGAGATGAACAATCCCTCGCTACCCCTGAACGGGGGTGAGAACTCGGCTAGCCTCGGTCACCGTGGCCATCGGATACTTCGCGATCGCAGGTGCACTGGGGATAGTTCACGCCGCGTTTTCCGGCTACTGGGCTGCAGGTGGCCGATGGATGTTGAACACCGTCGGATCATTCGCCACGGAGTGGGTCGAGACCGAACCGCAGACTGCGCGAACGGCGCTGCTGGTGCTCACGCTGGTCAAACTTGCAGCGGCAATTCTTCCCGCTCTCGCCTACATGAACCGGCCGCGCCTGGCAGCACAGAACCGGACCAGGCTGCCGGCAATCGTCCTCGGCATATCCTGGCCCGGCTCGGTGCTGCTGATTCTCTGGGGCGGAGCATCGTTCGTCGGAGCGGTGATCGGATTGATCGCCTCGGACGAGAACCGGAGCGTCAAGTACGGCCACCTGTTCTTCGACGGCATCTTCCTGCTCTGGGGTGCCGCCCTGCTGACGGCGCTGATCCTCTCTCGGAAAGCGCCGTACCAGCCGCGCTAGATGCGCTCACCTGTTTCCGGGTGGAAGAGGTGAATTGCACCGTCGAGGCGCTTCAGTCCGATGCTCTCGCCGATCCTCGCCGGGGCACGCACTGCCGAACGCGCAACCAACGACACGGGTCCCCCGTCGAGTCCCTTCACCTTCGGGTCGTCGAGGTGCGAGTACACGTACGACTCGCTGCCGAGCTCCTCGATGAGATCGACCTTGCCCTCGAAGCCTTCGCCGCCGCCGTGGACGATGCCGATGTTCTCGGGCCGCATTCCGATGGTGACCTCGTCGATCCCCAGGCTCGCGAGCTTGGTCAGCTCGTCGCGCTCGAGCGGGAGCAGGAACTTACCGATCTGCACGCCGCCCGAGCCGATGGGTACCGTCATCAGGTTCATCGCCGGGGAGCCGATGAATCCTGCGACGAACGCGTTGACGGGGTGGTCGTACAGGTCTGTGGGAGAGGCGAACTGCTGCAGCTTGCCACCACGCAGGACGGCGACGCGATCACCCATCGTCATGGCCTCGACCTGATCGTGGGTGACGTAGACCGTCGTGGTGCCGAGCCGACGCTGCAACGCCGCGATCTGCGTACGCGTCTGCACCCGCAGTTTCGCGTCGAGGTTGGACAGTGGCTCGTCCATGCAGAACACCTGCGGCTCACGAACGATGGCGCGGCCCATGGCAACTCGCTGACGCTGGCCGCCCGAGAGCTTGCCGGGCTTGCGATCGAGGTACTCGGTGAGATCGAGCAGACGGGCCGCTTCGGCCACGCGTGCCTGACGCTTCTCGAGGCTCACTCCGCGCATCTTGAGCGCGAAGCCCATGTTCTCGCCGACGGTCTTGTTGGGGTAGAGCGCGTAGTTCTGGAACACCATGGCGATGTCGCGGTCCTTGGACGGGACGCCCACCATGTTCTTGCCGCCGATTTCGATTGCGCCGCCGTCGATCTCCTCCAGACCGGCGAGCATCCGAAGTGCGGTGGACTTGCCGGAGCCGGACGGTCCGACCAGGACGACGAACTCGCCGTCCTTTATGTCGAGGTCGAGGGAATCGACGGCGAGCGAATCGGCACCTTCGTAGACGCAGGATGCCTTCTTGTACGTGATTGCAGCCATGAGACTTTCTCCTATTTGATGGCGCCGAAGGACAGACCGCGCACGAGCTTGTTCTGCGCGAACCATCCGGCAAGGACGACGGGGAGTGCTGCGAACGTCGCAGCGGCGGAAAGCTGGGCCCAGTACAGGCCCTGGCCGGTGATGAATCCGACGAGGTACACCGGAATCGTCTGGGCCTGAACGGCAGTGAGGTTGACGGCGAAGAAGAACTCGTTCCACGAGAAGATCACGCAGATCAACGACGTCGCTGCGATACCGGGAGAGACGAGCGGCAGGATCACCTCGCGGACCGACGTCCACAGCGACGCACCGTCCATGCTGGCGGCCTCGAGCAGTTCCGACGGCACCTCCATGAAGAACGAGCGCATCATCCACACGGCGATAGGCAGATTCATCGCGGTGTAGAGAATCACCAGTGCCCAGATGTTGTCGAGCATGCCGATGTCACCGACGATGACGTACAGCGGAACGATGACGGCCACGACGGGCAGCATCTTGGTGGAGATGAAGAAGAACAGCACGTCCTGGGTTTTCTTCACCGGCCGCAGCGACAGCGCGAATGCTGCCGGAACACCCAGCAGCAGAACGAAAATCGTCGAGACGATCGTCGCGAACGCCGAGTTCAGCAGGGTGGTGCCGATGCCGCTCTCGAGGACACCTCGATACTGATCGAGGGTGGGGGTGAAGATCAGCTTCGGCGGGTTGGAGTAGGCGTCGGCCTCCTGCTTGAAGCCGGTGATCACCATCCAGAGAACCGGGAAGAAGAACGCGATACCGGCCACCCAGGCAACGAACGACCAGATCGTGCCCGGGCCCCACTTGCTCTTCTTCCGGATCTCCTGCCCGTCGGAGGTCTGCGCGACGGCCTTCTTCTTGCTCGTGGTTGCCGTGCTCATCACGCCGCCTCCTCGTTTGCGCTGAAGCTCTTGAAGATCAGTCTCAGCGCCAGTGTGCTGAGAACGATGGTTGCCACCACGGTGACGACGCCCATGGCCGCGGCCTGACCGATGTCGAAGCCGAGGAAGGCGCGCTGGTAGATGTAGAACGGCAGGTTCGCCGACGCGACTCCCGGTCCACCGGAGGTCATCATGTAGACGGCATCGAAGGTGTTGACCAGATAGATCGCACCGAGGACGGTGCCGAGTTCGATGAAGCGGCGCAGGTGCGGCAACGTCAACTCACGGAAGAGTTTGAACGGGCCTGCCCCGTCGACACGCGCAGCCTCGGCGATGTCCTTCGGCATGGACTGCAGGCCGGCGAGGATCAGCAGCATCATGAACGGCGTCCACTGCCACACGAGGTTCGTCATGACCGCGGCCAGGGGGAACCGCGATACCCAGTCGATCTCACCGACTCCGAACGGGCTCAGCGCGAAATTGATCAGGCCGAAGACGGGATCGAACATCGTCGTCTTCCAGATCAGCGCACCGGCGACCGGGGTGACGAGAAACGGGGTGATCAGCAGCGTGCGAATCAGACTGCGTCCGATGAACTTTCGATCGAGCAGCAGAGCGAGGGCCAGGCCGAGGACCACCGAGATGATCACGGTTCCGACGATCATGATCACGGTGTTCATCGCGACCTCGCGGAACTGACTGTCGCGGAACACGTCGATGTAGTTGTTCAGACCGTTGAACTCACGCGAACCCGGACGAACGAGGTTCCAGGACTGCGTCGAGTAGTACAGCGTGAACAGGAACGGGATCTGCGTGACGATGATGGCGAACACCAACGCCGGCAACAGTGGCCCGCGTCGACGCCACCCCTCTGCCTTGGAGATCGTTCTCGGTCTCGGTACGAACTTCTCCGGTTCGGCCGGAGCCGTCCGTTCTTCGGTGGTGGTCATCCCTGGTCCTCCTGGTACGTCCTGCCGACCACTTCGGCGTATTGCTGCGCTTGGTCGAGCGCGTCGTCGACGCTGATCTGTCCGGCGATCGCGGCACTGATCTGTTGGCTGACCCGGGTACCGAGGTCCTGGAACTCCGGAATGGTCAGGAACTGGACTCCGGTGTACGGAACCGGATCCACGGTGGGGTCGTTCGGGTCGGCACTGTCGATGGAGTCGAGGGTCAGCTGACCGTAGGCCGCCGACGCCTCCGCGTACTCGGGAATCTCGTAGGTCGAGAGTCGACTTCCGGGAGGCACACGCTCCCAACCGAGTTCGTTACCGACCTTGTTCAGGTATTCCTTGCTGGTCATCCACGAGACGAACTTCCATGCCTCGTCGGGCGCCTCGCTGGTCTTGGGGATGCCCAGTGCCCAGGAGTACAGCCAACCGTTGTCGCCCTTGGCCGCCGACGGGGCCTTGGCGTAACCGATCTGCCCGACGACGTTGCTCGACGACGGGTCCTCGAGGACCGAGACGGCCGAGGTGGCGTCGTACCACATGGCGGTGTTGCCCTGGGAGAGTTGCGTTCCGCACTCACTGAACCCACTGGTCGCCGCGCCGGCCTGACCGTGCTCACGCACGGTGTCGACGTAGAACTGCACGGCTTCGCGTACCTCGGGACTGTTCAGCTGGGCGTTCCAGTTCTCGTCGTACCAGCGGCCGCCGAACGCGTTGATGACCGTGTTGAGCGGTGCGAGCACCTCACCCCAGCCGGGCTTGCCGCGCAGGCAGATTCCGGACAGGCCCGGGCTGTCGAGAGCGGCTGCGGCGTCGGCCACCTGCTGCCAGGTGGGCTCGGCAGGCATGTCGATACCGGCCTGCTCCATCAGATCCTTGCGGTACATCAGGAACGACGATTCACCGTAGAACGGCACCGAGTACATGCTGCCCTCGTACGACAGCGACTCCTTCAGCGTGGGAATGAAGTCGTCCTCGTCGTAGCCCGGCGTGGCGTCGGCGTACTCGGAAAGATTGGTCAGCCAACCGTTCTCGGCCCACTGCGGGGTCTCGAAGTTGCTGATCATCACCACGTCGAACTCACCGCCGCCGGTGGCGACCGAGGCCGTGATCTTGGCTCGGGCCTCGTTCTCCGAGAGCGACACGAACTTCAGGTTGATACCCGGGTTCTCCGCCTCGAACTCCGGAGCAAGCGAAATGGCATCGGACATCTGCGAATTCGAGACGATCGCGACGGTGACCGTCGTACCGTCACCATCACCACCGAACGAGCCGGCACCGGCACATCCGGACACCACCAAGGTCGTCGCGAGCGAGGTCG
The DNA here is from genome assembly GCF_030056895.1 of Rhodococcus sp. IEGM 1341. Classification (NCBI taxonomy): domain Bacteria; kingdom Bacillati; phylum Actinomycetota; class Actinomycetes; order Mycobacteriales; family Nocardiaceae; genus Rhodococcus; species Rhodococcus sp. IEGM 1341. Next base: position 284,432 of record NZ_JASHKV010000002.1, on the reverse strand, counting down.
CGACAACCACCTTCGGTAGAACTTTCACTGAGATACCTTTCCATTCGACGCTGATGTGGATCGATCCACAAGCCAACGCGCACTTTCGATGTCGGTGACCAAGATCGATGCCAGTCCACCGCGCAGTGCACCGAGCAGCGCTTCGTGTTTTCGTTTTCCGCCCGTGACGAGCACCGCCCGATCGCAGGCCCTGATGGCGTCGAGCCCCACCGACACGGTTCGGCCGGGGAGTGATCCTCCGGTGTCCTTGCCGTCGGCGTCGTAGAACCGTCCGCCGATCTCACCGACCGCACCGAGTCGGCGCAGTTCGTCGAGCACCTCGAGGTCGATGAAGCTGCCCTCGAACAATGTGGTGGACGTGGAAACGGGACCGATGCCGTACATCATCACATCGGCATCGGTCCCGGCTTTGAGTGCGCGAGAGATCACGGAGTCCTGCTCCAACGCAACGACAGTCGCCTGATCGGCGTACAGCGGCGCATTGAGCCTGATGGGTGTCGCCTGCAGGTACGCAGCGCACCGTCCGAGTGTGTACTCGACGCCGGTCTGGTAGTCGGCCGAGGTGATGGAACCGTCGAGTTGCACCACCGCAGCACATTTGGTGGACCTGGTCTTGAGCGAGCTGGCGACCGCCACCGTCTCGGGTCCCCAGGTGAAGCCCAGCACATCCTTGTCCTGGAGCCGACGAGAGAGCAGCGTCGCCGCTGCCCGGCCGAGGGAACCGTAGCCGGCGTCCGTGCCGTCGATGACGTCCGAGACGACGAGCACCTCGGTCAGCCCGAACTGCGCTTCGAGTTCACGCTCGATGTCGGCGTGCACGGTGCCCTGCAGGTCGTCGGGAACGTTGATCTCGATGGTCACCAGTCCCTGGGTGCGAGCGCGTGCAACCAACCGCCCTGCTGTGGGGCGTGAGACACCGAGCTTCACGGCGATCTCGGCCTGAGTCGCGCCTTCGAGGTGGTACATGGTCGCGGCGCGCAGAGCCAGGCGCAGATCCTCTCCGGACCGCGGAGACTTCGACCCCGCCGGACCGGATGACGATCCATCCATTTCGCCTCCCAAGTTGTGAGCAGATGCTCAGCTCGTGTTCATCTGCTCACTAAGCTAACATTAAGGTGTGATCTACACAACACCCCCCGACGGCGGGCGACCCGTGCCACAGTCCATGCAGGCCAGCGTCCTCACCGCAGCACAGGAGATACGACTCGAAGAACGGCCCGTCCCCACCCCCGCGCCCGATCAGGTCCTCGTACAGGTCACGGCGGTCGGGGTGTGCGGTTCCGACGCGCACTACTACCGGGAGGGGCGCATCGGCGAGTACGTGGTCGACGGCCCCCTGGTACTCGGGCACGAGGCCGCGGGCGTCATCGTGGCCGTGGGCAACGACGTCTCCGACACCCGCGTCGGGCAGCGCGTGTCCATCGAGCCGCAGCGCCCCGATCCCACCAGCGCTCAGTCCCGCGCAGGCCGCTACAATCTGTGCCCGGCCATGGAGTTCTTCGCGACGCCGCCCATCGACGGCGCGCTCGCGGAGTACGTGTTGATCCAATCGACCTTCGCCCACGACGTCCCCGACGACATCTCCGACGAGGCTGCTGCGCTCTTCGAGCCGCTGTCGGTGGGCATCGCGTCGGCCCAGAAAGCACGGATCTCCGCGGGCTCGAGCGTGCTCATCGCGGGAGCGGGGCCCGTCGGGCTCGTCACCGCGCAGGTCGCGCGTGCGTTCGGTGCCACCGAGGTGATCGTCACCGACATCGACGCCTCCCGCCGGGCCAACGCGCAGAGGTTCGGCGCGACTCGCGTGCTCGACCCCGCCGCTGAGGACGTGCGCTCTCTGACGGTCGATGCGTTCATCGACGCGTCCGGTGCGGCCCGAGCCGTGATCGACGGCATCCACGCGGTCCGGCCCGCAGGTACGGTCGTCCTCGTCGGCATGGGTGGATCAGATTATCCGCTGCCGATCTCGCTGATCCAGAACCGAGAATTGCTGCTCACCGGCGTCTTTCGCTACGCCAACACATGGCCGATCGCACGCGCGCTGGTGGCGTCGGGCATGGTGGATCTCGACGCGATGGTGACGGCGCGATTCGGGCTCGATGGCGTCGAGGATGCATTGAACGCGGACAGGCAACCCGGAAGCATCAAAGCCGTAGTGATTCCAGGACTTTCGAAGGAGAACGACGCATGAAGTTGAACTCGCAGAACCTCGCCGACTTCATCGAGGACGTCGCGGTTCCGACGTACGACCGATCCGAGGTGACGGTCGGCATCGTGCATTTCGGTGTCGGCGGCTTCCATCGCGCCCACCAGGCGATGTACGTCGACCGTCTGTTGCAGCAGGGGCAGGCGCTGGACTGGGGAATCTGCGGCGTCGGCGTACTGCCCGGCGACCGGAGAATGAACGACGTCATGCAGGCACAGGACTGCCTGTACACGTTGGCGCTCAAGCATTCCGACGGGACGTGGGACACCCGCGTCATCGGTTCCATCGTCGAGTATCTCTTCGCACCGGACGACGCCGAGGCCGTGATCGAGAAGATGGCAGCCGACACGACGAAGATCGTCTCGCTCACCATCACCGAGGGTGGCTACAACTTCTCCGCGACGACGGGCGAGTTCGACGCCGACAATCCGGCCATCGTCGCCGACCTCGCCGACGGCGCTGTTCCCGCAACGACATTCGGGCTCGTGATCGAAGCGTTGGCTCGACGCAAGAGCCGCGGAATGGCACCGTTCACCATCATGTCCTGCGACAACATCGAGGGCAACGGACACATGGCGCAGTCGACGTTCACCGCGTTCGCGCGCCTGAAGGATCCGGCGTTGGCCGACTGGATCCAAGCCGAAGGCGCGTTCCCCAATTCGATGGTCGATCGCATCACGCCGGTCACGACACCGGAAGTGACCGAACAGCTTTCGTTGCGCTACGCCATCGACGATCAATGGCCCGTTGCGGGCGAACCGTTCACGCAGTGGGTGCTCGAGGACAATTTCACCCTCGGCCGTCCGCCGCTGGAAGAGGTGGGCGTGCAGGTGGTCGAGGACGTCACCCCCTACGAGCTGATGAAGCTGCGGTTGCTCAATGCCAGCCACCAGGCGCTCGCGTACTTCGGTTACCTCAGCGGCTATCGCCTCGTCCACGAGGTGTGCCAGGATTCGCTGTTCGCCGATTTCCTGCTCGCCTACATGGACGAGGAGGCAACCCCGACGCTGCAGCCGGTCCCCGGCATCGATCTGACCGACTACAAGAAGACGTTGATCGAGCGGTTCTCCAACCCCGAGATCCGCGATACCGTCGCTCGCCTGTGCGCCGAGTCCTCGGACCGAATTCCCAAGTGGCTCTTGCCCGTCATCCGCAAGAACCTCGAGACCGGCGGTGAGATCACCCGCTCCACCGCAGTGGTGGCCAGTTGGGCTCGATACGCCGAGGCCGTGGACGAGTCCGGCGAGCCCATCGAGATCGTCGACCAGCTCAAGGATTCACTGGTGCCGATCGCGCAGAGTCAGCGCGAGAACCCCACGGCGTTCATCGCCAACCGCGCGGTGTTCGGGGATCTGATCGACAACGAGCGGTTCGTGGCCGAGTACACGAAACAACTGTCGTCTCTGCAGGAGCGGGGAGCACGCGAGACGCTGGAATCGCTCAGGTCGACTCACTGAATCGTTCGGCGTCTCGAACCTGACCGGAGACGATGACGGTATCGCCTGCACCGATCACCGTGTCGGCCGTGGCGTAGGTGAATCCTTCGCCCTGTCGCTTGACCGCGACGACGGTGACGCGATGTTTGGTGCGTATTCCGCTTTCGCCCAGCTTCTTTCCGATGATGGAGGCGGGCGGAGAGGTCTTGATCATGGCGAAACCGTCGTCGAATTCGATGTAGTCCATCATTCGGCCGCGCACCAGATGGGCGACACGCTTACCCATGTCGTGCTCGGGCCGCACCACATGGTGCACGCCGATCTGGTTGAGGATCTTGGCGTGCGCGTTGCTGATCGCCTTGGCCCAGATGTTGGACACCGACAGGTTGATCAGCGCGGACGCGGTCAGCAGACTTGCCTCGAGATCGGATCCGATGCCCACGACTGCGCGGTCGTACTCGTGAACCGACAGTTGGCGCAACGACTCCTCGTCGGTGGTGTCGGCCACGGCCGCGTGTGTGAGTCGGTCCGAGACACGTTGCACCACAGCCTCGTCGGTGTCGATGCCGAGGACCTCGACGCCCTGGCCCATCAGTTCCAGCGCCAGCGACTTGCCGAAGCGGCCGAGGCCGAGGACGACGACGACGTCGGAGGACGGTTTCCTAGCCAATGAACGGCCTTTCCGTGGGGAGCGTGTAGCGCCGACCGCGGTCGCGGGCGGCGAGGGCGCTGACGAGAGTGATGGAACCGATGCGGCCCAGGTACATCAGCACGATCAGGATCATCTGTCCCCACCCGGGCAACTGTGCGGTGATACCGGTCGACAGACCGACGGTGGCGAAGGCCGAGACGACCTCGAACAGCAGGACGTCGAGGTCGAAGTCCGTGCCCGCCAGCAACGCGACGACCGGGAGCATGACCAACGCGACGCCGATCAGTGCCACGGTCAACGCCTGACGTTGCACGCGCGCGTCGATCCGACGATCGAACACCGTCACCTCTCGGTCGCCTCGGATCTCGGCCAGGATGACGAACAGCAGCAGTGCGAACGTGGTGACCTTGATGCCGCCTGCGGTTCCGCCGCTGCCACCACCGATGAACATCAGGACGTCGGTGACCAGCAGGGTTGCGTTGTCGACATCCGCGTAATCGACACTGTTGAACCCTGCGGTGCGGGGCATGATTCCCTGGAACGTCGCGACGAGCATCTTGTCCCAGAAGCCGAATCCTCCCAGCGTTCTGGACCACTCGAAAAGCATCACGACCGTCGGTCCGAGTACCAACAGAACTCCGGTGACGGTCAGCGTCAGTCGTGTGTGCAGCGACCAGCGGTGGGGCGCGCGACCGCCCTTGGCTCGGGACCGAACTCGACGCGCGATCTCGAAGAGAACCGGAAATCCGATGCCGCCCAACACGACCGCGATCAACAGTGGAATGCAGATCCATGGATCGGTGGCGAACCCGATCATGTTGTCGCTGAACAGCGCGAAGCCGGCGTTGTTGAACGCGGAGACCGCATGAAAGGTCCCCAGCCACAGAGCACGACCGAGAGACTCGTCGTATCCGAGGAAGAAGCGCGCCGCGAGGGCTGTCGCGACGACGCTCTCGATGATCAGACTGGTGCGGAACACGCCGACGACGACGCTTCGGACATCACCCAGACCCGAGGTGCGCACCTCTGCGGCCGCGTTGAGCCTGCCGCGCAGACCTATTCGATCGGCAAGGACCAGACCGACCAGGGACGCGATCGTCATGATCCCGAACCCGCCGATCTGAATCAGGGTAAGGATCACGCCCTGCCCGAATCCCGACCAGTACACCGGAGTGTCCACCACGATCAGGCCGGTCAGACTGACGGCCGAGGTGGACGTGAACAACGCCTGCAGAAACCCGGTCTCGCTGCCGGGCACGGTCGCCGCCGGCAGCGACAGCACGCCCGCACCTATCGCGATGGCGAGCGCGAACCCTGTGGCCATGACCCGAACCGGCGTCGGCCTGAAGATCGCGGACCATCGCGATGCCTGGTGAGCGTCTGTCACCCGAGAAACAGTACGCTCCGCCTCGCCCCATGTGAGTGGAAGAGCCGCTTCGCGGCACGTGCACGAAAACTCGTAGCAGAGGTCGAGTTTCCGTGCACCTGCGCGTCAGCGCTCCCGCGTCAGCGCTCGATGCGTCAGCGCACCACTACCTTTGCCACCGTCCACGCACGACCCTGTTCACTCAACGTGAAGCCCAATCCCGGGCGCGCGGACAGATGCATGCGCCCATCTCGTGTTTCGAGGTGTTCGTCGAACAGCGGGTCCAACCAGTCGAAGTGCTCCACCCACGTCTGCAGTGGATACACCGCCGCGAGGTGCAGATGGATCTCCATGGCGAAGTGCGGGGCGAGTTGCAGATCGTGATGCTCTGCCAGCGTGGCCAACTTCAGGAACTGCGTGATTCCGCCGATGCGGGGAGCGTCGGGTTGCAAGATGTCGACCGAGCCGGCCTCGATGAGCCGGACGTGCTCGCCGACGCTCGCCAGCATCTCTCCCGTCGCGATCGAGGTATCCAGGCTGCGAGCGAGCTGGGCGTGCCCCTCGGCGTCGTAGGCGTCGAGGGGTTCCTCGATCCACACGAGGTCAAATTGCTCCAGGATTCGGCCCATGCGCTGCGCGGTCGGGCGGTCCCACTGCTGATTGGCGTCCACCATCAACGGGACGTCATCGCCGAGAAATTCACGGACCGCTGTGACGCGGGCGATATCGGTACGCCAATCCGGTTGGCCCACCTTCAGTTTGATGCCGCCGATGCCGTTGGCCAGTGAGATGGCGGCGTTCTCCATGACCTCCTCGATGGGAGTGTGCAGAAAACCACCCGAGGTGTTGTACGTCTGCACCGAGTCGCGCGCCGAGCCGATCAGCTTGGGCAGCGGCAACCCCGCACGCTTGGCTTTGAGATCCCACAGCGCGATGTCGATCGCGGCAATCGCCTGCGTCGCAACACCACTGCGGCCCACCGAGGCACCGGCCCACACCAGCTTGTTCCAGATCTTGCCGATGTCGTTCGGGTCCTCACCGATGAGGACCGGAGCAATCTCCTGGGCATGCGCAAACTGGGCGGGGCCGCCCGCACGCTTGGAATAACCGAAACCGATTCCCTCATGGCCCTGTTCGGTGCGAATCTCCGCGAACAGGAACACCACCTCGGTCATCGCCTTCTGCCGACCCGTGAGCACCTTGGCATCGCTGATCGGATTCTTCAGCGGCAACACGATCGAGGACAATGTCACCTCGACGATGCGGTCGAGGCTTGCATCCCCAGGAGCCAGTGCCCTGACGGCGGCGTCCGGTGCGGCGAGTCCACTGGTGGGCTTGTCCGTTGCGATGGTCATCGTGCAACTCCTGAGTTCGTCGATTATGTTGCCTCCCAGCCTATTTCGGCGAACTATGCACGTCCAACACCTTTTACCGGCTCAACGATGCCGCCAATGCACGGATGTTCGACGCGATATCGGCGACTCGGCCCACGAACGTGTGGTGCGTGACGCCCGACGAGTGGGGCGTCATCAGCACGTTGTCGAGTTCGCGAAACGGCAGCGAACTCGGTTCGCCCACACCGTCCGGCCCCGGGTAGCGGTACCAGACATCGATGGCAGCTGCGGCGATCTCGTCGCGAGACAGTGCGTCGAACAGTGGCTGTTCCTGCACCAAGGGCCCACGGCCGACGTTGACGAGTATCCCGTCCTCACCCAGCCTCCGAAGTTCGTCGGCACCGATCATCCCGCGAGTGTGCTCGTTCAGCGGTGCGGAGACCACGACAACATCCGCGAAATCGGCGAGCCTCGTCAAACCCCCTGCATCAGCGACCCATTCGAGGCCCTCATCCGGAGCTCGTCCACTCCCGGTGACCGCAGCGCCGGTTGCCCCATAGGCCTGGAACAGTTGCCAGGTTCTTCGACCGATATGCCCGAAGCCGACAAATCCGATGCGGGCACCGCTCAGCGACAACGGTTGCGCGATGGTCGGGTCGTAGACGGCGGTCACGAACCGCCCCTCGCGCAGCGCCCGATCCTGTTGCAGAAACTTACGTCGCAACATCACGGTCGCAGCAACGACATACTCGGCAATCGACTGCTCGTGGTGAAACGTGTTGCACACCTGCACATCGTCTGCCAATCCGGAACGATCGACATTGTCCGTTCCAGCGCCCGCGACGTGCACCATACGCAGATTCGGCGCAGCGGCACCCATGGCCGCACTGAACTTGCCGCCGACGTAGACGTCCGCGTCGGCAAGTTCGTCGATGACCCGACTCTCGTCGAACGGTACGCACCACACCACCTCGGCATCGGCGGGCAGACCCGACTCGAACTGCTCCCGATGCGGCAGCACATTACGGTCGCCGACGACGATCTTCATCCGCGCACCGGAACTCATCGCACCAGGGCCGGCCGCTTGCTGTCGAACGTCCATCCCTCGATCAGGTACTGCATACCGATGGAGTCGTCGCGGGAACCGAGACCTTCCTTCTGGTACAGCTCGTGCGCCGCATCGATCTGCTCGAAGTCGAGCTCGACACCCAGACCCGGCTTGTCGGGCACGGTGAGGTAGCCGTCCTCGATCGTGAACGGCTTTTTGGTCACTCGCTGTCCGTCCTGCCAGATCCAGTGCGTGTCGATGGCCGTGATCGTTCCTGGAGCGGCCGCGGCGACGTGGGTGAACATGGCCAGTGACACGTCGAAGTGATTGTTGGAGTGCGAACCCCACGTCAGACCCCACGCATCGCACAGCTGCGCTACGCGGACAGAACCGGCCATCGTCCAGAAGTGCGGGTCGGCCAACGGGATGTCCACGGCACCGGATCGGATGGTGTGGCCCATCTCGCGCCAGTCGGTGGCGATCATGTTGGTCGCGGTCTGCAACCCGGTGGCGCGCTTGAATTCGGTCATCACTTCTCGACCGGAGAATCCGCCCTCCGGTCCGACGGGGTCTTCGGCGTAGGCCAGGACATCGCGCAGTCCACGGCACGTCTCGATGGCGTCCTTCAACAACCAACCGCCGTTGGGGTCCAACGTGATTCGAGCCTCGGGGAATCGCTCGGCCAGTGCGCGCACCGCAGCGGCCTCCTCGGCGGCGGGCAGCGCACCACCCTTGAGCTTGAAGTCCTGGAATCCGTACCGGGCCTGCGCCGCCTCGGCGAGGCGCACGATCGACTCGGGATCCATGGCCTCCTCGTGCCTGATGCGCATCCAGTCGTCGGCCCCAGCGGCCTCGTCGGCTGCACCACGGTAGGCGAGGTCGGTCTTGGTGCGATCGGCGACGAAGAACAGGTAGCCCAGAGCCTGGACCTTGTCACGCTGTTGACCGTCTCCCAGCAACGCGGCGACGCTGACGCCGAGATGCTGGCCGAGTAGATCCAGTAACGCCGATTCCACCGCGGTCACAGCGTGAATCGCGATCCGCAGATCGAAGGTCTGCGCGCCACGGCCCCCGGCATCACGATCCGCGAACGTGCGGCGCATCTCGGCCAGCACGGCGTTGTACCGTCCGATGCCCTGGCCCTCGACGAGTACCCGCGCATCCTCGAGAGTCTGCCGAATCGCCTCTCCACCCGGCACTTCACCGACGCCGATGCGCCCATCCGAATCGGTGAGCACCACCAGATTGCGGGTGAAGTACGGGGCGTGGGCTCCACTGAGGTTCAGCAGCATGTCGTCGTGACCGGCAATGGGAATGACGCGCATCTCGGCGACGACGGGGGTGCTCGTGGGGACGCTCATGTCCGACCTCTCTCATACGCCATCGGTGACTCGGCTCACAGACGAGACTAGGACTCCCGATCGATTCATGTCCAAGACCATCTGCGCATCGACCGATGCAGTAGTGGCATCGGTACGCACAACGGGAGCCCATCACACCTGGCAGCGCGATCGATACCGAGAGTGGATCGAATACGACTTTTTTAGACTTGGACATGTATCGATCGCCCTTCTACCGTGGTGAGCTATGAGCCAGGTCACGCCTCGGCGTCAGTGCACGCACCGCATCACAGCCCTAGGAGTCACCCCATGACAGCGTCGACGACACAGTCCACCAATCTCACCGGCCGGATGATCATCGCCGGCGTCCCGGTATTCGGTGCCGGCGCGCAGATTCACGGAATCGACCCCAGCACCGGCAGAGATCTCGAACCCGCCTATGGGCACGGAGACAACAACGACGTCGAGAAGGCCTGTGCCGCAGCGGCCGACGCGTTCGCCGACTACCGGGCCACGTCCTCGGAGACCCGCGCGCAGTTCCTCGAGACCATCGCCGACAACATCGCAGCGCTCGGCGACACCCTGATCGAGCGCACCGTCGCCGAGTCGGGGCTTCCGCTGGCCCGCATCACCGGCGAGGTCGGCCGCACCACCGGGCAACTGCGTCTGTTCGCTTCCGTTCTGCGCGAGGGTAGTTGGAACGGAGCCCGTATCGATCCGGCCCAGCCCGAACGCGCGCCCCTCCCCCGCGCCGACATCCGCCAGCGACAGATCCCCCTGGGACCGGTAGCAGTGTTCGGAGCCAGCAACTTCCCACTCGCCTTCTCCGTCGCCGGCGGCGACACCGCGTCCGCCCTCGCAGCCGGATGCCCCGTAGTGGTCAAAGCACACGACGCCCACCCGGGAACGTCCGAGTTGGTCGGCCGCGCAATCGCCGACGCGGTGTCCTCCACCGGAATGCCCTCGGGAACGTTCTCACTGCTGTTCGGCTCCGGCCGCGGACTCGGTACCGCTCTGGTGACGGACCCTCGCATCAAGGCCGTCGGCTTCACCGGATCACGCTCGGGCGGAACGGCTCTCGTCGCCGCGGCGGCCGGTCGCCGCGAGCCCATCCCGGTGTACGCCGAGATGAGTTCCATCAACCCCGTGTTCGTCCTGGACGGCGCACTCGCCGCCCGGGGAGCCGAACTCGGCCGCGCCTTCGTCGCATCGCTGACCATGGGCTCGGGCCAGTTCTGCACCAACCCCGGTCTCGTCATCGCCGTGGACGGCCCCGGCCTGCAGTCCTTCACCGAGGCAGCAACCGCCGCTGTCCAGGAGTCCACACCCACCACGATGCTGACCCCGAACATCGCCGCGAGCTACGCCGAGGGCGTCGACACTTTGAGCGAAGTCGTGACCGAGCTCGCCAGGGGTACCGACGCACAGGCCCCGAACGCCTGCCGCGCAGCACTGTTCGCCACCGACGCCGATACGTTCCTCACCTCCGATGCAGCGCAGGCCGAGGTGTTCGGCGCGTCGAGCCTCATCGTTCGCTGCACCGATGCACAGCAGGTTCGCGACGTCGCCGCGCTCCTCGAAGGGCAGCTGACCGCCACTGTCCATGCCGACGAGTCCGATCACGCCGAGGCAGGCAAACTCCTCTCGGTTCTCGAACTCAAGGCCGGCCGCATCCTGTTCGACGGTTGGCCCACCGGCGTCGAGGTAGGCCACGCAATGGTCCACGGCGGCCCCTTCCCCGCCACTTCCAATTCCCGCACCACCTCGGTCGGATCTCTGGCCATCGAGCGCTTCCTGCGTCCTGTTTCCTACCAGGATGTGCCGAAGTCTCTGCTGCCCAGTGCAATTGCCGACGGCAACCCAGAGGGCATCTTCCGCCGCGTCGACGGCCAGCTCACCCAAGACTGACTCACCCCCACCTAGTTCTCGAGGAGACCACCATGCTCGACGGAGTCCTGTTCTTTCCCGTCACCCCGTTCACTGCCACCGGTGAGGTCGATTACGACCTGCTGGCCGCGCACATCGCGAAGGGTGTCGATGCGGGACCCGGTGGGGTGTTCATCGCGTGCGGCACCGGCGAATTCCATGCTCTCGAAAGCGAGGAGTTCGGCAAGATCGTGCGCACCGCGGTCGACGTCGTTGCCGGCCGCGTACCCGTGTACGCCGGTGCAGGCGGATCCGTCGCCCAGGCAAAGGCATTCGCGGCGAGCGCGAAGACCAACGGAGCCGACGGCATCCTGTTGCTGCCGCCGTATCTGGTGACGATGCCGCAAGCCGGGTTGGTCAACTACACCAAGGCCGTTGCCGGCGCCTCGGATCTGCCACTGATCGTCTACAACCGCGGCAACGCTCGCTTCACCGAGGACTCGGCCGTCGAGGTGGCGCAGCTGCCCACCGTCGTCGGATTCAAGGACGGCACAGGCGATCTCGATCAGGTCGGCCGCATCGTTCGCGCGGTACTGGACGCGCTGGAACCGTCGGGCAAGCCCTTCCAGTTCTTCAACGGCCTGCCCACCGCCGAGGTCTCGCAGCAGGCCTACCGGGCCATCGGTGTCACGCTGTACTCCTCGGCAACGTTCGCCTTTGCGCCCGAGCTTGCGCTGGCGTTCTACCGATCCCTCGACAGCGGAAACGAGAAGCTCACAGCCGCACTGCTGCGCGAGTTCTTCCACCCGCTGGTTCGCCTGCGCGACAAGGTTCCCGGCTACGCCGTCTCTCTCATCAAGGCAGGCGTGACGATGGAGGGCATCGAGGCAGGCCCCGTGCGTCCGCCACTGGTGGACATCAGTGCACCGCACCTCGAGGAACTGACCGCGATCGTCGCCGCCGGCCGGGCCGTGCTGGCGGACGAGCTCGCGGTGCACTGATGCAGGATCCGATTCTGATCACCGGCGCTCGGATCACCCCGATCGCGTTCGCCGACCCTCCGTTGCTCAACACCGTCGGTGTACATCAGCCGTACGCACTGCGCGCCATCATCCAGCTCGATACCGATGCAGGCGTCGTCGGACTCGGTGAAACGTACGCCGACACCGCACACCTGGCTCGTCTCGACGCGGCGGCCCAGGCCATCACCGGCCTGGACGTGTTCGCACTCAACGTGATTCGTGACGCCGTCGACTCCGTACTCGGAACCCTGTCGATCACCGGTGGTGACGGCGTCGCCGGAATGATCACCACGGCCAGCACCACCGACCGTGTGTTCTCACCCTTCGAGATCGCCTGCCTGGACGTCCAGGGAAAAGTACTGCAACGTCCGGTGTCGGATCTGCTCGGCGGCGCGGTTCGGGACTCGGTTCCCTTCAGCGCGTACCTGTTCTACAAGTGGGCAGCGCATCCCGGGCAGCAGCCCGACGAATGGGGCGAGGCAATCGATCCGGAGGGTCTGGTTCGCCAGGCTCGAAAGATGATCGACGAGTACGGCTTCGAAGCCATCAAGGTCAAGGGCGGTGTCTTCCCGCCCGACGAGGAGATCGCCGGAATCAAGGCGCTCAGGGAGGCATTCCCGGAGCTGCCGCTCCGGCTGGACCCCAACGCGGCGTGGACGGTCGACACGTCCATCCGCGTTGCCGCCGAGCTCGACGGCATCGTCGAGTATCTCGAGGACCCGACACCAGGACTCGACGGGATGGCCGAGGTCGCGCGGGAGGCGAAGATGCCACTCGCGACCAACATGTGCGTCGTCGCGTTCGATCATCTACGGCCCGCGGTGGTGAAGGATTCGGTGCAGGTGGTGCTGTCCGATCATCACTACTGGGGCGGCCTGCAACGATCGAGGTTGCTCGCCGGCATCTGCGAGACCTTCGAGCTGGGTCTGTCGATGCACTCGAACAGCCACCTCGGCATCAGCCTCGCCGCCATGGTTCATCTCGCCGCGGCGACGCCGAACCTGACCTACGCCTGCGATACACATTGGCCGTGGAAGAACGAGGACGTCGTCGTGCCGGGCGTCTTGAACGTCGTCGACGGCGCAGTGGCGGTTCCCACCGGCCCGGGGTTGGGCGTCGAGATCGACGAGGCCGCCCTCGCAACGCTGCATCAGCAGTACCTCGACTGCGGTATCCGCGACCGCGACGACACCGGCTACATGCAGAGCATCGATCCGAGCTTCGAGAACACGTGCCCACGCTGGTAGGGGGCTAAACTCGCCAGCAGGTCGTGGGGACCGTGCGAGAGGCTAGTGGTGTGAACAGTGGCTGGCAGTACTCTCCTGCGTCGGTAGCGCGGACGTCCGGGGTCAATTGCCTCGTCAGCGGGTTGGTCGGTGTCGTCATCGTCGTCGCGGCGTCCCCCCGGGCCGCCGCGGTCCTGTGTGCGTTGGCTGTGCTGTGGTGCGCACTGGGCGTCTACATGATCGCCGCAGCACCGGTACTTTCCCGGCGGCTGTACCTGTTGATGCATCTGTCGGGCCTGACGAGTATCGCCTTGTTCTGCACCGCTGCGGGCGGCGAGATCGCGGCTTTGTCCGGGATCTTTCTCCAGCTACTGTTGGTGACGCCGGCGTTCATCGTCCTGCCCAACCGTATCGCCTGGCGTACAACGGTTCTCAACGCGAGCTACATCGCGTACCTGGGCCTCGTGGTGGGAGACCTGCACCCTGTTCTGGTGGTCAACGCCGAGCTCGTCCTCGTGGCAATCGCGATCTCTGCGGCCTGGGTCCAGAGCGTTGCATCGACCTCCGAGATCGACGATCTGACCCGACTCGCGAACCGGCGGCGATTGACCCGAGAGCTGGACGCTCGGCCGGGAACGGTCGCGAGCGGAAAGATCGACGCCGTCGCCGTGGTGGACATCGATCACTTCAAGGTGATCAACGACGACTTCGGGCACGCGGCAGGCGATCACGCACTCGTCACCGTCTCGGATGCATTACGCAACTGCCTCCCGCCGCAGCATCTGCTGAGCCGCTCGGGCGGCGACGAATTCACCGTGCTGTGCGTCACCGGCACGGGTGCCGAGCTGCGCACCGCCATCGATCGAGTGCGGACGGAGTTGCCCGCGGACCTGACGATCTCGGTAGGGGTGGCATGTCGACAGGACGGAGAGACCGCCCGCGCGACCCTCGAGCGCGCCGACCGAGCGCTGTACGAGTCGAAGAAACTGGGCCGAAACCGAACGACCATGCACGACTGACGTTCCAGCGATCCGACGACCGTCAGACGCCGACCTTGCGGAACAGCAGATCGATGATCGCGCGTTTCGACGCCTCGTCCTGTGGGTGCGTCAACATGGCCTCGACGACGAAGACGATCATGCGAGTCGCCGGTTCGATCTCGGCTTCACCGACCTCCTCGCGGCGTAGCTCGGCGGCGATCCACTGCTCCCACAACGAGTGAAAATTGTTGTGCCATTTGTCGAGACACGAGGATACCGAGGTGCGGGAGTGCACTGTGTCGACCAGCCGGTGATACTTCTCGAGCTCCTCCACCACCCAGAGGACCTGCTCGTTCACCGAGAGCCCGGTGAGCGCGGCGAACCGAGTCAGCGCATCGGCGTGAATCTCGTCCAGCACCCCGACGAGTAGCTCGTCCTTGTCACCGAAATACCAGTAGATCGTATTGGTGGTCACTCCGGCTGCAGTCGCGATCCGCCCCATCGGCGTGTGCTCGTAGCCGTCGTCGACGAACAGCGACCGAGCGGCGCTCACGATCTCGGAGCGCTTCTCGGCGCGATCGACGGGTCGACGGTTGCGCGGCATGTCGACATTCTATCTTGATCATCATTCAAGACAGTGCTAGCTTCTTGAATGCCGATCAAGGACCAGACGAAGGACCACCACATGAGTGCCGACGACCAGGCCGGATACACCCGCACCGACGAATGGTTCGACTCCGAGGGAGTGCGCTGCGCCGCTGCGGTGTATCGGCCGACCGGAGCCACCGCCGACACACCGGCCGTGGTGATGGCCCACGGATTCGGCACCCCGCGTGCCATTCGCCTGTTCGCCTACGCGGAGATCTTCGCCCGCGCCGGCTACACGGTTCTCGTCTTCGACTACCGCCACTTCGGCGACAGCGACGGCCAGCCGCGGCAGCTCCTGGACATCGGCAAGCAGCTCGTCGACTGGACCAACGCCGTCGCCTACGCCAGGACTCTCGACGGTGTGGACTCCGCTCGCATCGTCGGTTGGGGCACCTCCTTCGCCGGCGGACACGTGCTCACCAGGGCAGGTGCCGGAGAGAATTTCGCCGCTGTCATCGCTCAGGTTCCGCACGTCGACGGCATCGCAGCCGTGCGCGCCACCGGACTTCGGCGCACCGTGAAGCTCGCCCCATCGGCGGTGATCGACCAGATTCGCGCAGTGCGCGGCAAGTCCCCCCGCTACGTCGAATCCGTCGGCTACCCCGGTGATGTCGCTGTGATGGCCACGCCCGACGCCGCGCCCGGTCGCGACAAACTTCTCGCCGAGTCCGGGCTCCAATCCGGCGCCTACCCCGAAACCGTTGCAGCACGGATCCTTCTACGCATCGGGCTGTACTCGCCGGGTAGAACCGCGTCGAAGATCACCTGTCCGGTACTGGTACAGATCATGTCGGAGGACGCCATCACGCCGGCGCCGGTGTGTCAGAAGGTCGCGCGCAGGATTCCCGACGCCACCGTGCACATCCACAAGGGTGGACACTTCGACCCCTACGTGCAGCCGCTGTTCCCGACCATCATCGAGGAACAACTCGCATTCCTCAAAAGGGTTGTGCCGGTGCAGTAGACCCTCACCGGGGAAGCCTGATCTCGAATCGAGCTCCCCCGGTGGCGGCATCCGTCACCCGCACGCTACCGCCGTGCGCGGCTACAGTATCGGCGACGATCGCCAGGCCGAGACCGGCACCTCCCTCGTCCCGGGTTCGCGACGAGTCCAGCCGAACGAAGCGATCGAACACTCGCGTCCGCTCGGCCTTCGGCACTCCCGGACCGTCGTCGTCGATCACGATCACCGCATCATCTCCGGACTCCGAGCAGGACAGCATGATTCGTGATTCCGCGTGCCGAACGGCGTTGTCGACGACATTGCGCACCATGCGGGCCAACGCGTAGGGGTCGCCGCTCACTCGGACCGGAACGATGGACAACTCCGTCGCTACATCGGACGTGGCCTGAACACGTTTGGCCTCCTCGTACAACAGATCCTCCAGATCCACGTCACCGGAGACGGCAGCAGCGTCGGTTTCGTCGGACCGTGCGAGAACCAACAGATCTTCGATGAGCCGGCGCATCCGCCGCGCCTCGGGAAGCAACGAATCGTTCACCAGCGCCGCATCGCGCAGTTCGGGTCTCGCCTCCGCCAACTCCAATGCCGCCGTGATCGTCGCCAAGGGACTCCGCAATTCGTGTGAGGCATCGCTGACGAAGCGTTGCTGAGCGCGCTGGCCCGCCTCCAGCCGCTCGAGCATGTGGTTCATCGTGAGTGCGAGACGGGCGATCTCGTCGTGCGTGTCGGGAACCGGAACACGTTCGGTCAGTCGAGCTCCCGAGATCGAAGCGACCCGAGACCTGATGTCCTCCACCGGACTCAGGGCGGCACCGACCAGCCGATACGTGGCGAAGGCCACCAGAGCGACGACGAAGGGACCGACCGCGACGAGCAGGAGCGCCACCGTGCCCACCACCTTCTCGACCGGCTCCCGGTCGGCCCCGACCACCACGGTCGCCCCGCCCCGAGCCGACGTCACTCCCGTCGCGAACACCCAGAACTCACCGATTCCGCGGATATCCACTCGGCCGAGGTCCTGCACCCCCGACGACGGAACCTGCTGCGTCGTCAGCGGTGTGGTCGCATCACCGCGTGAACTCTCCAGCACCGCCCCCGATGCGTCGACGACCTGCACGATGCCCACCTGCCCATCCGTCGCGAGCAGAGAGTTCTCGACGCGCGGCCCCCTGTCGTCGTCTCGATCCTCGGATTCCCATTGTTGAGCGATGAGCGCCACGCGGGCAGAGGCCGCCGACACGGCCGACCTCTCGAGCGAGGAGTAGAGGACACCGACCAGCGCACCACCCGCCGCGATCAGGCACACAGCCACGACGAGCGTCGACGCCACCGCCGATCGCACGCGAACCGTCCACGATCGAGGCCGAAGCATGTCTGTGTGCAGGCGCATCAGAAGTCAGTGCCCCGCAGCGATGCGGTAACCGGCACCACGCACCGTCTCGATCAGTCTGGTCTCGAACGGGAGATCCACCTTCTTGCGCAGGTAGCCGATGTAGACCTCCACGATGTTCTCGTCTCCGTCGTAGTTGGCGTCCCACACCGAACGTACGATCTCGGATTTGTTCGCCACCACGCCGTTTCGCCTCATCAGGTATTCGAGCACGCTGTACTCCCGCGGAGTCAGCGCCAATTCCGTCCCCTGCCGGGTCACGCGGTGGCGAGAGGGGTCGAGCTCGAGGTCCCCGACCGTCAGAACCGCCGGGCGCGCCGGTGCACCCCGTCGAACGAGGGCACGCAGCCGAGCGACGAGAACAACGAACGAGAACGGCTTGACGAGATAGTCGTCCGCACCGAGATCGAAGGCATCGGCCAGGTCGTATTCACCGTCCTTCGCCGAGAGCATCAATATCGGCGTCCACACCCCTTGCTTACGCAGGTCTCGAACGACGTCGTACCCCTGCTTTCCCGGCAGCATGATGTCGAGCACGATCGCGTCGAAATCGCCGGTGACCGCACTGTCGAAGCCGTCGATGCCGTTGTACTCGACTTCCACGACGAATCCTTCGGCATCGAGACCACGACGGATGGTCTCCGCCAGGCGTTTCTCGTCCTCGACCAGTAGTACTCGCACAACGCCCTCTCGAATCGTTGGGGCGGCAGGGAACACGAGTACATCAGATCGACGGCCCATCCGTGCAGGATCTTTCAGCGATCCTTCAGCTCCACCGCCGCACACTGGTCTCCATGAACACACCGGAGCAGGGGTACCGCCGCACCCGCATCGCGACTGCGGCGATCGCAGCCCTCGGCATCACCGTCTTCGGCGGAACCGCGACACTCGCGTACCTCGACACACACGAACCCGAGTCCACGGCAACGGTGGCCGACACGGTGGACAGCGACGATGCAGCCACCGCACCGACATTCGGTTCGGCCCCTCGCGTCACGACGCCCAGCACCACATCCGGCTCCGGTGCCACACACGCCAGGACCCAGGGATCGTGACCGGCGTCGCTGCAGGGACGACCACGGCCTCCAGGAGCTGGTCGGTGTGGGGCTGCGCAGCCGAGCTGTCGGTCACCGAACCCGGCACCATCGAACACGCAGAACGCATCGTGCGTGCCGAACTCGCCGCGGTCGATGCCGCCTGCAGCAGATTCAGGCCCGATTCGGAACTGTCGATGCTCGCGCGGGCCGGCGGTCGTCCCACCTCCATCAGCCCGACTCTGCACGCTTTTCTCGAGGCCGCACTCTCCGCCGCGCGACTGACCGGCGGAGACGTAGATCCCACCGTCGGTTCGGCACTGGTGCACCTGGGATACGACCGAGATTTCGCTGATCTCGGTCCGACGGTCCCGCCCTGCGGTGAGATCGAATCTGCCATCAGCAGAACCGGATTCGTCACGGAAAGCGACTGGTCGATGGTCACCCTGGGCGAGGATCACGTCACGATCCCCGACGGCGTCGGTCTCGACCTGGGTGCCACGGCCAAGGCACTGACGGCCGATCGGTGTGCCCGCGCAGTACACGACGAGCTCGGGACCGGCGTGCTCGTCTCCCTCGGCGGCGATATCGCCACCAGTGGGCCGTATCCCGACGACGGCTGGCGTATCGAGGTGTGCGACGGTGAGGGCGAACCTTCGACCGTCGTCGTCATCGGATCCGACACCGGGGTGGCGACATCGAGCACCCTCCGACGACGCTGGATGCACGAGGGGCAGATGCTCCATCACATTCTCGATCCGCAGCTGGCGCGTCCGGCCGAACCCTTCTGGCGCACAGTGACAGTGATTGCCTCCAGCGCTCTCACCGCCAACACGGTCAGTACCGCGTGCATCGTTCGAGGGCCGGCCGCGACGGCCTGGCTCGACCGGATCGGACTGCCCGCCCGGTCGGTGGCCGCCGACGGCACGATCATCCACAGCGGCCACTGGCCCGACGACGGAGAGGACCGATCATGAGTGAGGCACTATGGGCACTGGGCCGTGGCTCGGGCATGGCCGCCCTGGTCTTGCTGACCCTCGCGGTGGCGTCGGGAATCCTCACTCGGTCGGGGCGACCCCTGTTGACCGTGCCCCGGTTCGGGGTCGTCGAATTGCACCGCAGCACCGCACTTCTGGGATCGATGTTCGTCGGCATTCACATCGTGTCACTGTTCTTCGACCCGTATGCGCAACTGCACCTGATCGACGCGATCGCTCCCTTCGCCGGGGCGTACAAGCCGTTCTGGCTCGGACTGGGCACCCTCGCATTCGATCTGCTGATCGCGATAACTCTGACCGGGTTACTCCGACACCGACTGGGGCTCCGCACTTTCCGGGCAGTGCATTGGCTGTCGTACGCACTGTGGCCGATCGCGTTGGCCCACGCTCTCGGCAACGGAACCGATTCGGGGAGCGGATGGTTCCTGGCCACCGCGTTCGCCTGCACGGTGGTCGTCGCCTCGGCCACGACCTGGCGACTGCGCCGCAACTTTCAAGAACACCAGCACACCAGAGTGAAGGTAAGCCGATGACCGCACCGACATATCTCGTCGATTCGCTGCTCGCACAGGACGGCACGAACGATCTGCGCCGTCACACCGAGCTCTACGGCGCACGTCCACCCGACGACGGGTCCCTGGTGGATGCCGTCGTTCGGTCCGGCCTCCTCGGGCACGGCGGCGCGGCATTCCCCACCGGCGCGAAGATGAGCTCGATCACCGGCCGCAACGCAGTACTCGTCGCCAACGCTGCCGAGGGAGAACCGTTGAGTCGCAAAGACCATGTGCTGCTCGATCGGTCGGTGCATCTGGTGCTCGACGGTATCGCCGCGACAGCGTCCGCCATCCGTGCCCGAGACTGCTACCTGTATGCGCCCCCGGAGCGCGTCGACGCCGTCCAAGCGGCCGTCGACGAACGACGTCGTACCGGCTGGGATCGCACCGACATCCAGGTGATCGCGGCCGCTCCCGGCTTCGTCTCCGGCGAGAAGTCCGCGGTGATCTCTGCGATCGAGGGCGGTCCGGCACTACCCCGGGACAAGAAGGCACACGCGTCGGAGGCCGGGGTTCGTGGACGACCCACCCTGGTGCTCAATGTCGAAACTCTGGCCCACATCGCCCTGATCGAGCGACGGGGACCGCAGTGGTTCCGTTCGCGGGGAACGGCATCGGAGCCCGGCACCATGCTCGTCACTTACTCGGGCGCAGTGCGACGCCCCGGTGTTGCCGAGGTCCCTCTCGGTGCGTCGATCGAGGAGATGCTCACCCATGGTGCAGGCGTCGACCTACGCTCGGTGCGAGCAGTGCTACTCGGCGGATTTCACGGCACCTGGGCAGACCGTGACGCACTGACCGGGCGCGCCCTGTCCCAGGAATCGTTGGCAGACATCGGTTCTCGACCCGGCGCGGGCATCGTCCACGTCCTGGGGACCGGCTCGTGCGGCCTGCTGGCCACCGCCGAGTTCGTCCGCTGTCTGGCGAACGAGAGTGCCGGGCAATGCGGTCCCTGCCTCAACGGTCTGCCGCGATTGGCCGACGCGTTCTCACGGCTGTCGATCGGCGACGACGCCGACGGCGCGATCACCGAGATCGCGCGCTACACGCGACTGGTCGACGGCCGAGGCGCGTGCCATCACCCCGACGGAACCGCCCGCCTGATCCGATCGGCGATGTCGGTCTTCGCTCAGGACGTACACCTGCATCGACTGGACACGTGCGAGATTCACCGAGGACGGATCCGATGACCGCCGAAGGCCGACGCGGGACGGCCCTACACATCGACTGGACACGCTGCGACGGACGCGGCGTGTGCACCGAACTGCTCCCCGACACTCTCATCAGAGACGAGTGGGGTTATCCACTCGCCCGCCACGGTGGGAGCACCGTCGTCCTCGAAGGAAGCGATGCGCGGCGAGCCGCGGATGCCGTTCGTCTGTGTCCACGAATGGCGTTGCGCATCAGGTAGATCGAGTGGGCGGCAGGGCGAGGGGCGCGACGATGTTGGCCAGCATGGTCGCAATGGTCGCAACGACGATGCGTCGGTCTGCGGCGTAGCCGCTCTGATACCAGGTCATCGCGGTGTGGCTGATGCCGCCGATGGCCGCGGTGGCGAGCAGGTCGACATCCAGATCGGGGCCCGAGGGAACATCGCCCGCGAACGTGCGAAGGTAGCCGAGCAGCAGTGTTCCGAATTGCTGCATCACCGTCAGGTACGTCTGCTCGACGCGGGGGCTGACCCCGAGCACCTCCATCCACACCACTCGGGCCAGGTGCGGATCTTCGATGACTCGAAAGAAGGGGTCGAGCAACTGCTTCGCAACATCCCTGAGATCACTGTCCCGGTCCGCCTGCACGATTGCGTCGGATACCGAATCGGTCAGGTGTGCAATGCATTCGGTGTAGACGGCCAGCAGGAGGTCCTCGGTCTTGTCGAAGTGCCGATAGAAGTCTCGATCGGCGATCTTGGCCTCGCGGCACAGTCCGCGGACCGTCGCGGCGCGGTATCCGACGCTGCCGAACACCCGTAGCCCGGCGTCGAGCAGCTGCCGCCGCCGGCGATCGTCGCGGTCGGCCGCGCTCTCACCGCCGTAGGCGCGACCTGCGGCTTCGGACACCGTGCTCATGACCGTCGGGCATCCAATTCGGCAGTCAGACGGATCAATTCGGCGTCCCGTTCCATCGCGGCGTCCATGATCGGGTTCACGACGCCGCGCAGTATCGAGATCGGGATCCAGCGACCGGGGACGGCGATACGCGCAGCCCGCCGTCCGATACCTCGAACGGCCACGCGCGCGAGCTTGTCCGGCGTGATCGGACGGAGCAGGGGCGAGGGAAAAGCCCGGTCGATCATGGCCGTCGCCACGTCGTCACCGCCGAACGCGACCTCGGCGATCGGCGTCGCCACCCATCCCGGATACAGCACTCCAGCAGTCGCTTTCGTGCCCGCAAGTTCCGCGCGCAAAGCACGACCGAGCTGCTCGACCGCCGCCTTCGAAGCCGCGTACGGCGCATTCGCCAGGCCGTTGAGGTACGCGTACGTGGACGAGGTGAGCAGCACGTAGCCCCCGGACTCGACGATGTGCGGCAGAGCGGCCCGCACCGTGTTCCACACGCCGATCAGGTTGACGCCGATGACCCGCTCGAAGACTCCGTCGTCCACGGAGCGAACGGTCGATGCCCGCGCACCACTGGAGATTCCGGCGTTGGCCATCACTACGTCGAGCGTGCCGAAGGTGTCGATCGCGGTTGCGACGGCTGCGTCGAGCTGCTCGCGCACCGTGACGTCGGCGTACGCGATCGCCACGCGCTGGTTACCCAGCTTCGCCGCCACCGATTCGAGATCGGTCGACTTCATGTCGACCAGAACGATCGAAGCACCACGTCGATGCAGCGCAGTGGCGACGGCGGAACCGATACCGCCTGCCGCGCCGGTGATCAGCGCGACCTGGCCGGTGTGCTTGCTCATGCCGATACCTCGTCCTTCGTCGTCGCCTCGGTGGACGACCGGTGGATGTGATGAGCCTCGGGTCGAAAACGCTTGGCCCACCGGCGGAATGTGAAGCTGAACCCGGGGAACATGGCAACGACGTGCCCGGATTTGGACTGGTACCAGCTGTGGCAGCCACCGTCCTTCCAGACGGTGCCCTCCATCTCGCGATGAATCGTGTCGGTGTATTCCTGCTCGGCAGCTGCGGTGACCTCGATGGCCGTCGCACCCACCTGCCGGACGGCGTCGACGGCCCGCACGATGTACTCCATCTGCGCCTCGATGAGGAAGATCGCAGAGGTGTGGCCGATTCCGGTGTTCGGCCCGGTGACGACGAACAGGTTGGGGAATCCAGGAATCGTGGTACCGAGGTAAGCGCGCGGGTACGGATCCCAGACGTCGGACAGGGCTCGGCCGTCACGTCCGATCACCGGGTACGAGATGACGCCGTCGGTGGCGTCGTATCCGGTGGACCACACCAGAAGATCGACATCGACGCGTTCGCCTGTGGTGGTGACAATTCCGGTCTCGGTGATTTCCGAGATGCCGTCGTTCTTGTCGTGCAGGGTGACGTTCGCCTGCCCCAGCGCGGGATAGAGCGTGTTGGACAGCAGAACCCGCTTGCACCCGATGACGTAGTCCGGGGTTACTTTCGCTCGAAGCTCGGGATCCGGCACCTGAGACTCGATGTGCTTCAACGCAGTTCGCTGCGCCACCGCCTTCAACATCGTCCGCGAATACTTGAAGCCGATGATGCGAGTTTCGAGACTCCAGTAGATCCCCGCGCGGACCAGCCTGCGGATCGGTTCCAACTTCAGCAACCTGCGCTGCCACGGCGTGAATTCGCGGTCGTGACGGGGCATCACCCAGTGCGGGGTGCGCTGGAAAACGTGCAGCTGCTCCACGTCGGGTTGGATCGCAGGGATCACCTGCGCGGCACTGGCACCGCTGCCGACGATGGCCACCCGCTTGCCGGCGTGGTCGTACCCGGTGTCCCAGTCGTTCGTGTGAAACTGCTTGCCCCGAAACTTCTCTCGGCCAGGGAACTGCGGTACGACGGGGGTGCTGAGGGGTCCCGAGGCATTGACCACGAACTTCGCCGCATACTCGCCGCGCGAGGTGGAGATCGCCCAGTGATCACCGACCCATTCGATCTTCTGCACATCCGTGTTCGCATGTGTTCGGGCAGGCAGCCCGTTGGAATCGAGCACGTGCTGGGTGTACCGGTCGAGTTCCTCACGTTCGGCGAACATCCGCGTCCACTCGAACGGCTCCGACGCAATCGAGTAGAGCGGACTCTGCACGTCGACGGCTGCACCCGGGTAGCGGTTCTGCTTCCACGTGCCACCGAGGAAGGGACGCCTTTCGAGAATCACGAGGTCGTCGATTCCCCGATCGAGCAGTGCTTTCGCGGCGCACTGGCCACCGAAACCGCTGCCGATGATCACCGCGGTGTGAATGTGCATGCTGACGAACCCCTCCCGCACGAGACGCGATCCGATGACGCGCGTCATCACTTTAAAGTGATGACGCGCGATTCCGCAATGGTTTCGGAACCGGACTTGCTGCGTCAGTGCCCGCCGGACAGCTGCCCACTCAATCGAACGTGCCGTTCGGCAGATGAGGCGTTCAGGCCGACGATCTCCACCGTCTTGCCCTTCGCGGCGTACTTGGTGGTGATGGCATCGAGGGTCGCGACGGTCGACGCGTCCCAGATGTGCGACTCGGACATGTCGATGACGACGTTCTTCGGATCCCCCACGTAGTCGAACTGATAGACCAGATCGTTGCTCGACGCGAAGAACAACTCCCCCTTCACCGCATAAGCCCGAGTCTCCTCGTCGGGATGGGCCACATCGACGACCTCGGTCAGGTGGGCGACCCTGCGGGCGAACAACACCATCGCGGTGACCACTCCCACCACGACTCCGTAGGCCAGGTTGTGGGTGGCGACGGTGACGACCACGGTTGCCAGCATGACTGCCGTTTCACTTTTGGGCATGCGCCGCAACGTCTTCGGATGAATGCTGTGCCAATCCATCGTCCCGATCGCGACCATGATCATGACGGCCGCCAGAGCGGCCATCGGAATCAACGCCACGACATCGCCGAGTCCGACCACGAGGATCAAGAGAAACACACCGGCGAGGAACGTCGAGATGCGCGTCCGGGCACCCGAGGCCTTGACGTTGATCATCGTCTGGCCGACCATCGCGCAACCACCCATGCCGCCGAAGAAGCCGGTGATGACGTTGGCTGCGCCCTGACCCCAGCTTTCCCGGGTCTTGTTCGAGTGCGTGTCGGTGACGTCGTCGACGAGCTTGGCGGTGAGCAGCGACTCGAGCAAACCGACGATGGCCATGGCGAACGCGTACGGAGCGATGATGCTCAGGGTTTCGAGATTCAGGGGAACGTCGGGAAACAGCAGTGCGGGCAGGCTCGACGGCAATTCGCCCTCGCCGCCGACGTTGGGGACGTTCAGCGCGAACACCATCGTGGCAACGGTCAGCAGCACGATGGCGACCAGAGGTGCGGGAACGACGGAGGTGACCTTGGGGAGCAGGAACATGATCAGCAGACCGACGGCCACCAGCGGGTACACCAGCCACGGAACTCCGATGAGCGACGGGAACTGCGAGGTGAAGATCAGAATTGCCAGTGCGTTGACGAAGCCCACCATGACGCTGCGAGGAACGAAGCGCATCAGCTTGGCAACGCCGAGGACCCCGAGAACCACCTGGAGGACGCCGGCGAGGATGACGGTGGCGATGAAGTAGTCGAGGCCGTACTGCTTGGCGACCGGGGCGATGACCAGCGCAATCGCACCGGTGGCCGCGGAGATCATCGCGGGACGACCACCCAGGAACGCGATGGACACGGCCATCGTGAAGGACGCGAACAGGCCCACTCGCGGATCGACACCGGCAATGATCGAAAAGGCTATGGCCTCGGGAATCAGCGCCAACGCGACAACCAGGCCGGCCAGCACCTCGGTTTTGAGCATTCGGGGGGACCGCAGGGCACCCATGACGGTAGGAATCCGCTCGGCGGAGTCGCTCATATCTCTCCATTCGTGATCGATGGACTTCACGTGCCGACCAACGGCCGCTCTCGTCCATGGGTGGGCGCATCGCTGCGCCCGAAGGCTTTGTTCGTGGAGCCCGATGGGCATCTCACGCGTCCCGCACACATCAGGTGGGGAGAAACAGTCGGGAAACTGATCCCTACTCTTACGCAACAGTAGAGTTGACGCAAATCGGCAGTCTTCGGACCGGGGTCGACACCAGGTCGGAGGCCCCCCGTAGCGTAAGAGGCATGTCGAGATCACCACGGAACCGCAGATCCCCCGCCGCACCGAGAAAGCGATCCTCCTCCGCGCTCCAGGCAGGGCACCTTCGCGTGATCGCGACCGGCGGTCTCGGCGAGATCGGTCGGAACATGACCGTCTTCGAATACGACGGAAAACTGCTGATCGTCGACTGCGGCGTCCTGTTCCCCGAAGAGCACCAGCCCGGCGTCGACGTGATCCTCCCCGACTGGAGTTGCATCCGCGATCGTCTCGACGACGTCGTCGCGATCGTCCTCACCCACGGACACGAGGATCACATCGGTGGCGTCCCGTACCTGCTGCGCGAGCGCGGTGACATCCCCGTCATCTCGTCACGTCTGACACTGCACTTCCTCGCTGCCAAGTTCGAGGAGTTCAAGGTCTCGACAAAGCTGATCGAGGTCGAGGCGGGCCAAACCCGTCAGGAAGGCCCGTTCGAGCTCGAGTTCATCGCCGTCAACCACTCGATTCCCGACGGTCTCGCCATCGCCATTCGCACCGACGCCGGGCTAGTGCTGCACACCGGCGACTTCAAGATGGACCAGTTCCCGCTGGACGGCCGGATCACCGATCTCCGCAGCTTCGCACGCCTCGGCGAGGAAGGGCTCGATCTGCTCCTCGTCGACTCCACCAACGCCGAAGTTCCCGGGTTCATGGTCTCCGAACGCGATCTGGTCCCGGCCATCGAGAAGGTGTTCCGCGAAACGACGGGGCGCGTGATCGTGTCGAGCTTCGCCAGTCACGTGCACCGCATTCAACAGGTACTCGACGCCGCGCATGCGCAGGGCCGCAAGGTTGCGTTCGTGGGCCGATCGATGGTGCGCAACATGAAGATTGCGACCGATCTGAACTACCTCGATGTGCCCGACGGGCTCGTCGTCGATCTACCGAAGCTCAACAGACTCCCGGCGAACAAGATCACGCTGATCTGCACCGGATCGCAGGGCGAGCCTCTCGCGGCGCTGTCGCGGATGGCGTCGGGTGAGCATCAGATCAAGGTCGGCGACGGCGACACCGTGCTGATGGCGAGCAGCCTCATTCCCGGAAACGAGAACGCGATCTACCGCGTCATCAACGGTCTCGTCGACAAGGGTGCACGCGTGGTGCACAAGGGAAATGCGAAGGTGCACGTCTCCGGTCACGCCAGCGCAGGTGAGCTCGTCTACTGCTACAACATCCTCGAACCCGCCAATGTGCTTCCCGTACACGGTGAGTCGCGACATCTGCGCGCCAACGCCGATCTCGCGATCAGGACCGGCGTTCCCCGCGATCGAGTGTTGATCGCCGAGAACGGAAGCGTCATCGACCTGTTCGACGGCGTCGCGCAGATCACCGGCTCCGTCCCCATCGAACTGATCTACGTCGACGGCAGTGCCGTCGGCGGTGTGACGGAGGATTCGCTGGCGGAACGTCGCCTGCTCGCGAACGAGGGCGTGCTGACGGTCATCGCGATCGTGGACCCCGACACCGGCCTGCTGGTCGACGACGTCGACTTCATCGGACGCGGATTCGCCCACGAGGCCAACGCTTTCGACTCACTCGCCAAGGCGATCGGCAAGACTCTGACCCGCGAGAGCGACGGTAACGTCGCCTCACGCGAGCACATCGAGAAGCGCATCGTGCAGGAATCGGCGCGATGGGCCAAGCAGACCCTGGGCCGTCAGCCCCTCATCGTCCCGGTGGTCGTCGACGGCTAGAGGATCTCTTGTCAGTGGCGAGGTGACGTGACGCTGAAACATTTCATCATGGTTCGATCCGAGAAAAGAGTGCGTTCGGCCCCTGTAGATGGTTCCGGCCCCTAGAGTCGTTTGGAAAGCTCCGGTAACGATCCGGAACTTGGACCGGGGGGTCTCAGATGGGGAAGTTCGCGAAGTTCGGCCGTCGGTGTGCAGCGGCGGTCGCTGCGGTTTCGTTGGTGGTGTCGGTCGGGCAATGGTCGGCGGGTGCCGATCCACTCGGCGATTTCCAGAATCCACCGCGAACCGCCGAATCGATCGCCGCGACACCGCTCGACGATCCGTGGGTCGTTCCGCCGCCCGGATACGAAACAGCCGCTCCCGGAACAGTTCTGCGGACCCGCAGCGTCACCGTCGGACCACTTGTCACCCCGGTCACCACCACCCAACTGCTGGTCGCCTCGACCGACGCGAAGGACCGCCCCGCTGCCATCGTCACCAGCGTCATCGTCCCGACCGCACCCTGGACCTCGCCGGGTCCGCGCCCTGTTGTTGCCTACAACATGGCCATCGATTCGCTCGGTGCCACGTGTGAGCCATCGTGGACCATGCAACGGGGCATCGCTCCGGAATTGGCGCCCGTGCAGCTGCTTCTGGCGCGGGGCTACGCCGTCGTAGTCACCGACCATCAGGGGCCACGCCATGCGTACGCCGTCGGACCGATGGCGGCGCACGCCGTACTCGACGGTCTGCGCGGCGCGGTCACGACCGCCGCGCTCGGCCTGGATCCGACTGCTCCCCTCGGCATTACGGGCTACTCGGGTGGGGCGATCGCATCGGGCTGGGCCGTGCAGGAGGCTCCGGCCTACGCCCCCGAACTGAACATCGTCGGCGCAGCGTTCGGCGGAACGCCCACCGACTTCGCGCTGCTACGTCAGTCCATGAACGGCAACGCAGCGTCGGCGGTGTTCCTCGCGGCAGCGATGGGCGTTGCGCGCGAGTACCCGGAGATGCTGTCGCTCTACAACGACGACGGGTGGCGGCTCGCACAGGCGTCGAAGGACCTGTGCATCGTCGGGATTGCACCGTTCGGAATCGTTGCTCCGATCCGCATCGAGTCACTGTCCATCACTCCCGATGCGTTCGATTCGCCGCTGGCGCGCGCGGTTGCCGATCAGAATCGATTGGGAGACGGCGGAACCCCGACGGCACCGGTGTTCGTATATCACGGACAGCAGGAGTTCTGGATTCCGAAGGAAGGTCCCGAGGCCGTGTTCGACAAGTGGTGTTCACGCGGAGCCGACGTCCGCCTCGAGGAATACCTGGGTGAGCACAGCATCGTTGCCGGCAGTGGAGCTCCCGGTGCACTCGCGTGGTTGGACGACCGCCTCGCGGGAATTCCGGTTCGACCTGGATGCAGTAGCTTCGGCCGCTAGAGCCGAACCTACTCGCTCCGGGCTGCTGCCCCGCGAGTCGACAGCACCTCGGTCAGTTCCTCGGCGTAGGCGAGCTGCCGCCGCAACGTG
Source organism: Rhodococcus sp. IEGM 1341 (assembly GCF_030056895.1). NCBI lineage: Bacteria > Bacillati > Actinomycetota > Actinomycetes > Mycobacteriales > Nocardiaceae > Rhodococcus > Rhodococcus sp. IEGM 1341. The sequence goes on along the minus strand of NZ_JASHKV010000002.1, from coordinate 254,909 downwards.
CGGCAGCTTTCCTCTGCCTTGGCGTGGCATTCACGAACGAAAGCCGCGGCCGACGACCGATCGTCGTCGGTCGCGTTCGCATCGCCCAGAACGTCGAGGGATTCGAGTAGCTGCTTCATCTCGGCCAGCGTGAAGTCCAGAGGCTTCATCCGACGGATGACGAGCAGGCGTTCGACATCGGACTCGGTGTACAGCCGAAAGCCGCCGACGGTCCGAGCAGAGGGCGTGACCAGGCCGACGTCGTCGTAGTGACGCACCGTACGGATGGACAGCTCGGTTCTCTGAGCTACCTGTCCGATCTGCATGTGCATGCCGTCGTCTGCCATGTGCCGCCTCTCCTCGATCGCCCACCCTAGTCAGTGTTCGGCACCGAGGTTTCCACTGAGGCGGTCGTGCCGCTCGATCGACGACGCGTTCAGGCCGATGATCTCCACCGTCTTGCCCTTCGCGGCGTACTTGGTGGTGATGGCATCGAGGGTCGCCACGGTCGACGCGTCCCAGATGTGCGACTCGGACATGTCGACGACGACGTTCTTCGGATCTCCCACGTAGTCGAACTGATAGATCAGATCGTTGCTCGACGCGAAGAACAACTCACCCTTCACCGCGTACACGCGAGTGTCCTCGTCGGGATGAGCCACATCGACCACCTCGGTCAGATGCGCGACCCGTCGAGCGAACAACACCATCGCGGTGACCACACCGACCAACACGCCGTAGGCGAGGTTGTGGGTGACGACGGTGACCGCGACCGTGGCCACCATGACGAGAGTCTCGCTCTTGGGCATGCGCCGCAACGTCTTCGGATGAATGCTGTGCCAGTCGAAGGTGCCGATGGAGACCATGATCATCACCGCGACGAGTGCGGCCATCGGAATGAGCGCGACGATGTCGCCGAGACCGACGACCAGGATCAGCAGGAAGACTCCGGCCAAGAATGTCGAGATCCGCGTACGCGCACCGGAGACCTTGACGTTGATCATGGTCTGGCCGATCATCGCGCAACCGCCCATGCCGCCGGTGAATCCGGTGACCAGATTCGCCACGCCCTGGCCCCAACCCTCGCGGGTCTTGTCGGAATGCGAATCGGTGATGTCGTCGACGAGCTTCGCCGTCATCAGAGACTCCAGCAGGCCGACGAGCGCGATCGCAAGTGCGAACGGCGCGATGATCGACAGTGTGTCGAACGTGAACGGCACGTCCGGAATCAGGAACGACGGCAGCGAGGACGGCAGTTCACCCTCGTCGCCCACGTCCGGAACTGCCAACGCGAAGACGAGTGTGACGCCGGTGAGTATCACGATCGCGATCAGCGGTGCCGGCACGATGGTCGTCATCTTGGGCAGGAAGAACATGATGAGCAGGCCCACGGCGACCATCGGGTAGACCAACCACGGCACCCCGATCAGATACGGAACCTGGGAGCTGAAGATCAAGATCGCCAGCGCGTTGACGAATCCGACCATCACGCTGCGCGGAATGAATCGCATCAACTTCGCGACGCCGAGAACGCTGAGCACGATCTGCATCACTCCGCCGAGAATCACCGCTGCGATCAGATAGTCGAGGCCGTACTCGCGTGCCAAGGGGGCGACGACCAGGGCAATCGCTCCGGTGGCCGCGGAGATCATTGCCGGCCGGCCCCCGACGATGGAGATGGTGACGGCCATGGTGAACGACGCGAACAGCCCGACGCGAGGATCCACGCCGGCGATGATCGAGAACGAAATGGCCTCCGGAATCAACGCCAGCGCCACGACCAGGCCTGCGAGCACTTCGGTCTTCAGCCGCTTCGGCGAGCGCAATGCACCCAGCACCGAGACGTCTTCGACGGCGGTGGCAGGCACCTGGGCAGCTCGAGACACGACGGCTCCATTCGATGAGTGCAGGGGACGTCCTGCGCGGGCGACTCTACTCTTACCGGAGGGAAGGTTGCTACTCGTCGCGCTGTCGACTCTCCGCTAGATTGATATGACAAGGCATGCCGAAACCGCCAGCGCGATGCAAGGAATGAATCGATGTTCTCGCTCAACAGGTTGTCCTGCTTCATCGCCGTCGCCGAGGAACTGCACTTCGGCCGCGCTGCCGAGCGTCTGCACATGACGCAGCCGCCGCTGAGCAGGCAGATTCAACAGCTCGAGAGTGAGGTCGGGGTCCAGCTGATCGACCGCACCAGCCGATCGGTGACCCTGACGGCAGCAGGCCTGGCCTTCCTTCCCGAGGCCCGACGCATCCTCGACCTCGCCGAGGGCGCATTACTGACGGTGCGACGCGTCCCCACCGGCGATCTGGGGACCGTCGTCGTCGGATTCACCGGCGCATCGGCGCATGCGGTGCTGCCGCAGCTGCTCGACGCCGCACGCGAGAAGTTGCCCGACGTGAAACTCGTTCTACGCGAAATGGTCTCGGCGGTGCAGATGGAGTCCTTGGCCGTCGGCGATATCGATCTCGGGTTGGCCAGGCCACCGCTCAAGCGTCCGGGCATCGCGTCGCGGCCGGTGCTGCACGAGTCGTTGATCGCGGCGATGCCCGACACTCATCCGCTGGCCGAGAAGAGCGAACTGTCGGTGGAGGACTTCGACGAGCAGCCGATCATCATGTATTCACCGGTCGACGCGCGGTACTTCCACGAACTGCTGATCAGTACCTTCACCATCGTCGGGGTGTCTCCGCGCTACGTGCAGTACGTGACCCAGGTGCACACGATGCTGGTGCTCGTTCGTTCCGGAATCGGATTGGCACTGGTACCGGAGTCGGCATCGACCATGCGGCCGGAAGGTGTTGTGTTCCGGCCGGTTCGGACGGTCAAGGAACGCCCCGTCGAACTCGACGCGGCCTGGCGAGTGGACAACGACAACCCGGCACTGCACCGCTTCATGACCGATGTGCTGCCGACGCGGGAGTGGTCGTGATTTTTTCCTGCTGATCGAGCCGTGGTTCGACAGTGCCCGAAGCCGGTCTCGGTCGAGTGCTCGTGTGAATACGGCGCGCCTCGAAAGCCAACGAAGGCCCGCACCTGGCTGGGAGCGGGCCTTGTCGGGTTCGTGGGTTGCTCAATCTTTGGGCGGCTTGGTGTCTTTGCCAGCTGCGACGTCACGGAGCCATTGCGGGACGGGCTTCTTGTCGTACTCGCGGAGCTTGATGGATGCTTCGGCGGCTGCGGACCGGACTTTCATCGAGCGTCCACGGCCCGCGGGGCGGTTCTCGGTGGTGGTCATCGGGGGTCCTCCGTCTCTGTGTCGTTTTCATTGTCGCCGGTTTCGGCAGGTTCCGCCAGGTCGTCCTGTGGCTTCACGGTGAGATCTGCGATCGCCTGCAGCGTGTCGCGATCGGAGCGCGCGATGAACGGAGTCGTGGCAACGGTGCCGAACACTTTCCAGCCGAGTGCGGCTTCGTCGTCGTTCTCGCTGACGGTCCTCTCGAGGCACCAGGTGATGCGTTGCCAGGATTGAGAACGGTTGTCCGCACGAGTGCGCTGGCTGACGGTTCCCACCACGCCGACGACGGCAATCAAACCGACGATGAGGGTGATCCAGGCTTGTGCTGGCACCTGGCAGGTTCCTTCCAGATGGGGTCGAGACATCGTGGGTGGGGACCTTGCCGAGCCGTTGGCGTCAGATCGCCGGACGCTCCCGCCACGCTCTCCCCCGTGAGTACGTAAACCGTAGCCCGACCCACCGACACGAAATCGACATGCCAATTCGAGCACCAGCGAGGTTCGAGAAATCGCTACGCGAGATTCTTGGATAGATGGATCGTCTGCATGACAGGGGTGGCGGACGGTCGTTACTTTGACTTAGGATTTACCAGTGCGGCTTCCGGTAAAGGTTTCGGACGCCGCCACATCGCTTATCACTCAGGAGGGCCCGATGGACACTGTTTTCTGGACACCGCGTTTCGCTGCTGTGTACTTCCTCGCGGCTCTCGCGGCGTTCATCTTGTTCACTGCGATCGGCTCGAACATGGCGATAGTTGCACCATTGATTCTGACCCTGATCGGACTGGGTATCGCGGTGTTGATTCGACACGGCAGGACCCGCCGATGAAGCGCACTCAACGCGGCGTCCCCACCGGCGGCTTGACGGCCGTCACCGGGCAGTGCGCCTCGAGGAGAACGCGCTGAGAGATGCTGCCCATGAACAGCTTTCCGACGGGTGATCGACGTCTGATGCCGATGACGACCAGTTGCGTCTGCTCCTCGAACGACAGGTCGATCAGATTGTCGGCATGCGAGCGGCCCGCTTCGTTGTCGTGGATCTTCGTCGTGACTCCGATGGCCGACGCCTCCTCGCGGGCGGATTCGACGGCCGCACCGAAGTCGGCATCGGATGCACTGCTGTCCTCGGCGACGACGATCAGGTCCGTCCCACGCATATGTGCCTCGCGAAATGCGAACGGCAGTGCGCCTTTTCCCTCGGTGGTCGGCGAGTAGCCGACGACCACGGTCATCGCGTCACCGGCGTGACGAGGGTGCCGTCGGCCAGAAAGCGATCGAGGTTCTCGAGCGTGAGCGCTTCCATCGCAGCCCGCGTCTCCACCGTTGCGCTGCCCACGTGCGGCAGCAGCACAACGTTGTCCATCGCCAACAGGGCGTCGGGCACGTCCGGTTCGTGCGCGAAGACGTCCAGGCCCGCTCCGGCGAGCTTCCCCGCAGCGAGCAACTCGATGAGGGCCTCCTCGTCGACGACGCTCCCGCGGGCCACGTTGATCAAGTACCCCTGCGGTCCCAGAGCTTCGAGCACTGCGCGGTCCACCAGATGCGCAGTCCCCGAACCGCCGGATGCGGCGATGATCAGTACGTCGACGTTCTCGGCGAGCGCTGTCGGGCTGGCAGCGTAAACGTAGGGCGAACCGTCTATCTCGTTGCGATTGTGGTACGAGATCTCGCAGCGAAAACCGTTGAGCCGATCGGCAATTGCCGAGCCGATGCGACCCAGTCCGATTATTCCGACGCGCTTTCCGGTGACCTGACGCGTCAGTGGCGTGTTTCCCTCGGTGGGCCAGCGGCCGGCGCGCACGAATCGCTCGGCCGAGGACAGGCCGCGCACGGTGTCGATCACCAGACCGACGGCGAGGTCGGCCACACAGTCCGTCAACACGTCGGGGGTGTTGCTGACGACGACGCCGCGTTCGGCTGCCGCGTCGACGTCGGTGGTGTCGTAGCCGACGCCGAAGTTCACCACCGCTCCCAGCTGCGGCAACCGGGCCATCAAGGCGGCATCGACGCCGGTGCGGCCGGAGGTGACCACCGCAGAGATCGACGCACCGTGCTCGGACAGGAACTCGTCGCGATCGTCGCCCTCGGGCAGTTCCAGCGCGTCGTACTCGGTAACCAGGGTGTCCATCAACGACGGCTTCAGCGGTCCCACTCGGAGAACTCGACCGCTTCGTTGCGAATCGGATTGAGACACAGAGGTTTTCTGCGAGCTGACGGTGACCATGGTTCTCCTCGCGAGATGGTGGAGCGTGCGCGTTTCCTGTACGGTATGCCGCCCTTCGAATACCTGTCCAACACGGAAATAACATGGACCGATACCCAAACGGCATGAACGACGCGTCGCCGATGCAGCTCTGCCGGGGTTGTCATGCATCTTGCCTGGTCAGTCCAGCAATGCTGTGACTCGGACCGCAGTCAAGCCGTCACTGTGACCCACAGAACTGGACGAAAAGTCGATTTCGTCCGGTTGACGGTGGAGATGACCCGCTCATACCGTGTGTCTACCGTCACAGATTCGGCTGCGACTTGCAGACGCGGATCCTTTTTCCCACTGGAGGCCACCATGAGCCCTGCACTCTTCGTGCAGCAGGGACGGACCCACCGTGTCGCCGCAATAGCCGTTGGCGCGCTGTCACTTTCACTTGTCGCGAGCGGATGCACAGTCGCCAACTCCAACAACGGCGGAGCCGCCCGCGCAGATACTATTCGCATCGTTCTGCCGCAGGAGCCGCCGACCCTCGAAGCCTGCGACGTCTCGCTCACGTCGGTGGGCGTGGTGACGCGCTCGAACATCACCGAGCCGCTCATGGAACGCAACCCCAGCACCGGCGATCTCGAGCCCAAGCTCGCCGATTCGTGGGAGCAGACCTCCGACACCGAATGGACGTTCACCATCCACCCCGGCGTGACGTTCAGCGACGGCAGTCCCTTCGAGGCCGAGGACGCCGCGTTCTCGATCGATCGCACCGTCAATTCCGAACTGGGCTGCAACGTCGAGGGATACGTCTTCGGCGACGCGAACCTGGTGGTCACCGCAGTCGACCCGATGACGCTGACCGTGCAGTCGCCCGAGCCCGATCCCATTCTGCCGCTTCGGCTCTCGTTCGTGGAGATGGTGCCCCGCACCTCGAGCTACACCGAGCGGGTACGCGAGCCGATCGGAACGGGACCGTTCGCGATCGAGCGCTGGGATTACGGCCAGAAGCTCTCGCTGGTGCGCAACGAAACCTACTGGGGCCCGAAGCCCGAGTACGCCAGGGCCGAGTACCAGTGGCGCAGCGAGGGCAGCGTTCGCGCCTCGATGGTCACCAACGGTGAGGCCGAGATCGCCACCTCGGTCGGACCGGAGGACGGTGCAGGCGATCTGGGAGTCGCGTACCCCAACAACGAAACCACGGCGTTGCGCATCCAGGCCATGCAACCGCCCCTGGACGACATGCGCGTACGCCAGGCGATCAACTACGCCATCAATCGCGAGGGCATCGTCAAGGCACTGTTCCGTGGACTCGGTTCCCCTGCAGAACAATTGATCTCCGAGGGTGTCGTCGGCTTCAACGAGGACTTGACACCGTGGCCCTACGACATGGACCAGGCCCGCACACTGATCGACGAGGCCCGGGCCGATGGAGTACCCGTCGATACCGAGATCCGCCTGATCGGACGCACCGGGCAGTTCCCGAAGATCAACGAGACGGTAGAGGTCATCCAGAACTCACTGTCCAAGATCGGCATGAACGTCACGATCGAAATGATGGACGCCGCAGGCACCGCCGAGTACCAGGAGCGGCCGTTCCCCGACGTCGGCCCGTATCTGCTGGTGATTCAGCACGGCAATCAAGCCGGCGACTCCGCGTTCACCGTCGATCAGTACTTCACCAGTGACGGATTCCAGAGTGCCTACGGCACAGCTGAATTCGACCGGAAGATCGCTGCCGCAGGGGCTCTCACCGGCGAGGACAGGCAGGCCGCCTACGCGCAGGTGTTCGCCGACGAACCGAAAGACATCATGCAGATGGCCTACATCGCGCACATGAACGGGGTGCTCGCCAAGGCATCCTCGGTCGATTACACCCCCAACTCGGCCACGGTCGACGAAATGCACCTCGCCGCCATGACCCGCGCCGACACCGAGAGGCCCTGACATGTTCAGATTCCTGCGCCGACGGATCTACACCAGCCTGATCCCGCTGTTCGTCGTTCTGCTGGGCGTGTTCTTCCTCGCTCGGCTCACCGGCGACCCCACCAGCCTGTACCTACCCGAGTCGGCCACCCAGGCCCAACGCGAAGCGTTCCGCGCCACCAACGGCTTCGATCAGCCGGTGCTGACGCAGCTGATGGACTACTTCAAGGGCGTCGTGCAACTCGACTTCGGGCAGTCGCTCCGCACCGGCGAGGACGCGTCGGCGATGGCACTACGCGCGTTCCCCGCGACGCTGCAGTTGGCGTTCGCGACGATGTTCCTCGCCATCCTCGGCGCTGTGATCATCGGGTGCTGGGCTGCCTACCGACCCAACTCGCTGGCCGATCGCATCTCGAGCCTGCTGTCGATGACGGCCGCGTCCATCCCCGATTTCTGGTTCGCCATCATGGGTGTCTACGTCTTCGCCATCCTGTTCGGCTGGCTGCCCACCTCGGGCGTCGACAGCGGAATGCTCTCCTGGGTACTGCCGATCGCCACCCTGCTCATTCGCCCTCTCGGCGTACTGACTCAGGTGGTACGCGGCGCGATGGTCTCGGCGCTGTCGGCACCGTACGTGCGACTGGCCAGAAGCAAAGGGGCAGGCGATCTTCGGGTCGTCACCCACCACGCTCTGCGCAACGCCGCTGCACCGGCGCTGACCGTTGCCGGCGACCTCATGGTCGGGCTCGTCAACGGCGCGGTGGTCGTCGAGGCCATCTTCGGCTGGCCCGGCATCGGAAAGTTGATGATCGACGCCATCCTGCAGAGAGATTTCGCTGTTCTGCAGGCGGCCGTGTTGTTGACCGCGGTGAGCATATTCGTGCTCAACATCGTCATCGATGCCTGCTACGCACTGCTCGACGCCCGGGTTCGCGACAAGGTGAAGGTCTAGGTAAGAACATGTCACTCGACTTCGAAGCACCGAAAACATCCGAGCCCGAGGATGTTCCACCGTCGGTTCCGGTGGAAGCCCGCAAGGCGTCGGCCCCGCTGTGGAAGCTGCTGCTGCGCGACAGGGTCGCCACCGTCGCCGCCGCGATTCTGGTACTGGTCTTCCTCACCGCGATCTTCGGCCCGATGCTCGTCGGCGACGCTGCCACCGATCAGGATCTGGACCGCTCGAATCTGCCGCCGTTCACCCTCGACACCGGGTGGATGAACATCCTCGGCACGGATCCGCTGGGACGCAGCATGCTGGCCCGGCTGATCGTGGCCAGCAGAACCACACTCTCGGTGGCTATTCCGGCCGTGATCCTCTCGGCGATCATCGGCTCGTTCATCGGCATGTGGGCCGGCTTCCATCGCGGTTGGCGTGAGACCGCGGCCATGCGCGTCGCCGACGTGATCCTCAGCTTCCCGTCGCTGCTGATGGCCGTCGTGGTGCTCTACGTCTTCTCGCCCAGTGCCGCGAACATCGTTCTGGTCCTCACTGTCACGCGCATTCCGATCTACCTGCGCACCGCCCGCGCCGAGTCCGCGGAACTGCAGAGTCGGTTGTTCGTGGATGCCGCCCGTACGTTCGGTGCGAAGAGCGGATCGGTGATCAGACGGCACGTGGCCCCGATTCTGCTCCCGACCCTGCTCACCGTCGCGACCCTGGACTTCTGCTTCGTCATTCTCGCCGAATCGTCACTGAGCTTCCTGGGCATCGGCATTCAGCCGCCCGACGTCTCCTGGGGCCTGATGGTCTCGCAGGGCCGTACCTACCTGCAGACCGCCTGGTGGCTCTCGTTCTTCCCCGGTCTGGCCATCGTGCTCACCACCGTTTCGGCCACCGTTCTCGCTGCCTGGGCCCGTATCGCCACCGATCCGGCGCAGCGGTGGCGACTCAACGTCCCCCGCTCCAAGCGGTCTCGCCTGCTCCCCGTACGAAAGGTCGTTTCATGAGCGCACCGGCAACCGCACCACAGCGACCCGACACCGGCAGCGTCGCCCTCGACGTTCGCGGACTGACCGTCGATCTGCGGACTCCGTCCGGCGTCATTCGCGCTGTCGACAACGTCACCTTCACCGCCCGACGCGGTGAAACCCTCGCTCTGCTCGGTGAATCGGGCTGCGGTAAGTCCATGACGGCACAGGCCATCGTCGGATTGCTCGAGCCGATCGCCGACATCACCGGCGGCTCGGTGGAGATGGGTGAGGTGGACCTGGTCACCGCCAAGACCAAGGTGCGGCGCACCATCGCCGCCACCGAACTGGCCATCGTCTTCCAGGACGCACTGACGGCCCTCAATCCCGTCTATACCGTCGGAACCCAACTGGCCGAACCATTTCGGATTCACCGGGGTATGTCCGGTAAGCAAGCACGCGCGGAAGCCATCGCGCTGATGACCCGAGTGGGAATTCCCGAGCCCGAATCACGCGCGGACTCGTACCCACACCAGTTCTCCGGCGGTATGCGCCAACGTCTGCTGATCGCGATGGCCGTGGCACTGAGTCCGTCGGTACTGCTGGCCGACGAACCCACCACCGCGCTCGACGTGACGGTCCAGGCCCAGATCATGGCTCTGCTCAAGGAATTACGTACCGAACACGACATGGCCGTCGTGCTGATCACCCACGACCTCGCGCTGGTGGCCGAGGAGGCCGATCGGGTCGCCATCATGTATGCGGGCAACGTGGTCGAGACCGGACCGGTGTCCGAGGTGTTCGGTGAACCGCGCCATCCGTACACGAAGGGACTGCTCGACTCGGTGCCGGTCCACGCCGTCCGCGGTGAGGATCTGAAGTCGATCGGCGGCACGCCACCGGACCTGCATTCCATTCCCGACGGGTGTGTGTACCAGGCCCGCTGCCCCCTGGCCCGCGACATCTGCATCAGTGCTCGCCCGCCGCTCGAATCCGTCGGTACCGGTCGAATGTCGGCCTGCCACTTCCCGAACGAGGTAACCAGCCATGTCTGAGCAACTGTTGACCGTGCGCGGTCTGAACAAGACCTTCGACGTCGGCCGCGGCAAGCTCCGTGCCCTCGACGCCATCGACCTGGATCTGCGACGCGGTGAGACCCTGGGGCTGGTGGGTGAATCCGGTTGCGGCAAATCCACTCTCGCGCGCACCCTGATGATGCTCGAACGACCCGACTCGGGCACGGTCGCCTTCGACGGCATCGATCCGTTCGCGCTGCGCGGCAAGGAACTACTCGCGTGGCGTCGACGCGTGCAGATGGTGTTCCAGGACCCGTACGGTTCCCTGAACTCACGCATGACGGCAGGCGACATCATCGGCGAGCCATGGCGAACCCACAAGGGCCTGTACAAGACTCGCCGCGATCGCTCGGCACGGGTCCGCGAACTGCTGCACCTGGTGGGCCTGCGCCCGAGCGACGAGAACCGCTTCCCGCAGGAGTTCTCCGGTGGTCAGCGCCAACGCCTCGGCATCGCGCGGGCGCTGGCGCTGAACCCCGACGTGATCATCTGCGACGAGCCGGTCTCTGCACTCGATCTCTCGGTACAGGCGCAGGTGCTCAACCTGCTCAACGATCTGCAGAAGCAACTCGGCATCTCCTACGTGTTCATCTCGCACGATCTGTCGGTCGTGCGGCACGTCGCCGACCGTGTTGCGGTGATGTACCTGGGCCGCATCGTCGAATCCGGAGCCACCGAGGCAGTATTCGAGCGTCCCGCCCACCCGTACACCGCGGCGTTGATGTCGGCCGCACCCACTCTTGACGCGTCGAACCGCGGGACGAAGATTCTGCTGAAGGGCGAGGTACCGTCGCCGCTGAATCCGCCGTCGGGATGCCGTTTCCGCACGCGCTGCTGGAAGGCAACCGACCTGTGTGCCAGTGAGGCACCCCCGGTGGCGCTCGACGCGGACGAGGCCGATCACATCGCCGAATGCCACTATCCCCTCGTCGCAGGCAATCTCGGCCTCGTCGCCGCCGGGACGTGATGGCGACACACCTGAGCGTCACCGGATTCGTCGTCGTCGCCCTGGCCATCTTCTTCGCGTCAGCGATGCAGGCGTCCATCGGATTCGGGATGGGCATGCTCGCCGCGCCCATCGTGGCGATCGTGGACCCCGGCCTGATCCCGGCGACGCTCATCATGCTGGCCGTCGTGGTCAGTGTGCTCGTTCTGATTCGTGATCGCACTGCCCTGGACCTCTCGGGTGCAGGGTGGGCGCTGGCCGGTCGGCTACCCGGTTCGGTGGTGGGCGCACTACTGCTCGTGCTGTTGCCCGAGCGCGGACTGGCCATCCTGCTGGCGCTGGTGGTGCTGGGCGGCGTCGCACTGACGTCCTTCGGTTGGGTCCCGTTGCCGCACAGACGAAATCTGGTGATGGCCGGGGCCGCGTCGGGAATTCTGGGAACGGCCACCTCGATCGGCGGACCCCCGATGGCCCTGGTGTGGCAACGCAACACCGGGGCCGAGCTGCGCAGCACCATGAGTTGCTTCTTTCTCGTCGGCTCGATCATTTCGCTGGCGGTACTCGCGGTCGCCGGCGCGGTGGATGCCCATACGGCAACGCTGTTCGTGTTCCTGGCCCCGGCGACGATTCTCGGTTTCCTGCTCTCCCGGGTGGTCAACAAGGTCCTCGATCGTCGACGGCTGCGCATCGCCGCGATCACCGTCTCCGCCGTCGGCGCGCTCGTGCTCGTTGTCCAGCAGGTGTCGGCGCTCGCCTAACTCACGAAATAGTGAGTTGAATCGCCATCTCGTGTCGGAACGCGTCGATCGGGTAGTCGGTGTCGATGACTACGAACAACACCCGCGCATTGATCGTCGGTGCCACCGGCATCTCCGGACAAGCTCTGTGCCGCGTTGCTCTCGACGCAGGCTGGGACACGTACGGACTCAGCCGTAGTGGCAGCACTCCGGTCGACGGCGTCATCGGTGTGGCCGCCGATCTGCTCGACCCGGCCTCGCTCGAGGAGGCGCTGACGGACCTGCGCCCTGAGGTCGTGTTCTTCACCGCATGGATGAAGAAGGACTCCGAGCAGGAGAACATCGAGGTCAACTCGGCGACGCTACGCAACGTGCTGAACGTGCTCGGCCCCCTCGACTCGGTGAAGCACGTCGCGTTGATGACCGGCCTCAAGCACTACCTCGGGCCGTTCGACGCCTACGGCGAGGCAGTGATGGCCGAGACGCCGTTCCACGAGACCGAGGATCGCCTCGACACCCCGAACTTCTACTACGCCCAGGAAGACGAACTGTTCGCCGGGGCCGAGAAGTTCGGATTCGGCTGGAGCGTGCACCGCGCCCACACCATCTCGGGATTCGCGGTCGGCAACGCGATGAACATGATGTTGACGCTGTCCGTGTACGCGTCGATCTGCAAGGAGCTCGGCGAGAAGTTCGTCTTCCCCGGTTCCGAGACCCAGTGGAACGGGCTCACCGACCTCACCGACGCGGACCTGCTCGCCGAGCAGATGGTGTGGGCTGCGACCGATGACAACGCGCACAACGAGGCGTTCAACATCGCCAACGGTGACGTCTTCCGCTGGCGCTGGCTGTGGCCGCAGTTCGCCGCGCACTTCGGCGTCGAGCCCGAGGGCTACGACAGCGAGCCGCGTCCGCTCGAATCCCGCATGTCCGACGCGGCCGCAACATGGAAGCGCATCGCCGAGAAGCACGATCTGGTCGAAAGCGATGTCTCCCGCCTGGCGTCGTGGTGGCACACCGACGGTGACCTCGGCCGCGACATGGAATGCCTGACCGACATGAACAAGTCGAAGAAGGCCGGTTTCCTCGGCTTCCGATCCACCCCGGATGCCATTGCCTCGGTGATTCAGCGATACCGAGATGCGCGTCTGATTCCCTAGTGCGCTACGCGCAGTGGTGCGGTTAAGTGCCCTCTGCGGCACTCAACCACGCCACTGCGGCGCAGCCGCATACTCGGCGTAGCGCTCCCGCACCGCCGGGGTCGGGTCGGCCTCGTATGTCTTCGACTTTGCCTGCGCCCAGGTCGGCGGCTCGCTGGTCCCGGCCAGTGTCCACGCCGCCTGGCGCGCGGCACCGTCGGCGACGTATTCACCCGGCTCGGGCACGATCACCGGAACGCCGAGAATGGCCGGGGCCAACTCGCGCAATGCAGCGGACTTCGCGCCGCCGCCGATGAGCAGCACCCGCTTCGTCTCGACCCCCTGCGAACGCAGATGGTCGATACCGTCGGCCAAACCGCACAGCAGTCCCTCGACGGCAGCGCGCGCGAGGTGGCCCGGTGTCGAATTGTTCAGTCGCAGGCCATGAATCGCACCGGATGCATCGGGACGATTGGGGGTGCGCTCGCCCTCGAAGTACGGCACCATCACCACACCGTCGCTCGTCGTCGACAGCGCCAACCGCGACAGTTCGTCGTGATCGACGCCCAGCATCCGCGCTGTCGCATCGAGGACGCGAGCAGCGTTGAGAGTGCACACCAACGGCAACTGCCGGCCGGTGGCGTCGGCGAATCCGGCGACCAGACCCGAACCGTCTGCGGCCGCAACCGAGGTCACGGCAGATACGACACCCGACGTGCCGATCGAGACCACCACATCGCCGGGCTGAGCGTCGAGGGCGAGGGCTGCCGCGGCATTGTCTCCGGTCCCCGGCCCGATCAGTGCCCCACCCGACGTGCGGCCTATCGCCTCGTTCGGCGCAGCCACGCGGGGCAGCAGTGGGTTACGACCCCGAAAACCGAACTGCAGCAGATCCGTTCGATATTCGCCAGTGGCCGCGGAGAAGTATCCGGTGCCACTGGCGTCGCCTCGATCGGTGGCCAGAGCGTCGAGCCCTGATGCCCCGCCGAGCTGCCAGCTCAGCCAATCGTGCGGAAGGCACACCGCCGCAGTGCGATCGGCGTTCTCGGGCTCGTGGTCGGCGAGCCATCGCAACTTGGCGACGGTGATCGAAGCCAACGGAACCACTCCGACGGCGTCGGCCCAGGCCTGCCCGCCGTCGGTGCCTTCTTTTTCGCCCAACTCGGACACCAGGTCCGTCGCGGCCTGCGCCGATCGAGTGTCGTTCCACAGCAGGGCTTTACGGACCACGGATCCGTTGTCGTCGAGGCAGACCATGCCGTGCTGCTGCGCGCCCACCGACACCGCGTCCACGTCGTCGAGTCCGCCCGCGGCAGCGATAGCCTCGTCGAGCGCATCTTTCCATCGCTGCGGGTCGATCTCGGTACCGTCGGGATGGGCGGCTCGCCCCTGGCGGACCAACTCCCCCGACTCGGCGTCACGAACGAAGACTTTGCACGATTGGGTGGAGGAGTCGATTCCGGCAACGAGAGCCACGGTGAGCGGGTCCTTTCCTACGCAAGTGTGATCTACGACCCTACCCGCGAGGCGCGGTTGCCTCGGTCACCAACGTGCGCGCGTAGGCGATGGCCTGCGGCGTGGTCTCGAAAACACGGCGCGCTTCGTCGTCCTTGGTGGTGAACACGCCCAGCGCCGTCAGCGGACGCAGGTGTTCGGGTTTGGCTGCGGAGATGAGGACGGTGATGCGGCGATGTTCGAGTTCGGTGATCGTGTCCTTGAGGACCAGAGCTCCGGTGGCATCGATGGTGGTCACTCGCGACATGCGCAGGATCACCACTTTCACGTCCGACACGTCGGCGAGCTCGAGCAGGAAGCTGTGCGCAGCTCCGAAGAACAGTGCACCGTCGATCCGGTAGGCGACGATGTGTTCGCGCAGCAGGCCTTCTTCTTCCTTCGAGACCGCGTCGAGTGCATCGAGCGGTACCTGCTCGACCGTGGCCGATCGCGCGACGGCGCGCAGTGCCAGCACCGCAGCGAACCCGACGCCGACCGCCACAGCCGTCACCAGATCGAACAGAACCGTGACGAGAAAGGTCGACGCCATCACCACGGTGTCGCCGCGACCGGCGCGGGAAATTGCTCGGATGGAGGCTGTTTCGACCATTCGCACGGTCGTCGCCAGGAGCACCCCGGCCAGAGCCGCGAGGGGAATGTCGGCCACCAAGCCCGCGGCGGAATACATGATGGCGGCGAGGATCACCGCATGGGTGAGCGCGGCGAGCCTGGTGCGCGCTCCGGACCGAACGTTGACGGCAGTACGGGCGATGGCACCGGTGGCGGGGATCCCGCCGAACAACGGCGCGGCGATGTTGGCCAGTCCCTGCCCGAACAGTTCACGGTCGGGATTGTGCCGCGGGCCGACGCCCATCGAGTCCGCCGCGGTCGCGGACAGCAGCGATTCCAGTGCAGCCAGCGCAGCGACGGCGAACGCCGGTGCCAACAACGCCGTCACGTCACCGAGGTGGAAGAAGCTCAGGCTCGGGGCGGACAACGACGACGGAATGGTGCCGATGCGGGCGATGTCGAGGTCGAACAACTGAGTGACCACCGTTGCTCCGGCGACCGCAACAAGGGAGAACGGGATTTTCGGAGCCAAGCGGCCGCCGACCAGCATGACGATCGCGACCGTGACGGCCACGGCGGGCGTCAGAACGCTCGCATTCGAGACGAACGAGCGCACCGCGTCGAACGCGGACTGCCATACCTTCTCGCCCTCGGCATCGGTGATACCCAGGGCCGACGGAACCTGTTGCAGCGCAATGACGACGGCGATGCCTGCGGTGAACCCCTCGATGACGGGTGCCGGCATGTATCGGACGGCTCGTCCGACGCCTGCACCGGCGAGCGCCAGCAGAATGATTCCGGCCATCAGCCCGACGGCGAGCACTCCGGTCGGCCCGTACTCGGCGACGATCGGCACGAGCACCACCGTCATGGCACCGGTCGGCCCGGACACCTGAAATCTCGATCCGCCGAACACCGCGGCGACGACTCCCGCGATGATCGCCGTGGTCAGACCCGCCGCCGCACCCAGCCCGGTGCTGACGCCGAAGCCGAGTGCCAGAGGCAACGCCACCAGTGCCACGATCAGGCCGGCCAGCAGATCCGCGCCGGGTGCGCGGAAGGCCGGTTTCCACTCGCTCCACCTGGGCAGCAGCGCGGTCACAGCCCTGACGGCGTCGGTCGTGCGGGAAGGTTTCGTCGGTTCGGACATGTGACGCTTTCTGAGAACTCATCGATCCTGATCGAGCTACTTGCTAAGTTTAGCAAGTAATGAATCAGGTGAACAGGGACGTGAGCCAGACCATCCCGGGCCGTCGAGTCAGGTACGTGCTCCGGACTCGCCGTCCAGCAGCTCGGCCTGGTTGGCCACCACTCCCGTGAGTATTTCCCGCGCGACGACCAACAGGTCGGCCACCTTCGGCGACGTCAACGTGTAGGACACCGACAGGCCTTCCCGCGTGCCTTCGATGAGACCGGCGCGCCGCAGGATGGACAACTGCTGAGACAGATTGGCCGGCTCGATGCCGATTTCCGGAAGCATCTCGGACACGGCGTGCTCACGCTCGCTCAACAACTCCAGCACGCGAATACGCGCGGGATGCGCCAACGTCTTGAAGAAATCGGCTTTCATTCTGTAGAGCGGCCGGCTCGAATCCGTGGCCATGAAGTCCTCCCGTGACACCCGCCACCGCGCAGCAGGCTACTTGCGAACACTAGCAATCAACAGACCGAAGTGGACGACCTCCCTGCCCGTCCCGAAACTCGGCTACCTTCACTCCCATGCGCGGAGACCCCGAAGAATCCACCGACTTCAGGCTCACCGTGGCCACGGCGGCCCTCGACCTGTTCTCCGTCAAGGGCTACGAGTCGACGACGGTGGACGACATCGCCGGTGCCGCAGGCATCTCGCGTCGGACATTCTTTCGTCAGTTCCGCGCCAAGGAAGACGTCGTCTTCGCCGATCACGAAATACTGCTCGAGCAGGCCGACGCATTCCTGGTCGCGAACGAGGGCGATCCCTGGCGGGCCGTGTGCGACGCCGCGCAGTTGGTGTACGAGCGGTTTTCCGACTGGCAGGACATGTCGCGCCTGCGCTACCAGGTGGTGCACAAGATCCCCGCACTGCGCGATCGAGAAATCGTCACCGTGTTTCGCTACGACAGACTCTTCGTCGACTATCTGCAGCGTGTTCTGCCCGATCACCCTCACCTCGAGATCCTGCAGTTCTCGGCCACGGTGACCGCGACGCACAACTACATCCTTCGTCGGATGATCCGCGACGGCCTCCCGACGTCCGTGGAGGATCTGCGTTCGGCACTCGCGCAAGTGCGCGCGCAGTTCTTCGGTGAGATCGTCGTCGCGTCGTTCCCCCGGGGCACGTCCGTCAGCAAAGTCGTCGACGCCTTGGCCGATCACACAAGCACCTGACGTACCCGACTCGATGGCACTGAGTGCCGGATGCCGGAGACCCGGTCTTGAACGGGTCCGGTTTCGGACGTACACTGGGGCAATCCTTGGCACTGAGTGCCCTCCGTGGGCAGTGCCACCCCCGACACACCGAGGAGCGTGGCCGACATGGCCGGAAATCCCGACTTCGATCTGTACCAATCGCCCGACGAGCACAACGAACTGCGCGCAGCCATCCGGGCGCTCTCGGAGAAGGAGATCGCTCCGTACGCCAAAGAGGTCGACGAGGACTCCCGCTTCCCCGAGGAAGCACTCAAAGCGCTCAACGCTTCCGGCTTCAACGCCATCCACGTTCCCGAGGAATACGACGGCCAGGGTGCCGATTCCGTCGCTGCCTGCATCGTCATCGAAGAGGTCGCACGCGTCTGCGGCTCGTCCTCGCTGATCCCTGCGGTGAACAAGCTCGGCACGATGGGCCTGATCCTCAAGGGTTCCGAGGAACTCAAGAAGCAGGTCCTGCCGTCCCTCGCCGGTGGCGCGATGGCGTCGTACGCCCTGTCCGAGCGCGAAGCGGGATCCGACGCGGCGAGCATGCGCACCCGGGCCAAGGCCGATGGTGACGACTGGATCCTCAACGGCTCCAAGTGTTGGATCACCAACGGCGGCAAGTCCGATTGGTACACCGTCATGGCCGTGACCGATCCCGACAAGGGTGCCAACGGCATTTCCTCGTTCATCGTGCACAAGGACGACGAGGGATTCGTCGTCGGCCCCAAGGAGAAGAAGCTCGGCATCAAGGGTTCGCCCACCGCCGAGCTGTACTTCGAGAACTGCAAGATTTCCGGCGATCGCATCATCGGCGAGCCCGGTACCGGCTTCAAGACTGCGCTGGAAACACTCGACCACACGCGCCCCACCATCGGCGCACAGGCCGTCGGCCTGGCACAGGGTGCCCTCGACGCGGCCATCGCATACACCAAGGACCGCAAGCAGTTCGGCACCTCGATCTCGAGCTTCCAGGCAGTGCAGTTCATGCTCGCCGACATGGCGATGAAGGTCGAAGCCGCCCGCCTGATGGTCTACAGCTCCGCAGCCCGCGCCGAGCGCGGCGAGAAGAACCTCGGGTTCATCTCCGCGGCTGCCAAGTGCTTCGCCTCGGACGTGGCCATGGAGGTCACCACCGACGCCGTGCAGCTCTTCGGCGGTGCCGGCTACACCACCGACTTCCCGGTCGAGCGCATGATGCGCGACGCGAAGATCACCCAGATCTACGAGGGCACCAACCAGATTCAGCGTGTCGTCATGTCGCGGGCGCTGCTCAAATGAGCGACATCAACCTCGTAGGCGTCATCGGCGGCGGCACCATGGGTGCCGGCATCGCCGAAATGTGTGCTCGCTCCGGCAGTTCCGTACTGATCCTGGAAACGAGCCAGGCGACGGCCGACGCCGCAGAGGCTCGCCTCGACAAGTCCTTCGCTCGCGCCGTCAAGTCCGGTCGCATCGAAGCCGACGCAGCCGAGAAGGCCCGCGCTGCAATCACGTTGACACTCGAGATCGACGACTTCGCGGACCGCGATCTCGTGGTCGAGGCAGCACCGGAGATCGAGTCGCTCAAGCTGGACCTGTTCGGCAAGCTCGATTCCCTCGTCAAGCCCGAGGGAATCCTGGCCACGAACACCTCGTCGATCCCGGTCATCAAGATGGCCAACGCGACGAAGCGTCCCGACAAGGTGGTCGGCGTGCACTTCTTCAACCCGGTGCCGGTACTGCCGTTGGTGGAGATCGTCGTCAGCCTGCTCACCAGCGAGGAAACTGTCGCAGCGGTGACGGACTACGCCGGAAACACGCTGGGCAAGAAGACGATTCGCGCCGGAGATCGCGCCGGATTCATCGTCAACGCACTGCTCATCCCGTACATGGTCTCGGCCATCCGCATGCTCGAGTCCGGCTTCGCCAGCGCCGAGGACATCGACGAGGGCATGGTCAACGGTTGCGCACACCCCATGGGACCGTTGCGTCTGACCGACACCGTCGGCCTCGACGTCACCCTCGCGGTCGCAGAGTCGCTGTACGCGGAGTTCCGCGAACCGCACTACGCGCCGCCGCCGCTGCTGCAGCGCATGGTGGACGCCGGAATGCTGGGTCGCAAAACCGGTAAGGGTTTCTACTCGTATTCGTAGTAGTCCCCCGCCCGCTTCTGCGTGAATGGTCCATTCACCCCCGTCAGGGCCGGTGAATGGACCATTCACGTCTTCGAAAGGCGCACACTGGAGTCGTTCCACAACTCTGGGAGGCTTCATGAACATCGATCTCGACGGCCGCACCGCTTTGATTTCCGGCTCCAGTCAGGGCATCGGATTGGCGATTGCCACCGAATTGGCCCGCGCCGGTGCGCGCGTGGTCCTCAACGGCCGCAGCGAGTCGGCGCTGGATTCGGCCGAGGAACAGTTGCTGACGGCAGTGCCCGGTGCGCGGGTGATCGTCGTCGCTGCCGATCTCGCGACGGCCGACGGAGTCGAGACGTTGCTCGCGAAGGTGCCGGTGGTCGACATTCTGGTGAACAACCTCGGTATTTTCGGAGCCAAACCCGCTCTCGACATCGACGACGACGAATGGCGACGCTATTTCGAGGTGAACGTACTCTCGGCAATCCGGCTGATCCGCACGTATCTGCCGGCGATGACCGAGGCGGGCTGGGGCCGAATCCAGAATATCTGCAGCGATTCCGCGGTCGTGATTCCCGAGGAGATGATCCACTACGGAATGACGAAGACCGCACTACTCGCAGTGACCCGTGGATTCGCGAAAGCTGCTGCAGGAAGCGGAGTCACGGTCAATTCCGTGATCGTGGGCCCCACCCACACCGAGGGCGTCGAGAAGTTCGTCGGCGAGCTCGTCGGCGACGACCTCCCCTGGGACGAGGCGCAGGCGCAGTTCATGAAGGAGCACAGGCCACAATCGCTCATCGGACGCCTGATCGAGCCGAGGGAGATCGGCAACATGATCGTCTACTTGAGCTCCGAGCAGGCCTCTGCGACCACCGGTGGCGCTCTACGCGTCGACGGCGGCTACGTCGACGCGATTCTGCCCTGAGTCTTTCGTAGGGCTGGTCCGGTCGGTCACAGTTTGTGGCCGACCGGTTCGGGGCATGCGTGAGATACACGGAATCAAGCAGAGGTTCTTCACGCATTTCACCGTATTCGGAGACGATTCCACAGTGAGCGATCAGTACACCTTCACCAACCCCGTCACGCAGTACCGCCAGGACGGCTTCCCGGAGCAGCACCAGGATCCGCCCGGCCTGGCCGCAGATCTTCAGCCCCTCGCCGACCACGGTGAGCAGACGTACCGCGGATCCGGACGCCTCACCGGCCGCAAGGCCTTGATCACCGGGGCCGATTCCGGAATCGGACGAGCAGCAGCGATCGCCATCGCACGCGAGGGCGCCGACGTGGTTCTCAATTACCTACCGGCAGAAGAGAAGGACGCGCAGGAGGTTGCACAGTTGATCCGCGACGCCGGCCGCACCGCAGTCCTGGCACCGGCAGATCTCACCGACGAGCAGGCCGCGCGCGGCATCGTGCGCACTGCCGTCGACGAGCTCGGTGGCCTCGACCTGCTGATCAACGTCGCAGGTAAGCAGCAGTTCGTCGAAGATCTGGCCGACCTGACGTCCGAGCAATTCGATCAGACGTTCAAAACCAACGTCTACGCACTGTTCTGGATCATCCAGGAAGCGGTGCCGCACATGCCCGCCGGCTCCACCATCGTCAACACCAGCTCGATCCAGGCATACACACCGTCACCCGGACTGGTGGACTACGCGACCACGAAGATGGCCATCAACACCATCAGCAAGGCCCTCGCACAGCAGTTGGCACCGAAGGGAATCCGCGTCAATGTCGTTGCGCCGGGACCGTTCTGGACACCGCTGCAGGCAGCCGGCGGCCAGCCGACCTCGGCACTGCCGGAATTCGGCAAGGAAACACCGCTCGGACGCGCAGGGCAGCCCGCCGAGATCGCCGGCGCGTACGTCTATCTGTCGTCGGCCGAATCGGGTTACGTCACCGGCGACACACTGAACGTCAACGGTGGTATGCCGACGCCGTAGATCGTCACCCGTATTGAGTGAATGGACCATTCACACCCGTCTGGGCTGGTGAATGGTCCATTCACGCGTTCAGGAGAGGTCAGTCCTTGGGCCCACCGGCGGCGTAGACGACCTGACCCGAGATGAAGCCGGCACCCTCGCTGACGAAGAACGACGCCAGGTGCGCGATGTCATCGGGATGTCCGACGCGATTGACCGGAATCTGCGACGCAGCAGCGGCTTTGAAGTCCTCGAACGGCATGCCGACGCGTTCTGCGGTGGCTGCCGTCATCTCGGTCTCGATGAATCCCGGGGCGATGGCGTTGGCGGTGACGCCGAACTTGCCGAGCTCGATGGCGAGGGTCTTGGTGAAGCCCTGCATGCCGGCCTTGGCTGCGGAGTAGTTGGCCTGTCCGCGGTTGCCGAGAGCAGACGTACTCGACAGGTTGACGATGCGGCCCCACTTGGCGTCGATCATGTGCTTCTGGACCGCGCGGGTCATCAGGAACGATCCGCGCAGGTGGACGCCGAGCACGGAATCCCAGTCCTGCACCGTCATCTTGAACAGCAGGTTGTCGCGAGTGATGCCCGCGTTGTTGATCAGTACGGTCGGCGCACCGAATTCGCTGGCAATGCGATCGACGGCGGTCTGCACCGATTCCTCGTCGGCAACGTTGGCACCGATGGCCACTGCCTGCCCGCCTGCCGCCTGAATCGCGCCGACGGTGTCGCTGCACGCGGCCTCGTCGAGGTCGACCACGGCAACTCCGAAACCGTCCTTGGCCAGCCGCTTGGCTACCGCAGCACCGATTCCCCGTGCACTACCGGTGACAATGGCCGTCTTGATCTGATCACTCACGAATATCTCCCTTACGACGCCGAACTCGATAACTGTCCTCTGTTTCTATCAACACCGACAATGCGATCAGTACGCAGCCACCGCTCCGTCGAGTGCCTTCTGCATTCCCTCTGCCACCACCCGGGTGAAGTCGATCGGCTTCTCGGGCAAATCGGTGATGGGCGTGTCGATGTAGACGCTGGCCTGCTTCACCTTCGGCGCACCGGGACCGTAGCTCAGACCGATACAGATCAGCACCGGCTCGACCCCGAGCTTGCGCGCCCGCATCGCGATGTGGCCGATACCGCTGCCGACGTGCTGCACCGTCGTCGGATCCTCGAGATTGCAGGTCCCCTCGGGGAACACCGCAAGATCGTCGCCTCGCTTCATTCGCTCGGCACTGACGTCCATCATGCGGTTGCCCGCGGCGCTGACGGCCCGCATGCCGTGATTCTTGCCGCGGAAGACGGGGATACCGCCCATCATGTCGATTCGCTTGCGCTGCTTGGGTTCCTGGAACAGCTCGTCCTTGGCCAGCACCCGGGTGCGACCGATGACCGGACGCAGCGGCGACGCCCATGCCGCCGCTGCGAGGGTGTACGGATCGTTCTCGGTCAGATGATTGACCGCGATGAGCAGACGCGTGTTGTCGTAGACGAGACGACGCAACTCCTCACGGGCACCGTCGGGATACGACACCCGCGGACGGAATCGCCTGGCCAGGGTGGCATAAGCCAACCTCGCGACCTGACGATTCTGCTGATGACGCAGATAGAAGTCGTACACGGTCACATCGTTTTCGAGAATTACCGCAGGCCGATCCATGAGCCGAGCTTAGCCTCACACCCGCGAGGAACCCATAGCCCGGATCCCGACGGTAAGTCCGACCGCAGCGGTAGCCACGGCCGCGAAGACACCGGCCGTCACCGTCGAACTCGTGAAGTCTCCCGCGAACAGTGCACGTTCGGCATCGACCAGGTACCCGAGCGGGTTGATGTTCACCAGGAACTGCATCCACCCCGGTGCGGCCGTCAGCGGCAACATCGTGCCCGACAGGATGAGCAGCGGGAACATCAGAGTCTGCTGTATCGACCAGAACACCCAATCCTGGCCGCGCACAGCCAAAGCCAGCGTGTAGGACAGTGCGCCGAGCCCGACACCGAACACCCCGAGCAGCATGATGCCCACGACCGCACCGGTCGGATTCACGGACAGGCCGAGCGGTAAGGCGACCAGGATGATCAAGACGGCCTGCGCAGCCAGCGGCACCATCTCCTTGAACGCGCGCCCGACGAGCAGCGCCGATCGCGGCAACGGGGTCACCAACATCCGTTCGTGAGACCCCTGCTGCAGCTCCGCCAACAAATTCGAGCCCGTCATGGAGGTTCCGAAAATGGTGATCATCGCGAGGACCCCCGGAACGAACCAGTCCCAGACGCTTCCGTCCCCGAGGCCGGGTACCTCGGTGAGCAGTGGGCCGAACAGTGCGAGCAGGATCAACGGTTGGATGAGACTGAAGATCAAGGTGAACGGATCGCGGACCATCGGCCGCAGTTCGCGGCCCATCACCAACGTACTTCCCGACAGAACGTTCATCGGAGTTCTCCTGCCGTGCTCGCGGTTTCGAGAGGTGCGGAATCCGTCGCGGCGCTCTCACGAAGACTGCGCCCGGTGAGGCCGAGGAACACGTCGTCGAGGGTCGGTCTCGTCATATCCGCCGTGAGCACCCTGATGCCGTGGGAGTCGCTGAGCCGCAGGAGATCCGGGAGAACCACCTCGGCGCGCTCGACCCTGATGTTCAGACGCGAACCCGCCACCGTCACGTCCCTGATGCCGGCCACACCACCGAGAAGCGCAGCCAACGCCGAGGCGTCGGACACGGTGAGGACGATCAGATCACCTGCCAGTTCCGATTTCAGTGCGGTGGCGGTGTCGTCGGCGATGACGGTGCCGCGATCGACGACGATTACCCGCTCGGCCATCGAATCGGCCTCGTCGAGATAGTGCGTGGTGAGCACGATGGTGGTGCCCATCTCTCGCCTCAGCCGCAGAATGTGGTCCCACAGGTTCGCCCGGCTCTGCGGGTCCATGCCGGTGGTCGGTTCGTCGAGAAACAGCAACGGCGGCCGATGCACCAGACCCAGTGCGATGTCGAGTCGTCGACGCTGCCCGCCGGACAGCGTCGACACGGTACGAGTCGCGAGCTCGCCGAGTTCGAGTGCCTCGATCAATTCGTCTGCGCGACTGTCTGATCGGCGACGCGTCATGCCGTAGCACTGCCCTTGCACCACCAGCTCGTCCCGGACGCGCTGATTGTGGCCCGCACCGTTGCCCTGTCCCACGTAGCCCAGGCTGCGGCGGACTCGGTCCCGGTCTTTGCCCACGTCGAATCCGGCGATGCGGGCCGATCCCGACGTCGGTGCCAGCAACGTGGTCAGCATCCGCAGGGTGGTCGATTTACCGGCCCCGTTGGGGCCGAGCAGAGCCACCAACTCTCCCTCACCGATCGTCAGATCGATGCCGCGCACCGCCTCGACGGTCTTCTTGCCTTGCTGAAAAGTCTTGGTCAATCCCGAAGTTTCGATCATCTGTGACGCCCCTCGTCGTAGCGGTGAATCCCTACGACGGAGACGTTAGAAACGATCGCGGTCAGCTTCGGTCCGCGATGCCACTGCGGCGGTCGATCAACCGAAGACGGGGAACTTTCGTTTGCGGGCCAGGGCATCCATCCCGGACTGAATGCTCGCGCGCACCTCGTCGTACTTGGCGTCGACGTACGCCTCGTCCTCGCACCGCGCCGGATCGTGGTCCAGTTCGACCGGCGGCATGAAACGAGTGCGAATCTTCGCGGGCAACGGAATCTGAGGTAGCGCCGCGGGCGCAATGATCCACGGCAGCGAGATCGCGATCGGAAAGACCTTCAGCCGCGCAATCTTGTCCAGCTTCAACGCTTTCGACAGCTTGTCGCCGCGAATGAGCACCGGCATCGCGTCTGCCCCACCCACCGTCGCCACCGGCACGATGGGCACACCCATCCGAATGGCGAGCTTGATGAAGCCGGTTCGGCCACCGAGGGTTGCCTCGTCCCGTTTGCTCCAGGGCCGCAATGAATCGACCTCGCCGCCCGGCCACACGATGACGTCTCGGCCCTCGGCCAGTGCCGTCGACATCGAGTCCGGTGCCGCGGGAAGCACCCCCATGGATCGAAAGACTTTTCCGATCAACGGGAACGCCATCAAGGCATCGTGCGCGGTGCCGTGCAGAATGCGTCTTTCACCGAAGTGCCGCCACCACTGAGCGCCGACGGTCCACGCGTCCCAGACGAACGGCGCACCCGAATGCACGCCGACGACGAGCACCGGAGACTCCGGGATGGTCTCCCAACCGTCGATCTCCATCCGGAAGTAGCGGTCCATCACCCCGTTCCAGAGTCGCTGCTGCCGGTCCATCGCCACGGTGTTCTGATCGTCGAGGTCCCAGCCGCCTGCGCGTTCGGCAACCACCGCTCCGAGGCCCCCGGACGACTTCTCCCGACGCTCTTTCATCTTCAGACGCGCCGCCGCGGCGTACCGCTGCGCTTGCTCGCGCAGCTGCTCCTTCGTCGGTTCTTCGGAGCCGTCCCCACCCAGTACGTGATCCCCATCACTCATACCCGCACCGTACTCCACCCGTCCGAAGCCGACTCACAACCAGCGCTCGTAACCCCGCGCGACGTCCCGAGTGTCCGTTATGGTCAGAATTCGAGCCGAGCGAACGAGGTATACCGATGGATCCGATCGAACCGGCATACGGAACGACAGCTCTGCTGCTGATCGCCGCCGCAGCCGTTGCAATCCTGCTTTTCCTCATCATGAAGGTGAAACTGCACGCTTTCGTATCCCTGGTCCTGGTCAGCGCGGTCACTGCCGTCGCGGCCGGGATCCCGCTGGCGGACGTGCCGTCGGCCCTGCTCTCGGGCTTCAGTTCCACGCTCGGCTCGGTGGCGCTGCTCGTCGCGCTCGGCGTGATGGTCGGCAGACTGCTCGAAATCACCGGTGGTGCACAGGTATTGGCCGATACCCTGATCAACCGATTCGGGGCCAAACGCGCACCTCTGGCGCTCGGTGTCGCCGCACTCATCTTCGGCTTCCCCATCTTCTTCGACGCGGGCCTCGTCGTCTTCCTGCCGATCATCTTCACCGTCGCCAAACGTTTCGGCGGATCGGTGCTGCTGTATGCCCTCCCGACCGCAGGCGCATTTGCCGCGATGCACGCCATCGTTCCCCCGCACCCCGGTCCGGTCGCTGCCACCGAACTCCTCGGCGGCGACATCGGATCGGTACTGCTCGTCGGCGTTCCCGTTGCCGTCGTCTCCTGGTTCGTCGGCTCGTACCTCGTCGGTACCCAGCTCGGCAAGCGTTTCCACACCTTGCCTGCAGATCTCTTCTCCGACGGCGCTGCCAACTCCGAGGAGCACGACAAGGAAATGGCCGCGCTGCGCGATCCGGCTCCGAAGTTCGGTGCGGTGCTGTTCATTCTGCTGACGCCTCTGGTGTTGATCTCTCTCAACACCGTCGTCAACACACTGACCACGTCGGGTGTGCTGACCGGAGACGAGACCTGGGCCGCAGCGCTGACGCTCATCGGTCAGACACCGATCGCGCTGCTCATCACGCTGCTGCTGGCTCTGTTCATCCTCGCGCCGGGACGCTTCCCGGTGGCCGACGGTGCCAAGTACATGGATCAGGCGCTCGGGCCCATCTGCTCGATCATCCTGATCACCGGTGCCGGCGGCATGTTCGGTGGCGTGCTCCGGGCCAGCGGCATCGGGCAGTCGCTCACCTCCTCGCTGTCCGGCCTCGGACTGCCGATCCTGCTGCAGGCCTTCCTGATCGCCACCGCGCTACGCGTCGCGCAGGGTTCGGCCACCGTCGCTCTCACCACGACCGCCGGACTGATCTCGGTGCAGGTGGCCGAATTGGATCTGAGCAACTTCAAGATCGCGCTGTTGGTGTTCGCCCTGGCCGCTGGAGCCACCGTGCTCTCCCACGTCAACGACTCCGGCTTCTGGCTCGTCAGCCGCTTCTTCGGCATGGACGAGAAGACGACCCTCAAGACCTGGACCGTCATGGAAACGACACTGGGACTGGCGATCTTCGCCCTGGCATCGCTGCTGTGGGTGGTGTTCTAGCGGGGTGGACTGCCTCGATTGACGAGTCCGAGCAAGACCGACGGGGCGAGCCTCGACCCGATGATCGACACTCGGCCCAGTCCGATGGCGATCTCGTCGCGGCCTCTGTCGAGTCCGGCCATCGTCTTGTCGAGAAACTTCTCCAGCGGCATCGCCATCGGCGGCGCGCTGTCCATGCTGCGGTGCAACGGTGTGTCGACTATCGGCGGGACGAGTTCGACGACCTGAACGGTGGTTCGGCGCAGTTGATGCCGAAGACTGACGGTGAACGAATGCACGGCTGCCTTGGTCGCGGAGTACACGGGAGCGCCGGTGAGCGGAACGAAACCGAGGCCGGAGCCCACGTGCACCACCCTCGCGCGAGGAGCACGGCGCAGGAGGGGCAGCGCTGCCGAGGTGACGTTCACGAGGCCGGTGAAATTGGTGGCGATCTCGTCGGCGATGTCGACACTCTCCGGCTGCTCGTGCGCCGAGAAGTCCAGTGGGCGTTGGACTCCGGCATTGTTGATCAGAGTCGTCAGATGCGGAATCGAACCGGCGATCTCCGCTATCGCGCGGCCCACGGATTCCGGGTCGCAGACGTCCATGACGATCGGCGTCATGCCGGGGTGCTCCGCGGCCATCACACTCAGGCGCACGCTGTCGCGACCGGTGACGACGACGTGGGCCCCACGAGCGTGGAACCGGGTGGCGAGTCCGGCACCGATGCCCGATGTCGCGCCGGTGATGAGAACCACGTCGTCGTCGAAGGACCCCGGGTGTGACCTTCCGCGTCCGATCATGCGAGCGACCCGGCAACGATCTGCCAGGCCAGAGCAGATTTCGCGGCGAGGCTGAGTACGAGGTAGACGAACTCGCCGAATGCGTAGTCCCGCCACGGCCCGATCCTTCGGTACTGCAGCCATTGGTTGGCCGCGAAGCTCATGAAGAAGACGAACAGCGAGAAGAAGATTCCGTAGACGAACCCGGGAACTTCCGAGGCACCGACGAGGTTCACGGTGATCGCTACCCAGGGTGCGGCACCGGCGACACAGCCGAACCAGAACGCGGTGAGGTCCGGTCGCTGTCCAGGTGGGTTGAAGCGCTCCTGGAGCCAACCGAACAGGATCATCGCGACGTTGGCACCCACGATCGCGATCAGCGCGCTGATCTGCGTGATGCCGGCGTACAGGGCGATAAGGACCACCATGATCGTGGCGCTGACGCTGTACTCGAGCCATCGAAACGGGTTGATACCGCGAGAGAGGTTGCGTTCGTATGACTTTCGTAGTGGAACCCCGGTGACGAAGTGATCCACCGCCGCCAGTGCGAGGAAGACGGCGACGGCGATACCGATGGGAACCGCGAACGCTTCCTGCGCTTGCGGAACCACCGTTCCCGGCGGTCCCGCGGGGTAGGCGGTGGTCACATCGATGGCGAAGTCGGATGCGATGACGAGCACCGCGATGGCCTGAACAGCGTGCAGCGCGGACAGCGAGAGGTTCCAGATGCGGAGTCGCCTCAGCCTGTCCGGAGACAGAGGATGCTCGGTCGCGACGGCCGGGTGCGGAGTGCGTGCCATGACCGATAGCCTTACAGGTTGTAAGGCTGCTGACAAGGAGTGGTGGGGAGAACGCTGTGAAGACGGACGAAGAGCTGTCCGCTCGCCAACGGATCATGCTCGCCGCGATCGAATTGGCCGGCCAGCAGGGGACCGGGCGCATGACGATGTCCGCAGTAGCCGCGCGTGCGAAGGTGTCCCGACCTACTCTGTACAGCTACTTTCCGGACGTGCATCGGATTCTGGAAGCCTGGGTCGAGCAGGAAGTGGTGCGCGTCGAGGCGCGGCTTCAGGACGTGTTGGACCGGGGCGCAGGGTCGGATCCGATGACGGTGCTGGGTGACTACATCGACCTGCAGTTGAACTATTTCGTCGAATCCCCGACGAGGGCCCTGCTCACGGCGGCCGCACTGGGATCGCCGCCGCAGGCCGTCACCGGACACATCGAACGGTTCCGCGCAGACGTACACGGGCTGCTGTCGGTTCTGGGCAGGCAAGGACGTCTTCGGGCCGATGTGGACGTCGAGATGCTGGCCGGGCTTGTCATCGCGGGGATCACCTCGATGACCTCTCACGTGCTGGAGGAACAGCTATCGCCTACCGAGGCGCGACGCCGATTGCTGGACATCATCTTTCGAGGATCGCTTCGCGTGTGACGGTCGGCTACCCCGGCTGTCGGTCCCGCTTGGGTTGCCATCGAGCTGCGCGCTCGCCGATCGAAGCGAGCCGAGCAGTCTCGTGCACTCGAGAGGCTCGGGTCTCGGGCCGCTTGGCGGTCACGATCCACTCCAGAATCCCGCGACGCGCGGACGGCGGAAACTGGTTCCAATTATTTTCCGCATCAACGTGTTCGGCGAAGGCGGCGGCCAGGTCCTCGGGAACGATCAGATCCTCGACCTCGTCGAGAACGGTCCATGCTCCGTTGGCCACGGCAACCTGGACGGCGCGCTCTCCCGCCGGAAGCATCAGGCCTGCTTCACGAAGGGCCTCGATACGGATCTTGTTCGGACGGGACCACGCGCTCGCGGGTTTGCGGGGCGAGAAATACAACATGGTTCGCTCGTCGTCCAGCTTGCGGGGTCGACTGTCCACCCAGCCCACCGCGAGCGCTTCCGCGACGGCGTCGTCGTAGCTGATCGCCGGTTTTCCAGTGGCCTTCTTCCACGACACCAGCCACGCCGATTCCGCAGTTCCGTGATGGGCGGACAACCACGTCCGCCACTGCGCACGTGTCTCGGCATGCACTCTCGGTGCGTCGTCCATGACGGCCATGCGTATCCCTTCGTTCGTCGGGATCAGTCCAGCGCCCGTCTCACTCGTCCACTTCGAAGACGCATCCCCCGGATGGAAGCTCCAGGACGACGACGTCGTGATCTTCTCCGGTGACGATCGCGGTGTAGACCACCTCCGACCCATCCATCGACACCCACCAGTTCATGTTGGCACCGCGCACGCGCGGCACCTGCCGATATACCGCTCTGGCGTCCTCCACAACGGAATGCGGATGCAGCTTCCGAGCGGTATCGACGACGGTGCGACGGACATGGTCGAGACTGATCAGGTCGTCGTCGTCCGAGAGCTGCGATGGTCGAAAATCGATAAGCGGGAATGGCACTCGAACGACTGGCAGAGTAGCCGCGTATGCCATCGATCCCTCCGATAACGCGGGGTCACGCCAATGGAGCACGCCGTCAACGAACGTGGGCGTCACGTCGTCGTAGATCGCCGATCCGGTCTCGACGCTGCGGTGCACCGCTGCGATGTACTCGGTCAGCGAGTTGAACCAGGGCGCGCCTTGGTCTGCGGAATCGTACGAGAAACTGCGGATACAGCCTTGCCGAGCACCCGGGCGCGTGTCGACGTAAAGTGTGCTGCCTGAACCGTCTTCGGCGATGGGAACATATGCCGGGACGAACATCTCGGCCGTCTCACCTGCCTCCTGAGCAAGCACTTCGGCCGGCCAGTCCTCACCCAGATCGTCGATCGGATGCAGATTTTCGAGACTGAACCGGTGCCGATCCACAGCTCGGTCGAGCGAGCAGAGAGTGAAGTCCGGCAACACCGAGCCGACCGGAACGTAGTCCTCGCCGTAGGTTTCGTGCTGCCCGTCGTGCAGTCCGTAGAACTCTCGCAGTTCCGACGTCCACGGCGTGGTCTCACGTTCCGCGGCCTCGCGCTCATCCAATGTCCGTGGGGGCCGAATCGAGGCGGCGGTGACGGGCGCACGTTCACGAAGCATCGCCATGTATGCGGTCCATACCTCGGAGAGGTTCACGACTCGAATCTAATGGTTCTCGATCTGCAAGGGGGTTCGATGCGAGTCTCCATTCCGCAGAGATCGTTCGTTTATGCTGCGATCGTGGGCGAATTTTCCCTCAGCGGTGTGTCTACGATGCGAGGTAATCGTGAGTGATCGCATTCGATTCGACGGAGTGCTCGAACCGTTGACGTGGGGCAAGAACACGTATGCCATCGTCCGAGTCCCGGCAGAATTGGTCGAGGCCGCGAAGCGATGGCCGACGCGCCGGATCGACGGTTCGATCGACGGCCTCAGCCTCAACTTGGGACTGAACAAGGCTGATGCAGATGTGATGCCCGGGTCCTTCGTCTATGTCGGTGCGGGCCTTCAGCGCCGATTGGGCGTCAACATCGGTGATCTGTTGTCGTGCGAATTCGAGCCGGCCGACCCCGATCTGGTGCCGGTTCCGAAAGACCTCGAGCAGGCAATGGAGAACGCAGAGTGCACAGCGGCCTGGGAGCGCAAGCGCGCCAGCGAACGGCGCCAATTGTTGATGCCGATCGACAACGCGGCGCGCGAGCAGACCCGCGCAGATCGGGTGGCCCGACTGGTGAGGATGTTGACCGACAATTCGTAGACCGGTAGGACCACCCGGCTTCCCGTCACTGCACCGGCATCAGAATTCGCCACGCCCCCAACGCCAGTGAGCCGACGGTGACGAGCAGGAACAGGCCGACCCAGACGATGCCGGGGAGGAAGGTCAACCGAGCCAGCTGATCGGCGTCGGAGTCCCTGGCCCGTCCTGCGCTGCGTGATTTCTGCAGTTCGAGAACGGGACGCGGACCGGCGATCAGCAGGAAGAACGTGATGAAGTACGCCGCAGCGACCTGCTGCTCTCCGGTGCCCCACCAGGACACGACGAACAGGGCAGCTCCGACGACGACGAGCGAGAGCAGCCCGTAGATGTTGCGAATCATCAACAGCATCAACGCAATCGATACGACGCCGATCCACAACACCGCGACTGCATGCTGGGTTCCGAGCACGAACGCGGCGCCGAGACCGAGCAGCGACGGCCCCACGTAGCCGGCGAAGGTCATCGCGATCACGCCGAGGCCGGTGGGCTTGCCCTTCGAGATAGCGACGCCCGAGGTGTCGGAGTGCAGTCGCAGGCCCATCAGCTGTCGGCCGGTGATCAGCGCAACGAACAGGTGCGCACCCTCGTGCGCGATGGTCACGACATTGCGAGCGATGCGCCAGGTCTGCGGCAGTACCACGATGACAAGAGCGGCCAGCGCGGCAACTTGGACGATCCACACCGGCGGATCAGGACTCACCGCGGAAATGCGGTCCCAGAATTCGTTCACACCCCAGTATGCGGCAACGCCGAAGCACCGCAGGACCACAAAGAACTTTGTGATCATTGGTTACCTATGGGTGACGGCGGTCACGGCCGTGGGTCAAGATGAAAGCACGATGACGAATCCACCGAGCTCGATGACGCGACGGCGCGCGCTGGCGTGCCTGGCGACGTTGCCGATGGCATTCTCGGCCGGGTGTACCGGCTTCGGTCGGTCGACGACTCCGTCGGATCTACGGATGCTCATTCCCAACACTCCGGGCGGCGGTTACGACGTGACTGCCAGAACCGCGTCGCGCATTCTCGAGAAGCACGGCTTGACCGGGCCCATCGAGAAGTTCAACGTCATCGGCGGTGGCGGTTCCGTCGCGCTGGCCAGGCTCGTTCGTGAGACCGGCAACAGTGCGTTGATCGGCATGGTCGGGGTGGGTGTTGTCGGAGTCGCGCAGGTGGCCGAGGCACCTTGGGGACTGTCGGACGCCACCGCACTTGCACGGCTGGTGGACGAACCGGAGGCTCTCGTCGTTCGATCGGGCTCACCGATGCCGTCGTTGAATGGCTTCCTCGACGCCTGGCGTCGCGGACCGCAGCAGGTGGTCGTCGGCGTGGGCTCTGCGTTGGGCGGGCCCGATCACCTGTTCACCGTGGAGTTGGCCCGTGCAGCCGACATCGACACCGAGGCCCTGAACCTGGTGACGTTCGACGGTGCCGGTGATCTCCTCGCGGCAGTACTCGACGGCACTGTGGACGTGGGCGTGGCAGGCGCGGGTGAGTACATCGATCAAGTCGACAATGGTTCGCTTCGCATCCTCGCAGTATCGAAGCCGCCCGACGCACGGTCCCGCGGTGTCACCGCCGCGTACGACGCCCCGACACTCACCGAGTCCGGGATCCCGCTCGAATTCACCAATTGGCGCGGATTCGTAGCTCCACCCGGCATTTCGGACTCGGCCCGGAACGGCTTGGTCGACGCGCTGACCCGTATGCGCGACACCGACGAATGGCAGGCCGCGATGCCTCTGCGCGGTTGGACCGACTCGTTCCTCACTGGGGATGAGTTCTCGGAATTCATTGCGACAGAGGATATTCGAGTAAGAACCACCTTGGCCGAATTCGGCATCACCCGGTAACAACCACCCCGAACTGCCGATCGAGGTCGGCGTCCAACAGTGCACTGCGAGGTTTCGCCGTGCGCTGATCGAATCACGGAAGGACATCTCGTGGACGAATGGGTCCAAACCCTTTCCACAACGGCGCTGCTGTCGATCGCCGGTATCGCCATCGCGGTACTACTGCTGATGATCATCAAGCTGAAGGTACATCCGCTTCTGGCACTCGTGATCGTCTCTCTCGGAACGGCTTTCGCTGCGCGCATTCCGATCTCGGAGATCCAGGACGTACTGATCGACGGATTCGGTACCACCCTCGGTGAAGTTGCGCTTCTCGTGGGATTGGGTGCCATGTTCGGCCGGCTCGCCGAGATCAGCGGTGGAGCACAGGCGCTGTCCAGTGCGCTCGTCCGGAAGTTCGGCGACAAACGCGCCCCGTTCGCGCTGGGAGTCGCGTCGCTGCTGTTCGGGTTCCCGATCTTCTTCGACGCCGCTTTCATGGTGATGCTCCCCATCATCTTCGGCGTGGCTCGGCGGCTCGGTGGAAGCGTCCTGCTGTACGCCCTGCCCGCTGCAGCGGCACTGTCGACCATGCACGTGTTTCTGCCGCCGCACCCAGGTGCCGTCGCATCGACCATCCTGTTGGGCGGCGACGTCGGACTGACGATCCTGATCGGCATTCTCGTGGCAGTGCCCACCTGGTTCATCGCCGGGCATCTGTACGGCACCTTCATCGGCAAGCGGATCTATCTCCCGGTGCCGGATCTGCTGAGCGGTGGCCCGCAGGTGGAGACGGTGGAGAACCCTCCCAAGCCGGGTGTGATCATCGCGCTGCTCATGCTTCCGCTGCTGCTCATCTTCGCCAACACGGCGCTCACAACAGCGGCCAGAACCGGCAACCTCGACGAGAACTCGCCGCTGGTCACCGTCCCGCAGGTCATCGGATCCACACCCGTTGCCCTGCTCATCACGGTCATGGTCTCGATCTACGTGCTCGCACTTCGTCGCGGCCGCACGGCCACGTTCGTGGAAGATCTGCTCGACAACGCGCTCAAGCCGATTGCTCCCGTCGTACTCATCACCGGGGCCGGCGGGATGTTCGGCGCGGTGTTGCTCGCCAGCGGCATCGGTGACGCCCTCGCCGAGACGCTTCGCGACCTGGGCCTTCCGCTCATCGTCTCCACCTTCGCCGTCGCAGCCATCCTGCGCATCGCCCTCGGCACTGCCACCGTGGCCATCACCACGTCGGCCGGGCTCCTCGGTGCTTCGATCATGGCAGCGGGGCTGAACCCGGTACAGACGGTCGCGATGATTCTCGCCCTCGCTGCAGGGTCGTCGATCTTCCCCCATGTCAACGACGCCAGCTTCTGGCTCATCGGCAAGCTTCTGGGTATGGACGTCCCGACGACGTTCAAGACGTGGAGTGTCATCAAGACCCTGATCTCGCTCGTCGGGTTCGCCTTGTCGTCGGTCGTGTACGTCCTGGCGTCGATCTGACTCCGTACTCGACACGGTCGGAGGGGGTTGCAGGCATCATGAGGCACATGCGACGACGACCGGCACCGCGCAGCCTGGCAGGCCAGGTTCTGCTGTTGCAGCTGGTCGTCGTCGCCGTGGTCCTGGTCGCGGTAGCAGGCGTCTCGGTGCACCAGGCCGGTGCGGAATTCCGCGACACCCAGGGCGGACGCCTACTCGCCGTTGCCGAGAACCTCGCCTCGACTCCTGTTGTCCGCGAACAGGTTGCATCCGTCGAAGCAGACAAGGTCTTGGCACCGGAGGTGGACCGGGCCGTCGACCTGTCCGGGGCATCCGTCGCCGACGTCGTCGTGTTGGACGCGACCGACGTGGGCAGATCCGTGATCGTCGCTTCCTCCGTTCCGGATCGCGTCGGGATCGCCGGGGAACTCGGTGCGAGTGATGCCGAGGACGGACGGGCCTGGACCGGCGATGTCCGGGTCGACGGACAAGAATCGATCTCCGGTCACGTCCCGGTTCTCTCGCCGACAGGCGAGGTTCTGGCCGTGGTTGCCGTCAGCTCGACGTACCCGTCCACCTGGCGCCTCGTCGCCGATGCCGGGGCACCGCTGCTGTTGTATCTCGGACTCGGAGCAGTCCTCGGGCTCATCGGTTCCTTGCTGCTCTCTCGGCGTATCAAGACCCACACACGGGGGCTGGAGGTCGAGGAGATCGCCAGTCTCGCTGATCATCGAGAAGCGTTGCTGCACAGCATCGGTGAGGGGGTGATTGCAGTCAACACGGAGGGTGTGATCACGGTCCTCAACGACAGCGCCGCCGAACTCCTCGGCCTGACCGAGCATGCTTCCGGTGCAGCCACGGTGATCGGCCAGAGTATTCACGAGGTTCCCTTGGATCCAGTTGTCCGCCGGTACCTGATCGACGCCCAGGACAGCGGCGATGTGGTGCTCCCGACGGCGACGAGAATGCTGGTGCTCAGTCGGCGGTCGGCCTCGAGCAGGGGCCGACGTATCGGTACGGTCACCACCATGCGTGACAGCACCGAGCTGGCTCGGCTGCAGAGTCAGCTGTCCTCCCACAAGTCGGTCACCGACACATTGCGTGCGCAGACTCATGAATTCGCCAACCAGTTGCACACCATTTCGGGTCTGACTCAACTCGGCGACCACGACGCAGTGACGGACTTCGTCGGTGCGCTGACACGCCGTCGAGCGGAAATCAGTGACGCCGTCACCCGAAGTATCTCCGACCCGGCCGTCGCGGCATTGTTGATCGCGAAGACATCGTTGGCTGCCGAGACCGGTGTTGCGCTGGAACTGAATCCGACCTCTCGGCTGCGGACCTTGGATCCCATGCTCGCCACCGACATCATCACCGTGCTCGGCAACCTGATCGACAACGCCGTGGATGCGTCGACCGGAAGCACGGGTGCCCGCGTCGTGGTCGACATCGATGATTCCGACGGCATCGAGATGCAGGTCGCCGATTCCGGACCAGGTGTTCCCGACAGTATGCGCGCCGAAATCTTCTCGCGCGGCGTCACATCGAAGACGGAGACACCGGGAGGGCGAGGCATCGGACTCGCGCTCGTCCGGATCGTCAGCACCCAGCATGGTGGCACCGCCGAGGTCGACGATGCTCCGGGAACCGGCGGTGCACGATTCACCGTCCGTATTCCGTACGACCACGAATCACCGCGACACGGGAACGCGCGCGTGGCAGGCGTCGGAGGTGACGGGACAGATGAGTGAATCGGACCGCACCTACGAAGTCCTCGTCGTCGACGACGATTTCATGGTTGCAGACATACACCGACGATTCGTCGATGCCACCCCTGGTTTTCGCACCGTCGGCGTGGTTCATACCGCGGCAGATGCGGTCGCTGCAGTCCGCACGCTTGCACCCGATCTGGTGCTGCTCGACGTCCATCTCCCGGACCGTTCGGGTCTCGACGCGCTGCAACGCCTCCGCAGCGAAGGTAACGGCGTGGCAGTCGTCGTCGTCACCGCAGCCCGAGAACTGGACACCGTGCGCCGTGCCCTCCACGGTGGAGCGGCCGACTATCTGGTGAAGCCGTTCGAGTACCCACAATTACTGGACAAACTCGGAAACTTCCGCCGACGAGCTCGTGCGCTGTCGAGCTCGAAAGGCATGAACCAGTCGGTGATCGACTCGCTGTTCGGGGCACCGAGTCCGTCCGCGGGCCCGAGCCTGCCGAAGGGGCTGAGCCGGGAAACCGGGTCGCTGGTGCTACGGACAGTTCGCGAGGGCGGCGAGGTATCGGCCAGTGAATGCGCAGACCTCGCTGGTCTGTCGCGGGTGAGCGCGCGGCGATACCTGGAGCACTATGCCTCTACGGGGATCCTCACGGTCCGACTCGAATACGGCCGCGCCGGAAGGCCGGTACACCGATACCGAGCAACCGACTCGACCTGAACAGCGGCTTCGCTGCACTAGGAGGCGCGTGCTTCGGCCTTCGCGCGTTCGCGGGCGAGGGAGCGATCACGCATCTCCTCGAACTTGGTGGCCTGCCGCTCGAGGTCTTCGAGGAACGCGGCGAGTTCTTCGCGCTTGTTCTCCCCGCGTGCGGTGAAGTCGTTGCGCTCGAACACGCTCCACTTGCGCAGCACCGGCCAGACGACGTCCTCGAGGTGCTGACGCAGGTCGTAGATTCCGTGCTTGGCCATGAGCACACCGTTACGGCGGAAGTTCGGCATCCCGGCACCGGGCATGACGAAGTTCATCACGATGTCCGAGACAGCCTGCAACGTCTGATCGGGCGAGATGTCCATCGCTGCGCCGGTGATGTTGCGGTAGAAGATCATGTGCAGGTTCTCGTCGGCGGCGATGCGCTGGAGCATTCGGTCGGCGATCGGATCGTCGCAGACCTTGCCCGTGTTGCGGTGTGAGACGCGGGTGGCGAGTTCCTGGAAGGTCACGTAGGCGACCGAGTGCAGCAGACCGACCCCCGCACCGGCGGGCGAGACGTAGCCGTTGGTCATGTGGATCATGCGGGCTTCTTCGAGGGCGACGGGATCGACGCCGCGGGTGACGACGAGGTAGTCGCGCATGACGATGCCGTGGCGGTTCTCCTCGGCGGTCCAGCGACCGACCCAGGTTCCCCAGGCACCGTCCTGGGAGAAGTTCTCGGCGATCTCACGGTGGTAGGACGGCAGGTTGTCCTCGGTGAGCAGGTTGGTGATCATCGCGGCCTGTGCGACGTCGGAGAGCTTGGACTGCTCCGGGTCGTAGTCCTGGCCGCCGAGTGCGGCGAAGTTGCGACCTTCGTCCCACGGGACGTAGTCGTGAGGGTGCCACTCCCGCGCCATCGAGATGTGACGGTTCACATTGTCCTCGGCAGTGGGCACCAGCTCTTGCAGAAGCTCGAGTTGTGTCAGATCCCTGGCCATCGAGATGCCTCCTCGCGTTGACGTCAGCTCGCAAGCCTAGGGCGATCGATGCGCAACACGCGGAGTCTTGCCCGGATTCTGTTAGAGGTAGCAATCGATGTCTGCACGCAGTGGTGCAACGTCACAGCTCAGCGAGCGGCGAGACCGGAACCCGAGGACGCGAGCGTCGCCGGACGGAACACCCAGCCACGGAGTGCGAGGAACCGGGCGGATCCGAAGATGCCACCCACAGCGATGACGACCAGAACCTGGACGTACGTCGGCGCTGCCGGGAACAGGATGTGCACTGCGGCCAGTGAGGCGGTACTCAGACCAAGCCCGATCAGGGCCAGTCCCCCGGCTTCCCACTGCGTCTGGAACCAGCCGACACGACCGGCCGCATGAAAGGTGTGACGGCGGTGCAGCTCGTTGGCGAGCACGGTACTTGCGGCCACACCTGCGAGGTTGGCAGTGAACGATCCGAGAGAAGCGAGGGCGACGAACAACAGGGCGTACACACCGTTGCTCGATACCCCGACGATCACGAAGCGCGTGAACTGAGCGAGCACCGACTCGCCGAGCATCCGCGACCTGATGCGGGGCGCACAGCCCGACGACCCGGACGCGGCCGGAGCTTTCAGGGAAGTGCTCACGAGGACTCCAGTTGTAGAACCGGAAGCGTCGGTCGGCGCTTCGACTCGATACAACTCCGCCCGAGAACGAATTGGTCTCGGGCGTGACGGAAGTCTCAGGCCTTCGTGGAACTTTCTTCCCGAGCGCGCTTCTTGCGGTCCAGGTCGATGTTGAGACTGTTGGGCTTGATCGATGCGACGAACAACACCGCAACGAGCACGACCACCACGACGATGGTGATGACGACCACCGCGATGCCGAAAATTGCCAAGATACCGTTCATGTCCTGCCTCCCGTGTCAGGCAATACGGTACTTGTCGTAGACGGGCCGGTCGACCACGACCCCTGGGTCGTTACTGCAGGCTCCACTCCCGCCCCCCAGCTCACCGATCAGCTCACCAGGCGCGCCACGGCGCGCAGCGGCAACGACAGCCAGGTGGGCCGGTTGCGTGCCTCGTACAGAACTTCGTACACGGCCTTGTCCAGCTCGTATGCGCGCAACAGGTCGGCCTCCTCGCGGGGATCGTGCCCGGCCACCGAGGCGTAGCCGTCGAAGAATGCAGCGATGCTGCGGGCCGCCCACTTCTCGGCTCGCTCTCGCGCCGACTGGTCCTCGGGCAGATCGACCAGCAGGTGGTTGGCGGCGTAGTCGAACGAGCGCAACATTCCCGCCACGTCACGCAGAGCGCTGTCCATCTGCCGACGCTCGGCCAAGGTCTTCGCCGGCTCACCCTCGAAATCGATGAGCAGCCACCGTTCGGGAGTGCCCAACACCTGACCCAGATGCAGGTCGCCGTGGATGCGCTGCACCGTGGTGCTGTTCGACGCCTCCGCCCGCGAGATCAGTGCGGTCGCCGCCGGGATGTACTGCGCGATCTCCGGCACCACCCTGGCCACTCCCGAGATGCGGGCGAGGATCTCCTCGACGGCGGTGGATTCGACGGACCGTTCGGCGGTGCCCAGCACCGATGCGAGGTCGTGGTGCACCTGCGCCACGGCTGCTCCGATTCGGTGGGCGTCCGGGGCGAAATCTGCGGGCAGGTCTTCGATCGGCGTCTCCGGTGAGTCGAACACCTCCTGCACGCTGGCCAGCGCCGCAGTCCAGCCCTCGGCGGAGTTCGCAGCGAAATCCTGAGCCATGCCGAGTGTCGTGGGTTCACCGCCGACTTCGGTTTCCAGCCAGCCCCGAAGCGGTGCCACGTTGACGCTCCCCGCCTGCGCCAGCGCGCGATGCAGTTCCACATCCGGACTGATTCCCGGCGGCACCTGACGAAACAGCTTGAGCAACAGCAGATCACCGAGAATCACCGAGGTGTTGGACTGCTCGGCCCCGAGAACCCGACCACGCAGACCGCTCGGCACACTCGAACCGTCGACGACCTTGAATTCGATGCTGCCAGTAGCTTTTCCGGCGGCAAGCGCGTCTCCGTACAGGCCGATGATCTCGGGGTCGCGTAGACCGTCGTAGACGGCCACCTCGCCCGCCACGGGCAGCAACCACGGTCGGAGGTCGTCGGTCGGTTCGGTTCGGAAGCCCAGGGGCACCTGGTAGGTCTGCACCACGGCCGCGCCGTCCTGCGTCAACTGCACCTCCACCAGCAGATGCTCGGCCGCGAAGTGCGGTTCGTCTCGGAGCACGTCGCGCGCGACGATCCGCACCG
This sequence comes from Rhodococcus sp. IEGM 1341, assembly GCF_030056895.1. Classification (NCBI taxonomy): domain Bacteria; kingdom Bacillati; phylum Actinomycetota; class Actinomycetes; order Mycobacteriales; family Nocardiaceae; genus Rhodococcus; species Rhodococcus sp. IEGM 1341. Next base: position 213,851 of record NZ_JASHKV010000002.1, on the reverse strand, counting down.
AACTCACCGTCGAACCCTTTGCGCCGAACCACCGTTGACCTGGCAACCACGCCGCCAAAGCGTCCTCGAGCTGGGGTTCGACCGTGCGTGCCACACTCGAGCTGGAACCGACCATGAGAATCTCTCGCCGCCTTCTTCGGAGTTTGCGAAGCATGTGAGCGTACGTAGCGAAACCTACCCACTCCCGGTGCCGCCCACACACCGACGGCAAAGACACCCGAACGTTATGCAGGTCGTACGCCGGTGCACAGACATGCTCGTAGAGTGGTCTCATGTCCGCTCCACTGACCGCCCACATCGACGTACATCGCGCCGGTGATCGATCGAAAACCCGTGTGTCCTGGCTGGACTCGAAACATTCGTTCTCCTTCGGCCAGCACTACGACCCCGACAACACCCATCACGGACTGCTGCTGGTCAACAACGACGACATCGTCACTGCCGGTCAGGGATTCGAGACGCATCCGCATCGCGACATGGAGATCGTCACGTGGGTGATGCAGGGTTCACTGGTGCATCAGGACTCCATCGGGCACTCCGGAATCATCTATCCCGGCCTCGCGCAACGGATGACCGCGGGCAAGGGCATCATGCACTCCGAGAAGAACGACTCCTGGAGCATCGACGGCAACAGGCACACCGAACCCGTTCGCTTCGTGCAGATGTGGGTACTTCCGGACAGTCCCGGTGTCACTCCCGGGTACGAACAGCTCGAAATCGGCGACGAATTACTGCGAGGCGGCTTGGTCACCGTCGCGTCGGGGATGGACAAGCACCGCGGGCAGGCGGCGATCGGCATCTCACAGAAGTCGGCGGCACTGCACGCCGCCAGGCTGTTGCCCGGAAATTCGGCAACGGTGCCCGACGCCCCGTTCGTGCACCTGTTCGTCGCGCGCGGCACCGTCACGCTCGAGGGGGTGGGCGAGCTCTGGGAGGGCGACGCCGTCCGCATGAGTTCGACTGGTGGACAAACCATCACCGCTACCGAGCCGGCCGAGGTGCTGATCTGGGAGATGCACTCGCGACTCGGCGGTTGACGACCACGTTCGATGACAAGTTGATCACGGGAGCGCGTGGGGGTCTGTGCGCACCGGAGACACCTGCATACACTCCGAGCGTTCACGATCGCCGATTTCGGAGGTACTCAACGTGTCGAATCAGAATCCGCCGCCTGGAAACTATCCCCCGCCCGGAAACTATCCTTCACCTGGTGAGTACCCCCAGCAGGGCGGCACCCCCCAGCAGGGCGGGTACCCACAACAGCCGATAGCCCCGAAGAACACGGTCGGCACCGTGGCTCTGGTCCTGGCGATTCTGGGTTTGTTGTTCTCCTGGACCATCGTCGGCGGAATTCTTCTCGGCCTGATCGCCATCGTTCTCGGCTTCATCGGACGGTCCCGGTACAAGAAGCGCACCGCCACCAACGGCACCGTGTCACTCGTCGCGATCATTCTCGGCTTCGTGGCCGCAGCTCTGTCGATCGTTCTCGTCGTCGTCGGCGTCGGCCTGTTCAACGCAGTCGGTGGCCAGGACTTCACCGACTGCCTGAGCAACGCAGGCAGCGATACTGCGGCGCAACAGCAATGTGCCGACGAATTCCAGCAGAACGTCGAGAACCAATACGACGACTCGACTCCGAACTGAGTCGCAGCGTCGCTGCACTCACGTCTCGGTGCCTGAGGGAGTCCGATCGTTTCGGGGCGTCGAACCCGCCACGACCACCTGATTGCCGCCCTGCTGTTTGGCCTCGTACATCGCCGCGTCGGCACGTCGCAGCAACAGTGTGGTGAGTTCGACGACGTCGAAACCGATGCCTTCGGCAACGGGATACGTGCAGTGCGCGACGCCGATGCTCACTGTCAGTGGTGCGGGGTCGTCCGCGAAGTAGGCGGCAGATCGGTACTTCTCGGCCAGTGCGAGGGCCTCGTTCTCGGCCGATTTGGTCACCACCGCGAATTCTTCACCGCCCACCCGCGCGACCAGCACACCGTCCGTGGTCAACCGGCGTGCGACGAGCTGCAGGGCGGCGTCGCCCTGGTGGTGACCGAATCTGTCGTTGATCGACTTGAATCGGTCCACGTCGACGACCATCACCGACACATCGGTCGCACCGAGGAAATACACCGGTAGTGCCTCGTCGAGCCCTCGTCGGTTGCGCACCTGTGTGAGCGGGTCGAAGTTGGCCGACTGCGCCTGGACCTGCAGTTTGAGGAGCAGGTACTGGAAGAAGGTGGGGCCCATGAACGTGATGGGGACGAGCACCACGAGTTGCGCGACCGCCAGACCGTGATCGGCCTCGGGCGAGAGCAGGATCAGCACGAAGAACAGCGTCACGGCCGCTCCGGCCCACAGCAGGTGGAGCGCCATAACTTTCGGACTGTGGAAGAGCTGGACGTACACGCTGTTGGCAGCGAGCATCGCGAGGGCCACGAATGCGGTCTGCGGCGATCCGTAGGACAACAGAACCAGCGTTACTCCGATGTCCGAGTACGCGGCGAACATCATTGACACGCGCTTCGACGGCCACGGAGCCTTCAGCCAGGCGATACCGACCAGGAGTGTCGACACGATCGCAACGACGAAGACCGACCTGGCGATCGCCGAGGTCGGCGGGGCGTCGGTGAGCCAGAGCAGCGCAGCAGCACCGAGTCCGTACGTGAACGTGCTCAGAGCTGCAGCGAGGCGATACGGCGCGAGCGCACCGTGCAGCGCAAGGTAACTGACAACCGACTCGTAGCTGTGCGGCTGGTTCCACCAGGTGCGCAGGAATGTCGTTTGCACATAACCTCCATGCACGTTCCAGCCGACCATCACCGGACCGGACGCTTCGTCGTCGGACCGGGCCGGACATATCGGCCACGGAGAATGCTATTCGAACGCCGTCAGCCTCGGATGTCTCTTCGCCGGAATGCTGTGAAACCTCCTATGCCGACGACGATGGCAACCGCGACGAGCCAGCCGATCGGCACCAGGCTGAGCGTTGCTCCCGGCAGTCTCGCAACGTGGGTGAAGGGCGACAGATCGAGCCACGGCTGAGGTAAGCCGACCACGGACCCGACCTGGCCGAGCGCGACGAAACCGGCCAGAACGGCCCACAGGACGGTCGCGAATCGAGGAAGAGCGCCGAACAGTGCCACGCCGATGGCCGTCACCACCCATACGGCCGGCAGCTGACCTAGTGCACCGACCAGGACGGACGGCAGTTCGCCTGCGATGTCGCCGGTGGCCGACCCGTACGTCAGCCCGATGGTGAAACCGACGACCAGCAGCAGCCACGCTGCGCCGAGGACGGCGCACAGCAGGTGACCTGCCAGCCATCGCGCGCGCGAGACCCCGGTGGCCAGCACGATCTCGGCCAGGCCCGCCTCTTCCTCGCTGTGCAACCGCAGCAGGGCCGAGACAGCGAACGCGGCGACGACGACGCCCACGATGCTCAACACGGCGGCGATGAACGACTGTTCGACGGTGCTGCCACCGAACTTCTCCAGTGCGTCACCGATGGCAGCGCTGCTGCCGAGTTGGTCACCGATCCCGCCGGTGGACGATCCGATAGCGATGCCGAACAGAGCGAGCCCGACGGTCCAGACGGCAACGGTCCCGCGCGAGAGACGCCACGCGAGAGCGATCGGCCCGGACAGAGAGGGTAGGGCCGCTGCACGGCCGCGGCGTCCGGCCCGCAAGCCGGCACCGAGATCGCGTCGATTCGCAGCGGCGAACGCGGCGACGCAGAACGCTGTGGCGGTTGTCAGTGACAGCAGCATCGGCCACCACCGCTCGTCGGCGAACGGCCGCACCTGCGACGACCAGCCGATCGGCGAGAACCACGAGAGGGTGCCCGAGCCTGCGTCGCCGATCGCACGCGCTGCGAACGCCGCGGCCAGCACGCCGAGGGCGTAACCGCGAGCCGCTCGCGCCCCCGACGCCACCTGTGCCGCCACGGCCGCACAGCCGACGAATACCGCTCCGACCACGGCGACCGACGCCCCGTATGCGACGCTCCCGGCCACCGGGAGCCCGAATCCCCACAGCGAGATCGACGACAACGCGCCCGTCGCCGCCACCCCGCCGACCGCCGACAGCATCGCTGCCGCCAGACCCGCGTAACGTCCGACGGCCGTCGACCCGATCAGCTCGGTCCGACCCGCATCCTCCTCACCGCGGGTGTGCCGAACCACGGTGAGGATCGCCGCCAGCGGAACCAATGCCAACACCAGCCCCGATCGCCACGACACCAGGGCACCGAGATCGCTGCCGAAGATCGGGCCGACGAGCGCCGCCTGTGCCGGTGCCGACAGTGTGCCGCGATAGAAGGCCTGACGATCCGCCGCCGTCGGATACAGACCCTCGAAGCTGACCGCGTAGAGCAAGGGCAGCGCGCCGAGCAGAACGATCCACACCGGTGCCACCAGACGATCGCGGCGCAGATACAACCGCAGCAACGCCCCCGTTCCGGTCAGGGCATTCATGCGTAGTACCTCAGGAACAGTTCCTCGAGCGTCGGCGCGGAACTGGTCAAGCTCTGCACTCCCGCGTCGGCCAGCACGTGCATCGTCGCCGCGAGGGCGTCGTTCTCGACGGTGCAGGTGACGGAGGAACGGTCCACGCTCACCGCGCTCACACCGGGCAGTGTCGCCAGACCGTCGGGCACTCGGTCGAGCACCGCGGTGATCGTGGTGCGGGTCAGGTGCCGCATCGAGGCCAGAGTCCCGGTATCGACCGTCCGCCCCTCTCTGACGATGGTCACCGAACTGCACAGCGCATCCACCTCGGACAGGATGTGCGAAGACAACAGCACCGTGACTCCGCGTCGGGCAGCATCTTTCACGCAATCGCCGAAGTGCTGTTCCATCAGCGGATCGAGTCCCGATGTGGGTTCGTCGAGGATCAGCAACTCGACGTCGGAAGCCAGGGCCGAGATCAGCGCGACCTTCTGCCGATTGCCCTTGGAGTAGGTCCGGGTGCGTTTACCGGGGTCGAGGGAGAACCGTTCGAGCAGTTCGGCGCGGCGGGCGGGGTCGAGTCCGCCGCGCATCCGGCCGAGCAGATCGATCACCTCACCGCCGGTGAGCGACGGCCACAGGGTCACGTCGCCGGGAACGTAGGCCAGACGTCGATGCAGCGCCACGGTGTCGGCCCACGGGTCGCCGCCGAGCAACCGCACCTGTCCCGACGTGGGGCGGACGAGACCGAGCAGAACCCGAATGGTCGTGGATTTGCCTGCCCCGTTGGGGCCGAGGAATCCGTGCACCTCACCGGTCGGTACGTGCAGGTCGAGTCCGTCGAGCGCCCGGACCGAACCGAACGTCTTCACCAGCCCGTCCACGGAAATTGCTTCGGTCATGACGTGGCCTCCAGGTAGGTGTCCAAAGCCTGGGAGTCGGTGAACAATCCGTCGGTGTAGAGCTCGAGTGCAGGAAGCATGATCTCGTCACCGAGCGCGCTCAGGGCCTCCCGGAAATCGACGTCGGGGCCGGCCATCTGCACGTACAGCAGCAGTCCGCCGACGTTCTGCCGCGTCAGGAATCGGGCGCGTGCCGCAGGGTCTCGACTGGGTGTGAAACGGCCGTCGCGAACACCGTCGTCGATGTAGCGGACGGCGTCGGCGACCATGTGCTCGAACAACTCTCGTGCCAACGTGCCGCCCGCGGCGAAACTGCGGACGATGTAGGCCACGAGCGGTGCGTACTCGTCGATGGCCGCGAGCTGTTCCATCATCGCGGTGGGCGCGGCCGAGGCGGCCTTCGACTCCCGGATCACCCGCAGGACGTGCTCATCGCATGCAGTGCGCAGGCCGTCCTTGGACCCGAAGTGGTGGTTGAGCAGCCCGGGAGAGACACCTGCCGCTGTGGCGATGGACCGCACGCCCGCGGTGAAACCCTGCGAGCCGAACACGCCGATCGCGGTGTCACGGATTCGAGCCCTGGTACTGAGATCCTCCGACGCTGTACGCATGTACAGCACATTAAACACCCGTTCAATCGAGCGCAAGAGTGTAAAGATGGACGGATGACTTCAGTAGTGAACTCGGGCATCGATCTCAGCTACCAGGACGAGAACACACGCGCACAGGACGACCTGTTCGTGCACGTCAACGGCAAATGGCTCGACGAATACGCCATCCCGGCCGACCGAGCCGTCGACGGCGCATTCCGCACCTTGTACGACCGGGCCGAGGTCGACGTCCAGACCATCATCGAAGAGTCCGCCGCCGCGAACCCGCCCGCCGGAAGCGTCGCGCAGAAGATCGGCGACCTGTTCTCGAGCTTCATGGATGCCGACCGCGCGGAGCAGCTCGGCGTGACATCCATCGCCGACGAGCTCACCGCCATCTCCGACGCGGCCGACCTCGTCACCCTCGCGGGTGTTCTCGGCTCCCTGCAGCGCACGGGCGTCGGCGGGGCCATCGGACACTACGTCGACACCGACGCCAAGCAGTCCGACCGCTACCTCGTGCACTTCAGCCAGTCCGGAATCGGCCTGCCCGACGAGTCGTACTACCGCCAGGACGAGTACGCCGAGATCCGCGCGAGCTACATCGCGCACATCTCGAAGATGTTCGCGCTCAGCGGTATCGAGTACGACGCGCAGACGGTATTCGACCTCGAGCAGAAGATTGCCGCCGGTCACTGGGATGTCGTCGCCCGGCGTGATGCCGAGAAGAGCTACAACCTCGTCGATTTCGACACACTGGTCAAGAGCGGTGCCGGATTCAATTGGGCCGCATGGATTTCCGGGCTCGGCGCAACCACCGAGCAGTTCGCCGAGATCGTGGTTCGGCAGCCTCCGTTCCTCACCACTTTCGTCTCGCTGTGGAATTCCGAGGACATCGAAGCGTGGAAGGCGTGGCTGGCCTGGCGCGTCGTGCATTCACGGGCACCGTTTCTGACGAGCGCAATCGTCGACGAGAACTTCGCGTTCTACGGAACGACGCTGACCGGAACGGAGGAGAACCGCGAGCGCTGGAAGCGCGGCGTCTCCCTGGTGCAGGACGTGCTCGGTGAGGCCGTCGGAAAGCTGTACGTCGAACGCCACTTCCCGGCCGACTCCAAGGCTCGAATGAAGGTGCTGGTCGACAATCTCACCGAGGCGTACCGCCGCAACATCTCCGAGCTCGAATGGATGAGCCCGGAGACTCGGCAGAAGGCGTTGGACAAGCTGGGCAAGTTCACCCCCAAGATCGGCTACCCCGATCGGTGGCGTGATTACTCGGGCGTCGAGATCAGCGCCGACGACCTGCTCGGTAACTACCGCCGCGGCTACACCGCGGACTACCAGCGCGACCTCGACAAGCTCGGCGGACCCGTCGACCGCGACGAGTGGTTCATGACGCCCCAGACCGTCAACGCGTACTACAACCCCGGCATGAACGAGATCGTCTTTCCCGCAGCCATTCTGCAGCCACCGTTCTTCGACCCCGAGGCGGACGACGCGGCCAACTACGGCGGTATCGGAGCGGTGATCGGCCACGAGATCGGCCACGGATTCGACGATCAGGGTGCCAAGTACGACGGTGACGGCAACATGGTCGACTGGTGGACCGACAGCGACCGCACCGAATTCGGCAAGCGCACCACGGCCCTGATCGAGCAGTACAACGAGTTCGAGCCCAAGGCCCTGCCCGGCCACAAGGTGAACGGCGAGTTCACCATCAGCGAGAACATCGGCGACCTCGGTGGTCTGTCGATCGCCGTCGCCGCGTACGAGATCTCGCTCGAAGGCAAGGACGCCCCGGTGCTCGACGGTCTGACCGGCCTGCAGCGAGTGTTCTTCGGCTGGTCGCAGGTGTGGCGTACCAAGGCTCGCGACGCCGAGGCGATCCGCCGACTCGCCGTCGATCCGCACTCGCCGCCGGAGTTCCGCTGCAACGGCGTCGTGCGAAATCTCGACAGTTTTCACGAAGCATTCGACGTACAGCCCGGAGATGCGCTGTACTTGGACCCGGGGAAGCGCGTCAAGATCTGGTAATTCCAGGTAGGGCAATCGGGGAGGGAATTTCTGATGAGGGAATACGCACGCTGGCTTGCTGCTCACGGGGTGATTCGGTTCGCGGCCAAACGAGCAGCGGCTGCGGGCGATCCGCAGGCGATGCTGGTGGCCGATCCGGTGACGCGGGCCGATCCGACGCCGGTCTACGAGAAGCTGCGCGCCACCGCGCCGCTGGTGAAGACTCGAATCTCGAACATCACCGTGCATCATCGGGTGGCGTTCGACCTGCTGCGCTCGGACGACTTCCGCGTCACGCAGCTGGGTGCGACCCTTCCCGGGCCGTTGCGGTGGATCGAGCAGCACACCAGATCCGGCGCACTGCACCCGATTCTGCCGCCCTCACTGCTCTCGGTGGAGCCGCCGGACCACACCAGGTACCGGAAGCTGGTGTCCTCGGTCTTCACCGTCCGCGCGGTGCAGAAGATGCGCGATCAGGTGCAGGAAACGGCCGATGCTCTGCTCGACGAGCTGTCCGACGGCTCTCCGGTCGTGGACATCGTCGATCGCTACTGCGCGCGCCTGCCGGTTGCTGTGATCGGGCGGATCCTCGGTGTACCGGTCGAGGACAATCAGCGGGTTCTCGAATTCGGTGAGATGGCTGCACCCAGTCTCGACATCGGCTTGTCGTGGGATCAGTTCAAGCAGGTCGAGCGTGGCCTGATCGGATTCGACGCCTGGCTCTCGCAACACATCGCAGGACTGCGCCGCAATCCCGGTGACGATCTGATGAGTCAGCTGATCGCCGCGAAGGACGAGGGCGTCGGCCTCAACGACGAGGAGCTCCGGGCCACGGCGGGATTGGTGTTGGCCGCAGGTTTCGAAACCACCGTCAACCTCCTCGGCAGCGGAATCCAACTGCTGCTCGACAACCCCGACCAGCTCGCCGTACTGCAGCAGGACCCGTCGCACTGGCCGACGGCCATCGACGAAATGTTGCGGATGGAATCACCGGTACAGCTGACCGCACGGATGGCCAAGCGCGACGTCGAGGTCGAGGGAGTGACGGTGCACGAGGGCAAGCTCGTCGTGCTGGTGCTCGCCGGTGCCAATCGGGATCCGCTGGTGTTCGAGGACCCGGACAGGTTCGACGTCACCCGCGCCAATGCCGGCAAACACCTGTCGTTCTCGGGTGGACGCCACTACTGCCTCGGGGCAGCGCTCGCGAAGGCAGAATCCGAAGTGGGCTTGAAGGCGTTGTTCGACAGATTCCCCCACCTGCGCTCGGCAGGCGAAGGAACCCGTCGCAACACCCGCGTCCTGCACGGATGGGCCACGCTGCCCATCGATCTCGGTGAACCGGCTACGACAACCGCAGGCCGGTAACGGAGTCGAAGAAGAACAACTCGTCCAGCTTGGGCACCAGTCGAATGGTTTCGGCCAGGGAGATCGACAACTTGCGGTCGACGCGAACCGCGATGCGGCCGGAGGTTGTCGACCAACCGCCGTCGGTGCTGGGCGCGGAGGCATAGACGAACGACTCCGCACCCAGCTCCTCGATCAGCTCGACGGTGAGCTGCAACCCACCACCGTCACCCACCAGATCCCACGACTCCGGGCGGATACCGACAACGACGCGCTCGCCCGCCGAGGACGGGACCGGGATGCGCAATTCGCCGAGTACGGCCGCGCCGTCGCGCACGGGGGCGTCGACCAGATTCATTCCGGGTGACCCGATGAATCCCGCGACGAACGTGTTGACGGGGTTGTCGTACAGCTCCCGCGGAGCGGCGATCTGCTGCAGCTTTCCGTCGAGCAGAACCGCGACGCGATCACCCATCGTCATGGCCTCGACCTGATCGTGGGTGACGTACACCGTCGTGGTGCCCAGTCGTCTTTGCAGACCGGCGATCTGGGCTCTGGTCGACACTCGCAGCTTGGCGTCGAGGTTGGACAGCGGTTCGTCCATGCAGAACACCTTGGGTTGACGCACGATGGCGCGCCCCATGGCCACTCGCTGACGCTGCCCGCCGGAGAGCTTGCCGGGCTTGCGACCCAGCAACGGCTCGAGCTCGAGCATCCTCGCCGCGTCGAGTACTCGTGCTGCGGTGTCGGACTTGCTCATTCCGGCATTGCGCAGCGCAAATCCCATGTTGTCGCCGACGGTCATGTTGGGGTACAGCGCGTAGTTCTGGAACACCATCGCAACGTCCCTGGCCCGCGGAGCCAGCGAGGTGACGTCCACTCCGCCGATGTCGATACGGCCGCTTTCGACGGACTCGAGACCGGCGAGCATCCGCAGACTGGTCGACTTCCCACAGCCCGAAGGCCCGACGAGAACGATGAATTCACCGTCCGCGATGTCGAGTTCGAGATTGTCGACAGCGAGCGAATCGGCACCCGGGTACCGGTGCGAGACACCGGCGTAGTGAACGGCGGCCATTACTTCGGCAGCTTCGGGGTGATCTGGCGGTCGATGATCTGCTGCAGCTGATCCGAGATGGACGCGAACGTCGTTGCGACATCGGCGTTCTGCAGCGCGATCTGCTCGAGTCCGCTGCCGATGATCTTGTCGCCACCGGGGACGAACACGCGGGCGTAGTCCTGCGAGCGAGTCAGCGCCAATTGGTCGACGGCCGTCTTCGCGTTGGGGTTCGCCTCGAGGAATGCGATCTCCGACGGGTCCTGCTGTGCAGACTTACGGACCGGCATGTAGCCGGTGTTCTGCGAGAAGTAGGCGGTGTTGGCACCGTTGGTGACGAAGTCGATGAACTTGAGCGCGTTCACCTTTCGCTCCTCGGAGATCTTCGCCGGAATGGCCAGGCCGGCTCCACCGGTGGGGCAACCGGGGGTGCCGTCGGCGGCCGGCAGGAAGGCAGTACCGAACTCGAACGCGGCACCGGCCTTGATGGTGGAGAGGTCGCCCGTCGAGGCGATGGTGGACGCCAGGATGCCCGCGGCGAAGTCGTTGGCGATGTCGTTGGACACCGCCGCGTACTTCTTCGTGTGGATCATGTCCTGCAGGAACTTGCCTGCCGCAATGGTATTGGGGTCGTCGAACTTCAGCTCGAACTGATCGGAGTACGATCCGCCGAACGTCCAGATCGGTCCCTCGAACGTCCACCCGAGGTAGTCGACAGCGTTGCCCCAACCGTGAGCGAGCTTGCCGTCTCCGACGACGGCCTGGATGCGCGGGCCCCACTCGTCGAACTCCTGCCAGGTGGCCGGCCCGCGATCGGGCAGTCCGGCCTGCTGCCACACGGCCTTGTTGTAGTAGAACAGCGGCGTCGAACGCGCGTACGGCAAAGCCCAGTGGTTGCCGTTCCAGTTGTAGTCGGCCAGCAGCGAATCCACGTAATCGGACTGGTCGACGCCTGCTGCGGAAAAGTGCTTGTCGAGCGGCTCGATGGCACCGGTGAGCGCGTAGTTGAACCACCAGACGTCCGAGAGCACGACGACGTCGGGCACATCGTTGCCCGAGAGCGCCGCGTTGAACTTCTGCGACACCTCCTCGTAGTTCTTGCCACCGTCGATGAGATTGACCGTCAGGCCTGGGTTCTCCGCCTGGAAGCGCGAGATCAGTTCCCTCTCGAACTCCTGGGACTTGCCCGGGTGGTTCGACCAGAAGTTGATGGTGTTCGCATCGCCTTCGACAGCCTCGCCGCCCGACCCGCCCGACCCGGGGCCGCTGCACGCCGCGAGGGCTGCGGCGGCCGCAGCTGCGCCGGTGAGCGTGAGGAAGCCACGCCGATTGATGATGTGTGCCATGGTGTTCGACTCCTGATAGTGAGGTGAATCAGCCCTTGACCGCACCGGAGGTGAGGCCCTTGATCATGTGGCGTTGCAGGACGAGAAAGACGAGAAGAATCGGCAGAATGGTCAGCACCGTCGCGGCCATCACCGCGCCCCAGTTGGTGTAGCCCTCGCTGTTCTGGAGCAGCGTCAATCCCACCGGAAGCGGTGCGACCGAGGAGTCGTCGGACATCAGGAACGGCCAGAGGTATTCGTTCCATTCGGTGACGATCGTGATGATGGCGAAGGCCACCATGGTCGGGCCCGACAGCGGCAGGATCACCCGGAACATCAGCCGTACCGGCCCGGCACCGTCCATCCGCGCGGCTTCGATGATCTCGGGCGGCAACGACAGGAAGTGGTTGCGCATAAGGAAAGTACCGAAGGCGACGCCGGCCAGCGGAATGATGATGCCCTGGAACGAGTTCCGCCAACCCAACTCGGAGATGAGCGAGTAGTTGGAGATGACGGTGATCTGATTGGGCACCATGAGCGCGGCGATGATGACGAGAAAGACGATGTTCTTGCCCGGGAAGCGCAGGAACACCAGCCCGTAGGCGCTGAGTACCCCGAGGACGAACTTGATGGACGACACGGCCGTGGTGATGATGATGGAGTTGCGCAGGTAGGTGAAGAACGGCACCTCCGTCGTCGCCTCGTCGTAGTTCTGCGGGTGAAACACGCTGGGCCACCACGTGACCGGCTGCACGTAGATGTCCGGTCGATCCTTGAAGGAGGTGATCAGGATCCAGAACAGTGGCAGCCCGATCATCAGCAGGACGGCGACCATGGCCGCGTATCCGAGGATGTTCGCGCTGCGCCGCGCACGCTGCGGGTCGCGCGGCCCTGGCACTTTCTCCGGCGTCGCCGTATCGGGCTTGTCGGTCACAGTCATCGCTGATCGTCTCGATCCATGATTCGTACCTGCACGAGCGTGACGATCAACAGCACGAGGAACAGGATCGTCGCGACGGTGGCTCCGTAGCCGGCTCGGAAGTTGCGGAACGTCTCCTCGTAGACCTGGTAGACCATCGTGGTGGTGCCGGTGCCCAGCGGGCCGCCGCGCGTCATGACATTGATGATGTCGAAGACCTGCAGCGAGTTGAGCAGCACCGTGATCGACAGGAAGAACGTCGTCGGACGTAGTTGCGGCAGAAGCACTTTGCGGAACGTGGTCCAGCGGCTCGCCTGATCGATCTCGGCCGCTTCCATCAATTCCTTGCGCACGCCCTGCAGGGCCGCCAGGTAGATGACGAAGGTGTAGCCCAGGTTCTTCCACAGGTAGGTCACCGTGATCATGACCATCGCCCACTTCGGGTCCTGATAGAAGTCCGGAACCGCGCCCAGGCCGAGGCGTCGCATCAGATCCTGGACCAGCCCGAAGTTGGGGTCGAAGACGAATTGGAACGCGATGCCGATCGCGGCACCCGAGATGACGTACGGGGCGAAGACTGCGGATCGAACGAAGTTGCGGCCCCTGAGCTTTCGATCGAGCAGCAGCGCCAGCACCAGGCCGAGAACCAATGAGCCCACCACCGCGGCGACCGTGAACACGACGGTGTTGCCGACGATCTGCCAGGTGTCCTCGCGGGAGGCCCACTCGCGGTAGTTGTCGAAGCCGACGAACGTGGAGGTGGGCGAGGACAGGTTCCAGTCGAAGAACGAGAACTGGAAGTTCTCGACCAGCGGCCGATACGTGAACACGCCCAGCAGAACCAGGTTGGGGCCCACCAGAATCAGGAACAGTGCGTAATCGGTCCACGGTCGCGAGAAGAAACGCTTCTCGCGTGCCCTGGGCAGCACTCGTTCGGTTGTTGCACTCACTGCGAGGACTGTGCTCAGCCTCGGCCAACGAATGGTGAACTGAGCCCCAACGTCCCCTGTCGCTCAGGCCAATTGCTGCGCAGTGGTGCGGTTATGTGCCCGCTATGGCACCTGATCGCACCACTGCCGCAGGCACTAGCGGTTCCAGTCTCCGAGACCGTCGGATCCGCTCAGGGTGCCGCCGTCGGTGTTGACGACGATGACGGGGTCGCCCTTCTGGACGTTCTCGAAGAACCACTTGCCGTCTTCGGTGCTGACGTTGAGGCAGCCGTGCGAGGCGTTGGAGTAGCCCTGCTGCGATTCCGACCACGGGGCCGCGTGCACGAAGATGCCGCTGTAGGAGATGCGCGTCGCGTACTCGACGTACGTGCGGTAGCCCTCCTCGGAGTCGATCGGGACGCCGTACGTGGAGGAGTCCATGTACATGTCACGGAACCGCTCGCCGACGATGTAGGTGCCGTTGGGGGTTTCGTGTCCGACCTTGCCCATCGAGGTGGGCATGGTGCGGACGACCTCGCCGTTGCGGGTGACGGTGATCTGCTTGGTGTTGTCGTCGGCCGTGGTGATGATGGAGTCGCCGGTGGAGAATTCGGCTTTCGCTCCGCCTGCCTCGACGGTCACCTGGGTGTGCGCCGGGTAGAACTCGTTGGGCAGCCAGCGGACCTGGGTGTCGTTGATCCAATAGAAGTGGCCGTCGACGGACGGGTTCGTCGTGACGCGAATGGCTCGCAGGGCGGCGTCACGATCACCGATTGCCTCGTCGAAGCGGATGGCGATGGGCTGCGCGACTCCGACGACCTCGCCGCCGGAGGGGCTGATGCTCGGATCGGCGAAGTTCGCGGGCGCGAGCTGCGGGACGATCTGCTGCTGGGGAGCGGGCGCAGCCGGATCCGAGGACCCCGGCATGCCGGGAATGGAGACGTCCGGGCCGCCCGGCCACAGTGGCGCGGCCTGTGCCGAACCGAATGCGGCGGACGCAGCAAGGGCTGTACCTGCAACGATCGCGCCGATACGGGCGAATCTGCGTGTGCGAACCGGTGATGCCATGTAACCCGACCATCCTTCGTGCTGCGTCGCGATGCCCACCGACAGAGCTGTGCGTGAGCAAAGCCCATTAACACATACCGCCCCGACATTTGCTAATCGGATATTTCCGAAACGGGCGAAAGAAACCGCGAGTACGAGTATCTTCCCGCAACCGGTCCCGAGCACTGTCTTTGCAGGCCAGGACGCATGTGTCGGCAGCCGGGGAACGGGTATGTGCGAGGGGAGCACATCCCGTCCAGACACCGGCGGTTTCCGAAACGGACTCTTCTTCGTCCGGTGTCCGAAAAGGGTGGACCGTGATCTCCGATGCTTTCCCCCGTACCCCAGTCAGTCACATCGTCGTCGTCGTACCCGCACACAACGAGCAGGATCTGCTCGACGCCTGTCTGACGGCCCTGTCACGGGCGGAGCGCCGCGCAGTCGAAGTGGCGGCGGTGACCGTCTCGACGGTTGTCGTACTCGATGCCTGCACCGACGACTCGGCGCACATCGCGGCACGTCACCCGTCGGTGTCGGCGATCGAGGTAGCCCATCGCAACGTCGGAGCGGCCCGAGCCGCCGGGTTCGCGACCGGCTCGCGAGACGGCAGTCGGCTCGACGCCACCTGGTTCGTCACCACCGATGCGGACACCAGGGTGGGTGAGAACTGGCTGCTCGGCCATCTCCGGCATGCCGCCGAGGGCGCTCGAGCGATAGCGGGAACAGTGGCGGTCGATTTCGAGGGCCACGTCGAGGAGAACCTCGGGTTGCGATCGTCGTACGACGCGCACTACCGGCACGAATTCGGCCACCCACACGTGCACGGCGCCAACCTCGGCGTCCGAGCGACCGAGTACTTCTCCGTCGGGGGATTTGCACCTTTGACCACCGGCGAGGACCACGATCTGGTCCGACGCCTCGAGCTCGGCGGCATCGAGTGCCGTCGAGTGTGCGACATCCCTGTCACGACGTCGGGTCGCCTCAGCGGCAGAGCGCCCGACGGCATGGCCGGATTCCTACGTTCCCTGGAGGCCACCGCATGAGCGAGACCGATTTTCTCGAATCCACCGACCGCGCAGACATCGACACCGGTCTGCGCAACGCGTTCTTGGCGTTCGAGGCGGACGGTCGTCTCGACCTGGCGCTGCCCGGCTCGGGATACACCGATCTGCGCTGGCAGTCGCTCGCCGCCCTGAGCCGTCACAACACGGTGCTGGGCCGGTGGTCCGAAGCGCATACCGACGCGATCGCGATCCTGCACGAACTCGACGGCCCGACGCCACAGCGCGGTCAGATCTGGGGAGTGTGGGCTGCGGAACCGCCTGCTCCGATTCTCGAGGCGGTGCTGGAGGATTCGGGCTGGGTTCTCACCGGAACGAAGCCGTGGTGCTCGGGTGCGTCACTGTGTACGAACGCTCTGGTCACTGCGCGCGTCGAGGGAAGTCCTCGGCTGTTCGCCGTCGATCTGACGCATCCGGGCGCGACTCCGGTACCCGACACGTGGCATGCCGTGGGGATGAGCGAAAGCGATTCCGGCTCGGTTGCATTCGACAGCGTCCCGGCCGTTGCGGTCGGCGGACCGACCGATTACCTCACCCGTCCTGGCTTCTGGCACGGGGCCATCGGGGTGTCGGCCGCCTGGTTCGGTAGCGCGTGCGCAGTGGCGGACACGCTGCACGCCGCCGTCCGCACCAGGCCGGACCCGCACCGTGCCGCACATCTCGGTGCCATCGCAGCGGCACTCGGTGCGGCGTCGAGCGCACTGACCACCGCGGCCGCCGAAGTGGACGCCGATCCGTTCGACCGTTCCGGTCGAGCCCGGACCCGAGCCCGCATCGTGCGGGCAGTGGTCGAGGACGCGGCGACTCAGTGCATCGACCGCGTCGGTCGCGCTCTCGGTGCCGGCCCGCTGTGCAGCGATGCCGAGCACGCGCGGCGCGTTGCAGATCTGACCGTCTATCTGAGGCAGAGCCACGCCGAACGCGATCTCGAAGCCCTCGGGCAGGACATCGCCGAGGAGGACAACCCATGGTAGAGAACGCATTCGACGCCGAAGTCGATGTCGGTACCGCCGAGTCGGATTGGATGTCGGCCGACTGGTCCATCCCCGGTCTGCAGTGGAAGGACGTCGTCACGATGGTCGTCGTCGCCCCGCACCCGGACGACGAGGTACTCGGCGTCGGTGGCCTGCTGTCGTTGGCGGCCGCGGCAGGGGTCGACGTAAGGGTGGTCGCGGTGACCGACGGTGACGGCTCGCACCCCGGTTCCCCGACGGTGACGGCGGAGGATCTGCGGGCACGACGCCCCGTCGAGTCGGAACGCGCGTTGGCGGAGTTGGGAATCGACCACTCTCCGACGCGGTTGCAGATCGCCGACGGTGCCGTCGAGCAGCACGAGGGTGCGGTGGCCGACGCATTGATGCCGTTGCTCGACGCCACCCCGGGCACCTGGTGCCTGACGCCATGGCGCGGAGACGGTCATCCCGACCACGAAGCCACCGCGCGGGCCTGTCTCACTGCGGCGAACGCCGTCGGGATACCGGTGGTCGAGTACCCGATCTGGATGTGGCACTGGGCAACTCCGAACCATCCTGCAGTTCCGTGGACACGATGCCGCCGTGTCGATCTCCCGCCGCACGCTCTCGACGCCAAGCGCGCGTCCATCGAGCAGTTCGATTCTCAGATCCGGCCACTGTCAGATCACCCCGCGGATCGCGCGGTGTTGCCGCCGCACATATTGGCCCGCTACCGGCGACCGTTCGAGGTGGTGTTCGCATGAGCATGGATTCTCGGACGAGCCACGGTTCTCCGACCAGCTTGGGTGCCGACTACTTCCGCAATGTCTATGCGGCCAAGGACGATCCGTTCATGCTCGACAGCAAGTGGTACGAGCGGCGCAAGTACGCATTGACCATGGCCTCGCTGCCGAAGCCGCACTATCGGCGAGCCCTCGAACCCGGCTGCTCCATCGGCGTGCTCACCGAACAGCTGGTGACCCGGTGCGATCACGTGGTGTCGACCGATGTGGTGGACAGTGCTCTCGATTCGGCCCGCGCGCGTGTAGGTGAGACTGCCGCAGTCGAATTCGCGTTGTGGTCGTTGTCCGACCATTGGTCGGCATTGCCGACACCCGAGGAGACGTTCGATCTGATCGTCGTCAGCGAGGTCGGCTACTACCTCGACGCCGCGGATCTCGCATCGGCGATGACTCGCGCAGTCGATCACCTGGAAGCAGGGGGCACTCTGGTGGCCGCGCACTGGCGTCACGACGTGGACGACTATCCGATCTCGGGTGATCGTGTGCACGAGATCATCGCTGCAACATCAGGATTGGCGTTACTGAGTCGGTACTTGGACGAGGACGTTCGGATCGAGGTCTTCGTCGCCTCGGACGGTCCGGCGGTGTCGGTCGCGAGCACCGACGGCCTCGATGTGCGCTGACTGCGCTCGACCTCCAGGGGACAGGGCTCAGTCGGTCGATTTCGCGGCGTCGATGACCAGCTGTTCGGCGAGATCGGCGAGTTTGACGTTGGTGTCCTGAGACAGCTTGGCCAGCAAGGCGAATGCCGCCTGCGAGTTCAGGTTGTAGCGCTCCATCAACATGCCCTTGGCCTGACCGATCAGGTCTCGACTGGTCAACGCGGCCCTGATCTGCTGCTCCTCGCGGGCGGTGGAGAACGCGATGGCCGCGTGCGCTGCGAACAGCGAACCGATCGACTCGGCCTCGACACTGAACGCGTCGGTACGAGTGGAGTGCAGGTTCAGTGCGCCGAAGTTGACTCCCTCGACGTAGAGCTGGAAGCAGATCATGCTCTTGACCCCGAGCGCAGACGCCGCGTCGGCGAACTGCGGCCAGCGGGTGTCGCTGTCCATGTCGTCGATCCTGATGGTCGTCTGTTCGATTGCCGATTCGAGGCACGGTCCCTCGCCCAGCTGCTCCTGAATCTTGTCGCAGTGGCCGGCGGGCTCCCCACACAGCGCGGCGCTGTGTACGAACTTGCCCTGCAGCACGGTGGTGATGGACGCGAACTCGGCGGACGGCACATTGGCCACCGCGGACTCGGTGATGACGGCCAGAACTCGATCCGGATCCGAATGCTGACGCCGCAGCTTCTCGGCCACCTCGGCCAGTCGTCGACTCAGCTCGAAATCGGTGACCCGCGAGCGCGTGCCCGTCGAATCCATTGTCTGCTCGCTGATGGTCGTCACCTCGTCCTGATGTTGCACCAGCCCTGCTACTGCGCAGGGGCGCATCCCGGCATCGGCGGTGTGCCGACAACACAGGATACGCCCCTGAAAGCAAAGCTCAACGACCGTTAGCGGGGCATCAGAGTGTGCTGGGTGCGATCAGCGAGTGCACGAACCCGATTTTCTTCACGACGGTCGGCGGCAGCACGAACGGGTAGAGGTCCTGGTGTCCCATCGATCGGTTGATCTGGTTCAGCGCCCACGACAGCGGCAACCACCAGTCGACGATCTGATCGAAGCCGACGTCACCGGGCAACGGGCTCTCCAGCGTCGAACCGGCCGGTGCCATGCCGAACGCTGCGGCCGTGTCCAGGGTGTCGCGGATGTGCAGGTAGTGCGCAAACGTCTCGGCCCAGTCCTCGGCGGGGTGCATGGTGGCGTAGGACGAGACGTAGTTGTCTTCCCAGCCCTCGGGCGCACCTTCGCTGTAGTGGCGGTCGAGGGCGTCCTGGTAGCTCGAATCCGGATCCCCGAACAGCTCCTCGAAGGCCGCGCGATGCTCACCGTCTCCGACCAGCACCATTTGGTAATAGTGGCCGATCTCGTGCCGGAAGTGCCCGACGAGCGTGCGATACGGCTCGGACATCGCGACGCGCAACTGTTCGCGGTGCACGTCGTCTCCCTCGGCGAGGTCGAGGGTGATCAGGCCGTTGTCGTGGCCGGTCATCACCTGTTGTTCTGCGCTCGAGAGCAGATCGAACACCAGGCCGGTCGCGGTGTCCTCGTCCCGGCCCACGATGGGCAGTCCCAGTTCGGTCAGTTCGAGTACGACGCGACGCTTGTTGGTCTCGGCGTCGGCGTACGCGGCCATCGCGTCGACGTCGTCGTCGGCGGGGCGAGTGCGGGTGAGCCGGCAGGACACGCAGAGTTCGTCGGTGTCGGCGGTGTCGACGAGCCAGTTGCAACGCGCAGTGTTGAGGTTGGCGCACATCTTCCATGTGGCCCCGTCCACCTCTGCCTCGGCGACACCGTCGTCGGCCTTGTCCGGAAGCACCAGCAGGGCTCTGCTCGGCAGATGGAAGCCGAGTGCGCTCGAGCAGCTCAGACACAGTGAGTTCTCGAACGACAGCTTCTGTCCGCATTTGCGGCAGATGAAATCACGCATGGATGTTCCTTCGTGGCAGGGGTTGAGTCGGACTCGTATTCCCGTTTATGTGCGGACTAATGCCGTTTGTCGAATATGTCGTGCACATCTCTCGCCGCGCGGCGGATTCGGCGGCGCAATAACGTTACTCTGCGGGCTCCCACCTGCGTGGAAGCAAAGCGCCGACCGCCGCGTTGGTACAGACTGCTTCACAACACTCTCCGAGAGGACGCGGGCCGGAAGATGGCAGATCAGATCACGCCGACGAATCGGCCGATGGCGCGTTTCGTCGAACGGATCTCGCGAGCTCGCGGCGAGAGGAACAGCGAGACCCTGGCGGCGGGCTTTCTGCTCGCGGCGACACTCATCGCGCTGATCTGGGCCAATTCACCCTTCGGCGAGACCTATCAGTCGTTCTGGCACACGGAGCTGTCGATCACCATCGGCGAGCACGGCATCTCTCTCGACCTGGCCCACTGGGTCAACGACGGGCTCATGGCGCTGTTCTTCTTCGTCGTCGGCCTCGAAGTCAAGCGCGAGTTCGCGATGGGCGAGCTCACCGACCGATCCCGTGCCGCTATTCCGATCGTCGCTGCCGTTGCCGGCCTGGCCGCGCCTGCGTTGCTGTTCCTCGCCTTCAATCCGTCCGGGCCCGCCGCCCAGGCCTGGGGCGTCGTCATCTCCACCGACACTGCGTTCCTGCTCGGGGCGCTCGCCGTCCTCGGACCGAAGAAGGCTGCTCGGCTGCGCATCTTCCTGCTCACGCTCGCTGTCGCGGACGACGTGGGCGCGCTGGCGATCATCGCGTTCTTCTACACCGACAACCTCGACGTGGTGCCGCTGATCCTGGCGTTCGTCGGGCTCGGACTGATCTTCCTGCTGCGCCGGCTCGAGGTGTGGCGCGGAGTCGGCTACTTCGTCGTCGCACTGTTCACGTGGGTCGCAATGTACGAGTCCGGAGTGCACCCCACGCTTGCCGGAGTGATGATCGCGCTGATCCTTCCGGTCTACCCGCCGCGACGCACCGAGGTCGAACGCGCGTCGGATCTGACGCGCGCGTTCCGGCAGTCGCCCAATCCCGAATACGCCCGCGCGGCCCGCCTCGGACTCGATCGCGCGGTGTCGGTCAACGAACGTCTCATGCGGCTCTATCAGCCGTACACGGCGTTCATCATCGTGCCGATCTTCGCGCTCGCCAACGCCGGCGTGGTGCTGAGCTCGGAGACACTGAAAGCTGCATCGACCTCGACGCTCACCTGGGGCATCATCGCCGGACTCGTCCTCGGCAAGCTCGTCGGAATCACCGCGGCCTCTGCGGTTTTCGCGAAACTGCGGCCGTCGTCCCTGGCTCCGGGACTGACGCTGTCGCACATCGCCGGTGGTGCGGCGATGTCCGGCATCGGGTTCACGATCTCCCTGTTCATCATCGACCTCGCCCTCGACGACGAACTCCTGGCCGACGAGGCACGCGTGGGCGTGTTGGCCGCCTCGGTCATCGCGGCGGTGTTGGGCTGGCTCCTGTTCCGCATCGACGAGAAGATTCATCCGCCGAAAGCCGAGGCATCCCTGCGCATTCTGCGCCCGGTGAACGCCAAGCGCGATCACATCCGCGGTCCGGTGGACGCACCACTGACGATCGTGGAGTACGCGGATTTCGAGTGCCCGTTCTGCAGCAAGGCAACCGGCAGTGTCGCCGAGGTACGCAAACACTTCGGCGACGACCTGCGCTACGTCTACCGACACCTGCCGCTCGACGACTATCACCCGCACGCCCGCTACGCCGCGTACGCCAGCGAGGCCGCCGCAGCGCAGGGCAAGTTCTGGGAGATGGCCGATCTGTTGTTCCGCAACAGTGATGCTCTCGAACCCGACGACATCGACGGCTACGCACGCGAACTCGGCCTCGACATGGACAGATTCGAGGACGACATCCGCACCGGCGATCACGTCGTTCGCGTCGAGGACGACGAACTCGACGCATCGTCCTCGGACGTGGACGGCACCCCGACGTTTTACCTGGGACGCGGCGACAAGAACCTGACCAGGCACATCGGACCATACGATGCGGCGACGTTGATCCGAGAACTCGAATCCATGTGAGTCGTGGGCAAGGTTGCACAGAACACGGCTCGATCGACCGGATCCCGTCGATACGGCGTCGTAGTGTGCAACCTTGCCCGGCGACTCGAAGCAGACCGGACGGTATGCTGCAGTGAGGCGTACGGCAGCAGAAGGGACCGACCGTGGACGCAGAATCCGCGCGCGCGATAACGGGAGCGATTGCGCTGACACTGTTCGTGTTGTCGCTGACGGTGTACGTGACCGCACTGGTGACCAAAGACCCGGACCAAGAACCCAATTCGTTGATCGGCATCAAGACGCGGGCCACCAAGTCCAGCAAGGAAGCCTGGGTCGCCGGCCACAGAGCCGCATATCCCTACATGATGGCGGGCGCCACCCAGTGCCTCGCATCAGCGGTGTTGATCGCGGGGCTACTGATCCTGGGCTCCATCCCCGCCACGGCCATGCTGACGCTCTCGGTGGCCTTGGCGCTCGGCGGAGCCGTCGTCCTGACCTCGAGCGGAATCAAAGCCGATCGCGAAGCGAAAAGACATGTGCGCGTGGGGTGATGGATTTAAGGGCAGTCGCGACAGAGAAATCGCCATGGGGACCTCGCCCGGGCACGATTGCACAAAACACGGCTCGATCGACCGGATCCCGTCGATACGGCGTCGTAGTGTGCAACGTTGCCCGGCTCCGTCAGCTCTCCGTTCGATTCCCCTCCGCATCCCAGTGCTCAGCAACCTTTTTCGACGGCTGCACGCGTGGCGGTTCGCCGGGCATCTTGGGGTAATCCGGCGGGAAGTTCAGCTCCCCGCCCGGCAGTGTTTCCCACAGTTGCAGAAGGGGTTCGAGGGAGTAGGCCTGCTCGTCCATATCGGCCCACGGGTCACCGTCCTGAACCAGCTCCGGCACCGTGACGAGGTTGTATTCACGTGGATCGGTGACATCTGCCAACTGCGACCACGTCATCGGAGTGCTCACCGTCGCACCCGGCCGGGCCCGCAGACTCCACGCGCTGGCGATGGTTCGGTCTCGATTGTTCTGGTTGTAGTCGATGAAGATGCGTTCTCCGCGTTCCTCTTTCCACCAGTTGGTGGTCACTCCGTCGTCGCGCCGTTCCAGTTCGCGGCCCAGACCGATGGCCGCATGGCGCACCTGCTCGAAGGTGTACTGCGGCTCGATGCGAACGTAGATGTGAATGCCCCGATTCCCGCTCGTCTTCGGGTAGCCGCATAAACCCAGCTCCTGCAACAGCTCTCGGGTCACGTCGGCGACACGCAGGGCATCGGCGAACGTGGTTCCCGGCTGCGGATCGAGGTCAAGCCGGAGCTCGTCGGGATGGTCGACGTCCGGTCGTCGCACCGGCCACGGATGAAAGGTCAGCGTGCCCATTTGCGCCGCCCACACCAGCGACGCGGATTCGGACGGACACAGTTCCTCGGCGGTGCGCTTGCTGGGGAACGCGATCTTCACCGTCTCGATCCACTCGGGCGCACCCTTGGGCAACCGCTTCTGGTAGAAACCGTCGCCCTCCTTGTCCTGGGGGCCGAGTGCCAATCTCATGCCCTCGCGATAGCCGTCGGGCCACCGCTCCATCGCGGTGGGGCGGTCACCGATCGCCCGCATCAGTGGCTCCCCGACGGCCGCGAAGTACTCGCACACCTGCAGTTTGGTGATCTCCGGGGTGCGTTCGGTGGCCTCGAAGATCACGCGATCGGGGCTCGACACCCGCACTTCGCGTTCGCCGGCCTGCACGAACGCCGGTGGTGTTTTCGCGGCCATGGCTACCGTCCCCCGGCGATGACGTCGGCGACGTCGTAGCGCACCGGAACCTCGAGCTGGTCGTAGGCGCACGAGCGCGGCTCACGATCGGGTCGCCACCGCAGGAACCGCGCCACGTGCCGCAGCCGAGCCCCTTCCATCTGGTCGTAGGCCACCTCGATGACCCGCTCGATGCGCACCGGGATCCAGTTGCGGTCGTTGGACGAATTCCAGCGGGTCGCTTCACCGTCGTACGTGACGTCGTCGCCGAGCCGGAGCGGTTCGAGTTCTTCGAGCAGTTCCAGCCGTCGCTTGTCGGTGAAGGCCGACGCGCCGCCGATCATGCGTAGGTCGTCACCGTCGTACAGACCGAGGAGCAGAGATCCGATACCGTTGCCGGACTTGTGGATTCGGTAGCCGATCAACACACAGTCGGCGGTACGCGCATGCTTGATCTTGACCATCTCGCGCTTGTTCGGCAGATAGAGACCGTCGAGCTTCTTGGCCACCACACCGTCGAGCCCGGCACCCTCGAAACGCTCGAACCAATCCTCGGCCACCGCCGCATCGTCGGTGGCGGAGGTGACGTGACAGCTCGTCCCGCCGGTACCCACCGCGTCGAGCAGCCTCGCTCGCCGCGTCGAGAACGGCTCACCCGTCAGGTCCTCGTCGCCGACGGCCAACAGGTCGAAGCCGATGAACTGCGCAGGAGTCTTCTCCGCGAGCATGGTCACCCGACTCGCCGCGGGGTGAATCCGTTCGGACAGCGACTCCCAGTCCAAACGAGTGGATCCGTCCTTCTCGCGGGGTACGACGATCTCGCCGTCGACGACGATCTTCTCGGGCAGCTCGGCCTTGATCGCCTCCACCAACTCCGGGAAATAGCGTGCCAGGTCCTTACCGCCACGTGACCCCAGCACCACCTCGTCTCCGTCACGGAAGACGATCGCGCGAAACCCGTCCCATTTCGGCTCGTACGACCACACCGCGGGCCCGTCCTCGGGCTGTGCGGGCACCACTTTCGCGGCTTTGGCGAGCATCGGTGCGACCGGCACGGCAAGAGGAAGATCCACGCAGTTCATCCTGCCTCATGCAGCCGACGAGCGAGTCCGATATTTTCTACACGAGCACGGTCGAACCTACGAGGGCAGGACTCACCATGGCGTCATCCAGTCGTTCGGTCCGCGCTCTCGTGCTCGCGTTGTCCTCGTGCGCGGCGCTGATGCTCGGCGGATGCGCCTCGGAAGTGTCCGGTACCGCCGTCGCCATCTCCGGTGCCACCATTCCCGCCACCACGACCACCAACCCTCCCACCACCACACCTCAGACCGACATCGACGACGGCGGCAGTGTCGACATCGACGTGGAGATCGGCGAGTGCGTGGCCCTGGGCGGAACCGTCGACGAGGCGGCCATCGACAACGCGGCCTGCGGATCTCCGCAGTCCAACTACGTCGTCTTCGCCAAGACGCCCACCTCCGCCGAGTGCCCCGAGGATGCCGATCAGTACTACTACGAGACCTACTTCGACATCGAACAGGGAGCCCTGTGCCTCGACATCGACTGGCAGGTCGGTGGATGCATGGACCTGGTCGGTGAATTCGCTCAGCGGATCGACTGCGCGACCCCCGGTGCCGACACCCGCCGCGTCGTGACCATCCTGCAGGGCACCTCGTCCGTCGACGACTGCCCCGACCCCGCGCTGTACGGATTCGAGAAGGACTCACGCAACTTCGTCGTCTGCGTCGAACGGTTGTGACCGCCACCGACATCTCGGTCTCGAGCGCTCGGGGGCGCTGGATCGTCGCAGCCACGGTGCTCGGTTCGGCTCTGGCGATGCTCGACGCCACCGTGGTCAATATCGCGTTACCCGCGATCGGTCGCGATCTCGGTTCGGGCGTCACCGGTCTGCAGTGGACGCTGAGCGGTTACACGTTGACGCTGGCCTCGCTGATTCTGCTGGGCGGGTCCCTCGGTGACCGGCTGGGGCGCAGGCGGGTGTTCGTCTGGGGCACCGTCTGGTTCGCGGCCGCGTCGGTGCTGTGCGGGCTCGCTCCCAGCATCGAGGTGCTGGTCGCGGCGCGGCTGCTGCAGGGAGTAGGTGCGGCCTTGTTGACGCCGGGTTCTCTCGCGCTGATCTCGGCCTCCATCAGGGCCGAGGATCGAGGAGCTGCGATCGGTCTGTGGTCGGGTCTCGGCGGTGTCGCGTCCGCGGTCGGTCCGTTGCTCGGCGGCTGGTTGGTCGACGCCGTCGGCTGGCGTTCGGTGTTCCTCATCAACATCCCGCTCGCCGTCGTGGTCGTGTGGGTGGCAGCGAAACATGTTCCCGAGAGCCGAGATCCGCACGCATCCGGCCGACTCGACGTACCGGGAGCGGTGACCGTCGCGGCGGCGCTGGGTCTGCTCACATACGGTCTGATCGAGTCACATGCTCTCGCGCTCGCTCTGGGTGTCGTCGCGGCCGGGGTGTTCGTGGTGATCGAGCGTCGTTCGCACGATCCACTGGTTCCGCCGTCACTGTTCGCCTCCCGAGTGTTCCTGGCGGCCAACCTCGTCACCTTCGCCGTGTACGCGGCTCTGGGCGGCGTGTTCTTTCTTCTGGTGCTGCAGTTGCAGTTCGCCGTGGGCTACTCACCCATCGCGGCCGGGGTGGCCACGCTGCCGATCACCGCTCTCATGCTCGTCCTGTCCGCCCGCGCGGGCAGAATTGCCGGACGCATCGGACCTCGTGTTCCGATGACCGTCGGGCCGCTGCTCTCGGCACTGGGGCTGTTGCTGATGTTGCGCATCGGACCCGGATCCAGCTATGCCACAGACGTTCTGCCCGCGGTTCTCGTCTTCGGGCTCGGACTGTCCGCTCTGGTGGCCCCGCTGACCGGAGCGGTTCTGGGCGCGGTGTCCACCGATCGTGCCGGAATCGCGTCGGGTGTCAACAATGCCGTGGCCCGCACCAGCCAACTGCTCGCCGTAGCCGCGCTCCCTGCGCTCGCCGGTATCGCTGGATCCGATTACGCTGCGCCGGAGGTGTTCTCGGACGGCTTCCACACCGCCATGCTGATGTGCGCCGGATTGCTGGTGATCGGTGCGGTCATCGCGGCGGTACTGATCCGCGGCACCGGCGAGGACGCGTCGAACTGTCCCCCGCACTGCGACATCGGCTCACCACCACCTGCGTCGCGTCGGAGCGCGTGACTCACCGCACTGGGTCATCGCACGATCAGCACCGAGCAGTCGGCGTGGTGAACGAGATTCTGACTGACCGACCCCAGAATCGTCCCACGCAGAGCACCTCGACCCCGAGAACCCACCACGAGCATCGACGCCGACGCCGACATCGCGCGCAGGCCTCGCGTCGGGCTCGACTGCGCGCTCACAGTGCTCAGCGCAACCTCCGGATACTTCTCGTGCATCTTCTCCACATGCGTTTCGAGCCAATGCTTTTCGTGAGCGCGAATGCTCACCCAGTCGACGCCCTCGAATCCCGTCCCCAGACCCGGCTGGGCCGCGAATCCCCAGTAGTTCGCCGCGACCACCGGTGCACCGACGGTGTGGGCGAACTCGAGCGCTGCACTCAATGCTCGATCCGACTGCTCACTTCCGTCGACGCCCACCACGATGGGCCTGGCGGGATCGCTACTCTCCCCACCACGCACCAGCAGTACGGGGCAACGGGCGTGCGTGACGACCCGAAGGGTGTTGCTGCCCAACGTCAGGTCTCGTAGTGCACTCGACTTCCTCGATCCCAGCACGATCAATTCGGCATCGGCATTCGACAGGTACGACGCGATGGTGCCGTCGACGCTGACGATGTCGACGGACACGTCGGGTGCAACGTCGTGCATCGCTCCGGCCGCGCGGGTGAGATGCTTTCGCCCGATCATGCGGAGGTCCCGCTCGAGCGCACCGCCGTCGACGAACGCTGCCGATCCGTACCAATCCCCCTCGGGGACAGCGTGAATCAACCGAACGGACGAATGTGTCTTCGCGGCGTAGGCGGCGGCCCACAGCGCTGCGGCATCGGCCTCGGTGGAGCCGTCGATGCCCACCAGGATGGGAAGCACGCGGTCGGTGGAATTGCTCATGATGTGTTCCTGTCTCGATGGGAAGCCGTCGGGTCGGTCAGGGGTGGAACAGGGCAGATACTTCGTCGGTATCGATATCGGTGCGGCATCCGCTCGATTCGAGCTCGACGTAGAAGGTCTCGTAGCCGCGCGGGTCGGCCCCGCTGACACCGGTGCTGCGCCGCTCGAAGACGCGCACCCCCGGCCACCGGCCGAGCACCGCTGTTCTCAGATCGTGTCCGTCCGGGGAGGTTCCGGCGAGCGGTCCGTATTCGGCGATCATCACCGCGTACACGCTGCCGCCGGTCGACGCGGTGGTCACCGGAAACACCGTCGACCCTGTCGATGCCGGACTGTCGACGGTGATGGAATCGGTCTCCATCCGCCGGGTGCCTGCCGCTGCTCGTGCGTCGTTCGTCATCGTCGAGTCCCCGCTGTCGTCGTGTCTCTGCAGATCATCACCGGGCAGCGCGCGTGCCGCGTGAGGTTGCTACTGGTCGATCCGAACAGTGCCCTCGCCACCACTCCCCGTCCGTGACTGCCGACCACCACGAGGCCGGCGCGCTTGGACAGATCTATCAACAGATGCGCTGGATTACCCTGTTGCACAATATGTTCGACGGCTACGTCCGGATACTTCTCACTCCATCCGGCAAGACATTCCGACAGCAGCATTCGCTGCTCGCGCTCGATCTCGGCACTGTCGGGCGATCCAGGCAGAGAGAGCGCCGCCCCCTGGGACAACGAGCTCCAGGCAAGCGCGGCGATCATCGGCACACCCAACAACGACGCCAGATCGAAGGCCTGCTCGACGGCCACCTCACTCGTCGCGCTGCCGTCGATACCGACGAGGATCGGTGCGTAGACGGTGCCGACTCCCTCCCGCCAGACGATCACCGGACACAGGGCCGCGTTCGAGGTCTCCTGCGCCGTACTCCCGAACAACGCCGACACGATCGGGCCGGAACCGGAGTTGCCGACGACGAGCATGCGCGCGGTGCGGGAGTGCCCGACCATCATCGTGCATGCGGTCGCTTCCTCCACCGAGGTGGTCACGGCCAGATTCGGATGATGGGCCAGCACCGCGGTGGCAACGTCGGTGACGACGCGTTCGGCCGCGCGCCGCTGCTCGTCCCACACCTCCCTCGGCACCACCGTTGCGGGCCCGCCCATGTAGAACACGGGCTGCTGTACTGCCCCGGCGATCAGCAGCGGAGAATCCACCTTCTCGGCCAGGGTGGCCGCCCAGCGGGCAGCGTCGATACTGGCGGGCGAGCCGTCGACGCCGACAACGATTTTCTGGTGTCCTGCGAGAATCACGATCGTCTCCTGTTCGTTGCGCGGGCGGGTGCCGAGAGCACCGACGCGACCGCGTGTCGTGGGGTTCGGGGTGGCGGTGAGCCGATCATCGGTTTACCGACTCGAATCAGTACCTGCGCGACGCCTGTGCGTGCAGCGAGAGATTCGACCAAGCGCCTGCTACCCGACTGTTCCGTCATGTGCGTCAATGGGCACGTAGCCAGTCCGTCCGCTGTCGCTGCCAGGAGGAAGGCAGACATGGCTCGACCGCTCTGCAGCCAATCCAGGCGTTCGTCCGATGACGTCTCGAGCAGCACCACGGTGGATTCGTCCTCGACCGGCTCGTGTGTCACGGTCGCGGCGACCCGGTGCGGTTCGGGGAACACTCGTCCGACCTGCACCCTCGATGCATCCGCGCGGTTCGTCAGAGCCTCGGGCGGAATTCCTCCCGATCGGAACGCGTGCCCGGCCCACCATCTGATCTCCGCCTGATACGTCGCGTCGTACTTACGTACGCTCGCGCTCAGAGTCGATGCCTTCGCCAACGTCTCTTTGGACTCGGCCGACAGGACTGTCATCTCGGCGCCGTAGTGCTCCTGACCCAGGTATCGCGTCAGATCGCGATTGCTCGGCACCGGCCCGAACGCTCGCCGATCCGAGTACCGCCGATTGATCGCAGTGAGCAGGTCGAACTCGTGCGACCGGGGATGCGCGTCGTGTACGAAACGAACACGCGCGAGGTGATCCGGTGCACCCGGGGTCGGCAACAGGTCGATCTCTGCCGTCCACCTGTTGGCTGCCGCGGCCTTCTGCAGGTGGTCCAAGGCAGCCCCGCAGCTCATCACCATCTGCCGCTCGGTCGGGTCTATCGCCCCGAGCACGCGCGAGCTGTCGGTGTACAGATCGAGTACGTGCTCGGAGTAGATCCACCTCCACGGCTGACTGTTGTGCACCGACGGAGCGCGACACGCGAGCTCCACCAGCATCTCCACCACGGCCGTATCCGGCTGATCGTTCATCGTCTCTCCTCGGACTCCCACCGCGATGCGGTGACACACCCACTCTCTCCCCGAGCCGGTGGTGCTCGACAGGGCCATTCGTCACTCGATGAAGGGCACTCGAGACGTACGAGTTGGGTGCATGCCGATCGAGAGCCGCAACCACAGGTTTAGTGTTGACGGTGAATGCGACTCAGGAGCGGAACCTGAGGACGCGACCGTCCGCCGACCGCTCAGGAGAGTCATGACGACCCCGCAGAATCCCCACGAAGACATCGACGTCAAGCCGCGCAGTCGCGACGTCACCGACGGACTGGAGAAAACGGCAGCGCGCGGCATGCTCCGCGCCGTCGGGATGGGCGACGAAGACTGGGGCAAATCCCAGATCGGCGTCGCGTCGTCGTGGAACGAGATCACCCCGTGCAACCTCTCGCTCGAACGTCTGGCGAAGGCCGTCAAGAAGGGCGTCCACGCCGCCGGCGGCTACCCGCTGGAATTCGGCACCATTTCGGTGTCCGACGGTATCTCGATGGGTCACGAGGGCATGCACTTCTCGTTGGTCTCCCGTGAGGTGATCGCCGACAGCGTCGAAACCGTCATCAGCGCAGAGCGTCTCGACGGTTCCGTCCTGCTCGCCGGATGCGACAAGTCGCTGCCCGGAATGCTCATGGCCGCAGCGCGCCTGGACCTGGCGAGTGTTTTCCTCTACGCCGGCTCCACGTTGCCCGGGTTCGCGACCCTGTCCGACGGCAGCGAGCACCAGGTGACGATCATCGACGCCTTCGAGGCCGTCGGAGCCTGTTCGCGCGGATTGATGTCACGCGCCGACGTCGACACCATCGAACGCGCCATCTGCCCCGGCGAAGGTGCCTGCGGCGGAATGTACACCGCGAACACGATGGCCAGCGCAGCCGAAGCTATGGGAATGTCGCTGCCCGGCAGCGCATCTCCCCCCGCTCCCGATCGCCGACGCGACGGATTCGCGCATGCCAGCGGCGAGGCCGTCGTCGACCTCTTGCGACGCGGCATCCGCACCAGCGACATCCTCACCAAGGAAGCATTCGAGAACGCCATCGCCGTCGTCATGGCCTTCGGCGGCTCGACCAACGCGGTGCTGCACCTGCTCGCCATCGCACACGAGGCGCAGGTGGATCTGACCCTCGCCGACTTCACCCGCGTCGGCGCGAAGGTTCCGCACCTGGCCGACGTCAAGCCCTTCGGCAAGCACGTCATGACCGACGTCGACGCGATCGGCGGAGTTCCCGTCGTGATGAAGGCTCTGCTCGACGCAGGCCTGATGCACGGCGACTGCATGACGGTCACTGGAAAGACCGTGGCGGAGAACCTCGCTCACATCGCGCCCCCGGACCCCGACGGCAAGGTACTGCGCGCACTCGACAAGCCGATCCACCCGACGGGCGGCATCACCATCCTCGAAGGATCGCTCGCCCCCGGCGGAGCCGTCGTCAAGTCCGCAGGCTTCGACTCCGACGTCTTCGTCGGCACCGCACGAGTTTTCGAGCGTGAACGCGCGGCCATGGACGCCCTCGAAGACGGCACCATCGCAGCAGGCGACGTCGTGGTCATCCGCTACGAAGGACCCAAGGGCGGGCCGGGAATGCGCGAGATGCTCGCAATCACCGGAGCCATCAAGGGTGCGGGACTCGGCAAGGACGTCCTGCTGCTCACCGACGGCCGATTCTCCGGCGGCACCACGGGCCTGTGCGTCGGACACGTGGCACCCGAGGCAGTCGACGGCGGACCCATCGCCTTCGTCCGCGACGGGGACCAGATCCGACTCGACGTCGGCAAGGGCACCCTCGACTTGCTCGTCGACGCAGCCGAAATGGACTCCCGCGCACAGGGCTGGGCACCACTGCCGCCGCGCTACACCCGCGGAGTGTTGGCCAAATACTCCAAGCTGGTCGGATCCGCCTCGAACGGTGCGGTGCTGATCTAGCCGTCCCCTTCCCGCCCGCCCCCCCCTGCCCCCTGCCGCGTCAATGGACCATTGCATACGTCTCGGCGCTGCAATGGTCCATTCACGCAAGGACACCGTGCGCGTCGATGGCACTTTGCATACGTCTCGGCGGTGCAATGGTCCATTGACGCGGGCGGGGTTGGGTGCGCGGGCGGAAGGCGGGCCCGAGGCGGGCGGAGTGCGACTACAGCGGCATTGCCCACATGGAGCTCGAGCGTTCCTTGAATGCCGTGCAGTTGGCGTGTTGCTTACTGGCTCGCTGGTAGAAGGTCTGCAGCGGCTCGGTGAGTTCGGGCGGCTGAGGTGTGGGCGCAACCGGCAGATCGCTGAGTTCGAGGGCTGCGTCGAGGGCTTCCTCGGCCTCGACGCGTCGGGTGCGCGCCAGGTTGGACAGGGCGAGCTGGTGGATCGTCACGCGGTCGCCGGACTTGCTGTCCACCGTGGCCTGTCGGGCGACGGAGGCGTCGAACTCGTACACCTTCGAGGCCAGCTGATAGATGCTGGGACGCTCGAGCTCGGCGTCCACCAGAGCCGGCTCGGCCACGGTGTGCGCAGGTATCGGTGCGGTCTCCTCCGCGGTGCGCAACGCGTGCCGTGCGCCGGAATTCTGGGGCTTCGCCGACGGCCGCTCCAGTAGTTGCTCGAGCTCGGCAACCTCACGATCGGCTGCCGGGTCCTTCGCCGGCGGTGCGACGAACGGCACGATCGGCTCGAACTCGATCTTCTCCGACGACGTCGCCGCAGTCGCATTCTTGGACGGTATGAGCAGCGCGACGATCACCGTGCCGACGCCGAACACGACGGCGGCAACAACACTCGTGTGCACCACTGCGTCACCGAACGCCGCGACGGCATTGGCTTCGAGATTGTCGGCGAACCCACTGAGGAATGCGTTCTGGTCACGGATGACGTCGGAAACGATCACCGCACCGGCCAACGAATCCTGCGATGCCGCAAGCCCTTCCGCCGCCTGTCCGGTGTACTGGCCGTTCGGTTGCTTGCCGGGGAAGGTCTGCAGGAATCCTTCGATGCCCTGGCGGTAGGACGCGGCGAGCACCGATCCGAGCACAGCGATACCGAGCGATCCGCCGAGTTCGAGGGCGGTGTCGTTGAGGCCGCCGCCCACCCCGAGCTTACTGTCCGGGAACTCGCCCATGATGGAGTCGGTGCAGGGCGAGACGGACAGTCCGATTGCCAGACCGAGCAGCGTCAGCACCGGAAGAAAGTCGGAATACGTTGCCGTCGAATCGATCCCGATGAGCGAGACGACCGACAGCGTTCCCACGATCATGCCTGCGGTGACGGTGACGCGCGGTCCCAGTTTCGGCGTGAGCCACATCGTGATTCCGGATCCGACGAAGACCGCGCCGGCCAACGGCAGGAGGTGAACGCCGGTGGACACCGGACCGTAGCCGAGAGCGAACTGGAGATACTGGGCGACGAAGTAGATGGCGCCGAAAGTGACGAGGAAGAAGATCAGCACCGCGAGGGTGGCACCGCTGAGGATGCGGGAAGAGAACATCCGGACGTCGAGCAACGGATTGGGATGGCGCAGTTCCCATCCCACGAAGCCGACGACCGACAGCAGCCCGACGAGCGCGAAGTACAGAGGCCCGACCGTCCAGCCGAAGTGCATCCCCTCGATGATGGCGTACACGATGGTCGACACGGCCAGCACCGACAGCAGTCCACCGATCCAGTCGATCGCACCCGGGTCGACGGCCCGTGACGGCGGGACCAGCACGACGGCACCGACGATGGCGGCCAACGCGATCGGAACATTGATCAGGAACGTCGAGTGCCAGGTGAAGCTCTCGAGAAGCCAGCCCGCCAACAGCGGCCCGGCCGCGATCGCGAGTCCCGAGGTTGCCGCCCACACGGTGACAGCGGTGGCGCGTTCCCGCTTGGGAAAGGTCGCGACCAACAGCGACAGGGTGGCGGGCATGACGATGGCTGCGGCGACACCCATGACGATGCGGGCCAGGATCACCCCGAGGGTGGCATCGGTGAGTGCACCGGCCACAGATCCGGCGACGAAGATGATCAGGCCGAGAATCAGAGCGCCGCGGCGGCTGTAACGATCTCCGATCACCCCGCACAGCAACATCAACGACGCGTAAGGGACCGTATAGCCGTCGATCACCCATTGCAGGTCGCTACTCGTCAGACCGAGGTCGAGTGTCATCGACGGTGCGGCGACCAACAGGGACGTGTTGGCCATGACCACGATCAGCAGGCTCAGACACAACACCACCAGAGCCGACCAGCGTCGTGGGTACGGTTTGTGCATATCTTGGACAGGCGTCATCGCAAGCAGTGTCATCGTGTGTTCCCCCCCGTTGGCAAAGTGCGAGACACACCTTGCACAGTGCTGTGCAGCTTAGGAAGCGTCGGCTAGGATCGGCAATCTTTTGTGGCGGCAACCACACTCCCCGCCCGCGATCGTGCTAGTTGTTGTCCTGTGCGTAAGACGACGGAGTCGAGTTCGATTGCACGGGACGCAGCTGCGCCGCCCGTGCAACGACGTGACGCCCGGTCCAATCGAGCGCGAATTCTGCACGTTGCACAGGGGGTGCTGGCGGACAATCCCGATGCGACCATCAACGACGTCGCCGCCGCTGCGGGAGTGGTCCGGCGAACCGTGTACGCCCACTTCGCCTCTCGCGAAGCGTTGATCGACGGTATCGCCGTGGAAGCAGCGGAACGAATTTCGGCTGCGCTCAACCGCGTTCCTGCCGCAGACGAATCGGCGGTGACGGTGTTCGTTCGGCAGACACTGGCCCTGGCACGCGTCGGAGATCAGTACCGGCTGTTACTCGCGGTCGCACTGTCCGATCTGGGACACAACAGCATTCACGATCTACTGACTCCGATGCGCGAGTCGGCCGCCGCGGTCATCCGACGGGGACAGCGTGAGGGTGTGTTCTCCTCGTACCTCGCCGCCGAAGTGCTGATCCTCAATATCGAGGCCATTGCGCTGTCGATCCTCGACGCCACCAACGCAGGATTGATCGGCGACCCCGCCGGAGCGGCGACGACGTCGAGCCTGGTGCTGCTGGGAATCGCACCGGACGACGCGGAACGCATAGTCGCAGATGTTCGGTCGTCCGCCCGCGCCCGCTGAGAGCAGTACCGACCCCACGCACGACGAAGGCCCCGTCGCGGTGTGTTGCGCGAACGGGGCCTTCGGCCGAAAACGGGTGGATCTAGGGAGCTGGGACGAATCCTGCGCCGAGTCCGTTGCCCTGATCGACGTTGCGGAGGATCGCGTCGAAGTTGGTACCGACCTCGGGTCCGAAGCACGCCACGCCGAGGTAGGCATTGACCATGCCGACGAGGGTGTTGCCGACGACGACCGGGCTGCCCGAGTCACCTTCGACGACGCACAGCTGAGCCCAGGTCTCCTGCGACTGCAGGATGTCGCCGTAGGCGAGTCCGCAGGTGTTGCCGGTGGTACGGCCTTCCTTGCAGACGATGTTCGGGAACGCCGTCGGCGGGCCGACCTGCGAGATGGTCACGTTGCCGACGCGGTTGATCGGTGCGACCTTGTCACGCTGGAATTCGATCAGGGCGTAATCGAATTCCGGATTGGAGAACGCGATGCGGCCGACCTCACCGAGGGAGGTGTCGTACTCGGGGACGATGGAAGCGCCCGCCTGGCCGCAGTGGCCGGCGGTGAAGCCGACGAGATTTCCGTTGCGGTCGTTTCCGATCGTCGTCAGCGTGCACTCCGCCTGACCTCCGACGATGATCCCCGAGCCGCCGCCGAGAGCAGCTGGAGTGGCCGCGGATGCGGTCCCCACGCCGACGCTGGCTACGATTGCAGCCGCCCCCACGACGACGAGCATGAATTTCTTGAACATGTACTCCCTCTCAGCGGTGTCGGCAGAACCCTAGCAACAACAGGTGTACGAACACGAGCGAGTCGCTCATACGTCCTGCTCGAGGGCGGCAAGGGTGGTGCGCGCCTCCTCTAGTTGTCGGCTCAGTTCCGCGACGCGTCGAGCGGCTTCTTCGCGCGCGTGGGAGATGACGGCCTCGACTGCGTCGCGTGCGGTGGGATCGCCCAACTCCCGAACAGCGCGGCTCACCGACTCGGGGCTCACCGGTTGCGATTTGGTGGGCCGCTTCGCCCCCTGGGTGACCGTGACCGACCAATCGTTGTCGGCCCCCGCATGAATGGTGACGCTGACGCCGCCCGGCGCCTTCTTGGCTCGACGGGGAGCCGGACTCGGCGGTTGCACGGCCTTGGGGCGTTCCGCCACCGTCTTGGGCTGTGCCGGTTCCGCGTCGGGCCGAACCGCTACGGGTTTGGGTTGCACCGGCTCGGCGCTCCTTGCCGGCGGCGCCTGAGGCGGTGCCACCTTCTTCGCGGGCACGCGCTTGGCCGGCGCAGGCGGGGTTGCCGCGTCGCGAGTGATGCGCAGTTCCTCTGCCTCGTAGGGCAATTCGTCGTTGACACCCTTCGGGCTGATGGTG
Source organism: Rhodococcus sp. IEGM 1341 (assembly GCF_030056895.1). Lineage (NCBI taxonomy): Bacteria > Bacillati > Actinomycetota > Actinomycetes > Mycobacteriales > Nocardiaceae > Rhodococcus > Rhodococcus sp. IEGM 1341. The sequence goes on along the minus strand of NZ_JASHKV010000002.1, from coordinate 177,312 downwards.
ACCGTGGTGCCGTCGATCGAAACGACCTTCGCCGACGTACCCTCGGGCAGGCCCAGACTCGGGTTGGGTTCACGAAGATAGACGGTGGCGCGACGCCCCTCGGCGAGCGCGGCGGCCAGAGCCGTCAGGTTCTCGGGAGTCAACGAATCGTTCACGGCGCGCCCACGGGGTGGCATCGACTACCGGCCTTTCTCGAAAGTGTTTGCGAATACTGTCGCACACTTGCAGGTGAGATGCGGCCGGGGCAGCGCAGGGCGCGTCGGATCGGCGTATCGAGAGGGGGTTACCTGTTAATCCAAGTAACTGTAACCCCAAGTAACAGTAACTTGGATTAACACTTAGATTTGGTTGGCCGAGAGGGCCGATGCATCTCACTGTATACGACAGCCGGCCTGCGCGCCGCGCGCGCACTCGAGGTGCCATCGACCCCACCGGGGTACCCGCGAGTAGCCGCGCGACTCCCGGCGAGATCGGTGTCCCTGAACCACCTCACCGAACCGCCCTCGCACACGGTTTCTGCCGCGTAGCCTGGCGGCGTGCCTCCTTGCGAAGGTACGGAACAGGAGTTTCGATGTACCACCTCGACGCGGACGAACAGTCGCTCAGCGACGGTCCGCACGTGTATTTGCTCGACGCCAAATCCACCCTCGAGGTTCAGGCTCTGAATCAGTGGATCGACGCCACCACGCCGGACGGCGAACCGCGACCACCCTCGGTGGTGCTCTCCGGTGAGGCGAAAACGTCACTGTCGGACAGTGTTCGCGGCTACGCCGACGATCCGCTGCTGATCCCGCTGCGGGTGACTCTGTCCGATCGCAAGAGCGGCATTCTGCACCGAATCTTCGCGCCCCGTGGTCGGTCCAAGCCAACGCAGGTGTGGCAGCGATGGGTGGCAGGCGACGACCCCGACCACTCCGCGGTGTTGGTCGGTGAGCCCGCGACTCTCAGTGATCTGCAGGATCGGTTCGAGCGCGGCGGCGGCACGTCCCTGTCGTCGTTCATTCTTCGTCAGGCCAGTCTGGCGCTGGACAAGGCCGAGCGCGGCGTCATCGGCTCCGAGTACAAGATCCCGCGATTCGTCGTCGAGGACATGACGGAGCAGAAGAAGTTCCGGGACGGAATCACCGAACTCGCGGAGGAGGTCGGCCAGGATCGCGAGGCCGTCGACAAGCGCGTCCAGGACATCCTCGGCGAGATGGTCGCAACCGAGACCCGCCGCGCAGTCGAGATGTGGGGAACCCTCGGGGCCTACTTCTCGCGGGCGTACAAGGTGGACGTGGACCGCGATCAGCTGCAGAAGGTGCGCGAACTCAACAAGAACTATCCGTTGGTGTTCCTACCCAATCACCGCTCCTATCTCGACCCGCTCGTGCTGCGTCCGGCACTGTTGGCCGAAGGTCTGCCGCTCAACCACGTCATGGGCGGCATCAACGTCGGCTTCTGGCCGCTGGGTCCGATCGCCAAGCGCAGTGGCGTCGTGCTCATCCAGCGCAAGTTCTCCGACGCGATCTACAAGTGGACGCTGCGTCAGTACATGAGCTTCCTGCTGAGCAAGCGGTTCAACCTCGAGTGGTACATCGAGGGCGGCCGGAGCCGCACCGGGAAGCTCCGCCCGCCGCGGTTCGGCCTGCTGACCTATCTGGTGGACGCACTCGAGACCAGCGATGCCGAGGACGTGTACCTGGTTCCGACGTCCATCACCTACGACCGGCTGCACGAGGTCGGTGCGATGGCCGAGGAATCGCACGGCGCGAAGAAGCAGGCCGAGGGCATTCGGATGGCCATCGGGTACATCCGCGCGCAGGGCACGTTGCGCGGCAACGTGTACCTGAACTTCGGCGAGCCGATGTCGGTGGCGTCGATCGTCGCCGAGAACTCCGACAAGCGAGTGGCGGTGCAGAAGATCGCGCTCGGTGTCTCGCACGCGATCAACGACGCGACTCCGGTAACGCCGGCCGCATTGGTCACCATGGCCCTGCTGGGCATCGAGGATCGCGCCCTCAACGTCAACGAGATGTGGGCCATCATCGCCCCGCTCGCCCGCTACATCAAGCGCCGCAACCTGCCCACCGCGGGCGGCGTGGATATCGCCGACGTCGACGTCGTGCGCTCGGCCGTCATCGCACAGGTCAACGCCAACGTCGTCAAGCGTTTCGACGACGGTCCCGAGCCCCTGTTCTACCTGGCTCAGGACAAGCATCTGGTCGCAGCGTTCTTCCGCAACAACGCAATCCACTTCTTCGTCATGCGCGCCATCGGCGAGTTGGTCGTGCTGCCGACCAGCGGCGATTCGACGCCACTGACCCAGGAGTCGCTGTGGCAGTCGGCACTGCAGTTACGTGATCTGCTCAAGTTCGAGTTCTTCTTCGGCGACAAGAAGGACTTCGGCGAACGGCTCGAATCCGAGGTCGATCTCATCGACCCGGACTGGCGCGCCAACATCAGCGACCCCGAATATGCTGCACGGCAACTGCAGTCGCAGGATCTGCATCTGGCGCACCGCGTGTTGCAGCCGATCTTCGAGGCGTACCAGGTGGTTGCCGATCAGCTGATGTTGCTGCCGCAGAGCGGTGAGTTCGACAAGGCGAAGTTCATCACGGAATGCCTCGGTGCGGCTCAGGCCAGACGACTTCGTCAGCAGCTCGATCACAGCGAGTCGATCTCCGGCGAATTGTTCGATACAGCATTGCAATTGGCCGAGAATCGCGATCTCGTCGACTCCACGTCCGACGGTATAGCCCGGCGGCGTCGAGCATTCGCGCTCGAGATCGACGAGTGGGCACGCAAGGTACGCACGATCCGCGACATGGCCCACCAGATGCTGCGCGAGGTAGAACCGATCTCGGCCCCCGAGGAGAACAATTCATGACCGAGTTCGACGATCGACTGATCGCGATCGCCGCCGCTCCACCCGGCCGAGACACCGTTGCGTTCTTCGATCTGGACGGCACCCTGATCAACGGGTTCTCCGCCCGTGCAGTATTTCTCGAACGGCTCAAGACTCTCGACGTGACGGTCAAGGAACTGTGGGAGATATCGAGTGCCGTCGTCGAGATGCGGATGCGCAACTCCCCGGTCGACAACCTGATGGGCAAGGCCGTCCGGGGCCTGGAGGGCCGTCGGGAAGACGATCTGATGGAACAGGCAGACACGCTGTTCCGCAACGAGATCGCGCCGATGATCTACCCACAGGCCCGCATCCTCGTCGAAGCACACCGTCACGCCGGTCATCGACTGGTGATGGCCACCTCGGCCACGCCGTACCAGGCGCTGCCCGTACAGCAGGACATGATGTTCGAGACACTGCTGTGCACCACTCCGGTTGTCACCGACGGCATCCTGACCGGGGAGCTGGTCGGCGATTCGCTGTGGGGACCACGCAAGGCCCAGGCCGCGATCGACTACGCCGAACGTGAGGGAATCGCTCTCGCCGGCTGCTTCGCCTACTCCAACGGCGGTGAGGACATTCCACTGCTCGAGGCCGTCGGCCGTCCCATCGCCCTCAACCCGGATCCCGAGCTGCAGCGCTACGCCGCCAAGAAGAAGTGGCCCTCCCTCACGTTGGAGAGCCCCAAGCGCGGCACCGATCTGACCTCGGCCGTGCGCAGCACCGCAGCCCTGGGGTCGGTGCTGGCCAGCGCATCGATCGGCCTCGGCCTCGGGTTACTGACGCGCAGCAGGCGCAACGGAGCGAACATCACGAGCACCATTGCGCCGGACATCGCTCTGACCATTGCCGGAGTCAAGCTCGACGTCACCGGCACCGAGAACGCGTGGTCGGCGCGGCCTGCCGTGTTCATGTTCAACCATCAGAGCACCGCCGACTCGATCATCGTCACCTCCATTCTTCGACGGGACATCACCGCGGTCGCCAAACGAGAGCTCGAACGCGACCCACGATTCGCACTGCTCGGCAGGATTTTCGACGTCGCCTACGTCGATCGTGGTGATCCCTCTCAGGCGCGCGAGGCGATGCGTCCGGCCATAGAGAAATTGCACAGTGGCATTTCCGTCGCCATCGCGCCCGAGGGCACGCGGATGCCGACGTCGCGTCTCGGCCGATTCAAGAAGGGCGGCTTCCACCTGGCGATGCAGGCCGGAGTGCCCATCGTTCCCATCGTCATCCACAACGCGGGTGACGTGATGTGGAAAAAGGATTTCACCGTCCATTCCGGTACCGTCAAGGTCACCATCGGCGAGCCCATTCCCACCACGGACTGGGAGCCCGACAAGATCGACGCGTACGTGGACGATGTCCGTTCCTATTTCGACAGAACGTTGGGATATGCCTGAGAACCAGATCAACTCGGTGGTGCAAGCGGAGATCGAACGCAATCTCCTGGGTGGCACTCCGAAGTACACCCGGTCCGACATCGTCGACAGGTCGGGGTTGCCGCTCGAACGGGTAATCGCGCTGTGGATCGGCATGGGCTTTCCCATCCACACCGATACCGAGGCCGTCGTCTACACCGATGCGGACCTCGAGGCACTGAAGTTGATCACCGGACTCACCGAGCAGAAGGTCATCAAGCCCGAGATGGAGGTCGCGATCGCGCGCACTCTCGGCCAGTCGATGTCCAGACTCGCGGAATGGCAAGTGGGCGTGGTGAACTCTCACATCCTCGAGCGCATCACCAGCAGCGACGAGGACCAGAACGACATCGACGCCATCCGGCACAACGCCAGGGACATCGCTGCCGAGACGGTCCCCACCCTCGAAGCACTCCAGGCGTACACCTGGCGACGGCACTTGGCCGCGGCGGCCGGACGGTCCATCGCCGCTCCCGACGACGCCACCGACAGCCCCGTCATGGCCGTCGGCTTCGCGGACATGGTCGGCTACACCAGTCTGACGCGTCGACTCGACATCGGCGAACTGACCACGCTCCTCGAGGAGTTCGAGTCTCTCGCCACCAATATCATTGCGCGCGGGCGTGGTTCGGTGATCAAGAACGTCGGCGACGAGGTGATGTTCAGCGCGCAGACTCCCGAGGACGCCGCCCACATCGCTCTCGATCTGCAGGACGCGTTCGCCGAACAGGAAGACATGCCGGACCTGCGGGTCGGGCTGGCCTGGGGTCCGGTTCTCGCCCGTTACGGTGATCTGTACGGGTCGGTCGTCAACATCGCTGCGCGCCTGACCAGTTCGGCCAATCCGGGAACGACTCTCGTCGACACCGTCATGACCGAGGAACTGCGTCACGACTCCGAGTTCTACCTCAAATCGATTCGCTCACTACGGGTCAAGGGTTTCCACAAGCTCAAGCCCCATCGGCTCAAGCGCAACAAGCGCAGCGGTCACCGGAGCGAGGAGTAGAACTCCAGATGTTTACGCGCAGCCTCGTCCCACGTGAGGCTGTGCGCCAGCGTCAGGCCCGGTAACGGGTCCCGCGGTTCCCGCACGGCACGTTGAAGCTCGGCTGCCATGGTCTGCGCCGAGGACGCGTAGGTGACGCTGTTGCCGAACACTTCTCGCAGTACCGGCAGATCTCGCGCGACGACGGGAGTCGACGCCGCGAGTGCTTCCATGGCGGCCAGTCCGAAGCCCTCCTTGGTGGAGAAGAACGGCAGCACAGCAGCCTGTGCCACGAGATGCGGCAACTCGTCGTCGTCGACGGTACCGAGTATCACCGGTTCGATACCGAGTTCGGCTGCGCGGCGGTCGAATTCCGCGCGATAGTCGCGATAGTCGAACAGCGTCTCGCCGCCGGCGAAGACCAGCCTCAGGTCGTGCGCACGCAGCCGGGCGAAGGCGTCGAGTAGATCCAGGCTGCCTTTGCGCGGTTCGATACCTCCCACGGCGAGCACGTATCGGCCGAGCTTCTCGCGCCAGTGCGATCGGCCCGATTGCGCCGCTGCGGTGAACCTCTCGGCGTCGACGCCGTTGGGGATCACCGTGGGCTCGAATCCCCATCCGCGGCGAACGTCGCTCGCCACCGCCGCCGACACGCAGATGCGCGCGTACGGGGCGGTGATCGCGCGTTCGTGGCACGCGGCCAGCTCGGGCGTGGTGAACTCGTCCAGGTGATGGATGGTCCTGATGCAGCGGCCGACGGCATTGGCGGAGATGCAGTCCTGCGCATGGACGATGTCGTACTCCTCCGGTGTGAACGCCTGCCGCAGAACATCTATCGACCGCAGAATTCGTTCTCCGACGTTCTCCCCTTCCCGGTGCTCGAACGGGACCATTCTGATGTCGACGGCGGGGTCCACGTCACGAAAGAACGTACTGTCGCCACCGCGGCCGAGAGACCACACCGACACGTCCTGCCCGGCGCGCGCGAGCGCCTCGGCCAGCGCCAGTGTGTGCACCACTCCGCCGCGCGGCTTGGACGAGTAGGTCGACAGGCTGATCTTCACTGACCCGGCTTCTCCTGCAACAGATTCGGGTAAGCATCCACTCGACGCTCGGCCAGGTGATGCAGCCCCCGGCGCGCTCGGTCGACTTCGGCGTCGACATCGATCTCGTGCACCGCAAGGCCTCCTTTGGACCAGGTCCGCGCTAGTACGTCGCCACCGGGGCCGACGATCTTCGCCTGCCCGAGAAAGCGCAGCGAACCCATCACTCCGGTTTGATTGGACGAGACGAGCACCACCTGATTCTCGGCCGCGCGGGCTGCGTCGTACAGATCGAACAGACGGGACTGCCGATCGTTCGGAAGAGAAGACGCTCGATCCGTAACGCTGGCAGGCCACGCAGACAGGGCCGCAATGATTCTCGCGCCGTCGAGCGCCAACGTCCGCGCCGACTCCGGGAACGTCTTGTCGTAGTCGATCAGCATGCCCATCCGCCCCACCGGGGTGTCGAAGGCCTCGAAGTGGTCACCGGCCGCGTAGGCGAGCGACTCCCCGAGCGGTTGGTGCACCTTGCGATGACTACCCAGGATTCCGTCTCCGGTCAGACAGGCAGCAGCGTTGTACCGCAGACCTTTCGACAGCTCGGTGTAGCCGATGCAGATCGTCATGTTCCCGGCCGCGGCGATGATCGCCGCCAGTTCCGGACCGTCGGGATCGAGGGTGGGCGGCAGTTCCGCGGGATCCGGATTGCTCAGACTGTTGATGTAGCCCCCGAGGGACGCGTCGGGCAGCACCAGGAGATCGATGCCTTCTCGGGCCGCACTGGAGATGATCGTGGTGATCTTCAGTACGGCTCGGTCGACATCTCTCCCGAAATGCGCTGCCAGCGCGCCGATCTTGATGGGGGCCACGAGAAGCTCAGACCATCTGACTCTGGGGTTGTGCGGCACTGATCTCGAGACCGATCTGATCGGCGAGGAACGCAGCGTCCCTCGCCACCGAGGCGAATCGCCCCGAACCCCAGGTGTGCTGCCACGGCAGACCGAGGAAGTACAGGCCGGACACCGAGGTGACGCCTCGGTTGTGCGTCGGGTGGCCCTCGCCGTCGAACGCGCCGACCTTCAGCCATCGGTAGTCGGTGCGAAAGCCGACGGACCAGACGACGGCCTTGATATCGGCGGCGGCGAGGTCGAGTTCGGTGGTCTCGGTCTCCGGACGCCACACCGGAACGTAACGCTCCTCGCTCGGCGCGCTGATTCCCTCGCGCTCGATGTAGGCGTCGATGTTGTCCTTGATGCTCTCGGCCACGCGGTCCGCAGCGTCGAGGGATGCCTCGAGGGTGGGCGCGAACTGCAGAACGCCGTCCTCGACTCCCAGTAGGCGGCCGTAGAGTTTCATGCCCTCGGTGGCGAATGCGCGCAGGTCGATGTCTCGCCCACCGTCACGTCCGGTGACGTAGTGGTTCGTGTTCTCGCGTTTGCCGACGCCGCCGGGTTGATCTTCGATGGAGACATCGTAAACCCCCATGTCGTGCAACCAGGCGACACAGTCGCGGCCGCGATAGAAGCGCGCGACGCGGGGAGCGGTGCCCGCCACCAGATGGACGCGGCGGCCGTCGAGGTGCAGGTCCTCGGCAATCTGGGCACCGGACTGGCCGGTGCCGACCACCAGCACGTCGCCGTCCGGGAACTGGTGTGACCCGCGGTATTCGGAGGAGTGGATCTGGACGATGTCACGGGGAAGCTTCTCGGCGAACCTCGGGATTGTGGGGATGTGGTACCCACCGACGGCGACGACGATCTGATCGGCATGCATGGGGCCGGCGGAAGTCTGGAGGTCGAAGCCACCCGCCGCAGACTGGAGTGCTTGATCGACCGAAACGTGCTCTCGGACCGGTGCATCGAAGCTTTCCGCGTAGCGACGTACGAAGGCGTACACCTCGTCACGCTGCATGAATCCGTCGGGATCGTCACCGTCGTAGGAGTACCCGGGGAGCGCGCACTGCCAGTTCGGAGTAACGAGGGTGAAGTTGTCCCAGCGGGAGTCCTTCCACTCGTGCGCGATCGTCTCACGCTCCAACACCACATGTTCGATGCCACGCTGAGTCAGATGCCAGCTGATGGACAGGCCCGCCTGGCCACCGCCGATGACGATCACGGAGTAGTTTTCTGCTGCACTGTGATTGTCCGTCATAGCAATTCAGCTCCCGACATGCTCAGTACGCGAACGGCACCGGCCTCGTACGAGGCACTGACACCGTGAATCTCCTCCATCTGCTGCGCGGCCGAGGTGCACCGCATGCCGAACTTGGCGAGCACTCGATCGCTGGCGATCGTCAACGCCTCCGACGTCCGTTGCACGAACTCTGCCACCGGGTAGTCCTCGCCGGGCGTCAGATAGTCGTGCATCACCAGAGACGGTGAATAGCAGGACTGTTCGCGTCCGTCGGGCCATCGAACGAGGAACGACATCTCAGGCATGGATCGGCTCCTTCGTGATGGTCCGGTACACGGACGGTCGGCGATCACGAAGGTTGTACATGCCGCCGCCACGTGCTGCGCCGATGAGGGCAGCGACGTCGACGGTGGCCGTCGCCAAGCCGGGTTCGACGCCCGTGCCGGCGAGAATCTCCCCGCCGGGCCCGACGATCTTTGCGCTGCAGACGAATCGGAGAGATCCGAAGGTACCTGCCTGGTTGGCCGCGACCCAGATGATCTGATTCTCGAGAGCGCGAGCGCGGTCGTAGATGTCGAACCGCTGCTTCCAGCGGTCCTCTTCCATGTTGTCGACAGTGGCGGTGCGGGCCGTCGGCCAGGCCGAGATGGAGGCGACGATCTCGGCACCGTCGAGCGCCAGTTCCCTTGCTGCCTCCGGGAATCCCTTGTCGTAGCAGATCTGCATCCCCATGCGGCCGATCGGAGTGTCGAAGGCGGAGTAGCTGTCTCCCGCGTCGTAGCAGAGATTTTCACCCAGCGGCTGGTGCACCTTGCGGTACGAGCCGAGGATTCCACTGCCGTCGACCGTCACGGCGGCGTTGTAGCGAGTGTCGCCGTCCTTCTCGCAGAAGCCGAACGTGACGACGGTGTCACCGGCCATGTCGATGACGCGTCTGATCTCGGGGCCGTCGAGTTCGAGGGCCGGCGGCAGGGCTTTGAGTCGACGCTGACGTGATTCCTCGGTCTCGTCTCCTCCGCCGAGACTCGGCAGGTAGCCGCCGAGGCAGGCCTCGGGCAGGACGAGCAGCTGGCTACCGCGATTGCGCGATTCCTCGAGCAACGCGGCGATGGTGGCGTAACCCTGTTCCATGTCGCGTCCGAATTCGGCTGCGGCGACGGAAATAGTGATGGGCTTCGGGTGGGTGGTCATGCTTCTCCCAATCCGGTCACGGTGGACGTGACCGCGCGAGTGGTGATTCCGTCGGGCCATCGCAGTGCGACGCCCGGAATGTCGGTGAGCTCTCCGCAGACTGCGGACAGCGCAGGTCCGGACGGTGCAGTGGGTGCACCGGGACGGTCCGCGGTGATCATCGCGAACCCTGGAAAACACGTGATCCATTCGCCCATCGACGCTGCGTCGGGTTTCGGTATCGAGGCCACGTCGAGTACGGCGCCGGTCCCGCTCGCCTCGGCCAGCATTCCGGTGGTGCCGGCCAGGCCTGCCATCGAGACGTCCTTGGCGGCCTTGGGTGCGGTGCGGGAAACGAACGTCGCCATGGCCGTCAGTTCGCCGGAGTTCCGACGAGACGACGAATCCCATTGCCGACCATGGTATCCGCGTCGCCACTCGCCTTCGATGTCTGCGGTGAGCGTCAACCGATCGCCGACGCTTCCGCCACCGGCCGGCACCGGTCGCGAGGTCCGGCCGAGTGCGGTGACCGACAGTGACGACGGCACCCCGGCCTGGGTGTGGCCACCGAGCACCGGAACCTGCCACGCTGCAGAGGCGTTGGCGAGACCCCGGATGATGCGGGTCAGCCGACTCTGGGTGGGTGCGCCGACGGAATCGAGCATGCCGACGGCTCCTGCTCCCATCGCCGAGAGGTCGTTCAGATTGACCAGCGCGGCACACCAGCCGGCCCACTCGGGGTCGCGATCGACCATGGACGGGATGATCGCATCGCACGCTGCGATCATGTCGCTACCCGGGACCGGAACGCCGTCGTCGCCGCGAAAGCCTTTGGCACCGAGCCCGAGTGGCTGCGCTCGGAGAGGTGCAAGTACCCCGGCGAGCATCGCCTTGGTCGAGGAGACGAGCCGTTCGATCCGGTCGATCGGCCAGTACATCGCCACGTGCGTTGTGCCGGCAACCTCGACGTCGCCGCGGCGAATCCAGCCGAGGCGGGTGAACAGTTGCTCGTTGCTCTTCTGCACGGTCGCGTCGAAGCGAAGAACACCTCTGCTCTCGGCGTGAGCGCAGGCGGCCCGAACAAGGGCGGGCCCGACGCCGGAGGTGCGCGCCGAAGACGCGACCACGAGCCGGCTTCCCGCCCACCACCCCAGATCCGGTGCGGTGCAGGGTGCCAGCCGCACTCCGCCGAGCACGGTGCCGTCCCGATCGGTGGCGACCAGAACGACTGCTCGTGGGTCGTCGTCGATGTCGTCCTGATCGGTGCCGGCGAACAAGCCCTGTTCGGCAACGAAGGTCGCCCTCCGGAGTGCACGATAGGCGTCGAGCTCCGCTGTACTTCCGCACGGCTGGACGATGAACCCGGGCTCGACGACAGTGGTTGCAGTACCGGACAATCCGGCAAGGTCGCCCAGTTCCACGACACCGAACATGTCAGCCTCCCGCATTCTGCAGAACGCTGCACGCACCGCATGCCGCGCAGCCTGCCTTCTGTTCGGATCCGAGCATCGCCGCGGCCTGAAGTTCCTTGGCGACGCGTCGGGTGACGTTTTCGAGAACGTCTCGGCCGGGGGCCGTCGCTCGGTCGATGTCCACTGCCAACGTTCCGGCCAGCGGCCGGAACGGAACCACGAAGGGGTAGACCCCCATCTCGATCAGTTCTGCTGCGCCTGCGACCAATTCGTCGGGATCCTCACCGAGTCCCACCAGGATGTAAGTCGAAACCTGGTTTCGTCCGAAGACACGAACCGCTTCTTTCCACGCCGCGCGGTACTCGTCCATCGAGACCGAGGCCTTGCCCGGCATCCACCGGCGTCGAACGTCGTCGTCGAGAGATTCGACGTGGATGCCGATGGATTCGGCTCCGGCGTCGTACAGATCTTGGATCGTCTGCAGATCGCCGGGAGGTTCGCACTGCACCTGGATCGGCAGCTGTGGAACCACCGCCTTGATGGCGCGCACGCATCGGGCCAGGTGGCGAGCACCGCGGTCCTTTGCGGCCGAGGTGCCGGTCGTCATGACCATCTGTGTGACGCCGTCGAGTCGCACCGCCGCCTCGGCCACCTCGGCCAACTGCGCCGGGGTCTTGACCGCGATGGTGTCGCCGGCCTCGAGCGAGGCCTCGATGGAGCAGAAGCGACACCGCTGGTCGGCGTCGTAGCGGATGCACGTCTGCACCACTGTCGTAGCGAGGACGCTGGAGCCGTGCAGCTTGGCGATCTTCTCGTAGGCGACGCCGTCGGCGGTGGCGAGGTCGTAGAACTTCGGGCGATCGACGGCCTGAACATCGAGTCCGATGTCGTTGCCGTCGAACAACACTCGACCCTCTTCGAGAACGTACGGGCTGAGCGGATTGCGGGGGATGGCTGCGCCGAGGCCATCGATGCGGACATGTCCATCGTCACTCGGGCCTGCACCGGCAGTTCTGGACACCGGCGTTGCTCCTCGAATTCCGAGCAACGCCAGATCCACGCGTGTAGAGATGGACATCGAGATCCCCTAGACCATGTAGGTCGAATTGATGATGGCACCCTTGCGCGCGTAGTGGATCAACGCGTCCTGCACGTCCAGGGGGTGGGCCGGGATGACGCCCTCGATGAGGTCCTCTTCGCGGCCACCGTGCAGTGCGAGCCCGAAGCGGCAGCAGAACACGGTGCCGCCCTCGGCGATGAATGTCGCGAGCGAATCGTTGATGTTCTGCTCGCCCGGGAAGCCGGAGTCACCGGTCGTCGGAAAGCCCCGAGTGGCAAGGCAATTGATAGCGCCGGGGCCGTAGAAGTACATGGCCGACTCGAAGCCCTTGCGCAGAGCGCGGGTGGCCTGGAGCACAGCGACGAAGGAGACCGACGACTCGTGTGCGATGCCGTGCACCAGCGTGAAGTAGCTCTCGCCGTTCTCGGCCTTGTAGTCGGGGAAGATCTTGGTGGAGCCGTAGATGTTGCTGCCCTTGGGGAGTGAAGGGTGCGGGATCTCTTCGAGCGACTTCTTGATGTTCTCGGCGATGGCCTGGTCGATGTCTGACACGGGTGTCTCCTGAAGTTCGCAGAGCTGGCTGGATGAGGTGGACGCCTGTGGCCACCGTGGGAAGAAAGGTCATGTCCGGCGAGAGAGCAGATCCTCTGCGGGCATGGAACAAGTACAAGCCCCATCCATTTCCGATTGGTCACACCCGGAACAACGCCGTGTTTCGAGGGCCTCACAGTGTTGACGTGGCGTTACGCGGATAGTGTGGAGGTCGAACCACCCATCCACTCCGAACTTGACGAGGAACTCGATGATCGGCGCCGTCACCGGCTTGTTGTACGCGTTGTCCCTGGTCGTAGGCATCTGGGTGCTCGCGAAGCTCGCCATGAACCGACCGGTCCTGCTCAAGAACAAGTCCGATCGAGCCCTGTTCTGGACCATCGCTGCCACCGAGGCGGTCGTCGCGCTGCAGGCCGTCATCGGGTTCGTCATGATGTTCACCTCGGATCGAGACATACACCGGCTGACGTTCGGGTCCTACCTCGTCGGACTGCTGTTTCTGCTTCCGCTCGGGACGTGGTGGTCCCTGGGCGATCGCTCCCGCGGCGGCACCGCGGTACTGCTCGTTGCCGTCCTCACCCTCGCGGCCATGGTGCTGCGCCTGAGCCAGATCTGGGCCGGATATGCCTGACAACCTCCAGCAAGCAACGCGCACCGGATTCGGGCGCTTCCTGATCGCCGTCTACGCCGTGTTCGCCGTCGCGGCGACAGCACGCTCGATCGTGCAGCTCGCCACTCGATTCGACGACGCACCGGTGGCGTATCTGCTGTCGGCTTTCGCGGCAGTCGTCTACATCGTCGCCACGGTAGGACTGGCCCGAGCAACAGAAGCATCCCGACGAGTGGTGACGGTGTCCTGCATCATCGAACTCGTCGGAGTGGTCGGCATCGGTGCCCTCAGCTACATCCAGCCCCAGGACTTCCCGGAGCCGACGGTGTGGTCGCACTTCGGATCCGGGTACGTCTTCATCCCGGTGGTGCTCCCCATCGCGGGACTGTGGTGGTTGCGAAAGACTCGGCAGCGGTAGGGGTCTTCCGCAATTTTTGCTCCACTCGGACGGGTCGCACGCGGGAATCTCTCGATCGAGGCCTTGAGTGGAGCATCCTATGCAGTCTCCAGCCCCGCACCGAGACATCGGTGCGGGGCTGGAAGAGGTTGTCGTGCAGCTACTTCAGCAGAGACGTGTCAGCTCAATGCCGCCAGGTTCGCAACGGATTTCTTGACATCGGTGTCCAGCGCCCGCGCCACCACCGATCCCACCGGACCGAACAGCACACCCCCGCCGAACTTGGCGTCGAGTGTCAGCTCCGAACCACCCTCGGCCTCACGCACATGGACCGTCAGCGAGATCCGCACCCCGCCCTTGCCGCGGCCGGACATCTCGATCAACTTCGGCTCTTCGTACTCCGTGAAGGTCCAGTTGATCGTGTTCTTGAAGCCCTTGACCTTGACCAGCGACTCCACCTCGGTGCCCTTGCCGACCTTCTTCGGCGGTGGGCTGCACCATCCACCGTGAATGGTCATCCACTCGTCGAACCGATCGAGCGCGGAAGCTTTGTCCCACGCGCCCTGCGGATTTTCGGGCATCTGTACCGAGACACTGATCGTCGCCATGTATTCGAGCCTGTCACAACTCCCCCGCATCTTCAGACGGCGGCCGTTAACCTATGACGATGGCCACGCTCGAGATCGAGGGTCGGAAGGTCTCCGTCACCAACCTCGACAAAGTGCTGTTCCCCGAAACCGGCACCACCAAGGGCAGCATCATCGAGTACTACGTTGCCATCGCACCCGCCATGCTCCCGCACCTCGTCGGCCGAGCCGTGACCCGTAAGCGCTGGCCCAACGGCGTCGACCAGTCGTCGTTCTTCGAGAAGAACCTCGCTGCGTCTGCCCCCGACTGGCTCGATCGACGTTCGATGCAGCATTCCGACCGCGTCGTCACCTACCCACTGTTCTCCACCGCAGCCGATCTCGCGTGGCTCGGCCAGCAGGCGGCCATCGAAGCGCATGTGCCACAGTGGCGATTCGACGGCAACGATCCCGGCCCCGCCACCCGCATGGTCTTCGACCTCGATCCCGGTGACGACGTGGATCTCGCCCGGTGCGCCGAAGTCGCCTGCGAGATACGGGATCTGATCGGCGATATCGGGATGACTGCGTATCCGGTCACCAGCGGCAGCAAGGGAATTCACCTGTACGTCCCGCTGGAGAAACCGCTGTCGACTGCGGGGGCCTCCACCGTCGCCAAACGTGTTGCCACGCTGCTGGAAGAGCGTTCGCCGGATCGGGTGACGGCAACGATGGCGAAGGCGAAGCGAACCGGTCGGGTGTTCGTCGACTGGAGCCAGAACAACGGCAAGAAGACGACGGTCGCCCCGTACTCGCTACGCGGGCGAACGCTCCCCACCGTCGCAGCACCACGCACGTGGGACGAGCTGGAAGCGTCAGGCCTGCAACAGCTTCGGTTCGAGGAGGTGCTGGAACGATTCCAGGATCTCGGTGACCTACTGGCAGAACTGGACCCCACCATGGAGTCGGCACCCGAAAGTAGCTCTACCACAGACAAACTCGTCAAGTACCGCAGCATGCGCAGCGCCGACAAGACTCCCGAGCCGATACCGACCACCACCGAGCCGCAGGGCAACAACGACACCTTCGTCATCCAAGAGCATCATGCCCGACGGCTGCACTACGACTTCCGACTCGAACACGACGGCGTCCTGGTGTCGTGGGCCGTTCCGAAGAACATCCCGGTCGACCCGAAGCAGAATCGACTGGCGGTACACACCGAGGACCACCCGCTCGAATACGCGACATTCTCCGGACGAATACCCAAGGGCGAGTACGGCGGCGGCGACGTCTCGATCTGGGACAGCGGAACCTACGAACTCGAGAAGTGGCGAGACGACGAAGTCATCGTCGTCCTGCACGGACAGAAGGCGCGCGGGCGGTTCGCGCTGATCCGCACCAAGGGCAGCCAGTGGTTGATGCACCTGATGAAGGACGCACCCGACAAGCCCGAGCCCAAGAACATCTCACCGATGCTCGCGACCGCAGGCGACATCCGCGATCTTCCGAACGACGAGTGGTCGTTCGAGGGCAAGTGGGACGGGTTCCGCATCGTCGCCGAACTCACGCACGGTTCGATGACGCTACGCACGCGAAGCGGTAACGACTACACCGAGAAATTCGGTGCACTCCAATCTTTCGCAGACGACCTGGCCGAGCACGACGCCGTCGTCGACGGGGAAGTCGTCGTGTTCGACGACAGCGGTGTCAGCAGCTTCGAGAAACTGCAGAACGCGACCCGTGACGAGATCCGGTTCATCGCGTTCGATCTGCTTCACCTCGACGGCACGTCACTGCTGCGCAAGAAGTACTCGGATCGACGACGGTTGCTCGAACTTCTCACCACCGGACTCGACTCCGTGCTGGTGCCACCACGACTGACGGGGACCGCTGCGGATGCCATCGCCGAAAGCAGAGAGCGGGGCTGGGAAGGTGTCGTCGCCAAACGCACCGACTCCGTCTACCAACCCGGCAAGCGCGCCCACACCTGGATCAAGTTCAAGAACTGGCGAACCCAGGAAGTCGTCATCGGTGGGTGGCGTCGGGGACAGGGTCGCCGTTCCGGCGGGTTCGGATCGTTACTGATGGGCATTCCCGACGGGGAGCGACTGCGCTACGTGGGACGCGTCGGAACCGGGTTCGACGATCGTGCGCTCGATACGCTAGGTGCCCTCCTGGCCCCTCTCGAGGCGTCGGACAGTCCCTTCTCCTCGGTGTTGCCCCCGGCCGATCGGAACGGAGCGGTGTGGGTCGAGCCTGTACTCGTCGGCGAGGTTCGGTTCTACGAGGCCACGGAATCCGGCCATCTGCGGCATCCGAGCTGGCGTGGTCTGCGCCCGGACAAGGACCCGAAGGCGGTGCGTCAGGAATGACGAGAATGCCCCCGGTCGAATACTTGATTTCTACCGAAGAAACGAGCATAGGTAACGTTCGGTTGCCATAAAATGAGCGGATGCGTACCGTGGCGCACATCGTTTCCGGGGGAGCGTAACAAGTCACGAGTCGTCAGCTATAACGGTTTGCGGGCCGGCTCTATGGGGGCTTGCCAGATCACCGCAGCGCTCGTCGCTTCGGTTCAGGCACGGAGGGGTTTACCACATGCGGGTTCTCAAGTTGGCAGGCGCTGTCAGCATGACGGCGGTTGCTGTCCTGTGTTCGTCACTCGTCGGCGCAGGTCAGGCAGTTGCAGCGCCGTTGTATCCGACGCCTATCGCCGACGGCTTCTACTCTCCGCCAGTGGATCTCGATGCGCTTGCACCGGGCGACGTGATCTCGAGCCGCCCGATGCCCCCGCCCCCCGGATTCTTCGGCGTCGACGTGTGGCAGCTGAATTTCCGCTCCACCAATTCGGCCGGCGATCCCATCGCCGCAATCAATACCGTGTTGGTTCCGCAAAACAAAGCACCCAACGGGCCGGTGCTTTCCTACCAACACATCATCAATGCTCTCGGTCTCGAATGTGCACCTTCACAAGCGCTGTGGACGAACGACCCCAATCTCCAGATTCGTGAAGCACCCGCACTGAATGCAGTACTGCAGCGCGGCTGGACCGTCGTCATCGCCGATCACCTCGGACCCAACAGCGCTTACGGCGCCGCCAGGCTCGGCGGACAGATCGTGCTGGACAGCATTCGCGCCACTCAGCGCTTCGATCCCATCCAGGTTCAGCAGAGCCCGGTTGCGTTGGCCGGCTACTCCGGTGGCGGAATGGCCACAGCATGGGCAGCTGCGCTTCAGAACGACTACGCACCCGAGCTGAACATCGTCGGCAGCGCGAACGGTGGTGCTCCGATGAACCTCGAGCGCATGGCCCGAGATCTCGGTTTCGCCCCGCACCCCATGTTCGGTCTGGCGTTCGCTGCCGCGCTCGGAATCGAGCGCGAGTACCCCACCCGCATCCCGATCAGCTCTCAGCTCAACCCGCTCGGCAAGCAGATCGAGAGCCAGATCCAGAACGGGTGCACCAACGACATCATCGCGGCAGGCGCAGGCAAGAGCGCCATGGAGGTCGCTGGCACGCTGGACCTGATCAGCAGCCCGGAAGCGATTGCCGCCGTCAACGACAACAGCGTCGAGCTGTACCCCGGCGTACCGAAAGCACCGTACTTCGAGTGGCACAGCCCCTCCGATGCGTTGATCCCGGTCAGCGCCATCGACAACACGATTGCCCGGTACTGCCGCGCCGGAGTACTGGTGACCGAGGTGAAGGTGCCCAGCAACGATCACCTGACTGCTGCAGTGCTCGGTCTTCCGCAGGCACTCGAATGGATCGACCAGCGATTCGCCGGTGTACCGGCGACGTCCACCTGCTGATCGGGACGTCCGACCCCGGCACATGATCGACGCTTCGATGGGTCGGTTAGGCTAACCTCGCTAAGTTCCGTTGCGAGGAGACCCCATGAAGAAGTCCGTCCAGCTCGTCGTCGCCGGTGCCTCGGTTCTGGCGCTGGCCGTCGGCTGCTCGTCCACCGACGAGCCCGAACCCACCGGTAGCTCCGGAAGCGCCGAGGGATTCCCGGTCACCATCGATCACCGATTCGGTGAGACGGTCATCGACACCGAGCCCACCCGCGTCGTGACGATCGGGTTCAACGAGCAGGACTTCGCCCTCGCGCTCGGCGTCAAGCCCGTCGCGACCCGCGGCAACCTCAGCTACGACTACCGGCAGCGCCCATGGGCCCAGGAAGCGTTGGGCGGTACCGAGATTCCCGAGGTCGGCAGCACCGATCTCAACCTCGAGCAGATCGCCGCGCAGGCACCCGACCTGATCCTCGGCCCGTACTCCTTCATCGACCAGGGCCAGTACGACCAGCTCTCCGGGATGGCCCCGACGATCGCCGACATCGGCGGCTACGACAACGTGCCCGCCGCGACGTGGCAGCAGGAGTTCGCCGTCGTCGGCGAAGCACTCGGCAAGCAGCAGGAAGCACGGGACCAGACGGCCACGCTCGAGCAGAAGTTCGCCGACACCGAGGCCGAGAATCCTCAGTTCACCGGCAAGTCACTGTCTCTCGCGTTCGTCATGGACGACGGCAGCTACCTGCTGCTCGGCAAGGACGACATCCGCGCCCTGTTCTTCACCGACCTCGGCTTCGAGATTCCCGACGCCTCCGAGACCATCAGTCCCGAGAACCTCGACCGACTCGACACCGACGTCCTTGTCATCGCCGGCCAGAGCCGCGAGCAGCTGCAGGCCAACCCGATCATCGCCGCACTCGACGTCGTCGAGCAGGATCGAACCGTCTACATCGGCTCGTTCAGCACCGATCTGCCCTCGGCCCTGGGATATTCGAGTCCGCTCTCCCTGGACTACGCCATCGACGGATTCACCCCGATGCTCGCAGCGGCGACCGACGACGACCCGTCCACGGTGGTCCCGGACGCTTAACCGGATTGTGCGAACTGCGTCCGATGCAGCTCCTCGTAGCGGCCGCCCGCGGCGAGGAGCTCGTCGTGCGTGCCTCGCTCGGCTACTCGCCCGTCCTCGATCACCAGGATCACATCGGCTGCCCTGATGGTCGAGAGCCGGTGCGCGATGACCACCGACGTCTTTCCTTCCAACGCCTCGGCCAACGCAGCCTGCACGGCGGCCTCGGACGTCGAATCCAGTGACGCCGTTGCCTCGTCGAGAATGACGACTCGTGGTTGCGCGATCAGCAACCGGGCGATCGTCAGGCGCTGACGCTCACCGCCGGAGAGTCGGTACCCTCGCTCGCCGACGACGGTGTCCAGGCCGTCGGGCAGCGATCGCACGAGGTCGGCCAGCCGCGCCCTCGACAGCGCATCCCACAGTTCGTCGTCGGTTGCCTCGGGCCGAGGCAACAACAGATTCGACCGGATGCTCTCGTGGAACAGGTGACCGTCCTGGGTCACCATTCCCACTGTGCCGCGGACGGATTCGGCCGTCAGGTCTCGCACGTCGACTCCGCCGAGCCGGACCGCACCGCCGTCGACGTCGTACAGCCGTGCGATCAATTGTGCGATCGTGGACTTGCCCGCACCGGACGTACCGACCAGCGCGACCATTTGGCCGGGTTCGGCTCGGAACGAGACGCCGTGCAGCACTTCCTCTCCCCCTCGTGAATCCAGGGTCGCGACCTCCTCGAGGGAGGCGAGCGAGACCTTGTCCGCAGACGGGTACGCGAACCGAACGTCGTCGAGCTCGACGGCCACCGGCCCCGGCGGCAGAGTCTGTGCGTCCGGCTTGTCCGCGATGAGTGGAACCAGATCGAGCACCTCGAATACCCGCTCGAAACTCACCAGTGCGCTCATGATCTCCACCCGAGCACTTGCCAGCGCAGTCAGCGGGGAATACAGGCGAGCCAGCAGAAGAGACAGTGCCACAACCGAACCCGGGTCGAGCGTCCCCCGCAGGGCGTAGAAGCCGCCGAGCCCGTACACCACGGCCAGGGCCAGTGCCGAGACGAGAGTCAGCGCCGTCACGAACACCGTCTGCACCATGGCGCTGCGTACACCGATGTCTCGGACGCGCTTGGCGCGCACCGCGAACTCGACCGATTCCTGTTCGGGATGACCGAACAGTTTCACCAGTGTTGCTCCCGGTGCCGAGAATCGTTCGGTCATCTGCGTACTCATCGCCGAATTGTGCGCTGCCGCTTCACGTTGCAACCGCGCGAGGCGTCGACCCATCCGGCGAGCGGGAAGCACGAACACCGGAAGCAGAATCAATGCCAGAAGCGTGATCTGCCAGGAGATCCCGATCATCACCACCAGGGTCAGCACCAACGTCACCAGGTTGCTGACGACCCCGGACAGCGTGGTGCTGAATGCGCGCTGCGCTCCGATGACGTCGTTGTTGAGTCGACTCACCAGCGCACCGGTGCGGGTTCGGGTGAAGAACGCGATCGGCATGCGCTGCACGTGATCGAACACCGCGGTCCGCAGATCCAGGATCAAGCTCTCGCCGATGTTCGACGAGAGCCACCGATTGATCAGACCGACCACGGCGTCCACCAGAGCGATGGCCGCGATCGCAACGGCGAGCCACACCACCACCCGCAGCTCGCGCCCGTCGACGATGGCGTTGACCACCCGGCCGGCCAACACCGGCGTGGCCACGGCGAGAACGGCCAGGGCCACGCTGAGCACCAGGAACCCACCGAGGGCACGGCGATGCGGCGCAGCGAACGTCAGGATCCTGCGGGCCGTCACCTTCGAGAACGACGACTGAGTGTCCGGCCTGTTCATCGTGCGATACATCTGGTTCCAGGCGGTCATCTCCATGCTCATGTCATCAACCTCATGTCACCAACGTAGAACCTCGACATAGGTCGAGGTCAAGTGCGGATCCCCTTACCGACCTCAACTGCACCGAACTCACGCCGCCACGGTTGCGGCCGTCGGCTCCAGGGCGAGCGCGATGATGTCGGCGACGTCGGTCATCGGGCGAACATCCAACGCCTCCAACACCTCTGCGGGCACATCGTCCAGATCCGGTTCGTTGCGCGCCGGTATGAACACCGTCGTCAGGCCCGCCCGCTGCGCAGCCAACAATTTCTGCTTCACCCCGCCGATCGGCAGCACCCGACCGTTCAGCGTGACCTCACCGGTCATGCCGACATCCGAGCGCACCGGCCGTCCGGTAGCCATCGACACCAGGGCCGTCACCATCGTCACGCCCGCCGACGGACCGTCCTTCGGCACCGCGCCCGCCGGAACGTGCACGTGGATGCTGCGGTCGAGAGATTCCTGCGTTACGCCGAATCGTGCCGCGTGCGAGCGCACGTAGGACAGTGCGATCTGCGCGGACTCCTTCATCACGTCGCCGAGTTGACCGGTGAGCTTGAGACCCGGATCGCCATCGGTCGATGCAGCCTCGATGAACAGCACGTCGCCGCCGAGTCCGGTGACCGCCAGACCCGTTGCCACACCCGGCACTTCGGTGCGCTCGTGCGCCTCGGGGGTGAAGCGCGGACGACCGAGGTAGGTCACCAGGTCCGGCTCGTCGATGGACAGAACCTCGGTTGTGCCCACCAACTTCGTCGCGACCTTGCGCAGCGCCTTGGCCAGCAGGCGTTCGAGCTGGCGCACTCCCGGCTCACGGGTGTACTCGGCCGCGATCGTGCGCAACGCGGCGTCGGTGACCGTCACCTCCTCGGATGTGATTGCCGCCCTGTCCATCTGACGAGGGAGCAGGTAGTTCCGGGCGATGACGACCTTGTCGTCCTCGGTGTAGCCGTCGATGGTCACCAGTTCCATCCGGTCGAGCAACGGGCCGGGAATCTGGTCGATCACGTTGGCGGTGGCGAGGAACACCACGTCGGACAGGTCGAGATCCAGATCGAGGTAGTGATCACGGAATGTGTGATTCTGCGCCGGGTCGAGCACCTCGAGCAGAGCGGCGCTGGGGTCGCCGCGATAGTCCGAACCGACCTTGTCGATCTCGTCCAGCAGAACAACGGGATTCATCGATCCCGCCTCACCGATGGCCCGCACGATCCGGCCCGGCAACGCACCGACGTACGTACGACGGTGCCCGCGGATCTCGGCCTCGTCCCGGACGCCGCCGAGAGCGACGCGCACGAACTTCCGACCGAGCGCACGGGCCACCGACTCACCGAGCGAGGTCTTGCCGACTCCGGGCGGGCCCGCGAGCACCATGACGGCACCGGACCCACGCCCACCGACCGACTGCAGACCACGTTCGGAGCGACGCGCTCGGACGGCCAGGTACTCGACGATCCGATCCTTCACGTCGTCGAGTCCGTGGTGGTCGGCATCGAGAACCGCACGTGCAGAATCGATGTCGTTGTTGTCGGTGGTGGTGTTGTTCCACGGCAGATCGAGCACGGTGTCGAGCCACGTGCGGATCCAACCCGACTCCGGGCTCTGATCGCTGGCCCGTTCCAGTTTGCCGACCTCACGCAGCGCCTGTTCGCGCACCTTCTCGGGCAGGTCCGCAGCCTCGACACGGCCGCGGTAGTCGTCGGCACCGTCGGGCTCGTCCTCACCGAGTTCCTTGCGGATGGCCGCCAACTGCTGCCGGAGCAGGAATTCCTTCTGGGTCTTCTCCATGCCCTCGCGGACATCGCCGGAGATCTTGTCGTTGACCTCGACCTCGGCGAGATTGGCCCTGGTCCACTCGATGAGGGACGTCAGACGCGTTGCCACGTCCGGTGTTTCGAGAAGGTCCCGCTTCTGCACGTCGGTGAGATACGACGCGTAGCCGGCGGTATCGGCGATCGCGCCCGGGTCGGTGAGCTTGTTGACCGAGTCGATCACCTGCCAGGCGTCGCGACGTTGCAACATCGCCACCACGAGCTGCTTGTATTCGGCAGCAAGGGCTTTGAGGTCATCGCCTGCGGCCTCGTCCGGTACGGGTTCGGCTTCCACCCAGAGGGCAGCGCCGGGTCCGCTGACGCCGTGGCCTATGTGGGCGCGGCGGCCGGCCTTGATGACCGCGGCCGGACGGCCGTCGGCCAGGCGTCCCATCTGCACGATCGTGGCGAGAACGCCGTACGCGGCATAGCGGTCTTCGAGACGCGGCGCGACGAGCAACGTGTCATCGTTGCTCGCCTTCGCCGCGTCGACGGCGGCGCGCGCAGCCTCGTCGAGCTCGACGGGCACCACCATTCCGGGCAGGACGATCGGGTCGGTCAGAAAAAGCACGGGGACACGAACGGTTTCGGTCACTTCTCCTCCAAAAGATTGAGCTATTGGGGCTCAACTTCGAAAGCAGTAGTGATGTTCCCTTCGGTGTCCACTGTTCTCCGTGGGCAGAACGCCGACCGTCCAGACCTGCTACTTCAGCGCGCTGACCAGCTTCTCGGCGAGAGGACGCGTCGACGCCGGGTTCTGACCCGTGTAGAGGTTGCGGTCGACGACGACGTTGGGTGCCCAGGCATCGACGGAATCGAACTTCGCGCCGTTCTCGCGCAGCCGGGTTTCGAGCAGCCACGGGGCCTTCTCGGCGAGACCGGCCTGGGTCTCTTCCTCGTCGGTGAATCCGGTGAGCTCGTACCCGTCGAATGCCCAGGTTCCGTCACTGCGGACGGCAGGAAGAAGGGCTGCCGGTGCGTGGCACACCGCGGACACCACCTTGTTCGAGTCGAGGAAGTCGACAACCAGTGCACCGAAGCTCTCGGAGACGGCGAGGTCTTCCATCGGTCCGTGACCGCCGGGAACGAAGACGACGTCGAAGTCCGACGCCTTCTGCTCCTCGAGCTTTGCGGGCGAGGACAGGATCGACTCGATAGAGGCGAGGTAGCTCTTCTGATCCGCCACCTTCTCTTCGTCGCCGCCGTTGGCGTCGACCGCGAGGCTGCCCTGGTCGACGACCGGGGCCTTACCGCCCGGCGTGGCGACCGTGATGTCCCAGCCGGCATCGACGAACGTGCGATGGGACTCGACGAGCTCCTCGGCCCAGTATCCGGTGGGGTGCTTGCTTCCGTCGTTCAAGGTCCAGTGGTCGGCAGCGGTTACCGCGAACAGCAATGTAGTCATAGGCGAGGGA
Source organism: Rhodococcus sp. IEGM 1341 (assembly GCF_030056895.1). Lineage (NCBI taxonomy): Bacteria > Bacillati > Actinomycetota > Actinomycetes > Mycobacteriales > Nocardiaceae > Rhodococcus > Rhodococcus sp. IEGM 1341. Next base: position 153,100 of record NZ_JASHKV010000002.1, on the reverse strand, counting down.
TGCCACGCAGACCCGGGATCGAAACACCCGCTGGATCACCCCTCGCGCGTCGAACCGATCACCACAACGGCGTCGAGTGCTTCGGATTCCTCGATGCGACCGGTGAATCCGGCGTCGATCACGGTGTGCAGCGTCGAATACATCAGTGCTGCACTGGTTTCGACGAGGAGATGCCCGCCTGGGGCCAGCCATTGCGGCGCGTCGACGGCGACGCGACGATGAATCCCGGCACCGTCCGTACCGCCGTCGAGCGCGATGTGCGGCTCGTGGATCCGCGCCTCTCTCGGCATCAGCCCGATATCGCCGGTCGGGACGTAGGGAGCATTGACGACGATCGCGTCGAATCTGCCGTGCAGTTCCGGCGGCAGTGCGTCGTACAGGTCACCGCGGTGCACGTGACCGACCGGCACCGCGCCCCCGCCTGCATCGAGGTTGCGCCTGGCACACGCGACGGCGGCGGCGTCGATATCGGCGGCGTGCAATTCCATGACGCCACCGACCGACAGCCCTATTGCTCCAGAACCACAACACAGATCCAACAGCAGCGAAGGACGCAGCGCTGCAGCACATTCGACGAGAAACTCGGTACGGCGTCGCGGAACGAACACGCCCGGTTCGACGGCGATGCGTCGACCACAGAACGACACCCACCCGACAACGTGCTCGAGCGGTTCGCCGGCGATGCGGCGTGTGAGCATCTCTTGCAGCTGGGTCGGAGTGGACGCGGACTCGACGAGGATGTCGGCTTCCTCCTCGGCGAATACACACCCGGCAGCACGCAGCGAGGTCACCACCGCGTCGTACTCGAGTTCCGCCATGGACGGCCTCCTGAAATGCCGTGCGCCCAGCTGCTTCGTCGAAACACTGTAGCCCGGTATGTCGCAGGAGAGGAGAGTCCGATAAACGTGGATTCCACGGCCCATCGGATCTGCTCGGCCCTGGTAGGCACGCACGACGATGAAGTTTCGAGGCAGAACCGGCAGGTCGGCGCTGACGCGTCCGAGTCACTGGGTCTGAGGCTCGGGGCATTCAACCCAGCGATCGACCGGTCTGCTCCAGTGCTGCCTGGATGACTGCCAGCGATTTCGGACCGACACCGTGCAGTGTCTTCAGCTCGGCCGCGGGCACCCCGGCGAGATCGTCCAGGCACCGGTATCCCGCCGCGCGGAGTGCCCGAGACGCGGGATTTCCGGTGCCCTTCGGAAATTCCGCATGTTCGTCGGCTTCTGCTCTGCTCACGGGCACAGTCTAAAACAGACCGGTAGCCTGGCGGCGTGCCCGAAACCAAGCAGAGACGCGTTGTCATCACCGGTGCGAACACCGGTATCGGCTACTACACCGCCTTGGAGTTGGCGAAGCGAGGCGACCACGTGACGCTCGCGTGCCGCAACAAGGACAAGGCCGATGCCGCCGCGGCCAAAATTTCGGCGGAGGCACCCAACGGAACCGTCGACACCGCCACCCTGAATCTCGCCGACCTGGCCTCGGTTCGTGAGTACGCCGCGTCGGCACCGGAGTCGATCGACGTGCTGATCAACAACGCCGGCGTCATGATGCCTGCGTTGCGAACCGAGACGGCGGACGGGTTCGAGCTCCAGCTCGGCACCAATCATCTCGGCCACTTCGCCTTGACCGGCCTGCTGTTCCCCAAGCTCGCTGCGAACGCCAAGATCACCACCATCGCTTCCGTCGCGCACCGGCAGGGCCCCAAGCTCGATTTCGACAATCTACAGCTCGAACGCGGATACAACCCCCAGCGTGGGTACGCGAACTCCAAGCTTGCGAACATTCTGTTCGCGCTCGAACTCCAGCGCCGGATCGACAAGGCCGGACTGAAGATCACCAGCAATGCCGCGCACCCAGGAATCTCGGCCACCGAGCTGTACTCGAGCCCAGACGGTTTGGGCAGCAACAAGATCCTGTCCACTCTCGCTCCGATCGGACTGAAGTTCTTTTCGCAATCCGCCAGTGCCGGAGCACGTCCCACGCTTTATGCGGTCGACGTTGCGGGTGGCGGCACGTACAGCGGCCCCAAGTCCTTGTTCGAAACGCGCGGTAAGCCGGGCCCGGCGAGCATGACCAAGACCGCACAGGACCCCGCTCTTGCTGCGAAGCTGTGGGACGCCAGCGAGAAGTTGACCGGAGTCGGCTACCCGTTCTGACGGGGAATCGTCACAGGGCGGGCGCGGGCAATGCTAGTCCGCGCTCGCTCATGACGGTGCGCAATCGGTCGGGGTAATCGGTGATCAGGCCGTCGACGCCCAGATCCATCAGCGCGCGCATGGTGTCGGGATCGTCGACGGTCCACGGGATCACTCGTATTCCGCGCTCGTGCGCGGAGTCCACCATGTCCTGGGTGACGTAGAGCTCGAAGTCGGGGTCGCCGACCTTCCCGCTCTGCGGGGTCCCCTGCACCGGTGAGTACGCCGACGCTCCGAACGAATCGATCGCGGCAATCGCATCTCCACCGAAATCGTCGACGTCGATTCCGCCCAGCCACGGCGACGCACCGTCCTGGCCCACCTGCAAGAAGTCGCCGTTGGTCAGCGCCACCACCGGCACCTCGGGTTCGGCGTCGCGGACCAGTTTCAGTGCGCCCCAATCGAAACTCTGCACGGTGACCCGGTCCAGCATGTCTGCGTCGCGGATGGTCGCCAGAACCGTGTCGACGAATTGCTCGCGCGGAGCAGTTTCGGTGGGGCTGCCCGCCTCGACCTTGGTTTCGACGTTCAGCTTCACATCCGGCGCTTCGGCCGACTTCACCAGATCCAACACCTCGGTGAGGGTCGGCATTCGAGCGCCGGGCACGCGTCGTTGCTCCGGGTAGTCCGTGAGAGGTAGGGCTCCGCAGTCGAGAGTGCGGATCTGCGCGAATGTCAGTGTATTCACGAACTTCCCGACGTACGGAAACTCGGGGTCCCCCGGTGTGAGCGCACCGGTATCGACGCACTTGCTGTCAGAGACCTTGCGGTCGTGGGTGACGATCGCGATGCCGTCCTCGGTGATCTGAGTATCCAATTCGAGGGCGCTCACCCCGAGTTGCAGTGCGTTGGTGAACGATTCGATGGTGCTCTCGGTGACCAAGCCGAGTCCGCCGCGGTGCGCCTGCAGATCGAACGAGCCGAGCGGGGTCGGGTCCGCTGCCGTGTCCGTTCCGCACCCCGTCAACACCGCGAGGGGAACGCACACCAGAGGCAAGAATCGACCGAATCGCATGCTCGACGAGGCTACGGAGAGTCGGTGTCCACCCGGGTCCCTCGCAGTGAACTCCCGGTACCCTGCAGGTAGACGGAGATCGGTATTCGCAGCGTCGCAACATCTTTCGATGTTCTGCGAGCGAGAAGAACGATCCAGCAAGCACATCCCGAACAATCTGGGCAACAGCAGGATCCAGTAAACCTCGTGGACGTCGCCTACGACCGTGATGTGCGGGTCGACTTCCACGCCCTCGTCCCGCTGGATGAATTCGCCGTCGGATGTTCGGGTCTGGACACCGATCGATTGGTCAGCAGGCTCAGTGAGTTGGGCCCTACATCGACTCGAGCACCGTTCGATTTCCGCCGTTCGCCTTCGCCCGGTACATGAGGGAGTCCGCCGCGCGTGTGACGTCGTTGACCACGTCGACCCCTGATGTCCACGCGTCGGAATCGGGAGCGATCACGATTGCGCCTGCGCTCACTGTCACCGGTATCGGATCCGAGCAATCCGTCAGAGTGCCACTCACCTCGAGTACCAGTTCACACAGTTGTTCTGCCTCGCCGACGAGGACGGCCACGAACTCCTCGCCCCCGGTTCTCGCCACCACGCCCGATTTCCCGAGGTGACCGTGGAGACGGTCGGCAACGAGGACGATGACGGCATCACCCTGATCGTGTCCGTAGCGATCGTTGACGCTCTTGAACCGATCGATGTCGACCAGAACGAGAACGAATGCCAACCGCTCGCCGCGAGCGACCGACCACAGATCCTCGATGGCGTTCTGCAGTCCGCGTCTGTTCTTCATCCGTGTCAGCGGATCGATCTCGGATTGCCGTGCATCCTCGCAGACCAGCGACCAGGCGATCTGGGCGAAGATCGGGACACCCGACGTCGCACCTCCGGCGACGAGGACTGCGGCGATCGCATCCCACGGACCCCACAATCCCTGTACGTACGCGGCCGCCCCGATGTAGACGATCACCAGATTGGCGAACACGAGGTGCGCTACGAGCAGCCTCGGTCCGAGAAAGAAGGTGCACATCGACCCTGTCAGCGCGAAGAGGAACGTGCCGATCAGCGCCGACGTGGGTACATCGAGAAGAATCACCGACGCCAGACCGACATCGCCGAATACCAGGAAAGTCACCACCTGCCACTTGCGGTCCGGCAGCGGCCCGAACAGCAGATACACGATGGCGGCGCACTGCAGAACCAGGATGAAGATCACGTAGGCAACCGGACCCGATCCGGTCGGCCCGTTCGGTGAGGCCAGCATCAGCATCGACACGGCGGCGTACAGAGCCACACAGCTCGCGAACACGACTCGGATCAATCGGTGCAGCGGACGAGTCGACTTGTGCACGAAAATCCAGTCGAAATCGTGCGGAGCAGCGAACCAATGGCGGATGACCTGAGCCGCACTGGGTTGCGGACCGAGCGGTGGAACGGTGATGCTCGAGATCGATCTCGGCGACGAGACGGTGGTCGACCGTTTGCGGTGGCGACTACGTGTCTCGCCGTGTATCCGCCCCGAACGTGGTCGTAGGGACGCATTCGTTCGCTCGCCGTGGCGCGATGCGGGCAATCGAGAGTCTTCGTGCATGTGGCTCCCCTTGTGAAACGAACTGCCCAGGTGCGAAAGCGTACCGATCATCGTTTCGGCTCGCCCGAAATCTCCTGATCCGGTCTCGCCCAGCCTGCGTAGCGCTCGACGGTCGCGTGCCCAACCGGTGTGGACGTCGGTGCTCCACACACAAAGGGAGACACCCACTACTGACGGCGGTCGGGGGCGACAGCAGTAGCGGGTGTCTCATTGGACATTCGCAGCACCTCGCAAGGCGGATGGGTACCGGATGAGAAATTCTTTCGAAGTTTTTCGTCGACCCGAGGCATAGCCTGTGACCATGCCTTTCACAGCAGCGAATCACTACGATTTCACCGGCGACGACATCACCGGGACCCTCGATGCCCATCGATCCGCCGGCGTCTGGGCGGCACAACTCGTTCTGAGCGGACAGACGCTCGAGTCCACCGATGTCACTCGATCCGACCTGGGTTTCGAGGTTCGCACCGTCGTCGAAAATCTGTCGGACGGCAACCGGACCCACCTGCTGGTCGTACTGCCACGCGTCACCATCGACTCCGACGACGGCCAACCGGCCACCTTCACCTCGTATGCGGTGCTGTACACGGTCCACGGTGGATCGACCGAGGTGCACGGTGCGGCCGAGTCCTACGACGTGCGGCTACTCCGCGGAACCGCGTTGCACGTATGACCATCGAGATTCTCACCCCACGTGAGGTTCCCCTCGGCGGTCCTCGGGCCTTGAAGGTCCGGCGCACGCTCCCCCAGCGACAGCGTTCACTGATCGGCGCGTGGTGCTTCGCCGACCACTACGGCCCCGACACGTCGTCGATGGACGTACCGCCGCATCCGCACACCGGACTCCAGACCGTCAGCTGGCTGTTCTCCGGCGAGATCGAGCATCGCGACAGCGTCGGATCGCATGCCATGGTGCGGCCCGGAGAGCTGAACCTGATGACGGCCGGCTACGGCATCAGTCACTCCGAGACCTCCACCCCGCAGACCAAAATTCTGCACGGCATGCAACTGTGGGTGGCACTTCCAGCCCGATCTCGTTTCACCGAGCCGGCTTTCGAGCACTACGTGCCGCGGACTCACACGAGCCAGGGGCTGACCGCACGGGTATTTCTCGGCTCACTGCTCGGCGAGACCTCGCCGGTGGCCACGTTCACCCCACTCCTCGGAGTCGAGATCGTGCTCGACGCCGGAGCCCGCGTCACCCTCGACGTCGACCCGACGTTCGAGCACGGCGTCATCGTCGATCAGGGCACCGTGACGATGGACGAGACCGTCCTCGCCGCAGCCGAACTCGGTTATCGCGAACCGGGCGATTCGACGCTCGATCTGCACAATCCGACCCGAGAGCCGGTGCGGATGCTGCTGCTCGGTGGACCGCCGTTCGGGGAGCAGATCGTCATGTGGTGGAACTTCGTCGGCCGCAGCCACGAGGACGTCGTCGAGTATCGGGCCGCCTACGAGCGCGGCAGCGAGCAGTTCGGCACCGTCGAGGGCTATCCGGGATCTCGACTGCACGCACCTGCGCTACCCAACAGTCGGATGCAACCGCGCGGCTGAATTGTCCTGCTGTGCAGCACGAGCCGTGGGCAGTACCCGTTTGATGACGTCGGTGAGCGTGACGATGCCGAGGAACTGTCCGTCGGTCTCGACAACCGCGAGCTGAACGCTGCGGTTGCGCATCTGCCGTAGCAACTCGTACACCGGTGTCGATCCGTCGACCGAGTAGGCCTCCCGTGCGTAGTCGGCGGCGGGTTCCTCGGCGGCTGCCAGCAACGTGTCGCGCACGTGCACGACACCGGGCGTCGCGCCTGCGCTGTCGGTGAGCAGTACCCGCAGGTGACCGGACCGCAGCGCCGCGGCCTGCACGTCGGACACCGTGGCACCGTGCGGAACCGACGTCGCCTTGGAGTCGGGCACCGTGATCTTCTCGACGGTCAGCGTCTCGAGTTCGATCACCCGGGTGATCTGGGTTTGCAGTTCCGGTTCCAGTACGCCGACCTGCGACGAGTACTCGACGAGGTTGCGGATGGTCTCGGCGTCGCGGCCGCCGACCGCAGCGTTCTCGACCGGCTCCACTCCCGACCGTTGGACGAGCGTGTTGGCGATCTTGTTGACCCACACCAGGAACAGCCGGAAGGGGCGGATGAACGCCCGAGACGGCAACCCGATGATGGTGGCAGCGAGTTCGGGGTGTGCGATGGCCCAGGATTTCGGGGCCATCTCACCGATCACCAGATGCAGAAACGTCACGAGCAACAGCGACAGCGCGAACGCGGCGGTTCCGGCCAACCATCCCGGCACACCCCACGAGGTGAACACCGGGCCCAGCCAGGAATCGACGGCAGGCTTGGTGACGGCACCGAGAGCGAAGGTGCAGGCAGTGATGCCGAGCTGCGCGCCTGCCAGCATGATCGTCAACTCGTTCATTCCGCGCAGCGCGGCCCGAACCGATCGGCTCGTGCCTGCCTTCTCCTCCAGTCGATGCCTACGGGCACCGAGCAGCGCGAACTCGATGACGACGAAGAACGCACTCAGCGCGATGAGCAGTACCGTCACCGCGACGACGACCCACGCGTTCATCGCTCCGCGTCCTCGTCCGACTCCGACGACGCCTCGCTGCCGTCCGGCGAGTTCTCGTGCAGTCTGATTCTCAGCTCACTCGGCACGTGCCGGTCCACCTCGAGCACCTCGACTTCCAGGGACGGACGCGGCGGTTCGTCTTCCATCAGATCGGCTCCGAACACCGCGAGATCGATACGAACGGTGTCTCCGACCTCGGGCAGATTCCCGCCCTCCGCGATGAGCAGGCCGGCGAGCGTCTCGTAATCGCCTCGCGGCAACAGCATGTCGCGACCGATCGTGCGTTCGACCTCGTCGACGTGGACGTCGCCGTCCATGAGCCACACTCCGTCTTCCTGATCGTGCACGCCTGCGATGTCCTCGTCGTCGTGCTCGTCGGTGATCTCGCCGACCAATTCCTCGGCGAGATCCTCGATGGTGAGCACCCCGGCGAATCCGCCGTACTCGTCGATGACGCACGCCAGTTCGTTCTTGGTGCTGGACAACAACTCCAGGGCATCTTCGAGTGGCATGAGCTCCGGCACGATCAGCGGTGCCCGCATGATCTCGGTGACCGGCCGCGTGTCGTCGGGCGCAGCGGCCATCACCTCGGCCAGCTGCACCACACCGATCGGCTCCTCACGGTCGCCGATCACCGGATACCGGGTGTGCGCACGCACCATCCGCGCCCGCATCTCACCGATGGCAGTGGTGGGCGTGACCGCATCCACCCGAGTGCGAGGAATCATCGCGTGTGCGACATCGCGCTCGGGAAAGTCCAGGATGCGATCGAGCAGCAACGAGAGGTCCTCGGTCAGATCCCCGCTCGCGCGGGAGTCTTCGATGATGCTCTCCAGATCCTTCGCAGTGGCGCTGCTGTCCACGTCGTGCACCGGCTCGACTCGCAGCAGACGCAACATCGCGTTGGAGGATTTGTCGAAGAAGGTGATCAGCCAACCGAAGGCAGCCAGGTAGATGAGCGTCGAGCGGGCAAGGCGTCGGGACAGCGGATCGGGACTGGCGATGGCGAGATTCTTCGGATACAGCTCGCCGAAGATCATCTGCACGACGGTGGCGAGCACGAGAGCGCCAACCGTGCCGATGGAAATGCCCACCGCGATGGGCACTCCGGCACTGCTGAGCAGCTCGCCCAGCGATTCTCCGATGAACGGCTCGGCCACGTATCCGACCATCAGACCGGTGACGGTGATGCCCAGCTGCGCGCCCGACAGCATGAACGACGTGCGCTTGGTGACCTTCAGTGCCCGCTCGGCCGACGCGTCGCCCTTCTCGGCACCGGTACGCAGCGTCGCCCGGTCGACGGACATGTAAGCGAACTCCTGGGCGACGAAGTACCCGTTGGCCGCGATGATCGCGGCGGTGAGTACGAAGCCGAGGAGCAAGGAAAGCAGCGCGGTGATCACCATACGATCACGCGAGAACCAACGGCCGGAGCAGCGGCCACGGGTGGCCGAAAGAAGTCTATGGAGTGCACAGTGCGCTCGACGCCTCCGGTGTCAGAGAATCCGATTCGAGTGGAATGTCCAGATTCTACCGGCTGCCGTTGTCCAATTCTCGCGTCCGGGCGGGATGCCCGATCAGAACAGCGTCGGGACCGCGTCGTCGGACGTGGGCCGTGTCACCGGTGCCTGAGAGGCAGGGGCAGCAGCCACCGGAGCCGGTGTTGTCGCTACCGGTGCCGGCGTACCGGCGGCGGCCACGGCGCGTGCGGCCTCACCGGCCAAGGCGTCGGCCGCTTCGTTGAAGTGATTGCCGACGTGTCCGCGGACCCACCGGAACCGGACCGGACCCTCACGTTCGGTGATGGCTCGCTCGATGCTCTGCACCAGCTCCAGGTTGCGCACCGGAGTACCGCCCGCTGTTTTCCAGCCCTTGCGCTTCCAGCCCGCGAGCCATTCCGACGCGCACTTGATCGCGTACTGCGAGTCGGATTCGATCAACAGCGGCTCGGGGCCCGGGTGCGCCAGAACCGCCTCCAGCAGGGCCCTGAGCTCGGCAACCTGGTTGGTGCCCGAGGGCTCACCGCCGGAGTTGCTCGGCCCCGTGTGGTTGACCCACGCCCACCCGATTGCTCCGCCGGGGTTACGCAGACACGAGCCGTCCGTACTCACGATGATCACGGTCTCAGACCCTACTTCGGGGCACCGACAAACTCCGGGTGACTCGCGCACGAACACCGAGGTACTTGGCACTCGACTGCGCGGCAGTGCGAATTCGATTCCGGCGCACTGCCAACCGGGTCAGGCGTAGTGGGACTCCCTGGCCTTCCTGCCGTCGAGGGTGAGCAGCACGAACGCCACCGCCGCGAGCGCTGCGACGAGCGCGGAGAACACCAGTCCCGCAGTCACCAATCCCCATTCGTTCGCCGCAGCCCCGGCCCCGATGACCGGCAACGAGATGGCGACGTACAGCACCACGAAGAACGTCGAGGTCACTTCTGCTCGACGTTCCGGCGGAAGCCCAGCGGCGATGGCCGCCATACCGTTGCTGAACGTCACGCCCTGCCCGACGCCGCACAGCAGCGCCGCGATCACCAGGACCGGCAGCGACGTCAGGAGCAGCGACAGCGCCAGGACCACCAGCCCGATCGTCAGAACGAAGCAACCCCAGCGCTGCGCCGACGTCGGATCGGCCCGGCCCAGCAGGATCTGCGCGGTCGCGGATGCCGCGAAGACCGCGAACACCACGACACCGGTGACGGCATGGTTGTCGATCTGCAGCACCCCCGCGATGAATCCCGGTGATACCGCGGTGAACAGGCCGAGCACTGCGAAACCGGCGAAACCACCGATCGACGCGCGCAGAAAAGTGCCACGAACGTCCGCCGGTACGGACAGTCGTTGCATCTGCGGGCGCGCCCCCGCTGCGACCCGAACGGTTTCGGGAGCGAGAAACACCGCCAGAGCGGCCACCGCGAGCAGGCCGATGTCGACGAAGAAGGTCAGGCGTAGCGGTTGCGGAAGGTATTCGGCCAGCAACCCGGCCACCAGCGGACCCAGGCCGAGGCCGCCGATATTGGCCGCCGTGGCGATCGCCGGGGCACGATCCCGCCACTTGTCCGGCACCAGTTCGATCAGGGTCACCGTCGCGGTTCCGACGAAAATTCCAGCCGACAATCCGGACAGCACCCGCCCGATCACCAGCGCCGTGAGCGAGCCCGCAGTCACGAACACCACGGCACTGATCAGACCGAACCCGATGCCCGCCAACAGCATCGGACGACGACCGAGCGAATCCGACCACCGCCCGAAAGCCAGCAGGGCGGCGAGTACACCGACCGCGTACGCCGCGAACACCAGCGTGACGACGAATACGGAGAACCCGAACTCGACCTCGTACAACGCGTAGAGCGGCGTCGGCATGGTCGTACCCATCATCGCCACGACGAACGCGTACGCGACTCCGACGAACGATGCGGCACTCGATCGAGCCACGAAAATCCTCCTGACGCTGTAGACCTGGCCAGAGGCGGCGAGAGACTCCGTGCGGCACTCCTGCGCTCCGCGAGGCACTATGTATCTTGCCGTCGACGTTGCAACAGTGTCGACCGACGCCCTGACGGGGACCCACTCGGTCCGCATGGCCACGACCGTTCGGAGGTGACGAACCGATGCCCGACGACGCCGGTACCGACGGGATCGCGCGCCTGGTCACGTCCGAGCAGCGCATCGACGTCCGGATGTCGGTGTCGCCGTTGCGCCGTGGCGGCGGTGATCCCACCTACGAGTCGACGCCGGACGGCGGGATCTGGCGCACGTCGAGGATGAGTTCGGGCCCGGTGACCTACCGCCTGACACAGGTGTCGCCGACGAGCGCGCAGGTTCGAGCCTGGGGCCCCGGCGCACCCGAACTGTTGGACGCGGCACCCGCTCTGCTGGGGTTGGACGACGACGCCGGCACCTTCGCACCGGAGCATCCGATTCTCCGGGAAGCCCATCGGCAGCTACCGCACCTGCGACTGGGTCGAACCGGACTGGTACTCGAGGCCCTGATTCCGGCGATCATCGAACAACGCGTACACGGAATTTCGGCATTCGGATCGTGGCGGTACCTGGTGAGCAAGTTCGGCGACAAGGCACCGGGTCCGACGCCCAAGCCGATGTTCGTCTTCCCCACACCCGACGTGTGGCGCCGCATTCCGTCGTGGGACTACCACCGAGCCAACGTCGACCCGGCCCGATCCAAGACCATCGTCCGCGCTGCCTGCGCGGCCGGACGCCTGGAGGAGGCGTCGGGAATGACGCCCGAGGACGCTGCGCGCAGGCTGCGAGCCATCCCGGGCGTCGGTGTCTGGACGGCGGCCGAGACCGCGCAACGCGCCCTCGGGGATCCCGACGCATTGTCGGTGGGCGACTACCACCTGGCGTCGGTGGTGGGCTGGTCACTGCTGGGTAGACCGATCGACGACGCGGAGATGGTCGAGTATCTGCAGCCCCTGGCCCCGCATCGGCATCGCGCGATTCGGCTGCTGTACCTGAGCGGCAAGGCCACCAAGCCCAAATTCGGTCCGCGAACCGCTCTGGTGGACCACACGTGGCATTGAGCCCCGAACTGCTCGTACAGTCGAGTTGTACGCCAACGTAAGGGGTTTGTCCGTGGTTGCCATCGGCCGTTCCGATCTCGACATCTTTCCGCTCGCCCTCGGCGGGAACACCTTCGGCTGGACCAGCGACGAGGCTGCGTCCTTCGAGATTCTCGATGCGTTCACCGCGGGCGGAGGCAACTTCGTCGACACCGCGGATTCGTACTCGGCATTCGCCGACGGCAACTCCGGCGGCGAATCCGAAACCATCATCGGCAACTGGACCAGAGCCCGCGGAAACCGGGACGACGTCGTCATCGCCACCAAGGTCAGCCAGCATCCCGAGTTCCGCGGACTGGCCGCGGACAACATCCGGGCTGCCGCCGACGCGTCGCTGAGCCGGCTGCAGACCGACCACATCGACGTCTACTACGCGCACTACGACGACGAGAAGACCCCACTCGTGGAGTCCCTCGCCGCGTTCGACGGGTTGGTCGAAGCAGGCAAGGTCCGGCACGTCGCAATCTCGAACTACTCGCCTGCACGCGTTCGCGAGTGGCTGGAACTGACGAAGGAGAACGGTTTCGCTCCGCCGATCGCACTGCAGCCGCACTACAACCTCGTGGCCCGTCGCGATTACGAGGGCGAGCTGCAGAACCTGGCCGTCGAGAACGACCTCGGTGTGTTCCCGTACTTCTCCCTCGCCGCCGGGTTCCTGACGGGCAAGTACCGCACCCGCGAGGACTTGGCCGGCAAGCAGCGAGAACGACTGACCACCGGATACTTCTCCGATGCCGGTCTGGACGTGGTGCAGGGTCTGCGCGAGATCGCCGAATCCCGTGCGGCAGAGATCTCGAGCGTCGCGCTGGCCTGGCTGCTGGCCCGACCGGGAGTCACCGCCCCGATCGCGAGTGCGAGCAAGATATCTCAGCTACCGGCCCTGCTCGATGCGCCGGCGTTGGCTCTGACCAGCCAGGAAGTCGAGAAGCTGACGGTACTGTCCGATGCCGTGGCCTAGAACACGAAAGTTGTAGTCAGCAACGGGAACAGAACGAGTACCCCGGTTGCTGAACCTCGGGTGGCCCTAGCACCGAACACGTCAGCAACCGAGACAGCCGTAGCCGAAGCACAGGCAACGAAGACGTCCCCCGAGCCGACCTCCAAGGAACGCCTGCGGGTGATCCTGGTGCTCGGCGCGCTCATCGCGCTCGGCCCCTTGACCATCGACATGTATCTGCCGGCTCTTCCGGCGATCGCCGACGACCTGAACACGTCCTCGTCCGCCGTGCAGCTCACCCTCGCAGGCACCCTGGTCGGCCTTGCCCTCGGTCAGCTGATCATCGGGCCGCTGTCGGACATCGTCGGTCGACGGCTGCCACTCATCGTCGGCACCGGAGTGCACATCCTGGCCTCCGTGGCATGCATCGTGGCTCCCAACATCGCTGTTCTCGGTGGCCTTCGCGTCGTACAGGGTCTGGGTGCTGCGGCCGCAGCCGTGGTCGCGATGGCCATCGTGCGCGACCTGTTCAGCGGCCGCGCCGCCGCGACCGTCCTGTCCCGCCTGATGCTGGTCATGGGCGTCGCTCCCGTGCTGGCTCCGTCGCTGGGCGGTGGCGTGCTGCTGGTCGGATCGTGGCGTCTCGTGTTCGCGGCGCTGGCGATCATGGGTGTCGCTCTGATGACTCTTGCCATCGTCTCGCTCCGCGAAACGCTGCCACCCGAGCGTCGCCGCGCCAGCGGCGTCATGCCGGTACTGCGTACCTACCGTTCACTGCTGCGGGACGCCCAGTTCGTCGTTCTCGTCCTCGTCGCCGCACTGGCGATGGCCTCGCTGTTCGCGTACATCGCCGGGTCGTCGTTCGTCCTGCAGGAGGAGTTCGGCCTCGACGAGCAGCAGTTCGCGATCGTCTTCGCCGCCGGTGCCATCTCGCTCATCGGGGCTTCGCAGCTCAACGTCCTTCTGCTCGGACGCTTCGCACCGGTGCAGATCGTGCTGACGGCGCTGTCCTTCGCCGTGTTCGCGGGTGCTGTCATGACGGTCCTGGCGATCACCGGGGTCGGCGGCATGGCCGGATTCGTCGTCCCTCTGTGGTTCGTGCTCGGGGCCGTCGGATTCGTGATGCCCAACGCGCCCGCGCTCGCACTGTCCAGGCACGGTGAGGCAGCAGGCGGTGCCGCTGCCCTCCTCGGAGCAGCTCAGTTCGGACTCGGTGCCATCGTCGCGCCGATCGTCGGCGTGCTCGGAAACGACGCGATCGCTGTGGCCACCACGATGGTCGTGACCTCTGCTGCAGCGCTGATCGCGCTGGGTGTCATCACCGCGCGCTCGTCTTCCCACCGATGAGCACGGTGGTGCGGGCCACCACACACTAGGGTTTCCGCCATGGCCGAACGCGAACGTGATGCGCACGGTAAACCCCTCAATGCCAGGCCTCGTGACGGTCTTGGGCGTCCCATGGCTCGCGGTGGAAACGGAACCCCACGGGTGCCGGACGACCTTCGGCTTCCGCCCACCGCCGCTCTCGTCGAAGCGCAGAGATTCCTGGACGCGAACATGCCGTTCCATGCGCACGAGGTACTGGAAGGCACCTGGAAGAGCTGCCCGTCCGACGAGCGTCCGTTGTGGCAGGGCCTCGCCCAACTCGCCGTCGGGTTGACCCATCTGATGCGCGGCAATCGCGTCGGCGCCGCCTCGCTGCTTCGGCAGGGACACGACCGGCTCGTCGGCTTCGAGTGCAACCCACCGCATCACCTCGACGTCACCGGGCTGCTGACCTGGTCGGAGGGTCTGCTCGGCGAGCTCGAGACCGGAAGGTTGCCGGTCGCTCCCGGCATTCCGGCGCTGCGCGCCACCGGCTGAACCGATCCCGACAGGGGGCGTCCTGGCGTCCGATCACGGCTTGAGCTAGCCTGGCGAGGGTTAGGTAAGGCTAGGACAATCTGCACCGAAAGTGGGGTTCGTCGCCGTGACCGTGTTCGCACCGCTCAGACTCGTGCACCGCGAGACGATCAGTCCGGCTCAGCTCGGACGCACTCTCTGCACCGAGGTAGCCGAACAGGTTCCGTACTGGGTGGCCGTCCTGACTCCGGCGGAGCGGCCGTTGCTCACCGAACACACCGCAGTCCTCGAACAGACGTCGATGACGTTCACTCTGCCCGACGGCCGACACCACCGCCGCATTCTGCTGCTCGCCGCTCTGGGCTCGGCCGTGTCCACGTGGCAGAGAAACAACCGTCGCGGCTCCTCGGCCGGCGTGCTGGTGGACCTCGACCTCGAGAGCACCGGCGCACTTCACCCGGTCCGGCTTCCCACGCTTCCCGTCGACGCGCTCGCCGTCCCTTCGCACCGTGAGCACCTCGTCGACGAGGTCGCGAGGCGACTCGACTCGGTGCCGAACGGCGGCTGCGACTACGCGCTGGCCCGCAACTATCCCGCGCTGGCCTCGCGCGCAGGAGCACAGATCATCGTGCACGAGGATGCACTGGCAGAGCCCAGTCGCGATCACGCCATCGACATCGGGATCACCGTGACGGGTGCGGGTACCGCACTCGCGCGCATCGCCTGGGCTGCGAATCTGCCGGGCATCGACGAACTGATCCGGCTGTGGGCGTCGGCCGTGAACGACCTCGCTCTCACCACTACAGGCTCTTCAGCAGCCTGACGTCGTCTTCGATCCCCTCGGGCGGAGTCTCCAGGATCACCGGCGCGTCGGCCGCAAGTGCGACGGCGGTCAGAATCTCCGCGTCGACCGTCCCGGTGCCGAGATTGGCGTGCCGGTCCCTGGCCGAGTCGAACTCGTCGCGTGAGTTGTTCAGGTGCACCAGATCGATGCGTCCGGTGATGGCCTTGATCCGGTCGACCACGTCGACCAGATCCTCGCCCCCGGCCCACGCATGACAGGTGTCCAGGCAGAAGCCGGCACCGAATTCACCGATCGCGTCCCACAACCGGGCGATGTCGTCGAAGTGGCGTGCCATCGCGGAGTCTCCGCCTGCGGTGTTCTCGACGAAGATCGGCACGGCGAAGCCGCCCTGCTCCGCTTGGCGCTCGAACAGCTTGCGCCAGTTGTCGATTCCCTTGGCAGTGTCCTCACCCTCACGGACGTGGCCGCCGTGGACGACCAAACCGATGGCCCCGATCTCGGCCGCAGCAGCAGCCTGCTCGACGACGGCCTTGCGCGACGGAATGCGGATCCGATTGTTCAAGCTCGCCACATTGAGGACGTAGGACGAGTGCACCACCACGTCGACCGAGCCGTTCAGCAACGCCTCGCCCTGAGGATGTGGGGAGAGCTTGTTCCACTTCTGCGGATCGGTGAGGAACATCTGGACGAGGTCGACGCCGAGAGCCTCGGCCGTTCCGAGAGGGTCGCTGCTGTCGCGGACGTGGGCTCCGATGCGCATGACGCCCATCATAGGGGTGGTGTTCAGGGTCTCCCCTGATAGCGACGGGCGCGGAACGCTGGAACACTGGCACCCATGAGCGACATTGCCGCACGTGCGGTCGACGTATCGAAGGTCTACGGATCAGGGGACACCCAGGTCCACGCACTGTCCGGGGTGAGCGTCGAATTCGCTCGCGGAGAATTCACCGCCATCATGGGCCCCTCGGGTTCGGGCAAGTCCACGCTCATGCACTGCCTGGCCGGCTTGGACAACGCATCCTCGGGAACGGTGACCATCGGCGACACCGAGTTGACGGCGCTCTCCGACAAGGAGATGACCGGATTGCGAAGGGACCGAATCGGATTCGTGTTCCAGGCCTTCAACCTGGTGCCGACCCTCACCGCGCTGGAGAACATCACCCTGCCCCTCGACATCGCCGGTCGCACGCCGGACAAAGAATGGCTCGACACCGTGGTCGACCGACTCGGCCTGCGCGACCGCCTCGATCACCGCCCCAGCGAACTCTCGGGCGGACAGCAGCAGCGAGTGGCGTGCGCCCGCGCTCTGGCAGGCCGACCCGACATCGTGTTCGGCGACGAGCCCACCGGTAACCTGGACTCCCGCTCGTCCGGCGAGGTGCTGTCGATTCTGCGCACTGCCGCAGACGAATTCGATCAGACCGTCGTCATCGTCACGCACGATCCACGCGCGGCCAGTTACGCCGACCGCGTCGTGTTCCTCGCCGACGGCGCAGTTATCGATCAGCTGAACTCGCCCACGGCCGACGCCGTACTCGAGCGGATGAAGAAACTCGAGACGGTCCGATAATGGCGCACTCCATCGCCAAGAAATCTGTCTCCAACAAACCATCTCGACAAAAGTCGTCGGGCAATCCCATGCGCAAGGTGTCACTGAGAAACCTTGCCGCACACAAGGTTCGACTGGCACTGACCGTGCTGTCCGTCGTGCTCGGCACGGCATTCGTCGCGGGCTCGTTCGTGTTCACCGACACCCTTCAGCGCACCTTCTCCTCTCTGTTCGCCGATACCGCGCAGGGCGCGGATGTTCGAGTGAGCCCCGAGGACGCACGCTCGTCCGGCGTGCCGAACGAGGACATCGCGGCGATCTCGGCGTTGCCGAACGTGCGCGCCGTATCGCCGTACGTCGGCGGACAGTTGGTACTGCTGGGGTCCGACGGTGCCGCCGTACAGTCCGGTGGCGCACCGACCATCGGCGAGTCGTATCTCCCCGACGACCAACGACTCGGTGATCCGACCACCTTCGTCGACGGTTCGGCTCCCACCGCTCCCGGTCAGGTCGCGATCAACGCCGGTGGTGCCGAGCGCGCCGGACTGAAGGTGGGCGACGCCACCCAGGTCCTCGTGCCGTCCAAGGGCATCACCGACATCACGATCACCGGAATCTATTCGACAGCAACAGAATCCGGTGGATACATCGGGATCCAGTTCGTGCAGAGCCAGGCGAACGAGCTGTTCACCGACGGTGCCCACGTGCAGTACATCGACGTCGCAGGCAACGATCTCTCCGCGCAAGGGCTGACTCAGGGCGATCTTCGCGACGAGATCGCCGCGGCGTTCCCCGACCTGAAGGTCCAGACCGCCGCGGACGTACAGGCCGAGACTCAGGCCGAGGTCGAGTCGGCACTGTCGTTCATCAACTACTTCCTGCTGGCCTTCGGTGGGATCGCCCTGCTGGTCGGCACCTTCATCATCTACAACACGTTCTCGATGATCGTCGCTCAGCGCGTCCGCGAATTGGCACTGCTGCGCGCCGTCGGAGCCAGCCGCGGGCAGGTCAGCCGATCGGTCGTTCTCGAAGCTCTCGTTGTCGGCGTCATCGGCAGCATCCTCGGCTTCGTCGGCGGGGTAGGGCTGGCCTACGGGCTACGGGCACTGCTCAACGCCTTCGATCTGGGTCTGCCGTCGGGACCGTTGGCACTCGAGCCGCGCACCGTTGTCGTCGCGTTCGCCGTCGGCATCGTCGTCACCGTGCTGAGCGCGTACGCGCCGGCCCGGCGGGCAGCCAAGATTCCACCGGTCGCCGCGATGCGCGAGGAGTTCGCCTCTGCGGGTGACACCCTGCGTACCCGAACGTTCGTGGGCGTCGGCCTCGGAATCGCGGGCGCGGCCGCGTTGATCATCGGCGCGCAGTCGACCGGCGGGGCGGCCGCTGCCACGGTCGGCGCGGGAGCCGTCGCGCTGATCGTCGCCACCGCACTGGCCGCGCCGTCGCTGTCACGGCCGGTCGTCGGCGCACTCGGGGCCGTCATCACCCGTCCGTTCGGAGCGATCGGGCGACTGGCCAGGACCAATTCGGTTCGCAACCCAAGACGCACCGCGGCCACCGCCTTCGCCCTGATGCTCGGACTCATGCTCGTCACCGTTATCGGCGTGCTCGGATCCACCGCCAAGGCCAGCGTCGACTCACTCGTCGACACCGGGGTCGAGGCGGACTACATCCTCTCCGGCCCGCAGTCGATCGGCGTTCCGACCGGTGCCACCACGGCCGCGCAGCAGGTGACCGGCGTGGACCGTACTGCGGTGCTGCACCCGGTGTTCGTGACGATCGCAGGCCAGGAGGAGTTCGGCGCCGCGATCGACGGCTCCCCCGAGGGACTGCTCGAGCTGTCGATGGTCCAGGGCACGGCAGATCTGAACAGCAACGGGTTCTCGGTGTCGGAAACCGAAGCGGCGAGCCGCGGCTGGACCGTCGGAACCGAGGTCACCTTCGACACCGTCGACGGTGCGTCCGTCCCGGTGACGGTCACCGGGGTCTTCACCGACAATCCGCTGATCGGGAACTGGATAGTCTCGGGCGACATCTACCAGGAGGTGACGCCGTCGATCACCCGCTCGGACCTTCTGGTTCTCGTCAAGGCCGTACCCGGCAGCGACCTCGACACACTGCGCACCGACCTCGAAGCCGCGACCAAACCGTTCGTCGTCGTCCAGGTTCAAGACGTGGAGGAGTTCAAGGGTAGCCAGGGACAGCAGATCGACACGCTGCTCGCGGTGTTGTACGGCTTGCTGGCATTGGCCGTCGTCATCGCTGTGCTCGGCATCGTCAACACGCTGGCCTTGTCGGTGGTGGAGCGGCGTCGGGAGATCGGCATGCTGCGCGCGATAGGCATGCAGCGGCCGCAGGTCCGTCGCATCATCTATCTCGAGTCGCTGCTCATCGCGCTGTTCGGCGCGATCGTGGGCGTGGTCCTCGGAATCGCGTTCGGGTGGGGATTCGTGCAGACCCTGCGCGACGAGGGCCTGGGCACCATGACCGTGCCGTGGGGCCAGGTGGTGGCGATGCTGCTCGGATCGGCCGTTGTCGGTGTGTTGGCGGCACTGTGGCCTGCTGTGCGAGCCGCGCGTACGAAGCCGTTGGAGGCCATCGCGGACCTGTAGGGCCGAGCCCGAAACAGACCGGGCATTCCGCAACGTCACCCGATTGTTGTGGAATGTCCGGTTTTCCGCTTGCGCGAAAAGGTTCTGCACGTTTACCTTTGAGTCGGTAAAACAGTCTTCGAGCCGGTTTGTAGGTTTCAAACCGACTCCGACATCACGGGTCGGGCTCGTGCAAGGAGAATCATGTCGATTCAGGACATCGATGCGCCGACCCGTCTTTCACTGGCCCCACTGTGCCGGCCGGAACGCCGCGACACCCTGATGGCCCGCTACCGCGAGGTGGCTCACGCGCTGCCCGACGCCGTCGCACTCGATGTCGACGGCTCGTCCCTGACCTTCGACGAGCTCCTCCATCGCGCCTACTCTCTGGCTCGTAAGATCGCCACGCTCTTTCCTGCCGATTCTCGGCCGCTCGCCGTGGACACCGACGCGACGACGGACTCGATCGTGCTGATGCTGGCCGTCGTCGCTGCAGGTCATCCCCTGGTGCCGCTCGACCCCATGCTTCCCGCCGAGCGCCGCGCCACGATCATCGACCAAGCAGGTGCGACGGCGATCGACTCCACCACCGTCGCCGCCGCCATGGACTCGTGTGTGCCGCTGCCGACGCTGTTGGGCGACCACACCGCGGTGATCAACTACACCTCGGGATCCACCGGCACCGCCAAGGGCGTGATCCTCAGTCACCGCATGTGTCTGACCAAGGCATACGAAGTCGCCAGCGCGTTGGCGTTGGGCCCACACGACCGCGTGGGAAACTCGCTTCCGGTCAGCTTCGGTGCCGGCTTGAACACGTTGTTCGCGGGGTTGCTCAGCGGTGCCGCCGTGCACTGCCGCGACCCGAGGGCAGGTGTGCCCAGCAGCACCGTCGAGTGGACAGCCGCGCATTCCCTGACCACGCTGCACTGCTCGTCGTCGCTGCTGCGCGCAGTCGCCGCGGCCGATCACGGACCCACCGGGCGGGCCGTACCCACGCTGCGGGTGGTCATCACATACGGGGAATCCCTGCACGCCGACGATGCCGACGGTTTTCGGCGGCGATTCGACAGCCGCGCCACGGTGGTCAACTGGTACGCGACCACCGAGGCCGGTGCCGTCGCCTACAGCGAATACCCGATCGAACGAGCGCTGCCGTCGGGCTTTCTCCCTGCGGGCAGACCCATCGCAGGCAAGCTGGTCGAAGTCGTGACCTCCGACGGTTCGTCGTGTGCACCGGACGTGATCGGCGAGATACGGGTGACGTCGAACTGTTTGGCCGACGGCTACCTCGGCGGTGCCGGTCGGGATTCCCAGCGATTCGCCGCGCTCGGCGACGGTCTGTTCCGGTACCGCACCGGCGATCTGGGACGACTCGACGAACACGGGACGCTGCACCTGGCCGGCCGCATCGACGACGCCGTCAAGGTGCGCGGATACCTGGTGGAGCCGGCCGAGGTCGAGGCAGCACTGCGCGCCATGCCGGAGATCGGCGACGCAGCGGTGATCGGCAGGACTTCCGGCACCGATACCGACCTGGTTGCCTACGTGTGCTCGGCGCGTTCCGGTCGTCGACCCTCCGTGGGCGAGATCAGAGCGTCGCTGCGCCGGACGCTGCCGGAGTGGATGGTGCCCACCCACATCGTCGCGCTCGACGCGATGCCGCGCAACGAACGCGGCAAGCTCGACCGCGGCGCGCTGCCCGAGCCGGCCGATCGACGCGTCGAGCGCACCGCGGTCGGCCCGACCGAGTACATCGTGGCCGAGGCTGCGCGCACCGCGATCGGGCTGGACACCATCGGACGGGACGAGGATTTCCTGGCGCTGGGCGGAAACTCGCTGACCACCACGGCCATGCTGGCCCAACTCCGCGAGAACCTGAAGATCGATCTGACACCGGAGGACGTGTTCGCGGCGACCACTGTTCGAGAGTTGGCCGTGACAGTCGACGCCCGCCTCGAAGACGCGGCAACGGCGCGTCGACGCACTGCTGGCGAACACGATGTGCTCGTGCCGCTGCGCACAGAGGGAAGCAAGGCCCCGATCTTCCTGATCGGCGGTGCAGGTGTCGGTGCGATGGCATTTCTGAATCTCGTCAAGCACATCGACGCCGACCGGCCGGTGTACGCCCTGCAGGCGCATGGCCGCGGCAAGCGCGGACGACCGGACCGGACCATCCGGCGAACTGCGAAACGCTACGTCGACGCCGTTCGCACGGTCCAGCCGGACGGCCCGTTCCACCTGGTCGGCCATTCGCTCGGCGGCTGGATAGCCATCGCGATGGCGGAGGAGATCCGAGACTCCGGCCTGGGGTCTCCCCACCTGCTGCTCCTCGACACGCGGCTGTTTCGGCACCTGCTGGACAGGTTGCCCGGCGGTACCGAGGTTCCGGCTGCCCCGCCGGCTCAGACGCGTGAAGAGGCGGGCTTCCACCTCGGCCGGATCGGCACCGCGGCCCTCTGGTTGCGTATGCAGTGCGCCGGATTGCTGCGGTACCCGACGACGATGGAGTGGTTGGTCTTCGCAAGTATCGGGTACGTGGCGTTGAACAAGCATGTGCCGACACCGTGGTCGGGTTCGATGACCGTGGTTCGCACAGCGGAGAACGTGAAAGATCTCCGGTCGTGGCAGACGGTCGGCCGTGGTGAGCTGACCTTCGTCGACATCTCCGGAGATCACGTCGACATGTTGCGTGAACCGATGGCCGAGCACTTGGCCGAGACGATCGCGAACACCTTCGACGAAGCGGGCGTCGCGCGCTGATCGACGGTCTGTCGTTGTGTGGGCTCAGCTTGTACGTTTGTGCCAACGGCTCACCGAGCCACGCGCCGATCCGGGCATCACACGACGAGGAGGTCGACCATGAGTTCATCGTACGAATTGCAGTCGGTAGAACTACACAAGGACGTCCTGCGATACGTGGACATGGGCGACGGCCCACCCGTGATTCTGGTGCACGGCCTGCTCGGATCGCATCGGTCCTGGGGTCCGCAGCTCGAGCGTCTGTCGCAGAAGTATCGGGTCATCGCTCCGGACCTGTTCGGGCACGGAGACTCCGACAAGCCGTCCGGCGACTACTCGCTGAGTTCGCACGCGGCCACCATTCGCGATCTCATGGATCACCTGAATATCGACTCCGCACCGATGGTCGGTCATTCTCTCGGCGGCGGCATCGTCATGCAGCTGACGTATCTCTTTCCCGAGCGAGTCGATCGCCTCGCGCTGGTCAGCAGTGGCGGCCTCGGTCCGGAGGTGAGCCTGGTGCTCAAGGCAGCGACGCTGCCCGGCAGTGAGCTGGTGTTGCCACTGCTCGCATCGGACTGGTTCCGTAGGAATACCGAAAGCGCGCTGGCGCAATTGGGCAAATGGGGTCTGCCGGTCAAGCCCGGTCCCAGCATGGCCGAGACCTGGAGGTCGTTCCGGTCGGTCGCAGACCGCTCCACCCGTGGAGCGTTCCTGGCGTCGACGCGGGCCGTGGTGGGCCCGCGGGGGCAGACCGTGAGCGCGAAGCAACATTTCGAAAAGTTCGAGTCGATTCCGTCGCTGCTGGTCTGGGGCGGCAAGGACCGGATGATTCCCGCCAAGCACGCCGACAACATTCGACGTGAAGTTCCCAACAGTCGCGTCGAGATCTTTCCCGACGCCGGCCATTTTCCCCAGCTCGACGAGCCGGACTTCTTCTTCCGCTTGCTCGACGAGTTCCTCGGTGCCAACGAGTCCGACAAGAGCGCGCCTGCGGCCATCACCCCGGCGGCTGTTCCGTTGCAGCACCCGTGAGCGTGACCCCGATGTTCCCGCTCGGCAGCGTGCTGCTCCCCGGTGAACGCCTACCACTGCACATCTTCGAGCCGCGCTACCGAGCTCTGGTCCACGACTGCCTGAAGCAGGACGATCCGAGCTTCGGTGTGGTCCTCATCGCGCGTGGGCACGAGGCCGGTGGCGGCGACGTCCGGCACGATGTGGCCACGACGGCACACATCATCGGTCACGAGTCCATCGGCGACGGCCGGTATCTGCTCGAATGCGTCGGCGGCGAACGGATCAGGATCGACGCCTGGCTGCCGGACGATCCGTACCCACAGGCCGACGTTCGAGCGTGGCCGGACGAAGAGACCGATGCGGTGATCGCCGACACCGAGTTCGACGCCACTTGGGCGCGGGTCGAGGATCTCTACGAGCTGATCGGTCGACTCGAATCGTCGGAAGTCGTTTCCACGCCCGGTGTTCCGGATTTCCTGGGCCTGCCGATCTCGGCCGCCGAGAAGATCTGGTCGCTGGCGGCACTGATTCCGATGGGTCAGTCCGATCGACTCGACATCCTGTCTGCACCGAACGCCAGAGCGCGCAAGACCGCACTCGACGACGCCATCGAGAACGTCACGGCGGTCGTGCAGTTCAGACTGCAACCCTGATACCGACGAGACAAGTCAGGCCCGACATCATCGATGTCGGGCCTGACTTGTGTAGTAGCGGGGACAGGATTTGAACCTGCGACCTCTGGGTTATGAGCCCAGCGAGCTACCGAGCTGCTCCACCCCGCGTCGGGTGTTCACCACGCTACATGCCATCTCGGCAGTCTCCCAATCGCCAGGTCAGCCGCACGCTCTACCGTTCAGGTATGCCCAACGCGCCGTCTCCAGTCCTGACCTTTCCGCACGCCGCCGTCGCGCAGATCACGCTGAGCAACCCGCCGGTCAACGCGCTGACCCGTCCGGCGACGCGGCGACTGCGCGCCGTCCTTCTCGAGTTGGCCGACGACGCCGCGATTCGGGCGGTCGTTCTCACCGGCGACCGGGTGTTCAGCGCCGGCTCGGACATTTCCGAGATGCCCGAGATGCAGGACCGCGGTGACGTGCTCGCCCGCAAGAGCATTCTCGAGAACGCGACCCTCGAGATGCTCGACGATCTGCCGCTGCCGACGGTCGCGGCAATCCACGGATTCGCGTTGGGCGGCGGCCTCGAGTTGGCGCTGTGCTGCGACCTCGTCGTCGCCGACGCGGGGGCTCGACTCGGACTCCCGGAAATCGACCTCGGTGTGATCCCCAGCAGCGGCGGGTCGATGCGCGCGCTGCGGCGGGTGGGTCAGGCGCGTGCCGCCGAACTGGTGTTGCTCGGCGAGCCGATCTCGGCCGAGACTGCACTGGAGTGGGGTCTGATCAATCGGGTCGCTCCACGCGGGCAGTCGTTGTCGGTGGCACTGGGCTTGGCGCAGACGCTGGCGCACAAGTCCCGTTCTGCTGTTCGAGCGAACAAGCGTGCCCTCGCTCTCACGTTCGGCGAGTCCCCTGGCCTACCGGCGCAACGGGCATTGCCGGTGTTCGAGGAGGCGTTCGAGTCGGCGGACGGCAGGGAGGGCGTGCGCGCCTTTCTCGCCAAGGAGTCACCCGAGTTCGGATAGGCGACGCTTGACCAGAATCGTTGCGCCGGTGACGATCTCCCATCCGATGATGGTGTAGACCGAGATGCGCTCGAAGGTTCCGCCGCCGAGGATTCCGGTATCGGCGAGAAACAGGGTCAGCCCCACCAGACCGGCCACTCCGGCAGTCGCACTGCCCACGGTGTACCAGCGCGGCGCGCCGACGCGGCCGCCGTACCGACCTGCCGCCAGCAACACCAGATTGCCGCCGACGATAGCCATGCCTGCACCCACCGCATGGGGCGTCGAAGCCCCGTCCACCGAGGCGTGGGCGAGCCCGACGACGATGCTGCCGACACCGTGCACAACGGAGGTGCCGGCGACGATCCACCGCGCCCGGCCCTCGAAGAGCACGGACAGTCCAAGCCCCGCCAGGACGAAGAACGTGCCGTCGACGACGAAGCCGGTGTTCATCACCGCGTGCAGCGGCGAGATGTCGGGGATTCCGAGATCGCTGATGTTGTTGCGGGCGTAGCTGTACGGCCGGTCCGTCCAACCGAGTGCGGCGACGGCTTCGGCGGCCAGATAGGTCACTCCACCGACGAGGAAGGCCCCGGCGGCCAGGACGGTCGTTCTCTTCACAGCTGCACGTCCACTCCCGGAGCCCCGATGGGTCATTTCGCAGGCTCCACTCCCGGAGCCCCGATACACCTGGCGTGTACCGATTGGTACAGTACCGGCTCATGAGCGATCGCCACGACGTGGTGCCGATACTCGCAGGGGTGTTCCGCGACCACGGGTTCGACGGTTCCTCCCTCGCGGTCATCAGCAAACAGACCGGCCTGGGGAAAGGCAGTCTCTACCACTACTTTCCGCGTGGAAAGCAGGAGATGGCCGAGGCCGTCCTCGACGACGTGGAGCAGTGGTTCCACCACAACGTGTTCGAGCCGTTGCGACACGGCACCGATGCCGCGTCGACGACGCACGAGATGTTCGAGCAGACCGCGCGATACTTCCGGTCCAATCGTCTGGTGTGCCTGTTCGGCGCATTCACACTCGGTCTCGAACGTGCTGTGTTCTCGGGCCGCGTCGCAGCCCATTTCACCCACTGGATCGACGCGCTCACCCCGGTACTGAGCCGCCTGGGACACGGCGAATCGGCAGCCGAACTGGCCGAGGAGATCGTGGCCGGAATTCAGGGCGCACTGGTGCTCTCACGCGCCTCGGACGATGCGACGCGGTTCGATCGACTGTTGACGCGCCTGGAAGCCTCGGCGGCGCGCGTGCCGGTGGGGGTGCACGTATGAATCCCAAGCCCGCACCCCAGCTGAAGACGTTCGGAATACGAGAACTGCTGCGACTCATCGTCATCGGCACGGTATTGGCGTACTTCCAAGTCGTCGCGATCGGCCGCTGGGTGCGCGCGCCACGGCGCGGGTGGCCGCTGCACGCCTCGGAGGCCGTCGTCGACGCCTTCTTCGTTCTCGGCCCCACCTTCGTCAAGGTCGGGCAGCTGATGGGATCCTCGCCCGGGCTGTTTCCCAAGGTCCTCGCCGACACCTGCCTGCGCTGCCTCGACGAAGTGCCACCGTTTCCCGGGTCGCAGGCACGAGCGGTGATCGAGGCCGATCTGGGCCGCGGAATCGACGACCTGTTCTCCTCGTTCGACGACGTGCCGCTCTCGTCCGCCTCGGTCGCTCAGGTGCATCTGTGCGTGCGCCGTGACGACGGCCGCGAAGTGGTCATGAAGGTACAGCGGCGAGGCATCTATCACCGCATGAAGATCGACCTTCGTATCGCGTACCTCATCGCCCGCGGACTCGAGAAGTTCATTCCGTTCTTCGCCACGGCCAACGCGTCGGCGATCATCGTCGACCTGCACGCCGCCACCTTCGCCGAACTCGACAGCGCCGTGGAAGCGAAGCGTCAGGCCAGCTTTCGCGCGGCCATCGGCGCGTTCGGCGACAACGCCCACGTCACCGCGCCCGAGGTGTTCCTGGACTACTGCGGCGGCCGCGTCATCTGTATGGAACGCATGCACGGCTCCCCACTCGACCGCTACGAGCCAGGGGAGCAGTCCGAGCTCATCGTCCGCCGCGCCGCCAAGGTCTGGATGGAAGCCCTTGTGCTGCACGGTCTCTTCCACGGCGACGTGCATGCGGGCAACGTGTGGGTGCTCGACGACGGCAGGGTGGCATTCCTCGACTTCGGAGTCATGGGCGAGGTGGACGAGCAGTGGCGCGCACTGCTGCTCGATCTGTTTCACGCCACCGTGATCGACGGCGACTTCACCCGACTGGCCGGTACCGTCAAGCGGCTGGGAATCGTTGCCCCGCAGATGGGTTCG
Organism: Rhodococcus sp. IEGM 1341; assembly: GCF_030056895.1. NCBI lineage: Bacteria > Bacillati > Actinomycetota > Actinomycetes > Mycobacteriales > Nocardiaceae > Rhodococcus > Rhodococcus sp. IEGM 1341. The sequence continues at coordinate 125,713 of NZ_JASHKV010000002.1, read as the reverse complement.
GACGCCGAGGTCGGGGCGATCCTGCAGTCGGTGTTCGCTCCGATGCTCTCGGCAACGCTCGCGCACTTCAGCCTGGCCGACTTCATTCGAGCGCTGGTGAACATGGGCAAGCAGTACAAGACGTCGAGCCCGGAGGAATTGATCCTGGTGGCCAAGCAACTCGGCTACTTCGAGAGATACGCCATCGAACTGGCCCCGAACTGGGCCCTGGGTACCGACCCGTTCGTGTTCAAGAACGTCTTTCCCGCCGAGATCGCGGCACTGGCCGAGGCGAGGGGTGTCGAGCTACCGGAATGAGCCGGCAGCTCGACCCAGCATCACCGAGTGAAGTCGAGCACCACTTTGCCTGCCGCAGTGCGGTTTTCCAGCGAGGCAATGGCAGCAGCAGCATCGGAAGCCGGGAACACCGACGGCTCCGGCGCACCGAGCGATCCATCGGCGAGGAGCGGTTCGATCTCGGCCCACTGAGTGGCGAGGTAACCCGGGCGCGTCATCCACCAGGCACCCCAACCGACGCCGACGACGTCGACGTTGTTGAGCAGCAGTCGATTGACCTTGACCGTCGGGATCTCACCACCGGTGAAGCCCAGCACCAGGATTCGGCCCGAGGGTGCGAGCGAGCGAATGCTGTCGGTGAACCGGTCACCACCCACCGGATCGACGACGACGTCGACGCCACGGCCGCCGGTCAGTTCCTTCACCGCGTCCTTCCAGCCGTCGACGAGAACGACGTCGGTGGCTCCGGCGGATCGTGCGATGTCGGCCTTGGCCTCCGAGCTCACCACAGCAATCACCCGAGATGCCCCGAGTACCGGAGCCATTCGCAGCGCGGAGGTTCCGATGCCCCCTGCTGCGCCGTGCACCAGAACCGTCTCGCCCGGTGCCAACCGGCCACGTTCCCGGAGCGCGAAGTGCACCGTCAGATCGTTGAACAACAACCCAGCCCCTGCGGAGAGCGACACCGACTCCGGCAGCGCGAACACCGTGTCCGGGGATACGACGGCGACCTCGGCCATACCGTCGCTCAGTCCTGTCAAGGCCGCTACTCGATCACCTGCGGAGAAGCCGGACTCCGGCGGAGCCGACCGAACGATGCCGGCGATCTCGCTGCCGGGGACGAACGGCAACTCGGGCTTGTACTGGTAGAGCCCGCGAGTGAGCAACGCATCGGGAAAAGCGACCCCGGCGGCATGGACCTCGATGACCACCGACCCGTCGCGCGCAGCAGGCTCGTCGATGTCCACCACACTCACCGAGTCGGGTCCGTCGAGGCTGGAGATCTGTACCGCGCGCATGAGTTGTCCTCTCGGTCGGGATCGTTCCCTGCACGCCACCGTACAAAACTGCAGCAATCACCGTCGCTACCGGCATCCACTCCTGCCTGCTGGGTCGTTCCGCAGGCTCCACTCCTGGTGGTGTGCTCCAATCGAAGGATGAACACCACTCCCCTCACCGTCGTCCGTCCCGACGGGGATGCCCGCGGCGGCGTCATCGTCATCCAGGAAGCCTTCGGCGTCACCGATCACATCGTCGACGTCTGCAACCGCCTCGCCGCCGCCGGTTGGGTCGCGGTCGCACCGCACCTGTTCCACCGGCAGGAGGGTGTGACCGTGTTGTCGTACTCGGACATGGATTCCGCGATGGCGGCAATCGGGCGGCTGCAGGCGGACGAGGTGGACTCCGACGTGGACGCGGCGGCGAGTGCGCTCGCCGAGCTCGGATTCGAGCCCTCGTCCATCGCGATCGTCGGCTTCTGCATGGGCGGCACCGTCGCGTTCCACACCGCTGTTCGACGGCAACTCGGTGCGGCAGCGACGTTCTACGGCGGCGGAATCGCCAAGGGCCGCTTCGGTTACCCCGCAATGGCGTCGGTGGGCGACGCACTGCAGACGCCCTGGCACGGATTCTTCGGGGATCTGGACGAGGGCATCCCCGTTCAGGAAGTCGAGACGCTGCGCGAGATCACCGCGACGGCGCCGGTCGACACGGAGATCACCCGCTACGAGCACGGCAAGCACGGATTCCACTGCAACGACCGCCCCGCCGTGTTCGACGCCGACGCCGCCGCCGACGCCTGGGGCAAGACGCTCGAGTGGTTCGACGCCCATGTCGCGCGCTGAGCCGCCCCGCTCCGGCGCCGAACTCGCAGACGAGACCGAAGGCATCGTCGCTTTCTGGACCGAACTGTCGCTGCCGGGACTGTTCGACGTCCACACGCACTTCATGCCGAAGAACGTGATGGACAAGGTGTGGAGTTACTTCGACAGCGCCGGGCCGCTGACCGGCAGCGTCTGGCCCATCTCCTACCGGTTCGCCGAAGAGCAACGGCTCGAGGTCATTCGGGGGTTCGGAGTCCGGCACTTCACGTCGATGATCTACCCGCACAAGCCGGCGATGGCAGCCTGGCTCAATTCCTGGGCAGCAGATTTCGCGGCGCGCACCCCCGACTGCCTGCACACCGCCACCTTCTACCCCGAGGACGGTGCCACCGAGTACGTCGAGCAGGCGTTGACGAGCGGTGCCCGAATCTTCAAGTCGCACATTCAGGTCGGGAACTATTCACCGAACGATCCCCTGCTCGACGGCGTCTGGGGCGCACTCTCGGACGCGCAGGCACCCGTGGTGATCCACTGCGGATCCGGTCCGGCACCCGGCACCCATACCGGCCCGGAGCCGATTGCGGCACTGCTGCAACGGTTTCCCGAGCTCCCGTTGATCATCGCGCACATGGGGATGCCGGAGTACGGCGACTTCCTCGATCTGGCCGATCGCTACCGGAACGTGCGGCTGGACACCACGATGTCGTTCACCGACTTCTCCGAGGCGAGCGCACCGTTTCCGAAACACGAACTGCCCCGGCTGGTCGACCTGCAGGATCGCATTCTGTTCGGCAGCGACTATCCGAACATCCCGTACCCGTATCTGCATGCCCTGCAGGCGGTGCGCCGACTGGACCTGGGAGACGACTGGGTTCGTGCAGTGTGCTGGGGGAACGGAGCCGCGCTGTTCGGCTAGAGAGGTTCTCTAGACCCAGAACTCGGCAATACGCTCGGCGATGGCATTGCCCTGCGCTCGTCCGGCGACGGCCGCAGCCGATCGGACCGCGATGTCGGTGGCATCGGGGCCGATCGCGGCCGCCGAATCTGCATCGGGGGCAATCACTTCCACCTTCGAGCCACCCTTGATCAGCCGCTCACGTTCGATGTCGAACGGATCGTGCTCCAGGTCGAGTGCTCCGACCCTGAACACCAGTACCTTCTCGAAACCGACTGCCAGATCCGCATTTTCGCTGGCGCGGATACCACCGTCGACGTAACGATGATCACCGATCGTCACCGGCGGCCACATTCCCGGGATGGCGCAGCTCGCGGCCACCGCATCGACCAACTGAACGCCCGAGCCACGATCGAGAACCCGATGCCGACCGCTCACCGCGTCGACCGTGACGATACGCAAATCGCGGTTCGGCCAGGAGTGCGACGGTAACCGTCGTTCGATGATGGCCCTGCGCTCACGCTCGCTGATCGTCGAGGCCGACAGCGCCTCGGTGCCGATACGCCTGCGCGTGTCGATGGCACTGCCGTCGGAGTTCTGGGCAGCCCGAGCCAACATGGAGACCAGCTCGTCGATGGTCGAGTCGGCATGCGGTTCGTGGTCCTGCTTCGCTTCGTCTGCCTGCCGCGCGAACAGCTCGGTCAAGGCGGCTCCGCTCGAGATCTGGGCTGCGACCGAGGACCCGGCCGAGGTCCCCAACAACATCTCGGCGTCGCTGACGTCGGCTCCGGCTTCTGCCAATCCCAGTAGGACACCCGTCTGCCACGCAATACCTGCGACTCCGCCGCCGCCCAATACGAGTGCTCGCCTGGTCATGGTCGTACCCCTTCTTCGAAAAGATCCGTCAGGAACTTACAGCGCCGGTGTGTACGCGTGGACGCAGCCAGTCGATGAGATCGTCGAGTACGCGCTCCTTCTCCGGTTCGTTGAACACTTCGTGGAACAGCCCGTCGTACGTTTTCAGGGTCAGGTCGTCGGATCCGGCGAGTTCGGCGATGAGCTCGCTGCCCGAGACGTCGGCCAAGCGATCCGCCGTCCCGTGCTGGAGCAGCACGGGGATCGTCAGCGACGGCAGGCGAGCAGGGAACGTATCCCCGACGCCCAGCATCGCCGCGGCCAGACCCGCCGAGACGCTGCCGTGGTAGCCCAAAGGGTCGGCGACATAGGCGTCGACGACGTCCTTGTCACGGGATACGAGGGTGGGATCGAGCTTGAGCACAGGGGCGGCCGGTACGAATCGTCCGAGGAACTTACCGACCGCCACCAGCGCTTTCGGTTGCCCGACGCTGGGGACGACGGCAGGGCCGGACAGCATCAGACCGTCGAGATCGGCCTGATGGTCGAGGGCGTAGGACAGTGCGATGGCACCGCCCATGCTGTGGCCGAGCAGGAAGGTGCGCTGATTCGGATGCTCGGAAGCTGCGATGCCGAACAGCGTGTGCAGGTCGTCGGTGAAGTCGGACCACTTGTCCAGTGACACCCGTTTGCCACCGGATCGGCCGTGTCCTCGGTGGTCGGGCGCGTAGACGACGAGGCCGAGCGAGCCCAGCCGTTCGATGACGTGCCGGTACCGACCCGCGTGCTCGGCCAGGCCGTGGGCGAGCACCACAATCCCGGTCGACGTGGTCTCGGGGGTCCAGACGTCGTAGACGATTCGGGTTCCGTGAACTCCGACGAACGACGACTCGACATGCTTCATCCGGTCACCGTACAAGGGCAGCGGGGCGTTCGACGGCCCATCGGAGAACCTACAAAATTTGCTTGGGTAACATATCCTGGTGGAACGAGCGATGTAGTTGTGACACGCCACTACCGTTTGTCCCCGCACCTCGGGGCACGGCACCGACCAGGACTCAGGAGTGAAGAATCCAGAATGCGTGATGAGTCCGCCACGAGCACGTCGCCGCGGTGGCGCGACCCAAAGCGCTACCTGTGGCCGCTGGGGCTGACGATTCCTCTCAGCCCGTTCCTGGCCTGGGGGCTGGTGACCCTTCTCGGCCCCGGTGCGTTCTGGACCCTCGGCCTGATGATCATGGGTGTCGCACTGCCTCTGGTGGACAAATTCGCCGGAGTGGACCGCAGCAATCCCCCGGACGAGGCGATCGCCGCGCTGGAGAAGGATCCGTACTACCGCTGGTGCGTCTATCTGTTCCTGCCGTTGCAGTACGCGGGTCTGGTTGCGGCCTGCTATCTCTGGGCGCACGGCCCGCTGGGAGTCCCGGAGCGGATCGGCCTGGCCATCACCGTCGGCATCGTCGGTGGGGTCGGCATCAACGCCGCGCACGAGCTGGGCCACAAGCGTGAGCGTCTGGAGCGATGGCTGTCGAAGGTGACACTGGCACAGTCCCTGTACGGCCACTTCTACGTCGAGCACAATCACGGCCACCACCTCCGCGTCGCCACCCCGGAGGATCCGGCGTCGGCAAAGTTCGGCGAGTCGTTCTGGAAGTTCTTGCCGCGCACGATCGTGCACGGCCTGCGCTCGGCCTGGGAGCTCGAGACTCGACGCCTCGCCCGCCAGGGCCTGTCTCCCTGGTCGTACCGAAACAACCTGTTCAATGCCGCGGCCATGAGCGTTGTGCTGTTCGGCGTGCTGATCGCCGTCTTCGGTGTGGTGACCGTGCCGTATCTGTTCCTGCAGGCTGCGATCGCGATCGTCCTCTACGAGGCAGCCAACTACCTCGAGCACTACGGGCTGCTGCGGCAGAAGCGCAAGAGCGGTCGATACGGCAAACCGACCCACCGCGACAGCTGGAACAGCGACCACCTGTGGAGCAACCTGTTTCTCTACCACCTGCAACGGCACAGCGACCATCACGCGAATCCGGTGCGCCGCTACCAGGCACTGCGCACCGTCGACGAGTCCCCACAGCTACCGGCCGGATATGCAGTGATGATCTTCTGCGCGCTGGTTCCGCCGTTGTGGCGCAAGGTGATGGATCAGCGACTGATCGACTTCTACGACGGCAACTCGGAGCTCGTCAACGTCGACCACTCCGACCCCAAGGCAGTGCGGAAACTCGAGCAACTGTGCGTCGAGCGCGCTGAGGCGTAGTGAGAGTTCACACCGCCGCAGGTTCGTCGGTCTGGGCCCGCAGGTAGCGACCGAAGTGCGGCACCGTGAACGCGATGGTTCCGCGCTCGGCCGAATAGATCAGGCCCTTCTTGATCAGTCCGTCGCGAGCCGGAGACAGCGATGCAGGCTTGCGCTTCAGCTCGGTCGCCACGGCCGAGGTCGGCACCGAGCCGTCGTCCACGGACAGTTCGGCCATCGCACGCATGTATTCACGCTCGGCAGGCGTCGCACGCTCGTAGCGAGATCCGAAGAATCCGACGGCCAATTCCTCCTCCGCCGTCGGAGCGGCGACGCGCACGTCCTCGACGGTGATCGGGGTGTCGGCCGCGAGATCCCACGTCGCCTTGCCGTAGGCCTGGACGAAGTACGGGTAGCCGTCAGCGGCTGCATACAGCGCGTCGAGCGCGTCGGGGGTGAATTCGACGTCCTCGCGGTCGGCCGGAGCGATCAACGCGAGGTCGGCCGCGGCTCGTTCCAGTCGGCCGATCCGGTGGTAACTGAACAGGCGCTCGGAGTAACTCTTGGATGCCGACAACACCGCAGGTAGGTGTGGCAGCCCGGCCCCGACGATGATCAGCGGCGCGGTGTCCTGACTGAGCTCGTGACAGGCCGCACACAACGCGGAGATGTCCGCGGCACCCAGATCCTGCATCTCGTCGATGAAGATGGCGATGCCCACGCCCACGTCGCCGGCCAGCGCGGAGGCGTCGAGCAGCAGTTCCACGAGGTCGATCTCGATGTCGCCGGAGTCGGCGCGGCCGGTCTTCGCCGGGACGTCGATGCCGGGCTGCCACCGCTCCCGCATGCCCTTGTCCGCGGTGGCGCGTAGGGCGAAGGCCTTGAGGACGCCGAGGAATTCGTCGACGCGTTCGGGATCGCGATGCGATGCCGCGATGCCGCGGACCGCCATGTGCAGCGCAGACGACAGCGGTCGACGCAGTTCCTGGTCCGGCCGAGCCTCGATCTTGCCGGTGCCCCAGCCGCGGGCGATGGCCGCGGATCGGAGTTGGTTGAGCAACACCGTCTTCCCGACGCCTCGCAGCCCGGTGAGTACGACGCTGCGTTCCGGCCGGCCGCGGGTGATGCGTTCGAGTACGACGTCGAAGGCGTCGAGCTGCTTCTTTCGGCCTGCGAGCTCGGGTGGGCGCTGGCCGGCGCCGGGGGCGTAGGGGTTACGCACGGGGTCCATGGGGCCAAAGTTACAACGAATCGTGCGATATATGCGGACATCTAGTTCGTGTCCTAGAGATCTGTATTCACTCGATACTTGCGCGCGACTGCGACGGAGGACTACTTTCTGGGGTGTGAAGCGCATTCTCGTAGTACGCCGCCGTAGCGGGGTCTGATTCGGACCGACCCCTCGCTGCGGGTCGTTGTGCTCTCTCGGTCCTCCCTTCACATTCGCCAGGACCACCCTCATGAATGCATTTGCTTCCACTCTCGCCACAGATCCGTTCCACGCCCGTTTCGGTTGCGCCCTGCCGCGCACGATGCGCGACGAGATCACCTGGCAACACATGTCGTGGACGAACTTCACCGACCGTTTCTCGCCCACCACCGGCCCTCTTCGACTGGGGTCATGGACTGCCGACAGTGCAGCTGGCGGTAGGACGGCTTTCGACGCGACCTTCGGCGTCGGCGACACGATCATCGCCTGTGCGGCAACGACTTACGGGCCGATCGAGGCCTTGACGTCGATGCTCCACGACGCCGGATTCCGCATCGAGATCCTCTCGTTCCACCAGCAGATCATCGGCGACGAGACCGCCACCTTCGTCCTCGCCGAGCACGACGGTCGCCGCGAATGGTCGATGGGCATGGATACCGACGCACACCTGTCGGCCGTGCGAGCCGTCATCGCCGGAGCGAACATTCTGCATCGGTAGCGGAATCGACGCCACGTCCTGCATCGGTAGCGCTTTCTTCGACGGTCTAGCGCGTATGCAAGACAGGCGAAGACTTTCCTAGGGCATCTCGATCGTCTCGGCGCGGCGCACCTCGGCCAGTGCGTACCGCAGATAGGTCTCGGCTCGGCCACGGCGCACCGCGAGCAGGTCTGCGACCACCAGCAACGCGTGCGCCGGACGCGGCCTCACTCGCGACTGCTCTTCGATGTCGGACACCCCCAGCGCTCCGGTGAGCACCTCGACGAACCCGTCGATGTCCAGGTTCGGCAGCCAGTCCGCTCCTCGTACGGTTCGGCCGAGGACCTCCTGGACGTTCTCGCCGGTCAATCCGTCGCTGTATACCTCTTCGAGCAACGTGCGTACCATCTCGGCATGCACGTGCCCGGCCTTTGCCGAGTCCGAGCGGCCCAACGATTCGACGGCATCGTCGAACGCCACCGAATTCTGCAAGGCGACAGCAGCCAGCGCATCGTTCGTGGCATCAGCGATGCGCCGAACTTCGGCGGGCCATTCGGCAGGCCAGGTGACGGGCATACGACTCGGGGGAGTCGACACGGGGGAGGAGTCGGTCATGACAGAAGTGTCTCATCGGATACCGTCACGGTTCCCTTTATCTGTTACCGGTGTTTATACTAAGTCTCGCACTGTGGCATCGGCCACACCTGCGAACGTGGAGGAGGTGGCTCGATGAGCGAACGGAAGATCGTCGCATCGGATCCCGGTGAAGTGATGCTGCAAGCCAGAAACGTCAAGTTCGACTGGAGCGATCTGCCGATGCACTGGGTGCCGGGCGATCCGTACACCACGCACGTACTCAACGTGCTGCATCTGCTGCTGCCCGCCGGCGAGCACTGGTTCGTCGACACGTTCAAGGAAGCCCTGCCGTACATCGACGACGAGAAGCTGCGCGACGACGTCATCGGCTTCATCGGCCAGGAAGCCGTGCACGCCGAGGCACACACCGGCGTCCTCGTGCATCTCCAGGCCAAAGGACTCGACCCGACGCCGTTCACCGACCAGATGGAGTGGGCCTTCGGCAAGGTCCTCGGCTCCGATTCGGTGACCAGCCTTCGATCGAAGAACAACCTGGTCGAGCGCTTGGCTCTGATCGCCGCGATCGAGCACGTGACGGCATTTCTCGGTGACTGGGTACTCAACGCCGACGGTCTCGACCGCGCGGGCATCCACCCCACCATGCTCGATCTGCTGCGCTGGCACGGTGCCGAGGAAGTAGAGCACCGCTCGGTCGCCTACGACACGCTGCGATACTTCGACAAGCGCGAGGTTCGCCGATTGCGTACGTTCGTCGTGGTCGTGCCGTTGATGGCCTACATCTGGATGCGCGGGATCATCTTCCTGATGAAGAACGACCCGGAGCTGCAGTCGGCCCCGAAGTCCGTCCGCAAGCCGCGCTCGGCACTGTGGCGGAAGTCGGTCAAACGCGGCACCCTGCCCGCGCTGACGCACGTCGGCCGCAGCATGTCGCGCTACCTCAAGAAGTCGTACCACCCCAGCCAGGAAGGCTCCACAGCTCAGGCCGTCCGGTACCTTGCGTCCTCGCCGGCCGCTCAGGCTGCAGCGAGGTGAAGCTGTCTTCACGGCGCGTCCCGCGGCTGCTCCCCAAGGATGCTCCGCCGGACCTGCGCGGGCGCGGACGTCCTGATCGCTCGATGCAGCTGCTCGGTACGTTTCTCAACGGGTACATGCAGGCGGCGGCCGGAGCGGAGTACAACGATGCCGTCGCCGGCCACAACCCCGATTCGGCGTTGAAGTTGGTCGTCACCGAACGCGAGATCGTCGCCGAGGACAACGATGTTGCAGCCCTCACCCTTGCGTCGCCGACGGGTGCACAGCTGCCCATCTGGCATCCGGGCTGTCATCTCGATCTGCACCTGCCCTCGGGCCGTCGCCGGCAGTACTCACTGTGCGGAAATCCCTCCGATCGCAGCTCCTATCGCATCGCGGTGCGCCGAATCCCTACCGGCGCAGGCGGATCCATCGAAATGCACGGACTGCAACCCGGCACCGAGGTCACCGTCCGTGGCCCCCGCAACGGATTCCCTTTCGTCGGCGACGGCAGCGCACTGTTCATCGCCGGCGGTATCGGGATCACTCCCATCATCGCGATGGTCCGCGCCGCAAGAATTCTCGGCATGGACTGGCAATTCGTGTACTGCGGTCGATCACGCGACACGATGCCCTTTCTCGACGAGATCGAGAGCTGGGAATCGGACCGGGTGTTCGTCCGCACCGACGACGTGTACGGGTACCCCACCGAGGGTGAATTGCTCGAGCGCGCACCCGCAGGCGGTGCCGTCTACTGCTGTGGCCCCACCCCCATGCTCGACGCAGTCCGCCGCGACTTTCGCCAGTGCCCCTCCACTGCACTGCATTTCGAGCGATTCGGTCCGCCGCCGATTCTCGACGGCACCCCGTTCGAGGTGCAGTTGATCAGCACGGGCGCCGTGCTCGACGTCGCCGCCGACGCCTCCGTGCTGACAGCGGTCAAGGAGCAGAAACCCAACGTCGCGTACTCGTGCCAGCAGGGCTTCTGCGGTACCTGCAAGGTACGGGTGCTCTCCGGTGAGCCCGAGCACCTGGAAAACAGACTGACGCCGGAAGAGCAGCGCGATCACATGCTCATCTGCGTTTCGCGCGCACGCAGCGGGCGTCTCGTACTCGATCTATAGAACGGAAAATAGTTGAGCAGCAACGCGGTTCGTACGACGGTCGTCAACGAGGGCATCCGCCTGGCGGTGTTCGAGAGCGGCAATCCCGACGGCGATCCCATCGTCCTCGTGCACGGCTGGCCCGATACTCACGAGCTGTGGAGCCACATCGTGCCGCAGCTCGAGGACCGCTTCCGGGTGATCAGCTACGACTCCCGCGGCGCAGGCGAGAGCTCGGTCCCCGCGGAGCAGTCGGCGTACAAGCTGGCCCGGCTCGCCTCGGATTTCTATGCCGTCGCCGATGCCGTCAGCCCCGACGCCCCAGTTCATGTGCTCGCCCACGACTGGGGTGCCGTCGAGGTATGGGAGGCCGCAGCCCAGCCCCAGGCGAAGGACCGAATTCGTTCGTACACATCGATTTCCGGGCCGAACCTCGATCACCTCGGCAAGTGGTCGCAGTCGCGCCTGCGCAAACCCACCCTCACCGGCATCAAACAGGTGCTCGCCCAGGTACGCGCGTCGTGGTACACCGTCACCTTCCACATCCCCGGCCTGTCCACGTTGCGCATCAAGCGGCAGTTCGCCAAGGGGTGGCCGGCGTTCCTCCAGGAGTTCTCGGGCGTCGATCCGAAGCTCGTCACCCAGAACCCCACACTGTGGTCGGATGCCACCAACGGCACCAAACTCTACCGGGCCAACATCATTCCGCTCCTGGGCAATCCACGTGAGCGGTACATCGACATCCCCGTGCACCTCATCGTCAACACCGAGGACGTCGCGGTGCGTCCGTACCACTACGACGACACCGGCAAGTGGGTGAAGAACCTCACGCGCAACGACATTCCGGCGGGACACTGGTCGCCGATCTCCCATGCCGACGACATCGCACGATTGACGAGGGAATTCATCGACTCGCTGGACTGATGTTCACGAATCACCCGGCCAGGTGCCCGCGTAGCGTCGACGCGGTGTAGTCGGCGCGAAACACACCGCGCCGCTGCAGGATCGGCACCACCTGATCGACGAAGTCCTCCAATGAGTCCGGGTAGCGCGGACACATCAGATTGAAGCCGTCGGCACCGCGGGCGATCCACGACTGCATCTCGTCGGCAATCGACTCCGGCGTGCCGATCATCGTCGCGTGGCCGCCGCCCGCGGCGAGGGTGCCGAGCAACTCCCGCACAGTCGGGGCGTCCTTCTCGATGATCCGCAGAATCGTCTCGTAGCGACCCTGCGGTCCGGCGAACTCGGCCGCCAGAGGCAGGGACGGTACCGGCGCGTCGAGTTCCCAGGCAGCGCAGTCCTGTCCGGTGAACGTCGACAGCATCGCCAGTGACTGCTCCGTGGGCAGCAGCTCATCGAGTTCGGCCTTCTTGCGGCGAGCCTCGTCCATCGTCGACCCGATGTACGTCACCAAACCCGGCATGATGCCCACTGTCGCGCTGTCGCGGCCCGCATGGCGGATTCTCGCCTTCACGTCGTTGTAATAGCTCTGCGCTGCAACGAGATCGTAGGCAACGGCATAGATCGCCTCGGCGTACTTCGCGGCCAGACCCCGGCCCGGGCCCGACGCGCCGGCCTGAAACAGCACCGGTCTCCCCTGCGGCGACCGCGGCACCGTCAACGGGCCGTCGACCCGAAAGTGTTTGCCGTCGTGGTCGATCGAGTGCACCTTCGCCGGATCGGCGTAGTGTCCGCTTCGATCGAGCGTCAACGCGTCGGCATCCCACGAATCCCACAGCGCCAGAGCAGTATCGACGAACTCCTCGGCGCGGGCATATCGCTCCTCACGAGCCGGGATGACGTCCATCCCGTGGTTGCGGGCTTCGGCGTCGAACATGGAGGTGACGACGTTCCAACCAGCACGGCCGCCACTGATGTGATCGAGTGACGCCAACATGCGTGCAGCGTGGAACGGTGTGTAGAACGTCGACGAGACCGTGGTGACGAGGCCGATGTGCGTGGTGGCCCGCGCCATGGCGGACAGCGCGGTGATCGGCTCGAGGAACCAGGTGCCTGCCCCGGCCGGGTCGCGTACCGAATGACCGTCGGCGAAGAACACCGCGTCGAACTTGCCCCGCTCGGCGAGCTGCGCGAGTTCCTCGTAGTACGAGATGTCGCCGAGATCCTCCACTCGCGAATCGGGGTGACGCCACGCCGCGCTGTGGTGGCCGCAACCGTAGAGAAAAGCGTTGAGGTGCATGTCAGTCCTTGACCAGTCCGCCGTCGACGACGAGATTCTGGCCGGTCACCGACCGCGCCCACGGCGATGCGAAGAACAGCAGAGCGTCGGCGAATTCCTCGGGGGTGGTGACGCGTTGCAGCGGGGTCGAGGCGGCGATGAAATCGAACACCTCGGCCGGGGTCGCGGAGCTGGCGTCGGTGGTGCGGAGCAGTCCACCCGAGACCATGTTGACGGTGATGTTGTCTGCGCCCAGATCGGCGGACAGAGTGCGGGTCAGCGAGAGCAGCGCCGCCTTGGAGGCCGTGTAGTCGTGGTACGGGACTACCGGATTCTGGAACAAGTTGGTGCCCACGTTGATGATTCGCCCGAACCCCGCCTCGCGCATGCCCGGCAGTGCGGCCTGGGTGGTCAGCAAGGCCGCGCGGACGCTGCCCCGCAGTTGAGCGTCGAAGCGCTCCCAGGTGATCGTGTCGGCTTTGGGCCGTGCGTCTCCGTCGAACGAGAAATCGGCCAGCGCGTTGTTGACGACGGTGGTGATCGGGGTGCCGAAATGCTCACGCGCGGTATCGAACAGCGCGGCCACCGCGGCGTCGTCGGTGACATCACCCTGGACCGCGATCGCGTTCTCACCGAGTCGGTTCGCCAGCGCTTCGGCGGCCTCTTTGCTGTTGCGGTAGTCGATCACCACTCGGGCACCCTGGCCGGCGAACGCCGCAGCGATCGCTGCTCCCAGTCCGCGTCCACCGCCGGTGATCAACACTGTCTGCTCGTCGAATTTCATGCGCCTCGCCTCTCGTTCGAGGTCGGGACCGTCACGAGGGGACAGGAATACCGCAACGCCACGACATTCCCTTCGCTGGTCCTAACCAGATCAGGTTCGACGGGTGTGTTCTCAGCCCTGACGGGCACCCCGTGTCGCGGTCGACTGTACCTGTAGCGGTTTCTCGCCGTGTCTTGTTTTCACGCTAGAGAGGCGAATGGAACCGAATGCACGCGTTCAGCCGATCACGGTCCAGCCGTGCGGCGGGACGCTCACCCGCCCGTCGTGCAGATCCGCTTCGCCTGCGAGCACCTCGTCGCCCTGGACCGGGTAGTCGATGGCGTCGTCACCGAGGTTGAGCGCGACCGTCAGCGATTCGCCGTCGGCGTGCGCGCGATAGAGCAGTGCGGTGTTGGTGAGTTCGAGCGTCTCGGTGCGCGCGGAGTACAGCCACGGATTGCGACGCCGTAGTGCGATCAGCTCCTGATGCACTCGGTAGACCGGCCAACCGTACGGAGCGAGATTCTCGGACGTGTCGGGGTACTCCGGACGCACCTCGTCGTCGCCGCCGACTCGATCCTCCTTGATTCCGCGAAACGCCTGCTCGTCGCCGTAGTAGATCATCGGCATACCGCCCACGGTGAACAGAACCACCAAGGCGTGCAGCAGATGTCGCTCGTCCTCGATGACGCTGGCGATGCGGTTGACGTCGTGATTTCCGACGAACGTGGCGGGCACGAAGGCGTCGAGCCAGCCGTTGTGACGCTCGAGCGCATGGGAGAGCTCGAAGAAGTTGAGCTCGCTCAGACCGCTCCAGACGGCCTTCCACAGCTCGTACTGAGTGACCGAGTCCAGCGTGGAGGCCGAGACGATTCGGTCGTAGTCGCCGTGAATGACCTCGCCGAGAAAGTATGCGTCCGGGTGCTTTTCCCGAACCTTCGGCAACACCGCGGCCCAGAAACGCGGCGATACTGCATAGGCCGCGTCCAGCCTCCAGGCGTCGACGCCTCGCTCGAGCCAGTGCGACAGGACGTCCACGACGAACCGCTGCACATCCGGGCTCTCGTGATTGAGTGCGACCAGTTCGTCGTGGCCCTCGAAGTTGCGATACGTCGGCTCGTCACCGGACCAATCGAGGTGGAACCACCCCGCGGCCTCGGATTCCGCACCTTCGGTCAGCGCTTCCTGAAACTTCGGAAAGCTCTGCGCCACATGGTTGAAGACGCCGTCGAACATGATCTTCAGGCCGCGGGAGTGCGCCGCGGCGATCAGGGAGTCGATATCTTCGTCGGTGCCGAGCCTGCCGTCGATGTGGAAATAGTCGACAGTGTCGTAGCCGTGCTTCTCGGACTCGAAGATCGGACCGAGGGCGATGCCCGACGCACCGAGTTCGAGTGCGTAGTCGAGCCAGTTCTCGATTCTGTTCAGCCGGTGCAGATCCGCCTGAGATTCACCGTCCCAGCCGTGTACCGGCGCACCGGTGAAGCCGAGCGGGTACAGGTGCCACCAGATGGCGTGCTTCGTCCACTCCATCAGGACTCCATGATCGAGTCGCGGCCCAGTTCGCCCGCACCGGTATGGCCGGACAGGCTGGTCACCAGATCGAATTCGGCTAACAGGCAACGTAATACGTGCGCGACGCCCTCCTGCCCACCGAGGGCGAGGCCGTAGAGGAACGGTCGGCCGAGCAGCACCGCATCGGCTCCGAGCGCAAGAGCCTTGGCCATGTCGGCTCCGGTGCGTACTCCGGAGTCGAACAGGACTGTCAATTCGTCGCCCACCGCCTCGACGATGGACGGCAACGCGTCGAGTGACGCTCTGGCCCCGTCGATCTGACGGCCGCCGTGGTTGGAGACGACGATGCCGTCGACTCCGTGCGCGGCCGCCTCTCGGGCGTCGCCCACGGTGCAGATTCCCTTGAGGACGACCGGCCCACTCCAGTGCTCCCGGAGGAACGCCAGGTTCTTCCACGACAGACCGGGGTTGGGAAACATCTGCGCCCAATGCATCGCGGCCGCAACGGGATTCTCCTCGACCGGCTGCCCCAGGCCGGCCTGGAACGCCGGATCGCTCAGGTAGTTCTCGATGCCGAGGTTGGCCAGGAACGGCAGGTAGCCGCGGTCCAGATCGGCGGGCCGCCAGCCCAGCAGCGTCGTGTCGAGGGTCAGCACCAGCGCGCTGAATCCGGAATCCTTCGCGCGCTGCAGGAAGCTCAGCAACACCGATTCGTCCGTCGGCCAGTAGAGCTGATACCAGCGGGGCGCGTCGCCGCCTGCCTCGGCGATCTGCTCGAACGAGTGCGAGGCCTGGGTCGAATGTATGTACGGCACACCGAGTTCCGCGGCGGCGCGGACGGTGGCGAGCTCCCCCTCGGGGTGCGCGAGCGTCTGAATGCCCACGGGAGCGATCATGAGCGGGGCAGGCATGTCGGTGCCGAGCACGGTGCACGCGTGGTCACGGGCAGCCGCGCTGCGCAGCATCCGAGGCGTGATGGCCCAACGGTCGAAGGCAGCCCGGTTCGCACGAGCCGTCGAACCACTGCCCGCGCTGGCGACGATATAGCCGAGGGCCTCGGGCGAGAGCGTCTCGGCAGCCTGGTCCTCCAGCCTCGCCAGGTTGGTGGTGATCGACGGTGTCTGCTGCGCGAACATCCCGGCGGCGTAGATGCCGAGTTGGTGATCGCTGAAGTTGCTGGGCCTGGCCTCGGTCATCGTTCGACCCTACCGGGGCACCGCCGAGGATCGGGCGAGAAATGCGTCGAGCAGAGCCGAGCAACGCACCCGAGCTGCAGGTTCGGCCTCCGCGATGGCCCGGCGGATTTCGTGCACGTCCACCCCATGTTCGACGCCGTCGCGGTCCCAGGCCGCAGCCCACGCGTCGTAGGTGTCGAGGTCGATCTCGGGGTGGAACTGCAACCCGAGGTGCGGCCCGAGCACGAAGGCCTGTTGCGCGGACTCGTTGCGGGCGATCACCGTGGCCTGCGGGGGAGCGGTGAACGTATCGCCGTGGAACTCCATCCACGGTCCGGGGGCGATGAGCTCGGGCTCGGACGTCTCGACGTCGACGAATCCGTACTCGGGATGCTCGGACTTGCGAACGGTGCCGCCGAGTACCCGAGCGAGCAACTGTCCGCCGAAGCAGACACCCAGGATCGGGACTCCGGTGTCGATCGCCTCCCGGACGTATGCGATCTCCGGCGCGAGCCAGGCCAGCGTGTCGTCGTACGCGGCGTCGGGCGAGCCCATGACGACCAGCAGCTGTGCGCCGCACAGTGGTGGCGGCGCGAGGTCGGGGCTGTGGTCGAAGGAGTGCACGTCCAACTGGAAACCCCTGGTGCGTAACTCGGCGTCGAGAGTGCCGATGTCGCGTCGCGCGAGAGCCGGGTCCTGATCGTGGACGAGCACTACAGCGCGCGGGTCGTTCGTGTGTGTCACAGGGCTCCTTTACGGTGTTCGTGCACACCGTACGACAGACTGGATCCGATGCCACCTCGTAGACGCACAGCCCGATCCACCACTGCCCGCACCGTCAAGGCCGGGCAGAGCAGTGCTGCGCGAAAGTTCGCGGCCGCCAAGAACGGTGAGCCTGCACCGAAAAAAGCTGCCCCGAAGAAGGCCGCACCACGCAAGCGTGCAGCGCCGCGCAAGACGTCACCTCGCAAGACTGCTGCCCCCGATCTGCGGGTGCCCGATCCCGGTGAGCGCGTCTGGGTGCTGGACGTGCCGTTCGAGGATCGGTCGGCGGCGGGCGCTGCCGGGGCTCGCTGGTATCCCGGACCACGGGTGTTCGCGTACTACGGCACCGAATTGCCCGAGTATCTGCAGCCGTACGAGTCGATGCCGTACAGCCTGCAGCGGTGGCTCGAGGACGATGCCAACGAGAACTGGCGGGACGAGGTGGTGCGGGAGCGCGCGATGCAGCCGCGTGAGACCCAACTCGAATCCGTTCGACGCCATCTCGCCGCCCTCGACGCGGGATTCCCGTACTTCGCGCAGATGGATTCGACGGGTCTGGGCAAGACGTTGGCGGTGTGCGAGGCCGTTCGGCAGATGTCGGCGGCCGAGATCGGCACGGTACTGGTGGTCGCACCCAAGGGCGCGCTGCCGGGATGGCGGCGAACCATTGCCGACAGCGAGGCCGACATCGAACCGTCCGATCGCAAGCGCTGGCTGCTGATCACCTACCAGTCGACGAAGAAGCTCCTGTCCGTTCCGCCCGAGACCGACCTGGGCAAACGCAAACGGACACAGAACAAGCGGACCATCTCGCTCGGCGAGCTTCGGTTCGACATGGACGTGGTGATCGCCGACGAATCGCATGCGCTGATGAACATCGAATCGCAGCAGTCGCAGATCCTCTGGCGGTATCAGGAGGCGGCGCGCTCGGTGGTGTGGATGTCTGCCACTCCCGGCTATCAGCCGCTGCACTTCGCCTACATGGCGAGGGCCGTCGAGCGCAGCCGCGGGGTCGAGATCCTCGGCGACGACGAGTATCTCGGCTATGCGGTGACGATGAAGTGGGCCGAGTTCCTCATCGAATCGGGGTTCGCCGTCAAGGCAGGCAAGGCGACGACGGGATTGACGACGTGGCGGTGGGAGCCCGAGGACGCGGCCCGACGCGCCCGCGATATCGCGTCCGTACATGGGTGGCTGTCGGGAGGTGCTGTGCCGTGGTCGATTTCGCGCCCCTCGCCGCCGACCCCACGCGAGCCGCTCGGCCAGGAACTCACCGCCGCGCAGAAGCGGCTGTACAACTCGGCGTGGGTGGACTACCGCAAGGAAGTCGGGCTACCGATCTGGAAGGCCGTCGGCGGCAAGCGCGTGCTGCAGAAGAACCCGAGCACTCGTGCCGCGACCCTGCGATTCCGCCAGAAGTGTTCGTACCTACGCATTCCCGCGTCGGCCGATCAGGTGCGCACCTGGGTCAAGGCCGGCAATCAGGTGTTCGTCTCGATGTTCTACCGCGAGTCGGTGGCGGCGTTGGCGCAGACGCTTCGGGACGAGGGCCTCGAGGTCGCGGTCGTCGACGGGAGTATGAGTAGCCCGGATCAGGAGGCGTCGATCAGACGCTTTCAAACCGGCGATGCGTCGGTCATCGTCTCGACAACCACCAGTGCGATCAACCTGCACACCAACGAATTACTGCTCCCGGAGGGCACGGTTTCCACCCTCGCACCACGCGTGACGCTGATTCACGATCCCCGGTGGACGCCCATCGACATTCGGCAGATCGAGGGCCGGGCCAACCGAATAGACAAGGACCACAACCACACGACGTCGACCTGCTACTACGGCTACGCCGAGGGCACGGTCGAAGAAGAGATGGTGCTGACCGGTATCGAACGTATCGCTGACCTGGGATCGATCGTCGGGCAGGCGGATCTCATCGACCCGGAGGCGTTTCTCGCCGCGAAAGTGGACGCCGGAAAATAGCGACAATTGTGAGCAATCGTCCACGCGCCCGAGTAGGTTCGGTCCCATCGGCAATTCGTCGGTAGCGGGCTCACAGTGGCACCAGGAGTAGTCATGATCGTTCTCGGAATCATCCTCGCCCTCATCGGCTATTTCGCCGGCATCTCGATCTTGACGACCATCGGCATCATTCTTGTCGTCGTCGGCGCGGTTCTGACGTTGCTCGGTTCGATGGGGCGCGCAGTCGGTGGCCGCAAGACGTGGTTTTGACCTACGAGTTAGAACACACGTTCGATTTCTGTTAGTCTGAGCGGGCCCCCGAAGTTGGCGATGCGGCCAGCGGAGCCACTTCGGGCGGTCCATATCGGACGGTAGACAGTGTCGAAGGCGGTTGCGCGCGATGGCATCCGACGAGCGCGACACCGACCCGGTTGCCGGATCGCTCTATCGCGTCGGCGATCGGTGGGCAGAACGAGCGCCTTCTCGCTGCACCAACGGCCATCCACTCGTCGCCGGTTCGGTATTGGTGGGTTCACGGGCCTGTTCGTGCGACCGCGGACATCACCGCACCCATCAGTGCGAACGCTGTGGCGTCGTGCTGTTCACGCCGGAGCTACGCAACTCGTGCAGTGACGCCAGCTTCGATTCCCGCGCTGCGCGAACACAGTCGCCCGTCGTGGACAATCGACGGTATGAACAACAGTGAGCCCGTCGTCGATCTGGGTCAACTGAGACAAGATTTCACGCGATTCATGATGAGCTACAAGTTCGGGATCGACGAGCTGATCACGAAGATCAACATCTTGAAGCAGGAATTCACCCACATTCACCGGTACAGCCCCATCGAGCACGTCTCGTCGAGGTTGAAGACTCCGGAGAGCATTTTCGAGAAGGCGCAGCGGAAGAAGTGCGCCCTGACTCTCGATGCGATTCGCGAGAACATCTTCGACGTCGCCGGAGTGCGCATCACCTGCAGCTTCATCTCCGACACCTACCGCATCGCCGACATGCTCAGCAGTCAGAGCGACGTGCGCGTCGTCGAGATCAAGGACTACATCGCGAACCCGAAAGCCAACGGCTACAAGAGCTTGCATCTGATCGTCGAGATTCCGGTGTTCATGTCCGATCGCGTCCAGCCGGTCCTCGTCGAACTGCAGATCAGAACCATCGCGATGGATTTCTGGGCGAGCCTCGAGCACAAGATCTTCTACAAGTATCGCGGGCAGATTCCGGAGACTCTGTTGGCGGAGCTGACCGAGGCGGCCGAGAGCGCCAACAAGCTCGACGAGAAGATGGAAAGCCTGCACGACGAGGTGGTCGAGCTGGGCGGCGAGGCGGAGAACTCCATCGCTCTCGGCGCGCTGCCGCCCATGGCTCTGCCTCCCGAGTTGCTGCACATGCTGCTCACGGCGCAGGCCGAGGCGATCGACCCCGATCGGGCTTGACGGTCACCACAACGAAAAACCCCGCTGCTCGACGGGCGAGCAGCGGGGTTCTGTTCTCGTATGCGCTAGCCGATGTGGACCGGAGTGTCCCCGACTGGCAGGTCGTCCTTCTTGGCACGGACCAGTACCAGCACGACCGGGCACACCAACGCGACCAGGATCGCGGCGGTTCCGAAGGCCCACGCGTAGCCCGACACCTCGGCTGCGAAAGCGTGATCGATGGTGGCGAGCACGAAGTTGCGGATCGGTTCCGGTAGCGCGGCCAGCATCTCGTCGCTGGGGATTTCCTGGCCGGCAAGAGCCTCCGCAGGAACTCCTGCGGGCGGCGTCGGTGCCGGGTTCTCGGCGAGGAACGTCGTCTTCGACGAGGTGTACACCGTGGTGAACACCGCTGCGCCGAGTGCGCCGCCGACCTGAAGCGTCGCGTTGATCAGCGCGGATGCGGCACCCGCATCGTGATCGGGGACGCCGATGAGAGCGACGTTCTGCATCGGCACCATCAGCAGGCCGAGACCGAGCCCGAGCAGTACGACTCCGGGGAGCACGTGCGTCCAGTACGAGGTGTCGACGCCGATCTGCGTGAGCAGCAGCAGGCCGATCGCCGAGACGACGGGCCCGACGGCCATCATCGGCTTGGGCCCGATCTTCGGTACGAGTGCCGAGGCGATCGCGGCGGTGATCAGGATTCCGCCGGTCATGGGCAGCGACGCGACACCGGCGATGACCGGGCTCATCTGGAGCACGATCTGGAAGTAGAAGGTCAGATACAACGTGCCACCGAGCAGTGCTGCACCGATGACGGCCGACCCGATGTATGCGGCACCGCGGTCGCGGTCGAGCAGAACGCTCAGGGGGAGCAGCGGGTTGGCGGACTTGGATTCGACCACGACGAACGCGGCGAGCAGCGCGAGGCCGAGAGCGATGAAGGAGATGGTGGGTACCGTCGCCCAGCCGTCCTCGGCTTCGGTGAAGCCGTAGACCAGCGAGGCCAGTCCGAGCGCGACGAGGATCGCTCCGGGCAGGTCGTAGCGGGTGTCGCCGTGTGCCTTGCTCTCCTTGACCAGCGGGACTGCGGCGGCGATCGCAATGATGGCGACGGGGATGTTGACGAGCAGGCACCAGCGCCAGTTCGCGTACTCGGTGAGCACTCCACCGAGGAGCAGTCCGACGGCTGCGCCGCCACCGGCGATCGCGCCGAACACGCCGAATGCCTTGGCGCGCTCCTTGGTGTCGGTGAAGGTGACCGTCAGGATCGCCAGCGCTGCGGGTGCGAGCAGTGCAGCGAAGACGCCCTGACCTGCGCGTGCGATGAACAGCTGCCAGCCCTCTTGGGCGAGTCCGCCGACGGCGGAGGCAACGGCGAAGCCGGCCATGCCGACGATGAACGAGCGCTTGCGGCCCCAGTAGTCCGCGATTCGACCACCGAGCAGCAGCAGCGCGCCGAACGCCAGCGCGTATGCGGTGATCACCCAGGTGCGGCTGGTGTCGCTGATGCCGAGGTCGATCTGCGCCTGCGGCAGGGCGATGTTGACGATGGTGCCGTCCAACACGATCGTGAGCTGCGTGATGGCGACGATGCAGAGCACCAACCAGCGGCGTTCGTAATTCGGATTCTCGGCCAGCGCCCCGTGTTCGGAGACCTGCGACATGTTTCTACCCCACTCGTACTCGTTGATTCTCTGGGCACGAAAAATGTCCCGACCGAAAAGGTAAGCGACGATGGACCGACTGTCAAACGAACTAGTTGGTTGGCGGTAGGGTGGTCGCCATGAAGCCTGACGCAAGCGCCACCCGCGCCCGCATCGTCGTCGCTGCCCGCGCAGAATTCTCCGAGCACGGCCTGGCCGGGGCACGGGTCGATCGCATCGCGGTCTCGGCCAAGGCGAGCAAGGAACGCCTGTACGCATACTTCGGAGACAAGGAAGCACTGTTCCGGGCCGTCGTGGAAGACGGATTCGCGCGCTTCCTGGAGTCGGTTCCCTTCACCGTCGACGATCTCGGGGGATACGCCGCGCGCGAATATCTGCACCTCGCCGCGAATCCCCAGGAGCACCGACTGCTGCTGTGGACGCAGCTTCAAGGCGGCACGGCGGTCGCCGGCGCCGACGACATCCATGCGGTGATCGCCGAGCGGCGAAACGCCATGGCGGCCGCGCAGCAGAACGGACTGATCTCCGACGCCTTCACCGTCGACGACCTGTTCACCATGATCTTCGGCATCACCTCCGCCTGGATGACCGCGCCCGGCAGTGACTGCGGACCCGTCGATGACGCCGAACACCAGCGTCGGGCGTCGAAAATCGAAGCAGCGGTCCGGCGACTCTGCACTCCGTAGCAATGTCTATCGACATCTAGCTTCGAGTGAAGAGTTACGAATAGTTGGGTAGCGGGCCGATTTTCCCGCAAACGCGCGCGCGTTCGCCATACGCGCGCGAATTCGACACCGATCCGTTGACGATTCCGAACGCGTCTGACAATTCCGCGCGCATCTGTTCCCTACGCGTACCTCGCCAACTCACATGAGCCCGCAGGCCGCCAGAATCGCCGCTTCACGGTCTGCCGAGAGCCCGACTGGTCGTCGATCACTCCTCATCGGCGATCGACCTTTCAGCGATTGCAGCCACGTCCACGTGTCCGCGACGGTCTCCTGAATCGGTCGCGTCCGAAGCCCCGCGGCGAATGCCTTCGATACGTCGGATGCATGCAGCGAATCATGATCCGCGCCCGGCGGAATCCAGATCGGGAGCTCCGTCCACGGCTGCACACCTGCAGTGCGGAGCACGTCCGGCTCCACCCAGCACAAGCGTGCGTCGGACCGGGTGGCGGCGATGCAGCACTGCAGAAGCTCGCCGATCGTGGCGTGACCCGGCCGACTCACCACGTCGAATGCCCCGCCGAGACCCCGGGCGGCAGCGTCCAGACTCCAAGCGACCAGATCACGGGCATCGATGTACTGCAGTGCCAGATCGACCGGACCGGGCGCAAGCACATCCCCGGCGTGCTCGATTCTGTTCAGCCACCAGGGAAGTCGACCGATATTTTCGTAGGGTCCCAGGATCAGACCGGCGCGAACCAGCAACGAATCAGTACCGAAGCCGGTGACTACGGCCTGCTCGCCGCCGAGCTTGCATCGCGCATAGTCCTCGCCAGGTCCCTGCACCGTCGGCCAGGTCTCGGTAGCTCCCGCTTGCGGGGCGTCGTACACCGAACGGCTGGAGACATACACGTAGCTACCGACTCGACCGGCGAGCAGCGCCGCCGACTGTGCCACCACGTCCGGTTCCCACGACCAGGTGTCGAAGACTATGTCCCAGTTATCTTCTCGGATCTCATTCAGTCCGTCGGGCGAGCGTCTGTCTCCCCGAAGTTGTGTGACACGAGGATCCGACGCGGTTGTGCCGCGATTGAGTACCGTGACGTCCCACTGCAGATCGAGAGCATGTTCGACGGCAGTTCGCCCCACGAAGTCGCTGCCACCGAGGACCAATAGCTTCATGAATCCAGTGTGCCGGTGAGCAGTCCGTCCGTTCTGCCGAACGCCCGGTTCGGATCTCTGCTCACAGCAGAGCGGCTCGGGCTACACAGGAAGCTTGCTGTGTCCCGTCTCCTTGATGGTCAGTACCGTCGCTACACCGATGACGCACACGCCCATGACCCAGTACGCCGGTGACATGGCATTGCCGGTCGATTCGACCAATTGTGCCGCCACGTAGGGTGCCGTTCCACCTGCCGCGATCGTTCCGATGTTGAAGCCCAACGACACTCCGGTGTAGCGAACTGCCCGAGGAAAGAGTTCGGTGAACAGCGGGAAAGCCGGGACCTGCACCACGCCGTTGAGCACCATGTAGACGAAGTAGACGACGCCGACGACGAGAATGCTCGACGTGGCACCGAGAATCATGAACACCGGCAGCGCAATGATCACGTAGGCCACATAGCCGAACAGCAGCACCGGTTTGCGGCCGAATCTGTCGGTGAGCATCCCACTCAGCGGAAATGTGGCGCAGGCCAATGCAATTGCCACAGCCGACGTCCAGTACACCGAGTCTTTCGAGAAGCCGAGGTCGTTGATCAGATACACGCTGAAGTAGGTCAGTCCGATGTACCCGGATCCGTTCATGGCGATCGCGATGCCGACGACGCGTAGCACCGACCACGGTTGCTTCTTCACCACGTCGCTCAACGGGCTCTTGGCGACCTCGTTCTTGGCTGCCATTTCCTCGAACTCCGGGCTGTCCTCGAGCTTGAGCCGCACACGGAGGCATACGAAGGCCAGGGGCAGAGCCAGCAGGAACGGGATGCGCCATCCCCACGACGACATTTGTTCGTCGGTCGTGATCAGAGCCACGAGCCCGACGACGGCTGCCGCGACGGCGAAGCCGAGAGTCGATCCCACCGGCGTGAAGGACCCGAAGAATCCTCGACGGTTCGGCGGTGCCGACTCGGCGATGTAGGTTGCGGCACCGCCGATCTCACCACCTGCCGAGAATCCCTGGGCGAGCCTGATGATGACCAGCAGAACGGGGGCCAGCACCCCGACACTCGAGTGCGTCGGCAGCAGTCCGAGAATGCCGCAGGCAACACCCATGCACACCACGGTGATGACGAGGGCGTGCCGACGACCCTTGCGGTCTCCGAGCCGACCGAAGAAGATTCCGCCGAGCGGACGGGCGACATAGGCGACGCCGAACACGGCCAGGGTCGCGAGAATCGACACGCCTGGGCTGGTGGATGGGAAGAACAGCGGTGCGATGATGACGGCGAGGAAGCCGTAGACCGCGAAGTCGTAGTACTCGATGAGCGTACCGACACCTCCGGCCAGCGCAGCTCGACGCGCGGTCGTGGTGTCCGCCTTGGGCGGTGCAACTCCTGCGCGGGAGTGTTCGGTGTTCGTCATCGCGCTGATCCTTCTGTGAGTGGTTGCTTGCTTCGGTGTTCGGAGAGAAGAAGTTCGTACGAACCGCCCGCTTCGATGACGGCGACGGTTCGGGCATTCGGTGGATGGCCGGTGATCGTGGTGCCGTCCTGCTTCGACACCTCGGCCCGACGCCAGTCGAGTCTGACATCGTCGCCAACGGCCACCGCGTCGGATATCCCGGGAACGGTGATCAGGGGCATACCGTTGAAGGTCTCTCCACGCCAGAATCCAGGCGAGAACGATTCCGCCACAACGGCGCTGATGCCCAGGTTGCGCAGCGCGACCATCGGCGGATAGTGCGGATGTCCGTAGCCGAAGTTCCGCCCACCGACGATGATGTCTCCGGGTCGAACTCGATCCACGAATTCCGGGTCGTACGCCGCCATGCAGACCGACCTCAAATGATCGGGGTCGTAGGACTTGATGTTCGCAACGCCCACGACCAGGTCGATATCGAAGTCGTCACCGAATATCCACGCGACCGCACCGTCGATGACGTCGGGCGGAGGCGGGTAGGCGCTCACGACCCCACCTGCGCGATCGTCCCGGCGAGGGCGCTGGCCGCGACGGTGAAGGGCGAACCCATGTAGATGTTGGCGTCGGAGCTACCCATTCGCCCGGAGATGTTGAGCACCCCGGTGGAGATACAGTTCTCGCCGGCCGCGAGGGGCTTCTGGTATCCGAAGCAGAAGTCGCAGCTCGACACCGCGATGTGTGCACCAGCTGACCGCAGGATGTCCAGCAGCCCTTCGCTTTCGGCTTGATCGTGCACCTTCTGGGAGGTCGGTACCACGTTCAACTCGACGCCGGGGGCGACGGTCCGCCCGTCGAGCACCAGTGCAGCAGCGCGCAGGTCCTCGATGCGGCCGCTGGCACAGGATCCGATGAACGCCTTCGTGATCGGGATTCCGGCCAGATCGGCAGCGGTGTGGGTGTTGGCTGCTCGAGCCGAACCGGGTTGCACCACCTGCGGAACGATGGTCGACAGGTCGATGGTGTGGTGCGCCGCGTAAGTGGCACCCTCGTCGGGGAGCACGGGGGTGAACGCCTGCCGGGCGACGTCGTGGGCGTAGGCGAGAGACAGTTCGTCGGGTTCGAAGATCGCCGAGACCGCACCGGTGAACATCGCCATTCCGCAGAGACCCTGGCGGTGGTCGATCTTCATCGACCGCGCTCCGGGACCACCGAACTCCATCACCTGATGGGCACATCCGTCGGCACCGACCAGGTCGATGATCGTGTGAACGAGATCGCGACTGTCGACGCCGGCACCGAACTCACCCACGAGGTCGAACCGTGTGGTGGCCGGGATGTCGACGTACAGCTGTCCCGTCACCCAGGCCTCGATCAGATCCCGACGGATGCCCCAACCCAGTGCACCGAAGGCACCGATTCCGCTGATGTGCCCGTCGAAGTGGACGAGAAAGTCTCCTGGCGTCGCGAGTCCGAGTTCGGCAGTGAGCTGGTGGCCGATGCCTCGGCCCTCGTGCAGCTCGATGCCGTAGAACTCGCACCAGTCTCGCGTGACCTGATGCACCTCTTGCTCTTTGGCGTTCTTCTTGGTGAGCATGTGGTCGATGAAGACGACGTAGCGAGATGGGTCGTCGAGTTCGGTGATGCCGAAGTCCTCGCGCATCTGCCGGAACATCACGTCGGTGTAGCCGGGGAAATCGTAGGCAATCATGCGAGCGGGCCGGACGGCGTGATTCTCTCCAGCGTGCACCACATCGGCATCACAGGTTCGGCCGAGGATCTTCTCGACCATCGTCAGTGCGTCGGAGCTCATACCGATCACACCTTCGCGTCGGCAGGAAGGTACTTGCGTTGTGCTGCTTCCACTTCCGGGAAGCCGATGAGATCGACGAACTCGTGGTGCTGCAACGCGTCGGCGCTCACGTCGGCCGGCGCTTCACCTCCGGCCAATCGGCGCAGAGCCTCACGAGCTGCTCCGGTGGCGGCCATCAGCACCTGGGTGGGCAGCAGGGCGAGTCGAACGCCGATCTGCCCGAGAACCTCGGGGGTGAACTCACGCTCGGTCCAGGTCGACGCGGTCAAAGTCGCCATCAGCGGAACGCCTACCGCGTCATGACAGCGAGCCCACTCGTCGGCGGTCTCGAAAGTCTTCGTGACGGGCATGATCATGTCGGCACCGGCGTCGACGTACGCGGTGGCGCGTCGGATCGCGTCGTCGCCACGAGCATCGGTGCGGGCGATCATCAGGACGTGCTCCGGCAGCGAATCCCGGACGGCCCGTACTTTGCCCGACGCTTCCTCGATGCTGATGAGGTCCACCGGCTCGCCGACGCAGATCGGGCACTTCTTGGGTGAGAGCTGGTCTTCCATAAAGACGCCCTGCACGCCCGCGGCAGCGAATCGGCCCGCGGTCCGCGCCGCGTTGACGGCGTTGCCGTAGCCGGTGTCGATGTCCGCGACGAGCGGGAGGGAGGACGCTTCGCCGATCGTGCGCACCGCCTGGAGGTTCTCGGTCATCGTGTAGAGCTCCGCGTCGGGCAGCCCGAGGGCCGCCGACACGGCGAAGCCGGATGCGCACAAGGCCGAGAACCCGGCCTGTTCGGCCAGCTTCGCCGTCAGTCCGTCCCATACGCCCGGGGCATACACCAGGCCCTGTTCGGTCAGATCTCTGAGTGTCGCGGTCATGAGCACCATCCATTTCGTATTGCGGAACGCATTCCGAAACTAGAGTGGTGGCGATCACAAGTCAAGGGGGGTTCGTAGGATGGCGGCAGCACTTCCCAGTCCGATCGAAGGAGCACACGTGGCATCGCCCACCGAGTCCGACGACCACGCCGGCCGCGACATCGTGGGCGCGGTGGTCAAGGCCTGCACGCTGCTCGATCATTTCGATACGACGCACCCCGTGTGGACGCTCAACGAGCTGACGACGGCAAGTCGAATGAACAAGACGACAGTGCACAGACTGATGACCACACTGATCCACGCCGGCTGGGTGGACCGGACGGCCGAAGGCTCGTATCGAATCGCCATGCCCGTTTTCGAGATCGGATCGTCGGCACTGACCCAACTCGACATCCGCGGTGCGGCACAACCGTACCTGTCGGAGATTGCCGAAAAGTTCGGCGACACTGCGTATCTCATGGTTCCCGCAGACGAGGGAGCCGTTTGCATCGATCGCCATGAGGGGAGCAATCCCCTTGTGGTCGCGGGTATTTCCATCGGTTCGGTTCTCCCGTATCACGCCACCGCAGGCCCGATGGCCATGCTGGCATTCTCTGCTCGGATTCGCGACCGCTGGCTCACCCAGGATCTACCGGCCTTCACGGATCGAACACCGACGGCGCCGGACGAGTTGCTGACACGCCTCGAACAGATCCGATCGAAGGGGTACGCATTGAGCAATTCGGACTACCTCACCGGCGTCGCGGCCGTCGGCGCACCGATACTCGGACGAGACGCCGCGGTCGTTGCGTCGATCAGCGTTGGCGGCCGAGCGGAGACATTCGAGGGCGATGCCCTGAGCGCGAAGGTCACGACGATTCTGGCCGCCGCGAAGAGTTTGTCTCGGGTTGCAGAAGCTCTACCTGCGCCAGGAGGAGAACATTGAACTATCCGCATATCTATGATCTGACCTAGAGAGCCGAATACTCATCTACCGAGTCTCTCGATCAGTTTCATTGCGTCGAAGGGTGCGTAGCCCTTGATGTCGTTGTCGAAGTACACGTGGACGTCTCTGCCCGTGGCCGTCCAGTCCGAGATCTTCGCGGCCCATCGATCGAGCGCCGCATCCGTGTAGCCGCTGGCGTACAGCTCCTCGTCGCCGTGCAGGCGGACGTACATGAAATCGGCTGTAGGGGTGTCGACGTACGGGTACTTGCCGGCGGTGTCGGCGACGACGAACGCAATATCGTTCTGTCGCAGCAACTCCACTGCCGCGTCCGAGGCGAAACTCTGATGCCGCGCTTCCACGCAGTGCCGCAGCGGCCGCGACGACGAAGCAGGCAACAACACTCGATCCTCGGCCAATTTGTCGTCCCTCATGCCCGCCAACGAGACTGCAGCAGAGACCGTTCGGGGCAACATGGCAAAGAAATCGGACATCTTCTGCGCGTCGAATTCGAGGTTCGGCGGCAACTGCCACAGGAACGGTCCGAGCTTGTCGCCCAGCGTCAGCACCCCGGTGGCGAAGAAGTTCGCGAGTGCCGCCTCGACTCCGACGAGCCGCTTGACGTGGGTGACGTACCGACCACCCTTGATGGAGAACACGAAGTCGTCCGGCGTCTCGTCGTGCCACTTGGTGAAGCTCGACGGCTTCTGCATCGCATAGAACGTGCCGTTGATCTCGATCGATGTCAGATGTTCCGACGCGTACCCGAGTTCCTTGCGATGCGCCAAGCCCGCCGGATAGAAATCTCCTCGCCACGGCGCGTACGTCCAGCCGGAGATGCCGATGAGAACTCGGGGTCGACGCGACGCGGGCATGAGCAGACTGTAGACGGGCGCACAGGGAGGGCCGCAGGCCGTGATTGCCAACTAGCTGGCACCACCATCGCCACCGGACCATAATCGGTCTCTATGCGGTCGGGTGGACGAGCGGTGGTGTTGACGCTGGTCGCTGCCGGCGTGTGGCTCTTCGCGACGCCGTCGCTCGATCCCGGAACCGCGGACTTCGTCGCAACTCCGGCACCGGCCGTCGCGCCCGTCGCCGAACCGCCACCCCTGACGCTCGAAGAGCTCACAGCTCGCGTCGATCCCACCGTCGTCACCTTGTCGGCGTCCGCAGGATTCTCCGGGGTCGCGGGCACGGGCTTCGTCGTCGCCCCCGACGGAATCGTGCTCACCAACTTTCATGTCGTCGAAAATGCCACCGAGATCAGTGCAGTGCACATGGGCAACGGACTCATCTACGACGCCACCGTGTTGGGTTACGACAAATCTCGTGACGTGGCTGTCGTGCAGTTGATCACCGCGGCCGACCTGCCGGTGGTCGAGCTTGCCCCGGACCCACTTCCCGAGGTGGGTGATGCGGTGACCGCCGTCGGGAATGCCTCGGGTGCAGGGGTCTTGGTTCCGGCACCGGGAGCGGTGACCGCCCTCGATCAGCAGGTGCGTACGCGCAGTTCGGTGGACGGTTCGGGAAATACGTTGGAGCGAATGATTCGCGTCGATGCCGATGTGCGAGCGGGGGATTCGGGCGGGCCCCTCTTCGATGCCTGGGGCCGGGTGGTGGGTGTGAACACCGCGGGATTGTCCGACGAGGCGCGCAACGGCACCGAGTTCTCACCGCCACAGGCGCCCGAGGCGTATGCCGTCCCCATCTCCGAGGCGGTCGCGGTGCTCGATCAGGTGATCGCCGGGCAGTCGGGCGGCACAGTGCATGTGGGCCCCACACCGTATTTCGGGGTCTCGGTGCGCGATGTGTCGGTCTTCGAGAACAAGCCGGCGATCGGG
Organism: Rhodococcus sp. IEGM 1341; assembly: GCF_030056895.1. Classification (NCBI taxonomy): domain Bacteria; kingdom Bacillati; phylum Actinomycetota; class Actinomycetes; order Mycobacteriales; family Nocardiaceae; genus Rhodococcus; species Rhodococcus sp. IEGM 1341. Next base: position 94,861 of record NZ_JASHKV010000002.1, on the reverse strand, counting down.
GCGGCAGTCGTATCGGTGACGTTCGATTCCCCGGCGGAGGTGCTGGGATTGTCCGCGGGGGACGTGATCGTGACGTTCGACGGCGCCGAGATCGAATCCTCGTCGGACCTGTCGGAGGCGCTGCTCGGACGTCGTCCCGGCGAGCCCGCCGTCGTCGAATGGGTCGATGACGCAGGCGTAACCAGCTCCGGCACAATCACACTCGCCGCGGGAATGCCGACAGCCTGAGGGTCAGTCCTGCAGCACCGACAACACATTGCCCGCCGGGTCGGTGAACCAGGCGATCAGCGGTCCGCCATGGCGAAAGATTCCCTTCTCGTCGGTACGCATGGCAGGAGTGGAGCCTGCGGAACGACCCTGTATGTCCGGATACTGCTCGAACACAACTCCTTTGGCGATCAAGGCGTCGACAGCGCTCTCGATATCGGCCACCGGAAAGTTCAGGATGGTGTACTGCGCGGGTACGTGCCCTGGACGAGGATAGATCAGCACGATCGTCCCGGTCCCCAGGTGCAGCTCGAGCATGCCCATCTCGTTCTCGGTGACCGTCAGTCCGAGCGTCTCGGCATAGAACGTGCGCGCCGCCTGCAGGTCGTTTACGGCGAATCCGGAGAACGGCTGCCTGGTCAGCTCCAAGGATGTCATCGTCGAATTATCGCGCTCCGGCACATGCCACGGGCCGATATCCGAGTAGCGTGGATCTCGTGACTATTCGCCTCGGTTACCAGATGCCCAATTTCAGCTACGACGGTTCGGTCGCAGAGCTCTTTCCCCAGGTCATCGCGCAGGCGCGCGAGGCCGAAGCGGCCGGGTTCGACACCGCATTCGTGATGGATCACTTCTACCAACTTCCCGGGATCGGCAAGCCCGACGAGCCCATGCTCGAGGCCTACTCTGCGCTGTCCGCGCTCGCGACGGCCACCGACACCATCCAGCTCTCCGCGCTGGTCACCGGCAACACCTACCGCAACCCGGCGATCCTCGCCAAGACCGTCACCACGTTGGACGTCGTCAGCGGCGGTCGCGCGATCCTCGGGATCGGAGCCGGCTGGTACGAACTCGAGCACCAGAGCTTCGGACTCGAGTTCGGCACGTTCACCGACCGTTTCGAGCGACTCGACGAGGCACTGCAGATCATCGAACCGATGCTCCGCGGCCAGCGTCCCACGTTCGACGGCCTCTGGTACCAGGTCGAAAACGCGATGAACGAGCCCCGCATCCGCGACGACCTGCCGATCATGCTCGGCGGCGGTGGCGAGAAGAAGACGTTCGGCTTGGCCGCACAGTTCGCCGATCACCTCAACATCATCTGCGACGCAAACGAATTGCCGCGCAAGATGGCTGCCGTCCAGGCCCGCTGCGAGGAGGTCGACCGCGACCCCAAGGACCTCGAGACGAGTTTCCTCGCGTTCGTCATCATCGACGAGAACGGCGACAAGGCCAAGGAACTGCAGCGTGAGTTCGTGCTCAAGCAGGGCCTCGACCTGACGAACCTGTCCGAGGAGGACGCCGCGAAGGCCACCGATCGGCACTTCTGCGGAACCCCCGACGACGTCGCCGAGCAGGTACAGAAGCGGGTCCTCGATCAGGGCATCGACGGCATCATCATCAACCTGATCACCAACGGTCACCAGCCGGGAGCCGTCGAACTGGCAGGCAAAGCTCTGAAGCCGCTCGTCTAGAAATTTGCTCCAGCAGTAGCCGCGGGGGCGCGTGCGGTGGCATAGTTCCCCCGTGGCTCAGCTGAGGATGAACGGGCACCGCGTCTTGGTCGCCGACCTGACCGGCGACTCCCTGCGCGCGATGTCGGGCTCGATGGTGGCGTACGAGGGCGATGTCGCCTTCAAGAGCGCCGGTATGGGTGGCGGCGGCGGTTTTCGCGCCGCACTCAAACAGAAGGTGACGGGCGAATCGCTGTCGCTGATGGACGTGTCCGGCAAGGGCACCGTCTACTTCGCCGTCGACGCTCAGGACATCACTCTCGTCGAGGTCCAGGGCGACAACCTGCACGTAGAGTCGTCCCAATTGCTGGCTCTCACAGGGCAACTGAAGACCGACATCAAATTCTCCGGCTTGCGCGGTGCCAGTTCCGGCCAGGGACTGTTCACCACCGTCGTCAGCGGGTCCGGCACCGTGGCATTGCTGTCCAAAGGTGGGCCGATCATCGCCCTCGCCGTCGATCCGCAGTACCCACTCGTCGTCGATCCCGACGCGTTCGTCGCCCATCGCGGCCAACTGAACCAGAGCTTCGTCACCGACGTCACGTGGCGTTCCGCCATCGGCGGCGGCAGCGGCGAGGCGTTCTCCCTCCGCTTCGACGGCCAGGGCGTCGTCTACATCCAACCCGAGGAGCGCTGACGTGCCGCTCGAACTGGTCAACAGCAAGGTAGTGAAATCCGTTCTGGCACCGAATCAGAACGTGCTCGCGCGTCGAGGATCGATGCTCTATTACACCGGCGACGTTCGGTTCGTTCCGCACTCGATGGGTGGCGGCGCGGGTGCCGTGCCGGGCATGGGCGGCGTCGCCGGGATGGCCGGACGGATGATGGCAGGCGAGCACGTGGCGATGATGGCCGCAGAGGGGCAGGGCGAAGTCTTCTACGGTCACGCCGGGTTGTACATCGAGGTGATCCATCTCGACGGTTCGTCGATGCTCACCGTCGAAGCCGATCGACTGCTGGTGCACGACGGCTACCTCCAGAGTTCCATCGTGGCTCTGACCTCGCAGGGCGGAGTACGCGGAGCGGTGCGCGGCGCGATGACCGGGCAAGGCTTGTTCACGACACAGCTGACCGGCCAGGGCAGCGTCGCGGTTCTCTCGCACGGGGGCGCGACTCCGCTGCAGATCGGACCGGATCACCCCCAGGTGGTGGTCGATCCGCAGGCGTACGTCTGCCACATCGGAAACATCAACGTCGACATCTCTGCGAACGTCGGATGGCGCGACGCCGTCGGCAAGGGCAGCGGCGAGGCGATCCAATTGAAGATGACCGGCATGGGCACCGTATGGGTGCAGGCGTCCGAGCAGAAGTTCTAGGGAGCACTGTCGTGGAAATACACACCCCGTACACCCTCCCGGTCAACGACAACGTTCCCGGCAACGACTACGCGTTCTGCGTCGAACTCGCAGGCCAGCCTTGGTTCACGTCGAAGGGCGCGATGATCGCGTACTACGGCAACGTTCGCTTCGAGCCGCTCGGGCAGACGTCCATGCCCGCCATCGTCGCGGCGCGGTTCTCGTCTCCGCTGTACTCGAACGACTGGGTACTCGCGCAGGGTCAGGGCAAGCTGATCCTCGGCGATCGCGGTTTCAACATCAACAGCTACGACCTCGACGACGGCAACCTCACCATCCGGGCGGCGAACCTCCTTGCATTCGAGCCGACTCTGGATCTCAAACAGTCCATCGTCCCGGGATTCCTGACCCTGCTGGGCACCGGCAAGTTCCTGGCCTCGTCCAACGGCCCCGTCATGTTCGCCGAGCCGCCCCTCCGTATCGACCCGGAGGCCCTTGTCGGATGGGCGGATTGCCCCTCGCCGTCGCATCACTTCGACGCCGACTGGATGCAGAACTTTCTCGGTGCAGCCCGCGGATTCCTCGGGGCGAACAGCGGCGAGGAGCGTCAGTTCGACTTCACCGGGGCCGGCACTGTGCTGATCCAGTCCAGCGAGAAGGTGCTCGACGATTCACACCTGCTGCGGTACGTCGAGTCGCAGACGGTCTCGCTCGGCCAGAACTCGCTGCGGGCGCTGCACAACACCATCGGGGCTCGGCTACAGCAGTAGCCCACCTCGCAGCACCTCGACGGTGAACACGGCGGCTGTTCGGAGAGAACGCGCATACTGGAGTTTCACCTTCAGGAGGTACAGCCATGGCCAACCAAGGACCGTTCGGATTCGGATCCGACGACTTCGACAAGTTCGCCCGTGAGGCAACCGAGGGACTACGAGAGGTGGTCGGATCGCTGTTCGCCTCCAACGCCGGGGCTCCCAAAGCTCCGCCGGAACCCGAAACCACAGGTCAGAAGGGGGACGGAGTCTGGGCGATCTACAGCGTCGACGACGCCGGATCACCTCAGATCGACCAGCTCTACGCCACCGAACTCGATGCCCTGCGTGCGCACAAGGACAACACCGACCCGCGCCGACGCGTCCGCTTCCTGCCCTACGGCGTGAGCGTCAGCGTTCTGGAGGACTGAATCGGGTGCACTGGACCGCGCTCAGCGCGGCTGGCTGCACCGGATTCGCTGTAGATGGAGTCGATTCTCATGACCGCACACACAGAGTCCGTCTCGATCCCGCTGGGACAACCCGTGTTCGTGCACGCGCTCAGGTACACGGCGTTGTTCGATCGGAAGCCGTTCGCCGAGGCCCTACTGATCTACACCGACAACGGCGCGTACAAGATCGTGTCGCCGGGCGAGGATCACTACGGCAGCTACGTCTCGTACACCGACGTCGCCGAGGGCCCGCAGCATGTGATCTTCCTGTCGTGGCCGTCGGAGGATTGGGACCGGAACGTCGCGTCTCACACCCTGACGTTCAATCCCGATTCTGCGGCGTTCACACAGGTGCTCGTCCTGCCCGGCAATCCTGTGCCACGCTCCCAATACGGTTACGCGCTGCCGATTCCCGATCCGCACAGCGTGGACATGACGGCATCCTGGGATCGGGTTCGCGAGACCTACGCCGAGACGTTCACGCAGCTGGAGATCCTGGCCGCAGCTCGACAGGCGTGACGTCGAGCTAGTTCCGGAACGCCTCTACCGCATCGGCCGCCTGTTCGACGCCACCGTGTGCCCGCACCTGGGCACTCATCGCCGCTGCGCGCGGTGCCAATTGGCGAGCTTGGGCAACTGCGTCGGCCAGGCTCGAAGCCGAGACCTTCTCGAATTCCAGGTGCACGCCGACGCCGAGTTCGGCGAGCATCGCCGCATTGCCGAATTGATCGACGGCCTGGGGGATGGCCACGGTCGGGACACCGAACCACAGCGCTTCGGTACAACCACCCATCCCGGCATGAGTGACGAAGACCGTGGCGGCATCGAGCACCGCGAGCTGCGGAACATGCTCGTGCAGTTCCACATTGGCAGGCAGCTGACCCAGCGCAGCCGGGTCGACGCGTCGGCCGATCGAGATCACCAGATGCCAGTCGGTGTTCGCGAAGGTCTCGATGCACAGTCGGTAGAACTCTGGTCGCTCGTTGTAGCCCGTACCGAAGGAGATGTACAGGATCGGCCCGTCGGGCGCGGTCCAGCTGCGGTCCTGCAGGCGTACCGGGTCCAGGCACGGCCCGACGAACTGCACCGAATCCGGTACCCGATCCGCATTGGGCTGCATCACTTTCGGGATGAGCGACAGACAGTGCTGCGGGTAGGTGATCCACTCCCAGGGATCGGCGTCGATGTCGTTCTCTCGCAACCACGCCGTGTACGAAGCGTGGTACTGCAGGCCACCAGCGGATTCACGCATCGGCGTCAGTACATCGGAAAGATCCTCGGCGTATCCATCCCACGCCACGTACGTCGGCGAGAGCTGTACTGCCGTCACCCCGTAGCGCACCCCGAGCACGGGTGCCGTCATTCCGCCGATGTCGTACAGAAACAGATCCGGCTGATCGTCGTCGTAGAACGCGGTGAGCACCGGATACGACGCGATCGCCTCGTCGAGGAAGACCTGCATCGCCGCGGCCGGATCATCCGGCCACGACGCCTCTCCGTCGGGAAGTATCGAGGTGAACGGCACCACCTCGACGCCCGCGGGTTCGACCACGTGTCGCAGAGAATCACCGACGGCATAGGTGACGCGGTGTCCTCGCCGGACCAGCTCGGCAATCACGGCCAGGGATGGATAGATGTGGCTGGGAGCCGTAGTGCCGATCATGGCGATGTGCATGATCCCCACCGTAGGGCGCATCGCGCACCGCGAGCCAGCGAATTTCGTCGGCGATCGGATCCAGCAGTAACGGTAGCGAGACCGTGATGGTCGCCTGCTGTGATCCCGCCTTCACCGAGGTGGTTGCCCTAGTACTCATGGCCGTCACCGCAGCGCTGATCGTCATGCTTTCCCGGACGGGCAGATCCGACGTATCGTCGGCGAATGTCCTTTCTGCAACCGGTGACCCTCACTGACGATCTCGTGACCCTCGAGCCGCTGAGCCACGATCATCTCGACGGTCTGTGCGATGCCGCCCGCGACGGGGAGCTGTGGAATCTCTGGTACACCAGCGTTCCGAAGCCCGAGGACATGGCGGCCGAGATCGACCGTCGACTCGGATTGCTCGACGCAGGCACGATGCTTCCGTTCACGCTGCGCCGCAACGACACCGGGCAGATCATCGGAGCGACGACGTTCTGCAACGCAGACGCCACCAACCGTCGCGTCGAAATCGGATACACGTGGAATGCCCGCTCCGCGCACGGAACCGGCACCAATCCGGCGAGCAAACTGCTGCTGCTGACGCATGCATTCGAGGAACTGGGATGCATCGCCGTCGAATTCCGTACCCATTGGATGAACCTGCAGTCGCGGACGGCGATCGCGAAACTGGGTGCGAAGCAGGACGGGATTCTGCGCAATCATCAACGCATGTCCGACGGTTCGTTGCGCGATACCGTCGTGTTCTCGATCATCGAATCCGAATGGCCCACCGTCCGCAACGAACTCCGCAGGCGTACCGCACGGTAGGTTGACCCCATGCGTGTGGATGGGCGGGACGTTCCCGTAGCGGGGAACCTGCTTCAGCCGCTGGTGCGCAGAACCAGCGACATCATTCGGGTCGTATCGGCCGCGGCGCTACTGGGTGTGGTGATCGCCGGTTCGCTGATCACCAGAAATCAGTGGGACGCACTCGAGCAATCGGTGTCGAACATCGTCGGCGTGCTCAGCCCCGACCAATCCAATGCCGTCTACATCGTCTACGGCGTCGCAATTCTGGCGCTCCCGTTCGGCGTGCTGATCGGACTGATCGCGGGCCGCAAATGGAAACTGCTCGCCGGGTACGCGGCCGCGGCACTGCTCGCCGCGCTGGCGTTGTCGATCACCGGAACCGGGATCTCCACTCCCACCTGGGACCTCGACGTTCCGGAGCGACTCGACACGTTCCTCGCGCAATTCCTCGACGATTCTCGCTGGATCGCGATGCTGGCTGCGGCTCTGACGGTCTCCGGCCCCGGCCTGTCCGCGAAGTGGCGTCGGGCATGGTGGACGCTGTTGCTCGCCTTCGTACCGATGCACCTGGTCGTGTCCACCGTGGTTCCGGCTCGCTCCATGCTCGGGCTTGCGGTCGGCTGGCTCGTCGGAGCCGTCATCGTGCTGCTCGTCGGCACACCTGCGCTGGAGGTTCCGCTCGACGCGGCGGTTCGCCTGTTCCACAGCCGCGGTGTCACCGTTCGCAGTTTCACCGTCGTCCGCCCGGCCGGCCCCGGCCCGTTGGTGTTGAACGCACACACTCCCGACGCCGATGTGGTGGTCGAGTTGTACGGGCAGAATCAGCGCAGCGGCGGTGCCCTACGCCAGTCCTGGCGGTGGATCACACTGCGTGGCAGCGAAACTGCGCCACTGCACGCGTCGATGCGCCGGGCCGTCGAGCATCGCGCCCTGATGGGCCTTGCCATCAAGGGGTTGGGTGCGGCGGGAAGTCACCCGCTGGCGGTGGCCGCGCTCGACAGAGGATGGACCCTGTACGCGCACAGCCTTCCCATCGGTGATCCGGTCGAGGCGGAGCACGACGACGCCACCCTTGGCGCTCTGTGGTCGGCCCTGCACACTCTGCACGAGAACCAGATCTCTCACGGCGACCTGCACCGAAACGAACTCCGGGTTCACGACGGCAAGGCCCTCTTCTGTGGCTTCGGTCATGCCGAACTGGGTGCCTCGGATTCCCAGATGCAATCCGACGTCGCGCAGTTGTTGCTCACCACCGCAGACCTGTTCGGCTCCCAGCGCGCCGTCGCGACCGCCATCGACGTACTCGGCTTCGAGACCGTGGTTGCGGCATCGGGTCGCTTGACCAAGTCCGCCATCCCGCCGCGCATTCGCCAATCGGTGCGCGATGCCGACAAGACGATGAAGGCAGTCCGGCTCGAGGTTCTCGAGCAGACCGGTGCCGCCAAGATCGAGGCCGAACAGGTCACCCGATTCAGCCGCAACCAGATCATCTCGCTCGTGCTGTTGATCGGATTGGTCTACGTCGCATACCCGTTCATCAGTGCGGTGCCCGCGTTCGTCACCGAACTCGGTTCGGCGAACTGGTGGTGGGCTCTGCTCGGTCTGGCGGTGTCCGCGCTGACGTACGTCGGTGCCGGAGCCGCGTTGTGGGCGTGCGCGCTGGGCAAGGTCAGCTTCTGGAATCTGACGGTGATGCAGGTCGCCAACACCTTCGCGGCGACGACGACACCCGCCGGCGTCGGCGGACTGGCCCTGAGCGTGCGATTCCTGCAGAAGGGTGGATTGGGAACGGTTCGCGCGACGGCGGCTGTGGCGCTGCAACAATCGGTCCAGGTGATCACGCACGTGAGCCTGCTGATCTTCTTCAGCGTCGTCGCAGGCACCTCGTCCGGTCTGTCGAACATGGTGCCGGGCAACACCGTGCTGTACCTCATCGCAGGTGCCGCTTTCGGCGTCGTCGGAACGTTCATGTTCGTACCCAAGCTACGACGCTGGCTGCGGGTCGCCGTTCGTCCGCAGATCAAGGAAGTCCTCGGCGAACTGGGCGAACTCGCCCGCGACCCCAAACGCTTCTCGATCATCATCCTCGGCTGCGCGGCCACGACGTTGGGTGCCGCGCTCGCACTGTGGGCGAGCATCGAGGCCTTCGGCGGCGGCACCACGTTCGTCACCGTGACGGTCGTGACGATGATCGGCGGAACTCTGGCCTCGGCCGCGCCGACGCCGGGCGGTGTTGGTGCCGTGGAGGCCGCACTCATCGGTGGTCTGGCCGCCTTCGGAGTGCCCGCCTCCATCGCCGTGCCGTCGGTCTTGCTCTATCGCGTCCTGACCTGCTGGTTGCCGGTGTTTCTCGGGTGGCCGACACTACGGTGGCTCACCAAGCGAGACATGGTCTGACGCACTGCAGACGGCGTGTATGCCCGATTCCGGCACAGCTCCACGTGGCGCTGGTAGCGTTCAGCCGGCCGGGGATCTGCCCATGAGAGGTATGCCCATTTCCAGACCGGGGATTGCGGTGACGGCCGAGGGCCGTACGCGATACAGGCCTGGGCTCGACGCCACGCGCGCGAGCGTCGACGACGACTACACGTACTTCGCGAACACAGCGCGCGAGCGTTGGGTGCGGTATTTCGTCGGAACCCTGACATTGTTGTTCGGTCTGTCCGGGATCCTGATGGTTCCCACCGGCATCCACTACGACGGCCTGGCGGTATTAGTCCTCATCGGGGCGTTGACGACGATACCGGTGGCGATCGCGTGGTTCCTCGGACCATGGCCGTCACCGCGTGTGGCCAATGCCTTCGTGTTCTACGCAGACGTCGGCATCGTGGGCATCCTTTTCAGCAGCACCGACCATTATGTGCCGCTGGCCGGATGCATGATGTTCACGATCGTGGCTGTCTTCACCGTCATTGCAAGCTCTTTCCGAGTGATGTGGATTCACCTGGCGGTCTCGGTGGCGACGGTACTTGCGCTCGGCGTACTTGCGGTCGGTCAGGGAAAGAACCCGTGGCTGGTGGCGGCGACCGCAGTCACCGTCGTCACGTTGTACCTCACCCCCTTGATGATGCGGGCGTACATCCGGCATCTACGTTCTCGGGCATCGGGAGCCGTCATCGATTCGCTCACGGGCCTGTACAACCGGCGCGGATTGCTCGAGGCGATCGATGACGTCGGTACCGCCTCCACCGACAGCCCCTCGGATCGAACCATCGGGGTCACCGTTCTCGACATCGATCGGTTCAAGGAAATCAACGACCGATTCGGTCACCCCACCGGCGATGCAGTACTGATCGAGATCGCCTCACGGCTCACCGCCGCGGTACCGCAGACATCGGTGGTCTCGCGCCTGAGCGGAGACGAGTTCGTCATCGTCCACATCGGTTCGCCCGGCGAGATCGAATCGGCCGACCACAGGATCCGGATCGGTCTCGACGAAAGCTTCTCCGGGCCGCCTTTCACCGCCAGTGTCGGTTCTGCCTCGGAACTACTCGGGGGCGAACCCATCACCCCTACCATCGTGCGCAAACTGATCGCATCGGCCGATATCGAGATGTATCGCGACAAGTCTCGACTCTCCGAGGACGACGGCAGTGCCCGTGGCACGAGCACCGGAACGCGAGCGGACATCCGCACGCGCATCGAGACCTTGATCTCGCGAGGCGGGCCCGAGGTGGTGTTCCAACCTATCTGCGACACGGTCACCACAACAGTTGTTGGTTACGAGGCACTGTCTCGCTTTCCTTTCGGCTACGGCTCGCCGACGATGTGGTTCCGCGACGCCACCAATGCGGGAATCGGACCGCTTCTCGAAGCCGCCGCCATCGACCGCGCCCTGGCCGCGTCCGCGTCACTTCCCTGCGGGATCTTCATTTCGCTCAACGCGTCTGCCGACACCATTCGCTCCACCGACCTGGCCGCCATACTGCAGCCGTTCCAGAAGAACCGACAGTTCCACATCGAAATCACCGAACACGAGCGGGTCCACGACTACCGCGCGGTCGCCCGAACCATCGAATCCTTACGCGGGGCAGGCATATCCATCTCCGTCGACGACGTAGGTGCCGGCTTCGCCGGACTTCGCCAGGTGGTCGAACTGCGCCCCGACACCCTGAAGATCGACTACGCAATTGTGCACGGAATCGACACCGACCCGATCCGAAGGGCCGCCGCTGCATCGGTGATCGGATTTGCACACGAGATCGGGTCGACGGTCATCATGGAAGGCGTCGAAACCGAAGCGGAACTCCGAGTCGCCGCCGAACTCGGAGCAGACATGGTGCAGGGCTTTCTCACCGGACGACCACTACCGCTGTCGGACATCACCGGGTAGTGCTGCGCGGCCCCTCCAGCCGAGAACTAGATCGACGAGTCGACCGTGAACTTCGTCAGTGTCGGAGCGGCAGCGAGCATCGGCGGCAGTTCGGTGATCTGGCCGGGACCGGCGCGGAACTCGCGGTACTTCGCATCGGCCTCGGCCGACTCCCACGTCTCGTAGGCCACCACGTGGGCCTCGTTCTCCTCGTCGACCCACACGTCGACGCCGAGGCAACCCTCGAACGCGCGGGTTTCGGCCAGCACCGTGCGCAGCAGTGCTCGCGCGTCGGCGAGAGACTCGGGCTTGAACGTCAGATCCAGTGTTGCAATGAGAGCCATGGCTCCAGGGTAGACCGAGACGGGTCACCGCAGCCGTAGTGCCAAGTAGAACTCGATCCTGTCCTCCAGTCGCGACAGATCGCGGCCGGTCAGTTCCTCGATGCGCTGGATGCGATATCGGACGGAATTGACGTGCATGTGCAGTTGTTCGGCACATCGCGTCCAGGCTCCGTTGGTGTCGAGGTACACCGACAGCGTCTCGACGAGATCACTGTTGTGCAGGTCGTCGTAGTCGACCAGGGGAGTCAGCAGTCTCGAGGTGAACATGCGTCGCACGTCATCGGGAACGTTGGCGAGAAGTATTGTCAGCGTCGCCAATTCGTCGTGACCGACGACGCTGCAGTCCGAGCCACGACGCTCGGCGAGTCTGCGGGCGTAGCGCGCTTCCTCGATCGCGCTTCGGATGTCGGCGGGCGCGGTCGGAGCGCTGACACCGATCGAGGTGCCGCTACCGACCAGTCCCGGTGCCAACGTGTGGACCGCTCGCCGAACGGAATCGGTTCGATCGGTCCTCGCCTCCACCAACGCTATGGCCTCACCGTCGACGATCCCGAGCGTGATCTCCAACGGTGCCAGCACTTCTCGTAACAGCGGGCGGAGCTCGCCGAGCCGCAACGTCTCCCCGGACGTGGCCACAGCCACTGCAGCGTACCGTGTTTCGATATCGAGCCCGATGACGTGCATCTGGGCGAGGATGTCAGCGGCCGTCGCACCGCCGACGATCGTGCGCACGAATTCCTGCGCCAGAATTCCCGACCCGGACAGGCGATCGTCGACGCGACTGCGTTCCACCGCCACGATCGACGCCAGCTGTCCGGCCAGGGAAAGCCTCGGCGCATCCCATGTCTGCCAATCGCTTTCGAAGGCCACGAACCAATCCACGACCCGCGGTGCGGACTCACCGTCGACGGCGAACACCGAGACTCGCTGCTCCGGGCAATAGCGCGGCAGCCGTACCGAGCTCATGAAATCCTGCGCCACTGCTTCGGTGTCCGGCGGATTGTCGGATCCGGCGAGTACCCGCCCCGATGAGGTGACCACCCAGCAGTTCATCCCCAGATCGGAGCTGACCATCTCCAGCAGCGGACCGAGACCCCCACCGGGCCCCGCGCTCGCCACCAGGCGTCGATGCCGATCGAGCACCAGGCTCAGGTCCGAGGCCCGGGCCGTCGACAGTTGCCGGACCACGCTCTCGGTCACCGTGGCGAAAGCGATGTCGGCAGGCACCCGAAAGAGCGGCAGGCCGTGCTCGAGGCAGGCGTCGACCAGGTCGTCGGGCACCACGCCGTCGTCGGATGCCGCCAGCGCCGAGATTCCGGACTTGGACACCGCCCGGACGAACGTCCTCGAGTCCTCGGGGCCCGTCCGCCACATCAGACCGGTCAGCACCAGCTCTCCGCCGCTGAGGTATCGACTCGGATCGAGCATGTCGGTGGTCACGACCCATCGGATGGTCGGATCGAAGTGCTCGGGAGTGACGATCGGCTGCAGTTTCAGGTCGGGGAGATCGGCCAGATCACGCAGTCTCACGGTGCATCGACCTCCTCTTCGTATGATCCTCCAAAACCTACACTGTGATCGGCGTCATACTTCGTCGTTCCTGTCTCTCGTTCGCGTGGCCTCCGGCGGCTGTACTGGGTGAACACGACCGAAAGACACGTGAGCGGAGAGCAGCACGATGGAATTTCTACGACCACAGACCTGGGGCGACGCGTTGGCCGCGAAGGCCGACGACGTCGACGTGGTGCCCATCCAGGGCGGCACCGACGTCATGGTCGAGATGAACTTCGACCTGCACCGGCCGGGCGCACTGCTGGATCTGAACCCGATCACCGAACTCACCGAGTGGGAGCGCCTTCCCGACGGGACGCTGCGGGTCGGCGCAGGCGTGCCGTACGTCCGCATCATCGCCGAGCTCGGAAACATGCTCCCCGGCATCTCCCAGGCGTCCCGCACCGTCGGTTCACCGCAGATCCGCAATCGCGGGACCGTCGGCGGCAACCTCGGCGGCGCGTCGCCAGCAGGCGATCTGCACGCGCCTCTGCTCGCGGCGGGCGCGACCGTCGAGGTCGAATCGGCCGAGCGCGGAGTACGCATGATCCCCGCCACCGAGTTCTACCTCGGCGTCAAGCGCAATTCCTGCCTGCCCGACGAACTCATCCGCGCCTTTCACGTAGCGCCGGCAGCGGGACCGCAGTACTTCTCCAAGATCGGCACCCGCAACGCGATGGTCATCGCCGTCTGCTCGTTCTCGATCGCACTGTTTCCGCAGGAGGGTCGCGTGGGTACCGGACTCGGCTCCGCTGCGCCGACGCCGCGCCGGGCTTACGATGCCGAGAACTACCTCGCGGCCGAACTCGAGTGGGACGGTGCCCTCGATCCGCGGGTATCGGAGGAATTCGGCCGATTGGTCAGTGCGGCAGCAAGTCCCATCGACGACGTACGAGGCACTGCCGATTACCGCAAGCACGCCCTGTCCGTGATGGCCCGGCGAACACTGGGCTGGGCATGGCGAGACCTCACAGCCGCACGGAAGGTGGCCTGAACATGCGAGTCAACTGCACCATCAACGGAAAAGACATGGAAGCCGACGACGTCTGGGAGGGCGAGAGTCTGCTCTACCTGCTGCGTGAACGCATGGGACTCCCCGGATCCAAGAACGCGTGTGAACAAGGTGAATGCGGTTCGTGCACCGTCTATCTCGACGGCGTCCCCGCATGTGCCTGCCTGGTGGCCGCCGGTCAGGTCGAGGGCCGCGAGATCCGTACCGTCGAAGGCCTCGCCGACGGCGACAAGCTCGATCCGATGCAGGAGGCGTTCGTCGAATGCGGAGCCGTCCAATGCGGCTTCTGCACCCCCGGGCTCGTGGTGCAAACACACGATCTGATCGAGCGCGTTCCCAATCCGTCGGACGTCGAGATCCGTGAATCACTTGCCGGAAACCTCTGCCGCTGCACCGGATACGAGAAGATCCTGGACGCCGTGCGGCTTGCAGCAACTCGAAAGGCCGAAGCCAAATGACCACTGTCATCTCGGGTGCCTACATCGCGCCCATCGTCGGCGACGAAATCCCCGACGGCTACCTCGTCGTCGAGGGCACGATGATCACCGCCATCGGATCGGGCCCCGCCCCGATCATCCCCGGCACCGAGACCATCGACGCCTCCGGTTGCCTGGTCACCCCGGGCTTGGTGAACACACACCACCACCTCTACCAGTGGGCCTCCCAGGGCCTCGCCAAGGACAACACTCTCTTCGAATGGCTTGTCGCGCTGTACAAGCCGTGGTCCAAGATGGATGCCGAGGTCGTCGGCGGTGCTGCCGCAGCCGGGCTCGGATGGCTGGCGAAGTCGGGATGCACCACCAGCACCGATCATCACTACATCTTCCCCCAGGGCCGAGGCGATCTGTTCGCCGCCGAGATCGACGCGGCGCAGCGCATCGGAGTCCGCTTCCAGCCGTGCCGAGGCTCGATGGACCGGGGTGTGTCCGACGGCGGCCTGCCACCGGACGAGGTGGTCGAATCACTCGACGACATCCTCACGGCCACCGCGGAGGCCATCGACACCTACCACGACGCCTCATTCGGTTCCATGCTCCGCATCGCGGTCGCGCCCTGCTCACCGTTCTCGATCAGTAAAGAGCTACTCGTGGAGTCCGCGGGGCTTGCCCGCGCCAAAGGCGTTCGGCTGCATACGCATCTGGCCGAGACCCTCGACGAAGAGGAGCACTGCCTCGCTCAGATGAACTGCACCCCGGTCGAATACATGGAGCAGGTCGGCTGGTTGGGCGACGACGTGTGGTTCGCCCACGCAGTGCACCTGCACGATTCCGACATCGCGAAGATGGCGGCCACCGGGACCGGGACCGCCCACTGCCCGAGCTCCAATGCTCGGCTCGGCGCGGGGATCGCCCGCATCTCGGACCTGCTCGCCGCCGGCGCACCCGTCGGCCTGGGGGTCGACGGTTCCGCCTCGGCCGAAATGGTGCCCCTGGCAGGCGAGGTCCGTCAGGCCATGTACATGCAGCGGGCCAAGTACGGACCGACAGCACTGACCGCGCGTCAGGCACTCGAGATCGGAACACTGGGCGGCGCAACGGTACTGGGCCGACAGAGCGAGATCGGTTCGCTCGAGGTCGGCAAACTGGCCGACATCGCGATCTGGCGCACCGACGGGTTCTACTCGGCGGTGGACGACCCGGTCGTCGCGTTCGCGTACGGGCAGACACCACCGCTCGCGCGCTTGATGGTGGGAGGCCGGACGATCGTCGAGAACGATGTCCTGACCAGCGCACCGCAGGACGAAATAGGCCGCGCCGGAGCCGATGCGCACCGTCGCCTGATGAAACTCGCGGAGGACGTGCTGTGAGCGCCCCGACCACCACACCCCGGCAAGCCCCCGCCGACATCCCCGCCCCGGGTCGCGGTCGCGTCGGCGACAGCCCGCTGCGACCCGACGGCACGCTGAAGGTCAAGGGCGAGTTCGCCTACTCATCGGATCTGTTCATCGACGGGATGCTCTGGGGCGCAACCCTTCGTAGCCCGCACCCCCGCGCGAAGATCGTCTCTGTCGACATCTCGAAGGCGCTGGCAACTCCCGGCGTCGAGGCGGTACTCACCCACGAGGACGTACCGGGGCGCAAGTGCTTCGGACTCGACCACACGTGGGATCAGCCCGTGCTGGCCTTCGACGAGGTGCGGCACGAGGGCGAACCGATCGCGTTGATCGCAGCCGATCATCCCGAAACCGCGCGGCGCGCAATGGAAAAGATCGTCGTGGTCTACGACGTGCTCGAGCCTCTCACCGATGCCCGACGCGCAGCCCTGGATCCGGACTACCCGAAGGTGCAGGAACGCGGCGGAGTGGCGCGACATCAGCCGGTGCGCGTCGGCAACGTCGCCGCCGCACGGGCCGCCGCGGATGTCATCGTCAGCAGCGACTTCGCCGTCGGCATCCAGGATCAAGCGTTCCTCGGACCCGAGTCCGGCTTGGCCGTTCCCGCCGAGGACGGCGGCGTGGATCTCTATGTCGCGACCCAGTGGATGCACAACGATCTGGCGCAGATCGGGCCGTGTCTCGGCCTGCCCGAGGAGAAGATCCGAATGACGCTGGCCGGCGTCGGCGGTGCATTCGGTGGCCGTGAGGACCTGTCGATGCAGATCCACGCGGCGATGCTCGCCATGCACACCGGCAAGCCGGTCAAGATCGTCTACAACCGGTACGAGTCGTTCTTCGGCCACGTACACCGCCACCCCGCACAGATGCACTACGAGTACGGTGCCACCAGGGACGGCAAGCTCGTGTTCGCCGATGTCGAGATCATCCTCGACGGCGGTGCGTACACCTCGGCCACTCTCAACGTGGTCGGCAACGCGGCCTCGCTCGGTGTCGGACCGTACGTCATCCCCAACATCGAGATCGACGCGTACGGGGTGTACACCAACAATCCACCGTGCGGTGCGATGCGTGGATTCGGCGCAGTGCAAGCATGTTTCGCATACGAGTCGATGATGGACAAGCTCGGCGAGGCCTGCGGTATCGGACCGGTGGCAATCCGCCAGATCAACGCCGTCAGCCAAGGTTCCATCCTCGCGACCGGCCAGGTCATCGAAGCCCCTGCCCCACTGGCCGAGATGCTCGCCCGAGCCGAAGCGATGGAACTGCCTGCCCCGCTGGACGCGTCGGACATTCGAAATCTGCCGGGTGGGGCATCGCAGACCACCCACGGCGAAGGCGTCGTACGTGGGATCGGATACGGCGTCGGCATCAAGAACATCTGCTTCTCCGAGAACTACGACGACTACTCCACTGCTCGCGTCCGGCTGGAGGTGATCGGCGGCGAAGCAACGGCATTGGTGCACACGGCTGCTGCCGAAGTGGGCCAGGGACTGGTGACGTTGGAGGCGCAGATCGCGCGCACCGAACTCGGCGTCACCAAGGTCGTCATCCATCCCGCCGACACCAGGGTCGGCAATGCCGGCTCTTCGTCCGCGTCGCGCCAGTCGTACATGACCGGTGGCGCAGTGAAGACCGCGTGCGAGGCCGTGCGCGAGGCGGTGTTCGTCCTGGCCGGCCTGTACCTGGGCCGCGCGGTGGCCGACCTCAGCCTCGACGGCGGCAAGATCGTCTCGGCCACCGACGGCGTGCTGGCCACGATCGAGGACGTGCTCGGCGATCGCGTCATCGAGCAGACGCGTGAATTCCACCATCGCCCCACCAGCGGAATGGATCCGGTCACCGGACAGGGCGCGAGCCACACCCAGCTCGCCCTGTGTGTCCATCGCGCAGTGGTGGACGTCGACGTCGAACTCGGACTCGTCAAGGTCGTCGAGATGGCGGCCGTGCAGGACGTCGGCAAGATCCTCAACCGGCTTTCACTCGAAGGCCAGATCCACGGCGGCACAGCCCAGGGCCTCGGCCTCGCGGTGATGGAAGAAATCGTCGTCGTGGACGGTCTGGTGAAGAACCCGTCGTTCACCGACTATCTGATTCCGACCATTCTCGACATGCCGCCCATGAAGCTGGACATCCTCGAGAACCCGGATCCCCTGGCACCGTACGGCCTTCGCGGTGCCGGCGAGCCACCCACCCTCTCGTCGACGCCCGCCGTCGTCGCAGCCATCCGCAACGCCACCGGACTCGCGCTGACCCGCGTACCCGTTCGACCCGAACACATCATCAACAGCTGATCCGAGTTTCATCCCCATTCGACGAAACCTTCTCCGGCACAACCGTACCGACGCCAACTCCCCCGGCATGTCGGCCCGGCCCGACGCTCGACGAGGTTGATCACGCCCTGGGAGGGCCGATCATGACCGACGTAGACACATCCAGCACTCGCCAAAGCGGACGAGGTCGATCCCAGATCGACAAGTTCTTCGACATCACCGGCCGCGGTTCGACGCTGTCACGCGAAATTCGTGGTGGTGTCACCACATTCGTGGCCATGGCCTACCTGATCGTTCTGATCCCTCTGATCATCGGTGATGCACGCGATGTCACCGGTGCCACGCTCGATCCGGCTCAGTTGTCGACCATGGTGGCACTGTCCGCCGGGCTGACGACCATCCTGATGGGGGTCGTCGGAAACGCGCCCCTCGCGATGGCAGCCGGCCTCGGGGTGACGCCGATCGTGGTGTTCCAGGCGGCCCCGTACATGACCTGGCCGCAGGCGATGGGTCTGGTGGTTCTCGAGGGCGTCGTCATCGTCGTCTTCGCCCTCACCGGCATTCGGCAACTCATCATGGATGCCATACCGCTGGTGCTCAAGCAGGCGATCGGCGTCGGGATCGGTGCATTCATCGCGCTCATCGGTCTGGTCGACGCCGGGTTCGTCGGGCACCACGAGTCAGCAGCAACCGCCGTCACCCTCGGCACGTTCGGCAAGCTCGCCGGCTGGCCGGTGTTCGTGTTCTGCGTCGGGCTCATCCTGATGATCATGCTGTTCGTTCGGAAGGTGCCGGGCGCGATGCTGATCGGCATCTTCGTGGCCACCAATCTGGCCATCATCCTGAACTCGGTGTTCGATATCGAGCCGGAGGCGTGGGGCCCGGTGGTACCGAAGGTGCCCGACTCCATCGTCGCCACACCACAATTCG
The DNA here is from genome assembly GCF_030056895.1 of Rhodococcus sp. IEGM 1341. Classification (NCBI taxonomy): domain Bacteria; kingdom Bacillati; phylum Actinomycetota; class Actinomycetes; order Mycobacteriales; family Nocardiaceae; genus Rhodococcus; species Rhodococcus sp. IEGM 1341. Next base: position 75,936 of record NZ_JASHKV010000002.1, on the reverse strand, counting down.
ACCTACTGTTCAACGTCGACCTGTTCGGCGGCTTCGCCCGAGCCGGAATCGTCACGGCATCGGTTGTCCTGTTCACACTGGTGTTGTCGGGCTTCTTCGACGCCATGGGCACCATCCTCGGAGTCGGCGAGGAAGCTGGCCTGGTCGACAAGCAAGGCAGGATGCCCGGACTGAGCCGCATCCTCACCGTCGACGGCATCGGTGCCATCGTCGGAGGTGCGATCAACGGCTCCGCCAACACCGCCGTCGTGGAATCTGCGGCCGGCGTCACCGAAGGAGCCCGAACCGGTCTCGCCAGCGTCGTCACAGGCGGGTTGCTGACCAGCTTGATCTTCTTCACTCCGTTGGCCGGGGTGGTTCCCGTCGGTGCAGCTGCGCCGGCCCTGGTCCTGGTGGGCGCGCTGATGATGACGCACGTACGCAAGATCGATTGGGAGAACACCGAAATCGCGATCCCCGCCTTCCTGACCATCGTGCTGATGCCGTTCACGTACTCGATCACCGTGGGAGTCGCGGCAGGTGTCATCTCGTACACCCTCGTTCGTCTGGCCAAAGGCAAAGCACGCCAGACGCATTGGCTGCTGTATCTGATGTCGGGTATATTCTTGGTCTACTTCGCCCTGCACCCGATCGAAGAAGCGTTGGGAATCTCGTAACGTGAAAGAGATCGTCGATCGCCTGTCCGCCTGGGACCGCGCTGGCATTCCCTATGCGGTAGCGACTGTCATCACGGTATCCGGAAGTGCCCCAAGGCTTCCGGGTGCCGCGATGGCGGTCTGCGCCGACGGTGAAGCAGTGGGCAGCGTCTCCGGTGGCTGCGTCGAAGGCGCCGTGTACGAGCTGTGCCGCGAGGTTCTCGAGACCGGTGAGTCCAAGCGAGAGTCGTTCGGCTACAGCGACGTCGACGCTTTCGCGGTCGGCTTGACCTGCGGGGGAGTGATCGAGGTGTTCGTCCGCCTAGGGCCTCCGCGTGCCGTGCTCGCGGCCATCGCGTCGGACGCTGCGGTGGCCACGGTCACGATGCTCTCCGGGTCAGGGGAATCGCTTGCAGTGTCCTCCTCGGCGATCATGGGAACGACCGGCTTTTCCGACGTCGACGCGGTTGTCGTCGGTGAGGCGCTGGCGATGTTGGACTCCGGGGGCACCGGCGTTCGGTCGGTGCGGTGCCGGCCGGATCTCGACGTGTTCGTACAGTCCTACGCCACTGCCCCGCGGCTGCTGATCTTCGGGGCAATCGACTATGCAGGCGCACTCGCCCGCGTGGGCAAGTTCCTCGGGTATCACGTGACGGTCTGTGACGCGCGGCAGGTATTCGCAACTGCTGCACGGTTTCCCGACGCCGACGAGGTAGTCACCGAATGGCCGCACAGCTACCTGGCGCGAACCATGATCGATGCCCGGACGGTGATCTGCGTGCTGACGCATGATGCCAAGTTCGATGTGCCGCTGCTCGAGGTGGCCCTGCGACTGCCCGTTGCGTTCGTCGGAGCCATGGGATCACGCAGGACTCACGACGACCGCGCGGCCCGGTTGCGTGAGGTGGGTCTGACAGAGCACGAGCTCGCACGCTTGAAGTCGCCGATCGGCCTGGACCTGGGGGCAAGAACTCCGGAGGAAACCGCGCTGGCCATCGCGGCGGAATTCGTCGCAGTGCGACGCGGGGGTAGCGCTCTGCCACTGACACATACAGCGGGTCCGATCCACCACGACGGGGCGGCGGGGGATGCGAAGTACGCGTAAGTATCGGCCCGACTCAGCCCACACGTATCGTGCGTTCGAGCAAAGGCAACAGACGATCCCAATGCCGTTGCAGTGCAGCTGCATCGAATGCGGTGGTGTCGGCCATCGTAAATCCGTGTACAGCACCGGGATAGACCTCGGAGGTGTACTCGAGTCCAGCCGCGTCGAGGGCTCCGTCGAGCTCGTCGAGGGCCTCGGGCGTCATATCGCCATCAGCGTGGCCGATGTGGACAGCGGCAAGAGTGGAGCCTGCGGAACGATCCGACGTAGCCGCAACGTCAAGGAGTAACCGATGGGGACTGCCCGGCTCGTCGGTCACGAGCTTCCCCGGATGGAAGCTTGCAGCAGCGCTGACTCGTTCGGGGAATGCGGCTGCCGTGCGGATCGCCAGGACTCCGCCCATGCAGTAGCCGACCACTGCTACCTTTCCGGCGTCCACTGCCGGCTGTTCGTCGAGAAATGCAAGATAGTCCTCGGCGTCGGCGCGGGCTCGGTCAGCGGTGTGCTCGGCCAACAGCGGCATCAGCTTCTCCACGAGCGCCGGGCGTGACTCGCTGTCGATGAGCTCGGGTAGCTCGACCACCGGTGCTGGTCCGTGTCGGTAGAAGAGGTTGGGGACCAGCACGTAGTAACCGTGCTCGGCCAGTTCGCGGGCCATGGCCTCCAACACTGGTCGCACGCCGAATATGTCCATGTAGAGCAGGACTGCGGGATGCGGCCCATCGCCGTCAGGGTAGGTGACGAACGCGTCCGCCGCGCCGTCGGTCATGGGAATCTGCACATGCGAACTGGGCACTGGAGTCCATTTCGAGTCGAGGAATCGGGCCCTTGCGACCGTACGCCTGTTGCGATTCGACCTTTCGTGGTGTGAGCAACGTAGAAGTGCCCGGCGAAATCTCGAACTAGTGCTCGCGTCGTGAGCGCCATTGACCACGCGCGATGATCGCGATGACGATCACGACCGCCGAGGCAACGGTCGCACCGAACGCCCCTCCAGTGGGAAGCGCGTTCGTCAGGACCGGAACCGGTGCGAGCACAGCCAGCATGACGGCCACAACCACAACCGGGAAGATGACCACCGCCAAGAACTTGTCCTTCTGCCGATCCCAATTCGGTCCGGCTTGCAGTGCCTTCTCCTTACGCATCACCCACGCATAGAACGGGACCAGCGGTACCACGAGCAGTAGAACCGACAGTGGGTATCCGGTTCTGCCGAGGAGCGCGTAGATCAGCGTCGCTGTCGACGCCGAAGCCCATGTCATGATCACCGCCATGCCGAGAGCCAACAAGAATGGGGACTCTCGTTGCGGTCGATCAGATCCGGGCGGAATCTTTTGATCGTTCACTGTCACAACCTCCACGCTGGAAGCACGCCGCGATGATGCCACCGACACTCGACAAACATGCGGTCGGCTTCCGCGTCTTCAGCGGAAATCGCTCGGAACGTACCACCACTGATACAGGTGAACATGATTCGCGCGGAACTCGCAATGCCGCCGAGCTCGCGGGCGCACCGAGCAGCAGTTCCTCCTGTTGCCCATGCTCAGAGCGCCCGAGCCAATGTATTTACGTTTCTGTCGGTAGGTCGAGATACCATTCTCGTATTCGAACACGCGTTCGTTTCTTGCTCACCGGGGGGTGAAAAAATGGGTGCAGTCCCGACTGTGTCATTGGAGGCGTTGACCGCTGCCGCGCGTGAGGAGAATCGGCAGGCGGCCCGCAAGATCACCGCCTGCTATCGCGTGCATTGCGACTGGATCACCCGCGACATCAAGCACAAGCATTACAGCCGGTACGGGCGCACCGAAATGGCAGTGGCGTTGGGCTGCTCGGCGACCGTCGCCGAAGCGTATGTGTCCGTCGGCGTTGCCCTGCACACGCGGATGCCGCTGGTGAAGACCGCGTTCGAGGCAGGTGAGATCGACCTTCCCCGCGTGCGGACGGTATGTCGGATCCTCGACAACCTTTCCGACGACATCGTCAGGTCGGTCGAAGCCGAGGTGGTCGAGGCGGCGCGGAGGTCGTCCCCGGGCCCGCTCGAGCAGGCGATCTGGGACATCCTGCTGCGCGTCGCACCGGAGGAAGCCGCGGCGTTGCGGGAGTTCGCGAAGAAGTTCCGGACCGTCACCTACAGTCCCGCCGGCGAACTCGCCCGTATCCGAGCCGAGTTGACCGCACCCGAGGCCGCCGCCGCATGGCAGCTGCTCGAGGAGATGGCCGATACTCTCTGCCCGAAAGATCCGCGCGGGAAGAAAGAACGACTGTGCGATGCATTCATGGCCCGCATGCACGGCGAACCCCGACTGGCATGCCTGTGCCAACGCACCGACTGCCCCAAAACCGAGGCAGTGCTGCCGGATCGGCGGGTTCCGCTCACGATGATCACCGTCGACATCGCCACCCTCATCGGGTTGTTGGCCAACCCCGCCTACCTCGCCGGGCACGGTTCCATCGACCCGGATCTCGCGCGAGAGTTGGCACGCAACAGTCAGTGGCAGATCCTGCTCACCGAAGCAGTGACCCTCGCCGAGAAACTCGGACTCGCAGTGCAGAACCCAGAGACCGGGGAATGGGAACGACGCCCGGACAGCGAGACGGCATCGGCTGCAACAGAACCCGAGACGGGAACAGCGACGGACGAAGACAACGACACGGGCTCGGGCATGGGCTTGCCTGCAGACTCGGCTGCGGATGCCGATGAGGGAACTGGGTTGGATGCGAACTCGAGGGCGGCGACAGATTCCTCGACCGAACCGACCCCGGCCAGCTCACCTGCACCGGCCCCAGCTCAAGATCCAGTCCCAGCAAACACCTCGACACCGACACCGGAACCAGCAGCACCGGCAGCACCGGCACCGGCAGATGAGGTCGACGAGACCGGCGATGCCGAAGAGACTGGCGAGACCGGCGAGAGCGGCGATGCCGAGGAGAACAACGAGTCCACACCCGCACCTGCGACCGACCCGTCAGCAGCTACCGCCGACCCAGTCCGCAAGCACGCAGCAACCAGTGCCCCGGCACCAGCGAACGCCCCTCCAACACAGCCGACCTCGGCAACCGGCCCCGAGAGACCTGCATCGGACCCGGCACCGGCGTTGCAGTCACCTGCGGACCCGATATCGCCGGCACCTGATCCTGCTCCGAAACAATCCGAATCAGGTTCTTCCACAACGGCATCCGGATCCACAACATCCGGGGCGACATCAGCCCAAGGCCCGGAACCGAGAACAGGCTCCACTGCCACTGACGTTGCCGCTGCCGCCAGCGACAATCCACGCCAGCGTCGCCTGGCATCACTGACCTCCGCCGCAGCCCTGTTCTGCACCCACACACCCGTCGGCCGGGGCACACGGCACAGCTCTGCCCTCGACCTGCCCTCCTCGATCCGGCTGGACAACCGAACGACCCCCACAGGCCACACACCCGCAAACCGCACACCCTCAGGCCTCTACCTCGGCAACGCCTCCCTCGCCGCAGCGCTCGAAGCCGCCATCGCCGCAGACCCCACCCTCGGAAAATCGGTACCCCGCGACCCACTCACCGACCGCGCCCTGATCTACCGACCCGACGCCCTCACCACCGCGGCCGTCCGACTACGCGACAAACACTGCCGCTTCCCCGGCTGCCACCGACCCGCCGCACGCTGCCAACTCGACCACATCACCCCGTTCGACCACGCCAACCCTCGCGGCGGCGGCTGGACCACCGTCAACAACCTCCAATGCCTCTGCGACTACCACCACACCGTCAAAACCGCCGGCTACTGGACAGCAGTCATGCTCCCCGGCGGAGCCATCCTCTGGACCTCCACCTCCAAGACCACCCGAATCACCCTGCCCACCAACGCAACAGCCGTACCCATCCTCGGCAACGACCTCAGACCACACATCCCCACAAGACCGAAACGATCCGGCCACATCGCCTACCCCAACCCACCCGACAACCACGAGACCGGAAGCCACGAGGACACGAAGCCACCGTTCTAGAAGGTCAGCGCTGGCGGCGCAACAACTGTCCGGTCGACGACTCCGAGCCCGCGATCCATGACCGTCGCACCACACCCGATAGGCCCAGTCGGTCGTACGCAGTCACCGGGTTACGGTGGTACAGCTGCGCGACGTCGACGGTGAACTTCTCATCCGGCGCGAACACCACGAGATCTGCGGCACCACCGATTTCGATGCGCCCCCGATCTTTCATGCCCACCTGGTCGGCGGTGTTGGTGGCCATCCACCGCACGATGTCGGGCAGTGCGAAGCCGCGAGAACGCGCCTCGGTCCACACCGCTGCAAGTGACACCTGCAGCGACGCAATGCCACCCCACGCATCGCCGAAGTCCCCGGTATCGAAACGCTTCAGGTCGGGCGTACAGGGCGAGTGATCGGTGACAATGGTGTCGATCGTGCCGTCAGCCAAGCCCTGCCACAACAACTCGCGATTGCCGGCCTCGCGGATCGGCGGGCAGCACTTGAACTGCGTCGCGCCCGCAGGCACTTCCTCGGCGTCGAAACACAGATAGTGCGGACAGGTTTCGACCGTCACCCGAACACCGTCCCGCTTGGCCGCCGCAATCATCGGCAACGCATCCGCGCTCGACAGGTGCAGAATGTGCACCCGACACCCCGTCCGCCGAGACAGCTCGATCACCTGCTCGATGGCCCGGTTCTCGGCGGCACGCGGACGCGATTCCAGGAATCCCGAGTACTCGCGGCCCACCGCCGCCGGTGCCTCAGCGATGACCTCGGCGTTCTCCGCGTGCACGATCATCAGTCCGTCGAACGACGCGATCTCGATGAGCGCCTTCTCCAGTTCCGGGATCGTCAGCGGCGGAAACTCGTCCACCCCCGACGCCAGCAGGAAGCACTTGAATCCGAAGACACCCGCATCATGCAATGGCCGGAGCTGCTCGAGGTTTCCAGGCACGGCCCCGCCCCAGAATCCGACATTGACCACCGACTGATCCGCGGCCACCCGCCGCTTGATTTCCAGAGCTGCAACGTCGACCGTCGGCGGGATGCTGTTGAGCGGCATGTCGACGATGGTGGTGATGCCACCAGCCGCGGCAGCCCGGGTGGCGCTGGCGAACCCTTCCCACTCGGTGCGCCCCGGCTCGTTGACGTGTACGTGGGTATCGACCAGTCCCGGCAGCAGCACCTCGTCTGGCCCGAGCTCGACCACGATGCCGGCGAGCACCGCACCACCAGCATCATAGGAGTCGATCGCCACGATCCGGCCGTCCACCACCGAGACCGAAGCGGCGACCTCACGGCCCCCGATCACCGCCCGCGAAGCGCGAACGACCAGATCGATCGAATCAGACTGCACTGGAAACACTCTGGAGCTCGGACGACTTCCACGCCACATCAGCCGCATCGAGAGCCTCGGCGTCGAGTTCACCGAACAATCTCAATCGGGACAGTCCTCCGTCGGGGTACACGTCCAGTCGCAGGTGCGTGTACGCATCGGCCTCGTTCAACAGGAAGCGATGACGCGTATCCGGCTGAACGGCGGTACGGGGCAGAATCTCGTTCCATGCCGTCGGGTCCGTGATGTGTCGGCGACGAGAATCGATGGCGCTGAGTCGAATCCAACCCGGTGCGTTGCCGACGTAGTAGCTGGTGTCGACCTCCACGTGCCGCGGAGCACCGGGTGAAGCGAGGGCGAAGATCGCGAAGTCGTTGCCGCCGTTCCGTCGTCGCGAGTTTTCCCAGCCTTCGCCCATGTTGCGAGCCCGCCCGGGCAGGATGATGTTGGCCGGGGAGGAGTAGAACGCGTCGGAGCAGTCGGTGAGCCGAGCTCCGTTCTCGGCGGCGAGCAGATCGACGGTACCGGCGAGGAACCGCGGATCCTGCACCACCTGACCGTGCACACGGAACCGGGCCACGCCGCCGTCGGGGTAGATCGAGAGCCGCACATGCGTCCACCGGTGCCGATCGGACACCGCATACATGTTCGCAGTGTCACCGACTGCGGGGGACTTGTCGACAATGCTGTGCCATTCCGCATTCTGTACGTCCTCGATGGACGGGTAGCCCTCGATCGACGCCGCTTCGACGGAGACGAACGGCGGGTAGTTGCCGGTGAAGTGTGCGGTGTCGACCACGACGCCGTGCACGATGCCCGGTGCACCCAGTCGCACGATCGCCCAGTCGTGACCGCCTTCGTCGCGGCGACGCCGAGTCTCCCAGCCGTCGTACACCTTTCCCTTGTGCCCGAAGTCCGCGGGATCGAACAGCGGAGCGTCCGGCTTGATCAAGTTCTCGCGCTGGGCGAACAGCTCGTCGTTCGCTGCGGAGACGCTGCCGCCGAGCGCCCGAGAAGCAAGGTCGGTCAGCGTGGTGAAATCGGTTCCGGTCATGAAGTTCCTTCCAAAATGTGTGTGGTGGCCAACGTTCGACCTACCTCGTGCAACAACCGAACCGCGTCTCGCATGGAGATCTGCGGGTCCGGCTCCAGGTCGGTCAGCGCATAGGAGGCGGTGATTCCGTAGGGGCGCAATCGATCCAAGCCGACGACGCTGCGTCCCGCCACGGTGATCACCGGGACCCCCGCCGCGCGCGCTGCATGAGCGACTCCGATCGGTGCCTTGCCGTGCAGGCTCTGCTCGTCCAGCGAGCCCTCGCCGGTGACGACCAGATCGGCCGACGCCAGAGCGCTGCCGAAGTCGATCAGCTCGAGCACGGTCTCGATCCCCGGCTTGGCCGCAGCACCGAGTACGGCCATGGCACCGAAGGCGGTTCCGCCGGCTGCCCCGGTGCCCGCCAGGCCGCTGAGGTCACGGCCGATTGCGTTGCGCACCAAATGCGCCCACTGCCGCATCCCGTGTTCCAGATACAGCAACTCCTGCGGTCCTGCACACTTCTGTGGGCCGTAGACAGCCGCGGCTCCGGTAACACCGAGCAACGGATTGTCGACGTCGCAAGCCAGCTCCAACACCGCATTCCGAGCCGACGGCAACAGGCCACTCAGATCGAGGTGGACTGCGCCCCGCAGCGGACCACCGCCGAGCGCAACGTCGTTGCCGTCGGCATCGAGGATGCGGGCACCCAGCGCGCTGAGCATTCCTGCGCCGCCGTCGGTGGATGCGCTGCCCCCGAGTCCGACGACGAGACGCCGCGCACCTGCCTCCAGAGCGTGCCCGATGACGGTACCGAGACCGAACGTACTGGCCCCCAGCGCATCCGGCTGTCCACTCGGCAGCAGCTCGAGCCCCACCGCCGACGCCAGTTCGACGACGGCAGTATCACCACGACGGGCGTAGGACGTATCGACCGGCTCACCGGTCGGTCCCGTGCAGGTCACTGCGATCCGATCCCACCCGGCGGTGACGGCAGCATCGACGGTGCCGTCACCGCCGTCGGCGACGGGTAGGCATACCGTCTCGAGCGACGAGTCGACCGAGAGCATTCCCTCGGCCAGCGCCTGCGCGACCTCCGCTGCCGACAGCGAGCCCTTGAACTTGTCGGGAGCGAGCAGAATCCGCGTCATCTCTAGTCCAGCAGGAGCAGCGCAGTGGGGGCGTCGGCCGACGTGTTGGCCAGTTCCTCGAACTCGCCGACGTTGTCGATCTCGGTCCCCATCGAGATATTGGTGACCCGCTCGAGGATGATCTCCACCACGACGGGGACCTTGTGCTCGTTCGCCAGCGTCCTGGCCCGCACCAACGTCTCGCCGATGAGGTCGGGCTCGGTGACTCGAAGCGCTTTGCAGCCCAGCCCTTCTGCCACCTGCACGTGGTCGACGCCATAGCCCTTGGGGATACCTGGCTGAGCGTCCAAGGTCTCCTGGTGGTTGATGTTGTCGAATCCGAGCTGCACACAGAAATCCATGTCGAATGCGCGCTGCGCCTGCCGGATCAGCCCGAGGTACGAGTTGTTCACCACCACATGCACGTACGGCAGATTGAACTGCGCACCGACGGCCAACTCCTCGATCATGAACTGGAAGTCGTAATCACCGGACAGTGCAACGACATTCGCCGACGGATCGGCAGCCACCGCTCCCAGTGCCGCGGGAATGGTCCAGCCCAGTGGGCCGGCCTGACCGCAGTTGATCCAGTTGCGGGGAGAGTAGACGTGCAGGAACTGCCCGCCCGCGATCTGCGAGAGTCCGATGGTGCTGATGTAGCGGGTGTCGCGGTCGAAGACCTTGTTCATCTCCTCGTACACGCGCTGCGGTTTGATCGGCACGTTGTCGAAGTGCGTGCGCCGATGCATCGTCCGCTTACGCGTCGCGCAGTCCTCGACCCAGCCCGACAGATCACGCAGCGTGCCTGCTGCCCGGCGCTCCTCGGCGACGGCGACGAACTGCTCGAGGGCCGCCTTGGCGTCGGAGATGATGCCGTAGTCCGGCGCGAAGACACGTCCGATCTGGGTCGGCTCGATGTCGACGTGGACGAACTTGCGTCCCTTGCGGTAGGTCTCCAACCCGCCGGTATGCCGGTTGGCCCAACGGTTTCCGATGCCGAGGACGAAGTCCGAGGCCAACATCGTCGCGTTGCCGTACCGGTGCGCGGTCTGCAAGCCGACCATGCCTGCCGCGAGACGGTGATCGTCGGGGATTGTGCCCCAGCCCATCAGGGTCGGGATGACCGGAACGTCGAGAATCTCAGCGAGCTGGACGAGCAGGTCGGAGGCGTCGGCGTTGATGATTCCGCCGCCGGCCACGATCAACGGGCGCTCCGCAGCCAGGAGCATGTCGATGGCCTTCTCTGCCTGAGCGCGCGAGGCAACGGGCTTGTGCACGGGCAGCGACTGGTAGGTGTCGGGATCGAAGTCGATCTCGGCCAGCTGCACGTCGATGGGCAGATCGATCAGCACCGGTCCGGGCCGTCCTGAGCGCATCAGGTGGAACGCCTGCGCGAAGGCACCGGGAACCTGGGCCGGTTCGAGCACCGTCATCGCCATCTTGGTCACCGGTGCGGCGATCGACGCGATGTCGACGGCCTGGAAGTCTTCCTTGTGCAACCTCGCGACCGGGGCCTGGCCGGTGATGGCGAGGATCGGAATCGAGTCGGCCATGGCCGAATACAGCCCGGTGATCATGTCGGTGCCGGCCGGGCCGGAGGTTCCGATACAGATGCCGATGTTGCCCGGAGCAGCCCGGGTGAATCCCTCGGCCATGTGCGAGGCACCTTCGACGTGGCGGGCCAGCACGTGGCGGATGCCCCCGTGGTTGCGCATCGCCGCGTAGAACGGGTTGATCGCGGCACCGGGCAGACCGAATGCCGTTGTTGCACCTTCGAGTTCGAGAATCTTCACCGCGGCATCGGCCGCGCGCATCTTGGCCATGTCAGTTGTCCTTGCTCGAGATCGGGGAGCCCGAGAGCCGAGCGACACCGCGGTACAGCGCCGAATGATCGAGTCCGCCATCGCCGTTGGCGCGAGCGGAGGCCATCAGCTGCGCCAACACGGCGCCCATCGGGATCACGACGCCCGCTTCACGTGCAGCGGAGGTGACGATGCCGAGATCCTTGTGGTGCAGGTCGATACGGAAGCCGGGCTCGAACGAGCGGTCCAGCATCTTCTGCGCCTTCTGGTTGAGCACGGCCGAACCGGCGAGGCCTCCGCCGAGAACCTCGACCGACGCTGCCAGATCGACGCCGTAGGCCTCGAGGAACGCGATCGCCTCGGCCAGCACCTGAATGTTGCCGGCCACGATCAGCTGGTTGGCTGCCTTGACCGTCTGCCCGGAGCCACTGGGCCCCACGTGCGCGACGGTCTTGCCCACGACGTCGAGAATCGGCTTGGCCGTGGCGAAGTCGTCCGCGCTGCCACCGACCATGATCGACAGGGTCGCGTTCTCGGCACCGGCCTGGCCACCGGAGACCGGGGCATCGAGGATACGGAAGCCGCGTGAGATCGCGTCGGCAGCCAACGTGGCGGTGACGTCGGGACGGATGCTGGAGAAGTCGATGATCAGAGCGTCGCGTCGAGCATTGTCGAACACCCCGCCCTCACCGGCGAGAACCTCCTGCACATCCGGAGAATCGGGGACCATGATCGCGATGACGTCCGCGTCATGAACGGCCTTGGCGATGGAATCGGCTGCGGTGCCGCCCGCCTCGACCAAAGGACCTGTGCGATCGGGGGTCAGGTTGTAGCCGACCACCTGATGGCCCGCCTTGGCGAGATGAACGGACATGGGACTGCCCATGATTCCGAGGCCGATGAATGCAATGGTGCTCATGAGAAATCCCTACTTGGTAGTGGTGGCCAGTTCGAGCCACGCGAACGGATCCGGCTGGGTGGCTTTGTATTCGAGTCCGACGTAACCGTCGTAACCCCGTTCGGCGAGGCCGGCGAGTTGTCCGCCGAGGTCGAGTGAGCCGGTACCCGGTTCTCCGCGGCCCGGTGAGTCGGCGATCTGCACGTGCCCGATCAGATCGTGGTGGGCATCGAGCGCCGCGGGCACGTCGTCTCCGTTGACGGCGAGGTGGTACAGGTCGGCAAGCAGACGCAGGTTGTGTACGTCCTGCTCACGCGCGACGCGGCGGATGGTGGCGACGGCACCGGCAGCAGACTTGATCGGGTAGGCGGGCGCGCCGCTGACGGGTTCCACCAGCACGACGGCACCGATCCTCGCTGCGGCCTTCCCTGCTGCCGCCAGGTTCTCGATCGCGACCTCGTCCTGGTCGAGCGGGTCGACGCCGTCGATGCGATTTCCGTAGAGGGCGTTGAACGCTGTGGTGCCGAGTTGTTCGCCGATGCCGACCGTGGCGTCGATGTTGTCGCGGAACGCCTGCTTCTGCGCTGGATCGGACAGAATCCCGCGATCGCCTGAGGGCATATCGCCGGCGGCGAAGTTCAGTCCAGTCAGCTGCACCCCGGCATCACGGATGGAAGACACGAACGCGGTGACATCGGCGTCGGACGGCACCGGATTCGTGAACGGCCACCAGAATTCGACGGCATCGAAGCCGGCATCGCGGGCTCGCTGCGGTCGATCGAGCAGCGGAACATCGGTGAAGAGAATGGAACAGTTGACGGTGTAGTGGAGCCGAGAGTCAGCGAAAGTGTTCATGCAGGGTGCCTTTCAGTTCTGAGGTTGCGGTAGTCCGCGGTAGCGACGCCAACTGCCGGCATAGGTGATGTCGGTCAGCTCGTCCGGTTGCGCATCGAGCACCCCTGGCCGCAGGCCGACGCCCAGGACGGAGCGCCCGTCCTCGAGCGCCACCACGGTGAGCTCGAGCTCCGGCGGTTCGTCCGGCAGGAACGCCGTCCGGATGTCGTCGAGAGGAATGTCGTAGAGCTCGCCTTCGATGGCCGCGCCGGCAGTGTGATCGAGCAACAGCGCCGGGAATTCGTCCCGTACCGAGAAGAAGCGGTAATTCGGGGTGGTGCGCACCGTCCCCACGAACGGGTGGGACGAGACGTTGTGGTGCAGGCTGCCGCCACGCATCGCACCACCGTTGCAGAAGAGCTCCGTCATGAAGTCGTTCCTCTCGGGCTCGATGGGTCGGACTCAAAGTCCGTATTGTGGAATAGCTATTCCGTTTAATGAACCGAGTGTGGCGTGCGCCACGTGGATCTGTCAAGACCCGAGTGCACGGTCCGCGCGACCGAAGTGCCCAATACCGCAGTGCAGCAACTCCGAACGGATCGACGTGGATGCCTCGAGATCGACCCTTGACACTGCATGTGATCGGTGTCACGCTCACTTGGTGGAATCAACATTTCGTATTGCGGAATCGGATACAGTCGTCGACTTGAACACGGCCTCCGAGGCCGACGCGGCACGCACACTCTCGCTGTGCCTCGACGTGCCTCGCTGGGTGCAGGAAGTTCTGAGCGCCCGACCGTTCACCGACGTGCAGGCCCTGCGCCACGCCATCCATCGCGCTGCGGCACCACTGACAGCCGAGGAAGTGCACCGTGCACTCGCCGTGCACCCGCGCATCGGCGAGAGACCCGACGGAGACGATGCCAGCGCTCGGCACGCGAGTAACGAGCAATCCGGCGTCGACATCTCCGACGCCAGCGTCGAACAGCGGCTGAGAGCAGGAAATCTGGCCTACGAGAACCAGTTCGGGCAGGTGTTTCTGATCAGGGCCGCCGGCCGGGATGCCCACGCAGTCCTCGACGCTCTGCACAGCAGGCTCGGCAACGACCCCGAGACCGAGGCCGTTGTCGTCGAGCACGAGCTGCGGGAGATCGCCGAGATTCGTGCGACAGGAAGTCTCGGCGATGCCTGACGCGAAGAGTCATGTGACCGCTCACGTGCTCGATGCAGGGAGAGGCGTTCCTGCGCACGGGGTCTCGATCGTGCTTGCCGATCACCACGGCACCCCGGTCGCCGATGCAATCACCGATGAGCAGGGCCGGGTCTCGTCGCTCGGTCCCGCCGTACTCGAACCGGGCATCTACCGCCTCACCTTCGCAACCGGCGCGTACTTCGCGTCCCAACACACCGAATGCTTCCACCCGGAGGTCGTCGTCACCTTCGAGATCACCGCACCAGACGAGCACTACCACATCCCACTTCTGTTGAGCCCGTTCGCTTTCACCACCTATCGAGGGAGCTAGAACCCATGACCATCGTGCTCGGAGCAAACCAGTACGGCAAAGCCGAATGCAGACTCGTCCGGATCGACCGCGAGACTCCTCGCCACCGCATCACCGACGTCAGCGTCACCTCGCAGCTGCGCGGCGACCTCGAGGCCGTCCACACCGAGGGCGACAACGCCCACGTCGTCGCGACCGACACCCAGAAGAACACCGTGTACGCCTTCGCACGGGACGGCATCGGCGCGATCGAGAACTTCGCACTTCGTCTCGGGAAGCACTTCACCGGCAATTTCGACTGGATCACCGGTGGACGCTGGGAGATCGAGCAGTACCAGTGGTCGCGTATCGCAAACGGTGAAGACGGCTACGACCACTCGTTCGTCAAGGCCGGCGACGAGAAGCGGAACACGATCGTCACGATCGACGGAGAAGACATCTCCATCGTCTCGGGCATCAGCGACCTCGTGGTGCTCAATTCGACGGCGTCGGAATTCTGGGGCTACCCGAAGGACCGGTACACCACACTGAAGGAGACCACGGACCGCATCCTGGCCACGTCGGTCAGCGCCCGCTGGCGGTACCTCACCACCGAGCTGGACTTCGACAAGACCTTCGACGACGTCCGTTCCATCATGCTCGACGCCTTTGCGTCCACTCACTCTCTTGCGTTGCAGCAGAGCCTGTTCCAGATGGGTAAGCAGGTTCTCGAAGCCCACCCGGAGATCGGCGAGATCAAGTTCTCGATGCCCAACATCCATCACTTCCTCGTCGACCTCGAGCCGTTCGGACTCGACAACCCCGGTGAGGTCTTCTACGTCGCGGATCGTCCCTACGGCCTGATCGAGGCCACGGTGGAACGCGACGATGCCCCGGACGCGGGCCGCGCCTGGGATACCGTGCCCGGATTCTGCTAGGAGCGAGGCAACATGAAGCTGACGAAGCGCAAGCCGAACAACAACCGTGCGCCGCACGACCCCGCCCGTCCCGAGGACGAGCGTTTGTCGATCGGCAGGTCGTATGTCTATGGATTGCAGCACATCCTGACGATGTACGGCGGAGTCATCGCACCGCCCCTGATCGTGGGCGGCGCAGCGGGACTGACCGGAACCGAGATCGCGCTGCTGGTCTCGGCCGCGTTGTTCGTCAGCGGAGCGGCCACCTTGCTGCAAACCCTGGGAGTGCCTTATTTCGGGGCGAAGTTGCCGCTGGTGCAGGGTATTTCGTTCGCGTCGGTGTCGACGATGGTGGCCATCGCGAGCGGGCCGGGTGGCTTGAACTCGGTGTTCGGTGCCATCATCGCGGCCGGTGCCATCGGGATCCTCATCACCCCGTTCTTCAGCAAGATCGTGCGATTCTTCCCACCGGTGGTGACCGGCACGATCATCACCGTCATCGGTATATCGCTACTGCCCGTTGCGGTTCGGTGGGCGATGGGCGGTGATCAGCAGGCCGCCGACTGGGGCTCGATGTCCAACATCGGGCTCGCGGCCTTCAGCCTCGTGGTGGTGCTGCTGGTGAGCAGGCTGGTGCAGGGCACGCTCTCGCGCTTGTCGATCCTGATCGGCATCATCGTCGGCACGCTGTTCGCCGTTCTCGTCGGCAAGGCCGATTTCTCCGGAGTGGGCGACGGTGCCATCTTCAGCCTCCCCGAGCCGTTCGCATTCGGAGCCCCGACATTCCAGATCGCGGCGATCCTGTCGATGGTGGTGGTCATCCTCGTCATCATGACCGAGACCACCGCGGACATCCTGGCCGTCGGCGAGATCGTCGGCACCGATGTCGATGCTCGACGCGTCGGCGACGGACTGCGAGCGGACATGGTCGCCACCACCATCGCTCCCGTGTTCGGCACCTTCCCGGCCAGTGCGTTCGCCCAGAACGTCGGTCTCGTGGCCGTCACCGGAATCAAGAGTCGTTACGTCGTCGCGGCCGGCGGCTCGGTACTGCTGTTCCTCGGGCTCTTCCCCGTCCTCGGACTGGTGGTCGCCTCGGTGCCGCTGCCGGTACTCGGCGGTGCGGGCATCGTGCTGTTCGGCTCGGTGGCGGCCAGCGGCATCCGGACGCTGTCCAAGGTGGAATTCGACGGCAACCTGAACCTCGTCATCGTGGCGGTGGCCATCGGCTTCGGCGTCATCCCCATCGCGGTGCCGGGCTTCTACGCGGCATTCCCGGACTGGGTCCACGTGGTGCTCGACTCCGGCATCAGCGCCGCGAGCATCGTCGCCGTCGTGCTGAATATCCTGTTCAACGTCATCACCATGGGTCAGAAACCCTCGCCCTCGGTGGTCACCGCTGCACCGCCGGTGGCGACGCGGCATCACCAGTAGTGTTCTATCGAGATCGGTAGAAGCTACGAGCATGCGAGGTGGGACTGTGGCGGCAGGTGGCGGGGTGCAGTCCGTGGAGCGTGCGTTCGAGTTGCTCGACATCATGGCTGCCTCGGGCGGATCCATCGGGATCAGCGAACTGGCCGAGGGTACCGATCTGCCGATGCCGACGGTGCACCGTCTGATCGGAACCCTCGTCTCGCTCGGCTACGTCCGCCGGCTGCCGTCCCGCCGATACGCACTGGGCACCAAGCTCATTCGGCTGGGCGACAGCGCCTCGAAGTTGATCGGAGGATGGGCCAAGCCGTATCTGGCTGAACTGGTCCGGATCACGCACGAGACGTCGAACATGGCGTTTCTCGAGGACGACATGGCGGTGTACGTCGCGCAGGTCCCGTCCGAACACGCGATGCGGATGTTCAACGAGGTGGGTCAGCGCGTGTTGCCGCATTCCACCGGCGTCGGCAAGGCGCTGCTCTCGCAGTTGGACGACGACGCTGTCCGAGCGATCGTCGGCCGCCTCGGCATGGCTCCCCGCACCGTCAACACCATCACCACGCTCGACGCGTTGCTCGAAGACCTCGCGGTGATCCGCGAACGCGGCTATGCCATCGACGACGGTGAGCAGGAAGTCGGCGTCCGCTGCTTCGCCGTACCGGTACTCGGTGCCCCGACCCTCACGGCGATGTCGATCGCCGGACCGACAGCGCGCGTCACCCTCGAATCGGCCGAGCAGTTCGTGCCGCTGCTGATCTCGGCCGCCGAGCGACTGGCGAAAGACCTCGCGAGCAACAACCCAGCACCTTGATGTTGCAGCGTCTCAATCCCGCAACACTTTCGCATCACGCGCGAAGGACTGCACTTCCTCGGTCAACCACACGTGCGCCGGAACCGCGCCGCCGAGAAGCTCCCGAGCCAGCGACGGGGAATCCCCGATCGGCACATCGCTGCCCGCAATGATGATGTTGCCGTAGCGCCTGCCCTTGAGCATCGCCGGATCCGCGACGATCGCGAGGTGCGGAAAGACACTGCGAAGAGTCGACGCCTCCTGCTTCGCGAGCGACAGATCCCGGCGGTCACCGCAATTGATGACGTACATGCCGCCGGGCGAGAGGACGCGTCGAACATGCTCGGTGAACTCGGCCGTGAGCAGCGGCTCCGGAGTTGTTGCTCCCGCGAACACATCTCGCACGATGAGGTCGCGACTGTTCTCGCTGAGCGTCTCGGTGACCGCCCGAGCCTCGCCGACGCGGATGCGCAGCAGCGGTGCTCGCGGTAGGTCGAACCATTCGCGCACCAGCTCCGAAAGCTTGCCGTCGAGCTCCACCACCACCTGACGTGCCCCGGGATATTCCGCGGTGAACGAGCGCGCCAGCGTGCAGGCCCCGCCCCCGAGGTGCAACGCCCGCAGCGGAAAGCTCGAATCCCACTGCGCACGAACGAGGCCCGAGATCCAGCGCATGTACTCGAACTCGAGCACGGTGGGGTCGTTCATGTCGATGTGCGAACTCGGAACGTCGTTGACGTTGACGACCCACCCGTCGTCCGAGAACGTGTCGCGCACCAATTCACAGGTGCCCGAATCGATCTCGAACACTCCGGGTTGCAGAGATCCGGCAGACGCCGAGGCCCGCTTCCTACCCACGTTGGCCCTCGAGCCTGAAGTCCTCGAAATCGAATCCCGGGGTGACGGTGCAGCTGACCAGACTCGGTTCCTCGCCCACCGGACGCGCCCGCTGCCACACGGACGGCGGCACGATCTGCTGCGGAGATTCCGGCCCGACCAGCAGCGCCGACACCGCCCCCGGCTCGTCCCCTGCGCCACCGAGGTCGAGTTGCACCGGACTACCCCGGTGGTACAGCCACATCTCGGTGCCGCGGACGGTGTGCCACGCCGACTGCTGACCGGGCATGAGCAGGAACAGGATTGCCGTACCTGCCGCTCGGGGGCCGGGGTAGCCGTCGGGCAGGAGCTCCTTCGGGATGGTGACCTCGCTGCGCCAGGTCTCGCGGAACCAACCACCCTCGGGGTGGGGTGCGAGGTCGAGGGCCTGAGCCCAGTCGGGCAGCGACGTCATGTACGCAACCCTAGTCAGTCGAAACCTGAACCCGGAACCTGTCGCGTTCGGTGTGCAGGCTCCACAGCTGCTCGGCGAGCGCCTCGGGGCTCTTCTTCGGATCCTTGCCGTCGATGGCGCCACCGATGATCAACTGCGACACCTGGATTCCTTCGCCGGCCAACTCCTCGTTGAGCAGCTGCGCGTATGCGGCCTGGCCTGCGAACGCGATGGAGGTGCCGGTGACCGTACGCCCGGGCTTGACCGCAGAGCCGCCGTTGACGAACAGAATCGTGCCCTTGTTCTCGCCGAGGAACCGCATGCCCGGCAACACCTGGTGGACGGCGGCGATCGGTCCGTAGATGGAGAACTCGACCGGCCCGACCATGTCGGCCGGGGTGGTCTCGAGCACGGGTCGCATGAAGTCCTTCTGCGGCAGCGGGCTGTACTGCAGTACCTCGATGGGACCGAGTGTCTCGGTGACCTGCTCCAGCGCCGACGCGATCGAGGCCGGGTCGCGCACATCGGCGACGAATCCCTTCGCGGAGATACCGTCGGCAGCGAGCTGATCGGCGAGCGCGTCGACACGGGACTGATTACGAGAGATGAGGCCGACCGAGAAGCCCTGCGCGCCGAACTTGCGCGCGACTGCTGCTCCGAGACCTGCACCTGCTCCGACTATTGCTATCGATGTCATGTCGAATGCAAGGACCGAGGCTCGAAGACTATTCCGACGACCGTCTCGAGCAGGGCCTCCGCAGTCCGATGCAACGCGGTGAGATCCCCGGTCCAGCCGAGTACCCGCAGAGCGGCCTCGGCGATTCCGGCCGCGTCCGCCGTCGCGTCCCGGCGGCCGTTCTCCCGATCGGCTCGCGCGTTCACCACGGTCTCCACCAGGCGAAACGGTAGGTCCTCGGTACCCGGCCTGCGCTCGGAATCGAGCTGGACCAACGTGTCCGACGCAATGTCCGCATACAGGCTCATCAGCGTGTACCGATGGTCGCGGAAGGTTTCGAAGCGCTCGCTGCGCAGTTCGGGCAGTAGATAGAGCGCGCCGAGATTCCAGGTGGACGCACCGAGCTGTCCGGCGTCGAAGTAGGCCAGTGCGTACATCTGGGTCGCCGCCTCGGCTCCCGACTGCCGAATGCGCAGCGCGACGGCCAGCGGCGCATCGACCGTGCCGCTGAGCAGCGCGTCGAGTATGTCGTCCTTGGTGGCGAAGTGGTGATAGAGCGAGGCCTGACGCAAACCGACGGCGTCGGCGATGACGCGGGTGGAGGTATTGGTGAATCCGCGAGTGGTGAAGAGCTCGGCCGAGGCGTCGAGAATTTCCTCGCGAGCGGTGTCGCCCGGCCGCTTCTTCGTGCTCAGCCTTGGCCTGCCTGCTCCGGTCATGACTGCATCTTGTCAGGTCGACGTGACGGTGAGATTTCTGTCATCTGATCGAAATAGACGAAACGAGGTTGTTTCACGACGGACACCGCCAGGGAACGGCGGTGCCGAAAACTATCAACTGACAGAAACCCGCCTCGGCGATGCAGCGGGCGGTCACTCACCACCCACCTCGCCCGTAGGAGACTTCCATGAGCTCGACAACACTGCCGGCCCCGGGCTCGGGTTCGGAACCCTCGCCCACCACCGACCATTCCGATCTGGCTTCCCTCGGCTACGACCAGCAGCTGCACCGCAGCCTCGGCAAGTACGCGTCCTTCGCCGCCGGCTTCTCGTTCGTCTCGATTCTCACCACCATCTTCCAGCTCTTCGGACTCGGCTTCAGCTTCGGCGGCCCGGCCTTCTTCCTCACCTGGCCGCTCGTGTTTCTCGGGCAGTTCATGGTGGCCCTGAACTTCGCCGAACTCGCTGCCCGCTATCCCATCTCGGGCGCGATCTACCACTGGTCCAGGCGCATGGGCGGTGAGCTGGTCGGGTGGTTCGCCGGGTGGTTCATGATCATCGCGCAGATCGTCACCGCCTCCGCAGCCGCGATCGCACTGCAGGTCGTTCTCCCCAGCATCTGGGGCGGGTTCCAGCTGATCGGCGAGGACACCGCGCTCACCTCGCCGAGCGGAGCCGCGAATGCCGTTGTGCTGGGCTCGATTCTGCTGGTGCTCACCACCACGATCAACTGCATCGGCGTGAACTGGATGTCGCGCATCAACAGCATCGGCGTCACCTGCGAGATCGTCGGCGTCATCGCACTGGTGCTGGTGTTCTTCACCCACGCCGAGCGCGGACCACAGGTGGTGTTCGATACCGGAAGTGCCGGAGCCGATCCCGGCTACATCGGTGCCTGGATCGTCTCGGGCCTGATGGCGGCCTACGTCATGGTCGGCTTCGGCTCGGCAGGCGAACTCGCCGAGGAAACCCGCAATCCCCGACGCGTCGCGCCGCGCACCATCCGTCTCGCACTGTCGGCATCGGCACTGGGCGGTGGCCTGATGATCGTCGGCGCACTGATGGCCGCACCGAGCCTCACCGACGGTCAGCTCGCAACCCAGGGGCTTCCGTACGTCATCGACTCGATCCTCACCTCACCGTGGGGCAAGGTCCTGCTGGTCGACGTCGCCATCGCGGTGTTCATCTGCACCCTCGCCATCCAGACCGCGGCATCGCGGCTGATGTTCTCCATGGCCCGCGACGGACGCCTGCCCGCCTCGACGGCTCTCGCGAAGGTCAACTCGCGCACCGGAACTCCCATCGCACCCTCGGTCCTGATCGGTCTGGCCTGCGTGGCGATCCTGGCCGTCAACGTCGGCAACTCGGCGATCTTCACCACGCTCTCCAGCGTCTGCATCGTGCTGATCTACCTCGCGTACATGATGGTCACCGTCCCGCTGCTGATCCAGCGACTCAAGGGCTGGCCGCACGGCGGCGTGCAGCACGACTCCGACGGCCAGAAGCTCTTCACCCTCGGACGCCTCGGCCTGCCGGTCAACATCGCCGCAGTTCTCTACGGCGGCCTGATGGTGGTCAACCTGTCGTGGCCGCGGGCCGAGATCTTCGACCCCACCGGCGAATTCCCACTGCTGCGCTGGGCCGCACCCCTGACCGTCCTGGCCGTGATCGTCGTAGGTATCGCCTGCCTACCCCGCGGCAAAGCCCACCCCAAGCCCGTCACGATCGGAGCCTGAACCAGCATGACCACGGCAACTGCAACCACCCACTCCGCCAAGGAACACGCACGCTCCCAGGCGACGGTCGCACCGGCACCCACTGCACCGGAGGGCATCTCGGAGCTCACCTGGGCAGAATCGGTCCCCGGCGGCAGCTACACCACCAAGGTCCTCGCTCGCGGAACCCGGCTACGCCTCGTCGACGTCGACGGTGATGCCTGCGCCAATCTGCTGCTCTACCGCGCCGACGCCCCGTGGGAGCGACTCAACACCGCCGACACCGTCAAGGTGCCGTGGCAGGCGTATCTGAGTGCCGGCCATCCTCTGCTCTCGGATCAGGGGCGCGTTCTGGCGACCATCGTCGACGACACCTCCGGCCACCACGACGCCTTGTGCGGCACCACCTCCACCGCTACCAACACCGCGAAATACGGAGTCAGCGGACCACATTCGTCGGCTCCCGCAGGCCGCGAACTGTTCACCCTGGCCGCGGCGAAGCACGGACTGGAACCACGCGACGTCGCACCGTCCCTGTCCTTCTTTCACGGCGTGAGAGTCGACGCCGACGGGGCTCTGGTCGGCACCGGCTCGGCGGGAGCGGGGAAGTCGGTGGATCTGCTGATCCACCTGCCGGTGATCGTGTTGCTGGCCAACACCGCTCACCCGCTCGACCCGAGGTCCGAGTTCCCTACGACGGCCCTCGACGTGCTGGCGTGGCGAGCACCCGAGGAACTACTCACCCTCGACAACACCGAACCGGAATACCAGCGCGCAGTACAGAACACCGAGAACGCATGGAAGGCAGCGCAATGACCGCCAGCACCCTCGAGACCACGATCGTTCGTGACGAGATCGCCCCCGCATTCGGCCCGTGGTCCGCCGTCGTCGAAGCCGGTGACGTACTGACGATCGTCGATCTGTACGGCAATCAAGCCGTCGACACCCTGATGTACGGCGCGCACGATCACTCGATCCGTTACTCCGCCCCCGCCACCGTCACCGCTCAGCAGAACCTGTTCCTGACCACCGGAACCGTTCTGCGCAGCGATGATTCGACACCGATCATGACGATCGTCGACGACGAGGTCGGCAACCACGACACCGTCGGCGGTGCGTGCTCCAAGGAATCGAACACTCTGCGCTACGGCCACCACACCCAGCATCAGCACGCGTGCGTCGAGAACTTCCTCATCGAGGGATCCAAGTGGGGACTCGGCAAACGGGACCTGGTGCCCAACATCAACTTCTTCATGAACGTCCCCGTCGACGCCGACGGCACGCTCGGCATCGTCGACGGTCTGTCGGCTCCCGGCAAGAAGCTCTCCTTGCGTGCCGAGATCGACACGCTGGTACTGGTGTCCAACTGCCCGCAGATCAACAACCCCTGCAACGGATTCGACCCCACCGCGGTGCGGATGATCGTGACGCGAGAGCCGGGCGGTCGAGCATGAACGCGACCAAGATGACCGTGCAGCGACCCGGCATGATCACCACCGTGCAGGACTGGCCGGGTCGCATCGGGTACTGGAAGGTGGGCGTACCGCCGTCGGGCCCGATGGACGACCTGTCGTTCCGGCTCGGCAACGTCGCGCTCGGCAACCCCGAGGGTGCCCCGGGTCTCGAATCCACCATGGCCGGGCCGGCATTGACGTTCGATGCCGACACCTACGTCTGCGTCACCGGCGCGGCGGTACCGGTGCGTATCGACGGCCGCCCGGCCGCGCAGTGGAAGCCGGTACTGGTTCCCGCCGGTGCGACCCTCGATGTCGGCACCACCACCGGGCACGGGCTTCGGATCTACGTTCTGATCCAGGGCAGCCTCGAGGTCGACGACTATCTCGGCAGCGCAGCAACGTTCACTCTCGGCAAGTTCGGCGGACATCGCGGCGGCACCCTCGGTGAGGGCGACGTCATCGGCCTGGCCGGACGCTCGGACAATTCCGAGATTCTCGGTCCGATACCGATGGAACACCTGCCGGTGCTGACATCGAGCTGGGACATCGCCGTCACCGAGGGCCCCCACGGCGCACCGGAGTTCTTCACCCGCGAGGACATCGACACCCTCTACGCCACCCGCTACGAGGTGCACTTCAACTCCGATCGCACCGGGGTCCGGCTCATCGGGCCGAAGCCGCAGTGGGCCAGGACCGACGGCGGCGAAGCCGGACTGCACCCGTCCAACATTCACGACAACGCCTACAGCGTCGGCGCACTGGACTTCACCGGCGACACCCCGATCCTGCTCGGACCGGACGGCCCGAGTCTGGGCGGATTCGTCTGCCCCGTCACCGTTGTCGCCGCCGAGCGGTGGAAGCTCGGCCAGCTCCGACCCGGGGACACCATCCGCTTCGTACCGGTGCGAGCCGCGGCCACCGCCCCATTGGGATCACTCGGTCTCGCTCGGCGCGCTTCTCTGCCTGCAGTGTTCTCCGCAGGCGGCGACGGGGACGACGGCGTCCTTGCTCGACGCGACGCCGACACGTGCGTCACCTACCGGCGCTCGGGAGACGACAACGTCCTCGTCGAGTACGGCGACATGAAACTCGACCTGGCCCTGCGTGCCCGAGTCCACGCCCTGCACCAGCGCGTCGAGGCACTCGCCCCGCGCGGGTTGGTGGACCTGACCCCGGGCATCCGCTCGTTGCAGGTGAAGGTGAATCCCGATGTGCTGTCGATCGATTCGTTGATGGGTCTGCTGTCCGAGGTCGAGGACGATCTTCCCGCGGCCTCGGAGCTCGTGGTTCCCAGCCGCCGGGTTCGGCTCCCGCTCTCGTGGGACGACCCCTCGACCCGCGAGGCGATCCAGCGGTACATGCACGGTGTGCGCGCCGACGCTCCGTGGTGCCCCTGGAACATCGAGTTCATTCGGCGCATGAACGGACTCGACTCGGTGGCAGACGTGTTCGACACCGTCTTCGCCGCCGACTACATGGTGCTCGGACTCGGTGACGTGTATCTGGGCGCTCCGGTGGCGACACCACTCGATCCGCGACACCGCCTGGTGACAACCAAGTACAACCCCGCGCGAACCTGGACGCCGGAGAACGCCGTCGGCATCGGTGGGGCATACCTGTGCATCTACGGCATGGAGGGTCCAGGCGGATACCAGTTCGTGGGTCGAACCACGCAGGTGTGGAACCACAGCGCCGCCTACAGTGACGGCCCGTTCGAGGAGGGCACCCCGTGGTTGCTCCGGTTCTTCGACCGAATCTCCTGGTACTCGGTCGAACCCGAGGAACTGATGGATCTGCGCGCAGATCTGGCAGCCGGCCGCGGCGGCGGCGTGGACATCACCAACGGTGAATTCTCGCTGGCCGAGCACGAGAACTTCCTCGAGACCAACGCGGACTCCATCGCCGAGTTCCGCGCGACGCAAGCCGTTGCCTTCGGTGCCGAGCGCGATGCGTGGTCGGCAGCAGGCGAATTCGATACGACGAAGGGCAAGACCGATGCAGCCTGAGGTGCGAGAGCGAGTTCTGCAGGCCTACAAGCGGATCGCCGAGGTGGATCGGCCCGAGGTCTGGATCACCCTGCGTGACGAGAACGACGTGCTGGCCGAGGCAGTCGCCCTCGAGGAGGCACTCGCGGCCGGTGCCGATCTACCGCTCGCGGGCACACTGGTCGCGGTCAAGGACAACATCGACGTGGCCGGTCTGCCCACCACCGCGGCCTGCCCCGAGTTCGCTTACACCGCTTCGGTATCTGCTGTCGCCATCGAGCGACTGACCAGCCAGGGCGCACTGGTGCTGGGCAAGACCAACCTCGACCAGTTCGCCACCGGATTGGTCGGCACTCGCAGCCCCTACGGCGCGGTGCGGTGCGCCTGGGATCCCACGCTGGTCTCGGGAGGCTCGAGTTCCGGGTCCGCCGTTGCGGTGGCACTGGGAATCGCGGACATCGGAATCGGCACCGACACAGCAGGATCGGGTCGAGTACCCGCAGCGTTCCACGGAATCGTGGGCATCAAGACCTCACTGGGCATCGTGCCGAACACCGGTGTCGTTCCCGCCTGCGCCGACTACGACTGCGTCACCGTTCTCGCCCGTGATCTCGCCGGTGCCACTGCGGCCATGAAAGTCATGGCCGGTCCGACTGCCACCGATCCGCGCAGCCGGGCCTGGCCCGCCGACGTCCGACTGGCCGCATCCCCGCAGCCCCGTGTGGCCGTCCCACGAGGTGAGGATCTGACGTCGCTCAGCCCGGCGTACCGTCGGGCATTCGAGGAGACGATCGCCGGCCTGGCCGACAAGGGCATGTCCCACGCCGAGGTGGACATCTCGGCGCTGCTCGACGCGGCGACACTGCTGTACGACGGAGCGATTGTGGCGCAGCGCTATTCGGCCGTCGGGGAGTTCCTCGACACCGCGCCCGCCGGTGCCGATCCCACGGTGGCCGCGATCGTCCGCTCGGCAGCAGGGCCGTCCGCGCACCGATACGTGGATGATCTCGATGTCCTGGCACGAGCGAAGACAGCAGCCCGCACGCTCCTCAGCGAGTTCGACGGCCTGCTGTTACCCACCACCACCGAACATCCCACTATTGCTGCCGTGCAGTCGGATCCGATGAGCATCAACCGACGACTGGGTACGTTCACCAACTTCTGCAACCTGCTCGACATGGCCGCAGTCGCCGTTCCCGGAGCTCCGACGGCGGACGGCACTCCGTTCGGGGTCATGGTCGTCGTACCCGCGTTCGAGGATCAGATCGCAATCGACCTGGCGGCACAGTTGAGCGGAATCGAGTCACCTTCGTTGATCGACGACGGCATCGAGGTACTGGCCGTCGGCGCACATCTGCGCGGTTTCCCGGTGCATCACCAGTTGACCGATCGCGGTGCGCGATTCAGCGGCGAGGTGACGACCACGGCGGACTACCGGCTGGTGGATCTGCACACCATCCCGCCCAAGCCCGGCCTGATACGGCGGGCAGGCGACGGCGCTCCCATCTCCGGAGAGCTCTATCGCATGTCCGCTGCGGCGCTCGGGACCTTCCTCGCCGGGCTCCCGTCACCGATGGGTCTGGGGCCGGTCGAGTTGTCCGACGGTCGCTGGGTCACCGGATTCTGCTGTGCGCATGACGCGGCCGAGGCGGGAACCGACATCACCGAATTCGGCGGCTGGCGCGCGTACAGAGCTCACGCCGGGACCGGTTTGCCACCATCGGTCGCCACTCGCACCGCGAGCAGCCCGAGCACCGTGCCCATGACGTAGCGCTGCACCCGCAGCCATGTCGGGCGAACGGCGAGGAACTGCGCGATCGATCCGGCGAGCACCACTATCGCCAGGTTGACCGCTACGGCCACGGCGATCTGTACCCCGCCGAGCGTGAATCCCTGCAGCAGAATGTGTCCCGCTGCAGGGTCGATGAATTGCGGGATGACCGAGATGTACATGATCGCGATCTTCGGGTTCAGCAGGTTGGTCACCAAGCCCATCGTGAACAGCCGACGGTTCGAATCCTGTTGCAGCTCGGTCGGTTCGAATGCGGACACCGTCCCGCGCACGGCCTGCACCGCCAACCAGGCGAGGTAGGCCGCGCCGGCGAGTTTGACCGCCGTGTACAGGGCGGGCACGGCCGTGAACACCGCGGCCAGGCCGAGATTGGTGGCCGTCAGATAGATCAGGAATCCGATCGCGACGCCGGCCAGCGACACCAGTCCCGCCCGTCGGCCCTGCGAAATGCTGCGCGAGACAAGGTAGATCATGTTCGGCCCCGGCGTCAGAACCAACGCGAGAGCCACTGCGAACACACCGAGAACTGCGGAGTACGAGACCATGCGGTCAAGACTTCACGTCGACCGGCCCGCATGAGAAGAGCCAGTTACGGTGTCGTGGTTCCCTCATCCGGCACGCACTGCCGAGGCCACCGCGGCACCGATCGCCGCCATTCCCGCCGCCGTCGGATGCAGGGGTGCCGCAGGATTCTGCGGGACGACCCCCTCGAAGTACCGCTGATCGGCAGCCACGCACACGTCGTGGCCGACACTCAACGGCTCGGTGTCGACGAACTCTGCACCGTGCTCGTCCGCCTGCTGCTTCAGTGCCTCGTTCATGGCGGTGATGTTGCCCTGGATGTAGTCGGCGTCCTCCGGCAGCATCGGTTGCGTGGGGAAGCAGCCACCGTCGGGCAGATAGGTGCCGTAACCGACGACCAGAATCCGCGCGTCGGGCGCACGGTCGGCCACCGCGTCGAGCATGGCTCCCCAGTTCGGTGCCTTCTCCGCAATGGCGGCACCGACGGTATCGACACCGCCTGCGGTGAGCCGGTCCCTGCAGACGTTGGTGGCCGACGACGCCGTGAAGGTCAGGCAGCCCACGGCCGTCGACACCAGCCCGATGTCGTTGCCGCCGATCGTGACGGTCACCAGATCGGTCTCGGGGGTCAACGCGTCGAGTTGCACGGGCACCTCGCCGCTGGATGTTCCCTGCGCAGTGGAGACGATGTTCTCGGTGACCGCACCCGAGCAGGTGACGTCGACGAACGAGCCGACTGCCAAGTCCTCGGCGAGTACGTGCGGGTAGTTGGAATCGGACTGCTGGCATCCCGGTGCGCCGACCTGATCGGGGATCCGCGGGCCCGACGCGGCCGAGTCACCCAGCGCGACGTAGTTCAGCGGAACGGACGCGTCCGACGACCCAGCAGGCGCTTCCGACACCGACGAGTCCGAAGAACAGCCCGCCAGTACGCAGGCGGACACAGCAAGACCGACGAGAATTCCCTGGCTCCTCACAGCTTCGACGCTACAGATGCCGGTAATCTCGACCGGGTTGTCCAGGACAGACGTCCATCGCATCGAACAGAGGAATTTTCATGATCACCGCGTTCATCAACCAGATCCTCAGCGGCTTCGGCTCCATCTCCGCTGGCAGCAGTGGCTTCGAGCTGGCACCGGGAACGCTGCCCTTCGGGCTGTAGAGACCACCGCACACTCACCCGCGCGGTGGCCGACGATTGCTTCTTCCGCCGCGCGGGTAGTCCGGCATCATGACTACCGACAACAACGACTCGAAGACCCCCGACGCCGAGAAGGACGTGACGTCCGATCCGGCCGCGGCTGCAGAAGACAACGACTGGTCGAGCGAAGGCGGAGCGATCGAAACCGGTCCCGCGACCGACGACGAGCGAACCGACAGCAACTAACCGATCAGACGGCGGGGAGCGGCCCGCAGCGTGCGGACGTCGCCGTCGGCGACGATGTGCTCCACAGTCTCACCTCGGGTGCGCATCGAATCGTCGACGGTGAAGCTCACGCGAGCGTCACCGAGCCAGTCGACTCCCACGACGATTCCCACGGTGCCCTTCGGTATCCCGCTGCGCCACCGCAGTTGCCCCAGATTGCGAACCGTGATTACGGTCTCGCCGATCTCGAAATGCCCCATACGCCCCCCCGGCTCGATTCTTACCGACCAGTAGACCTCGAGTGAACGCCCTGTTCAAGCGGTAGATCCGCGCTTATTTCGCCCGCTGACAGCCTCGATGCAAGTCGGCACGATCACAATTCGGTAATTCGCCCGTTTACAGCCACCAACGCCGTCCCGGGGTATTTTCCGCTTCTATCATTTGCTGTCCTGGCAAGATTTATTGCCAACTTCCGGACCGTGTCGGACACTCTTCCCATGACTACAGACACCGATCGACACACTCCGGTCGACGCGATCATCGTCGGCGGCGGAGTCGCCGGACTCAGCGCCGCCGTGGCCCTCGGCCGTTCCCGACGATCCGTCGCGATCATCGACGCGGGCGATCCCCGCAACGCTCCGGCAGCGCATTCACACAACTACCTCACCCGCGACGGGGAATCGCCTCTCGAGCTGGTTCGCCTCGGCCGAGACGAGGCGCTCCACTACGGCGCACGCATCGTCGAGGGTGTCGCGACGTCCGCGAGTCGAACCGAAGCCGGGTTCGAGGTGACTCTCGCCGACGGTTCCGTCGTCCGCGGCCGCCGCCTCCTGGTCACCACCGGCCTCACCGATGTACTGCCCGACATCCCCGGCCTCGCCGATCGGTGGGGGCGCGACGTACTGCACTGCCCGTACTGCCACGGCTGGGAGGTACGCGATCGCAGGATCGGCATCATCGGCAGCGCCATGATCGGACATCAGGCACAGATGTGGCGTCAGCTCACCGAGCACGTCACGGTGTTCGCGCACACGGCAACACAATCGGCCACCCAAGAACGCGAGCGACTTGCCGCACGTGGCATCGAGGTCGTCGACGGGGAGATCGCTCGGGTCGATGTCGAGGGCGACGCGATCGTCGGAGTGACACTCGCGAGCGGCACACAGATCCGGCTCGACGCGTTGGTCGTCGGACCCAACTTCACCTCCCGCGCAGACGTCCTGTTGTCGCTGGGGCTGGCCACGACCGAGATGGTCATGAACGACCATGTTCTCGGCACGTACGTCGAGGCCGACCCCGTCGGTGCCACATCCGTGCCCGGCGTGTGGGTTGCGGGCAACGTGTCTGCACCGATGGACACCGTCGTGGCGGCGTCCGCGGCCGGAGTCAAGGCAGGCGCGGCGATCAACGGTGACCTGATCGAGGAGGAGGTTCGCCTCGCCGTCGAACAGGCGAAGGCCATCGCCTCCTGAATGCCCGGAGACTGGCGCCTGTGCGCTGTCACAACATCTGTTGAGCTTCTCCGGGCTCCGGGTCGTCTTCGGCCCCGTGTGCGCTGCGCAAAGACGTATATTCACCCATGGAGGCGCCGCGAACAGGCACGCGAACGCTACGAGCGAGAAGGAAGTAGGTCCTTCGATGAATACGAAGGTCGCTGCGCCCTTCGCCATGCACACCGTACGAACCGTCGGTCTGGGTGCCGTGGTCGTCGTCGCGGGCACCGTCTTCGTTCTCGGCGACGCCGGAGTGCGGGCCGGTGTGCTGGCCACCGTCGCAGTCGGATCGGTACTGGCCATCAGCGCCGCGATCCGTAGATACCGTCCCGACGACTCTCGATGCTGGTGGGCACTGTTCGGTGCCTCGGTGCTGTTCATGTTCGGGGTCTCGCTCCGCAGCGATCCCACCGCTCTGAACCATTCTTTTCCGCTGCTACCGGATCTGTTCACCCTGACCGGGTACGCACTCGTCGGGTACGCACTGTCTCGGTGGATTCGAGATCGCCGGTCGATCGACGACATCACTCCGCTCGTCGACGCCGGCCTGATCTTCCTCGGCACCCTGTTCCTGTCGTGGTTGCTGTTCATCTCTCCGGCCCTCGGATCTCCCCGTTCGTCGGCATCGACGGTGTTCAACGGGCTGTATCCGGCGATCGACGCGGCATTGATCACCTTGACCACCTACCTGCTGTTCTCGTCCAAACCCCGTACCCCAGCGCTGCAGTGGGCTCTGGTAGCACTCGTCGCGACACTCGTCGGCGACATCTCATACGCCTTCGCGGCCACCACCGACGACGCGCCGTCCTCGGGATTGCTCGACGGCATCTACCTGTTCGCGTATCTCGCCCTGGCGATGGCCGCCCTGGATCCGTCGATGCGCACCGTCTCCCAGCGGCAGACTCCTGCACCGGCGCACAGCAGCCGCCGCGTCGTGTTCGTGGTGACGCTGCTGGTCGTCTGCGCCACGGTCCCGCTGCTGGGCTCGGCCGTGTCCACCGGAGATCTGATCGTGCGGTCCCTGTTGCTCGCCTCGATCCTGGTGGGGGCCTTCCTGCGCGGCGAACGCGCGCTGACCCGAGTGCAGGTCGGCGAGGAGCACGCGAAATACCTGGCCGCTCACGATCTGTTGACCGGCCTACCGAACCGCACGATGCTCGACGAGGAGTTCACCCGGCTCGAGCGCACCCAGACTCCGGGGCGCACGTGCGTCCTGTTCGTCGACCTCGACAACTTCAAGATGGTCAACGACTCGTACGGTCACCGCGTCGGCGACGAACTCATCGTGGCCGCAGCGCGACGCATCCGCGCCGCCGTCGGTGCCGCCGACACCGTGGTCAGGTACGCCGGTGACGAGTTCGTCGTGTTGACCCGCCGCGATCGCGGCGGAGCAGAAGCGTTGGCCCGCCGCATCATCGATCGGACGAACGAGCCGTTCCCTCTGAGCGCCGCAACGGCATACGTCACGGCCTCGGTGGGAATCGCAGACGCGGACCGACTGCACGACGCCATCCGCGAAGCCGACACCGCGATGTATCACGCGAAATCTCTCGGCGCGGCGCGCTACGCGTTCTTCGACGAATCCCTGCGGGCCCGAGCGACATCCGCGATCGAGACCGCCACCGCGCTGCGCGGCGCGATCAGACGCGGCGAGCTCGAGGTGTACTACCAGCCGATCATCGAGACCACCTCACGCACCACCGTCGTCTACGAGGCACTCCTGCGCTGGAACTGGCAGGGGCGAGTGCGTACCCCCAACGAGTTCATCCCGATTGCCGAATCGACCAACCTCATCAAGGAAATCGGCGAATGGGTGCTGCGCACTGCGATGTCGGATCTGGTGACACTGCGTTCCAACGGGCAGGACGTCACCATGTCGGTGAACGTGTCCCCGATGCAGTTGCGTGACGATTCGTTGCCGGTGATCGTCGCGCGACTGCTCGACACGTACGGCCTCGACGGAGCAGATCTGGCCCTCGAGATCACCGAGAGCGTGCTGATCGACGACATGGGTACGGCGAAAAGCGTTCTCGACCGACTCGCCGCGATGGGTGTGCTCATCGTTCTCGACGACTTCGGTATCGGCTACTCCTCGTTGAGCAGGCTGCGCGCGATGCCGATCGCACTGCTCAAGATCGACAAGTCGTTCGTCCACCAGATCGGCACTTCGGAATCCGACACGCAGCTGATTCGCGCGATCGTCGCCATGGCGTCGGCGCTGCCGGTGGCCACGGTCGCCGAGGGCGTCGAGACCGAGGAGCAGGCCGCGATCATCGAGGCTCTCGAATGCCGCTTCGCGCAGGGCTTTCTGTTCGGTAGACCGGCACCTGTCGCGCATTGGCTTCTCGAATCTGCCGAGACCCGTGCCGGCAGGTGAGCCGGGTGTTAGCGTCGGGCGGTGTCTGTAATCGGAGTGCACCGCTCGACTGTCCTTGCGTGTGCCCTACTGCTGGTGCCGCTCGCCGCGTGCAGTAGCAGCGAGAGCACCGATCCCGACCCTGCAACCGAGAACAGCTGTGTTCTCGGTGCCAGCGGCGGCACCCCGGTAGAGGGGACGCCGAGTGCGAGTTCGGGTGACATCTCCACCAATCCCGAAGTGGCGACCGGGTATCGATCCGACATGGCTCCGGTGGAGACGGCCTCGTACTCCGTCTCGACGGCCAACCCGGTCTCCACCGAGGCCGCGTGCGCGGTCCTGCGTGACGGTGGCACCGCGGCCGACGCGCTGATCGTGGCGCAGACGGTGCTCGGCCTCGTCGAGCCGCAGTCCTCCGGCATCGGCGGCGGGGCCTTCCTGATGTACTACGACGCGGCCACCGGTGAAGTACAGAGCTACGACGGCCGCGAGACCGCCCCGATGAGTGCGACCGGCGACTACCTGCGATACATCGACGACGTCGATCGCACTCTGCCGCAACCCGATGCCCGTTCGAGCGGCCGATCGATCGGCGTCCCCGGGGTGCTGCGGATGCTCGAGCAAGCCCACGACGATCACGGCACCAAGCAGTGGGGTGAGCTGTTCGACCCCGCAATCGGTCTCGCCGACAACGGAATCGAGATCAGCCCGCGCATGGCATCGTCCATTGCCGACTCGGCGCCGAAGCTCGCCCTCGACCCCGCGTCCAAGGACTACTTCCTGCAGCCGGACGGCACCGGCAAGCCTGCCGGGACGGTGCTGAACAACCCGGCGATGTCGAAGACGCTCTCCGCCATCGCAACCGACGGTGCAGACGCCTTCTACACCGGTGACATCGCACAGGCCATCGTCGACGCGACCGCGGACACCACCGCCGGCCGTACCCCCGGACAGATCACGCTGGAGGATCTCGCCGCGTACGAGCCCAAGACCCGCACGGCCGTCTGCACCGAGTATCGCGACCACGACGTCTGCGGTATGCCCGGCCCGTCCTCGGGCGGTATCGCGGTGGCGTCGGCGATGGGGATTCTGTCGAATTTCGATCTCGCGCAGTACGCCCCGACGGGAATGGACGCCAACGGCGGAACCCCGACGGCCGAGGGCGTGCACCTGATCGCCGAGGCCGAGCGCTTGGCCTACGCCGACCGCGACAAGTACGTCGCCGATCCGGACTTCGTACCACTGCCCGGCGGATCCCCCGATGCACTGCTCGATCCCGAATACCTCAGTGAGCGAGCGGGACTGATCGACGAGGGCAGATCCATGGGCACAGCGCAGCCCGGCGACTTCGGCCCGGTGCAGTTCGCCTCGTCCACCGATCCCGAGTTCGGCACCAGCCACATTTCCGTCGTCGACAGCCAGGGCAATGCAGCCTCGATGACGACGACCGTCGAGTCGGCCTTCGGCTCGTTCCACATGGTCGACGGCTTCCTGCTCAACAATCAGCTCACCGACTTCTCGGCATCGCCGGTGGCCGAGGACGGTACGCCGGTCGCCAATCGCGTCGAGCCGGGGAAGCGTCCGCGTAGTTCGATGGCACCGACCCTGGTCTTCGACCGAAACGCCGACGGCACGCGCGGAGATCTGGCGCTCGTCGCCGGCTCTCCCGGCGGTTCGGTGATCATCCAGTTCGTCGTCAAAACACTGGTGGGACTGCTCGATTGGGGTATGGATCCGCAGCAGGCGGTGTCGATGGTCGACTTCGGTGCGGCCAACACCCCGTCGACCAACTACGGCGGTGAGCACCCGAACGTGATGGGCGAGAACGATCCGGTGGTCGTGCAGCTCCGCGAGATGGGCCACCAGGTGTCGGTCGCCGACCAGTCCAGCGGACTGAGTGCGCTGCAACGAACCGACGGAGGTTGGATCGGGGGAGCGGACCCACGCCGCGAGGGTGAGGTACTGGGCGGTTAACTCACGAACCGGTAGCCCATACCGGTTTCGGTGATCAGATGCACCGGGGAGGCCGGATCTCGTTCGAGCTTCTGCCGCAGTTGGCCGAGATAGATCCGCAGGTAATGTGTTTCACGCTCATGCCCGGGTCCCCACACGGTACGCAGTATGTCCTTCTGCGACACCAGCTTGCCCTCGTTGCGCACGAGCAGTTCGAGAACCCCCCATTCGGTGCGGGTCAGGTGCACGTTCTCGCCCTGCCGTACAACGGTTTTGGCGGCGAGATCGACGGTGAAGTCCTCGGTGACGACAACGGGGTCGGCGACGGAGTGCGGTCCACGGCGCAGCGCGGCGCGCAATCGGGCCAGCAACTCGTCCATGCCGAAGGGCTTGGTGACGAAGTCGTCGGCACCGGCGTCGAGTGCCTCGACGGTATCGGCCGAATCGGTGCGAGCCGAGAGCACCAGGATCGGTACGTCGGTCCAGCCGCGCAGACCGGCGATGACGTCGATTCCGTCGATGTCGGGCAGCCCGAGGTCGAGAATCACGATGTCCGGGTGGAAGTTCGCGGCCACCCGCAGCGCCTCTCCGCCATTCGCCGCGCTGACCACCTCGAACCCACGGACATTGAGGTTGATCCGCAGCGCCCGCACGATCTGCGGCTCGTCGTCGACGACGAGCACCCGCACCTTCACCTACTCGCCGCCTTCAACTCGACCGTCATCGTCAGCCCGCCGCCCACGGTGTTCGATGCCGTGACGGTACCGCCCATCGCCCGCACGAATCCTCGCACCACCGACAACCCGAGCCCGACGCCCACCGAGTTGTCGCGATCCCCGAGGCGCTGGAACGCGTCGAACATCGTCTCCTCGGCTCCCTCGGTGATGCCGGGGCCGTGGTCGGCGACGGAGATACTCGCCCACTCGTCGTGCACCGCCGCACTGACGATGATGTCCCCGGTGGGTGCGTAGCGGGCACTGTTGTTCACCAGGTTCGCCAGCACCCGCTCGAGCAGACCCGGGTCCGCCAGCACTTCGACATCGCCCACGTCCACTCGAACCCGATCGTCGGCTCCGATCAATGCGCCGCCCAACACGTCGTCGACGTAAACGGGTCGCAGAGTCGGCTGAACCACGCCCGCCTGCAGCCGCGAGGAATCGAGCAGATTGCTCACCAGCGCGGTCAACTGATCGGCCGATTCGTCGATGGTGGCCAGCAATTCGTCGGTGTCCTCGGGCGAGAATTGCACGTCGGTGCTGCGCAGCGACGAAGACGCCGCTTTGACCGCCGACAGTGGCGTCCGCAGATCGTGGCTGACGGCGGAGAGCAATGCTCGACGCAACGCGTCGGCCTCGGCGAGCGCGTTGGCTCGGCTGGCTTCCTCGGCAAGACGCGCCTGACGGACCATGCCGGCCGCTTGGTTGGCCACCGCCGCGAGTACCCGCCGATCGTGCGCGTGTGTGCGTTCGCCGACGAGCAGCAACGTGAAGTCACCGGCGTCGACCTCGGTGTCGGCTGCGGCTCGATCGACCGGGGCCTGCGCACCTGCGCTGCCCACGATGGATCCGGACTGGTTGTCCCACAGCGCAACGCCTGTCTGCCGATAGGTCTCACGGGCGCGTTCGAGGAGTGCGGTCAGATCCGCTCCGCGGAGTACCGATCCGGCGAACAGCGTCAGCAGCTCGGCTTCCTGGGTGGCCCGGCGTGCCTGACGCGTCCGCCGGGCGGCGGCGTCGACGAGGGCGGCGACGGCAACGGCGACGAGGAGCAGCACGACGGTGACGACGAAGTTGTCGGGCTCGGCGATCGTCAGGCTGTACCGGGGTGTGGTGAAGAAGTAGTTGAGCAGGAAACCCGCGATCAATGCCGAGAGTGCCGCCGGCGCAACCCCTCCCAGCAGCGCGACACAGAGCACCACCATGAAGAACAGGGCGCTCTCACCGCTGGAGTCGAAGTCCGGTCCGACCGTGCTCAGTACGGCCGCTGCCAGGCACGGCACCAGGACGGCGGCGACCCACGCGATGATCCGTCGACGACCCGAATCGACCTGCATGCCCCTGCGGGTGGCCTGCTCGGCGTGGGTGACCATGTGTACGTCGATCTTTCCCGAGTTCTGCACCACTGCCGCGCCGATGCCCTCGTCGAGGATGCGGGCGGCACGTGACCGTCTCGAGGTGCCGATCACCAGCTGCGTCGCATTCACCCCGCGGGCGAAGTCGAGCAGCGTGGTCGGCACGTCGTCGCCGACGACACTGTGCACGCTGGCACCCAGCCCGGCGGCCAGCTTGCGCACCGAACCCATCTGCGGTGCCGAGACACCCATGAGCCCGTCGCCGCGGACGATGTGCAGCACCATCAGCTCCGCACTGGACTTCGAGGCGATGCGACTGGCGCGGCGCAGCAACGTCTCCGATTCCGGGCCACCGGTCACCGCGACCACCACTCGCTCGCGGGCCTCCCACGTGTCGGTGATGCGATTGTCCTTGCGGTACTTCACCAGTGCCGCGTCGACCTGATCGGCGATCCACAGCAGCGCGAGCTCGCGCAGGGCGGTGAGGTTGCCACCGCGGAAGTAGTTGCTCAGTGCGGCGTCGACCTTCTCGGCGGCGTAGACGTTGCCGTGCCGCAATCTGCTGCGCAGCGCCTCGGGGGTGATGTCGACCAACTCGACCTCGTCAGCGGCTCGAACGACGCTGTCGGGCACAGTCTCTCGCTGCGGCACTCCGGTGATCTGCTGCACCACGTCGTTGAGCGATTCGAGATGCTGGACGTTGAGGGTGGAGATGACGTCGATGCCTGCGTCGAGCAGCACTTCGACGTCCTGCCACCGCTTGCCGTGCACGCTGCCGGGGGTGTTGGTGTGCGCCAGTTCGTCGACGAGCACCACCTGCGGCTTTCGGGCCAGGACGGCGTCGAGATCGAGTTCCTGCGCCGAGGACCCGCGGTACTCGACGGTCGCCATCGGCAGCACTTCGATGCCGTCGAGCGCGTCGATCGTTCGCGCTCGGCCGTGTGTCTCGACGACCGCCGCCACGACGTCGCAGCCCCGGCTGCGCAGTCGATGCGCCTCGCCGAGCATGGCGAAGGTCTTGCCGACGCCGGGCGCTGCGCCGAGGTAGATCCGCAGCTCACCCCTGTCCGCCACAGCCTGTCTCCTCACCCGGCCGGTATGTGTCCCGTAGTGCCAGGTTCAACTCCGGAACGTTCACCGCTTCGGCACCGAGTACACCGTACTGCGGCCCGTGCGTGTACTCCGCGACCAGAGCCTCGACGTCGCTCACCGACGCCCCGTTTGCCTGAGCGACTCGCGCGATCTGGATGGCCGCGTAGGCGGGGCTGATGTCGGGATCGATCCCCGAACCGGACCCGGTGACGGCATCGGCCGGTACCGCAGCCGGATCGACGTTCTCCCGGGCCGCGATGGCAGCGCGGCGCTGCTCGACGAACGACGCCAGCACCTCGCTCGACGGCCCCTGGTTGGTCGGCAGCGCCGCCGCCGGATCCCCCGGAGCGAACGCGTCGTCGTCGGACACCGAGCCGGTGACGCGGGTGTGGAAGAACGGATCCGGCTCTCCCGGAGCCACCTGCGGATCGACGCCGATCAACGAGCTTCCGACGACGCAGCCCCGAGCGTCGCGCAGCGGCGAACCCTCGGCGGAGTCGGTCCCGATACGGCTGATGCCCCAGACCACGGCCGGGTAGCCGATGCCGAGAACGACCGTCAATGCCAGCAGCACTGCGAAGCCGGCCACGACCTGGCGAAGAAATCCCTGTACGAAGCGCATGATCAGCCAATCCCTGGAATGTGTCGAACGAGGAGGTCGATGAGCCAGATGCCGACGAACGGGCTGATGACGCCGCCGACGCCGTACACCAGCAGGTTCCGGCGCAGCAATGCTGCCGCCGACGCCGGGGTGTAGCGAACACCCTTGAGCGCCAACGGGATCAGTGCGACGATCACCAACGCATTGAAGATCACCGCAGACAGGATCGCCGATTCCGGCGTCGCCAGACGCATGATGTTGAGCCCACCGAGCTGCGGATAGACGGTGGAGAACATCGCCGGCAGAATCGCGAAGTACTTCGCCAGATCGTTGGCCAGCGAGAACGTCGTCAGCGCACCGCGGGTGATCAGGAGCTGCTTGCCGATCTCGACGATCTCGATCAACTTGGTCGGGTCGGAATCGAGGTCGACCATGTTGCCGGCTTCCTTGGCGGCAGACGTGCCGGTGTTCATCGCGACACCGACGTCGGCCTGGGCGAGAGCCGGGGCGTCGTTGGTCCCGTCGCCGGTCATCGCGACCAGCCTGCCGCCCTCCTGTTCCTGCCGGATCAGCGTGAGCTTGTCCTCAGGAGTGGCCTCGGCGAGGTAATCGTCGACCCCGGCCTCGGCGGCGATGGCCTTGGCGGTGAGCGGGTTGTCGCCGGTCACCATGACCGTCCGAATTCCCATGGCGCGCAGCTGTGCGAACCGCTCGGCGATGCCCGGCTTGACCACGTCGGAGAGCTCCACGACACCGAGAGCACGAGCAGCAGAACCGGTCTCGCGTACCGCCACCACCAGCGGCGTACCGCCGTTCTGGGCAATGTCGTGCACGGTGGCGTCGAGATCTGCCGTCCCGCCACCCTCACGAATCCAGCCGTAGACCGAATCCGCTGCACCCTTGCGAATCTCCATGCCCGGTAGGTCCAACCCACTCATCCGAGTTTGCGCCGTGAAGGCCACGAACTCACCGCGCTCGGATTCGCCTTCTGCCGTTGCAGATTCGAAGTCACGCTCGACCAGTTCGACGATGCTGCGGCCCTCGGGGGTGCCGTCGGCGAGTGAGGACAGTCGGGCTGCCCGAGCCAGTTCGACGGCGTCGACGCCCGTAGCCGGGTGCAGTCCGGTCGCACGGCGATTACCGAACGTGATGGTGCCGGTCTTGTCCATCAGCAACGTGTCGATGTCGCCTGCCGCCTCAACTGCGCGTCCGGACATCGCCAGCACGTTGCGTTGCACCAGTCGGTCCATGCCCGCGATGCCGATCGCCGAGAGCAGCGCGCCGATCGTGGTGGGGATCAGACAGACCAACAGTGCGATCAGCTGGATCGGATCCTGCTGCTGCCCTGCGTAGTTCGACATCGGACCGATGGCGACGACGGCGAAGAGGAACACGATCGTCAGGGACGCGAGCAGGATGTTCAGGGCGATCTCGTTCGGCGTCTTCTGCCGAGCCGCGCCCTCGACGAGTGCGATCATTCGATCGACGAACGTCTCACCCTGCGCTGCAGTGATTTTCACGACGATCTCGTCCGAGAGCACGATGGTTCCGCCGGTCACCGCCGATCGGTCGCCGCCGGACTCGCGCACCACGGGAGCCGATTCTCCGGTGATCGCCGACTCGTCGACGGTGGCGATGCCCTCGATGACGTCGCCGTCACCGGGTATGACCTCACCTGCCGAGACGATCACCTCGTCGCCGACTAGCAATTCGGCACCGGCGACCTCTTCCACTCCGGATGCGGTGCAACGTCGGGCAACATTGTCCTGCTTGACCTTTCGCAGGCTGGCGGCCTGGGCCTTGCCGCGGCCCTCGGCAACGGATTCGGCGAGGTTGGCGAACAGCACCGTGAACCACAGCCATCCGGTGACGAACCAGGCGAACACCGACGGCTGGGCGATCGAGAGGATGTTGGTGACGATGGAGCCGAGGAAGACGACGAACATGACCGGGTTGCGGGCCAGGTGCCTCGGGTCGAGTTTGCGGAACGCGCCGGGGACGGCCGTTCTCAGTGACAGGTTCATTGCATGGCCTCTGCTATGGGTCCGAGAGCAAGTGCGGGGAAGAACGTGAGGGCGGCGACGAGAATCGCGGTGCCGATCAGCAATGTGCCGAACAGCGGCCCGTCGGTGGGGAGGGTGCCTGCGTTGGGTGCGCTGCGTTTGGTGGTCGCCAGCGATCCGGCCAGTGCCAGCACGAAGACGATCGGCAGGAAGCGGCCGAGCAGCATCGCGACACCGAGGGAGATCTGGAACCAGTCGCTGGTCACTGTCAGTCCACCGAAGGCGCTGCCGTTGTTGTTGGAGGCCGACGCGTAGGCGTAGAGCACCTCGGTGAAGCCGTGGATACCGGGATTGCCCTGATAGCTCGTCGTCGATTCGAGAATCACGGTGATGGACGTGCCGACGAGCACGAGGATCGGCATCACCAGTACCGACAGCGCGGCCATCGTGATGGCGCGTCGACCCAGCTTCTTGCCGAGGAATTCCGGAGTGCGGCCGACGAGCAGGCCACCGACGAACACGGCGATGACCGCGAGCACGAGCAATCCGTACAGGCCGGTGCCGACGCCGCCGGGAGCGATCTCGCCGAACAGCATGTTCAGCAGTACTGTTCCGCCACCGAGTGCAGACATACTGTCGTGGGCGGAATTGACTGCGCCGGTGGATGTTCCGGTGGTGGACACGGCGAACAACGCCGACGCCGGAATGCCGAAGCGGACTTCCTTGCCTTCCATCATCGCGCCCGCGGCGGTTGCTGCGACGCCACGGGTTCCGGACTCGGCGAACAGCGTGACCGCCAACAGCGTGGCCCAGAGCGTCGCCATGACCGCCAGCAGCGTCAGACCCTGCTTGCGGTTGCCGACCATGGTGCCGAACGTGCGGGTGAGCGCGACCGGAATCAACAGCAGCGAGATGATCTGGACGATGTTGGTCAGTGGGGTCGGGTTCTCGAAAGGATGCGCGGAGTTGGCTGCGAGGATGCCGCCGCCGTTGGTGCCGATTTCCTTGATGGCCTCCTGAGAGGCAACGGGCGCAAGCGCATTGGTGACCGTCTGCCCGTCCAGTCCGGTGGAGGTGAACCCGGTCGAGAACGACATGATGGTGCCCTGAGTCAGCATGATCACGGCCACCAGCAGCGCCAGCGGCAACAGAATGCGCAGTGTCCCGCGAGTGAGGTCGACCCAGAAGTTGCCGAGCTCACCGCCGGTGGAGACACGCACGAAGCCACGGATGACGGCGATCGCAACCGCGAGACCGACTGCGGCAGAGACGAAGTTCTGCACCGCGAGGCCCAGCGGCTGCGTCAGGTTCGACAGCGTGGTCTCGGGGACGTACGACTGCCAGTTGGTGTTGGTGACGAACGACGCGGCGGTGTTGAACGCCATCGCCGGGCTGACCCCGGACAGGCCCCCGTTCAGCGGCAGCACACCCTGAATTCGCTGCAGTACGAACAGGAACACGACGCCGGCGAACGAGAACCCCAGCAGACTGGTGGAATAGCCCACCCACGTCTGCTCGGAGGCGGAGTTCACCCGAGCCACCCGATAGAGCAGACGCTCGACGCGCGTGTCGTGGGAGGAGTCGAACACTCGGGCCATGTAGTCGCCGAGCGGTACGTACGCCGCAGCCAGCACGACGATCACCACCGCGATCTGCAGGCCCGCGACAAGAGCAGGATTCATGGCGGCGTCAGAACCTCTCCGGATCGAGGAGAGCGACGAACAGGTACACCGCAACACATGCGGCAACCACGAGACAGAGCAATTCGGTCATTGCTCGATCCTGAATCCCGCTACCGAGCCGAGCCGCGTTCCTTACGCTTTCTTACGCCGTCGACCAGCGGTCATGACGCAGTTTTTACGTCAGCGCTCCTCGATGTCGTCGACGCGGATCTCCACGACATCGCGACCGAGGGTGGTGCCCAGCAGATCCGACACGGTGTCGATCGCGATGGTCGCGAGCTCGTCTCCCGCGGCCTGCAGGTCGTCGCCGTACACCCCGATCACCGCGACGAACAGGCCGATACAGGCATGGTCGTCGAGGTCGAGGTCGATCTCGGTCGGCTGCGCGCCGCGTACACCTGCGAGTGCACGCCGGAGCGTCGTCTTGACGATGTGATCGCTGATGCGCAGCGAGTCCGCCGATCCTGCCGTGGAGCCGAGCGGATACGCGCTGTCGATGGGCCACGTACGCCTGGTGGTGTTGCGTACTTTCGTGAGGATGGACGCGCTGATGTCCACCCAATTCGGTTCCTGCGGTGCGTCCCGAAGTTC
This sequence comes from Rhodococcus sp. IEGM 1341, assembly GCF_030056895.1. Lineage (NCBI taxonomy): Bacteria > Bacillati > Actinomycetota > Actinomycetes > Mycobacteriales > Nocardiaceae > Rhodococcus > Rhodococcus sp. IEGM 1341. The sequence continues at coordinate 33,232 of NZ_JASHKV010000002.1, read as the reverse complement.
GGTGGCAGCACGCGCGAGAACCGAATCCGGCTCTACTGGGTTCGCCATGTTGCCAACCTTTCGCTCAATGTTGCTCGTGCTCTGGTCAACTGACCACGTACTGCGCCTGCGGACAACGTCATGATCGCGCCGATCTCGGGATGCGTCAGGCCCTCGACCTCGCGAAGCAACCAACAGGCCCGCTGGCGGTAGGGCAGCTCCGAGAGCGCGACGCCCAGCTCGGTCATGAAGCTGTCGGCCTCGACATCGGCCTCGGGATTGCTGCCCGCGCCGGTGCTCTTGCGCTCGAACAACCAATCTTCGGCGGGTGGAACGCTGCGCTTGCGGCGATGGTCGATCACCTTGTGCGAGACCAACGAGAACAACCATGTTCGCAGAGCCGAGTCCCCACGGAAATTGTCGAGGCCCTTCCACGCTGCCACAAATGCGTCCTGCACCACCTCCTCGGCGGCACCTTGATCGGACAGCATGTTGCGCGCGTAGCGGAACATCTCCGGGCCGTAGCGCCGGACGATCTCCTCGAACGCATCGGTCTCGCCCAGCGCCGCAGCGCCGACGAGAACGCGGTCCGACGCGTCAACCCACTCCATCGGGCCCCCAGTTCGCTTCATCGTGGTCATCGATCACGCAAGTCTTTCGATACCGGTTTACCAGTAGACGTAATCTATGACGTAGGTCACTTTATCCGGACGTGCGTTTCACCGATCGAGCTACGACCAACTCCTGTCACACACTCTGCACCGAAGACACACAACGAAGAGAGGCATTCATGAGCTCCACGACGGACACCAAGGCAACCGTATCCGCAGCAGGCGAAGGAAAGACCGACATCACCACCAAGTCGGACTCCGTGCTCGTCAGCTCGCAGGGCCGCACCACCATTGCCGATACCGTCGTCTCCAAGATCGCCGGCATCGCCACCCGTGAGGTCCAGGGAGTGCACGCCGTCGGCGGCGGAGCCAGCCGCGCAATCGGCGCTCTCCGCGAGCGCATCCCCGGTGCCCGCGTCAACCAGTCGCAGGGCGTGTCGGTCGAGGTCGGCGAGCGTCAGGCAGCGGTCGACATCGACATCGTCGCCGACTACGGCGTCTCCATCGCAGACCTCGCAGCAGGCATCCGTCGCAACGTCATCAACGCCGTCGAGCGCATGACCGGCCTCGAGGTCACCGAGGTCAACATCGTCGTTCACGACATCTACCTCGACGACGGCTCGGACGACGAGGACACCACCAGCGAGCCCGCCACCACCCGAGTGCAGTGACCGACCCGCACATGACGGAACGTGACAGGTCCGAGGACATCGCCGACGCCGTACTGGCGATCGACGGTGTCGTCGGGCTGCACGGCGGCATGTTCGGTGAGGCCGCTACGTATCTGCCCGGGCGTCGTATCGCTGGCATCCGAATCGGTGAGGACGGGACCGAGGTCCACGTATCGCTGGAGTTCGGTGTCGCAGTCCGCGAGACGGCCGATGCAGTACGACGCACAGTGGCGACGATGGTCGACGGGCCCGTGCACGTCACCGTCGAGGACATTGTGCGAGTCTGACCAGGTGAACCAGCACGCAGCGTACGACCGAGCCGCCGAGTACAAGGCGGCTCGGCGCGCTGTGGCACGCGAACACCACCCCGACATCGGCGGCGACCCGGCCCGGTACATGGCCGCACTCGCCGATGTCGACCGAAGATTCGCGGTGCTGCCCTCGGCCCCTGTCAACGCAGCGAGCACACCGACGGCATTCCGTGCGTCCTCGATTCCGTCCCCGCTACGCACACTTCCCAAGCGGATCGCTCGTATCCGCAAACGCGTCACCAGGCGCAACTACTTCGAACTCTGAGTGGAGATCAAGACCATGACCACTGCAACCATCGGTTTGTTCGTGGGACTTCTGCTGGCCATCGCCGCAGCGGCAGGCGGCTTCACCGGCTTCCTCATCGCCATCGTTCTCGGTGGCCTCGGATTCTTCGTCGGCCGCTACATCGACGGCGAACTGGACCTGAACTCGATCATGCGTGGTCGCGGTCGTGACTGAGACAGCTGCGACCGACACCCCCGAGGACGCCGGCGAACGCGGATCACTGGAGATCAAGCACAAGGCCGTCGAGCGCCTGGCAGTACTCGCTGCCCGCAGCACCGACGCCGTTGCCGATCCTCAGCCGGGCCTACGCGTCCTCGGTGGGCGTGACCTACCCAAGGCCGACGTGACGATCAACGGCTCGCGCGTTCGCGCCCAGGTCGCGGTGGCGGTCACCTGGCCATCGCCGCTGGCGAAGGTGGCCGCTGACGTTCGTGCCGCCGTGGCCCGGGATCTGTCCGAGCTGGGTATCTACACCGTCGATCGAGTCGACGTCACCGTCCAATGCGTACCCGCCGAAGCCACCGTCGAAGAAGGGAGAGTGCAATGACCGCGAAAGCGACGAAGAAGCCGGTAGCCAACCCCGCCGCAGCCGTACCCGCAATCCTCTTCGCACTCGTCCTCATCGGAGCCGGTGTGGTCCTCGGCCGAGAAGCGTTGCTGAACCTGGGTGCCATCGACGGCCCCGAGTGGGTCGGCCCCGCTGCCACGAACCTGGACGGGCTCACCGCGCAGAGTTGGATGTTGCCGGGCGGGATCGCCGCCGTCGTCGTCGGATTCATCCTCGTCCTCCTCGCCGTCAAGCCTCGCCGGCGGACCCATCGTGCCCTCACCGAGCCGGACGTCTGGCTCCGCAAGGGTGACGTCGCCGCTGTTGCCCGCACCGCCGCTCTCGACAACGCCGGAGTCGACTCCGCGACGGCCAAGGCCGGCAACAAGAAGGTCACCGTCGCCGCGTCGACCGTGACGGGCACCGACACCGCAGCGCTGAAATCGTCGATCGTCACCTCCGTCGACGACGCTCTCCGCCCACTCGCGCCGGCACCGAAAGTCCGCACGCGAGTGCGAACGACAGGACAACCATCGTGAAACGCGCAACTGCCTCGGTCGACCGAACCAGTACAGCGGTCGTCGGACTCGCACTGATCGCCCTCGGCGGCGGAGCAATCGCGTGGGAACGTGGCCAGTTCCCGGGCCGCGAGCGCATCGATGCCGCGTTCGTCGACACCACCGTCGACGCCGGCTGGTGGCCCTGGGCTCTCGGAGCAGCCGCGATCGTTCTCGTACTTCTCGGATTGTGGTGGCTGCTCGCGCACCTGCCCCGCCGTTCGGTCGGCACCGTCGCGTTCTCGTCCACTGCGGACTCGGATGTCGACGGCAGGCTCAGTGTCGATCTGACCACCGCCGCCAAGAGTGCTGCCAAGTCCCTGGCAGCTCACGAGGGCGTCGTGTCGGCACACGGCCGATCGGTGTCGGACCGCGGTCAGCGGGTCGTCGAGATCACCGCGACCATCGACCCGGCCGTGACGACACTCGACAAGGTTTCCGCGGTCGCGGCACAGACGCGCAACGACATCGTGACGTCACTGGACGGCACTCCCGCCGCAGTGCGAATCCTGTTGCAGTGCGGAAAGTCTCGAAAGCAGTCCGTTCGCGTCAGCTGAGTTCCGCTCGCACGCTCAGGAGAATTCGATCTCCCCGATCAGGCCGTGATGGTCCGATCCGGGGAGATCGATTCTTTCCAGCGACCGGGCATGACCGGAGTTGGTGAGGATGTGGTCGATCCCGACGACAGCGGGCGTGCCCTTGTCCGTGGGATAGGTCGGGATCAGGCCCTTGCCCAATTGTGCTGCGGCGTCCGAGTATCCGACGTCGAGCAGGTTGCGGAACTTCTTGTGCGAGTACGTGGTGTTGAAGTCCCCGCTGACGATCACCCGGCCGGTGCCTGCCACCGCCTCCAAATCGTTTCGCAGTGTGTCCAATTCAGCGGTCCAGATATCCGCCGGGGTGATGTAGGCGGGACCGGGATGCACGGCCAGCAGCGTGACCGGCTCGGAACCGGGGACCTCGACCTCGGTGGCGAGATTGACCGGGCCGTATCCGTTGAGCTGCCGGTTGTCCGAGATCGGGAATCGGCTGTAGATTCCGGCTCCGCCGCCGCCGGTCACGTGCGGCTCGAGGTAGCTGTAGGGAAAGAGTTCGTCCATACCGGCGTCACGGAGACCGACCACCGACGCGTCGGTCAGTTCCTGGATCGTGACGACATCGACGGCACTGTCGCGGGCCTGACCGACCACAGCAATGGGATCGGCCAGCCCGATCATCAGATTCGCCTGCATGACGCGCAACCGCACGCCCTCGCTGCCCGTCGCGTCCTCCGGTGCCGCGTCCGCCACGTAGAGCGGTGCGTAGGCCACTGCGCCTGCAGCGAGAACCAGTGCGGAGACTCCCGCCAGAACCCAGCGCCTACCGATCAACGCCACCAGGGCACCGACCACCACGGCGATGAACATCAGCGGAACGAACGACGCGAGCGCGATCAGGACGTTGACCCGGGTGTCGGTGTAGTAGATGCCCAGTGCCACGAGCCCAATAGCGATGCCCAGAATGGCGATCGAGCCGGTGAGTATTCGTATCCAGGTTCGCTGCATCCGCCCTAGAGTAGCTACGCTCGCACGCCGCCGACCAACGCTCGGATGGTCGTCCAGGTCATCGACAACAAACCGCGAACCGCCGCGAACGAGAACGCAATGGACCACACCGTTCGTGTCGACGGTTCCTCGACCGGCACTCCGGCGAATCGATCGGACAACCAGTCCAAGGTAAGCGGCGCACCGATCGGGTGCAGCGACAGGTGCTCGCTCAGCCGATCCCGCAGATAGGTCACGTGAGCTCCGGCCTCGATGTACCGATCCACCTGTCCGTCGACGTCGTCGACGGCGATGATCTGATCGTGCACCGACTGAATGACCAGCAGCGGTGCCGTCGGGGCGGTGCGCCCGGGCTGAATATCCAGGAACACCTGCACGATCTCGGGCAGTGCCAACAGATCGGCCAGCGGAACGTCGATGTAGTGGTCCAGGTCGTGCCTGGCCAGTTTGGTCACGGCGCGCACTGTCGTCATCGACTCCACGGAATCGAGAATGCGCATTCCGTCCTCGTTGACGTGCTGACGGATGACCCGATCGAGCTCGGGGTAGGTCCGCCGCAGGCCGGCCACCACCAGTGTCGGCAATGCTGCGTGCAGCGTCGCATTGAGCCGGGTGAACGCCGAACCCGGATCTCCGACGGGGGAGCCGAGCGCGGCACCGACCAGCTCGATCTCCGGTGCGTATTCCGGTGCCATCTCCGCCGCCCAGGATGTGGCGAGCCCGCCGCCCGAGTAGCCCCACAGCGCGACCGGCGTGCTGTCGTTCAATTCGAGCGGCTCGAACGACAACGCCGCGCGGATGGCGTCGAGCGTGCAGAACCCGGGTTCCTGCGGCGAACCCCAGTGGCCGTCGGGTCCCTCGTGATCCGGGATCGAGATGGTCCACCCTCGTCGCAAGGCGTGCAGTACCAGCAGGAACTCGAACTGTGGAACTGCGCCGAACGCCCGCGAGCCACGCCGAAGCGCGTAGGACGGGAAGCACGAGGACGCGACGCCGTCGATCGCACACTGATAAGACAGAAGTACCGGCTCCGCGTCCCGCGGGCGCAGCACCGTCGTGACGCTGGCCTGGGGATACCCGCCGAGATCAGCGGTGCGATAGAGCAGCTGCCACGCGTCGACTCGCTGGCGCACACGACCGAACATCGCGACCTCGACCGGACGCACCTTGAGAATCGTCCCCGGTGGAGCCGCTTCGTACCCATCGGGCGCGGCGTAGAAGGCGTCGTCCTCCGGCCTGGTCGCGTCACTCCGGCTCGGTGCTCGTTCCACCGGCCAGGGCTGTTCGTCCTCTATCGATCTGTCGACGCTCATGTCCCACCGCTTCTTGTCCGAGTCTCGCCGTCACACTAACTTGCCCTCAACGACTCCATTTCATGCAGCCTGCTGCCAATTGGTGATCAGGACGTCGGTCGCGTAGCTGAGGTCGAGGCCCTCCCCACCCCAGTTCGGGACGATGGCGTCGGGCGCGATGCAATCGTGTCGCCGCCGGAGTTCGTCCGCGTCGCCGGACATCGTCGGCGCGTGAATCATCTCTATTCCCGAAGGATGGTGAAACGAGAAGCGTTGATCGTCGAGGGCTTCGATGAAGAAGTAGCCGTCGTGCAGCGCTCGATGGTGTTCGCCGCACAGCAGGACCAGGTTGTCGAGCGTGGTCTTGCCTCCCCGTGAGCGGTAGGTGACGTGATGGGCATGCAGAAATCGAGTGCGCCCACACCCGGGCACCGTGCAGCATCGATCCCGAATGATCAACTGCCGCAATTGGGTTCGGCTCGGCGCTTTGGCAGTCGAACTCCACCGCACAGTCTTGCCGAGGCGGCCGTGACCGACCGTCCGCATGACCGCAGAACACAGCACCTGAGCCAACGTTTCGTCGTCCAGACCCGGGCCGTCGTCGAAATGGGCATGATCGTGACCCGCCTCGTCGATGCCGCCGAGGTGGACCAACACTTCCGCCGCCGGTGAGACCACCGGTGAATCCATTCCGGCACAGACCATCTCGGCCATGGCAATCATCGCCGGCACCGGGTTCGACGGTGCCGGAGCCGCCCGGTCACCCTCGGATTCGCCCTCGGTTCGGGTGCGCTCGTACTCCGCCCTGGTCAATGCAGCCAGAAACCGCTTGCCGTCCTCGGGCCGAAAGCGCGCCGTCAGCACGAGCGAGCCGTCGTCCTCGTCCCAGCGCCACCGCCCCACGGACGGATCGGCATCGACTCCGTTACCCCTGGTCGGACGCATCGCTTTCTTCAGGCCACGGCACAGACGCTCGATGTGGGCGGCGGGTGCATCGAGCGCCTTCTGCAGCAGCGACGCCTCGTTGTCGACCGTGGCCACCCTCGTCATCGCCCGGACCTTCGAGTAGGAAACCGTGCCGCTCAGGTACGCCGAGGTGATCAGCGGCAACTCCCGCATCGCCTTGGCCACCCGTACCTGCTCACGGGCCGTGTGCAGGTCGACTCCCGCACGCCACGACAACCAGTGCGCACAGGACCGCACTTCCCATCCCGCCCATCCGCGTCGAGCATCGAACTCACCCACCAGAATCAGATACTGCGCCGACGCCGCAGCGATCTGACCGGCCAGAGCGCAGATCTCGGTCTCGATTTCTCTCGTCTCGATCCGTCCCGCCTCGGATCCAGTCTCTTGCATGTCGCTCATGAACGCCCCCATTCATCGAATGCATGTTCGACGGAGCGTACGACGCGGTACCGACAAGAACTTCTCGACGAGGTCCGACGCGTCCCCGCGGGGACGTTCCGGGCTTGCTTTCTCGCTGTCCGGCCCGATACTGACACCGGATGCTGGTTCCGAGCGAAGGGCGGTAGACGCACGTGAGCGACGACCCGCCGGTACCCGAGCAGGCCACGAGGCATCCGGCATCGACTGGGCAGCGAATGCCCTACATGGCCGACGTCCGCAATCCTCTCGCGCGCTTTCGCAGTCCGCTGCGCAGCACGTGGTTGACGTCGCTGTTCGGTGCGGTGCTGCTCGTCGCGCTGCCGATCATCACGGTGACGGGGCTGCTCTCGTACAGCGCCTATGGACCACAGTTCGGCCAGGCCAGACCCGGAGCCGTCGGGTGGCTGCGGTTGCCGTACTTCGACTGGCCCACCGACCCTGCCTGGCTGTACCAACTCACCCAGGGCCTGCACGTGGGGTTGGGCCTGATCATCGTGCCGCTCGTCATCGCCAAACTGTGGTCGGTGATGCCCAAGCTCGTCGAACTACCACCGGTCCGATCGCCGGCACATGCGCTCGAACGACTGTCGCTGTTGGCATTGGTCGGTGGCCTGCTGTTCGAGATCGTCACCGGCGTCCTCAACATCCAGTACGACTACGTGTTCGGTTTCGACTTCTACGCCGCTCACTACTTCGGTGCCTGGGTGTTCATCTCCGGATTTCTCGTGCACCTCGGTCTCAAGGTTCCGCTGATGTGGCGCACCCTGAGGTCCGAGTCACTGATGGACGTGTTGCGGGCCCGCAACGAAGCTCCGGACCAGCAGAGCGACGACAGCCCCCCGTCGACCATGAGTCGGCGCGGTGCCATCGGATTGGTCGCCGCCGGAATGGGTTTCGTCGCTGTGTTGACCGTCGGCCAGACGCTCGGAGGAGTGCTGCGCAAGGCTGCGATTCTGCTGCCTCGCGGACGCTCGTACGGTGACGGCCCCAACGACTTCCAGATCAACCGAACCGCCGAAGCTGCGGGGATCACCGAGGCGCAGACCGGGCCCGACTGGCAACTGACGATCAGCAGCGCAGCCGACGACGCCGTCCCGGTGGTGCTCTCTCGGGGCAGGCTGCTGTCGATGCCGCAGCGCACTGCCGAACTTCCGATCGCGTGCGTAGAAGGATGGTCGACCACGCAGGCGTGGACCGGCGTCCCGTTGGCCGAACTCGCCGCGCTCGCAGGCGTACCCGCACCGCGATCGGCCGAGGTCACTTCGCTCGAGCAGAACGGTGCATTCACGCGCGCGGTACTACAGGGAAATCAAGCGAGCCATCCGGATTCGTTGCTCGCGTTGCAAGTCAACGGCGTGGATCTCTCGCTCGATCACGGATTTCCCGCGCGCGTGATCGTTCCCGCTCTTCCGGGCGTCCACAACACCAAATGGGTTGCCACCATCGTGTTCCGTTCGTGACTTCCGGCTGTGCGCTTTTCAAACCTCCGTGAATGGTAAAGAATCTTTCTTCGGTGGCCCGTGGGGCTGCCGACGAGTGTGTGTTCTCTCGCCTCGATGAGTTCCGAAGGTCATGCCACGATGCTTGCTTTCTCCAGAGGCCTCCTCGCCGCAGGTGCAGCGCTCACGCTGCTGTTCGCCGCAGGATGCTCGTCGTCCGAATCGGGCAATGCCGTTGCCGCAGACACCACCACCTCGTCCTCCACGTCCGCCGCGGCCGGCACCACCGATGACGTATCCGGCCAGGAAGGCATCGACGCCGGCGGCTCCACCGACATCGACGTCGAGATCGGTCAATGCGTCCAACTCGGCGGAACGATGACGGCCGCCACCATCGAGAACGCCGAATGCGGCAGCATGGAATCGAACTACAAGGTCATCGCCAAGGCCGAGCAGAACGAGCAGTGCCCCACCGACGTGAATCAGACCTACTACGAGACACTCGACGGTGTGGAGCAGGGGGCACTGTGCCTCGACGTCGACTGGGTCGTCGACGGCTGCATGAGCGTGCCCACCGTCGGTATGGACGAGCCCTCACGAGTCGACTGCAACGACCCCACCGCGACCGACGTCGAACAGGTCACCGAGATCAAGACCGGTACCGCCGATCCCAACGAATGCCCCGAGGGTGGATTCGCCTACGATTCAAGGCAATTCGTCGTCTGCACCACGACGGTCTCCTAGTCGCGCTGCGCCGTTACCATCTGTGTGACGTAGTGGTAGTCGACGTGGCCGTGGCGGGTGATCGCCTCGTGCACCGCGTTCAGGACCTCGGCACGGCGCCGGTCGTCCAGGACGAGATGGCTCGAGTACGTGGCGGCCATGGCGCAGAATTCATCTGCGGAATAGCGCTGAACCCATTCGTATGTCGAGGTAGTCCACGGACCGAAGCCGGCAGCGCGGGGCACGTTCGACTCCGGTTGCGCACCGAGAGAACGCACCAACAGGTGGGCCACTTCGGGCTCGGTTGCGTCGTAGGCCGCCCTGACCGCTTCCCATGCCGGGCCCTCTAGGTCGCCCGGCATGTTCCACCACAACCGAAGGGCACCGCCGGGAACCAACGCACGGGCTGCCACCGCAGCGCCCCGCTCGTGGTTCACCCAATGCCAGGCTTGCGCGGCCACCACAACATCGAAAGACGTCGCCGGGACGACGCACTCCTCGAACCGTGACACCTGCACTTCGACGTCGCGGTTCTCGGTGCGCCGCCGAACCAGCTCTGCCATAGCCGGATCCGGTTCCACCGCAACAATGGACGCGCCGAGTTCAGCCAACGCAACGGTGGCTTTGCCGGTGCCTGCTCCTGCCTCGAGCACTCGCAGCCCGTCGCCGGTCATGATGTCCGCGTACAACTCGGCGGGGTAGCCGGGACGGGCCCGGTCGTAATTCTCGGCAACCTTGCCGAAGCTCAGTGCACGTGATGACTGCTGTCCGTCGGTCACCGTATCGACGGTACCGAGCGCTGACTTGCCAGGAACCGTACGTTTCGTAAAGAGTGAGACAGGTCACTGAGCAACCCCCGGCGCACGAGGAGAACCGATGACCGAGACCACTGCACCTCCGAAATGGAAGGTGGTCGGCCCCGGACTCGTGGTCGCCGCAACCGGCATCGGGGCTGCCGACCTAGTCGCGACTCTGGTGGCCGGTTCGCGCTACGGCTACGCACTGCTCTGGGTCATCATCGTCGGCGTCGTCATGAAAGTCGTTCTGGTGGAAGGTGCCGGCCGGTACACCTTGGCGTCGGGCAACACGATCTTTCAGGGCTGGCGTTCGCTGGGTAAGTGGACGACGGTCTATTTCGCGCCGTACATCGTGATCTGGGTATTCGTCTATGGTGCTGCGGCGATGTCGTCGAGCGCGTTGCCGATCGTCGCGCTGTTCCCGGCCCTGGATCTGAAGGTTGTCGCCATCGCGTCCGGGCTCCTCGGGTTCGCGTTGATCTGGCTCGGTAGCTACGGGTTCTTCGAGAAGATCATCACCGTCTTCGTGGGCATCATGTTCGTGACCGTGATCGGCGCTGCGGTAGTAGCAGTTCCGAACGTTCCCGCGATCGTCAAAGGCATCGTCCCCACCATTCCCGACGGCTCCATCGTGTACGTCCTCGGCCTCGCAGGTGGCGTCGGCGGCACCATCACGCTCGCCGCATACGGCTACTGGCTGCGCGAGAAAGGCTGGATCACACCGAAATTCATGCGCGTCATGCGCATCGACAATTCGATGGCCTACGTCATCTCCGGCATCTTCGTCCTCGCCATGCTCATCGTCGGTGCCGAACTGCTGTACTCGTCGCAGATCGCGATCTCCACCGGCGATCAGGGCCTGATTCAACTCTCCGACGTGCTCGCCGAGCGCTACGGCACGGTGTTCGGGTACGTGTTCCTCATCGGATTCTGGTCCGCGTCGTTCTCGTCCCTGATCGGGGTGTGGAACGGAGTGAGCCTGATGTTCGCGGACTTCGTCGGCAATCTGAAGGGGCTCGAACAGGGCCACCCCGAAACACGCGTGGGCGGTAAGTACTTCCGCTGGTACGTCGCATGGTTGACGTTCCCGCCGATGGCGCTGCTGTGGCTGGACCAACCTATCGGACTCGTGCTCGCGTACGGCGTCCTCGGGGCGGTGTTCATGCCGTTCCTGGCGGTGACGCTGTTGATTTTGCTCAACAGCGATCGGGTGCCACAGCAGTGGCGCAACGGCTGGTTCACCAACCTGACGCTGGGTGTCTGCGCATTCCTGTTCGCGTGGCTCGCCGTCGACCAGGTCTTGGACGCACTCGACAAGTACGTGTATTAGTCGGCCGCTTCCAGGCGGGCGCGCAGCGTCGACTCCGTGTGCTTGATCGCCTGACCCACAACGGGTTCGACCACAGCGCCGAGCACCTTGCCTGCAATTCCGCCGGGAAGGCTGTAGCGGAACACCACATCCAGACGGGTACCGCCGTCTGCCGTGTCGGAGAACGACCACGTGGACGAGTTGGACAGGCCCTCGACCGATTCGAGCGTGAGCCTCTCGTTGTGGACCCATTCGGTCACGTGCACAACAGAGGTGAGAGCCTTCGGACCGATCTGCATCGTCGCGTCGTACGTGGCTCCGAGACCGGACAGGATGTCGCTCCTCGGCTCGAACCGGGTGATGCCGAACATCCACTGCGGGACGTTTCTGAAGTCGTCCATGTAAGCGAATGCCGCATCACGACTGGTCGATGCCACGGCCGAACGATTGATTTCACGCACTCGTGCACCCTAGTACATGCTACGGCGTGTTACGCATACTTTGGCGGTCCGTTTCAGCGGCGCACGTATCCCGCCTGCATATCCACCACGTTGACCAATTCCGAACCACGGACGTACCGCTGCAGGTTGTCCTCGAACAGCGCCCACAGACGCTCCGCGAAATCGTCGGAGTCGCCCGCCAGATGCGCGGTCAGGATGACGTTGTCCATGTCCCACAGCGGGCTCGTGTCCGGCAATGGTTCGACCTCGAACACGTCCAACACGGCCCACCCGATCCCTCCGGATCCCAGGGCATCGCACAGGGCCTGCTCGTCGACGACGGGACCGCGGGCGATGTTGACCAGGCCTGCATCGAAACGCATGGCCCCCAGCACCGCCGCGTCGACGAGTCCGCGCGAGGCATCGGTCAGCGGTGTCGCCAACACGATCACGTCGTATTCGCCTGCATACGAGGGCAATTCTCGAAAGTTTCGGATCCGCGAGAACTCCGAATCGCCCGGTCGCTCGGACGTTGCCGCGGCCTCGACGCGCATACCGAGTGTTCCGAGCATCCGGGCGATTTCGCGTCCGATCGAACCGGGACCGACGACGAGAGCGGCGCGACCGTGAATCCCGCTGGTAACTCTGTGCTCCCACACCCGCTCGCGCTGCCGAGCAAGCGCCCGGGGCAACTTCTTGACCGACGCCAGAATGCCGGCTGCGACGTACTCGGCGATGGCCCGGTCGAGGATGCCACCGGAATTGGTCAGCATCCACGGGCTCTCGCGCAGAACCGGATCCAGCAGTCGATCGACTCCGGCACTCGACGCGTGGATCCAGCGAAGATTCTCGGCACCGGGCCACACGCCCCGCAGATCGGCAGTCTCGAAGGTCCGGAACAGCAGCACCTCGGCCCACGACACCGCGTCGGCGAGTTCGTCCATCAGGCAGCTTCGGAAGTCGACTCCATCGATCAGGGGGAAGGAACGCCGGTCCGAACCGCTCTCGACCACAAGCACGTTCACCACAGAACTCGCCACCTCCGTACCATGGCACCGTGCTCACCGTGGAACCCGCAACTGCCGCCGACGCGGCAACGATACTCGGCCTCCGGCACGCAGCCGAGGACTGGCTCTCGGATCGAGGGATCGATCAGTGGACGCCACGCGAGGTGCCCCTCGGCACTGTCGCAGCGCAGATCGAGGCAGGAGAGTTCTACGTCGCCCGACGCGATCCCGGCGGCCCGATAGTCGGAGCACTGCGCTTGATCGGATCCGACCCGACCATCTGGCCCGAGCAGGACGAACTGGCCTGCTACGTACACGGATTGGTGATCGACAGAAGCGAGGCCGGGACCGGCCTCGGTGCGTCACTGCTCGAGTGGGCGTCGGAGCAGACCCGCCGGGAAGGACGCTCGTTGCTGCGTCTGGACTGCGCCGAGACCAACGACGCGTTGCGCAGCTACTACCTGAATCAGGGGTTCAGCTACGTCGGCCGCCGCGAGTTCGCCGAGGGCAGTGCATGGTTCAGCGTTGCCCTGTTCGAGAAGCCGAACGATCGGTAGTGTCTCGTCCATGGGCGAGAACCGGGATCGTATGCTGCGCGGAGAACTGTACCGAGACAACGATCCCGAACTGGTGGCGTCTCGGGTGGCGTGCGGCAGGCTATTGGACCGATTCAACGCAACCGACGCAGACCGGAACGAAGAGCGTCGGGAGATTCTCGGCGAATTGCTCGGATCCTTCGGAGACGATTCGTGGATCATGCCCAGGTTCCAATGTGATTACGGCACAAACATTTCCATCGGATCGAACAGTTTCCTCAACTACGACGCGATCCTGTTGGACTGCGCGCCCATCACCATCGGCGACGATGTGTCGATCGGACCACGGGCACAACTGCTGACGCCGCTGCACCCCATGGAGGATCACGAGGCGCGCCGAACACGCTGGGAGAGTGCTCTTCCCATCGTCATCGGGAACAACGTCTGGCTGGGCGGCGGAGTCATCGTGTGCCCGGGCGTCACGATCGGCGAGAACTCGGTGATCGGTGCAGGCAGCGTCGTCACCCGGGACGTGCCGCCGCACACCTTCGCTGCCGGCAACCCGAGTCGGACCATTCGCGCCCTACCGTGAGATCACCTCGTGCAAGATCTTGTCGGAGTCACCGACGAGGGTGCCGACGGCCATCCGGGCGCCCCACCAGATGCCCAGCCACCCGATAGCCGCGGCCACAGGAACGGACAGGTACGCGAACGCACCGGGCAGGAGCAGTGCCAGCAGCAGACCGGGCACCACCGACACTCCGAGTACGACCATCGACAGCAAGATCAATGCGAACGAACCTCCGTTGAACGACCCTCGGGTGTTCAGCGAAAAGGCCTTGGTGGGTTCGGGGACCGGGTAGGCGGCACGGACCGAGATCACGACGATGAGCCCTGCACTGACGCCGAGCATCGACAGCGTCACCGAAATGGGGACCGCCAACCGGTCGAGTCCGAGGTCGCCGAACACTCGGACCACCGTCGTCGACACGATCGCGAAAGGTGCGGCAACCATCAGCCACGCGATCTGCCGACCACGGACGTCGTCGCGCAGAGCCTGCGGAATCATCACCAGATGCCACATGGAACTGCCGTCGAGGCCGTACAGATTCGATCCCGCGCCCATCGCCATGTAGATCACCATCCACGCACCCCACTCTGCGGTGAACGGAATCGAATCGGTCAGCAACGGACCGACGCCTCCGAGCACCGTGAAGATCAGCACCGACAGCAACTGGCTTCGACGACGCATATCGCCGCCCCACAGGGACAACTCCCGCATCACCACCGCGCCGACACGGGTGGTGCGCCAGCCGGTGTCACCGTTGCGGCCGTTCGTTGCCGTCTGCTTCCGCGACGCGCCGTACGAGGCGGACACCCGCCCCTCGAAGAGCCGCAGCACAAGTCGCTGCCACGCCCACACCACTGCGACGTCGAGCAGCAGCAGTCCCGCCACTGCGCCGATCGCGAGAGGCCAGTTGCCGTCGAGCGCAGCGTCGACTCCGGTGATGCCCCAGCTGAACGGAATCGAATGTGCCAGCGTCAGAGGCCATGTCACTTCGCCCGACAGCACCCGAGAGAAGTTCTGGGTGATGGGGAACTGCAGGAAGTACAGGCCGCCGAACACCGCACCGAACGCCAGCAGAGCGAACTCTCGACTACGCCGACTCTTCAGTAGCTGAGACATCGCCACGGTGACCACCCTGGACAGCGTCACGAAGAGTACGACGGTCGCTGGCCAGGCCACCAGGGCAAGCGGAAGTGCTGCGAGAGAACGGGACACGGCGTAGATCGGGATCGACGCGGTCGCGATGCCCGTCAACGGCACCAGCATCCCGTACGCCGATGTGGCCAACAGGGCACGCGCCAGGCGTGAGGGTTTCACCGACAGCATCTGGAAGTGGCGGGGCTGGATGTTGTCGTCGGAGATCCCCGAGAGCACCGGGAACAGCACCCAGCTCAGACCGATCAGTGTCAGCCCGAGGCTCACGGTGCCGCCGACCAACACCTGCGAGGCTCCACTGCGCGCAGACAACACACACGCCAGTACCGCGAAGACCAGCCCCAGCAACCCGAACACGCTTTTCACCACTGCTTGGCCGCCCCTGAATTGCCTGCGGTAGAGCGTGATTCGCATCTGCAGGACGGTTCGACCGAGAGACGTCACGAGCGCATCCAGGACAGGCCGTCGGGGTTCTGTTCGCGAGTACCGACCAGGCGAACGAAGGCGTCGTCCAGACTTCCGCCGGCGCGGACCTCGTCCACCGTGCCCGCAGCCACGACTCGGCCACCGGTGATGACGCCGACGTGGGTACAGAGCTGCTCGACGAGTGCCATCACGTGACTCGACAGGATCACCGATCCGCCGGACCGGACGAACTGGACCAGAATGGTGCGAATGGTGGTGGAGGAGATGGGGTCGACCGCCTCGAAGGGCTCGTCCAGCACCAACAGCCGGGGGCCGTGCAGCAGCGCCGAGGCCAGCCCGATCTTCTTGGTCATACCCGCGGAGTAGTCGGCGATGACGGTTCCCCCGGCGTCGGCAAGATCCAATGCGTCCAACAGCTCGTCCCGACGCTGTGCGATCACGTCCTCGGGCATTGCGCGCAGTCGTCCGAAGTAGGTCAGAAGCTCGTGGCCGGTGAACTGGGATGGCAGAGCGAGCCCGTCGGGCAGTACTCCGAGTAGCTCTTTCGCGGCGATGGGGTCGGCCCAGACGTCTCGTCCGAACACCAGACTTCGGCCGTACTGTGGCCTGAGCAGACCGACCGCCATGGATAGACACGTCGTCTTGCCAGCGCCGTTCGGGCCGACGAGTCCGAACATCGAACCGGGTGGAACCATCAGCGACAGGTCGTCGACTGCGACTTTGGGGCCGAAAGCCATACAGAGGTGCTCGATCAGCAGGGCAGCAGAATTCGTTTGCACGGGTAACAGACTAACCGGTATGGGACGGTTCGTCATCCGGTATCGATCAGCCGTCCCGGTACCATCTGGGCATGAATCGCACGGCAGTGGTCACCGGAGCTTCGTCGGGTATCGGACGCGCGGTTGCGCAGGCGCTCCTCGCCCGGGGGTACCGAGTGATCGGCACCTCGCGCAATCCGGACTCGATGACCGACGCGCAACGGGCCACCGGCGTCGAGTATCGCGCTCTCGACCTCACCGATGCCGACTCGATCCGGAACTTCGTCGCCGATCTCGGTGTCGTCGACGTGTTGGTCAACAACGCCGGTGAGAGTCAGTCCGGGCCGTTCGAGGAGCTGCCGACCGATGCCATCGAGCGGTTGTTCCAGTTGAATGTCTTCGGTGCAGTGACGCTGTCCCAGGGCGTCATTCCCGGTATGCGCGAGCGTGGCTACGGCCGCATCGTGATGATCGGATCGATGCTGGCGAGCTTCCCGCTCGCCTACCGCTCGTCCTACGCGTCGACGAAGGCCGCCATCAAGGGCTTCTCCGATGCCGCGCGCCTGGAACTCTCGCCCTTCGGGGTGTGGATGACCACCGTCGAGCCGGGCTCGATCAACACCGGAATCAGTGAGCGACGGACCAAGTACATCGCACCGGATTCGGTCCACCGAGACGACTTCCACACCGCGATCTCGTCTCTGGACCGCAAGGAGGGAACCGGCATCTCCGCCGAGGAAGTCGCGGAGGTGGTGTTGAAGGCCATCGAGGCGGACAAGCCGAAACCGTTGTACGCCAGAGGAAGCAACGCACCGGTCGTGTTCATGGCGCGGCGATTGCTCCCGGCGACCTTCATGGAGAAGACAATCGCGAAGATGTTCGGCCTGAAGCGGTAGCCGACGTCACCCGGCGATCGCCGCGTGCATTTCCCACACGATCACTTCGGCTCCGGTTGCGGTGCTCAGTTTCTGCCCGCCGCCTCCGGAGATCCGCACGGCGTCGCCCTCGGCAAGTACGCCGACACCCTCGAGCATCGCTTCACCCTCGGCTACGAAGATGTGCACGAACGGCGCGTCGGGAACGTCGACCGGGGCTTGTCCTGGCTGCAGACGTGCAGCGTGCATCGCGGCGTACTTGTTCTTGATTCGGATCGCCGCGTGATCGGCGTGGCGCGCCATCCCTGACGCCACCGGAACCAGCCCGCCACTGAGCAATTCGCTGTCGATTTCGAGCTGCTCGTAGCCCGGGGTGATGCCCTGTTCGTCGGGCACAACCCACATCTGGACGAATCGAACGGGATCGCCGTGCTTGCCCGAGTACGAGCCGGCGGTTTCACCGAGTCGCCACGAGTCGTTCTTCTCCGAGTGCAGAATTCCTGTGCCTGCACTCATGCGCTGCGCGAGACCGGGATAGATGACGCCGGAGTGGCCCATCGAATCCTGGTGCACCAGCGATCCTTGCAGTACCCAGGTCACGATCTCCATGTCACGGTGTGGGTGGGTGTCGAATCCCTGCCCGGGGGTGACGATGTCGTCGTTGTTGACCATCAAGACGCCGTGGTGGGTGTTGCCACGATCGAAGTGATTGCCGAAGGAGAAGGAGTGCTTGGAGTCGAGCCAGCCGATCTTGGTCTTGAATCGGTCGTCGGCCCGTCGGACGTCGAGTGTGGTTGCTGCAGAGGTCATGTCATTGCCTCGAATCTCGAAGTATGGGGGTCAGAGAACGTGCGAGCCGTACATCTCACCGAGTGGATCGGCGATCAGTTCGAGACGCGCACCGTCGGGGTCGCGGAAGTACAGCGAGACATCGCTGTGCTCGATCAGTTCCACTCCGGCGTCGATCAGCTTGGTACGCAGGTGTTCCCACCTGGTCGGCTCGACGCTGATCGCCACGTGGTGGAGGCCGCCGAGCACTTCTGCATACGGTCCGACGTCGAGTCCAGGAAAGTCGAAGAACGCCAGCAGGTTGCTGTTGCCGATATCGAAGAAGAAGTGCGAGGAGCCCGGGTAGTCACGGTTCTCGATGAGTTCGGTGAGCGGGAACTCGAGGAGATCCTGGTAGAAGCGAACCGTGGCTTCGACGTCGCTGCTGACCAAGGCGGTGTGATGCAGTCCCCGTGCCGACGACGCGGGCCGCTCGCCTGCCGGCTTCATGTGCTGGGCACGGATGCGGTCACGCTCGATGGTGTGCTGATCTGTCTCGGTCATCGCTCTACCCTTCGGGTCAAGTAGTTGCTTCGTCAACTACCACGACAGTACACCGAGTAGTTGCGTTGTCAACTAATATGGACCCATGGAATCTCCACGGTGGCTCAGCCAGGACGAACAGTCGGCCTGGCGCGCATACCTCGACGCGACTCGGCTGCTGCTTCGCGATCTCGACAACCAGCTCACTCGTGACTCCGGTATCTCGTTCACCGACTTCGAGTTGCTGGTGGTGCTCTCCGAAGCGCCCGATCGCCGACGCCGCATGAGCGAACTCGCCGACGCCGTCACCACCACTCGAAGCGGCGTCACCAGGGCCATCAGCCGGTTGGTCGAGTGCGGTTGGGTTCGACGCGTCAAATGCGACGACGACAAGCGGGGCATGTCCGCCGAGCTCACCGAGTCCGGCCTCAGCACCCTCGCCGAGGCCAGTCCAGGGCACGCCGCAGCGGTACGGGAGAACATGTTCGACCTGGTGAACCCAGAGGATCTCGCGGCCCTCACCCGCACTTTCTCGGCAATGCGGAACCACGCGTCGTGACCCTCACCCACATTTCCGGCGAGCAGCGGCATCACTGGTGGAACGAATGGCTCGACTCCAAACAGTCCTTCCCCGCCACCGGCAACTACGACCTGGCTGCGAACGCGCATGGCCTGCTGATGGTGCACAACGAGGACACCGTCTTTCCCGGTGAGGGCTTCGATTCGCACGAGCACCGGAACATGGAGATCCTCACGTGGGTACTCGAGGGCACGCTCGCGCACACCGATTCCGAGGGCAATTCCGGACTGATCCGCCCCGGTCTGATTCAACGCATGAGTGCGGGCACCGGCATTCGCCACACCGAACGCAACGCGTCGAGCCTGACCAGCCGCGACAAGCTACGCGTCGTACAGATGTGGATCCCGCCGGATGCCGACGGACGGGTGCCCTCGTACGACGAACTGGACGTGCGCGACGAGTTGGCATCCGGCGAGCTGGTCTGTGTGGCATCGGGAATGCCGGGCAGAAGTGGAATACACATCGGCAATCGCTTTGCGGCACTGCACGTTGCGCGGCTCCGGCGCGGACAGTCCATCACCGTTCCCGACGCGCCGTTCGGTCACGTCTTCGTCGCCGACGGTTCGGCGATGTTCGAGGACATCGGCGATCTCGCCCAGGGTGACGCGGTGCGACTGACCTCCACCGGCGGACACCGTGTGACAGCATCGACCGCGAGCGAAATCATGATCTGGGAAATGCACGCCACCTTCGCCTGAGGGAGTGTCGACTATGCCGACCATCGCCACCGATGATGCTGTCACCCTGAACTATCTGGACGAGGGCACAGGCCCGGCCGTGGTGCTCATTGCCGGTTTCTGCGCGCCTGCGACGACCTGGGCGCTGCAGCAGAAAGCGTTGGTGGACGGTGGATATCGCGTTCTGGCGCTCGATCGACGAGGACACGGCGCTTCGGAGGCACCGATCCACGGTGCGTCCATGGAGCGACACGGACGCGACGTGGCGAACTTCCTGTCCGAGGTGGGCGTCGACGAGGCCGTCTTGATCGGCGGCTCCATGGGGGCGAGCACCATCTGGTCGTACATCTCGCAATTCGGCACCGAGCACGTACGAGCCGTCGTATCGGTGGATCAGACGCCGAAGATGGTGAACAGCTCCGACTGGAAGAACGGCTTCTACGGTCTCACCGAGGACAACCGAACGACGGTCTTCGACAACGGAATACCCGATACCGGACACGGCCTGCCCAAGTGGAAGTCCGTGCCGTCGCTCCTGAAGCTCGTGCTCGCGCTACGTGCGGTTCCGAAGATGGCGTCGCCCGATACCCCGCCGATGCAGGCTCTGCTCGCAGACCATGCTGCCCGGGATTGGCGCGCGACCATCGCAGCAACGGATCGGCCGTACCTGATGGTCGCCGGGCGTGAGAGTCAGTTCTGGCCTGCTGCACACGCTTTCGATTCCGTCGTAGGCAACTCACACGGCCGATCGGTAGTGCTGGACAAATGCGGCCACGCCGCGAACATGGACCGACCGAACGAATTCAACACGGCAATGCTGGAGTTCCTCGACTCGATCGAGTGAGGTCACGCGTGCGGGTGCCCGCCCAACGCCTCAGCACACGCAACAAGATTGCGATGCAGCACTTCCCGCTCCTGCGCGGAGAGCGATTCGATCATGGTGCGTTCCACGTCTGCGACGGCGGCCGACGCTTGTCGTAGGCGTTCGATTCCTCGAGCCGTCACGTGCAGGCGTTGGTCTCGACCGGCACCTTCGATCTCCACCAAGCCATCGCGCGTCAGCCCGGCCAGCAGCTGATGGGTTGCCTGCCGGCTGACGAACACCGCGCGGGCGAGCTCTGCGTTGGACAATCCCGGCTTGTGCGCGAGGAGTTCGAGGCTGGAGTACTGCGAGACGGTGATGTCGAGTTCGCGTAGGCGATCGTCCATCGCCGAACGCAGGGCGGATGTGGCCCGCTTGAGGGCGTAGCCGATCGAGGTGTCGAGGTCCACTTGACTCATGTCAACATCTTGACATACCTTTGTCTCGTCAAGTTCTTGACAACCCAACGGAAGGATCCACCATGGCCACCGCTACCGTCTCCGGACCGAGCTTCCTCTCTCTGCAAGTACGCGACCTCGCCGCCAGCGCAGACTTCTACGAAAGCCGGCTCGGCCTGGTCCGCGCACCCCAGGCTCCCCCCGGCGCGGTGGTGTTCACAACCTCGCCCATCCCGTTCGCCGTCCGAAACCCAGCTCCCGGAACCGATCTCGACAGCGGACAGGCCGGACTGGGGGTAGCCCTGTGGCTCTCCTGCGACGACGCCGAGGCGTTGCACGAGTCACTGGTCGCCGCCGACGTGCCCATCCTGACAGCACCCTTCGACGGTCCCTTCGGTAAGACCTTCGTCCTGTCCGACCCGGACGGATACGCGGTGACCGTGCACAGCAGTTAGTTCCGAAAGCGCGGCGGCCATGAGACCCTGAAACCGCCACGGCCTCCGCAGAGTAGGGACCTTCACCATTCTCAGAGCCTTGATCGACCGGACCATCGCGGCATCCAATGCACCACGAAAGCCCGCCAAACCACCAGGCCCGATCCTATTGACATTCACCACAAGCGTCGTCGCCGCCTGGGTCTGTCTGTCCAGAAGTTGGTGGCCGTCCCCGTACGGCGAGCTGACAGGACCTGACCGGTTGCTCGTCGCACTGATTGCAACCGTGGCACTGCTGATCATCGGCCTGATCTGGGCCATCCGGGTTCTCCACGTCATCGGCCAGGATCGACGATGGTCGTGGTGGATAGTGCCCGCTCCGATCATCGTCGGCATCGGGGCGACACTGTTGATGCTGTCGCCGTCGGCGTAGTTCCGCAGACAACACCTACCTATACAGCAGTAAGTTCCGAAAGAACTATTGCGAAATATTTCTTTCGGGTTATGGTTGTCGTATGCCCCCACCACCTCCGGATCGGACGCCGCGGAAGCTGACGGACATGTCCGAGCTGAAGGCGCTGACGCATCCCATCCGGCTGCGACTGCTCTATGCGTTGCGCGCCAACAAGTCCATGACAGCGACCCAGCTCGGCGATCTGGTGGACGAGTCACCCGCCTCGATGAGCTATCACCTGCGAAAGCTCGCCGAGCACGGGTTCGTCAAGGAGGTCGAGAACGGATCGGACAAACGTCAGCGCTGGTGGTCGGAGGCCAGCGAGAACGGGTTCAGCTGGTCCGAGAACGACTTCGCCGACTCACCCGAGTCGTTGTCGGTTGCCAAGGCATCCAAAGAATCCTGGTTGGCACATCAGTGGTCGCGTCTGCGCAACTTCGATCGAACATCCGAATCCTGGGGTCCGGAGTGGGTATCGGCTGCCTTCAGCACCGACAACGTCCTGCGACTGACCGCGAGCGAAACCGCCGAGATGGACGTGGAATTACGTGCCGTCGTGGACAGGTGGCGTCGACATGGGGAAACCGCGACCTCGGGGGACCGCGAACACGTCATGGTTCTGATGCACGGATTCCCCACGACACCATAGGAGTTGGCATGTATCCGTTCGATCCGCACACGTACCTGTTCATCGCCCGGCACGATCGCGAGTTGCATGTGCTTCGAGCCGAGCGCCGCAGACTGGCTGCTGCCCAGAAACGCCTGCGCCGCGACGAACTTCGCGTTCAGCGCGCATGGGACGAGTTGACGGCATCGCTCGCCGATGTCTCCGTGTCCGAGCGAAGGGTGCTCGAGCTCATTCATCGGTGAGGAAAGCGGCCACTACTTCGCGGCAGCCCGCTTGGCGAGTACCTTCGAGATCCCCAGCTGCGCAGCGACGATGATGCCGCCCACGATCGCGCCGATGATCGCCGACGCGAGGGTGTTGACGATCCACGCCAGCACTCCGCCGATGCCGGCCACGCCGCGCACTGCGTCCTCGCCGTGATGCACGAGTTCGTAGATCGGATGGAATCCGAGCTCGTCGATACCGACGAGCAGGATGTGTCCGCCGACCCACAGCATCGCCGCGGTGCCGACGACCGAGAGCACCGACATGACCTTCGGCATGCCCTTGACCAAGCCTCGGCCGAACTTCTCCACGAATCCGGTGGACCCGTCGGCCAGTTTCAGACCGATGTCGTCCATCTTCACGATCAGCGCGACGACTCCGTACACGACGATCGTGATGACCACGGCGACAACCGCCAGGATGATCAGGCGGCTCCAAAAGTCCTCTGCAGCAATGGTGTCGAGCGCGATGACCATGATCTCGGCGGACAGAATCAGATCGGTGCGCACTGCGCCGGAGACAACGGTGTCCTCGTCGCGCGGCTCGTCCTCGGCTGCGGCGTGATGGTCGCCGTGGCCGAACAGCGCACCCCAGATCTTGTGCGCGGCCTCATAGCTGAGGTAGCAGCCGCCGAGCATCAGAATGGGGGTGAGCAGCCACGGCAGGAACTGACTGAGCAACAGAGCGATCGGCAGAATGATGAGCAGCTTGTTGCGCAGCGAGCCCACGGCGATGCGCTTGATAATGGGCAGTTCACGTTCGGCTGCGAGACCGCGAACGTACTGCGGCGTCACTGCTGCGTCGTCGATCACGACGCCGGCGGCCTTGGCCGTCGCCTTGCCTGTCGCCGCACCGACATCGTCGATGGACGCAGCTGCCAGACGCGCCAGCGCTGCCACGTCGTCGAGCAGGGCTACGAGTCCGCCGGCCATCACAAACCTCCGCGTCGATACGAGAACACCACTGGGCTCCTCATGATGCGAGCCCTTGGAACCCTACCGTCCGCAGGTGGTCTGTGATCGCCGTCCGGCCCCTCCTTGTCGGTGGCTACGCGATCTTGCGCTCCTCCTCGACCTCGACGACCTTCGCAGGCGGCAATCCGATGCTCGGGTCGTGTCCTCGGAAATTCTTCAACCACCAGCTCCAGTCCTCGGGCACCAGCGAGAACGGGTCACCGTGGCCGAGCTCGCGTGCAGCCCACACCGGCCAGTGCGGGTTGGCCAGCGCCGGACGACCGAGCAACACCACGTCGATCTTGCCGTCGCGGATCACGGCGTCCGCATTTTCCGGAACACCGAGGTTCCAGCTGCACGTCACCGGAATATCCAGCTCACGCTTGACCCGCGCGGCGCGCTCGACCATGAACCCCATGTCGCCGAACGGTGGGTCCACCATGTCGTCGGTGTTGAAGCCGAGGCTGACATCCGCCATGTCCAGGCCGTGTTCCTTCATCCATCCGATGGCGATCATGGATTCGTCGAACTGAACTCCGTCGGGGTGATGGTCGTCCGAGCCCAATCGCATGGTGAGCGGGTACTTCTCGGGCCACACCTCACGCACCGCGTCGAGTGCCTCGAGATGGAACCGTGCCCGGTTCTCCAGGCTTCCGCCGTACTGGTCGGTGCGCTGGTTCGCCAGCGGGGAGAAGAAGCTGGCACCGAGATAACCATGGGCGTAGTGCATTTCGAGCCACTCGTACCCGGCTTCCGCAGCACGAACAGCTGCGTCGGCGTAGCTCTGATGGATCGCCTTGATCTCGGGCACAGTGAGTTCGTGGACGGGGAACGAGTGGTCGCCGCCGTAGGGAATCGCCGACGGCGCAACACACTCCCAACCGTCGGGATGGTCTGCCGGAAGCTGGTGTCCGCCCTGCCACGGTGGCACTTCACTGCCCTTGCGTCCGGTGTGGCCCAGCTGAATCGCCGGAACCGATCCCATCTGCTTGATCATCGCCGTCACGCGAGCGTGACCCTCGATCTGATCGTCGTCGTAGATCCCGGCGCATCCGGGAGTGGTTCGTCCGTCGGGCGTGATCGCAACCTGCTCCGGGAACACCATCCCGAAGCCGCCTGCCGCACGCGCACCGAGATACATGAGGTGGAAGTCGTTCATCTTCCCGTCGACGGCGCGGTACATCGTCATCGGCGACATGGCGATGCGGTTTCGAAGCGTGACGCCTTTGAGCGTGAACGGACTGAAGAGATCGGGCATGGCAGTGGTCCTTTCCTCGGTAGAACCACCTCATCACCTGGCACGTTTCGACCGACTACACCGGTGGTGCAAATCGGTGACGGTTTTCTCACCGTCGAACTCACCCGAGTGTGAGGGCCGATCTTCACTGCCGGTAAGAGCTCATGAAGTTGCCCAGCCGCTCGAGTGCCGTTGCGAGGTCGTCCACGTTGGGCAGGGTCACCAGTCGGAAGTGATCGGGCACATCCCAATTGAATGCGCGGCCGTGGCTGACCAAAATCTTCTCGGACTCGAGCAAGTCGAGGACGAATTTCTCGTCGTCGACGATGCCGAAGCGTTCGGTGTCGAGTTTGGGGAACATGTACAGCGCACCCGCTGCCTGCACGCAGCTGATTCCGTCGATGGAGTTGAGCATGCGATGCGCCAGATCGCGCTGCGCGGTCAGCCTGCCCGCCGGAAGTAGGAGATCCTCGATCGACTGCCTACCGCCGAGCGCGGTCTGTATCGCGTGCTGCGCCGGGACATTCGCACACATGCGCATGTTGGACAGCAGGGTGATGCCCTCGATGAAACTCGCCGCACGCCGACGCGGGCCCGTGATCGCCAGCCAACCGGCACGAAATCCACACACCCGGTACGCTTTCGACAGACCCGAATAGGTCAGGCACAGAACATCTTTGCCCGTCAGAGTGGCGAGATTGATCATCTCCGCCCCGTCGTAGACGATCTTCTCGTAGATCTCGTCGGCAAGCAGAATAAGATCGTGCTTCCGCGCCAGGTCGACGAATCGCTCCAGCGCCTCACGCGGATACACCGCTCCCGTCGGGTTGTTGGGATTGATCACCACGATCGCACGGGTGCGGGGGGTGATCTTGGCTTCGAGGTCCTCGAAGTCCGGTGCCCAGTCCTGGCTTTCGTCGGCCAGATAGTGGACGGGTACGCCCCCGGCGAGGGCTACCGAGCCCGTCCACAACGGATAGTCGGGCGACGGGATCAGGATTTCGTCTTCCGGGTTGCACAGCGCCTGCATCGTCATCGTGATCAATTCCGATACCCCGTTGCCGAGGTAGACGTCGCCCACGTCGAGATCGGTCAGGCCTTTGGTCTGGTAGTACTGGACCACCGCGGTACGGGCGGAGAACAGACCGCGGGAGTCCGAATAGCCCTGTGCGGTAGGGAGGTTGCGGATCATTGCCATCATGATCTCGTCCGGTGCCTCGAAACCGAACGGGGCAGGATTGCCGACGTTGAGCCGCAGGATCGCGTGCCCCTGCTCCTCGAGTTCTTCGGTTTTGTCCAGAATGCGTCCACGAATGTCGTACCGCACGTTCTCGAGCTTGCGCGCCTGATCGATCGATTTCGTCATTTCGAAAACTCCTCCTGCCGAACGGTCGGCGACATCCGGGTCCGGACCGCCACTGTTGCACACACGATGACCGCCGCTCCACCCACGATCACCGGCCACGTCAAGCCCTCGCGCAGGATGATCGCGGCCCAGCAGATGGTGAGCACAGGTTGGATCAACTGGACCTGGCTGACGCTGGACATCGGACCGATTGCCAGTCCCCGGTACCAAGCGAAGAACCCCAGGTACATACTCACCACCGCCAGATACCCGAAGGCTGTCCACTCGGGCGCGCCGGCTGTCGAGGGTTGCTGCCACCACGCGAACGCGGCCGATGCGCCGGTGACCGGTACGGACACGACCAGCGCCCACGACACCGTCTGCCACGCGCCGAGTTCTCGCGACAACAGGCCGCCCTCGGCGTATCCCACCGCCGCGGCGACCACTGCTCCGAGCAGCAGCAGATCCGACCACTGGACACCCGTCGACTGCCCGCCCTGCAGAGCAGCGAATCCGACTGCGACGGCAGCGCCCACGCCTGCGACCAACCAGAACATCGGCCGCACGGGTTGCCGTTCGCGGACAACAGCGACGACGGCGGTGGCGGCCGGCAACAATGCGATGACAACGGCGCTGTGCCCGGCCGATGCAGTGGTGAGGGCGTACGAGGTGAGCACCGGGAAGCCGATGACGACACCGGCCGCGATCACCGCGAGCCGCATCCACTGCCGCCCCTGAGGGAGCCGTTGCCCAGTAGCGGCGAGCGCTACCGCAGCCAATGCGGCGGCGACTACAGCGCGTCCAGTTCCGACGAAAAGCGGGGACAGGCCCCCGGTGACGGCGACGCGGGTCAGCGGCACCGTGAACGAGAACGCCGTGACGCCTGCCAGGCCCCAGAGCAGTCCGGCGCGGGATAGCAGACCCGCCCCAGACCGAGTAGCGCTACCATGCTGTGTCATGTCCGACGATAGCAGTTCCCGGATCGTGTCTGCACTGAGAATATGGATTGCGACTGCGCCACCGGAAGCCCGGCTGCCGTCCACCCGCGCCCTGGTCGCCGAACATTCGGCAAGCCCGGTCACGGTTCAGAAGGCTCTCCGCACGCTCATCGCGCAGGGCGTCATCGAAAGCCGGCCTGGCGTCGGCACATTCGTCAAGACGGTACGCACAGCGCGCCCCAACGATTACGGGTGGCAGACTGCGGCTCTGGGAGCGCCGGACAATCGACTGCAACTCCCGGCGGCTCTGCAGTCGACGTCGAGCGACGTGATCGCTCTGCATTCTGGCTACCCGGCTCGAGAGTTGTTGCCGGAAAGGCTTGTTCACGCCGCCTTCACCCGCGCCTCGCGCACCGACGCGGTGATCGCCCGACCGCCCACCGCGGGTCTGCCGGAACTGCGGGCATGGTTCGCCGCCGAGCTGGGGGCGTCGACACCGTTGGGCATCACGCCACCGTCGGCCAGTGACGTCGTCATCATCCCCGGCAGCCAGACCGGACTCAGCACGGCATTTCGGGCGCTCGTCGGAGCCGGTCGGCCGTTACTCATGGAGTCCCCGACGTACTGGGGCGCGATCCTTGCTGCCACGCAGGCAGGTGTCCGCGTCGTACCGATACCCAGCGGCGTCGACGGTCCGGACCCCGACGCGCTCGCTCGGGCATTCGCGCACACCGGCGCTCGGGCGTTCTATGCCCAACCCACGTTCGCCAGCCCCACCGGTGCACAGTGGTCGCCCACATTGTCCGAGCAGGTCCTCGCCACTGTTCGACGCCACGGCGCGTTTCTGATCGAGGACGACTCGGCCCACGATTTCGGCATCACCGCGGAGCCGAGTCCGCTGGCCGCACGGGACGACGCCGGGCATGTCGTCTACCTTCGCTCACTCACCAAGACGGTGTCACCCTCGGTTCGCCTGGCAGGCCTGATCGCTCGCGGGCCCGCACACGAGCGCATCCTCGCCGATACGGGAGCCGAATCGATGTATGTCAGCGGGATTCTGCAAGCCGTGGCGCTCGATGTGGTCACGCAACCTGCCTGGCGAACCCACCTGCGGCGGTTGCGTACTCAGCTGGCTTCGCGTCGAGACTTGTTGGCGAACAGCCTCATCGAGTTCGCACCGCGTGGACATCTCGACGCGGTGCCCCGAGGTGGACTCAATCTCTGGATGCGACTGAGCGACGACGCAGATCTGGAACGCATTGTGCGCGATTGCAAGTCGGCGGGCGTCATCGTCGGGGCCGGCCACGACTACTTCCCCGCCGAACCAACCGGAAAGTACCTTCGACTCAACTACGCGGGCCCCAACCCCGGGGAGTTCGCCGACGCGGCGCGCACGATCGGCTCGATCATCTGAGACCGTTGGAAGCATCGACGGCAAACGTCGACTTCCGACCCCACACGAACCAGACCAGGGGACCGAGGAACGGGAACGCCAGTACGACGAAGATCCACACTGCGCGACCGGCGACAGTGTAGTTCGGCGAGCCGATGATGCTGACCAACGCAGCAACGAACAGAACGACCGCGCCGAGCACTGCCACCAGAACGATGGTTCCCAAGCCCCACCCCAGCACCTGCTCGGTGGTGGACGGTTGCTGAGACAGAAGTGTTACGGCGTGCATGACGGTTCCTCCGATAATGCTGTTTCGTTGACCTGGTCAACGTTACGAACCGGCAGGCCGCGCCACATCGGTCTGCGTGGGTATTTCGTCGTACATCTCGAGATGTACGACGCGGTCCGGGTCGGCCCCGTTGTTCAGTCGACCGAACGACACAAGCCTTTGGGGCACAGACAATTTGGCTCCGAACGATCATCCGAACAAGGGATATCCGACGCGGTTCCGTTGTGCCACCATCGCTGAGACGGACAGCCCGTCCAGTACTTTCGGTGGAGGAATTGTGTCGAGCAAGAGTGGAATTCGTAAGAACCTGGCGCGCCGTTCGGTGGCGGTGGCCCTGACCGCCGCAGCGTTCACGCTGGCCGCGCCCGCGTCGGCCCTGGCCCAGCCCGAACTCGGCCCGATCGTCGACAGCGGCAGCGCCATCGTCGACAGTGGCAGTGCGATTCTCGACGGCGGGAACATCATCGACAACGGTGTACGCATTCTCGGAAGCGGAAGTGCCATAGCCGGCGGCATCCTCGGGATCGACACGGGTTCGGCGAACGGAGGCATCGCGACCCAGCAGTGCAACGCCTCGACACTGTCGGGCGAAGAGGGCGTGACGGAGACCCTGCACGAGTTGGGTCGAACCGGACCGACGTCGTTCGTTCTCAGCTACGACACCGTCGACGTTCCCGATCAGATCGAGGTGTTCTACCAGGGCGCACTGATCCACAACACCGGCTATGTCGGCGGCAGCACCGGCGTCGGCTCGGTGGTGGTGGCAGTTCCGCCCGGCGCCGCAACCAATGTGCTGGTGCGCGTCACCGGACCGGCCGGCACCGTCTGGACCTACACCGTGAGCTGCCCGGCCTGAGAGAGCTACCCACGACAGGCCCCTCCGGGCTACGTTGTCACTGAGCGACGTGACCTGGGGGGGACTGTGCAGAACGTCAAGAACGACTACGCCGCGTGGATGGGACTGGGGCCGGGCGGACTTCCCGCGAACGTGGGCGGCTGGCTGATCACCACTGCCCTGAGGCCACTTGCTCGACGCGATCCACTGACGGTCGCCGGCACATCGAGTCCTGGTTTGCACTGGCACCTCCAGCAGCGCCCCGGACTTCGGCCGTCGATCGCGCCGCACCCCATTCCTCATCGCCAACTCACCGATCGAGGTACCCCTGCTTCGATCGAGCGTCTGACTGTCGCCGTCACCGAACACGCCGGATCGGAATCGCCGTTTCACATGGAGCGCAGTCGATTCGAGCGACGAGGCGACGCGCTGTACGTCTCGGACATCAGTGCTGCCGCGCCGTGGATATCGCGGACGAAGGGCGAAGTTCTGCACGTACACGAGAGCGAAGGCTCGATGCACGTGGTGATGCAGCCGGACGACGCCCAGACCGTCATCTCCGCCGGGTGGGGTGAACTGCACCCCTTGGCCGGACGCCCGGTCCTCGGCCTACCCGAGACCTATGTCTTCCTCTACGCACCACGAGACTCCGACGACATCTACGGAATCGAACAGATCATTCGACGCGCGGTCTCCACCGCGAGGGCCTGACTCTCCGCTCGAGCGGGGTACGGACAAAGTCGGCTGAACTCTGGGCAGAAGCTACCGAACATGTGACGATCGATGAATGACACTCGACGACATCGTGAACGTGGTCGCAAGCTTCGAGGGCACCGTGACGCAGCGCCCACGAGAGGGTGATGGAACTCCCGAACTTGCTTGGGGCGATGCGTTCTTCTACTACTCACCCGACGGGACGATCCCGACGACGCAGCCGTTCGCAACGATCGTGACCAAGAACTACCCGGGTGACGAGCTGTCCCAACTGAACAGGCCAGGCGCGTTCCGCGTCAATATCGTTGTAGGAAAGCAGCAATTCGAGGAGATCCTGGGAGTGCCGCCCCGCGAAGCGGCCCACGCACCCCAGGCCGACAGCGACGATGTCATCGCCGCCCACCCTCAGTACGGCACCGCCGGTTGGCTTTCGGTGGTCAACCCGTCGGCGCAGACCGAGACACACGTTCGGGAACTACTGGACTCCGCCTACGACGTTGCCAAGAGCAGATACGAACGACGCCAGGGCTGATCAGCCGAAGAAGTCGTCAATCGATCGGGACAGCCCGTCGACGTCCAGGCCGTTGGCCCGATCGTGTTCGGCCACTGTGCCGTACTTGCGACGCTCTCCGGGCTCCACCCCGATTCCCAACACCCGATGACGCACATCGGCCAAGGCTCGATCGACCTGCAGCACAGACGTTCCCGCGAGATACGGCTCGACGATCATGATGTCCGGCGCCGTCAGCGTCCCTCGTAGAGTGGCACTGTCGAAGGGCCTGATCGTCGACGCATGCAGCACCGTCAGGTCGCGCCCCGACGCCGCGGCCAGAACTCGATCCGTCGTCGGTCCGACGGAGATGACGGTTCCCGAATTGCCCTGCTGCAGAACGGTGAACTTCCCGTCGGACCGTCCGTACGGGCGATCGTTGCACACCCCGTCGAGCCTGATGTACACGCGATCGTCGGTGGCCGCCGCGCTGTGCAGCATCCACTCGACCTCGTCTACGTGACCGGGGATGTGGACCGTCCACTCGCCCAGCGTGTCGAGGAGTGCGACATCTCGCTGACCGAAATGTGTCTCGCCGCCCTGCGGCCATCCGTAGGACCCGCCGGAGCTCACCAGGATGGCACCGACGCCCTGGTGCCCCAGATCGAGCTTCACCTGCTCGAAGGGTCGCTCGATCAGAAACGGCGGGAAGGTATGCACGATCGGCCGCATTCCGGCCAGGGCCAGACCACCGGCGACGCCGATCATCGCCTGCTCTCGAATACCGACGTTGATCACCCGCGATCGAATATCGGGGGTGAGGTGCGGTCCGAGATATCCGACTCCGATCTCCGCCAGCACCAACGCTGTTCGCTCGTTCTGCGCCAACAATTGGGGCACCAGACTGTAGAAGTACTCGCGTTGATCCAGCGATGCACTCATCAGCTCTCCTTCTTTTCGACGTGAGCGACCACCACATGTGGACGGCCTGCGTGATCGGCGCGAAACGCCTGGCGAAGAGCACTGTGGTCTCGACCGTCGACGTCAGAGGTGTGCCACCCCTCGACGGCGAACCGCGAGGCGATACCTCCGGGCCAACCCAGACCGGCAGAATCGTTGTCGATCACCACGGCGGTCAAATTGCCCAACTCGGACCGCGCAGCAAATTGAATGGCTTCCATATTGCTGCCCTCGTCGAGTTCCGCGTCGCCGATCAGCACGAAGACTCGGGCGATGCACTTCTGAATCCGCAGCGCGACAGCAGTTCCAGCGGCCAGCGCCAGACCATGACCGAGAGATCCGGATCCGATGTCGACCCCGGGAATGAGCGTGCGGTCCGGATGATTACCCAGCGGAGAGTGGTAGCTGCCGAACGACGCGAGCTCGGTGGGCGTCAAGAATCCACGTGCCGCTAGCACGGCGTAGTACGCCATCGGACCATGCCCCTTGGACAGATAGAACCGATCACGATTCGGGTCATCGGGATTCGCAGGATCGAGCCGCAGGATGTCGGAGTACAGCACCCACAACACATCCAGCGTCGAAGTGGCACTGGTGCTGTGCTTTTCGTCGCCCGTCATCAGTGTCATGAGTTGCGGCAACTCGTCGTAAGTCCTTTGCATGACCCCACCCTGCAACCTCGAGTGCACTCGAGGTCAAGGCAGAAGTGGGTGGTGCGGTGGGTGTCCAACATTTGTGCTCAGAGGCGCTTTCCGGGCTGTTTCGATTTCGAGGTGGCCGTCGTTGGGCTGGGTGTGCGCGTAGGAACTATCGGGGTCGCGGGCGGGCCCGGCCTCAAGCCAGTGCCGGGGTTTGTGCTCCGATGGCCTTGAACAGGTTGTGTACCAGAGCGTGGAAGGTGAATTCCGCGGCTGCTCGTTGTTGTCCTCGGCTGCTGAAGCGTCGGAATCCGAGATTGTGTTTGGCGTGACCGAACGGGGTCTCGGCGATGTGGCTGCGCAGGCCGTAGAGCGCGGCACCGACCGGGGTCCGCAGCCGATGCGACATGACTTGTTTCGGTGTCGCACCCGGTGGTGGTGGCCCGTCGACGGGCATGTCGGCTGCTGCTTTCGACACCGCGGCGTGCTTGCCGATCGCGATCAACCGGTCGGGTCCTGGAGCGGTCAAATTCGCCTCGGTCAGATACCCGGCATCGGCGAGTAGCACCCCGATCTCGTTGTCGGCGTTCGGATCCGGATCGACACGAGCACTCG
>NZ_JASHKV010000022.1:0-3382 GCF_030056895.1 Rhodococcus sp. IEGM 1341 | reverse complement strand
ACCAGTGGGGACCTCGACCTGGCCACCAGTGGGTACTTTTTCATGGCCACGGACAACCAAGACGGCCCAGGCAGTGTCGGACAGCTTGCCCTAAGCCGGTCCGACCGACTGAGCACGTTTGGCGAGAGCAGTAAGAGCCTGCTCACGCTTCGAGTTGCTCAGCGGGCCGCTGGCAGCATGCACTATTACTGCGTGCGCAACATCCCGCGGTTTCTGGAGCACAAGAGGTAGTGGCGGGTGCGGATCATCTGCGATGCCAAGATTGACCTCGCGAACATCTAACACGGTTACTGACGCCACCCCGTTGTCCGGGGCGTTCTTCGCGTCCTCCCACGTGAAAGAGTTGTCCTGCAGGATCGAATGCCTATAAACGGAACAGCCGTCATTCTTGTTGAACTTGAAAGCGCCCCTGCTGAAAACGATGCTGCCGTCAGTCTCGTCCACCAGAACCATGTGCTCCATTGGGATCCTTGGCACACGTCTATACAGCATGTCATCACCGGGAATGGTGAGGTCGTCTGCCTTGATCACAGGGGGCGCGACAGGAGGTCCGGCAGTCACTAGATCAGAATGCGCTTCTGAACTTTGGGGCTGAACTCCTCCAGAAAACGACGTGCTTCGTTGATCAACCGGGCGACTCCCTTAGCGTCGAACATGTCAACATCTGAATCGAAGCTAAAGAGCTCGTGGCCCTGGGGGGATAGCGCCCAAGCCACGATGTCACCGTCAGCCGAAACTGATAACGACATGTGATTGCCGCCGATCAACCACTCAACATCAACGCCCCCAGTCCTTTGAGGCGAGAGTTGCGGAGTCGCGAGGTTGTCTTCAAAAATGAATGCGTCGACGAGCATCAGAACCAGCTTCGCCACGCTAGGCGCTACGGGTAAGCCACCTTCCTCATCCCAGTCACGTCGGAGTTTCATTAGCTTGACCAATTGCTTCTGGGTATACCCCATAAGGGCACTCCGAGACACAATGGTGTCAGTGTTCCAGAATCCCCAACTCCCTGAAAGGAGAGCGTGACTATCGACCAAGAAAGTTGATGCTCGGACAGGGGCCATCGTCGCGTTCCCTGGGAGTTCGCATGCGGTCGTCATAGTTTGATCTCCCACCTTCGGTGCATCTTCGGGGTAGTCAACTGAGCGAAGCTAGTTACTCCGATCGCGTGAGCGCGGCCAAGCGCTTCTTGTATAGGATTCGCATCCTCATTGATCACCGTTACTCGTGTGATCAACGTCATTGAGACACGGTTAATCTCACCGGGTGTGCGTGACACTGAGATCCTCTGCTCGCCCACAGCATCATCCTGGTTTTTCCCATCGAGTTTCATGACCAGCTCAATGGAAGGTTCCGCAGCTTTCATTTGAAACTGGTCGGACAGGATGGTCAATACGTCGAAAAGCGTCTCGTCAGGCTCCAAGTAGAAAGCATTTACGAAGCTCACTTCTGCTGTGATGGGTTGTAGCGGTCCAAGCCCGAAGGCCTCCACCTGCTCGGCAAATCGTAGCCAGTGACTGTCAAACCTCGGCGCTAGGTATCTATAACGGGGATATGACTCGGAATCACTTATCCGTCTCCAATTAAGGATGAAACGGTCACCCTGGATCTGGATCAGCTCGGTGTTCGCTCTGTTCAATAACCACAAACGTATGGGTGGGACGCCGGCGCTGACCTCAAAGTTGAACCCTGCGGGACCAAACGGACCGCCAGTGGGAGGAAGCGCGGGCTGTTCTTGCACGATCGGATAGTCGTTCGCCCAAGTCCGCGCAACATCTACAAGCGGCACGACAGTCAGCGCAGGGAGGGGAAGGAACTCCACTCCCATAGCCACCTCGACTACAGGAGGCTGGGCAAACGAAGGCAGCGCCATCGCACTCGGCCCCATGTCAACCATGCGACAACTCTAGCCACAGATAGCTCGGCTCGTTCACGTAGCTCCATTCTGACTCGTTTCAGAACTTTCGAAACGGCACGCACACCCTCTCATCTGTCAGAACAACGTTCAGCTGTAAGGGATCGTTCCGCTCGTCGCTGAGACCGATCTGAGACACCTGCTGCCCGCGAACGTGATGCAAAACGCCCGTACTCGCGCTAGCCCGCCATGGAAGCTAGATCGACTACGACGTCGGCCGCGTGAGACACCTGCTTGTCTCGTTGCAACCATTGCGATGGCCATCTCGGAACCTAGATGTAGCCCGTCAACGTCTGCGGTTCCGATTCCCGCCGGCGCTGCCGAGACTGTGGATGCAGCGGCGTTCTCAGTCGTCATCTGCGTAGCGGAGACGACGACCGAGACGTAGGAGTAGTACCGGGAGGCCGATGTGCCCGCACCTGCCACGGTGATGATGCGACCGCGGTCGGCTCTGCTGAACGCGGCTGTTGCCCTGGTCGTCGTGCTCAACCCCGATGTCATGGCGGCGTCTGTGGCGATGCGATTGCCCAGCTCCCAGTTGCCTGAGTTGCGTGCGCTCGACGGCGTCTGCAGCCTCAAAATACTCCTCCAAAGGGGTTTCCGGCCGCGCCCGCCCGTACGACCACTCCGTTGGCAACCCCCAGCGAGCGCAGCGAAGGTTGTCGGGTGCAGTGTGGTGCGGCGTCTCGGATCCGGTCGTTGTACTGAACTCACGGCGCATTTGACGCCTTGGTGGCCTGCCCCGCTTCGGTCGACCACCCATCTGTCGACAGCGAAAACGGTGTCAGCGTGGTCGCCAACAACTGGCACCCACTGTCCGCCTGATGTCGCCACCCCTTGATCGAGTCGGCTGCGAGGTGGACGAATGTGCGGGCTGTTTCCCAGGTCATTGATTCCGTACTTGCAGATGACATCGGTGCATCCGGGCATCTAGGACCGGCGTCGGAAAGACTTCTGGATCAGCACGAACTCCACCGCGCGCTCGCCCGCATTGGCGCGGTTGATCGTGGGAATCCTGCGGTGAACAGGGCGCGGTTGATGTATCCCCAGTAAGCGTTTCAGTCCAAAGCGACCGACTTATCGCCCTCGCCGCGCCGATCGAGTCACCGAGTACGCCGACAATCCGAATCAACTCGGTGCTTGACTCCGACAATTGCAATCGGGCCGTAAGCAGGGTTGTTGCCGATGGTGTTTACGCTGCCGGAGCTGTTGCCATTCAAGGAGGGGCAGTCGGCGTGGTCGGTCAGGGGACCTGTCGCCCGCCCATGCCGAGTGCGGTCGAGCCAGAGATGACGCGACCGTATTTGGTGGCGGCGTCGGCGAATTGCTTCGTCGATCGCGAGGATGTCCATCAGGCGTTCACGGTCTCACTAGACGCGACGCGACCGCACTGTCGCGGCTGTACATGGCGGTGGCAGGTCCCCGATAGTCGGGCCACCGTGTTCTAGAGCCACGGTGTGATTGATT
>NZ_JASHKV010000021.1:0-4776 GCF_030056895.1 Rhodococcus sp. IEGM 1341 | reverse complement strand
TCCCATACGGCCACGGTCTCGCGGGTCACCGCTCAGCTATGGGAGACACGCCCTAAACGGGCCCTTCACTATGAAGGGCCACTAAACGATGCCGAGCTGTAGTTTCTGCGAACTCACCCTTCCCCAAATTTCCCCCATCTTCGAGGGCACGAGGGTTCTCCACCATGGTCTCGATCGTTCCAGCCTGTCCTGAGTGTCAGCTCGCCAGCGGAAATTCTTGATCAGACCTCCACCTGATCTCCACACAAATACGCGGGCGTACCGGCCAATGTGGAACTCGACCGGAAGACAGGGGCGCGGTATGGAGTGGGCGAGTGTAACCGTGGTGGCCATTGGCCTGGGCGTGTTCTGGGCCAGCGTGCTCTGCCTCATTGTCGCCCTGACAGGGACCGCTCCCCAGGCGTGAGACACCCAGGGACCAATCGATGGGTGAGCCGGGTTCAACCACCTACCCCATAGGGGTATAATTGGAGGTGTTCCAGTGAGCACCAGCAACGAATATGAAGAGGAGAAGATGTCTATCCAGCCTCGCAGTAACCTTCCGTTGGAAGCGATCGCTGAATCCTGCACGTGCTGCTCCACACCCAGACCCTCGGTGCCGATGCCGATCCACGGTCTCCAGACCGACCGCCACGCCCCGCACCCGGCGCCACCACCCCCCAGACACCGGCGGGCCACACGCTCGGGACTGAGAAGTAGCGAAGGACGATCGCGATGATGTGGAACAACGGGATGGGTTCGGGAATGGGCTGGATGTGGATCTTCTGGCTCTTGGTCATTCTGGGCACGGTGGTGGTCACCGTCGTCCTGGCGAAAGCGTTCACCGGCGGCCGGGGCCAGACCGGAGGGCATGAGCATGTCAAAACCGGGGAACGCCCGCGCCAGCCGCGAGAGATCCTGGACGAACGCTACGCCCGTGGAGAGCTAACCACCGAGGAGTACCGGGAGCGACTACACACTCTGGGCGAGGGACGGCAGTGAGCGAGCTGACCCGACGGCAGCTCCTCGCACTGGGTTTGGCAGGGGCCGGCACCGCCGCCGTGGGCGGGGCCGGCCTGTGGTGGACCGTCAGTGAGGGCAACACCACGAACAGTGGTGGCTTCTCCGACGGTGGTGACGACCTTCTCGAGCCGGACGTGGTGGCCAGTCGGGACGGTGTGCTCGATCTGGAGTTGGTCGCCGCCCCCGCCCGGGTCAAGATCGGCGGGCGAAACGCAAACGTGCAGGCGTTCAACGGCACACTCCCAGGCCCCACCCTGCGCGTTCGGGGCGGAGACACGATCCGAGTGGCGATTGCCAACGAACTCGACACCCCGACCAACCTGCACGTACACGGGTTGCACGTCTCCCCCGAGGGCAATGGCGACAACCCCTTCGTCAGCATCTCCCCCGGCGAGTCCTTCGACTACGAAATCGTCCTGCCAAACGACCACCCGCCCGGGACTTTCTGGTACCACCCCCACCACCACGGCCATGTCGCTGACCAACTGGCGGCCGGACTCTACGGAGCGATCGTTGTTGAGGACCCCGAGCCGGTCCCGGTGTCCCGTGAGCGCACCTTGGTCGTCTCCGACATCACCCTCGACGGCACTGGCAACCCGGCTGCCGCGTCCCCGCCCGAGAAGATGATGGGCCGTCAAGGCGAGATAGTGATGGTCAACGGCCAGGTTCGGCCCCGGGCCACCGCTTCGCCGGGAGAGCGAGAGCAGTGGCGGATCGTCAACGCCTGCCCGTCCCGCTACCTGCGCCTGACCCTGGATGGTCAGTCTCTGCGCCTGCTCGGCCGTGACACCGGCCGCCTACCCGAACCTGTCGACCTCACCGAGGTGACGCTGGCTCCCGGAAACAGAGTCGAACTCCTGGTGGACGCTCGCCAGGGCACCTCCACTCTGCTCAGCATCCCGGTGGACCGCGGCGCCATGCCTGGCATGATGGGCGGACCCATGGCCGGTGCGTTCCCGGCGGACGACGAGCCGATCGGTCTGCTCACGCTGGACGTGACTGGGCCCCCGGCGGACGAACCCGATCCCGTGCCCGCAGGACCGGCCCTGCGGGACCTGCGCACCGCACCGGTAACTGCCCGTCGAACCCTGGAATTCGCCATGGGCATGGGCATGGGCCGTGGGATGCGCGGAGCCGAATCGATGATGTCGTTCACCATCAACGGCCGACAGTTCGACGCCGACCGAAACGACATCACGGTTCGCGCCAGAACTGTGGAGGAATGGACCCTGACCAACACCAGCCCCATGGACCACCCAATGCACCTGCACGTGTGGCCCATGCAAGTCCTCGACGACGGCGAGTCACCCACCTGGCAGGACGTGGTCAACATTCCGGCCTTCGGCCGCGTCACCATCCGCGTGGCCTTCGACGACATCGTCGGCCGCACCGTCTACCACTGTCACATCCTCGACCACGAGGACCTCGGCATGATGGGCACGATCCTGGCCCGCTAAACTCGGCGCACCCGACCGCAAGCACACCGCCAACCCCGCCCGACGAGAAGAAAGTACGGTACCGCATGGATCGCAGCGCCCAGTCCTCGAACTCACTGACCCTCACTGGATCCGTTGCGCTCGGGACGGGGGTGATGATCGGGGCGGGCATTTTCGCCCTGGTAGGGCAGGTCGCCGAGCTGGCCGGGGGGTGGATGCCGTGGGCCTTCCTTGCCGGGGCAGTGGTGGTGGCCTTCAGCTCCTACTCCTACATCCGCTACTCAGCCACCAACCCTTCCTCGGGCGGAATCGCGATGCAACTCAAAGCCGCGTATGGACCCGGGGTCGTGGCTGGCTCGGTTTCGCTGTTCATGTACGTGTCGATGATCCTCGCCGAGTCCCTTCTCGGCCGAACCTTCGGTACCTACATGCTGCGACCGTTCGGGATGCAGGACTCCGACGTGTGGGTCCCGGTGCTGGCCGTCCTCGCCATCGCCGGCGCCGCACTGGTGAACCTGGTGGGCAACCAACTAGTGGAGCGCTCTGCCACGGTCACCGCAGCGCTCAAGATCGTCGGCATCGCGGTGCTGGCGATCGCGGGAATCCTCGCCGCGGGACTCTCCTCCCTGCCCCGGCTCATTACCGCCGCTGGACGCACGCCACCAGACCAGGGATGGGTGGGCTTTCTCGCCGGTGTCACCCTATGCATCCTGGCGTACAAGGGGTTCACCACGATCACCAACCACGGCGGGGATCTGAAGAACCCCAAGCGCAATATCGGCCGCTCAATCATTATTTCCATCGCCCTGTGCACGGCGCTCTATCTATTGATCACCGTCGCAGTCACTGCGAGCCTGACCGTGCCAGAGATCATCGAGGCCCGCGACTACGCACTGGCCGAAGCAGCCCAGCCGATGTTCGGCGACTGGGGCATGAGAATAACCGTGCTTATCGCGGTGGTCGCCACACTGTCTGGACTGATCGCGAGCCTATTCTCAGTCTCGAAGCTCTACGACATGCTCCGAGAAATGGGCCAAGCCCCGGGCCTGCCCGGCCGGCCAGGACATCAGTCGCTCTACATCACCGCCGGGCTGGCGATCGTGATGGCCGCCTTCTTCGACCTCTCCCAGATCGCCTCCCTTGGCGCTATCTTGTATTTGGCCATGGACATTGCCATCCACTTCGGGATCATCCGCCGTCTCAAAAACGACGTCGCCGCCAACTCCTGGATCCCGTTGCTCGCGATCATCCTTGACCTCGCGGTACTGGTGCCCTTCCTGCTCACCAAGAGCCAATCGGACCCGTTCACCCTCGTCACCACCGCGCTAGTGGCCCTAGCCATCGTCCTCGCCCAGTGGCTCGCCGTGCGACACCACCAACACCAGTGAGAACACAGAGCACACCAGAGACTCCAACCAACCCAGCGCGATTCAGGCCGCACGACGCGCGTCCGCTGAGCGCGTTGAGGCGCGCATCTCCCCACACTTGTGGCACACGCCGTACCGGCTTCACCGAACCTTCACGTGAAGGACAGTTCGTCCTTCACAAACACTTGGCAGATTGGGGGTGTACCGATCAATGGTCCCGTGCACTCGGGGCTGGATCGAGCACCCAGGAGGAAACGATGCAGGCGAGATGGAGTATCAACATCACCCCTATCGAAAGGGGCGCTCGCATCGTGTTGGGTCTTCTCGGTGTCGTTGGCGGAGGAATTCTGCTCAGCCAGGCGGACTCCACGGGCGCGGTGATCGTGGAGCTGTTGTTGATCGTGGCTGGTCTGGACCTGATCGTCACTGGTGGGACCGGGCACTGTCCACTGTACAAAAAATTGGGCCGCCTCCCGCTTCGGAAAGGACACCCCTCATGAGCGAGCAATCACCCCAGGAGCGACGGCGCCAGCCACTAGACGCGCCCCCTGATCAGCCCCCCGTTGCGGGGTCGGCTTCCCCCTACAGCGATGGGCCTCTGGAAGAGCAGTACCCGCCCGAGCCCTCGAAGCCCGGACGCTCCGGTCATCGTTGGATGATGCTCGCGTGTTGTGTCCCGATGCTCGTTCTTGTCGGGGTCCTGCTGGTGACCGGGGTCGCAGGCACCGGAGTGATCGTGTTTGGCGCGCTGTGCGTGGCGATGATGGGCCTGATGATGTTCGCAATGCCCGGTGGCCACGGCCATTAACCCGCCACTACACGCTCCTGGGATCCAATCGGCTCAGCATTGAACCGACCAGGAGCGAGCACGACGCGATTTCCAAGGCTGGAGGACACCGAGATGGCTGCAGCGGCCACTAGGGCGTGTCTCCCATAGCTGAGCGGTGACCCGCGAGACCGTGGCCGTATGG
>NZ_JASHKV010000020.1:0-7506 GCF_030056895.1 Rhodococcus sp. IEGM 1341 | reverse complement strand
ATCGCAAACATCCCTAATGATCAGGCCCGTTGCGACCACCGCTCGAATCCGCCCGACCCCTGCTACGAGTTTCCGCTCACCTGCGCGCAGCGCTCACACCGCACTCATCGACTCCCAGGTCGGCCAGTCGATGGCCCAGTCGTACAGGTCGCCGTCGGCTGCCGAGAGGTCGATGCGCGTTCCGGTGACCTCCACGGGATCGCCGTACATCGCCGT
Source organism: Rhodococcus sp. IEGM 1341 (assembly GCF_030056895.1). Classification (NCBI taxonomy): domain Bacteria; kingdom Bacillati; phylum Actinomycetota; class Actinomycetes; order Mycobacteriales; family Nocardiaceae; genus Rhodococcus; species Rhodococcus sp. IEGM 1341. The sequence continues at coordinate 7,290 of NZ_JASHKV010000020.1, read as the reverse complement.
CTGGAAGTACTGCTGAGCGTCGGCGTCGGAGAGGTTGATACACCCGTTGGTGACGTTCGACGCGCCCTGCACACCGGTGGTCAGCGGATTGGCGTGGATGAATTCACCGTTGTTGGAGATGCGCACCGCCCAGCGTTCGCGGACGTTCTCGTAGAACGGAGGGTTGGACATCAGGAAGTCCTCGTGCTTCTCGGTGACGACGTGGATGCCGCTGCGGGTGACGTTGCGGTCCTCGTTGCCCTCGCCGTAGCTGACGGGAATGTCCATGATCGTCGCGCCGTCACGCACCACCTGCATGCGGTGGCTGGTCGCGTCGGCGATGACGACCTGACTGCGTCCGATGCTGAAGTTCAGGGTGACGTCGTCGGCACCGTAAGCGCCGCCGCCGTAGTTCACGCCGTAGAGCTTGGCGACCACCGAGACCGTCGTGCCGGGAGCCCAGTAGTCGGTGGGACGCCAGTGCACGCGCGAGCCGTTGTCGTCCGGGAACCAGGCCCACGCGCCGGGCGTCGGCGGGTTGGTGGTCACCGTCAACGCTTTCTCGACGGCCGCCTTGTCCTCGATCGCCGAGTCGAACTGCAGAATGATCGGCGCAGCGATGCCGACTTCCTGGCCGTCGCCGATGTTGGTACTCACCGACGTACGACTGTCGGGTTCGACGGTGGTGAAGGCCCCGGTGATGTCGACGGTCTTGTTGTCGCTGCCGAGGGCGGTGCCGGACCACGTGTACTGCACGCCGTAGCCGAGGGGCTCGGTGACGGCGTACGAGGTCTTGTCGGGCGAGAGCGCGCCCTGGACGACCTTGCCGTCGGGGTTGGTCAACGCCACCTGGGTGAGCGTTCCGTCGGCGACCGAGACCGAGATGGGCGCGACGGGACTGACGTCGACGGCACCTGCGACCGGGTTCTCGGTGACCTGGGCGACGGGAGCTGCCTCGGTGGTCGGGGCCGCGGCACCCGAGTTGCCATCGCCCGATCCGACGGTGCAGCCTGCCACGAGTGCCACCAACGCGACGAGCACGGCGATCAACCACACCGTGCGCGTCCGTTTTGTCTGTTCTACCTGCTCATGCACGTTGTCCAACGTACCTGCGTCTGCGAACTACCCCGATTTTTGGGGGCAGTCTCACAGGTGCAGGAGTGGAGCCTGCGGAATGACTCAGAGTTTGCGCGTGCGCAGTTCGTGGCCTTTCGAGGTGAGGCAGCGGCCGGTCTCGAGGTTCCAATCCCATCCGTGCAGGTTGCAGGTGAGCTTCTTTCCCTCGACGATGCCGAACTTCGTCAGGTCCGCCTTCAGGTGCGGGCAGCGGCGTTGGATCTCGTAGCCGCCCATCGTGATCGTGGCGGTGTCGTCGTGCGCCTCGGAGAACCAACCGTCTGCGTAGGCGATGCGCTCGTCGGTGAGGCACTTGAAGAACGTGTAGAGAAACTCGTTGTAGCCGCCCACGCGTCGGGCCCGGAAGCGGGTGGACAGGAAGATCGAGTTGACCCAGTCCGGCTCCTGGTCGCGTATGGCGGTGCGTACCAGCTCCGGCGGGATGGTGAAGCTGTAGCGGAACTTCTCGTCCGAGATCGGTTCGCGCACAATTCTTTTCGGAAAGTCGAGCACGACGGTTTCGTCGCCCATCGTGATTCCGACGGGGTAGCCGATGCCGTCGCAGATCAGATCGGTCTGGGCCATGATCGGCTCGAACAGGCCTCGCATCGGCTCGAGCAGTGGCTCGCCCTCGGCCGGAGCCCAGGCTGCCTTCTCGGCAGCGATGACCGACGCCTGACGCTGGGCGTAGGCCTCGATGTAGTCGGCCTTGCCGGTGGTGAAGATGGCCTCGGCCTCAGCGGTGGGGATCGGGTGCTCGTGGGAGATCAACTCGGAACCGTCGAACGTCGCGGCGGTGCCCGGCATCATCAGCAGGCCCTTGTCGTGCCCGTGCAGTCGCATCTGCTCGAGGAACACCATCTGGTCCGGGAACACGTTGGCAGGGTCGCCGTAGACGTCGTTGAGCGAGCGCAGCTCGTCGTCGAGGAAACACGGCGGGCCCGCGGACGGAATCACCCACGTCGAGCCGACCTGCTCGATGTACTGGCGCGCCCGATCCATCTGGCGCTGACGCTTCTGGATGCCGAAGTTCTTCTTCGCGCGCGAGACCATGTCGTAGACCATCGGGTACCAGATCGCGCCCGAGTACTGCAGCATGTGCACGTCCACGGGACCGAAGTTCTCGGTCATCACGTCCAGGTCCACCGGCCTCGCGTCGTTCATGTTGAACGCGACGGTCTTGCCGTCCGAGACGACCAGACCCGAGTCGCCGATGGGACCGTCGGCGGGCGCACGCAGCGCGATGATCATGATGTCGAGATCGCCCTTGGGCCCGGAGATCGTGTGCTTGACCGAGTCCGTCGTCTCGTAGAACTTGTGGAACCCTAGCTTCTCTAGCTCGTGCTTGAGATCGAGCACCGGGTAATCCGGCAGCAGAACCGTGGCGTCCTTGTTGACGTGCTCGGCCAGGTTCTTCGGGTCGAAGTGGTCCTTGTGCAGGTGCGAGACGTAGAGGTAATCGCAATCACCCAGGGCGTCCCAGTCCAGGCCCGAGTTGTCGGGAAACGGGAACCACGACGCGTAGAACGACGGGTTCACCCACGGATCGCACAGGATGCTTCCGGCGTCGGTCCGAATATGGAATCCCGCATGTCCCACGCTGGTGACCTGCACTGATTTACCTCCTACGAGCTTTCACTTGCAAAGCTCCATCGTATGCGCCGTTTCGACCTGCCCTAACCGAGCGCGCAGTTGACGAGGTCACACTCGGGCGTGAGCGTGACGCCGAACTTCTCCTGCACGCCGTCTCGCACGTGCGCAGCCAGCGCCATGATGTCCGACGCGGTGGCCCCACCCCTGTTGGTGACGGCCAGCACGTGCTTGGACGACAACGCCGCAGTGCCGCGCCCGAATTCGGTGCCGTAACCGCGCGGAAAGCCCGCATTCTGGATCAGCCATGCGGCCGGAATCTTGGTTCCCGCGGGGTCGGGGAAGCTGGGCGCGTGCGCAGCGGCCTCGGGCACCTCGGGCAGTACCGGGTTGAGGAAGAACGATCCGACGCTCCACGTGTCGTGATCGCTCGCGTCGAGCACCATCCCCCGCTCGCCGCGCAGAGCCAGCACGGCCGCGCGCACGTCCGGCACCGGTACGACGTCGCCGATCTGCACATCGAGTCGCTCCGACAACGCCGCGTAGCGCACCGGAAGCGACTCGGTCGTCTTCTTCAGCGCGAACGTCACATCCAAGATCACGTACCGCGAGGACCGCTTGAACACCGACGACCGATGCGTTCCGAATCCGCACTGCTCCGGCGTCCACACCGAAGTCTCCTCGCTCTCACGGTCGTAGACGGTGAGAGCGTGCAACAACTCCGACGTCGACGCGCCGTACGCGCCCACGTTCTGGATGGGCGTCGCGCCGGTGGTTCCGGGAATGCCCGACAGCGCCTCCATGCCGGACAGTCCCGCATCGATCGTCGCCTGCACGACGGCATCCCACTCGACGCCGGCGTCGACCGTGACGATCTCGCCGTCGATCTCCAGCCGCGAACCGGTCACCCGAATCACCCGGCCGTCGAACCCCTCGTCGCCGACGACCAGATTGGATCCACCGCCGACGACCAGCACGTCCGTCCCCGCGCGATCCGCGTCGCGCACGAGGGAGACCAACTCGTCGCCCGTCGTCGCGACGCAGAATTCACGGGCCGGGCCGCCCACCCGAATGGTGGTGAGCTCCGAAATTGCAGTAGGCACGGACTCTCACGCTACCGGTCGCACACAAGCGTCGGACCCACCCGGTAACCTGCGGGGATGCCTCGCCCCATTGAGCACAGCTCGACTGTGCCCGCCTCCGCCGACAAGGTCCACGCCGCACTGACGTCCGAGCAGTACTGGAAGGACCGCATCGAGCAGATCGGCGGCCCCAGCGCAAGCGTGAAGAGCATCACCGTCGGCGACGGCACCATCGACGTCGTCATGACCCAGGCCGTCCCCGAAGAGGAGTTGCCGGCCGCGGTGACTGCGTTCAAGAAGGGCGACCTCATCATCGAACGCACCGAGAGCTGGGGACCGTTCGACGGTACCCACGCCGCCGGCACCTTCGGAGCGACCGTCGAAGGCGCACCGGCCCGCATCACCGGCACCACCACGCTCGACGCCACCGGCGACACGACGACCATCGCGCTGGCCGGCACCACCGAGGTCAAGGTCCCGATCTTCGGCGGCAAGATCGAAGCGATGATCAGCGAGCAGGTGCTCTCGCTCATCGACAACGAGCAGGACTTCACCGGTAACTGGATCGCCGCGCAGGGCAACGGCTAGCCTGGCGCACTATGGCTCGCCGAATGAACTACTCCGCCCGGTTCACCCACTCGACGCAGCAGGTCTATGCAGCGCTCTCCAGTCGCGATCACTGGGATGCGCGGATCGAGGAGATGCGTAAGTACTCGGAGAACGAGCTGAAGAGCTTCGAGGTGTCCGACGCCGGAATCGACATCGTGATGCACCACGTCATCCCGCGCACCGAATTGCCCGACATCGCGCAGACGGTGATGAAGAAAGACATGGTCATCACCCGCAACGTGCACTTCGACGCCTACGAGGAAGTCACCGCGGGCCACTACGACGCGTCGATTCCGGCCGGACCCGGCTCACTGAAGGGCACCACCTCGCTCTTCCCCACCAACGGCGGTTCGACGCTGCGCACCTCCTCCGAGGCCAAGGTCTTCCTGCCGTTCATCGGCGGCAAGCTCGAGCAACTCATGCTCGTCAACCTCATCGACCTGTGGCGCGGCGAAGGCGAAGTAACCGCCGACTGGCTCGAAAAGAACGCCTAGCCCTGAGCCCAGTTCACAAAGGTCGTTCCGCAGGCTCCACTCCCCATCTGGGTCGTTCCGCAGGCTCCACTCCTGCCCCTCAGGGCGTCATCACCCGCGGCACCACCGGCATCAATCGGCTGCGTCGTAGTGACCGGTGGCTGATGCACAGTCCCGATGTTCGACGCGTACTGCAGGGCTCGCCCGATCCCCTCGTCGTCGACCTCGGGTACGGGGCGATGCCGAACACGACCCTCGAGCTGGCCGGGCGGCTGCGCACCGTCCGGCCCGATCTTCGAGTCACCGGTCTGGAGATCGACCCCGCACGCGTCGTTCCGGGGAGTGACGGCGTCGAGTTCGCCCGCGGCGGTTTCGAGCTGGCGGGATTGCGCCCCAACCTGGTCCGGGCGTTCAACGTACTGCGGCAGTATCCCGAGGACGCGGTACCTGCTGCCTGGCAACGCATTCTGTCGGGCCTGGCACCGGGCGGCCTGCTGATGGACGGCACCTGCGACGAGCTCGGTCGACGCTGCGCCTGGGTGTTGCTCGACGCCGATGGGCCACGTTCACTGACGCTGGCGTGGGATCCGTTCGACGTCGAGATGCCGTCGGACATCGCGGAGCGGCTACCGAAGGTGTTGATTCATCGCAACATCGAGGGTGAGCTCGTGCACGATCTGCTTCGACGGGCCGACAGAGCGTGGTCGGTGTCGGCACCGCTGGCACCGTTCGGGCCTCGAATTCGATGGCGCGCGGCCATGAAAGTGCTTGCCGACCAAGGTCTTCCGATCACACTCCCCCGCCGACGAATGCGAGACAACGTGCTCACGGTCCCGTGGTCCTCGGTCGCACCTACACCGTGAATCGGGTGCAACTGACCGCGGTGAGCGCGGTCAGCTGCACCCGATTTCGCGGCTACGTACAGGCGGACAGTGCCAGACGCGTTCGGCCACTCGATCGGTGCTGTTTCCGGCCTCGGTGTACAGCGTGTGCGGGTCGACGCGACCGATCGCGACGGCGTCGCACACCACCTCGTCGAGGGTGATCTGCGAGATGCCACCTGCGGCGAGGTCGAGCACCGTGCGCACCGGGGTGGTGAGGTTGAACGTGCCAGCCGATTCGACGTCCCGTGGCTCGAGCCTCAGACGATGAACCGCCAGCCTGGTGTCGGTCAGTCGTAGGTCGCCGAAGGCGCAGACGTGCACGAATTGCGGGTGAAGGTGCCCGAATCCGTGTAGCTCGGCCGCACTCTGGTGCGAGATCACGGCCTCGCCGCCGAACCAGGCGCACCACATGGCGAACACTTCGAGTTCGCTGTGGGGCCACTGGCCGAGTCGGAACAGGTTGCGCTCGACGCGAGTCCACGTGTTCGTGGCCAGATTGACGCGCACCATCGCAGAATCGAAGCCGAGCTCAGCGGCCTGCTCGGCAGTGAAATAGCCGTCCTGACGAGTGGCCAACGAGTGCAGCTCGTGCACGCTCGGTCCTGTCGTACTCATAACGCAAGAGTACGTCACAATGTGTTACAGGTCACAAACTTTGGTACCGGCTACACAGGTTCGGCGAGTTTCACAGAGCTTGCTCAGAATCATCGGGAAGACTGCCAGGAATGTCATCCACAGCCAGGCGCAGCACAGCACCGCTGATCGCAGTCTCCGTCGTTGTCGTCCTCCTCGTCGCCGTCATCGGTGGCGAGTTGTTCGTGCGTCAGCAGATCAAATCCTGCCTCGCCGGTCAGCTCGAATCCGAGCTCGGCAGCCAGGTCGAGGTCGGTCTCGGCTTGAAGCCGGTCCTGCTCTCACTGGTGGACAAGAAGGTCTCCTCGGTGACCGTCGACAGCAACGACGCACGCTTCGGACCCGCCGAGGGCATGGTCGTTCAGGCCGAGGCACGTGACCTGAATCTGACGCAGACCGCCGACTCCGGCGGCACCATCGGCAGCTCGAGTGCGGACATCTCGTGGTCCACCGACGGCATCACCCGCACCCTGCAGAGCCAGGGCATCGGCGCGATCGTCTCCGGCGTCACCTCGGACGCCTCGGCGGGCACCCTCGACTTCGCCGTCGGCGCTCTGGCGAATCTGACCGTCAAGCCGGAGGTCGTGGACGGCAGAGTCGACGTCCAGACCGTCGACGCGTCGATCCTGGGTCTCGGCATTCCCACCGATCTGGTCGACTCGGTCGTCGGCGTGCTGACCGACAGCCTGCAGGCCTACCCGCTGGACATGGCTCCGACGTCGCTGACCGTCACCGACAGCGGCATCGAGCTCACCCTCGAGGGCGGGCAGTACACGATTCCGGTCACCCAGCAGGATCAGAGCCAGCCGACTCCCGAGGGTTGCTCGCTCGTCGCGTAACCCATGTGAGTGGTAACTCGTACCAGGGTACGGGCGGATTCGAGCGGTGGTCGCAACGGGCCTGATCATTAGGGATGTTTGCGAT
>NZ_JASHKV010000019.1:7770-8974 GCF_030056895.1 Rhodococcus sp. IEGM 1341 | reverse complement strand
TCCCATACGGCCACGGTCTCGCGGGTCACCGCTCAGCTATGGGAGACACGCCCTAGTCAAGGAATGTGGACAGTTCTTCGATGAGTAGCCAGCGACGCGCGGAGGTGTGCGCTTTCTTTCGACGACAACCCCGCCCCCAGTCGAGCCCAACCGGTTCCAGAGATTTCGCATCAGTCGGACCCACACGCGGGTGTTCCTGCTCTGCGGAGCCGGCCCCGGTCACGGCTGACCGCCGAGCTGGAACGAGATTATCGATCGCGGTAATCCGTTAAGGTGACTCCCATCGCTCAGCGACCGGCCTCGATGTTCGACCGCGAGAAAGGGGAGAGACCGTCATGTCCTCAGGGATCGTGTCCGTGGCTCTGGTGGCGCTGTCTGTCGTTGCTCTCTTCTATGCACTCCACCGCGTGGCCAGCATTACCTCCGACCCGTTGACAGTCCTGCCGGCCCAATCCGGGTGGGCACCGCAGGAGCACGCCCTGTCGCGGTTCCACGCACGCTGGTACCTCGCCTCGATCGTGTTTCTGGCCTTCGACGTCGAGATGCTCTTTATGTACCCGTGGGCCGTGGTGGTGATCGAGAAGGGGCTCTCTGCGGTGGTGGAGATGTTCCTGTTCCTTGGTGCCCTGCTAGTCGCCGTGGCCTGGGCACGGCGAGAAGGCGCATTCCGATGGGCTTGAGCCCGTTTCTCGCCCGCCTCGCCGTCCAGGCCACCCGGGTGCTCGTCGTCGAGGCCCCGGGCCAGTGGGCGACTCGGATGGAGCTTGAGCAACAGCTACTCCGTCGCGGGTGGCGGATAGCCAGTAGTCCGGCTCAGGGGGACGTGCTCGTCGTGTGTGGTGCGCCGGGTCCTGAGCTGTCGGATCTGGCGAACCGCCTCTGGGAGCAGATGCCCGGCCCTCGGGTGCGCATCGGCATCGCCTCGCCCGGAGCGGTGGTTCCCGCCCTCGACAATGCCACTGCGCTCCTGCTCGACACTTCCCATCACCGGACCGACGCCCGCGAACGGGCGCAGGAGCCCTCGATGTCCGATCACGCGAACAATGCTGATGGCGAAGGGCACGAAGGGCACGTGGGCCACGAAGGACACGAGGAACACCAGGGCCACGGTGGACACTCGGACCACGAAGAGCACGCGGATCGCCAGGCGCACGAGGGCCACGAAGACCATGGCGGGCATGGTGGCCACGAGGGCCACGCAGAC
>NZ_JASHKV010000019.1:0-7670 GCF_030056895.1 Rhodococcus sp. IEGM 1341 | reverse complement strand
ACGGCGGGCACGAGGGCCACGAAGACCATGGCGGGCATGGTGGCCACGAGGGCCACGCAGACCACGGCGGGCACGAGGGCCACGAAGACCATGGCGGGCATGGTGGCCACGAGGGCCATGAAGGCCACGGGGATATGGACATGGCTCCCGCCGGGATTCCCTTGGCCGAAGGCGGGGAGGACCGCGACGGCCTGGAGATGGATGTTCTCCATCTGCCGCTCGGTCCGGTATTGCCGTTCTGGCCGGCCGGGCTCGTGCTGCACTGCTCGCTACAGGGGGACGTTGTCGTCGACGCCACCGCCTCGGTGATCGACGCGACGGAGCACAGGGCCGGAGCACCCGGTCGGCCCACGGACCACGCGTCTGCCACGGTGACCCAATGTGATCAGGTCATGGCACTGCTGGCACTGGCCGGTGCCGAAGACCTGGCGGACTGCGCCCGCCGTGCCCGGGACGGGATTCTGACGGGCGATCCCGGTGCCGCCCGTGACGCCGTCGAGCGTCTGCACCGGAAGGTTCGCAGGTCGCGGCTGCTGCGCTGGTCATTGCGGGGCGTGCTGCCGCTCGGCCCGGCCGATCTGGAGCGCCACGGCTTGCCGGGGCACTGCCTCGGGGATGCCCACGACCGGTTGCTGGCCCAACTGGAACGGATCCGCGTCGAGGTCGGCGGCGCAACGCCGGACCGGGCGGATGGCGGCTCAGCGCAGGAATCTGCGGACAAACTAACTGTGCCGTGGGCGGTGGTGCCGGACCTGGTGACCGGTTTGGAGCTGGGCACTGTGCGCTTGGCGGTGGCGAGCCTTGATCTGGGCTCGCATCCTGCCGTCCGGGAGGTGGGGCATGTCTGAGACCGTGGTGACGACCGTGTCCGGTGGGTGGGCCGTGCTGGCCGGGGTGATCCTGTGTGGGCTGGCGTTGTTCGCGGTGGCGCTGGACGGGGTGCTCTCGTCGCCGGCGCGGGGCGGCGGTCGTGGCGGGCCCACTCCCCTGGCCCGTGCGGCCCGTCTGTTGCGGCAGCGTCGCCGCACGACGGTCGCCGCGGACACCCTGCTGTGGCGGATCGGCGGCGCGGGCATGCTGGTCGGGGCGTTCCTGATGATCGCCGTGATCCCGCTGGGCCGCTGGACACTGGCGGACCTCGACGTGGGAGTCGTGTGGTTCAACGCCGTCGACGTCATGGTGTGGGCCCTGGTCTGGCTGGCGGGGTGGGGCGCCAACTCCATCCACGGTCTGGTGGGCGGTTACCGCTTCCTCGCGCACGGGCTGGCCTATGAGCTGCCGCTGATGTTCGCATTGGTGGCCCCGGCGATCGCCGCCGGCAGTCTGGCGGTGGGCGACGTCGCGGCCGCGCAGGACGGCGTGTGGTTTGTGGTGTGGATGCCGGTGGCGTTCCTGGTCTTCCTGATCGGCGTGACCGGCTTCTCTGTATGGGGTCCATTCGCCCCGGCCCTGTCCGCGGACATCGTCGGCGGGGTGACGGCCGAACTCTCGGGGGTCGATCGGCTGGTCCTGCAGGCCGGGCGCTACCTGTTCCTCACCGCCGGGGCGGCGTTCTCGGTGCCGCTCTTCCTCGGCGGTGGTGCCGGGCCCGTCCTGCCCGACTGGGCGTGGGTGCTGGTCAAGACAGCGCTGGTGCTGACGGTTCTGGTGTGGGCGCGGCGCAAACTTCCGCTGCTGCGACCGGATCGGTTCATGGAGATCGGCTGGACTGTCTTGCTCCCGGCCGTCGTGGCCCAGGATCTGCTTGTGTCCCTCGTCGTGGTCTGGAAGGGCTGAGCCGTGCTGGTCGGGATCGTGTTCTGGGTACTCGCTGTGGTGGCGGTGACCGCGGGGACGGCCGTGTTCGTGGTGGACTCGATGGCCCGGGCCACCTACGCGCTGGCGGCATCGTTCATCGCCGTGGGGGTGATGATTTTGCTGCTGGGTCAGAGCTACCTGGGCATCATCACGATTCTGATGATGGTCATGGAGATGGCGGTGATGGCGGTCTACATGGTGATGTTCATGGGCATGAACCCGGCGCTGATGCCGATGGACATGACCCACGGGAAGAAGACCGCGATCGGCACCTCGGTCGGGGTCTTTGTGCTGCTGGCCGCCGGGGCGCTGCTGATCCCGTGGCCCGAGCGACGTGGCGCCCCACCCGAGGACCTCACCAACGCGCTGGGCCTGGAGATCATGGGCGAAAAGATGTTGGTGATGGCCGTGGTGGGCGCGGTCATGGTGGCCACCATCGTGGCCGGGATCGTCCTGGCCGCCGGGCGCACCCGCTACGACCGGCTCGGCGACGATCTGCGGCGCCGCCCGGCCGACGACCCCCAGCCGGGAGGTGTGGGTCGATGACCCTGGAGGCCGTTCTGGTGGTGGCCGCCGCCCTGTTCGCCGTCGGGCTCTACGGGGCCCTGTCCCAGCAGGTGGTGGTGATGGTGATGATGGGCCTGGAGTTGATGATCAACGGGGTGCTCCTGGCCGCCGCGGGGTTCTGGTGGTTCCTGGCCCCGGGCCCCTCCGGGCAGGTGCTGCTGCTGGTGGTGCTGGCGGCCATGACCGTGGAGATGGCCATGGGCTTTGCCGTGGCGACGCTGTTGCACCGCAAGCGGCAGACCGACATGACCGACATGGCCGAGGATCTCTCCGGATGACCGCCGACCAGACCTTGCTGCTGACCCTGGTGGTGCTCCCGGCTGCCGTGGGTGCGGTGCTCGCGCTGACCCGGGCGGAGCGGGTTGCGGCCCCGATCGCGGTATCGACCGCTGCCGTGACCGCGCTGCTGGCGGCTGTCGTCGCCGTTGCGCGGCCTGCGGTGGCGTTCCCGTTCATCGCCGGCGTCGACGTGGCATTGGAGGTCGACGCCCTGGCGGCGCTGACCCTGCCGATGGTCGCAGTGGTGACCCTTTTGGTGCTGGTTTTTGCGGCCGGCAACATCCGGGCGGCCCGGCCCCGCTTCCACGGGCTGATGCTGCTCTTCGCCGCCGCGGCCCTGATCACGGCCTCGGCCGCCAGCCTGCCGGCGCTGCTGTTTGCCTGGGAGTTGATGGGCGCGACCTCGTACGCGTTGATCGGGTTCTGGTGGCGGGACACCGACCGCGTCTCGGCCGGGCTCACGGCCTTCCTCACCACCCGTACCGCCGACCTGGGTCTCTACCTGGCCGCCGGCGCTGCCTTGGCCGGCGGCGCCGGTATGGGCCTGTCCGAGTTGCCGGCGGCGGAGAGCCCGTGGCGGCACGTGGTGGCGGCCGGGATCCTGGTGGCGGCACTGGGCAAGGCCGCGCAGCTGCCGTTCTCGTTCTGGCTCTCCGGCGCGATGAAGGGCCCCAGTCCGGTCAGCGCACTGCTGCACTCGGCGGCGATGGTGGCAATGGGCGGTTACCTGCTGCTGCGCGTGGAGCCGCTGCTCGCCTCCACCGGGTGGGCGGGCCCGGCCGCCGCGTGGATCGGGCTACTGACCGCGGTGGCGATGGGGATCGTGGCGTTGGCCCAACGGGATCTCAAACAGTTGCTGGCGGCGTCCACTGTGGCGCAGATGGGATTTGTGGTGCTGGCCGCCGGAGTGGGCGCGGTGAGCGGAGGTGCCGCCCAACTGGTGGCCCATGCCTCCACCAAGGCACTGCTGTTCCTCGCTGCCGGGGCGTGGCTCACCGCGTTGGGCACCGAGAAGCTCACGGAACTGCGCGGGGCGGGCCGCCGATGGCCGGTGGTGGGCGTGACCGCGACCGTGGGAGCCCTGGCCCTGACCGGGATCGCGCCGCTGTCCCTGTGGGCGACCAAAGACGCGGTGCTGGCTGGGGCCCTGGAGACCTCGGCCTGGCTCTACGCCACAGGACTGGTGGCGGCGGCCCTGTCGGCGGCCTACTCCGGCAAGGTCCTATGGACGATCTGGCACCGCGGGGCCCAGGCCCGGGTCGAGGAGCCCACCGCCGGGCGGGAGGTCGGCGCAACGCAAGAGCTCGGCACCGGGCAGGTGGGGGCGCTCGAGCAGGCCCCGCTGGTCGTGCTGGCCGCGGGGGCGGCCGGGCTGTCGGTGTTGGCGCTGCCCCCGCTCAGCGGCGCCCTCGCCCAGGCGATGGGCGGGCACGGCGAGGTGACGGCGCTCGAGCTCGTGGTCTCGGCCGCCATCGCCCTGGCCGTGGTGCTGCTGATGCGACGTCTACGCGCCCCGGAACTCGGGTGGGCCGAGCGGTGGCTGGGGCTGGAGGCTGCTGCGCACGTTGTCGTCGTCGTTCCCGTCATGCGGTTGGCGCACCTCCTGGCCCGGTTCGACGACGCGGTCCTGGACCGCGCCGTGACCTCCGTGGCCGGGGCCGTCCCGATGCTGGCACGGTCCGTGGCGCGGTTCGACGACGAGGTCCTCGACGCCGGAGTCGGAGCAGCCGCACGGGCCGCCCATACGGCCGGGCAGGGCGCGGCCCGCCTCGATGACGCCGTGGTCGACGGCGCCGTCGAGGGCCTGGCCGGTTGGGTTCGCCGACTCGGGCACCTGGCCCGCACCCCGCAGACCGGGGCCGTCCACCAGTACCTCCTGCAGGCCGTCGCGGTGCTCACCGTGGCCGTGGTGGCCTGGACCGTCTACGCAGTGATGGGATGAGCATGCTCAGTCTGATCGTCTTTCTCCCCTTGGCCGCCGCCGCCGTCCTGGCCGCGGTGCCGGCGATCGGGCCGGCGGCCGCGCGATGGGCGTGGATCGCGGTGAGCGTGCTGGAAGTGCTGCTGGTTGCCGTGGTGTGGGCCGGCTACAAGGACCCGGGACCGAACGGGCTGGCGTTCGAGGAGCAGGTGCCGTGGATCCCGGGGGTGGGCAGCAGTTACCACGTGGGCATCGACGGGCTGTCCCTGCCGCTGGTGGCGATGACGGTCGTGGTGTTCTTGGCGTGCGCTGTGTACTGCCTGCGGGATTCGGACCGGCCGCGCGTGCAGGCGGCGCTATTTTTGTTCCTGCAGAGCATGAGCCTCGGCGTGTTCGTTTCAGCCGACCTGATCCTGTTCTTCGTCTTTTTTGACCTGTCGATCGTGGGAATGTACTTCATCATCGCCGGGTGGGGCCACGGCAATGCGGCCCGGTCGGCGCTGAAGTTCTTCCTCTACACGTTCCTGGGGTCGCTGGCCCTGCTGCTGGGTTTCATCGGGCTGTATGTGTTCTCGGCGCCCCACACCTTTGACATCCCCGAGCTGGTCGCCGCACCCCCGCTGGCCGGTGAGCCGCTCGCCGGGGGGCTGGTGCTGGCGGCGATCCTGGTGGGCTTGGCCGTCAAGACCCCCACCGTGCCGTTCCACACCTGGCTTCCCCCGGCCCACACCGACGCCCCGGCCGCCGGCTCGGCCGTCCTGGCGGGGGTGTTGCTGAAGATGGGCGCGTACGGCTTCGTGCGGATCGCCATGCCGATGCTGCCCGAGGTCTGGCGGGCGTGGGCCTGGGTGATCGTGGCCGTGGGAATCGTCTCCGTGCTCTACGGCGCACTGGTGGCGCTTGCCCAGACCGACCTCAAGCGGATGATCGCCTACACCTCCGTCAACCACATGGGCTACATCGTCCTGGCCCTGGGTGCGGCCGGGCTGCTGGTGGAGGGTGCCGAGCAGGCCCGGTCCGTGGCGGTCACCGGCGCGATGGTGCAGATGGTCAGCCACGGACTGATCACCGCCGCCCTGTTCTTGCTGGCCGGGGTCATGCAGAGCCGGGCCGGGACCTACGACCTGGGTTCCTATGGCGGGCTGGCCGGCCCCGCCCCGCGGTACGCGGCGCTGTTCGCGATCGGCGCCTTTGCCTCCCTGGGCCTGCCCGGGTTCTCCGGGTTCATAGCCGAGTTCCAGATCTTCGCCGGCAGCGTGGCCGTGGCCCCGGTGACCGCAGTGGCGCTAGTGGGCATCGTGATCACCGCCGCCCTGTTCCTGCGGGCCCTGCAGCGGGTCTTCACCGGGCCCGCCGCCGGGCGCTCCCCCGGGTTCGCGGACCTGCGGGCGCACGAGCTGTGGTCGGCCGGCCCTCTGCTGGCGCTGTCCGTGCTGATCGGAGTGCTGCCGCTGGTGCTGCTCGGGGTGATCGAGCCGAGCTCGGCCGCCCTCGTGGAACTGGTGGGACGGTAACCCGTGGACGCCTCCATGCAGATGAGCCCCGGGCTGCTGCTGCCCGAGATCATCGTCTTTACCGGCGGATTGGCGGTGCTACTGGGCGGATCGTTCCTCCCCCGGCAGCGCCAGTGGATCGCCCGCGCCGCGGCCGCCCTGGCGCTACTGGGCGCCGCGACCGCCGCCGCGGTGGCTATGGCCGGGCCTGCGCAAAGCGCCTTTGCGGGTACCTTTGCCGTGGACACCGCCACCGGCGCCGCACGGGTGATAGCCACCCTGGCCACCCTGCTGATCCTGGGGGTGGCCTCCGGGGAGCTCAAGGACTCCCCGCGCGAATCCGACACCTACGCCCTGCTGCTCTTCGCCACCGCCGGGGTGATGGTCCTGGCCGGGATCACCGACCTGTTGGTGCTGATCGTGGGATTCCTGCTGGCCAGCATCCCGCTGTACGGGATCATCGGACTCACCGGCGGCCGCTTGGGCGCCGAGGCGGCGGTCAAGACCTACCTCATGGGGGCGCTGTCCGGGATCCTGTTGATGCTGGGCGTCACCGTGCTCTATGCCCTGGCCGGAGGCACCGACTACGCCCTGCTCCGGGAGGCGTTGCCCACCGCACCGGACGCCGCCGTGGGGACAGGCATCCTGGGGGTGCTGGCCGGGCTGCTGTTCAAGGCCGGCGGGGTGCCGATGCACTTCTGGGTGCCCGACGCCGCCCAGGGCTCCGGGGTCACCGCCGCCACGTTCCTGACCACCGTGCCCAAGGTGGGCGCGCTGGTGGCCGTGTACCGGTTGGTGGCCACAGTCTCCGCCGAAGAGCACTCCTGGTTGCTCGTCGCCGCCCTACTGGCCACCGCCTCGATGTTCCTGGGCAACCTGGCCGCCTACTGGCAGACCGATCCCCGCCGGCTACTGGGCTGGTCGACCGTGGCGCAGGTGGGGTTCCTGCTGGTGCCCGTGGCCGCAGCCGGGCGCAGCGACCTGGCCCTGCCCTCGCTGTTGTTCTACCTGGCCGCCTACGCCGTGACCAACGTCGCCGCCTTTGCCGTGACCGCTGCCCTGCCCGAGCACCGGACGCTCGCCGAATACCGCGGGCTGGCCCGCTCCCGCCCAGGGTTGGGACTGACCGTGCTGGTGGCGCTGCTGGGGCTGGTGGGCACCCCGCCCCTGGCGATCTTCGTGGGCAAACTGACCACCGCCACCGCCGCCTGGGACGGCGGTCACGGGTGGCTGGCTCTGGTGGTGGTGGTCAACAGCGTGATCAGCCTCTTCTACTACCTGCGCTGGTTCGCCCCCGTCTTCGCCCGACCCGACTCCCAAGCCGCCGAGTTCCCCGGACGCGGCGGGATGGCCGCCTGGCCGGCCGTCACGGCCGCGGTCGCCGCGACCGCGAGCCTGGCGCTGGGCGTCCTGGCCGGTGTCCTGTGGGCTGCCCTCGACGGCCCCGGGATCCTGTAGGGCTGGGAGCGGCAGCCTTCCCCAGCCGGAAGGGGCGTCGAGTAGGTGCGGGAGGGAGCCGGGGGCCGTACAGGAGAGCCCGCTTATAGGAGAGAACCCCCTAGGGCGTGTCTCCCAATCGGCGTAGCCAGGTGAGAATTGCGCAGAGGGTGACG
>NZ_JASHKV010000018.1:0-9422 GCF_030056895.1 Rhodococcus sp. IEGM 1341 | reverse complement strand
GCGATAACCCTCCATAGCTTCTCGAATGACTCACCAGAAGCTTGGCAAAGAGGGAGCGCGCGATATAGCCCCGTTCAGCAGACGATTTTGCACGCGTTCAGCGAATGCGCGCGCGTTTGCCGCCGAACTGGGGCGGCCGCTCACCCCTCCCGAGTGATGGCCGCCAAAACAGCGGTCAACACTCGAACAGCACCGTCTTTGTCCAGTGGATCGTTGCCGTTTCCGCATTTGGGTGATTGCACACAGGAGGGGCAGCCTGTTTGGCATTCGCACGAGACGATGGCGTCTTTCGTGGCCGTGAGCCAATCGGCGATGGCCACGTGACCGCGGTCGGCGAAGCCTGCTCCGCCGTCGTATCCGTCGTAGACAAAGACGGTAGGCAGGCCGGTGTCGGGGTGCAGAGCCGTCGACACTCCGCCGATGTCCCAGCGATCGCACGTCGCCACCAGGGGCAGCAGCCCGATGGCGGCGTGTTCTGCGGCGTGCAGCGATCCGGGGAATCGTACGTACGGAACTCCGCTGTGCTCGAGCAACTCCGGGGTGATGGTGTACATGACGGCCCTGGTGTCGAGTGTCTGTGCGGGCATGTCGAGTTCGATGGAATCGAGTACCTCGCCCGAGAGGAGGCGTCTCAGATATCCGACGACCTGATGGGTGACGTTCACCTGTACCAGCGCGACGCGTACCTCGCCGTAGTCGACGGATTCGTGTACCGCGGTGATTGAGATGTCGGTGATCTCGCGCGCGGAGGTGTTCCACTCGGGTTGCTCGGCGTGCACCAGCGCGAGACCGGCATCGAGATCGAGTTCGTCGACCACGAACGACTCACCCTGGTGAATGTGGACGGCGCCCGGGTGGGCGGTGGCGGGCGCTCTGCCGCCGTCGACGGTGCCCAGCATGCGACCGGACTCGCCGTCGACGATGGCCACCTGCACCCCGGTGCCGCCGCGAATGTTCACCGCACCGTGCGGCGACAACTGCTGCCCCTCGGGAGTGATGAACCACCCGTGGGGTCGCTTGCGCACATAGCCTTTCAGTTCGAGTTCCTCGAGCACCGATTCCGCGCTCAGCTCCTCGGCCTCGACGAGGGTGATCGGCAGTTCGACTGCAGCGCAAAGCAACTGCGGAGCCAGGATGTACGGATTGGTGGGGTCGGTGACGGTGGCCTCGACGGGCTTGTCCAACAGAGCCGCCGGGTGATGCACCAGATATGTGTCGAGTGGATCGTCGCGCGCAACGAGCACCAGCAGCGAGCCCTCCCCGCGTCGTCCGGCCCGGCCGCCCTGCTGCCAGAACGACGCGACGGTGCCGGGAAAGCCGGCGACGATCACCGCGTCCAAACCGGCGATGTCGACGCCCAATTCGAGCGCATTGGTGGTGGCTACGCCGAGCAACGTGCCGTCGGACAGATCGGATTCGAGTTTGCGCCGATCTTCGGCCAAATATCCTGCGCGATAGGCGGCGACGCGTCGTATCAATTGCGGATCGACGTCGGCGAGAATTCTCTGGGTCCCCAGCGCGGTCACCTCGGCTCCGCGCCTGGACCGCACGAATGCCAGAGTTCGCGCGCCCTCCACCAATAGGTCGGCCATGATGCGCGACGCTTCCGCACCTGCGGATTTCCTTACCGGAGCGCCGTTTTCGCCGGTGATCTCTTTGAGTAGCGGTGGTTCCCACAGTGCGACGGTGCGGGCTCCGTGCGGGGATCCGTCCTCGGTGACTTCCGCGCACGGCGCTCCGATGAGACGACTCGCGGCCCGCCCCGGCTCGGAGGTCGTCGCACTGGCGAGAACGAACACCGGCGATGCTCCGTACCGTGCGCACAGGCGTCGTAGCCTGCGGAGCACGAGCGCGACATTGGATCCGAAAACACCACGGTAGTAATGGCATTCGTCCACCACCACGTAGCGGAGATTGCGGAGGAAACGCGACCACCGCTCGTGCGAGCCCAGGATGCCGAGGTGCAGCATGTCGGGATTGGTGAAGATCCATCGCGCGTTCGCACGGGCCCACTGACGAATCTCGATCGGCGTATCGCCGTCGTACGCGCTGGGAAACACCTCGGCGAGTTCGTCTGATACCGAACGCAACTCGTCGGTGATCGAGATCGTGGTGCGCAGCTGATCGGCACCGAGGGCCTTGGTGGGGGCCAGATACAGCGCGGTCGCGCGGGCATCAGCGGACAGCGTCGTGAGGATGGGGAGTTGATACGCCAGCGACTTACCCGACGCGGTGCTGGTCGAGAGCACCACATGACGGCCCTCGGCAGCGAGTGTTGCCGCACGTGCCTGATGCGTCCAGGGTTGTGAGATCCCACGAGAGGTGATCACCTGCACCACTTCCGGGCCCACCCACGACGGCCAGGAGGAGAACTGGGAGGCGCGTGCCGGCAGTTCGGCGACGTGGGTCAACGGGCTCTCGCTCGAAGGCGATCCCGCCAATACTCGATCCAGCAACCGCTGCCCGTAGCTCCCGGCATCCGCACCGCCCAGCGGATTCTTCTCGCTCACGGGCCTCCATGCATTCGTTCGATCTACAAGCGCCGTCGGGCTGTTCGCGACATCCCCATGCTAGCGGGAACCTGCTCAGCTCCTTCGCGCCCTGGTGGAAGCAGCAATTCGCTTGTCGGATGTTGTCCGTTTCTACAACACGGACAAAATGTTCGAAAACGGTCGACTTTCGACTGTTGCGAACGCGGAGTTCATGGTTCACTTGACGCGGTCGCAGCTTCTGTGTTCGTTCTACGCTCGCAGGATCTAATGTTGCGGGCGCGGTACTGGAAGAGCTCGTCCGTCAGGGGGAATCCTGAGGGGGATTCGTAGAAAGTGCAGCGGTCGGAACCGGCCCGATGGACCGAAAGTGCGCTCCATCGAATCCGGTGTTAGAAAGAGAAGGAAAAGCATGGCACAGGGAACTGTGAAGTGGTTCAACGCCGAAAAGGGCTTTGGATTCATCGCACCAGAAGACGGCTCCGCTGACGTCTTCGTTCATTACTCCGAGATCCAGGGCAGCGGCTTCCGCACCCTCGAGGAGAACCAGCGCGTCGAGTTCGAGGTCGGCCAGGGCACCAAGGGTCCTCAGGCCACGGGCGTTCGCGCAGTCTGATTCTCTTCTCTTTGGAGTCGAGAACCGTCATCCCCCTTTTCATCGGTCCTACAAGGCCGATCGAAAAGGGGGATGTTTCGTTTTCCACGAACCACCGGGGAGCGCCGAAAGCCGTGAGCGCGGGCGTCGATGTCCTAATGTCCATGCTGTGAACCAGCTGTCCTTCTTCTCCGCCGAGTCGTTGCCGCCCGCGGTGACCGATCTCAGTGGGCTGCTGGCTGCCACCGGCCATGTCGTCACCTCGGCGGGTGCGGCCCGAATTTCCGTCGTGGTCGACGCTCAGTGGCGCGCGGATGCCATCGCCGAACTCATCGAACAATGCGGTCTGACGCCGGAGCTCGGTCGATCGGAAGAGGACAGGCCTCTGGTGCGTACCGCGTCGGTGCCCGAACTGTCCGCTTTGGCGTCTCTGTGGACCAAGGGCGCTGTCAAGGCCGTCCCGCCCGGTTGGGTACCGGGTTCTCGCGAACTGCGCGCCTGGGTGCTCGCGTCGGGTCGTCCCGAGGCGGAGGGGGAGCGGTACGTGCTCGGTCTGGATCCGCACGCGCCGGAAACTCACGCCGTCCTCGCCCAGTCGCTGATGCGCGCGGGCATCGCGCCGACGCTCATCGGCACGCGTGGGTCCAATCCTGGCCTCCGAATCACCGGTCGACGCCGGCTGCTGCGGCTCACCGAGAACGTCGGCGAGGCTCCACAGTACGTGGACGCACGTACCAATTGGCCCCACGCCGAGTAGGCCGATCTGTGACTGATCTGCGAGTATTTGGCCGACGTATGTCAGTCTGTTAGTAGTGGGACAGGCAAATCTGCCTGTGAAAACGCACTAGGGAAGGTTCGGCAGCAAGGTGGCAGCACGTAACAACGGCACGGGGGACAGCTCCGCCGAGCCACGTCGTCTGGTCATCGTCGAGTCTCCGACCAAGGCAAAGAAGATCGCCCCGTACCTCGGGAGCAACTACGTCGTCGAGGCCTCCGTCGGCCATATTCGCGACCTTCCCCGCGGTGCCGCGGACGTTCCCGCCAAGTACAAGGGTGAGCCCTGGGCACGTCTCGGCGTGGACGTCGACCACGACTTCGAGGCCCTGTACGTCGTCTCGCCCGAGAAGAAGGGCAAGGTCGCAGAGCTCAAGAGCCTGCTCAAGGACGCCGACGAGCTCTATCTCGCCACTGACCCCGACCGCGAGGGTGAGGCCATCGCCTGGCATCTCCTCGAGACCCTGAACCCCAAGATCCCGGTTCGACGCATGGTGTTCCACGAGATCACCAAGCCGGCCATTCTCGCTGCCGCCGCCGATACCCGTGACCTCGATCAAGACCTCGTCGACGCCCAGGAGACCCGTCGTATCCTGGACCGTCTCTACGGCTACGAGGTCAGCCCGGTGCTGTGGAAGAAGGTCATGCCGAAGCTCTCGGCCGGCCGAGTGCAGTCCGTCGCCACCCGGATCGTCGTCCAGCGCGAGCGCGAGCGGATGGCGTTCCGCAGTGCCGAGTACTGGGACATCTCCGCCACGCTCGACGCCGGAGCCGACGCCACCCCGCGCAGTTTCGGAGCCCGCCTGGTCAATGTCGACGGCAATCGCGTCGCCGCAGGTCGTGACTTCGGGGCCGACGGCAAGCTCAAGTCCGATTCGGTGACCGTTCTCGACGAACCGCGTGCCCGACGCCTCGCCGAGGCTCTCGAAGGCGTCGACCTGACGGTCGCGTCCGCCGAGGACAAGCCGTACACCCGCAAGCCGTACCCGCCGTTCATGACGTCGACGCTGCAGCAGGAAGCCGCCCGCAAGTTGCGCTTCAGCTCCGAGCGCACCATGCGCGTCGCGCAGCGGCTGTACGAGAACGGCTACATCACCTACATGCGTACCGACTCGACGACGCTGTCAGCGTCGGCGATCTCGGCGGCACGTACCCAGGCGACCGAGCTCTACGGACCGGAGTACGTCCATCCGTCGCCGCGTCAGTACACCCGCAAGGTCAAGAACGCGCAGGAGGCCCACGAGGCCATCCGCCCGTCCGGTGATGTCTTCCAGACGCCCGGTCAGTTGCACTCGGCCCTGCAGACCGACGAATTCCGCCTCTACGAGCTGATCTGGCAGCGCACGGTCGCGTCGCAGATGGCCGACGTGCGCGGCACCACGCTGACACTGCGCATCACCGGAACGGCCGGAACCGGCGAGGAGTGCACCTTCTCCGCTTCGGGGCGCACCATCACGTTCGCCGGCTTCCTCAAGGCCTACGTGGAGAGCGTCGACGATCAGGCCGGCGGACAGTCCGACGATGCCGAATCACGTTTGCCCGCACTGGTTCAGGGCCAGGCCGTCACCGCCACCCAGCTCGACCCCGACGGTCACACCACCAACCCGCCCGCGCGTTTCACCGAGGCGTCGCTCATCAAGACGCTCGAGGAACTGGGCATCGGTCGGCCGTCGACGTATTCGTCGATCATCAAGACCATTCTCGACCGCGGTTACGTCTACAAGCGCGGCAGTGCACTGGTGCCGTCGTGGGTGGCGTTCTCGGTGGTTGCGTTGCTGGAGGCGCACTTCGGGCGTCTGGTGGACTTCGACTTCACCGCAGGCATGGAGGACGACCTCGACGCCATCGCGGGAGGCCGTGAGCGACGCGGCAATTGGCTGCAGAGCTTCTACTTCGGCGGCGACACCGGTGCCGAGGGGTCGGTGGCTCGCTCCGGTGGCCTGAAGAAGATGGTCGGCCAGAATCTCGAAGAGATCGACGCCCGCACCATCAACTCCATCCGTCTGTTCGACGACTCCGAGGGTCGTGAAATCCATGTGCGCGTGGGCCGTTACGGTCCGTACCTCGAGCGCATGGTCGTCAGCGACGACGATCCCGACGGCGATCCGATCAGCCAGCGCGCCAACCTGCCCGACGATCTTCCGCCGGACGAGTTGACGATCGACTTCGCCGAAAAGCTGTTCGCCACACCGCAAGAGGGGCGCAAGCTCGGTGTCGATCCGCTGACCGGTCACGACATCGTCGCGAAGGAAGGCCGTTTCGGGCCCTACGTCACCGAAATCCTGCCCGAGCCGGAACCCGAACCCACGCCCCCCGAGCCCGATATCGTCCCGGTGCCGTCCGGCAACGACGGTGACGGTGGCGGCGGCGTCAAGACCGCGGTGAAGAAGGCGGCGGCCAAGAAAGCTCCGGCCAAGAAGGCTGCTGCGAAGAAGGCGACCGGCCCCAAGCCGCGCACCGGTTCTCTGCTCAAGTCCATGGACCTGGCGACCATCACGCTCGAGGATGCGCTCAAGCTGCTCTCGCTGCCTCGCGTCGTCGGAGTCGATCCGGAGTCGAAGGAAGAGATCCTTGCACAGAACGGTCGATACGGCCCGTACCTGAAGAAGGGCACCGACTCTCGCTCGCTCGCCGACGAGGATCAGATGTTCACCGTCACCTTGGAAGAGGCGTTGAAGATCTACGCCGAGCCCAAGCGTCGGGGTCGTCAGGGCGAAGCCAAGCCGCCGCTGCGCGAGCTGGGCGTCGACCCGATCAGTGAGAAGCCGATGGTGATCAAGGACGGTCGCTTCGGGCCGTACGTCACCGACGGCGAGACCAACGCCAGCCTGCGCAAGGACGACGAGGTCGAGTCGATCACCGACGATCGTGCGTCGGAGTTGTTGGCGGACAGGCGCGCTCGTGGTCCGGTGAAGAAGAAGGCACCGGCGAAGAAGGCTGCCGCCAAGAAGGCTCCGGCCAAGAAGGCCGCAGCGAAGAAGGCTCCGGCAAAGAAAGCTGCTGCCAAGAAGACGGCCACCAAGACCACTGCCTCCAAGACCACTGCCGCGAAGAAGACCCCGGCCAAGAAGGCACCGGCGAAGAAGACCGACACCGAGTAACCGCCGAGCTCGAAGTTATGGATGTGAAAACGGTTCAAAGCCGCCGTAACTTCGAGTTCGCGGGTTCGGGTTGTCGGCCCCAACCACTAGGGTTGCGTGCATGGCGGGTGTGTTCGATCGATTGGTCGGTCAGGAAGATGTCGAGGCCGATCTGACGGCCGCTGCGGTGGCCGCTCGCACCGGCGTCGACTCGTCGGCGATGACGCATTCGTGGCTGTTCACCGGCCCGCCGGGATCCGGCCGTTCCATCGCGGCCCTGTGCTTCGCTGCGGCATTGCAGTGCACCACCGAGGGCACTCCCGGGTGTGGGCACTGCCAGGCCTGCTCGACCACCATGGCCGGCACTCACGGCGATGTGCGACGCGTCGTGCCCGAGGGGTTGAGCATCAGCACCAAGGAGATGCGAGACATCGTCTCCATCGCCTCGCGTCGACCCAGCACCGGGTTGTGGCAGGTGGTGGTGGTCGAGGACGCCGACCGGCTCACCGAGGGTGCCGGAAACGTGTTGCTCAAGGTCGTCGAGGAGCCGCCGGCCAAGACGGTGTTCCTTCTGTGTGCGCCGTCGGTCGATCCGCAGGACATCTCGGTGACTCTGCGCTCGCGGTGCCGGCACGTCTCGTTGGTGACGCCCACGGTGCCGGCGATCGCGCAGGTGCTGCAGACCCGCGACAAGCTCGACGCCGAGACGGCCGAGTGGGCCGCGTCGATCAGCGGCGGTCACGTGGGCAGAGCGCGTCGTCTCGCCACCGACGAGGACGCCCGAGCGCGTCGTAAACGTGCACTGGCGCTGGCGTCGGCTGCAGCCCGGCCCAATCAGGCGTACCTCGCGGCCGAGGAGCTGGTGAAGGCCGCCGAGGACGAGGCCAAGGAGATGAGCGCCTCCCGCGACGAGGCCGAGACCGAGGAGTTGCGGACGGCTCTCGGAGCCGGAGGTACCGGCAAGGGTGCGGCGGGCGCGCTGCGTGGCTCGGCCGGGGTGCTCAAGGACCTCGAGAAGCGGCAGAAGTCGAGGGCCACCAGAACCGGTCGTGATTCACTCGATCGCGCGTTGATGGATCTGGTGGGCCTGTATCGAGATGCGCTCGCTCGCTCGTACGGATCGACCGCCACGGCGACCCATCCCGACATGGCCGAGCAGGTCGAGCGAATGGCAAAAGCCGTCCCTCCCGAGGCGCTGCTGAAGAGCATCGAGGCGATCCTCGAATGCCGAGAGTCGTTGGCAGTCAATGCAAAACCGAAGTTCGCCATCTACGCGTTGGTCGGGACGCTGGGCGACGTGCTGCGCTAGGGGCCGAGCCCGCCTCGCGGCTCGAGGGAGGGCGATTTTCGTTTCGACGTGATGCTCCGTTAGACTCACCAACGCCGAAAGGCACGCCGCCTTAGCTCAGTCGGTAGAGCATTTCACTCGTAATGAAAAGGTCAAGAGTTCGATTCTCTTAGGCGGCTCGTATCAGGGCAGGTCGGAGGCAGTTTCTACGGCCTCTGACCTGCCCTTTTTCGTGCCCAGGGCACGTTTACGGCACGGTTTCAGCGAGGAGTCAGCTTGTCGATTACTCCGCTGGCGTCTGGTGCCATCGCTGCGCGCTCGATGTAGTGCTTCTCGGTGACCGCGCTGCCCGAATGTCCAAGCTGCGCGGACGCCGCGCTCAGTCCGAGTTCACGCTCGATCATCGTCCCCACAGTCATGCGGAAGCTGTGGGCTTCACCCAGCTGTAGTCGTCGCCTCGAACCTGCCGCCACGAGGTTCGCACGTTGTCCGGCCACCGAGATGCACCGAGTCGAGACGGGAACACCAGACCTTCGGCCGACGGGATACTGCGGTCCCGCTGCCTTCTCAGGGCATCGGCTGAAAATGACGGTCTTCGGGCCGGCCGACGCAATGACAGACGCTATGACACCTGGGTTGTCTACGAACACGTATACCGCGGAGGCCTCACCGACCGAGAACGTCGACTTCCGGTGATCGGCGGCAACCAGATGCACCGACTCGAGCTGGTGTAGCACTCTCACCTGACGACAGTATCGAGCCGTCGCCGAGTCTGGTTCTTGAGCTCAGCCACCTTCCGCGACTCTCGAACCTTGAAATTGCATACCTCAATATCAAGGCTGGGAAGCTAACCTTGAAATTACGAGCATGGTTTTCAAGGTTGGGAGACGGGCAAGATGGACTTAGACAAGATTCGAAACAGCCCGGTGGGGGAACTGGTGCCAATCACGGGCTACGACCCGAGGTTTCGTGAGGAATACGATTACTTCGCGTTCGCCCCCAGCCCCCTGCCTAAGGAAATCGCGCTTACGGGATCAACCTACTCAGCAGTAGTCGACGCTGCGTCGGCGTCCGCCAGGGCGGATGAGGCCGCGTCGCTTCTACCCAACCCAGCGTTACTGGCGAGACCAGCTACTAGGCGGGGAGTGTCAGATTAACGGTGGATCCGACCTTGGCGTCGGTTAGTTTCCGTTCGG
>NZ_JASHKV010000017.1:0-14066 GCF_030056895.1 Rhodococcus sp. IEGM 1341 | reverse complement strand
CACTCGAGGAGTACAACAAACGACTGCTCGTTGCGACGACCACGTGAACCCGTCTCGAGTTTCCGCTCACCTGCGGCAAAGCCGCTACGTGCGGGAGAAGCGCCCCGGACCGGCCTGGTCACGTGGCTTGATGATGATCTGATCCAGGTTCACGTGCGACGGGCGCGAGGCCACGAAGCCGATGACCTCGGCGATATCGCTCGCCACCAGCGGCGTGATGCCCTGGTAGACCGCGTCGGCCTTGGCTGCGTCGCCGTCGAACCGGACGAGGGAGAACTCGGTTTCCACGGCACCCGGCGCGACCTCGGTCAACCGCACCGGCTTGCCCAGCAGTTCGCCGCGCAGCGTCCGATGAAGCACGGCCTGAGCGTGTTTGGCCGAGGTGTAGCCCGAACCGTTGTCGTAGGCCTCGAACGCCGCGACGGATGTGATGGTGACGATCAGGCCGTCACCGGAGTCGATCAGCTTGGGCAGCAACGACTTCGTCACCCGCAATGTACCGAGCACGTTGGTCTCCCACATCCAGCGCCAATCGTCGAGGTCGGCGTCGATCACGGGGGCCAAGCCCTTCGCGCCACCGGCGTTGTTGATCAGCACGTCGACGCGGGGAATGACGGCGGTGAAGGCGGCGACCGAATCCTCGTCCGTCACATCGAGTTCCAGGGCAGTACCACCGATCTCCGACGCCAACTCCTCCAGCCGGTCGAGGCGGCGGGCTCCGATCACGACGTGGAATCCGTCGGCGGCGAGTTGGCGGGCGGTGGCCGCGCCGATGCCGGAGCTCGCTCCGGTGACGACGGCGATTCGGGCATCGGGGGAAATGTGTTCGGACGAGGTCATGGTGAAATTCTATGCCCGGCGTACCCCGTGCTTTC
Organism: Rhodococcus sp. IEGM 1341; assembly: GCF_030056895.1. Taxonomy (NCBI): domain Bacteria; kingdom Bacillati; phylum Actinomycetota; class Actinomycetes; order Mycobacteriales; family Nocardiaceae; genus Rhodococcus; species Rhodococcus sp. IEGM 1341. The sequence goes on along the minus strand of NZ_JASHKV010000017.1, from coordinate 13,191 downwards.
CGATGCCCGATTGGACATCGGACGCGAGGGTGCTAATTTTGGACCCATGTCCGCCAGTGAGACCACCGCGATGCGGGTCACCTATGTGACCGCGTCCCTCGGTTCTCGCTTGCCGCTTCCTCGGGAACTGTGTTGTCCCGGCCAAGGAATCTGTCTCTAGCCTTTCGAGCTACGGGCAGTCGATTCGCGTGCCGTGGTCCCTTCGTGGCCGCCGCATTCACCCTTGACCTGCATCACTTCGCTCGTCCGTCGTTGTCCATTCACGGCGGAGGTCTGCCACCGCCGAGGATCACAACGAATGTCCGTATCAACGCTGCACCACCACTCCGGCCCCACCTCCCTACGGTCTCTGCAGAGGCCTCGATCGCGCGTGCAGCTCGTCGCACCCGATCTGCGGATCGCCGACAGTCCCGCCGCGTCGGTGCTTCGAGTCGCCTGCGTCGAAGGCCCCATCTCCCGCGAACGTGCTGCTCGTGCAACCGGTTCGAGCATCGCCACGGTCAACCGTCAGGTGTCGGCCCTGCTCGCCGTCGGGCTGCTCCGTGAGCGCGCAGACCTGACGGCACCCGGGGCGATCGGACGCCCACGGGTGCCGTTCGAGGTCAACCACGAACCGTTCTCGACCATCGGCATCCACATCGGAGCCGTCGTCACCGGCATCACCGTCAGCGATCTGCGGGGACGTATCCTCGGTGCCGTCGAAATACCCACGCCCGCCGGCTCTTCCGAGACAGCTCTGGCCTCCGTCACCCGTAGCGCAAGTGCCTTTGCCGGACGCTGGCATCGCCGCACCCCGCTGTGGGTCGGGGTGGCGATCGGTGGACGCGTCGACACCGCGAGCGGCACCGTCGACCACCCGCGGTTGGGCTGGGAGAACGGACGAGTCGCCGGCATCATCGGCGGCGGCCTGGGATTGCCGATCTCGGTCTCCGGCCACGTCGAGGCCATGGCGGCGTCGGAGCTGCTCCTCGCGCCGCGGCCGTCGGACGGTGATGTGGCGCAGAGCAACAGCGGAACCTCGCTGTACTTCTACGCCCGTGAGACCGCAGGCATGGCGCTGACCATCGACGGCCGCGTGCACACCCCCACGAGCGGACCGGGCTCCATCGCGCACCTACCCACCGGATCGTCGGCGCTGTGCGACTGCGGGAATCGCGGATGCCTCGAGGCATCCGTCAGTGATCGAGCGGTGGTCGCCGCTGCCGTGGACCGCAAAATTGTTGCATTGCAGCCTCATTCGAGCATCGCGGCGGTGTACCAGGCGGCGCGGGGTGGCTCTGAGGCGGCGCGGGAGCTGCTCGTCGAGCGGGCGCAGATTCTGGGTCGAACGGTGGCGCTGCTGCGCGACATGTTCAATCCGGACCGCGTCGTACTCGGAGGTCAGGCGTTCACCGCGTACCCGGCCGGAATTCCGCACGTGGGACAGGCCTTCGCTGCCTATTCGACGTTGGAGCGCAGGGACATTCGGGTGACCGGCTTCGGTGACAAGGTGCAGGAGTATGCCGCAACCGTGGTCTCCCTCAGCGCCCTGTACTCCGATCCACTCGCCTCGATGCGCAGAGCCGCCGCGTAGGTTCACTCACTATGAGCATGCCCGATACGAGCACCCGTGCAGCAGGACCGATTCGTCAGGCCACCGGCATCGACGGAGTCAACATCGTCTACCGCGTCAGCGGTGACCCTGCGGCGCGGCCACTGATCCTGCTGCACGGGTGGGCGCAGAGCTCGGCCTGCTGGGGCGAGGGACTGCTGGCCGACCTGGCGGAGCGCTATCGCGTTCTCGCGGTGGATCTACGCGGACACGGCTATTCCGACGCCCCGTCGGCCGGTTACGAAAACCCGAAGAACTGGGCGGGAGACGTGGCTGCCGTGCTGGCCGCCGAGAACATCACCGCCGACGCGGTGCTGCTGGGTTGGTCGTACGGCGGTCTGGTGATCTGCGACTACCTCGCCGAACACGGCACGGGCGCGGTGGCGGGAATCGTGCTCGTCGGCGCGATCACCAGCATCGGCAGGGGAGAGGCAGGCGGCCGCGTCGGGACGGCGATGCGAGCGGCGATCCCCGGGGCGATGGCCGAGGAGCCTCGCGTTGCGATCAAGGCGCTCGGGAGTTTTGGGCACGCGTTGACCGGGCCAACGGAAGGGCTGGGAGTGGAGCCTGCGGAACGACCCAGAGAGAGTCTTGGCACGCAGGCGCAGGCGCTGTTCGGGCTGACACTGTCCACGAGGCCACGCGTTCGCGCCGCCCTGTTCGATCGAGCGGTCGGCCACGACGACCTGCTGCGCGGCCTCGACATCCCGGCGTTCGTGCTGCACGGAACCGAGGACACCGTCGTCGACGTCTCTGCCGGACGGCACGCTGCGGAGCTGATTCCCACGGCGGTGGCGTCGTACTGGGAGGGCGTCGACCACGGCCCGTTCGTGGCCGATCCGCAGCGATTCCTCAGAGAGGTGACCGAGTTCGTCGACGGTCTCGGTGTGACGCAGGGCCAGCCGTGAGAAGGGGTAGTTATCGAGACGTAATGTGGAGGCGTGCACACTGAAGAAGTGACTGGACGCCAGCTGAACAGGGTCGCTGTGTTGTCCTTGCATACCTCCCCGCTGGCGCAGCCCGGAACGGGCGATGCGGGCGGCATGAACGTCTACGTACTGCAGAGCGCGAAAGAGCTGGCCAAACGAGGCGTGGAGGTCGAGATCTTCACCCGCGCGACGGCGTCGACCGATGCTCCCGTCGTCGAGGCAGCTCCCGGTGTGCTGGTGCGCAACATCGTCGCGGGTCCGTTCGAGGGCCTGGACAAGCACGACCTGCCCACACAGCTGTGCGCCTTCGCAGCCGGGGTGCTGCGCGAGGAAGCGCGCCACGAACCCGGCTACTACGACCTGGTTCATTCGCACTACTGGCTCTCGGGGCAGGTCGGCTGGCTGGCGCGCGATCGCTGGGGAGTGCCCCTGGTCCACACCGCGCACACTCTCGCCGCGGTCAAGAACGCGTCTCTGGCGCAGGGCGACTCGCCCGAGCCCGCCGCGCGTCAGATCGGTGAGCAGCAAGTGGTGGCCGAGGCGGATCGGCTCATCGCCAACACCACCGAGGAAGCGAAGTCCCTCGTCGAGATCTACGGGGCGCAGCAGGGTTCGATCGACGTGGTCGCTCCGGGAGCCGATCTGGCGCAATACAATCCGGGGGACAAGCTGGCGGCGCGCGCCGAACTCGGGTTGAACCCCGACGAGTCGATCGTCGCATTCGTCGGCCGCATCCAGCCGCTCAAGGCCCCCGACGTGCTGATCGCCGCGGCTGCCGAAGTGCTGCAGCGCAATCCGAGAACACCACTGCGCGTCCTCATCGTCGGCGGCCCGTCCGGCAGCGGACTGGATCGACCCGACAGCCTCATCGATCTGGCCGACAACCTCGGGATAGCTGCCCGGGTGACGTTCATGCCGCCGCAACCGTCGGCGCGCCTGGCCCAGATCTACCGCGCCGCGGACATCGTCGCCGTGCCCAGCTACAACGAATCGTTCGGCCTGGTCGCCATCGAAGCCCAGGCCTGCGGAACTCCTGTCCTGGCCGCCGATGTGGGCGGACTCGGCGTGGCGGTGCGGTCGGGCGAAACCGGACGCCTGGTGCAGGGCCACCGCACCGAAGATTGGGCGGATGCGCTGTCGTCGATGCTGTCGGACCCAGTTGCGTTGGCCGACATGGCGACCGCAGCACCGCTGCACGCCCGCAACTTCTCGTGGGAGCACACCGCCGACGGACTCATCGAGAGCTACCGGCAGGCCAAGTTCCACTTCGACCGCGGCGAGGGGCCGAGCGAGTTCTCGCCGCGACGCGTCCGAGGATTGTCGAAACTACGCAGATCAGGAGCTGTGACTGCATGAGCGAGACTGCCGAACTGATCGACCGGGCACTGAAGGACCGCGAGCTGGACTACACCCGGCGCGGTGACGTGTTCACCGTCGAACTGCCCGGGGAACGCAAACTCAAGACGACGACGATGCTGACCGTCGGGCATCACGGGGTCCGCATCGAGGCGTTCGTCTGCCGCAAACCCGACGAGAACTTCGAGGGCGTCTACAAATACCTGCTGCGACGCAACCGCCGCCTGTACGGAGTCCATTACACGATCGACAAGGTCGGCGACATCTACCTCGTCGGCCGAATCTCGTTGCACGCCGTCACCGGTGACGAACTCGATCGCATTCTCGGCCAGACCCTCGAAGCCGCCGACGGCGACTTCAACGTGCTGCTCGAACTGGGATTCGCCGAGTCCATCAAACGCGAATGGGCATGGCGCGTCTCGCGCGGCGAATCGTTGGCGAACCTGAAGGCATTCGAGCACCTGGTGGACAAGCGGGAAGCGTAACTCGCCGGAAATGGGACGGCGTTGCTGCCGGTAACGTCCGGTTCCTAGCCTAGGGCAATGACCAGGCCAGAGGACGCTCGCCCACCGGTGCTGCAGATGTTCGGCTACGGCCTGCAACACATTCTCTCGATGTTCGGCGGCGTCATCGCCGTTCCGATCATCGTCGGTGGAGCGGCCGGACTGTCGGGGACCGATCAGGCACTGTTGATCTCCTGCGCGCTGTTCGTCAGTGGCGTGGCAACTGTGCTGCAAACGATCGGCATCCCGTTCTTCGGCTCGCAACTGCCGCTCGTGCAGGGCATTTCGTTCGCGTCGGTCTCGACGGTTCTGACGATCATCGGCAGCGCGGAGGACGGGCGAACCGGACTGCGCACGGTGCTCGGAGCCGTTCTGGTGGCCGCGCTGATCGGATTGGCCATCGCTCCGTTCTTCTCCAAGATCGTTCGGTTCTTCCCGCCTTTGGTGACCGGAAGCATCATCACCGTCATCGGACTGTCCCTGATGCCGGTGGCCGCGCGCTGGATCACCGGCCAGGAGATGGTGGGCGGAGCGCCGAACCCGAACTATCTGGACCCCGGCAACATCGGGCTGGCGATGTTCACCCTCCTCGCCGTGCTGGTGATGACCAAGATCCCCGGACTGTCGCGGCTGTCGATCCTGCTCGGACTCGTCGTCGGCACCATCGCGGCACTGATCGTCGGTAGGACCGACTTCGACGGCGTCGCCGACGCGTCCGTGGTGGCCGTCCCGACACCCTTCGCTTTCGGCTCACCGATCTTTGCAATCGGCGCGATCGTGTCGATGACCATCGTCATCCTGGTGATCATGGTCGAGACCACCGCCGACATCCTCGCCGTCGGCGAGGTGGTCGGAACCGACGTCGACTCCAAGCGCGTCGGCGACGGCCTGCGCGCCGACATGGTCTCCTCTGCCGTCGCCCCGATCTTCAACACCTTCCCGGCCACGGCCTTCGCACAGAACGTCGGCCTGGTCGCGATGACCGGCATCAAGAGCCGCTTCGTCGTCGCGATGGGCGGTGGCGTGCTTGCGCTGCTGGGCCTTTCGCCGATTCTCGCGGCCGTCGTCGGGGTCGTCCCGTTGCCCGTGCTCGGCGGCGCAGGAATCGCGCTGTTCGGAACCGTCGCCGCCAGCGGTATCCGCACCCTCGGCAAGGTGAACTACGACAACAACTCCAACGTGGTCATCGTGGCGGTGACCTTGGCGTTCGGTCTCATACCTGTTGTCGCGAGCGACTTCTGGGACGAGTTCCCGGACTGGTTCGTCACGATCTTCCACTCCGGAATCAGTGCCGCCAGCATCGTGGCGGTGGTACTCAACGTATTCTTCAACGTGTTCAAGCCCGGTACTCCGCCGAACCCCTCGGTGGTGGCAGCGGGGCCGGCAGTGATGGTGCGTGAGGACGAAGCACGAATACTCCGTGAAGGCGGCAGCTTGCCCGACGATCTCTCTTCCGAGAAGGCCGTGCCCGACAAGACACCTGAGTGAAATCCTGCGCACCCTCGCCCGCGCGAGTAGCGTCCCGACCCAGACGAAGTACACCTAAATTGGAGGACATCTTGTCATTCGTTACCCGCACGAGTACGCGGAAGGCAGCACTCGGCGGCGTCGCGTCGCTCGGTGCCATCGCCCTGATCGCAGGCTGTGGATCTGCCCCCGAAGACGAAGGATCGGGCGGAGGCGCATCGAGTGACTTCCTGCCCTGCATGGTCTCCGACAGTGGCGGATTCGACGACAAGTCGTTCAACCAGCTCGGGTTCGAGGGCTTGACCGAAGCCTCCGAGGAACTCGGCGTCGAGCCACGCACCGTCGAGTCCGCGTCTCCCACCGACTACGGCCCCAACATCAACAACCTCGTCGATCAGGGCTGCAACCTCATCGTCACCGTCGGCTTCGATCTGGCCGACGCCACCAAGGTCGCCGCCGAGGCCAATTCCGACATCGACTTCGCGATCATCGACGACTCCACCATCGATCTGCCGAACGTCAAGCCGCTGACCTACGACGCGTCGCAGTCGGCATTCCTCGCCGGTTACGCGGCCGCCAGCTACAGCACAACCGGAGTGGTCGGTACGTTCGGTGGCTCCCAGCTGCCGACCGTCACCATCTTCATGGACGGTTTCGCCGACGGCGTGAACTACTTCAACGAGCAGAAGGGCGAGGCAGTCCGCGTCATCGGCTGGGACGTGCCCTCGCAGAACGGCTCGTTCACCGGCGGATTCACCGCCAACGAGGTCGCCAAGAACACCGCCCAGGGTCTGATCGACCAGAACGCCGACGTCATCTTCCCGGTCGGTGGACCCATCTATCAGAGTGCGGCACAGGCCATTCGGGATTCCTCGCGCCCGGTCGCCCTCATCGGTGCCGACGCCGACGTCTTCGAATCCGACCCGTCGGTCGGCGACCTGTTGCTCACCTCGGTGACCAAGGGGCTCAAGACCAGCGTCGACGAGGTCGTCGCCAACTCCGGTGCCGATGCATTCGACAACACCCCGTACGTGGGCACGCTCGAGAACGACGGAGTCGGTATCGCACCGTTCCACGATTTCGAGTCCGAGGTCGACCCCGCACTGCAGGGCGAGCTGGACACGATCAAGGCCGGCATCATCGACGGATCCATCACCGTCGAGTCTCCCTCGGCACCCAAGTAGTTCATGAAGCTCGAACTTCGCGGTATCACCAAACGATTCGGCTCGTTGGTTGCCAACGACCACATCGATCTGACCGTCGAATCCGGCGAGATCCACTGCCTCCTCGGCGAGAACGGTGCAGGCAAGTCCACGTTGATGAACGTGCTCAGCGGCCTGTATCGCGCCGAGGAGGGCCAGATCCTGCTCGACGACGTCGAGCAGAACTTCGCCGGACCGGGCGAGGCCATGACCGCCGGGATCGGCATGGTGCATCAGCACTTCATGCTGATTCCGGTGTTCACCGTTGCCGAGAACATCGTGCTCGGCAACGAAACCACCTCGCTCGGTGGACGTCTCGACCTCGTGGCAGCGCGGAAGCTGGTGCGGGAGATATCCGCGAGGTTCGGCTTCGACCTCGATCCCGATGCTCTCGTCGACGACCTCCCCGTCGGCGTGCAGCAGCGGGTCGAGATCGTCAAGGCACTCTCTCGTGAGGCCAAGGTGCTCGTGTTCGACGAGCCGACGGCCGTCCTGACGCCGCAGGAAACCGACGATCTGATGCGGATCATGCGGGAACTCGTGGCGTCGGGCACCACGATCGTCTTCATCACCCACAAGCTGCGCGAAGTACGCGAAGTAGCCGACAAGATCACCGTCATCCGACTCGGCAAAGTCGTCGGAGAAGCGAAGCCGACCGCCAGCAACACCGAGCTCGCTGCGCTGATGGTGGGACGCGATGTGCAGCTGACCGTCTCGAAGGATCCGGCCACGCCGGGGGACGCGGCACTGGTCATCGAGAACCTGTCGGTGTTCGACGCCCAGGGCAACAAGACCGTCGACGACGTCAGCCTCGAAGTCGCGGCGGGGGAGATCCTCGCCATCGCCGGCGTGCAGGGCAACGGCCAGACCGAATTCGTCGAAGCCCTACTCGGGTTGCAGGACAACGTATCCGGCAAGATCAGCCTCGACGGCAACTCGCTCGTCGGGTCGACGGTGCAGGACGTGCTCGACGCAGGCGTCGGCTTCGTTCCCGAGGACCGCACCGTCGACGGACTCGTGGGTGAATTCTCCATCGCCGAGAACCTGATGCTCGATCGCTCCAACAGCATGCCGTTCGTGCGGCGCGGCGCGGTGCAACGCGAGTATCTCGAGACGTTCGCATCGGAGAAGCTCAGCGAATTCGACGTGCGCGCACCGGGAATCGGTACCGCCGTCGGACGCCTGTCCGGTGGCAATCAGCAGAAGGTGGTGCTCGCGCGAGAACTGAGCCGAGACCTGCGTCTGTTCGTCGCAGCGCAGCCCACTCGCGGAATCGACGTGGGATCCATCGAATTCGTACACAAACGCATCGTCGCCACCCGGGATTCGGGGATCCCGGTCATCGTGGTGTCGAGCGAACTGGACGAGGTCGCCGCACTGGCCGACCGCATCGCCGTCATGTATCGAGGAGTAATCGTGGGAATCGTCCCCGGGGATACGTCCCGCGAAACACTCGGCTTGATGATGGGCGGTGAGCGTGGTGAGTGAGGCCGAACAGCCCCCCAAATCCCAGGAACCGTCGAAGTCGCATGTGGTGCTTCGGCAGATCTTCACCGGCAGTGCGATCATCTCGGTTCTCGCGGTACTCCTCGCGCTGATCGTGGGTGCGGTGCTCATCGCCGCCACCAACTCGGGCGTCCAGGAATCGGCCGGGTACTTCTTCTCCCGTCCCTCGGACATGCTGACGGCGATCTGGGATTCTGTTTCCGGGGCGTACTCGTCGCTGTTCCAGGGTTCGGTCTACAACTTCCGTCGACCCGGATTCGAGAACGGCATCCGGCCACTGATGGAGACGCTGACCTTCGCCACCCCGCTGATCGTCGCCGGACTCGGTGTGGCCCTTGCCTTCCGCGTCGGCATGTTCAACATCGGTGGTCGAGGCCAGATGCTCATCGCCGCGGCGTGCGCCGGCTGGGTCGGGTTCGGCGTGAACCTGCCTGCCGGGTTGCACCTGTTGGTCGCCGTTCTCGCCGGTGTTCTCGGCGGCGCGGTGTGGGGCGGCATCGCCGGATTCCTTAAGGCGCGCACCGGCGCTCACGAGGTGATCGTCACCATCATGCTCAACTACATCGCGTTCTATCTCGTCGCGTACCTCCTGCGCACTCCCGGCGCTCTGCAGGCCCCGGGATCGAACAACCCCAAGACCGCGCCCATCGCGTCGACGGCGGTGTTCCCGAAGCTCTTCGGCGATCGCTACAGCCTGCACCTCGGTTTCGTGCTGGTGATCTTCGTGACGATCGCGGTGTGGTGGCTGCTCGAGCGATCGAGCCTCGGATTCCGTTTCCGCGCCGTCGGCGAGAACCCGCACGCGTCCCGCGTGGCCGGCATGAACGTCAACCGGATCTACCTGTACGCCATGATCATGTCGGGTGCGCTCGTCGGTCTGGCCGGAGTGTCGCAGGTACTGGGCACCGTCACCACCGGCTTCAGCGCCGACATCGACGCAGGCATCGGATTCGACGCCATCACCGTCGCACTGCTCGGCAGATCGAAACCGTGGGGCGTGTTCGTCGCGGGAATCCTGTTCGGCGCGTTCAAGGCCGGCGGATTCGCGATGCAGGCGGGCGAGGGCATCCCCATCGACATCGTGCTCGTCGTGCAGTCCGTGATCGTGCTGTTCATCGCCGCACCGCCGCTCGTGCGAGCGGTGTTCCGATTGCCGAAACCAGGAGAAGAGAAACTCGCGAAAGCCGAGACCGCGAAGGTGGGTGCACTGTGACCACCTCGACCGACACCGCCGCTGAAGCGGTACTCGGCCGGAGCTGGAAGGTCCCGTCGATCCTCGGGCTCGTGACGCTGCTGGCCCTGCTGCTGTTCGTGGTCAGAAAAGGTTCGGGAACAAGCACATTCGCACTGGCGTCGGAGGACGACTTCTTCGCACTGCCTGCAGTGGGCGTGCCGTCGTACGGCACCGGTCTCGTCGTGGTGGTACTGCTGGCCGTCATCACCGGCTACGCGGCGTTCCTTGCCTCGCAGTACCGCTCGACGCCACTGTGGCTGCTGGCAGTGTTCGCGGTGCTGTTCGTCTTCGGTTTCCTCGCCTGGGCAGCGGATGGCGAGACCATCCCGGTGCCCGGATTGCTCATCGGCGCAGTCGCTTTGAGTACGCCCCTGATCTTCGGTGCCATGGGCGGCGTCATCTCCGAGCGAGTCGGCGTCATCAACATCGCCATCGAAGGTCAGCTTCTTGCAGGTGCTTTCGTCAGCGCCGTCGTCGCGTCGATCACCGGTTCTACCTATGTCGCACTGCTCGCCGCTCTGATCGCCGGAGCGCTGACCGCGTCGTTGCTGGCGGTGTTCTCCATCCGCTATTTCGTCAACCAGGTCATCGTGGGTGTGGTGCTCAACGTGCTGGTCGTCGGATTGACCAGCTTCCTGTACTCGGTGGTGCTGACCAAGAACGCCGAGACTCTCAACTCGCCACCACGGTTCGGGCGCATCGACATTCCGGTGCTCTCGCAGATTCCGATTCTCGGACCGGTGCTGTTTAGGCAGACACTCATCGTGTACCTGATGTACATCGCCGTCGCGCTCGTGTTCTTCGGCCTGTTCCACACCAAGTGGGGACTGCGACTGCGCGCCGTCGGTGAGCATCCCCAAGCCGCCGACACCGTCGGAATCAATGTCGCACGCACCCGGTTCTGGAACGTCTGCCTCGCCGGTGCCATCGCCGGACTCGGTGGTGCGTACTTCACTCTCGGCTCCGTCGGCGCCTTCGGCAAGGAGATGACTGCCGGTGCCGGCTACATCGCTCTCGCCGCCGTGATCTTCGGCCGCTGGGATCCGGTACGCGCGACGCTGGCCGCACTGCTCTTCGGATTCGCGTCGAACCTGCAAAACGTACTGGGCATCATCGGCTCGCCGGTGCCCAGCGAATTCATGCTGATGCTGCCCTACGTGGTGACCATTTTCGCCGTCGCGGGCCTGGTGGGCCACGTTCGCGGGCCGGCCGCGGCAGGCAAACCGTATGCGTCGCGAAGTTAGCGCCCGCACTACCTGACTCAGCGGTAGGGTCGCTGTCCGTTGTGACCGCTTTCACTGTAGGGTTCGGTCATTGTTGCCGCAGTTTTTCGAAGGAGAGCCATGAGCTTCCGCAGTCCCTTTCCCGATGTCGAGATTCCGAATCTGAGCGTCTACGACTTCCTGTTCGGATCGATCGCCGAGTCCGACCTCGACAAGCCTGCACTGATCGACGGAACCTCCGGTGACGTCACCACGTACAAGACGCTGATCGGTCAGATCGACGCCATCGCGGGTGCTCTGGCCGCACGTGGACTCGAAGTCGGCGACGTCGTCGGACTCCACTCGCCGAACGTGCCCGCGTTCGCGTCGGTGCTGCACGGCATCCTGCGCGCAGGCGGAACCGCAACGACCATCAACGCGCTGTACACAGCCGAGGACATCGCCAAGCAGCTCACCGGCTCCGGCGCGAAGTTCCTGTTCACCGTCTCCCCGCTGTACCCGCAGGCCAAAGCTGCCGCGGAAAAGGTCGGCCTCGATGCCGATCACGTCATCGTGCTCGACGGCGCAGAGGGCCACCCGAACCTGCGCGACCTGCTCACCCAGGGCGCACCTGCCCCCGAGGTCTCGTTCGACCCGGCGACACACGTCGCGGTGCTGCCGTACTCCTCCGGAACGACGGGTGTGCCGAAGGGCGTCATCCTCACCCACCGCAACCTCGTCGCGAACGTGGCGCAGATGGAACCGCGCGTGGGCATCGACAGCAACGACGCGATCCTGGCGCTGCTGCCGTTCTTCCACATCTACGGCCTGACGGTGCTGCTCAACATCGCCCTCAAGCTGCGCGCGCACCTGGTGACGATGCCGAAGTTCGACCTCGTCGAATTCCTCCGCATCATTCAGGACCAGAAGCTGACGTACCTGTTCATCGCACCGCCGGTGGCCGTTGCGCTCGCCAAGCACCCGATGATCGATCAGTACGACCTCTCCAGCGTGCACACCATCTTCTCCGGTGCGGCACCGCTGGACGAGGAGCTCGGCAAGGCCGTCGCGAAGCGTCTGAACACGCGAGTGCGTCAGGGCTACGGCATGAGCGAGCTCAGCCCCGTCAGTCACGCCATCCCGTTCGATCGCGACGACATGCCGCTCAGCTCGGTGGGCCAGCCGCTGGCGAACACCGAGAACAAGCTCGTCGACCCGGGCACACTCGAGGAGATCGAGCTGCCTGCAGAGGGATTGAGCAAGCCGGGTGAGCTGTGGGTCAAGGGACCGAACGTGATGGTCGGGTACCTCAACAACCCCACCGCCACCGCCGAAACCCTCGACTCCGACGGTTACCTGCACACCGGCGACATCGCCGTCGTCGATCCCGAGGGTGTCGTCTACATCGTCGACCGCCTCAAGGAACTGATCAAGTACAAGGGCTACCAGGTGCCCCCGGCCGAGCTCGAGGCTCTGCTGCTGACGCACGAGGAGATCGCCGACGCCGCCGTCATCGGTGTGCTCGACGACGAGGGCGAAGAAATCCCCAAGGCATTTGTCGTCCGCCAGCAGGGTGCCACCATCGACGAAGAGGGCATCATCGCCTTCGTCGCCGAGCGCGTGTCGCCGCACAAGAAGGTGCGACGCGTCGAGTTCATCGACATCGTCCCGAAGTCCGCGGCCGGCAAGATTCTGCGCAAGGATCTGCGCGCCGCGGAGGCCGGAAAGTAAGACTCCGATTCACATCGACACCCCGTCCCACACTCAGTGGGGCGGGGTGTTGTTCGTGTGCAGTTGCTGGGGGACCTCACACCCTTTTTGTGGACCGCGCGGCTGTGTTTCGACGTGATCAGGGGCGCGCGGTTGGCATTGGGGGTGTGAGGTTGTGGTGGAACCAGGTGGGTGTTCGCCGCGTCCAAGGGGTGGGTGGGTTCGACGAAGGGGAGCGGTGTGAGCGTGACGCGGTGGTGGGTGGCCGGTCTGGTGGGGGTATTGGCGTCGGTCGCTGGATGTGGCGGGGCGACCGAGGATGCGCCGGTTGCGGAGTCGTCGACGAGCTCGGTGGTTGCGACACCGGTGGAGGAGGAGCCGTGGGATCCCTGCACCATTCCGGACAGTGCCGTCGAGGCTGCGGGGTTGGATGTGGTGAATCACCCTAGGTTCTGTGCCGCCTCCAGTTGGGGCTGATCCTCGGTGGTGAG